>SAAU01000053.1 GCA_009929265.1 Alphaproteobacteria bacterium
ATTTAAGAGTTATATTAAAACCTCTGACGCTGCATATGTTGGGCAAGTAAGAAGCGAACTATACAGAGCTTTTGGTAACCTTCGTTCTCTTGCTGCTGGTTTAAATGTAATACTTAATTCGTATGCAACTTCCATCAATTCTTTGAAAAATGGAATGATTTATTATTTAAAGCAAAACGAAAGACTTGCTGGAGAGCACAATGCAAACGTAAGAGTTAGCAGAAGTGAAAAAGAAATTGCCGACAAAGAAGCTCTTGAAAAATCGGTAGAAGAAAAAAAGCAAGCAATTAAAGATTATTTCAAAAACAAACAAGCTGCAAGTGAAGCAAAAAAAGACGAGAAAAAAGCTAAAGACGCTGCAAAAAAAGACGAGAAAAAAGCTAAAGACGCTGCAAAAGAAGAAGAAAAGAAAGCAAAAACTGAACGCAAGTCTGAAGCATTTGAAGCCCTCAAAAAAGCAGTTGGTGAAAAGATTAGTGATATTGACAAATCAACTGCTGGAAAGATTCGCTCTTCGTATGCACAATCTAAAGTAGATAAAATGCGGAAACAAGAAGAAAAAGATGCAGCTGAGTATGCTCAAGAAGAATTTGTTGAAGCTGTTGAAAACGCAATGAAATCCAAAAAGCTTATAAATACTGAAACCATGATTGATATGGCTCAAGAATTTAAAGCAAATGATATGTACAAGCCAGACGGTCTTCCAAAAGATAGAAACTTGGCAATCAAAGTTCTTGCAACAATGTTTGCGTATCGTAACCTTAGTGACAAATCTCTTGATAAGCTTGATGACAAAGTTACGCTTGAAAAAGTTCTTCGCAAAATATGGAGCGAAGGAAAGGACGCTATTTCAAAGAAAGGAAATAGAGAACTTCTTAATGCAATCATCAAATCAAAAGAAAATAACGAATACGTTTCAAGACTGAAAAGACTTATGGATTTCGCTAATGAATCAGATGAAACGTCAAAAGCAAAAGCTGATTCATATAGTGGAGCAGATAACGATAACAATGCATCAAAAACAACTTCCGCCGCAAAAGACTTTAACGACAATAATGACGAAAAAGAAAATTCAATTTTCAATTACGCAATGAAAAAAGCATCAGCACAAAAATAAAAAAAAGCATAAATAAAACTAGAACCCAGTTTTTAAACGACTGGGTTCTTTTTTATTATTCTTTAATTTTTGTAAATCCATCTCCGTCTTTGTAAACAGTTATTGAGTCATTAAAAAGTTCTTTTAAATCATCTCTATGAGTAACAACAAATACTGCATTGTTCTTTGAAATGTCATCAAGAATTTGCTTTGATG
>SAAU01000054.1 GCA_009929265.1 Alphaproteobacteria bacterium
TTATTTTCATAAAAAGTATCAAAGCCCTTTTTTTTAAAAATCTCTTGAATTTTTTCCGGAGTAGCGTTGGTTGCTAAATCCCAATCCCATATCCCATCTCTTATGCTATCAAGCACTAGAGCAAAGCGTTCATTTTCTTGCTGAATCTGGTGTGTTTGAGAGGCAACGGTTTTTTCAAGACCTTTGTTAAGTTCTTGCAGTTCGATGGTTTTTTTAGCCACTTCACTTTTTAAGTGTCTATTTTTGTTGCTAAGCATATAAATAAAAGAAAAAATTAACCCCAGTGCCAATGTACTTAAAAACATCATGGCGTAGGTGTGTTTTTTTGCAAGAATGATGTTGCTCGCTTTGCTTCTTACGGTTAAGAAAGCCAAATTTTCATGGGTGAGTTTATGGATGATAGGGATGATGGTAAAGATAGCATCTATCTCTTCATCATGTATGGAGCTTGGGGTGTCTGTTTGCCCTAGAGCTCGTATCTTATCCGTGGTTGCAGTCCTTGGTTGGAGTTCTGAAATATCTTTTCGAGAGAAGTTTTTTAGGTTTCGCAACACTTCTAAATCATAATAATAGCCTTGATGGTGAGAAGGTTTATAGATGGTATTTTCTTTCGTATAGGTCTGCATGTTTAAAGGTGAGGCTTTAAGGAAGAAATTACTGAGTACATAGTATTGCTTCATGATAGATTCTGTGATAGAACTTGCCCCAAAAGATATCTCCATGCTGCCGACATAGATACCTTGATGAAAAAGAGGAAACACAAATCTTAATCCATAATTCATTATTCCATCTTCAAAAGTATCAATTTCGGTATGATGTTTGTTCACATAAGCCACGGTTGGTCTAATAGCACTCAAATCATCCCCAAATTTTTCAGGTGCGTGCATTCTTAGAAAGCTCTCATTGTTTGGAAGGTGGATATGAACTTGTTTGATGCCCATTTTGGAGATATCTTTATACCTTGGCTGCAGGTCATTATAAAGAAGTTGTCTGATGTTGTTTTTTTCTTCAGAAGACGCCGTCCTTAAACGAGCGAGTTGCATCTCCAAATTTATCCGGTTGGCAAGTACGACAAAAAGAATTTTTGCCAATTGTTTTTTTTCATCATACACCGTATTAAAAGCTCGTGTATAGGTATCTGTCGCATACGCAAGTTGTTTTTCTTTTGTATGTTCATGAAGTGTATAAATCCAATAAGAAACACCAAGACTCGACACAATAAAGATAAAAAATAAAATTTTTTTCATAGTGAAAAACCTTATGTTTGCCTATTTAAGATTATACAAAAACTTTTTAAGAAAGTACTTATC
>SAAU01000055.1 GCA_009929265.1 Alphaproteobacteria bacterium
GAGAAAATTCATAAAGTGTTTGCTTTATGTTCTTTATGAAAAATCAAGTAAGTGTACCGTCGGTACACCCCTCAGAGATTTTTGGGAAAACAGAGAGAAAAATCGGCAAAAATAAGCCCTTTTTAAGGCCTGCTCGGTACACCTTGAAGAGTGAGGTTGAATCGCAAAAGCCTTTGAGACAAAGGGTTTTGCAAAGTGAGGTTAGCGAGGCTGTAAGTCGTTTAGCGCCAGTAGTTTAAGAAAATTTGGCGGAGCATGCCACTTAGAAAGCGAGCCCCTCTAATTTGAGATGTCGTTAATAATGAAGAAGTTAAGTGCTGGGAAATTTTTTAAAAAACGGCACTTTTCAGGAAGTTTTTAAGAAAAATTTCACTGCCCTGTACCGAGGGTTTATGCATAGCATGTCTTCTATTTTTGTACTTTATCTATTCAGGTACATATGCAGAAATGAGTTCAAAACCCCTTATCTTGCATTTCCGTACACTGTGAAATTTTTCTAAAAATCCTTCTTTTTCCCGCAGAAAATATCCCTTTAATCAGGCGTTTCCTCGGTACACCCCCAAAAGCTCTATTTTTTGCTTTGGGAAACGGCTTTTTCAGAACCATGAGTCAGATGATTTTCTGAAACCCGGAATTATTTCTTTTCTAGCAACGTTCCAGAATTCATCTGAGCTCAATCAGGCCGCTTCCTCAAGGGGCACAGGAGTTCTCTTTATCCTCCTGTATGACCGCAAAATTCCGCCTAAACTTTCAAATTCTACGATTTCACCGTCTTTATCCTGGGGCAACGGTTCAATCATCTTTCCGTCGAATGCTGCATGTGGTCTTTCTCTATTATAATGAGAAATGAATTTTGAAACGGCGTATTTGACTTGCCTGTCATTCATAAAAATCATTTTATTCAGGCACTCAAATTTTAATGTTTTACAAAAAACTTCGGCGTGGGGATTCATATTTGGGGCGTATGCAGGAGTCCTTTTTATTTTCACGCCGGAGGTGTTGAGTATATGCTCGAAGCCCGCAGTGAAAAGAGGGTCTCTGTCGCAGATCAAATATTTTTTGTCCTTGAGAAAGCCGTCGATGCAGTCGACTTGGTTGCGGGCGACTTGCTTCATCCATTCACCATCAGGATTGAGTTTTACCCCGCCAAGTTCAACCTAGCGGGTCTGGATGTCGATGAAAAATAAAATCATGCATTTGACCAGACCGCGGGGAGTCAGGAGTTCTACGCTTAAGAAATCCGTAGCTGACAAAACTTCCCAGTGGGATTTTAAAAATTCCTTCCAGCGGACGCGGCGCTTGAGTTC
>SAAU01000056.1 GCA_009929265.1 Alphaproteobacteria bacterium
ATTATAGCCGGTGTAGTTCTTTTTATTATTTCTCCGTCGGAAAAAGCTAAAAAGAAGAAACGCAGGGAAAAAATAGAAGCAACTCCTAAAGAAAAAGAATGGGAAGAAAAATGTTCACGACTTGAAAAAGCCCTTCATTCTTTAAGAGGTAAAGCGGTTTCTTTAGAAAATACTATTTCCGACAAAGAAAAACAGCTTTTAGAGGAAAAAGTTCAAATAAAGAATCTTCAAGAAAAGCTTCACAAAGAACATGAATGGCTTCAAAAAGAACAAGGCGATATTGATAGGAGAGATAAAGAAGTTCATAAATTAAAAGAAGACATAAGGATGATTCAAGAAAGTTTTTCTCAAGAGCATTCATTAACGCTACGGCTTCAGAAGGAATTAAAAGAATTTGAAGAGAAAAACCGAACGCTTAATGAACAGCGCAGAGCCGTCGAGGCAGAAAACGCACAGCTCAAAGCCAAAAATGAGGTTTATCAATTAGAGCTATCTCAGATGAAGAAAGAAAACATTGAGTTTAAGAAACAAAAAGAAGATACTGCGTGGGTTGCCAAGACAGATTATGCTCTTTTGGAACAGCGATTACGGGAGAAAGAAAGTCAATTAAAACGATTATTACGAGAAACACAACCCCCCCCCAACACAACAGAGAATGCCTAATTCTTTTCATTTTGCTAAACGAACTAATTGGGAGTTATCCTCGAACCAGATCACGTCTTTTGTCGATAATTTGAAAAAAGAAAATGTAGAAATTTTAAATTTAACAGAATCTAATCCGACGAAATGCGGATTCCGGTATCCTAAAAGAATTCTTAAAAGTCTTTATGACAAAAAGAATTTTATTTATGCTCCCGACGCACAAGGCATGCTGGAAACCCGACAAGCCATTAGCGAATATTATAAAACAAAAAATATAAATGTAAGGCCGGAACAGATTTTTCTAACGTCAAGCACGTCTGAGGCGTATTCTTATCTTTTTCGGTTACTCGCAAATCCTGAGGATAGAATTCTTTTTCCTCATCCGAGTTATCCTTTATTTCAGTTTTTAGGTGATTTAAATGATGTGGCGCTTGATTTTTATGCCCTTCAATATTTAGACCAATGGGTGATTGATTTTGATTCGTTGAAAGATTTAATAACGCCTCATACAAAAAGCGTTGTTTTGGTTAATCCTAATAATCCGACGGGTTCATTTCTTAAGCCTTATGAGTTCGAAGAACTTAATGGCCTTTGCCAGAAAAATCGTTTAAGTATTATTTGCGATGAGGTTTTTTATGATTTTTCTATTAATC
>SAAU01000057.1 GCA_009929265.1 Alphaproteobacteria bacterium
ATCCGCTCCTTGCTCATCCAGTCGGGCATGAAAATCGTGACAGGATTGCCCAAATAAGCGCCGATTGCAGCAAAAGCGATGCCAGTGTTTCCACTGGTCGCCTCAGCGATGGGCATCCCTTCAGTGATCGCGCTTGTTTCATAGGCCTGGCGGAGGATGTTGCAGGCGACCCGGTCCTTGATGCTGCCTGAATAATTGTAGTATTCCGCCTTTGCGTATACGACCCGCGGTTCGCCTTTGTAGAGCAAGGAAATTTCCAGCATCGGGGTGTGGCCGATCAAAGCCGCCAAACCATCAAATTTTTCGGACATTTTCTCATTTATCGTCATGGTCAAAAAACCTCCCAAACCTGTGTCATGTCGCTCTTTACCTTCATTTTAACGCTTTTGGCAAATAAAGACCATCGCAAGACGGTCCACAAAAAAATAAATTTTTAGAAAATGCTTGACTTTATTTCTGAAAGGGTTTACTATTCATATCAAGAGGAACCGGTTTCAACAACATGAAAAACTGCTCCTTATCATTTTAAATCGGAAAGGAACCGGTTCCGAAACAAAGTGAAACAAAGCTTTTATTGCACTTATTCTTAGGAACAACAGATCAAAAAAAGGAAGGAGAAAAAAACAGATCACCAAAAAATTGCAGGATAAGTGTTGACGGATACCGGTGTGGAAATGGGATAGGGTGCCGAGCAAAAGCGTCGCCAGCTTGGAAGAAAAAAAGAGCTTTGGGAACTTCCTGCCGCTTGCTAAATTTGGCAATCCGAAAGCTACACCGATCATGTGCGCGATCCGAAAGCATAGGAGCAGCAGAGCAATTATCACGTCGCAATAGGTGTCCAATGCACCGAAAAAACTGGCGCGATTCTGATTTACCGATCCAGAAAATACTAAAAAAAATTTTTGAGAAAACGCTTGACATTAATTTTGAAAGGGTTTACTATTCAGTTGTAGAGGAACCGGTTCCGTTCGGTGTGTTTTGACATCAGAGAGCTTTTGTTTCTTAGAAGTGAACATGAAATTATTTAGCTACTATTTATACCTTCAACGAAGATGGAAGCTTAATGAAACTCATGACGTGAGCACATTTTTTACCCGAAATGGAACAGGTACATAACCATAGGCTCTATAGAATCGCTACAAGAAAAAATTGGATTGTTACTAGGGGTAGATCTAAAAAAAAGGAGGAATTATTAATGAAAAATGAACAAACCATCAAAGACATTCTTGACGCTGTGGGAGGCCAGGATAATGTCAAAAATTTTGAACACTGTGCTA
>SAAU01000058.1 GCA_009929265.1 Alphaproteobacteria bacterium
AAATTTTCTTCTAGCAAAACATTCCAATTAGTCACACTGCAATTAAAACCGCTCCGTGACTTTCTGACCTGTACTGGAGTTGTAACTTGCATAAATCCCGACATATCAAATCCAACTAACCATTGGATCCTTTTCCCTTTTTGATAGAAACCACTTTTCAAATCTTTTTCCTTAACAAAAGATATTAATTCGTTCGCTGTTTCAAACTTAGTCATTTGCTGTTCCTATAATCCTAATTCTTCTTTTCTTAAGTTTTCGATTGCCATTTGCGCTCTGATTTTTCTTCGCAACCTACGTTCTTCTTTTGTTTCGTGCTTTCTACGTTCTTTTTCTTCTGTTTCAATAAATTCTTCTTCTGATGAGATTGAAGACAATGGAAATCTTTTTCTAGTTTCTGCTTCGTTTAAAATCGCATGTTTTCTTGTTTTTCTGTAATCAAAAGCGTGCTTACCAACTTGGATATATGAATATACGTTATTTTTGCTAATATTTAAAAATTGGGAAATTTCTCGAGCAGTTCCTGTCATTATGAATTCCCCTTTGTCATAATAATCATAAACAGAAGCTGGAAGTTTGCGCCCTTCTTTTTTCTTTTGTTCTATAAGCTCTTTAGTTTTTTCTTTATTTAAAATAGCGTGCTTATATTTATGGTTAGCTTTTTTAGGGTCTTTCCCATTCTTTATCCATAATGAGATAGAGTTGCGGGAAAGATCAAAGTAATCGGCTATCTCGTCAATTGTTCCGGTTGCTTTTTTTTTGCCTTCAATATAAGCATCAAAGACTTTAACTACCATTTTTTTCTCCTAATTTTTTAATTCTTTCGTGAAACTCAGCTTGCATTTCCTGATTAAACTTGCTTTGGCTATCTAATTCAAATTCTTTTTTGTTTTGCTCACTCGATATATTTTGACTAGCAAGTTTACTGATTCGCCTAGCTTCATTTTTTGTGTCGTAATATCCCATATTTAACACCTCATATTTTAGCTTCTAAGCGCTTTTAGCTTGTTCGTGATAAATTATCCATGAAATGGTTTAAGCGCTCAATGTAACCGTAATTTTCATGAATTAGAGCTATTACAGTTCTATTTGTTTATCTTTGGTCAATTCTTCACTTCCATAAGCACCTAAACTTACTGGGTGAAGTTGTTGAGTAAAGTAATGGCAATTTCTTTGTTGCAATTTTTACACTTCATCTCATCCCTCACTTCACAACTCTGTCAAAGAGTTCACATGCATGGTATCTTCCATTTATTTTTACAAT
>SAAU01000059.1 GCA_009929265.1 Alphaproteobacteria bacterium
AGGCAAAACTTCTGAAAAATCTTTCCCGTATTTCTTTTTGTGCGCATCCAAGAATGCCTTCTTTATTTCATCCCTAATCTTGAGGCCTTCCTTAATTCTGGCGATTATCGCTTCATCATCCCAAGCTGCGTTGGTTATGGTAACAAACAGTGACTGGCAAATAAAATTGCCAAACTTTTTATTGACCGTTTCAATTTTTCTAAGATGCCTGCCAAAAAATGAGATTCCTTCACATACATCAATAAGCAAATCCTGCAGGTCTGAAGTCTCTTCCGGTTTCCCGCAAACCCCCTTGATGGTACACCCCTGGTTCTTGGCCGTTTCCTGACATTGAAAACAAAACATATTTAACCCTCCCTTTTGGGTAAGCGCTGACAGACTATTTCTTAATTTTTTCTTTCCTGAAACATGACGTTTACTTCCGGATTATTTTCCCCGAATTTTTCCAAAACAACCTTCAATACCTTCTCCCGCGTTTCCCCTTTTTGGGTAAGGTCTTTGATAAGCTGGTAAGCACCAAAAAGCGGAGACGGCCCGATTTCTGAAGCAAAATTCCCCACGCCCGAATTCCAAACAAACAGCGAAAACAATTCATCCATCTCGTCAACGCTAAGCCCTATGGAATAAGCTTTGATCAGTTCACGCGTCGCCTGACGAAATCGCCCGGCTCCTACACCATTTGATAAGGACAACAATAGCTTTGTTTTCATTTCTAACGCTGATTTTTCTTTCCCCCAAATCATACTCCAAAAATTTACCACCGTGTCAGCCAGGCGATTATCTATTTTTTTAAAATTCAGTACCGCAGTAGGTTTCAAAGGCATATCCCCGGCATCCTCAAAAGAAGATCCCTTTTTTTCGATACGAGAGAAATATACACGATACTCGTCATCTGAAATTTTCTCGGTAACATGATCAAATCCTAACTCCCCCATCGCGGCATAAAGAGGAATTGGTTCAAAGCTCTGAATCACGCAAAGTCCCTTTCCGACATCAACATGAGCGGCCTTGGCAAGAAGTCCTGGCAAAAAATTGCCGGTCATTTTTCTTACATCAACAACTGTATAATTTTCTTGTTTTTCTGTGCCTTCATTCTTCATTTTCTATCCCGCTCCTTTTTTAGGACGAGTTTTTAAATGATCAGTTTTAATTATGTCTTGAAAGACCCGTACATTCAAGTGTAGAAAAACGAGTGGCATGAGGTATTCTTTAAGGGCCGTAAACAAACGGGCTTTGACGTTATATCCTTTGACAT
>SAAU01000060.1 GCA_009929265.1 Alphaproteobacteria bacterium
ACCACATAAGAAACAACGATAATGCCAGCTACTCCCATCAAATATTTCTTGTATTTTTGCCAAATCTTAAACAAATACTTCCCCTAAAGTTTTCCCACGAAAAAACTACCTATTCTATCAAATTTTTCTTTTATTCTTTCCAACTCTAAACAAATACTGCCCTAAAACTTTCCCTTATCGAAAATTTTTTCACGAAAAAACTACCTGTTCCACTAAAACGTCCAGATATTCCAACTTAAAAAGGCATTCTTACTTTTTTATCACCCTTACCAAGAACTTCCAAAACTTCTTCAATTATCTCAGAAAGCTTTAAGAAAACATTTCTCTTCCCAAGATGTTCATTAAAATAATCCTTCGGCACGACATCCTCGTATTTTTCCCCATATAACAGATCCTCGGCCATCTCGAACAACAAGTTTACCTTTTCCTCTATTGCCTTAATATTCTCCTTATTTTCAAGCGTATCCGTCCTTATCTCCTCAGCGACCTTTTTGTTCTCTCCGGAGTCCTTTCTTATTCCTTCAATTCTTCCGCAAAACCTAAGCACTTCATCGAGATCAGCCTGCATTTGGTCAATTCTTCCGGGAATACCCATTACCCCTTCCAATCGAACTCCTTCAGCTACAACTCTGCTTAACATTTCAAGTATTCTATCAAGTTTTCCCACCCCGACCTTCTCCAGCCTGAATTCATCAAGTATCCGATCCAGTTTGGCCCCTATCTCAAACTCTCCTTCCCTTTCAGCTAACCTCAAATCATAGTTCAACATACCCCTGAGACCATAGAAGATCGCATGGATTATAATGTCCTCTTCACTTTCAAAAACATCTCCGATTTCTTTTCTAACTAGTCCAAATATCTTTTCTACGGCCTTATTTTCAAACGCCTTCTGAAACCAAACCTCGTCCCTATTCCCCAATTCCTTCTTCTCACTCATTACCATTCAAATTCCTCTCTTTTTTTCCCTGAAATTACTCTTTTTTTCGCCCACCCTCTAACCCAGCAGATGACAATTCTTTCCATACGCAAGATATAATAAGAGCGCTAAAGCCCCATAAACCCGCCTATTTGATCCTTTTTCCTCTTTTCCGCTCGCCCGTGCCTAAAAAAATCGCACATCCCCACATAATATAGCCACAAAAAACCCCGTCGCGTGACGGGGTGAAAAGTAATAAGAGGGTGAATTTACATAAAATCTGAATAACTTTCTAAAAATTCTTTAAAGGAGGGGAG
>SAAU01000061.1 GCA_009929265.1 Alphaproteobacteria bacterium
TGGTAAAGAATTATAGCATTTATGGAAGTATGAAAGGCTTTTTTAAAATTCAATTTAGCTTAAATTGTGGGTTGTTTTTGGTAATCTGCAAGTGGCTCACTCAATAAATTTCAACTCCAAAAACACCTCACAAAGCTTAAAAAGAGAGATAAGTATGCTTTTTGGAATAAAGTCCCTTCCCAAGCAATCCAAAACATCACTGAAAGGATAGATAACGCCTACAAGAAGTTCTTTGACTATGCAAAAGGCAGAACCAAGCTAAGAACAAGTCCACCAAGCTTTAAAGCAGTTAAAAAATATAAATCTTATACTCTCAAAGGCAAAGTAGGCTACAAGATAGACAAGAACAGTATTTCTCTTAATGGTTATACCTACAAATTTTGGCTTTCTCGTCCCATAGACGGAATAATCAAAACGGTAATTATTAAGAGAGATACTATTGGAGATTTTTATATCTGTATCACCATTGATAAAAAAGAGGATAAAGGCAACACCACGACAGGTAAAAGTGCGGGCATTGACTTTGGAATGATAACTTTTTTAACACTCGATGATCAATCAGAAATAGAATCACCTTTGTTTCATCTCAAAAACCTATCCCTTCAAAAAAAGCTTAACAGAAATCTTTCAAAGAAGAAAAAAGGCTCAAACAATCGCAAAAAAGCGAAAGTGCTTTTAGCTAAACTTCATATCAAAACTGCCAATCAAAGAAGAGATTATTTTCATAAGCTCTCTAATAAATTGGCCAAAGAGTATGACACTATCTTCATGGAAGATTTAAACATGAAAGCCATGCAAATGATGTGGGGACGAAAAATATCTGATTTGGCCTTTAGTGAGTTTGTAAATATTTTAGAGTACAAAACACATGTGGTCAAAATAGATAGATTTTTTCCAAGTTCCAAGACATGCTCACATTGTGGACATGTTTTAGAAAAGCTCGACACGAGAATAAGAGAGTGGACCTGTCCATCATGCAATGCATCACATCAAAGAGATGTGAATGCTGCTATTAATATCAAAAGAGTTGGGATATCAACTCTTAGTGGAGAGACTGTAAGAGCTACGAAAGTAGCCTAGTCTTGTCGATACTAGAATCCCCCTGCTTTAGCCGTGGGGAGTATGTCAATCTCACGATTTGAAAAGGATATGGCTCTTTTTTATTTTTCTCAATTTTTTGAGGAGTGTATGCAGAGCATTGGTAAGCGATATGAATATAAGCACTTAG
>SAAU01000062.1 GCA_009929265.1 Alphaproteobacteria bacterium
GTATACGCGTCAACAACGAATATAGGCTTATTAAAGGCATACAACAAAATAGAATCTGCTGTTTCTGGGCCGATCCCTTTGACAGAAAGGATCTTCTTCCTTAAAACAGGCCATTTTTCTTGACCCATTCTTTTAAGATCCCCTTCATAGGCTACAAATAGAAATTCAATGAAACATTTCAGCCGATCTGCCTTCACATTAAAATACCCCGCAGGCTTGATCAAAAGGGCTAATTGATCTTCAGGAACACGCCGCAACGATAACGGCGTTAAAAGTTTCTTTCTTCTTAAATTCAGGATCGCTTTCTCAACATTGTTCCAATTCGTATTTTGCGTTAATATGGCACCAATAATGACCTCAAAAGACGTTTCTCCTGGCCACCAATGTTGCGGCCCAAAAGACCGATATAAAGAATCGTACATCTTCGTTAGGATATCTTGAGGATCTTTTATCATAGACTTATCACTTCAACACATCTTTATTATAAAACAAGATCCCACCCGATCAGCGTTTTCCTTGCGCTCTCATATAATTATACACCGCTTCCCATTTCGTTCTAGCGGATGTGCATGTCTCATCTTTTTTATAATTCATAAAATAATAAATAACATGAAAGTTCTGTCCTGAATGACGGACTAAGAACTTAAGCCAATCTTTATCCGTCTTGGCGGCTAAAGCCTCTTGTTTAGACCAGAATCCGAACATCCCCTGACTTTGTTTAGGATAAACCATAAAATAATGCCTTAAATAAAAGAAGCTAAAAATATAGGCAATCACAGTTATCAATCCTAAAGATAAAGCAAAGGATTTAGCTCCTTTATATAAAAGGATCCCTGACAAAAGCATCATAAAAGGCCAAGCACCCATAGTACGTAAAGCGTGTGGCAGTCCTTCGTGAGTCAAAGCCGCCGGAAAAATGCCCATCAATATATTACAAAAACAAAAAAATATAAAAGGCATGCTTGCGGATAGAAATTCTTTATCTTTTACTTTACGAGTTATGTGCCATAAAATAAAACTCAACCCTAAAATCAATGCCCCTATATCAACCCAACTTAAAACGCCACAAAAATGTGTCGAATGCGCATAATTATTATCACCGCTTAAAAATAAAAATCTTGGATGAAAATGAAAAAAAAAGTTTCTAAAGAAAATCCCTGAAATATCAAAAAACGTCCCTTGTTTCCCTTGAGCAGCCAAGAAATCCTTAGAAAAAATACTAATA
>SAAU01000063.1 GCA_009929265.1 Alphaproteobacteria bacterium
TGTACTTCTCCAAAACATTAGCACTTTATGCCAACGGTACATGGCTTTAAACAAAAGTGAGTTTTTTTGGTGTGTCTGCATGTATTGTCTATCATTAGGTAGTGTTTGAAAAAATTTGCAGAGATTAAGTGTACACTCCATTTTTGAAAAAAGGAGTGGCTTTTTGAGTCTAAAATCAATAAAACAGACCTCACCCTCATGCATAATAAAATTTTGAAGCTTAGGGTCACTTCTCGTGTACCCTTTTACGTGAAGTAGATTCATCTTTTCCAGTACTTTGGGAGTCTCTTCTTCACGAGGAGCTTCTCCTTCTACAAACGAGTAGGTAAAAAAACTCTCCAATACAACGCCTCGAAAACGTTTTTGTGCCGCTAAGATGGGTGTGGCTCCTTTAAGTCCTAAGGTTTGAAGAGTTAGCATACTTTCATGGTTACGAAAGGCTTCACTCTCTCGAAAAAGGGTGAGCATCCTCTCCCATGTACGTCTACTACGAGAGCGAGGAATTTTAAAAACCATTTCTTCAAAGCCATCTATTTTGACTTTTTGGACAAGGCATTTTGGCCCATCTTTAAAATTATCCGTGATGGTATAGCGTTTCTCAACAAGGCTATCAAAAAGCTTTATTGCCTCTTCTTTTTGTAATGTACTGATGATTTCGTGCTCTTTATAGGTAAACGCGCTTTGATTCATTGAAGCTCCTTTAGTATCATTCCAGCATCAATGCCCTTCATGCACGCATGGTGACCCAAAGGGCAGGTGCGTTTCATGCAGGGTTGACAAGAGAGATTTTGTTTTATAATGGTTTCATACGGGTTGTTCCAGCCATGCGTTTCGGTGCAAATGGTTGGGCCAAAAATGGCAATGGTTTTGACTTTGTACGCTGCTGCAATGTGCAAAGGACCACTATCGTTGGTGATAAAAAGATCCACTCCTCCGATGTGCTCACACAAGCTTTTAATGGAGGTTTTTCCTGCAAGATTTTCAATATTTTCAATGCCCTGAGCTCGTATGAGATTTTCAATTTCGTGGGCAATTTCAACTTCGCTAGGCCCTCCAAAGATGACAATGTTATAGCGTTCATGCAAGGCAATCGCCACTTTGGCAAACTCCTCAGGATACCAGCGTTTCGCACTGCCATAGGTTGCGCCAGGGTTCAGTCCTAGGGTTTGTTTTTCGTAGCGATGCGCTTTAAAAGGCAGATACAAATCGCCCAAC
>SAAU01000064.1 GCA_009929265.1 Alphaproteobacteria bacterium
GCGCTGAAGAGATTCAAAAAAACATTCAGGATGCTTTAGATTTATATCAAAAAGCCGAAAATATCCTTTCTTCTCGTCGAGAGCAAGATAGAAAAAAAGGACAAGAAAAAATATCTATTTTGAAAAAAACAAAAAAATCTGCAGAATCTTTTGAATTAGAGGCTTTGGAAAATTTAAAATTACGGCAAAAAGACAGAGAAAAAGAAATCACACTTCGTGTCAAAATGATAAAGACAGCTAACTTAAAAGAATTAAGAAGCCGTGTTTTGAACTTTACAGTTAATACAATTGCAACCTTTATGAAAAAAGATACCAAATTTGCCAAAGATTCTATTTTCTTTGATAAATCTTTTAAAGAATTGGAATATGTTTTGGATAATCAAAAAGAAGTTGAAAAATTGTTGTGATGTGTTACACTCCAAAAATGTTTTTTAAAGGGACAATAAAAATGGAAGATTTTTCAGTAAAAGTTGGTGATATTTTTGAGAAAATGGACAAAGTTCCATCTCAATGGGTTGTGGACAAAATTTTGCTATCTTATCGGCCGGAACATGTTCGGTTGATTGAAAAAGGTGGAAATAGCAGAACGTCTACAGTTGCGTTACAAACTTTGTTGGATGAAAAATACTGGAAACAATCCCGCAAAGTCGACACATCAATGGAAGATGTTTCCTCATAAGGTCAAAGAACTATTCTTCTATTTCCAATATTAAGGCGTTTAAATCTTTTCTTTCTCCGTCATCATAAGACGTGTCATTTTCTTCTTTCATCGTTTTTTCTTGCACAGAAGTTTTAGATGGAGGAACAGAAGGAACAACAATATCTTCTGGGGAAAGGATTTCTTTTTCTGTGCTCACTTCTTTTATTTTTTCCAATAAAGAGGAGGGTAACATTTTTTCAAATACATGAGTTGCTTTTTGAATGAAAGGAATAGTTATGCTTTTCTGTGCATATTTTTCTTTGTTTTCATCAAATTCTTTTTCGGATAGAGCAAGGCTTGCAGTAAAATAAACAAGTACAATTAGCAATACTCCCCGCAATAAACCAAAGAGAAAACCAAGCGTCCTATCCAATCCGCTTAAGGCTGATTTCCGTAGTTTCCCTGTGATATAAGCATTGATAAGTGTACACACAACCAAAATGATTAAAGCAATGGAACCCGCACCAACGATGTCGGCAATAGTCGCCATTTCATCGGGATAAATA
>SAAU01000065.1 GCA_009929265.1 Alphaproteobacteria bacterium
CCTACATCTGTTTCCACAAAAATATCCGTATTGGTTACTCTAAAACCTTGAATGATATGCCCCTCGATTTTAGAGCCGACATACTTGTTTAGCTCTTTTTGTGTATCGGATAATTCAAGCTCAAAGAGCTTCGGCTCTTCGTCTTTGTGCGTTCTGTTTGTCTTAATGATAAAGGTGATTTCATCGACCTTTTTGCCTTTCTTTTTCTCTTGGTACTCGAAATAAATAGAGCTTTTTTCAAGCATATTTTTTTCGGCTGTCTTTAGAATTTTGCGTTTAAATTGTCCATAGTCTGTAAGATTGCTACCCTCTGGAACGCCTAACTCTTGCATTAACTTATCAACTTTAATTTTAAAACGCCCTGCTTTACGCCATTGGGCGCAAAGCAAATAAATCTTTTTACTGTAAGTGCTTTCTAACTTGAAAATATCGCTCAAATAGCCTTTTGTGTAGGGTTGTAACTTTAATAAAAAAGGCTTCATTTTGCTTGAAAACTGTACCGTATAAACCTTTTCTTCTTTGTCATAAATAAGCGTATCAAAGATACTGTAAGTTCTAATTTTCTTCTCGTCCTCTGCTTCAATATACTTACCAATAAGGCTTTTAAAAAGGGTGGATATTCTTTTAGTTTCCAATCGTCTATCCATCTTTTCTTCAAGGGTTGCCTTATCTATTCGATACTCTTTAAACGCTTCGTCTTTCTCGTCTATCTGTGTAACAAACGCAAAGAGAAAATCAATCTCAAGCGGATTAAACTCACTCCCTTTAAGGCTTGTAAACTTATGAGCCACATTAAAAATATCGCTCCTATTCAGGTCTGTAATTACTTCATAATCCATTTTATGCCCTTTCTTTTTTTATCGTCATTATAACATATATGACTATAATTGTCAAACGGTCATTAGTTTGGACAAACGGTCATATTTACTTGGACAAACGGTCATAGTAAATGGACAAACGGTCATAGTAAATGGACAAACGGTCATATTTACACCTCTACAACCCCCTAAAATACGGCTCTGCCGAGGGGTCTAAACTTCTTAAACTTTTTAAAAATTAATATAAAGGGATTTTGCTTCAAAATTTGAGTGAAAAATCAATCGTTTTTAACACTAGGAAATCGGCGGATATTTCGCTGCGCAAAATGCCGATTTAAAAGAGCGGGCTGTTTAGGGGAAAGTGCTTCGC
>SAAU01000066.1 GCA_009929265.1 Alphaproteobacteria bacterium
CACGTTTATGTATTCGTTTTTTTTGAAGATTCAAAAAATCTATAATTTGTTGTGTTGATGGAAATGTCGATTTTTTTTTCATGAAAAAACTCCTAAGAGATAAGAATAATTTATCCTGAGCGAAATAACAAGGGTAAAAAAGAAATTACAAAGATAAAAATGAATTGTAAAAAAACCACCGATTTTTACGGTGGCTTTTTTGTTATTCATTGTTCGTTTCTTTTGATGCACGTTCTATTTCGGCTGTCGCAGCCGGACCTATTTTTGTTTTTTCAATTAAATCCGCTTTTCCTGTTTTGATAAGGGATTCTTCGCGACGTAAAATAGCCCGTTCATGGTTTGGAAGAGCTTCCCATTCTTCCTTTGTCATTCCATAAGGGTAAGTCGCACAAGCGCCTAACAGTAAAAAAGAAGAAAGAATCAACAATTTGTTCATGATATATCTCCAAAATATAATGTCAAAATTCAAAAATTTGAATTGTTTTCTGTGCAATTCATCTAATCTCTTAGCCTAATAAATGAAATCCTTTGTTGTCAAGATTATTTTAATTGCGAATACAATTTTACACGGGATATGGATAATGATAAAGGTAAATAATACTTGACAAAACAAACTATCTGAAATATAATATAACCTCTTTTTTATGTGAAAGGACGAAGAATATGATTGATTCAGCGCTAGAAACAGAAGGAAAAGTACCTCTTTTTGAGTTGTTGAAACTCTTTCCCCTCAAGGAAAAAGGATCTGAAACACATTTTTCAGAAACAGAAGCTTTTTTGGATTCGCTTAACGAAGAAGTGAAAAATAAAAAGAAATCACGTTAGTTGCATACCAGTTTTCCAGTTATAGGTTATTAACAGGTACAACAAAAGAAAAGGGTAAAACACATGAAAAAGCAAATCAAAGCGATCGTCGCTCTTGCCTTTGTTCTGGCGCTGAGCCTGAGCCTGATCGGTTGCGCGGGCTCGCAGCTGCCGGAAGGGTTTGACGCGGAAGAAGTCGGCACCTCTGCGGAAGAAATTGTCGGCCTCGCGACCGCGGGGGATTATGATTCGATCATCGCCGCCCTGCGCGAGGATGTCAAGAGCGCCATCACCGTAGACCAGCTTGAGGAAGGCTGGGCGACTGTCTATGAAAAAGCGGGTGCGTTTGTGAGCATCTCCAAGAC
>SAAU01000067.1 GCA_009929265.1 Alphaproteobacteria bacterium
GATAGCAACATCTTTAGAGCATCCTTCTTTTCCCATGCTCACCAAAGAATTATTCGTTAAAACGATCGGCTTGTTCAAACGACCGATACGAATACGATAGCCTTCGAGATCTTGAAGGATCTTGATATCAAAACCATTTCTTTTATTTATATCCCGCACGATATCGATCTTTTCTTCATGTTCTTGATGCGTCCCATGAGAAAAGTTCAATCGCACGATATCCATCCCTGCTTGCGCCATTCTTAAAAGAACAACCCTTGAACAACTGGCAGGCCCTAATGTCGCGATGATCTTTACTTCTCTTTTCATATCACGTCCATTTTCATTGTTTTTAAAGAAATCTTTTATCCAATTCCTCAAACAGTGCTTGAGACACCTTGGATTGAGCCAAACGGCTGGATGAAACGACCTCAACGACTAAAGTATTATCTTTATTCTCAGTTAAAAAGATCCCGACTTCTGTTGTATCCACGTTTCCAGAGACACCCATCACAACAACAACTCCACGAATAGGGTCTTTCATAAAGACATCATAGAATTTCTCGGTCAATGGTTTGGATGGATAACTTCGATCAAGCGTCAAAATAGCCGAATAAGCTTCTTGAAAAGTACATATATAGCTCTTTTTATCCGCGTTAACGCGCGCGCGTTGTAATTCTTTTAAAGAATAACCCCAAACGATCTTAGGAGTTTCCATTAAATGCTGACAGCCATAAAGAAAAAAGGAAAAGATAAATAAAAAGAAAAATGTTGTTATATTTCTTTTCATGAGCATTATTGTATCAGAAGCATTTTTGTTTTGCAAACATCCTCGATTATTTTAAAGACGAGCCTTCCATTTCTTTTCAATCAGCGGGATTAATTGTTCACGCTCTGTTTTAATCCTTGCTGTTAAACCTAAAGAAAAACTTTTTAAATCCACTAAAAAATTCTTTGGATGAATATCGCCCATATCCGCAGGATGCTCATCAATAAAAAACCATGTTTTTATTTTTATCTCTTTTAAATCTTGCAGCAAAAAATGCGCGGTCGCGCTGTCCTCATCATGACTCGCAATAACATCCTGCAAAAAAATCACAAGCTGGCGATTTTGTTTCTCAAAATGATTTAAAAGAACATTTTGGTCGTTGCATCGGTAGAGATAACATTAAAAAGTTTATTAGAA
>SAAU01000068.1 GCA_009929265.1 Alphaproteobacteria bacterium
CCTTATAACTTTGTGATATAATTTTAACCATGAAGAAACGCATTTTTTGGGCATTAATTACATTTTTAATAATTATTATTTCTTTATTAGTTTATTTTTTTATGGGTAATAAACCTTTAGCTGAAAATATTACTTGGGGAGTTAATTTTTCTCAAAAGCAAGCTCTTGATCTTTCACTTGAACCGAAAGAAATTTATATAGATATGCTTGATAATCTTAAGGTTAGAAATATTAAGATAGCAATGCACTGGGATTTAATTGAAAAGACTCAAGATTCTTTTGATATGGAAGACTTTGATTTTTATATGGAAGAAGCTAAAAAAAGAGACGCGAAAGTTATTTTGGCTATAGGCATAAAAACTCCTAGATGGCCAGAATATCATATGCCTTCATGGCTTGAAGATTTAACTAAAGAAGAGCAACAAGAAGACGAGGAAATGGACAAAGACATCGGAGAAAACGACTCCAAGCAAGAAGACGTCGATCAGCGCGAGGCTGATGAGGAAGAAAAGCCACAGGATGCCGAAAAACAAGAGCAAGAGCAAAAGAACCAGGAAAACCTGGTGGAAAACCAGGAAAACGAAGATCAGCAGGACAACGAGAACCAGCAGGATAAACCAGAGGTTTCTGTGAAATACGAAGAACCAGACGAAAATCTGGACAACTTTGAAGAGGTGCAAGAACAAAATGTCTCCATGCAAACGCAGAACGAAGAGGACGTCAATTTGAGCGACCTCTTCGATTAGGTTTTCGAAGAGGAAATGAAAAATGAAGAAAACATGCAGTCAGAATCAGACATCGAACAAATCGAGCAGATAGAACAACTATTCGACGAAAAACCGGATAGCGTTGAAGAGATGGAAGAATTTGAATAGGAACAGGTATAAAAAGATGAGATTAAACCCGAAGAGGAATAAGAACAACAATGGAACAACGATGAAGATAAAAAAGACGAAGGGTTTAACAAAGGGCAAAATCAGCCAGATTAAAATGAGAAAGAAAACGAAGAAAGCAAACAGGACACAGAAAACTCAGAGATGCAAGAACAAAATTAAGAAGAGCAAGATCAATAAAAATAAGAAACCAAAACTGACAAGCAACAGAAAAACGACTAAAATGATCAAAGCAAAGAAAAAATCAACAAGCAAAGCCTTGAGC
>SAAU01000069.1 GCA_009929265.1 Alphaproteobacteria bacterium
AGTGGAGATTTTAGAAGTTTTTAGCTATCATTCATAGGAACAGTAATTCTACAAGCTTTTATGTAAAAAGGATTAAAAGGGGCTAACTTAAATAGGGGACGGCCCTGTTTCTTTAAGGAGAGGTGCTCAGTCCCTTCAAACAAGGCTTTGACCATAAAAAAGGTTCTCAAAGTCTTTATACAACAAAGTAAGGGTTTCATCTTTTTTAAGCCCCCTAATATCCCTATTTTTCCATGTTTTCTTCTGCGGTAAAATCTTTTTACCTGCCTCCCTCTATTCCTTTTCATTTCAAAAACTTTCAGAAGATGAGTTAGAAGACAAAGAGAAAGCCTAAAAAGTCTTCATTCTCTATCTTTTTAAAAGAAGCTTTTCTCTTAAAAAAAAGACTCTTTTCTTTCTTAAAAAAAACCTTAAAAATTAAAGTAAAAATATGATGAATTAAAAAAGTTAAGTAAAAAGAGGACTCGTTTCAGCTAAAAAAAGACATAAAAAAACCTCCTTGCATTTATAGCAAAGAGGCTCTTTATTGAAGGAGGATAGAAGACTTGGCAGTGACCTACTCTTCCATGCCTTAAGACAAAGTACCATCGGCGTTAATAAGTTTCACGTCCGAGTTCGAGATGGTTTCGGGTGGTTCCTTATCACTATCTCCACCAAGTCATCTATCCTCCTTCTTAGAAAGTGCTTTTTTGTCTTTGTATCTATGTCTTACATAGAATATATCATACGTATAGTTCTCAAATCAATCAGGCTATTAGTATCAGTCAGCTCCATGCCTCGCGGCACTTCCACCCCTGACCTATCAACGTGGTAGTCTTCCACTGCCTTAATTGGGATACCTTGTTTTAAGGGAGGCTTCCCGCTTAGATGCTTTCAGCGGTTATCCCGTCCGTACTTAGCTACCCAGCTCTGCTGTTGGCACAACAACTGGTACACCAGCGGTACGTTCACTCCGGTCCTCTCGTACTAGGAGCAACTCCTTTCAAGTATCCTTCACCCACGGTAGATAGGGACCAAACTGTCTCACGACGTTTTGAACCCAACTCACGTACCACTTTAATCGGCGAACAGCCGAACCCTTGGGACCTGCTCCAGCCCCAGGATGTGATGAGTCGACATCGAGGTGCCAAACAC
>SAAU01000070.1 GCA_009929265.1 Alphaproteobacteria bacterium
GGAGCCGTTGTTGGTCTTATTGAAAGAATCATTGGAAGAAGAATTTTTTAGTCCACTAACATTTTCTCTAATTCTGCTAAAGATTCCTTCTCCCGTCAAGGCTTTAGTGGCTCTATCTGCTCCATAGCCTGTCAATGCAGTTAGTGTTAAAGCGCCAACTCTAAATTTCCTCTGGTTTTTGAAAAAAGATGTTGTATCGGAAAAAACAAGGAGGATTTATGCAATTTGTTTGTTTTTGTTAATGGTAAAAGTATTTTGATTTTTAAGTTACTATTAATAGTATAGGTTGTAGAATTGTTGAAGTTATTTTAAATTATCGAAAGGATAACCACACAAGCTTTAAACTTTGCCGAGTTTCTTGTGTGGTTTTACGCTTTATCAATGAAATATTACACTCTTTATTATTCTTCTATTATTAATTTAATAAACTACTTTTTTAAATTAATAAAACATTCAGCGAAAACTCATCCTCTTTTTACATTACTGCTATTTATCGTGCCCATAAACAGGGGCTTGCGGATGTGTTTGTATACATTTCTAAAATTTTCAAAGTTTAATTATCTCTATCCTCTTAAGATCAAAGTTATATTTATTATAAAATTTAAGATAATAATAAATATAATCACACCTTTTTAATGCTTTAAATATTGCCTTACTTTTGTCCGTTGCTTGGACACCATATCTCACATAAGGAATTTTATGCCTTTTCGTATTATTTCTACCCTTCTTCTTTTTTGTTTCTTTGGAAACAAATATGCAATTTTTGCAGATTCATTGACCGAGGCAATCCAACAGCGTGAGCAATTTGAAAAACAAAAAGAGGTTTTTGAAAAGCTTGAGAAGCGTCAAGATGAAAATATCATACGCTATGATGTGAAAAAACCTGAATTACTTCCTCTAAAAGATGAGCCATGCTTTGAGATAAAAGCTATTAAAGATGAAGGCATTACCCTCCTTCGTGAGAGCGAAAAAGAGTTTTTTTACCGCCCATACATTGGAAAATGTACAACGCTTACAGAACTTTCAAATTTAGCTGTCAAGCGAAGCGCAGAAGTCGTCAGTTTTTAATGTAAGAAAGTTGCGAATTGAAACTTAAACCACCTCTGGATTTTGACTGCTTTGGTTTGAAGAT
>SAAU01000071.1 GCA_009929265.1 Alphaproteobacteria bacterium
AGAACAGATTCGAATAACAATTGAATCACATTTGGATAAAGAGCTTTTATTAAATCCGCTTGGAATAAAAGTTCTCAGTTTATTTTTCATAGACAAGGTGGCTAATTACCGTCAATACGACGATGAAGGGAATAAAGTAAAAGGGAAATTTGCTGTAATGTTTGAGGAAGAATATGAAAAATTGATTGCTCAAACAAAATACCAGTCACTTTTCAAAGAGATAAGAGACAAAGATATTACTGTTGACAAAATTCATGATGGCTATTTTTCTATAGACAAACGAAGCAAGTCCTCAAACAAGAAGGATAAGTTTGAATGTTTTGTTGATACCTCCGGCAAAACAGCCCGGGATGACGATGCCTTTACCCTTATAATGAAGGACAAGGAGCGACTTTTGAGTTTTGAGGAGCCGTTGCGTTTTATTTTCTCTCACTCTGCTCTTAAAGAGGGATGGGACAACCCCAATGTCTTCCAGATATGCACCCTTATTGATTCAAAAGATGACTTGACAAAACGCCAGAAAGTTGGTCGGGGTTTGCGTTTGTGTGTAAATCAAAACGGGGAAAGAGTAAGAGGGTTTGAGGTAAATACTCTAACAGTCATGGCAAATGAATCTTACGAAGATTTTGCTAAAGGTCTTCAAAAAGAAATAGAAGAGGATACCGGATATAAATTCGGATTGTTGCAAAAGCATTCGTTTGCACATATTGTTGTGGATGGAACAGCTGAGAAACCTGTCTATTTAAATGAAGAAAAATCAAGATTCTTATATGACTTTTTTGAACAATGTGGCTACATAAAAGAAGAGGTTGTTAATAATAAAACAAAAGAGGTTGCCGGGAAAGTCCAGGACAAACTGAGGTTGGATCTTAAAGATAACAGGGTTAATATTCCGGCAGAGTTTGACTATATAAAAGGTCATATTCTTAAAACATTGCAAAAGGTATCCGGGAATATTAATATCAAGAATAGAAATGACGCCCGGAAAATCTCACTAAGAAAAGAGGTTTTGCTCTCTCCGGAATTTTCTGAATTGTGGAATAGGATAAAATACAAAACTACCTATTCTGTTAATTTTAATTCAGATGCATTGGTGTCTAGGTGTGCACAAAGAATTTTTGAAGAAGTA
>SAAU01000072.1 GCA_009929265.1 Alphaproteobacteria bacterium
TTGGCGTCATATTTTAAAGTCTTCTGATCTTATTCTCAATTAACTTAGGTCTCTTTGAAGACCGCCCTGCCGAGGCAGGAAATTCAGTTTATCATTTTAGCTTTTTAATGTCAATATCTTTTTTTATTTTTATTTTGTACAGGATTTTATTTTTTCATTTTGTTGGCTATTTTGCCGATAATCTTTATTAGAGCAAATATGGAGACAAATGAATGCATTCAATTAAATATAATATAAGAAAAACCTTGTGCGGAAAGTTACTTTATTCATTGTTTGTTTTTTCTTTGATAATCTTATTAAACGGCTGCCAAACCGGCGGTAATCTTAAGTTTAAAGAAACCTCACCCGAAAACACTTTCACAATTTCAGGCAGAATTTCAATTCCTGAAATTATAGAAACAGAGTTGGCCGGCTCTTTAAGAAGCGCTTTAACAACTCTTAACGACTTCACCAAGTTTAAAATATCAGCAGAAGGAGTCACTGCACAAGTAAATAAAGATGGGACTTTTTCTCTTAAAAATGTGCCTTTCTCTGATAAGATGGTTTTGAAAGCCGATGCCAACAAGCTTTCTTTGATGCTTAGAGTAACAGAGACTGACTTATATTTTAACGACTTAACAAATGTAACCATAAATCTTAGAACAACTGCAGAAGCACTAATTTTCCTCAAAGGCCTTGAATCGGAAAAAAATCTCACTCCGGGAGACATACGCGCCCGAGAGTACACAGACGAAATTGATAATCTGATAAATGCAATAAAGCTAGTTTCTCAGCTTTCCCCTTCATCTGTTTCTCAGTCTATACTTGACTTGCCTGCCGTTGCACAGCCTGCAAAGGCGTTGGCTGAAAAAATACTTGAACGGGAAGCAAACTTAAAAGATGCCAACGGTGTATTAAGAAATATGCTATTCTTAAAAGACATAAACCTTTTAAAAACATATTTTTCTGCTTCTTTTAAAAATGATTGGGACAGCTCTTCAAATTATGATGATCTGATCTCTGCTTTTGAAGGTTATTTTGCCCAATACACCTTTGAAAATGTAGCTTGGGATGTCACAGAATCGGAATTTTTGCCCGACAATATTGCCAGGATAAGAACAAGAGTAACGGCAACAATAAAAGA
>SAAU01000073.1 GCA_009929265.1 Alphaproteobacteria bacterium
TCAAAAACACTTCTTCTTTTATCCTGATTTTGGAATCGATTCCGTTAACGGAAATGCTCACGTTGCATGAAGATTTCTCTCCGCAGACTATCCTGTTTTTAATCTCCAGGTTTCGGGGAGGAAACATGTTCAGATAGCTGTAGTCCAGAGAAGAATCTTTTCCCAAAACGAATTCGTAGTCCGGAAAAACAACGTCTTTCCCTCCCCACTTGTGAACGTGATTGTAGGAAAGGGATGCTCCTTCCTTTAAAATAAGCTTGCCTCTCGCTTTGTGCTTCCCCGACAGGTTCGCTTTCAAAGAAGAGCAAATGACATTGGCCTTTGCCTTTATTCCCTTTTCTATCAACATCAGGTTCTGCAAGTCCTGCCTGATTTTTGGAGAAGCGATGTTAACGCAGGTGGACAAGGGAAAATCAACCTGTTTTTTAACCCAGATGAAATAACCGTTTTTCGGCTTTCCGGAAAAATAAGGACGAACCCATTTAAACTTCTCCCATGCCTCGGGGCTGGATAAAATCAAAACTTCCCCGCTTCTGGCGATTGACTTCACTTCGTTGTCAACCATAAGGAAATCGGGTTTACATTTTTTTGCACTTTTTGCACTGGGCATAATCGTTTTTCTTTATCGTTCTTAAAACCTTCTTCCAGTCTTTGCTCACGCAGCCGACTTTCCCGCTAACAAGGACGACCACCCTATCGGGATTAATCTGTCTCAATATCTCTCCCTGGTGGGTAATTAGCAGAACTGCCGTTCCCTTTTTGACTTTTTCTCTTATTATCCTGACGACTTCCCCGCTCTTTTTCATGTCCAAACCGGAATCAATCTCGTCTAAAATCAAAAGTTCGGGATTTAAAGACAAAACCTGAATCAACTCCGAAATCTTCTTCTCTCCTCCGGAAAAATTAACGTTGACCTCCCTTTCTAAAAGGTCGGCGTACTTTCCTTCGTATCCGCTTTTTTCTCTTGAAGCCAGCTCCAAAAGTTTTGCCAGCTTTATTCCCGGCAAAGCAGGCGGATTCTGAAAGACTAAAGCCATTCCTTCCCTGACCCTTTTTTCCAAAACAAACTTATCAATTCTCCTGCCCCTGAAAACGATGGAGCCCTCCTTGATCT
>SAAU01000074.1 GCA_009929265.1 Alphaproteobacteria bacterium
ATTTTAAATGCGGTTGATGAAAGGCAAAAAAAGATTGCATCTTATTTAAACTCGGCGAAAGAACAAGCAAAAAAAGCCGAAGAAGAGCAAATTTTGTATGCACAAAAAGTTGATAAATTCAAAGAAGAACGACAAAATTTATTATTAGAAACAAAAGTTCAAGCCGAACATATCAAAGAATCTTTGTTAACCGAAGTAAAAGAAGAAGTGCAAAAAAATCGTCAACGCTGGCAAAATGACTTACTTCATGAAAAAGAGGCTTTTAGTACATCTTTGCGTAATTTGATGATTGAACAATTTCGACTTTTTGCCGATCAATCATTATCTCAAATGGCCGGTGTTTCTTTGGATCGATTAATTGAAGAGGAATTTAAAAAGAAATTTTTGTCTCTCTCCGCTAAAGAAAAAAAAGCTTTTTCTGCTTTTGCAAATCAGTCAAGGAAAATAACCTTTATATCCGCATCTCAATTACTTCCAACAGATAAAAAAAGGATAAAAGATTTTATTTCAAAAGCCTTAATTTTGGATGCAGATGTTATTTTTACTTTTCAACAAGATGCTTCTTTATTGGCAGGGCTTGAAGTTCAAACAGGAGAACAGGCCATCTCTTGGAATTTAAAACAATATCTAGAACAATTTCAAACAAACCTTGACGGTGCTCTGACAGGGCTTATTCGACAAGAATAAAGGGGAATATAAATGTTTCAAAAAGCCACTCAAAATGCGATTAAAATCATTCAAAAAACAACAAAAAAAACAAAGGCTGAATTAAAAAATCATGAAGTCAGTGAAATTGCCTCTATATCTGCCGGAACTGCTTTATTAAAGGGATTGTCTAATGTACAAATGGACGAAATGTTACTCTTCAATGGTCACATATCGGGCATGGTACAAACATTGTACGAGGATTCTGTAGGCGTTGTTTTCCTGGATAATCCTGACTCGTTGAAAGCTGGTGACAAAGCTGTGCGAACTAATCGTATCTTGGATATCCCTGTTAGTACGCATTTATTGGGACGAGTAATTGATGCCGTCGGAAAACCTTTAGATGGAAAAGGCTCCATTGAGGCAAAAGAACGTCGCCCTATCGAACGCGAGGCTTATGCC
>SAAU01000075.1 GCA_009929265.1 Alphaproteobacteria bacterium
AATAAGATAACTAAACGCCTCTTGTAACTCTTTAATTAACAACCCTAAATTAACTTCACTCCAGTAGTTTGCAATTTCCCCTGCTTCAATCTCAGCAGCAGTAAAAATATTATTGAGTTGAAAATCTAACTTGCGCAACTCCATATCTAAAAGAAGTTTCATTTTCTGTGTTTTTGGCGTGTCATCATTTTTTCGCATCATAGAAGAGAGATTAAGCAAGGAGCTAAGGGGATTATTAAAAACATTTTTGATTAAGGAGAGAAATTCCCCCTTAATCGAATCATGCTCTTTAAGTTTTTCATTGAGGTCATAAAGTTTTTTGGTTAAAAATGCCATCTCTTCTAAAGTTTGATTTTTTTGGTCAAACCGTCTTTTCACCTCTTCAAGTAACATCGCATCACTTAGCGTCTCTAAATTGCTCTTCTTTGTCATGTTACACCTTCTGATAGATTGAAGCACTTTTGGATTGAAACCCTCTTTTCATATCGGTCAGCGCTTCAGAACTCCCGATGAAAAGGTATCCCTCTTTATTCAAAAGGGAGAAAAACTTTTCAACCAATCCGTTTTGGGTCGGTTTATCAAAATAAATCATCACGTTTCGACAAAAGATAATATCAAATGCCGTGGACTTAAAAAGGTCATAATTGCCCGTGACCAAATTAAATTCACGAAATAAAACCATTTTTTTAAGACGCTCATCAATCTGATATGCAGGTTGTTGGTTATGGTATAACGAAGAAAAATAGCGTTCTATATAATGTGCATCAAGGGTAGTGCATGCTTTGTGCGAGTAAATACCTTGCGTGGCTATTTTAAGCACCTTAGAAGAGACATCCGTAGCTAAAATTTTAATATCATATGTTTTATCACGGGGTAAATGTTCTTTTAAAAACATAGCAAGGCTGTAAGGTTCTTCGCCCGAAGAGCATGCCGCAGACCAAATACGCAATTTTCCACCACGTTGTTCTAAAATTTTAGGAAGCTCTTGCTTCAAAAACTCCCACTGCTTTGCTTCTCGAAAAAAAGAGGTAACATTGGTTGAAATCAAAGAAGAGAGGTACTCAAGTTCATCACCACGTTTATCGGCAACCAAAAAATCATAATAC
>SAAU01000076.1 GCA_009929265.1 Alphaproteobacteria bacterium
GGCAGGTCCTAAATTTCGTTTTAATGCGGGTTCTGACACTTCTATCGACAATGTACAAGATTTGGTATTAGAAGCTCGTAAAGCGCAAGTTGGTTTAGATGCAGGTGTTGGTTTAGATATTTGGTTTTTGTCTGTTGACGTTCGCTATAATTTAATTCAGCAATTGTACCATTATAAAACACTTGACCAACAGGAAATCACTATGGATCCAATCAACGCTTTTACAGTGTCAGTGGGCTGGAAGTTGATAGATATTTATAAACCCAAACGCTATTAATAAATAGTGTTGTAAGATATAAAAAGGTGGAGTAGTGCTCCACCTTTTTTGCAGTTATATATGTTTTCAATTTGAGGATAGAAGAATAAAAAAAGCCGTTTCTATAAGATTAGAAACGGCTTTTTTGTTGACGGATTTAAGATTATTCAGCGTCTTTTTTAGTTGCTTTTTTAGCAGCAGCTTTTTTTGCTGGTTTTTCTTCTTCATCTTTAGCGGCTACTTTTTTAGTTGCTTTTTTAACAGGTTTTTCTTCTGCATTTTTAGCTTCTTCTTTTTCAATCAATTTTTTAGTTGCTTTAGCAACCATTTGATCTTTTAAATCAGACAACGATTGGATATCACCTAAAGTAGTTTTTTCCATTGCTGGAGCTTCTTCTTTTACAGCAGCTTTTTTAGTTGCTTTTTTAGGAGCAGCTTCCGATGCGCTGTCTACTGCGGGAGCAGCAGTTTTAGCAGCATCTTCGTGTATACGGCTGTGTGATAAGATAATGCGTTTAGAATCTTTGTTGAATTCAATTACTTTGAAGTTCAATTTTTCATCCATTTTAGCAGTTGTACCATCTTCTTTTACCAAGTGTTTTGGGGTAGCAAAACCTTCAACACCATAAGGAAGAGCAACTACTGCACCTTTATCAAGCATTTCGATGATTGTGCCTTCGTGGATGCTATCAGGAGTAAAGATAGTTTCGAATACATCCCAAGGATTTTCTTCCAATTGTTTGTGACCTAAGCTCAAACGACGGTTATCTTTGTCTATTTCGAGAACTACTACTTCGATTTCTGAACCGATTTGAGTAAATTCAGATGGGTGTTTGATTTTTTTC
>SAAU01000077.1 GCA_009929265.1 Alphaproteobacteria bacterium
CTTTAATTATG
Source organism: Alphaproteobacteria bacterium (assembly GCA_009929265.1). Taxonomy (GTDB): domain Bacteria; phylum Pseudomonadota; class Alphaproteobacteria; order CASFRQ01; family SAAU01; genus SAAU01. Next base: position 12 of record SAAU01000077.1, read on the forward strand.
AAATTCTAAGCAAGAAATTCAATATTGCCAAACTAAAAGCTCCTTTCCGCCCAAAAGTTGATTTAGTATTAGCAAAAGAAAAAATTACGGATAAAGAAGATTTTGAGATACCTGAAGATAGCTATATTGCTAAATTAATGGTCAGTTATAATCTTTACAATGGAGGAAAAGATAAAAATGAATATTTAAAAGCTTTTTCTTCCTTACAAGAAAAAATGTTTGAAAGAGAAGCTGAGCTGAGAAAAATTAAATGGGAACTTGAAAAACTCCACACATCCTTAACATCTTTACAAGATAATTTAGGCAATGTCGAAAAAGAAGTAAGCTCTTCTAGAAATATGGTTGGTTCCTACTGGGAAAGTTTTAGAAATGGTGAGCAAGATTTACATGTACTGCTACAAGGGCAAAGACAATTAAATACAGCTGAATTAGATTTTATTCAGAGTCAACAAGATAGCATGAAAGATTTTTTTGAAATTTTAAAAATTTCGGGTGATTTGCTCTCATATTTTCATATAGATATCAATGATGAAAACTTTTTAGACATAGCCAAAGCAAAGTACAGAGCACACTATAAGCCTAAAAACACCTCTGCACTTTCATTACAAGATTCCCCTATTCAAAAAAACGATCTCAATGCAACACAAAACGCAAATAGTGCGCTTAAAAAAGATTCCAATGACTCAACTTTATCAAAGTTATTATCATTTCATGAACGATTTTTGATGGAAAATCCAGACCGTTTTACACTCGTTATGACAGGTACGAACACTCCATTGGAAGGTCTTAAACGTATTGCTGATTTACACATTGAAGATGAATCATTTATTTATGAACACCTTGAGAATCAAAAAATTAAAACAAAAATTGTTTACGGCATTTACGATTCGCCTAAAGATGCCAATTTGTCTTTGTTTAAAAAGACAAAAGGGAAAAATAACAACCCTTTTACAGTTGAGAAAATAGGCAATGTTCAAAAGGAATTTAAAGATTTTTCAGAGCTTCTCTTGGTTGATGTTAATGACATTCCAAAGCCAATATTACCTCAAGTAATAGAA
>SAAU01000078.1 GCA_009929265.1 Alphaproteobacteria bacterium
CTGCGCGGAAGCGAGTTGTGTTGAGGAGCCCGGTGCGAGAAAACCGCACGCCGGGATCTGTGAGGGGGCCGCTCGGGCAACCAGCGGTTCTACCTTAACGGCGAAAAAAAAAGAAAAATGGAACTCGAAGCCACAAAAAAGTGGAACAAATATTATGAAAAGAAATGTTCATCCATGAAAAGAACTTTAAGATACGTGTTGATTCTTGTTTTTATTTCAATTGCAATATTTTTTAACCCAACCATAAATTTTGCCAACGGCCTTGAATTGTCCTTTCGGCTTAGTTATCACTACCTTTCGCTTGATTTGCTAAACAAAACTGAGTTCGAGTGGTTACCTGCTTTTAAAAGGGGCCCCAGTGCTATTTTTTTGATTTCAACAGAAGAAGGTGAGCTTTTTAAGAATAAAAATTGGCGACTTTTATCGCCTTATGCTATTTCAACTGGTGGGGGCAGATCGCTACCTTCCAGCAAAAGAGACAGGCCTGCCATAATTTATTGCTCATCAATCGATTTAATCGAATACGTTTCGTATAAGAATGATTCACACAAGCCAACAGATTTTTCTCACCTTTACATTAAAGCTTTAATAAATGACCCTGGCAAAAAAGCGGTGGCTTTTATTTTTACCTCAATCCATGAACTGATTATTGAAGATAATCGAGTTTCAGAAGTCAAAGATATTGCACAGACTTCTGTTCCTAAAGAAGTGCAGCGGGTCTTTGACGAAGAGATAGAAAAAATAACAATAGAAGAACAATCAGATAAATATGGTCGTTAGAAGCTGTAAAATGTTGAATCTTATCAGCAATTAAGAAATTTCTAGGGGCACTTTGGCCGAAAAGGAAGAGGTTACAATTGATTGAATGAATCAAAATCGCCTAACAAGGGCATAGACGCGGAAAAACCGGCCGGATCACGGGTCTTGCTTGCGCAACACCCGCGCCCGTCTCGTTTTTCCGGTCATGACTGGCGTTGAGCGGAATAAATAAAATAAAAAAAAGCACCAAAACCTTTTCTGTGACAATCTTTCCAGTTATTCTAAATATTATGAC
>SAAU01000079.1 GCA_009929265.1 Alphaproteobacteria bacterium
AGGATTTAATCTCTTCAGTTTGTGGTAAAGCGGAATCTTCCAAACTTTCTAACCGTAAAGATTCTTCTTGGGAACGAGCAATAGTAACCTTGATTTTTTCAGAAACATCCGGATGTAACGCTACGCGGATTTCATAAACGCCCACATTTTTTAACGGTTGCGTTAAATCAATTTGACGTCTTTCCAGCTTAATGCCCATATCCCGAACAGCATCATGAATATCACGAGCCGTCACAGATCCGTATAATTGACCGGATTCTGCGGCTTGACGAACAATAACGACAGACAATCCTTTGATTGTTTCTGCTACTTTTTCGGCTTCTTGACGATTTTGTAAGTTACGAGCTTCTAATTCGACTCGTTGTGTTTCGAAATAGGCTAAATTTTCCTTTGTGGAACGCAAAGCCTTTTTTTGAGGCAACAAATAATTGCGAGCGAAACCAGTTTTCACTTTGACGACATCGCCCATTTGCCCCAATTTTTCAATCCGTTCTAATAAAATAACTTCCATTTTTTCCTCCTAATCTTCAACGCCGGAAACATAAGGAAGCAAAGCTAAAAAGCGAGCCCGTTTAATGGCTTTGGATAATTCCCGTTGTTTTTTTGCTGAAACGAAAGAAATTCTGGACGGAACCATTTTGCCCCGTTCTGAAATGTATCGAGAAAGCAATTTAACATCTTTATAGTCAATTTTCAACGCATTTTCACCCGAAAAAGGGCAAGATTTTGAACGATGAAAAAATGAATGATGAACTTCTTGCATTAGAAAGTCTCCTTTTCTTCTTGTTCAAAAAAAGTATCTTCTTTTTTGGCGAATTTTGGTGCCAACATAACAGAAGGGCCTTCTTCTAAAGCATCTACTTTGACAATTAAATGGCGAATAATGTTTTCATCCAGGCGCATAACACGATCAACTTCTTTGATTGCATCAGATGGCGCATCAAGATTCATGAAAACATAATACCCTTTGCGGTTTTTATTAATACGATAAGCGAGGTTTCTTAAACCCCAATCTTCACGTTTTGTGACTTTTCCGCCCAAGGATTCAAT
>SAAU01000080.1 GCA_009929265.1 Alphaproteobacteria bacterium
CGTTGCCATCGATTTCAATCGTGATGCCTTTTATGTTATTACCTGCCATTTTTCTCCTTTCTAAAAATTATTGAAGTCGTCTTGTGTCGCCTTTCTTGTTTTAGTCTTTCCTTTTTCATCTTTATCATTATTCTCTATCCACTCTTGGATAAAGTCTAAGCATTGCCCGACATTCATATCTTCCATATCAGTCATATTCAGACCAACATGTTTACAGATATAAAAGAAAGACTCCTCAGTGAAAAGTTCATCAGAGCCACTTTTTTTATCTACTTTTTTTTTGATTCAATTGACGATTGAAGTAATTCTGAAATTTCAGGGAAAATGTCTGCGATTGGCATTGAATCAAATCCATCAAGCCATTCAAGAGGTTCTGGGATTGTTTTATCTGCTGTTTTTGCCAAAACCCAAATGAAGTTATAAAGCACTTCAAAATCGACAAGACCCATATTTTCGTAAGAAATATCTTGTAAATCAATTTCTCCATCTTTTTCTTGACCAGAGAAAACTTTCGCTAACTTCAAAAGTTCCGAGAAGTAGTCTTTTTTAAATTGCGCTTTATAGCGCATGGCGGTTGCCGCTGTTGATTTTAAGCGAACTGGTTTGTCGTCGATATAAATTGTTTTTTCCATGTTTTTTCTCCTAAAAAAAAGCAGCCGAAAAGCTGCCTTGATTTTTTTATACCACCACAGCGTCCAAGTTAACGCTTTTGAACCAATTAGCATACTTGGTAGATTCTTCACTTGTTGTTTGTGTCTTGATAAGTTTTTTACCGCCAACGGTGAGCTGTTTGGCTTTGAAAGGCAACTCTACACCAGAAATATCCTTACCCGTTTTAGATGAAATGGTTGCACGGCTTCCGTTGCAATAATAAATCAAGTGGCGAGTCTTAGTTTTGTCGCCATCGAATTGGAAAAGCAACGCAAAAGGACTGAACTTAGCATCTGCAAGCTCTGTAATTGTACCGTCTTTAGCATTAACCACTTCGCCAAGAATATCTTGTCGGAAAGATAGAGGCATATTAGCGATAGTAAGTGTACCGCT
>SAAU01000081.1 GCA_009929265.1 Alphaproteobacteria bacterium
AATCATTGCCGCGATTGCTTTTTTTAATCAGAAAAAGCCGGCTGATGCAGCTGGAAATGCAGCCTTCGATGATAAGATCAAGACAACGGTTATGGATCTTGTTAAGCAAAATCCGCAGCTCATTATGGATGCTATGGGAGAAGGAATTGCGAAAAAGAGGGAAGAAACTATTAAGCAATTATCAAATGAAGTTTTTAAGCAAAAAGAAGATATTGCAAAGCAAAGTATGACATTTGGAGCAGCTGATTCAAAAACTGCTGTCGTTTGTTTCTTCGATCCTTTATGCAAACATTGCATAGAATTCCAAAGAAGCATGATCGGCATTATTAAGTCTAAGAGTGATGTTTGTTTCAAGCTTATGCCGGTTGCCGTTCTTGGCGAGGATTCTGTTACCCTTGCAAAGCTTTATATCTCAATTTACGATAAAAACAAGGAGAAAGCTCTTGCATTCATAGAAAAGATAACAGAAGTTGGCGGAGCAATGGATAAAGATGCTATTGAAAAAGCATTAAAATCAATCGGATTAACGTCTAAAGATCTAGAAGATTCACTCGCAGCTGCAGATAAAAAATTGGTTGCTAACGGAGTTCTTGCAGAAAAACTTAAGATTCCTGTGGTTCCTGCTATCTTTAAAGTTGTTGGTTCTGATTCAACGATGATTCAAGCGACAGGAAAAGATGATTTACTGAAGATTATTGGGGTAACAAAAACAGATTCTATAACACCTGCTCCAAAAGAAGATGAAGTCGCAAAGCAAGAAAATGATTCAGAGGCAACCAAAACAGAGACTGAGAATAAATAACAATATTACAAATAATTGCGGGGTTGAATAGTTTTGATCCCGCACTATTCTTAAAATGCATAAAACCCCCTGAAAATCCAATGTTTTCTTGCTGAAAGTATTTAAAATTTAAACTAAAATTTTTGGGCGATTTTTTATCTTGACATTTTTTAAAAAAAGTGCGAAACTAAAAATATCGAGCGAATGTGTTTTTTATCATTCGCACCAACAAATCCCCTGTGAAATCAAAATTTTCAAG
>SAAU01000001.1 GCA_009929265.1 Alphaproteobacteria bacterium
CACAGCCTTTATTTATACCTCTATGATTTCGAATCATAAGAACTTTACGGGTTTTACTATCTTCAATAATAGAAAGTGAGGCTTCTTTTTTCATTTTATTCATCATATAAACTCCTTTAATTTTTAATTTCTTCTTTAAAATATTATCTTTACTAAATTTTTATATGTTTAAGTATGTTAATTTAAAATAGCAAAATATACCATTAAAATATATTTTTCATATCAATTACTCTATTCAAAATAATACTTAATATGTACATCTTTTTCTAGATTTATCAATATATTTATATTTTTTCTTCAGTTATTCTACAAAGCCCTATACTCTTTATTTGTTGAGCTTGAAAGTACAAGGCATTATTTCCATACGAACAATCTATTGTTTTATTTGATAAGTGTCCAAAATTAACCTCTAAGGCATTAGACTGATCGTACGTCAAGGGCGTCAGCAAAATTGAAGAACTTCTTCTTATACAATGCCTAACAGTATGCGGATGATTATTTTTCAAACCAGCGTCATCAAATAAATTTTTATATACCCTTCTTATGGAAGACGCCCCCAATTTTTGTTTAGTAATTGCTTTTTTACGAAATAAAGTTTCATCATTATAAATCAAACTATTAACTACTAAATATAAAAAATATCTTAAAATACTATAATGTACAAAATAGCTCACTACAATATGATGATGGGAATACCGTCAAAAACAGAGCAACCAACAACCTAGATAAGGACTTTAACTCATCCACGTATTCAAAATTTTCTCAATTTTGAAAATTTATCTTTAGCCTGTTTATCATTCTTTAGAGGCAAGATGAAGGCTTGTAGGAGTTTTTCAAGTAAATCAAGATTTTTTTAACATCGGATTTTTTAAGTTTTCTTGCGGGATTGCCGAAGGTCCTTTTTTGAAAGGATGTTGGGATAAAGGTTGTTCAATTTCCATTCCCTAATACACGCGTTTATTTTGCCATGAGTCAGGATAATTTCCCTGATAATGCTTTTCAAATTCCCTGTTATTTTGCATCGATAAGCTTGACTTACCCAAGACAATAATATATCAAAGCGCTAGAAATATAGGAATTTGGAGAGATCGGACTTAATCAGAAACATCTAAAATTTAGCTTAATTTATAACTAAAAAATATCAATTTTCCCTGTAAATTCCCTGTCATTTAACAAAATTTCTGTTTTGTAAATAATATCAAATTTAGTATACCAGGAAGCAAATAAAGTTTTCCTTCCGCCAGTAAGGAAAGTCCCGATATTTTCGGGGCTTTTTTTGAAAAATAAACGGATAAAATTAAAAAAAGAGGCTTGACAAACAAGTTAAAAAAGATTAAAAATGCTTTTGTTTTAGGGCAAGGCCCCATAGCTCAGCTGGATAGAGCAACAGCCTTCTAAGCTGTGGGCCGCACGTTCGAATCGTGCTGGGGTCACCAAAAATAAAAAACCGTTCTCTTGAGCGGTTTTTTTTATGCCTATTTTCATTTTATAAACCTAATAAGGTAAATTCTAAAGTTCTTGCAATTAAAAAATGTAAGTCGTATTCTTTTTAAAAAATGATTCTATTAAGGGGAAAGTTCTTAAAATATAAAAAAGGATTAGTCATGGATTTAATAAAATTAGAAAATAATTTAAAAAAAATCGAAAATCAATTTATAAGTGTTGCAACAGGAAAAAGTGATTATTCAAATTTAGATTTGAATTTTGATTTTTCCTCTTTAAGAGAAGAAGTATTAAAAGAATTTTATAATTCGAAGGATATGGAAGAATTTGTTCCTTCTCTAATTAAAGAATTTATAGATTTGAAAAAATTTTGGTTTTATATAAAAAAAAAGTATGATCATTATGATGAGAGAAGAATTTATATATATGATAATTTTTCAAAAACTTATCAATGTATTGAAATTAAAAAATATAGCAAAAAAGAAAGAATAATTATCCCAAATATAGGTCTTTCAACTGAATATATTGAAGAAACAATCAAAAAGGCAAAAGACAGAATAAATGATGAAGATTATTCTGGCGCTATCACGATAGCTAAAACTTTGTCAGAAACAGTTCTTCTTGAAATATATAAAAAATATAATGATGGAAGAAAACCAGAAGGTAAGCCAGATTTAAATAAATTGTATAATTTAATTAAAAAATTTTTGTCTTTAGACCCTAGTAGTTATGCTGAAAAAGATTTTAAACAAATCCTTTCAGGATTAAATAGTATAACTCAAGGAATTGCAGAGTTAAGAAATAAATTCGGTGATGCTCATCGAGAGAAAATAAAACCTCAAAAACACCATGCTGATTTAATGGTAAATGCTTCTTTTACCTTATGTCAATTTTTAAGTGACACATATTTTTATCAGAAACAAAAAAAGAAAGAACAAGAATAGTTTTTGAAATTATAAGAAAAAAAAGAGAGGGGTGGGCTCTCTTTTTTTATTTTAAGCTTAGTTTTTATAAACTTATTTCTTGGAAATTTCGTATTTACCTTGAGGCATATCTTTAATTTCAAAGCCAAGAGAGGCAATTTCATCTCTTAACGCATCAGATTGCGCAAAATCCTTATTTGCACGGGCTTGAACGCGTTTTTCTGCCAAAGCGGTAATCTCCTCTGGAATATCTAACTTTTCCTCTTTAAACTCAGAAACACCAAGGCCTAGGACGGTATCAAAGTCTTCAATCAATTTCAATTTTGCAGCCGAAGAAAGGTCTTTATCCTTCAAAACCGCATAAATAATGGTTAAGGCTTGCGGAGTTCCAAGATCATTGAAAAGATAGCCGTTAAACTCATCTAAATACGCTTTTGACTTTTCCTCATCCGTTTCTAAAGGTGTGTCTTTGGCCTTTTTCAATTCCAAAACTTTATTTTTCAAGTTTTCATAAGTTGCCTTTGCGCTGTCCATATTTTCGTAAGAGAAAACAAGTTGAGAGCGGTAGTGCGCCGTCAAGCAAAGGTATCTATAATGCAAAGGGCTATAGCCTTTCTTTTCCAACAAAGAAAGGGTGAAAAATTCGCCGCTTGATTTGCTCATCTTTTCATTTTTAAGGGTTAAAAATTCCCCGTGAAGCCAAAAGTTGACCCATCTGTGGCCAAGCAAGGCCTCACTTTGAGCAATTTCATTAGTGTGATGAACAGGAATATGATCAATCCCTCCACAGTGAATATCAAGGGTATCACCCAAATGTTTCATCGCCATTGTGGAGCATTCAATATGCCACCCTGGATAGCCTTTCCCCCAGGGGGAATCCCATGTTAAAATCTGGTTTTCAAACTTTGATTGCGTGAACCAAAGGACAAAATCCGTGGGGTTGCGTTTTTGATCATCGGTATCCACACGGGCCCCATGACGGAGGTTTTCTAAATCCAAATGGGCAAAATCGCCATAGGTTTTGAATTTTGCTGTATCAAAATAAACATTTCCGCCAGAGACGTAGGCATAGCCTTTTTCTTCAAGCTTTTGAACAAAGGCAATCATATCTTGAACATACTCTGTGGCTCGGCAAACAATATCTGGACGACGGATATTCAAAGCTTTTGTATCGGTAAAAAAGGCGTCTTCATACTTTCGCGCAATTTCCAAAACACTTTTATGTTCACGTTCTGCGCCTTTAAGCATTTTGTCTTCGCCTTCATCCCCATCACTCGTGAGATGCCCGACATCCGTGACGTTCATTTCGTGGATAATGTCATAGCCTGCACGCTTTAGGGTTTTATAGAGCAAGTCCTCAAAGATATACGTCCGCAAATTGCCGATATGCGCGTAGTTATAAACCGTTGGTCCGCAACAATACATCCGAACAGTGTTTCCCTCTAAAGGTTTAAACGAATCAACTGAACGTGTGCGTGTATTGTAAAATTTTAACATTTTTATTTCCTTGTTTTATGCGTTAAAAATTAAGTGTTGCGGAGAGGGTGTAGTAATGAGAATAATAGTCTTTCCGCCATTGACCTTCGTATTTTAGACCATATTCCCATAGCCCATCAGAATCGGCTGTCAATCCAAAGGAAAAGACAGTGGCTTGTCTATCTAGGCGTTTATTATTATTGACCAAAATATCAATAGAATGTGGCAAGTTCATAGAAACCCCATCCTCATCGGCCGAAAGATCATACGTGATAAAAAGCTTTGTTTGAGGAATGAGGCGAAGACCGCTTTCGGTCATGGTTTCTTTTTGAAGCGTGCCCCCAATCCTAAACGTTGTAAATTCGGCCTTTTTAGATTTTATAAAGGTGTTCGTGCTTGTCGTATAAGATTGTTGCGAATAGAGGCGATATTTAAGTCCAATTTCAGGCGTTAAAAGACGCAATTTCTTTTCAATCGAAATATCTGCCCCGTAAGAAAAAACATCAATATCTGATTTTTGAAGGAGGATTCTTTCGTCATAAGAGCTATAGCCATATTGCAAAGCTGTTTTCACCTTAAGCTCAGGTTGAATTTCCCATTTGATATAGGCAAGCCCCCGTTGTGTATCGATAGAATTGGTGTCCTTTACCCCCACACGATGGGTGTCTGTATGAACATAAGCGTAGGAAGCCCCAAATTCAATTTTAGGATCAACAAGATGATTAAAGCCCAAAATGAATCCTTCTGTTTCGGATTTAAATCCCTCTCTTATAGAAGTGCTTTTTTGTTTTGTTCTATTATAAATGGGTTCAAAAAAGAGTTTTTCGTTTTCTGTCCCGTTTTCAAAACGAATGGATGGTTCTGCCGTTGCAATAAGCGGAAGAAGTGCCAAAGAATAAATAAGATAAGATTTCATTTGAGCCTCGTTTTTTTAAAAATTCTGCTATTATTATAAAGTTTGATTTCGAAAATACAATATTTTTCTTTTCAAACAGTGCTTTTTTCGCTATCTTTGTAAACAGAGAGGATGAACTAAAAATGAAACATTTTGATGCGATTTCGTCTGAGATATATCTCGTCGAAATAGAAGATATTTTAAGATTAGAAAAAAGTAATGCGACTGAAAAAGGCGAAATTATTGTCCTTATCGGGGATTCAAAAAAGGGGACAAAAGATTGCTTAATTTCTGGTAAAAAAAGATTGCAAGAGGCGCTTTTAAAAAACAAAAAACAAGTTCCTGTTTGTTTTGCTTTTGAAAAAAGGGCGCCGTTTTTAATCAGTCTTATTCGGCATTTTGTAAAGCCTTTGCGTCGAAAGATTATTTCTTTTTCCTCAAATTCCTATCATATCAATCCTTTTGAAATTCGGCAAAAAAAGATGGAGCGTGTCTATCGAACCAAAGAAAATGCCTATGCCATTCATAACAGACATTGTGAAATTCCAAAAGAAAAACGCGTCGCTTTATATGAAGAGTTAGAGCAATCCATTAGGGATAAAGGCTTTGACGATGCGTATCCTTTGGAAATTATGCTGTGTCGAAAATTTGGCTGGAAGGATAACCTGTTTCAAGGGCATCATCGGATGAGCATTTTAATGGATGAAAAGGTGGAGCGGATTTCTGTGCGCTTTTGTGCGGCAGGATATATGCCGTTATGGCTCGCCCGTTTTTTTAGAACGCGGAACCTTAAAAAAGAGCTTTAAGTTTAAAAAGAAAAACAATTTTAGAAATAGAAAAGGCCCAAAACTTTGTGTTTCAGACCTTTATTTTTAGCTTTAGGAAAGAGGCTTACCACTTAAAGGCCCCGCGTTCCAAATATTTTTGAGTTTCAAAATCCATTCTGGCAATTTCAACCCCTGTTTCAAGGTTGGTTAAGCGAATATTAACGGTATATTGTTTAACCGTTTCGCCACCTTCTTGGATTTTTTGCATTGTGATTTCGCCAAAAATCATGGCATCTACATTTTCAAATTGTCCTACTTTTTTGGCTGTTTTCCGTTTTGTTGCGCCGCCATGTTGATAGGCCAACTCTTCTTCTAGTTTTTTAGAGGAGGCTCTGTCTAACAAGATAAAATCGCCTGTTCTAGAGATTTCTTTTAACAAAGCGTTGTTCAGCTCTTCAATTGGGAAATAGGCATCCTCTGTTTCATTTGAAACTTCCCGAATGTAAAGAACAGGTTGACGTTTAAGTTTGTTCAAATACCGCCTAAATCCCCGATGTGTTTCAAGTTGGGAAATAATTTCTTTGGCAGCATTAACAGAATCTTGCTTAATCCATTTATCCGTAATGGCAGAAGCCCTTGTATCGCCCTCTGAGGCAGAAATACGGCCCGCTTTAACCCCAGAGCACCCCGCTAAAAGCAAAAGGCTGAGCCCCATAAATGTCCGAAATGTATAATTCATTGTGTCTCCTTCGTGTTTGTCTTTAATTTTATAAATTTAAGGTATCTAATTTTTCTAAAAGGTTTTCTTTAATATCCTCTAAAACAGTTTGTTCCGCAAGCAAAAGGGAAGGTTCAATAACCTCAAAATCAGCGCTATGAAGAAGGACGTTTTTCCCATCCTTCTCTTGTTTGATTTCTAAATAAAAGAGGAATTTTTTAAATCCCTTAACGGCAATAGGAACTTCTTGATAATGTAAGGAAGCCAAAAGTTTTGGGGCATCCTTTTTGAAAGAAAATCCTTTTTCTAAAAAGGCCGTTGAAATGGAACTTTTAAAGCCTTTAATTTTTGTATCTACTTCTAAAGAAAAAACAGCTTTTTTCCGTTTTGAAACAAGGTTATTGTAAAGCATTCTATAACTTAAAGGCGAAGGGAGTTTTTCCCCTGTTAAAAAAATATACTTTTGGGTGAGCTCCTTACGTTTTTCAAAAAGAGCCATAGCCTGATTCGCCGAAGAAAGAGTGGATCTTTTATAAAAAGCTTTCATCTTTTCATCTTGATGTTGGATTTTTTCAAAAAGAATTTTACGGGCGGTTTCTTTATCTAAAGAAGCCAAGGCATAAACGGCTGTTTTTCCAATGAAAGAAGCCTTTATCTCAACCGCATTAAGCAGTTGGTTGCTGGTTTCATCAATATGCTCTGAGGTGAAGTCTCTAACTTCTCCATTTTCTTGAGAAACCGAAAGAGAAAAAGAAGAATCGATTTTTGTTTCAAATATTTTTGAAATGCCTGATCTGGCGTCTAAAGAAGCCATAGAAAGCCCTTCGCCTTCTCCTACAGCACACAATTCCTTTGTTGAGCAAAAATCCTTATACGGATTTTGAACCCAAGAAGGAAGTGTTTCCGCAAAACCTATATTCATCCCTAAAAAGAGAAAGCTAAAGGCGTAAAGGCATTTCATTTTAATCCTCTTTTATCTCTTCGGCTGTTTTGTCAATGGCCTTTTTCAAAGCAGGTGTCATTGTTTTATCTTTCGCTTTATAGGCTTCTAAAGCTTCAATTAAATTGGCTTTTTTAATTTTGACCACAACATTGCATTTATAGGCTTGGTAGTCTTTTTTGGCCCCTAATTCTTTTTTATAAGCTCTTTTTTCCCAATAAGAATCTTGAGCGGAAACCCCGTGAAGGGAAACTTTAATATTTTGCTCAATATGAGACTTGATAGCGGTTGTTGAAATATCGTTGTTAGAATCGATATCTTCTTCATAATTGGAGACAATTTCTTGAGCAATTTGTTCTGCAATTTTTTGTGTGGCGCGAACATTTGCGGATCTTAAGCAAAGACGGCGGTTCGTATTTTCGGCGTCATTGACGTAGTATTTATAGTCCTTTACATTGTCTTCGGTTTCGCTTTTGTAAGCTTTCTTTTGAGAAATCCAAGAAGGAACAGAACCTTCAGAGGCATCTGTGACGACAAAGTCTGGCTTAAAACTAGAGCAAGAAGCCAAAAGCATCATAGGGAGTAAAAGAGCTGTTTTTTTCATTTTTTATGTCCTTTTTCTAAAGGGTTAAGGAAGGGAAGGGTGATGTCTATGAGTTTTAAATTCTTCCCCTTTATTTCAAAATCTCTGCTATATATTTTAGAGGAGTTATTGAAGATTTCAAGTATATATTTTCCTTTTTTTAAAGCAGCAGATTGTTCGTAAATGTTTTGTGGTAAGCTGACCCAAGATCGAATATCGGCATACTCTGAAGTGCTAATGCTTTTAGCCGCAAGAAGGAAGGAAAGTCTGGCCTGAAAATTATTCTGCCCCTTATTTTGCCGTGCAATAGATTGAGAAACAAGTAAAGCCGTCACATATTTTGCAGCTAAACGAGCGCCTTTTTTCGCAATCATCCCTGCTCTTTGATTAAGATAGGTTTGATAGGCAATTTCGGATAAAGGGAGGGTTAAAACCAAAGGCTTTTTCAAAACGGTTGTCTTCTTTCCTTTTTGCATTTTAGATATTTTTAAGGTGTAAAAAGGGGCGGGAAGGGGTTTATCAACGACAGGGATTTCAAAATAAAAAAGCCCTTTTGGATTTCCCATCATCAACGCCACAAAAGAGGCATCTAAACTCATAAGATGTAAAGGAAAAGAAACGGTTTCGGCGCGTTTTTGCTCAATAAGCCCTGAAAAGAAAAGAATCTCAAGGTTGTTTTTAGGCCCGCTTGAAAGGGCTTTTTCTTTTTCCTTTTGAAAGTTAAGGATGTTTTTTAAATGCTCTCCTTGAACAGAGGGGTAAATTTTATACGCTTTTGATAAATTTTTAACGTTTCTATAAAGGATTTTTGCCGTTTGTTGATCTGATGATTTATCAAAAAGGCTGTGTATTGTGCCGCCATAGAATTTTGAAAGCATATCTTGGGTAAAAGCCTTTTTATCATCTGTTTTTTTAAATTTCTCTTGCAAAGAATTCCAGCTTCTCAAAATAGATTTGGCCTGTTCTAAATGACGATGCTTTTCTTTTGAGGAAAGTATTTTTTTGTCAATAAGCTTTCCTTTTTCATCTGTAAAAGCTTCATAAAACCCCTGATGACTGAGTTTATAATGCGTTAAAGAAAGATAAAATTTTAATTGGGAAAGTTCAAAATTTTCGCCTTTATACGTTGATAATCCATCTCCTGTAAGATTAGAAGAAATCCCCTTTGAAATGCTTTTTGTATAAAACTTTTCTAAAAGATTATCGCCTTCTTCAAAAGACTTTAAGGCTTGATAATACTTTTTATTTAAAAAGAAAACACGCCCTTTTTCAAAAGAGCGTAAAAGAGTATTTTCATCTCCTTTATAAAAGTCTTTAGAACGAACGAGCGTTTCGGCTTCTTTATAATTTTGCTTGTAAACAAGGTTGTGTAAAATATTCGGTGTGTTTCCGACATTTCCACACCCAGTTAAGCAAAAGCAGAAGATAAAAAATTTAAATAATTTAATCATAAAAATTCCTTCTTGCCCTAAAATGTGGCAATTTATTTAAATTGTCAAACAAATTTTATTGACAAACTTTTTGAAAAAAAATAGTTTAGGAAAATGTAAAACTTATAGCTATATCAAAAAGGATGTTAAATATGTTGAACGAAAAGCTAGAAGAAAGAGCCGATTTACCTTATTTAAAATTGGGACAACGTGTTGATAAAACAGATAAATATAAGTATGGATGGAAAGAACTTAACACCCCCGTTTCCTTTTCAAAACCAACCGTTTTATGCTTTAGTGGAACTGGATCTTGCAGTGCCGAAAAAGCAAATGGAATGGCAAAGTTGATTCAAAAAGCGTTAGGCTCAAAAGACTATTATTCAACAGATTATGAAACATATTCAGTATTTTATTGCGATTTTAGAGAGTTCCAATTTGAACGAGAACGGATTATTTCTCTTTACGAAGAAGGGGCCTTATGCGATTCGATGAATTCTATCGTAAAAGGGAGTCTTTTAGAATATGAAAGAGACAAAAGTTTAACAGCCATAAAAGATTTTTATAAAGCCTATTTACTTCCTTTGATTTCTAAGGAAGGGGGGAAAGAAGCGCTCCCAGTTGATGAAATTAAACGGAATTTAAGAAAAGTGAATATGGTGGGCTATAGCTATGGATCTTTTGTGGTCTCAAAATTAGAAAAATTTATGAAAGAGTCTTTGTCTTCCTTTGGATTCGATGAAAAGAAAGTCAAAGAGTGTTTGTCTTCTTTATTTGTTATGACGTTTGCTCCAAGATCTATTCTTGGAAATTCATGGACCCAAAAAATCAACTGCGTTTCCCAGGCGGATGAAATTTTGGGAAGTAATATGAAAGAAACACAACTGTCTGCTTTCTTAAGAGAAAATGAATTTGATAAAGATGAATTTCACAATCTTTCTATTTCAGAAAATGAAAATGTGTTTGCTGTGCAACGCCTATCATATGATGCCCGTCAAGATGAACATAATATCTCAAATTACTTAAGAGACGATTTAAAAGGAAAAACACCTGCCGCAAAAACTTTTACCAAAGCATTAAGGGTGGCGATGATTTTAGCTATGCAAAATTCTTGCGATACATATTTGGCAGAACAAAGAGGGGAATCTTACAAAGATTTTTCAGTCCTTCGTGCGTTCTTTTCTGGAAAAAATAAGGCCTTTCCGAATTTATCCCTTCGAATAAAAAAAGCTACTCAATATGGGGATGAGGTATTAGACAGTTTTAATATTGCAAAAGAATTTTATCAAGAAGGCAGTAGTGAAGCGTTAGATGCGGTTCTTTCTTCTTCAAAAGATCTTTCTTTTTCATATTAAAGGAAAAAATCTACGCAATAAAAAACCTTCTTTATTAAAATAAAGAAGGTTTTTTTAAGGGTAAAATTCTATTTGAATTGGGTTTTATAAAGGATAGAGTAAATTCCTTCAGGCTTATTTAAAAGCTCTTCATGAGTGCCTTCTTCTGCAATGACACCATGATTAACGACCACAATCTTATCGGCGTGTCGCACCGTTGAAAGACGGTGAGCAATCACCAAAACGGTTCTATCATTCATCAGGTTTTCAATTGCTTTTTGAACAATGGCTTCAGATTTATTATCTAAAGCAGAGGTGGCCTCGTCCAAAATCACAATCGGGGCATCTTTGATAAAGGCACGCGCAATGGCAATCCGTTGCTTTTGCCCCCCAGAAAGAAGAACACCGCGTTCGCCAATTTCTGTATCCAACCCTTTATCAAGAGAGTCAATAAATTCATCTAGACAAGCATTTGTGACAGCTTCTTTAAGTTCTTTTTCGGAAGCCTCTTCCTTTCCAAGCATAATATTTTGACGAATTGTGCCCGTAAACAGGAAGTTGTCTTGAAAAACAAAAGCGATTTTTTCCCTTAAGGAATAAAGATCTAAATCACGAATATCAACCCCATCAATTGTAATACTGCCCGATTTAATGTCGTAAAAACGAGGAAGTAAATTCACAAACGTTGTCTTTCCCCCGCCAGAATTTCCAACAAAAGCAGTTGTTTTTCCCTTAGGAATAGTTAAGTTGACATTTTTAAGAACTGGGACCCCATCATTATACTCAAAAACAACATCTTTATATTCAATCTTGTCTTTAATTGTATCAAGCTGTTTCGCATTGTCTTTGTTTTTAATGTTAGGTTCCCCATCTAATAGGGAAAAAATTCTATCCATAGCCATAAAAGCCAACTGCACATTTGTCAGGTTGGTTCCGATAGATTTAATAGGCTGATAAAGCATTAAAAGGGCTGTAATAAAGGAAACAAATCCCCCTGGTGTAATTTTATTTGTGACAATTAAATAACTTCCGAACCAAATAACCCCTGCAATTCCACAAGCGACAATAAAATGCATAAGAGGACTGATAATCCCCATTTTCTTTGTCATACGCATTGTAAGTTTAAATAAATTAGTTAAAGTGCTGTTAAATTTCCCTTCCATCGTTGGGTAAAGGTTATAAGACGTGATGATTCTGTTTCCGCTGAAGGCCTCATTATAATAGGTTAAAAGTTCCCCTCCAGACATAACAGATTTTTTAACAATAGACTTTAAGCGTCTTTTTACTGTTGCCAAAGGATAAAGCGCCCCGAATAAAACAACAACGGCCAAAATTGCTAACTGCCAAGAGTTATAAAACAAAACAAAGATGAGCGAGATTGAAGAAAAGAAACGCGTTGAAAACATCTTAAGGTTGGAAAGTAATCCGCTACAGGCCAAGTTTACGTCTTGGTTAAAGCGCAGCTGAATCGTTCCTGAGGTGTTTTTATCAAAAAAAGCAGGTTCATAATGCATCATCTTTTTAAATAAGACGAGCTTCAATTCATTTGTTATTTTATTGCCGACCCATGCGTTTAGGTAAGTTGCCGCATAGTTTAAAAAGCTTTGAACCAAACTAAATAAAACGATTAAAACAGGAATATAGGTGCTGGCTTTAACACTTTTTTCAATCATCACCACATCCATATAAGGTTTTAACGCCCAAGCAATAACGGCATCCATAGACCCGATAGGAATAGTGATAAGAGTGGCTAAAATCGCCCGTTTAATATGGGGACGAATAAAGGGATACATTTTTTTATAATTTCGAATAAAAGCATTTTTATCCAAATCAATTTTTATTTTTTCAGCATTAACTTTATTTAACATACTTCAATCTTACTTTCTTTTTAGATATTTTATTTTTTCAAAAGAGGAATAAAAGGCATTGAATTTCCCAACATATATTGTGGTAATTTTCCATCCCATTTTTGAACAGCCTCATATTCCACAAGAGATTTATTTTTTTGAAGAGCACTAGATCTGATAGACATAGATTTTGCTTCAGCCTCAGCTGAAATCAATTTTTGTTTAGCTTCTTCTTGAACTTGAACGGTTTTATTTTTGGCTTTTAAGGCGTCTTGTTCCGCTGTCACTTTACTTTCAATAGCCCGTTCAAAGACGTCAGAGTAATTGATGTCAATGATTTGAAAATTGGAAACATTGATGTAGTTTTTTTCCAAAGAATTTTGTAGTTTTTGGAAAATTTCACGAGAAGCTTCCTCTCTATTTCCAACAAGATCCTTTGCATTCCATTTTCCAATGACGTTTTTAATAGTTCCGATAACAACAGGACTTAAAATCGTCCCTTCATACTGAATTCCTATTTTTTGATACATAGATTTAGCTTCAGCAGGGAGAAGGTTATAGTTAATGACATAAGAAATATCAGCTTGCTGTATATCTTTTGTATAGACAGCGGTTTTTGACTGTTGTTTTTTTGTTTTAATATTCATCCTGACGATTCTAGAAATAAAAGGCGTGACAAAATAAACCCCTTCAGGATAGATGGTATCAGAGACTTTCCCAAGGGTCACTTTCACCCCGCGCTCGCCGACATCTACAAAGCCAAAAGGTCGTCCAACAAGCAAGAGGGCCCCTAAAAAAATAAGACTCGTCAAAGCAAAAGAAAGGTTTTTTTTCATGAGGTTTTCCTTAAAAAATAAGAACAAATATTTGCATAGATTATACATAAAAGTGGGTAAAGTGCAAATACTAATTTTCTTCTTTATTTAAGGGAAAGAAAAATTAGAAAACAAGGAAAAAAAAGAGGAATAAAAATCTTTTTTAAAAAGAAAAAATCCCCCGTTAAAAAGGAGGACTTTAATGGGGCGAATAATGAGATTCGAACTCACGACATCTGGTACCACAAACCAGCGCTCTAACCAACTGAGCTATATTCGCCACAAGGTGTTTGGGATGATAATTAAGAAAGAAAAATATGTCAAGAAAAATATTATTTTTAATTTTAAATAAACTTATTGACAAAAAATTTTAAAGAGGTATATCTAGGCTACTTTTTAAAGGGAGGGAGCTTATGTGTCCCTCTTTATTAACGTCTTATGAAAGGATAAAAAATGTTAAAATTAAAGAAAAAAAATTCGTTGTACGCTTCAAGCATTGCAACTTGGAGAAAAATTGAGAATTTTAAGGGGTATTCAGAAAAATCTTCAAAAGAGATTTCAGATGAAATCCGTCAGGCTCAATTGAAAGCCATTTTAGATAACAGATGCCATTGCTAAGAATTTTTAAGATTAAAATTAAGGAGCCTTCTTAATGAGGGCTCCTTTTTTAATTTGTTTTTTAAGGCGTTTTGCTATTCAATACAGCAATCAACAGCTTTTCTGACAACTTTCTTCAAGCGCACAAAAAGGGAAGCCTCTTCGTTATTTGAAGCAGGAATATCCTTTTTTTGAGGGACAGTTTCTTCCATTTTTTTTGTATCATCTGATATTTTTTGGATTTTTTCCATATCTTCTTCTAGCCATTTCACGTCTTTCGAGTCCAATAAATTACTATTTAACCCCCAGAAAAGGCAGTAAAGATTATAGGCAGAATCGAAAAATTCATAGGCTTTTTTATCGCGTTTTAAGCTTTGTTGCTTTGTGCCAACTTCTATCAAACGCATAGAAGCGGAGAGAAGATGCTTTGAAATACACCAGACTTCACCCTCATAAGAAGGAATGATTTGAAGCATTAAGTCTTTTCGAAGCTCTCGGATTTCTTTAACCAAATCATAAAAACTGGTTTTTTCCGTTTTTGCTCCAGAGAAAACCAAATGTTCTTCAATAGAAATAAGATTCATAATCGCGATAGTCAAGTCTTGATCTGAAGAGAGATCTTTTGGATTTTGCTTTTTTAAGGCGTCAATCCGTTCAACAAATTCTTTTACATTTTCTGCTTTTTTCATTATATCCTCGTTTAATTTTATTGGGTGCTAATCAAAACTTGGGGTTAGCATTTCAAGGGAAGGGGAAGCTATATTGGCTTTATCACAAACACATATTCCAGTAAAGTGAATAAATAAAGCCAAAGCCAGAAGAGTCACAACTGGAATAAATACCTTTTCAAAAGGGAAATGGGCATGTCCCCCGTTTTTGGCTTTCATAGATTGATATAGATAAGTGGTGAGTGGAATCGAAATAAATCCGATAAAGCTCATAAATAAAAAGGGGTCAATATAGAAAATACCAATGATTTTTGGGGTATATGTTAAATCCGTCACATACATAAAGCCAATCATTGAAAAGTTGATTAACATTGAAAGAAGAGGCATTCCCTTAAAGGTCCAGTTCTTTTTTTCCATAAATTTGATTGTCCAATAGCCAAGCAGCGCCAAAAAAGCCCCAGCATAAAGCCCAACAATACAATCATCAATATTCAGTTTTCTTGCGATTTCCAAGGAAGCCCCAATAGCAATCGTGCAAACCGCACACGCTGGATTTGCAAAAGCCTTTGGCGCAAGGAGAAGAAATCCTGCTAATAGTTTAACGAATGACATTTTTTTCCTTTCTTTTTACTTTTTTTAAAAATAACTTTGTCACAGGCTTTAAACGTTTTGGAAGTCCTAAGTAAGAGTTTTCCTTAAAAAATCCTTTGGAAAGATAAAAGAGAGCTTGGCCAATAATCCATTCGGCACGTTCTTTTTCTCTCCTGGCATTATGCTTTTGAGCCCAATCTGATTCTTTATACCCAAAGGATTTTAAAAGTTCAACTGTTTTGTGGGCTTCCTTATTTGTAAAAAGAGTTCCGCATTCAACCCCTTCATAAATCCATTCAACGGTTCCGATATATCCTTGGGAAAGGGCTTGAGGAAGTTTATCAATTAAATCCTGTGCCGTGGGGCATTTCTTTTTCAAAAAGCCTTTAAATAAAGTTTTAAGAGAATATGTCATAATGTCTTTAACGTCCTTTTTTTTGTTAAATCACAATGTCTTTAATCGATTATTTATTAAAAATAGGTTGATAGACTTTTTCAATTTCCTTTACCTTTGAAGGCGTTAGAACCTCTTGCTTTTTAACAGAAGAACATTTCCCATAAGAAAGCGAGTCTAAAGCGGTGTCTTCTTTTTCATCAGAGAGGAGTTTAAGGTTTTTTTCGGCCTCTAAAAAGGGAGTGGGGCTGAGCTCGCCTGCTTTTTTGAAAAGCTGTTTGGCAAAGTCTAAATCCTTTTTCACGCCTTGTCCTCTGGCATATTGAATGCCCAACAGGTTAATGGATTGCGGATAGCCCAAAAGGAACCCTTGCTTATTCCATTCAAAGGCCAAGGTATCATCCTTGAAGACCCCTTCCATATGCATTAAAGCTTTGGTGCAATAGGCTTCTGCTTTTGCAAAATAGGTGTCTTTCTCTTTTGGAACAACTTTAGAGCTTTCAACCAAAAGATCCGAGATCTTCACTACGTTTTTTTTATAGTCTTCTTGATAAAGATCTTTGGCTTTTTGAAGTTTACTTAACGGATAATCGCCATCTATATTGCCTTGAAGATAAAGAAGCTTTGCGTAGCCTTTTTCTTTAAAGTAATCTTGCCAAATTTTAGCCTCTTCAAAATGGCATTCTTTAAGGCCGACAAAACTTTCAGAAATGGGCATAAATTTATCCGCATAAAACGCAATTTGTCGACATTCATAAGGCGTGAAGCTTAAGCGATAAGCGTAAGTTGGGTCAGCTTGAACTTGACCTAAATTTTCAAAACAGGTATTAAAACAAGCTTCATTTTCCTTTTTGACCAAGATAAGTCTATCTGTTTCACGTCTTAAAATAATGGCATTTTTTCGAATCTCATCCACAATAAATCCAGAAGGAAGCACTGTTTCTCGTTCCACTTTAAAGATTTGTCCTAAGGGAGAAAGAAGTTCGGCACTTTGTCCCGAAAGAGACATTAAACGATAAGGTTTTTGCCTATCTTGTAGATAAAGTTCTCTCAAGGAATTGCAGGCGCATTCTTCCTTTGTCAGTTGTCTTGAAAAAGGCTGTTCTGAAAGAGCCCGTGTTGTCGTTAAGGCATTTAAGGAACATAGGAAAAGGTCTTGCCCTAACTTGTGGGAAAGTTCTTCCTTTTCAATTTTTTTAGCTTTGATTTGAAGAGGAAGAGCAAGGGCTTCTTCGGCCAAAGGACAGCCCTTTAAGGCAGCCTTAAATAAAAGTTCTTGCGCTTTAATAATATCTTGTTTTTCATTTTCTAATCCCAAGGAATAGATAACTCCAAGAGCTTTTTCTGCGTTTTTATACCCCAATGCTGCCGATGCTTTGAGATATGAAAGTGCTTTTGAGGCATCATAAGATTTAAAATCCTTTTTCAAATAGAGAATCGAAAGTTTATAGGCTTCTTGTGCAACGGCCTCATCTTCCTCTGTTACGACAAAACCTTTCTTAAGCGTGTCAGCGTTTTCAAAAGCCTTTTGATATAAAACTAAAGCTTTTTCATAATAGCCGTTTTGAAATTCTTTATCCCCCATGAAAAGAAGGGCTGGGCGATAGTTTAAGTCCGCCGATTTTTCACAATTTAAAAAGGTAATATCATTTTCAGGATCGCGTTGACAAAGGCGGAAAAGGGCTTTTCCCAATTTATATTTTCTGGCAAAGCGTTCCCATTTTCCTTCGGCTTTTTCTTTGTCGGAAAAGCCACAAAGCGTGTAGACATCTTTAATATTTTTCGTTTCATTCAAGCGCACAAGCGTTTCACATTCTTTTTCGTTTGGTAAAACAATTTCTTGAGAAGAAGGGATTTCTTGCCCAAAAGAAGGGGATAAAGGTGCTAAAAGAAGAAAAAGAGAACTATAAAAAAGTAAATTTTTCAAGATGTGAAAACCTCCCACTTTGATGAGCTTTGAAATTAAGTCAAAGCCTATATAATAATGAGATACTATAGCAAGCTCTTTTTAAGCCTTCAAGCAAAAATTCGAAATAACCTTTTCTTTTTAGGTAAAAAAGTAAGTTATTTATTTGACTTTTTTTTTGAGTTGATTTAAAAACTTAAGAACATCTTTGTTTTTCGAAAAGAAAGGATCCTGAAATGACTGGAATTGTTAAGTTGCCCCCTAATTATGTCCCTTCAGAAGATGAAGAATATATGAACGAAAAACAGCTTGAATATTTTCGTTTAAAACTTCTTAAGTGGAAAGATGAGCTTGTTGAGGAAACAAAAGAAACCATTGGAAATTTAAAAGAAGAGAATCTATCGATTCCTGATCCAAATGATCGGGCATCAGCAGAAACAAATCGTTCTTTTGAACTTCGCACACGTGACAGAATGCGCAAGTTGATTAACAAAATTGATTCAACTTTGAAAAAAATTGAAGATGGCAGTTATGGGTATTGCGAGGAAACAGGGGAACCTATCGGTTTGAAAAGATTGGAAGCTCGTCCAATTGCCTCTTTATGTATTGAAGCCCAAGAACGTCACGAACGTATGGAAAAGACAAAAATAGATGAATAAAGAGTTTATTTTAGGCTCTGGTTCACCGCGTCGAATTCAACTTTTGACGCAAATTGGACTTGTGCCTTCAAAAATTATGAAAGCTGACATTGACGAGACGCCTTCTAAGGGGGAAGGACCCCGGGCATATGTCAAGCGTATGGCAAAAGCCAAAAACGATGCTCTTTTGGAACAAATGAATGGAAAGCTTGAAATGCCTTTATTGACGGCAGATACAATCGTTTGTTTGGGAAAACGCATTTTAGGAAAACCCGAAAGCAAAGAACAGGCCAAAGCTTATTTAAGCCTTCTTTCTGGAAGACGTCATACGGTTATGGGGGCGATTTTTTTACGCCATCCTGATGGAACATGTGTAAAGCGTTTGGTTGAAACAAAGGTCTTATTTAAACGGCTTTCTCCAGTAGAGCTTAAGGCTTATGTTGAAACGGGAGACAGTCTAGATAAAGCCGGGGCTTATGGCGTTCAAGGTCTGGCTGGCGCTTTTATCAAGACAATTTTGGGCTCTTATACAAATGTTGTGGGCCTTGACCTTTATACGGTTAAAAATATGTTGCAGGGAAGTTTATGAAAATCCTAAAGGATGAGACACCTTTTGAAACTCGGTATCTTAAGGTTTCAGATAAAAATAAACCTATTGAATGGTTTTTAAGTTATCCATTTGCTCCAAATTATGGAGAGGTTTATCTAGCAACGGTTATAAAAAAAATGAAAACTTTGCCTGTTTATTTTTTGGATTTGGGGGATAAAAAGGAAGCCTTTTTGCCGTCTAAAGAGAAAATTCAAGAAGGGCAAAAGGTTTACATTAAAATAGAAAAAGAAGCTCGATTTCATAAATTTGCAACGGCCTCTTTATTATCAAAGGAAGAAGTCCTTAAAATCGAAGAAGAAGGATTCAAACAGCCCTCTTTAGAAAATCTTTTTAAGGCAGAAGGCTTTTTGATTGAAGACGTTGATGAAGAAAATCGTGATCTTTTTGAAGAGGCGTTTGAAAAACTGGTAGATCTTAAAATTCCTCTTCTAACGGGGGCGGCAAAAGGCGCCGAGATTTTTTGGCAACAAACAGAGGCTTTTCATTCCTTTGATATAGACAGTGCGCAAAGTTCAGCCTCTTTTTCAAAAATAAATGAGGCGGCAATTGAAAAAATCGCAGATGAAATTGTTTTAAGGCATTTATCTGGGAATTTGGTGATTGATACGATTGGATCCAAACGGGTTTCCTTTCAAAAGCCTGTTTATAAAAAATTGATACAATCTCTTCAAGAGAAGGAGGTTGATGTGAAGGCCTCTGGCATTTCCCCTTTAGGATTTTTAGAGGTTCAAATCAAGCGCACGTATTCTAATTTTTACGAACGGTTTAATGTTGAGATGAAGCAGGCGCTTTATTTGCTGCGGAAAATTTATCAAGATAAGCGTCAATTTATTACCGAAATTGAACTTCCCCTTGAAATAGAGGGGATTCTAAAAGGAGTGCTGCGTCCTTATTACGAAAAAATAAGGGATAAACGGCGGATTAAGATAACCCTTCAACGGGCAGATAAGATAAAAATAAAGGAAAGAAAAAATGATGGCTAAAAAATGTCCCATTTGTGGAAAAGAAGTTCAAAAAGAATTTGCCCCTTTTTGTTCAAAAAGATGTGCAGATGTTGATCTGAATCGCTGGTTTTCTGAAGTCTATTCTTTCAAAAGCGAACGGGTGGAAGAAGAGGTTGAAGATTCTGATTCTTTAGAGGAAAAAGAAGAATAAAAACGAGTCTTCTTTTGATGAAAAAGAGGGGGAGCTAAAAAGCCTAAAAAAGCTCAAAATATGAATAAAAAAGCGGGAAAGCTATAAAAATATAGCTTTTTTAAAAAAAATTAAAAAAAGACTAGACATTAAAAATAAAATAGTCTATAAAACTTTCCCATACAGCAGATGGCTGGATAGCTCAGTTGGTAGAGCAGGGGACTGAAAATCCCCGTGTCGGCGGTTCAATTCCGTCTCCAGCCACCACTTAAGCCTTAAGAAATTAAGGCTTTTTTTTATGCCTAAATTTTTAAATATACTTTCTTTCTTTTTTAAATTATGTTAGAAAAAAGAAAAAAAGGGGTGAAAATGGCTATTTATATCACATCAGATGGGACGGTTCCTGTTTCCTTTCTTAAAAAATTTATACGAGAGGGGATTTTTTTATGGCCGAATGAGCAAACGCCTGTTTTCTCTTTAGAGGCCTTTGAAAAAGAAGATTTTTCGCAATCTCGTTTGATTTTGTTTTCAAATGAAATTACAGATGAAAAATTAAAAAACTGGGGAATGGTTCCTTTTCGAGGACTGGTTGATGCAAATGCTCAAGAAAGTTCAATAAGCTCTTTTTTAACTTACGAAGAAAAAAAGACTAAAAAAGAAGAACGTGCAGCTATTTTAATTACATGTCCCTTTATTTATAACTGCGATATTGCTTTGGCGATTGCTGAATATTTAAAAAAACATTTAAATCTTTCTTCAGATCAATTTATGAGCATTCATTTGGCTGTCCATGAAGCTTTAGTCAACGGGCTTATTCATGGAAATCTTGAAATTGGAAGTGAATATCGGCAATCTTTAAGTATGTTGGCTGAATATGGAACTTTGCTTGAAAAACGCCTAAAAGATCCAGCTTATGCGAAAAAAAGTGTTTTAATTAAGGCTAAGTGGAATAAATCTTGGTTAGATGTTAAGATAAAGGATGAAGGGGCTGGATATGCGGTAAATGATAATTTATCCTCTTGTCCAGTAAAGTCTTCTAAACCAAAATCAGGACGGGGATTGTTTATGATTGCGGGGATTGCCGATTCTTGCACTATAGATGATTTTGGTCGTGAAATTAAATTTTCCTTTTCCTTAAGTGATAAAAAAAGAGGATCTGCCTATCGTTCTTTTAGACAAGAAAAGAAAGATGAATCGGCTTCTGATTTAAGCGGGTGTAAGGTTCTTGTCATTGAAGATAATAAAAGCAATCAAATTATGATTCAAAGGTTATTGAATGTGATTGGAATTCATTCAATTAAAACAGCTGAGGATGGGTTAGAGGGACTTGAAAAAGTTAAAAAATTTAATCCTGATTTGATTATTTTGGATATTACAATGCCTCGGATGGATGGATATGAAGTGCTTTCTATGCTTAAGTCCGAAGAAGAGACGAAAGATATTCCGGTTTTAATTGAAACGGCTAGTGATACGCGGGAAGCTAGAGATAAAACCTTTAGCGCTGGGGCAACGGATTTTATTACAAAACCGATTAACCCGTTGGAGTTTTTTTCACGCGTTAAGGTTCATCTTGAAAATAAACTGTTGGTCTCTAAGCTTGAAAAACAGCTTAAAAACATTAAACGTGAGTTAAAAGCAGCTCACGAAATGCAAGAGGGAATTTTACCCAGCAAGGAAGCTTTGCAATCTATTTTTGACGTCTATCATGTGAATGTGCAAACGTTCTTTAAGTCTTCTTCGGAAATCGGGGGAGACGCGTATGATTTTATTCCTCTGACCGAAGATAAGTTTGCTTTTTATATTTGTGATTTTTCAGGGCATGGCGTATCGGCAGCGTTAAATACGTTTCGATTAGATGCTTTAATTCACCAAATGGATCTAAATTTATTCTTAAATCCAAATGAGGCGTTAAGTTATCTTAATAATCAGTTGATTAAGCTTCTTCCAAGAGGGCAGTTTGCCACGTTCTTTTTAGGGCTTATTGATGTGAAAAATGAAACGCTTAAATATTCAGGGGCTGGAATTCCAAGGCCTTTTTATTGGATGGAAAAAGAAGAATTTCACTTGATTGATACATCAGGGTTGCCTTTAGGAATTAAGCACAATACTTCTTATGAGGTTGCAAGACTTCCTTTTGTTAAAGGAATAAAGCTTTTATTATTTAGTGATTCTTTTATTGAATCTCCCTATCAAGGAGAGGATTCTATGGGAATGGATGGATTTCAAAAGTTGTTATACTCTACACTAAAAGAGGAAAAGACGTGCAAAAATGTTGTGGCCAAAATTTCTTCTGACTTTTTGAAAAATACCCAGTCGCCTCTTTTTGATGATGCAACGTTGCTTTTTATGGAAAGGAAATAGATGCCACGTTTGTTTTTAGAAAGCCCTCTTTTTGAGACGGCCGAAATCCTTCTTGATGAAAAACAATTTCATTATCTTGTTCATGTGATGCGTCTAAAAGAAGGAGATGTTTTTGAGGTTTTTAATGGAAAAGAAGGTCTTTGGCAGGGGGAATTTCATTTTACCTCTAAAAAGAAAGGGGCATTTGTTCTTCAAAAACAAATAAGTGAGCAAACTTTTGAAAAAGGGGCGTGGCTTTACGCGTCGATTATTAAAAAAGATCAAATGGATTGGGTGGTGCAAAAGGCAACAGAACTAGGGGTTCAAAAAATAATTCCACTCATAACAGAATACACGAACGCAAAAACAAATGTGGCACACTTAAGAAAAATTGCAATAGAAGCCTCAGAGCAATGTGAACGCTTAGATATTCCTGAAATCAAAGAGCCTTTAAAGCTAAAAGAGGCGTTGGCATGTTTTCCAAAGGATAGGTCTTTATGTTATTTAAGTGAGCGAGAAGGGGATAAGAAATTCCCTGTTTCTCCTCAAAAAGTAGGGTTTTTCATTGGACCAGAAGGGGGCTTTTCAAAAGAAGAATTTTCCCTTTTTAAACAAAAAGAAGGCGCCTGTTCTCTTCACTTAGGCCATCGGATTTTAAGGGCCGAAACAGCAAGTGTTGTAGCACTTTCTTTGTGGAATTTTTCGTCAAAATAAACTAAATTTTGAATCTCTTTCTTTTTTTACTTGAAAAAAAATGATTTTAGGTAAGAATAATATTTGCAAATACTTAGATATGTGTTTATAAAGAATGTAGAACTCTTTATTTTTTTAGATAGGGTGGAAAATGATAAAACTTAGTGCTTTTGTTCTTTCAGGACTTTTTATTTCTCAAATGGCTTTTGCTCAAGCAGTGACACCGACTTCTGTTGTTGTTTGTCGGGATAAACA
Organism: Alphaproteobacteria bacterium; assembly: GCA_009929265.1. GTDB lineage: Bacteria > Pseudomonadota > Alphaproteobacteria > CASFRQ01 > SAAU01 > SAAU01. The sequence goes on from SAAU01000001.1 coordinate 22,995, forward strand.
ATGCGCCGCAGCTTCCCAATCCATGACGCGGGAATATTTATATAATCAACTCGTTTCTTTTTTCGAAAACAATGCAGGTCAAAATGTTTTGTTCTGTGAAGCGGATCAGATTCATCGGGTATGTTATGAAAATGGTATCCGATTCAAAACTCAAGTGGGGTTGACCCCTGCTGTTGCAACGATTGAATCTGCAAAGGTTTTACGGGTAAAAGCGGTTAAGAATTCTCCTGCGACAGATATTGCTTTTGACTATGATATTTCCTTAAATGAAACAAAACCAAGATGTGAGGCATCCCTTACACGCTTAAAGGTTTCCAGTGCTGATACGATTCGGATGGAATCTGGAAAGTTTGATTGTAAGTTTTCTTCTTTAGGAAAAACAGCCTTAAACACAATGTTTGCTGTTGATTATATTGATTTTGATTACGGTCTTATCGGGGCTCATTACGTTATTGGGGCCAGTCAAGCTTCTAAAGGGGGCGCCGAGGGATATATGTTGATGAGATTTTCATCTCTTGCCGATGTGGATAATTCCTTTACTCAAAAAGATAAGGCTGAACTTGAAAAATTGAAAGTTCAAGCTTCTGAATTAAAACGGAAAGTTAAATCTTTAAAACAAGATTTACGCGTTAATCGCAGAAATTTTGAAGAGGAATCTGACGATAAAATTGGTCAACCTGTTTATGTTGAAAAACCAAGCGAATCGGATGATGCCGTTCCATCAGGAACAGTTCAAATTTTCCCTGTTGATGCAGAACATTAAAAAAACTATCTGACAGAAAAAGCCTCCTTTTTGGGGGCTTTTTTATTGAGAAAAAGATTTTTATGGAAGAAAAGGAACTTTCTTTTTTTGAAAAGAGAAATAAAAGGCTTCCTTCTTTTTTGTTTTTCTTTTATAAAGAGCTTTGAAAGGATAAAAATATGATTGAAATTTCAAAATTATCAAACGGAATGCACGTTATTACAGATACAGTTAAGGAAGTTGAAACCGTTTCTATTGGGATTTGGTGTAAAGTTGGCGCTAGATATGAACCCCTTAAAATAACGGGGATTTCTCATCTATTGGAACATATGTCTTTTAAGGGGACAACCTCTCGTTCGGCTCGTCAAATGGCAGAGGAAATTGAAAATGTAGGCGGATATATGAATGCCTACACAGGATTAGAGGCGACAGCCTACTATTTTCGTTTGCTGAAAGAAGATGCAAAACTCGGGATTGATATTTTAGCCGATATTTTGCAAAATTCCATTATGGACGAAAAAGAGCTTGAAAGAGAAAAGCAAGTCGTTTTGCAAGAAATTGGGCGGACGTATGATTCTCCTGATGATATTATTTTTGATTATTTTGGATCAATAGCTTATCAAGATCAGCCTTTCGGACGTCCTGTTTTGGGGACAAAAGAATCTGTTTTATCCATTACGTCTCAAAACCTAAAGGACTATATTTATAACGAATATACGGCAGGGCGTTTAGTCCTGTCTGTTTCGGGAAATATTGAACATGAAAATGTGATGAAGTTTGCCGAAAATGCTTTTTCAAAATTGAAAGTAGAAGAAAAGACTCTTCCTCAAAAAGCGGTGTATTCGGGAGGTGTCTTTGTGGATAAAAGGGCTATTGAGCAAGAAAATTTGTTGATTGGCTTTGAAGGGGTGTCTAACCAAGATGAAAGAGCTATGACCCAAAAAGTGCTTTCCCTTATTTTAGGGGGAGGGATGTCTTCGCGTCTATTCTACGAAATTAGAGAGAAAAGAGGGCTGGTGTATTCAATTTTCTCCTTTGCTGCGACTTATTTAGATACGGGGTATTTGGGTATTTATGCAGGCACAGGAAAAGAACAAACAAAAGAGCTTCTTTCTGTTTTGAAAGACGAGATTGTTAAATTTCCTTCAACAATTACTGAGGAGGAAATTCTAAGGGCGAAAAACCAATTAAAAGCCCAATTCTTAATGAAGCTTGAAAAGACATTCTCTAGATGTGAACGCAATGCAAAAAGCTTTTTGAATTATGGTAAGATTCAAACAAATGAAGAAGTCTTAAAAGAAATTGAAGCGGTTTCTTTGATGGATTTGCAAAATCTTTCCTATACACTCTTTTCTTCAAAACCGACTCTAGTTGGGGTGGGGCCAAATGAAACTTTACCGAGTTTGGAGGAAATTGCTCCCGCTTTTAAGTAAAAAAGAGAATTTAAAAAAGGAAAGAAGAAGGCTGTTTTTTAGGCCTTCTTTTTTTAATCTTTTTTCATATTAAAGAAGATAAAAAAAGAGCGTTATTTAATATAAATTACAATTAAAATAGGAATAAAAAGAACTTTCAAAATTAAAATATGCTTAGAAAGAATTTTGGAAAAAAATGGGACATTTTCTTTTACTTAAGAATAAACGAAGCTTTCTATAGGTTCTTAAGCGGATGGATTTATAAGAATGGTAATTGAATTTTTTTCGAAGCTCGAAATGAATAGAATTAACGTGTTTTCCTTCACATAAAGCAACTGAGGAGACAAGGTCTTTAATTTCTAAAGACTCTGAATAGTTTATTTTTCGGTTAAAAAACTCTTCCTGATTAATGCTTAAAAAAAAGGCAAAGGAAAATAAATGCCAAGATGAAAAGAATTCCGGAAGAACCGATAAGGATGATATTCCCATGTCCTTTAACGTTGACAAGGGGGCGAATGTCTTTTTCCGCTGTCCTTGGAGGGGAAAGAGGCTCTGCTTTTGATAAAATATCTAAAATTTCACTACGGGGGGGCATCTTAGTCACATCCCTTAAGCTGTTTTCGTTTTAATGTAGAAGTTTGAAAACTCAATAATTTTTGAGGATTTTTCCCTAAGTGGAAGGGCCGATGTTTCCTCGCATAAAAGCAAAATCAATCGAGCTTTTTCTTTCGGCTTTAGGGAAAGATTATTCTTGAGAAGCCAATCTTCAAGCGTTTCTATGACTAATAAGATTGTTTCCTCATTAAAGCCTTTTGGGGCCTCTCTTTTTTGCCATTCTAAAGGAAGAAGCTCGCTGGGTTTGCAGTCCAAAACTTGGGCAATTTCAACGATGCGATGAAGATAAACGTTTACACTTCCTTGAATGATTTTAGATAACCCTCCTTGATCTATAGATATTTTTTCACCTAAGGCCGAAATAGAAAGGTTTCCTTTTAGTTTTTTTATTTGGTTATATTTGCCCCAAAATTTATTTATTTTATTTGTTGCAAGCATTTTTGACATGTAAGTCTCCCTTTGATTTTCAATGTATTAAAACATTTTATTTGAATTATAAGCCTTATTTTGTTTTTACAAAACACCCTATCAGGCATATTTTAAAGTTGATAATTATTCTTGATAGGAATATTTTCTAAAAAAGAGCAAATACTTTTTTCTTATGTGCCCTTAAAATTGAAACAATAAAATAAAAAAAGGATTGAAAATGCAACAATTAAACCCTTCTCAAAAAACCTCTTTTTCAAATAATATCCCTAAAAGAATATTTATTAAAAAAAGAAAGATTGAAATCAAAAACATTTCTTTAATACAAAAGCCTCTTTCAAAACAGAACAAAATAAATGTAAAAGAACAAAAGAAAAAAGTTTCTTCAAAACAAAAAAGGGCAGGGGATCCAAAAGAATCCTTTGGGTTGACCTTAGAAGAATATAAATTCAAGGCTCAACACGATGTTTTTATTGTAGAGCGTGACCTAAAAGGGTTAAATCCTCATTTGCGCTCTAGAACCATTCGAAGTATCAATGAGGCCGTTAAAAAAGCTAATTTAGAGGCCGAATTAGAACGTTTTTTGCGCGCCTATACAGATTGGCAAAGAGAATTTCCATCAGGGCTTTCCTCTCATTTAAGAAATTTAGCAACCGCAAGAGTTTCTTCATCAAGAAAACCCGAGAATCAAGAACAAGATTTTATTTCAAATAAAATAGAGAAAAATCAAAGGATTTTAAGAGCTTGGCGGAAGGACTGTCAAGAAAAAGGATTAGATATTGAAAATTTTATTTGGCTTGTTTCAAGTCCTGTGACGGCCTCTGATTTAGTCAAAAGGCAAGGTAAAACACGTCTGTTTATCTTCCAAAACTTAATTGCTTGTTTAGAGGTTTTTGGAAGGATTATCCGGTATAGACAATATTAAAAAAGAAAAGCTTTCCCTTTTAGGCAAAGAACCTTTTTATTGCTTTTTTGTTTTGTTTTGTTAAAATAGGTAATCAAAAAATAAGAAAATAAAGTAGGAAATTAAAATGACGGAAATGGATACTTTTTTACAAGCAACAAAAAAAAGTGATTTAATTAAAGAGGAAATTGAAAAAAATCCAAAGGAATTTCGTGTCTTGACAGGGGATAGACCAACAGGTTCTTTGCATATTGGACATTATTTTGGCTCTTTGCAAAATCGGGTTAAGCTGATGGAAAAAGGCGTTCCTCTCTTTATTTTAATTGCAGATTATCAGGTGCTAACAGATCACGATGCCTTTGATAAAATTGCCGAAAATACAAGAGAGCTTGTTTTGGATTATTTATCTGTTGGATTAGATCCTTTTCATGAAGAGGTTTGTATTTTCCCGCACAGTCAAATTCCAGAGCTTAATCAACTGCTTGTTCCTTTTTTAACCTTGGTTTCCCAAGCGGAATTGGAAAGAAATCCAACTGTTAAAGAGGAAATTAAGGCCTCAAACCTATCAAATGTGAATGCAGGAATGTTGGTTTATCCTGTGCATCAGGCGTGCGATATTTTGGCCCTCCAAGGCAACGTTGTGCCTGTTGGAAAAGATCAGTTGCCTCATTTAGAGCTGACTAGAACGATTGCAAAGCGGTTTAATCGTAAGTTTAAAACAGATAAACCTGTTTTTGTTTCGCCATCTGCTCTTTTGGCTGAGGTTCCAACTATTTTAGGCCTGGATGGGGTTCAGAAAATGAGCAAAAGCAGAAACAACGCCATTATGCTTAGAATGACAAAAGATGAGATTGCAGGTGTTGTGAAAAAGGCCCAAACAGATAGTGAACGACTCATTACTTATGAGCCAGAAAGACGCCCACATGTTGCCAATCTCTTAAGTTTAATTTCTTTAATGGAAGGCAAGACTTCACCAGATAAAATCGCCTCTGAAATTGGGGAGGGGGGCGCCAAAGTTCTTAAGGAAAGATTAGTTGAATCTACGGATGCGTTTTTAACTCCTTTCCGAGAAAAAAGGTCTTTTTACGAGAAAGACAACGATTTAATTCGTCAAATCTTAAAGCAAGGAAGCGATCAGGCTCGAGCAATTGCTTCAGATACTTTGGATAAAACGAGAAAAGCGATGAATATGTCTCTTTCTTTCTAACAAAAAATCCTATAAAAAAAGAAAGCACCTAAATTATTTTTAGGTGCTTTTTTAAAAAGGAACTTTTATTATTTTTCAGAACAAAAAGCTTGCCTTTTTCTATCAAAAAGAATCTTTTGATGCATAGTATTTAAGTTTGTTTTATAAAGTTCAAAATTTTCAAAGAAATCTTGAATTCTATCAGATCCAAAGCCATAATCTTTTTTCAAAATAGAAAATAATGCACTAGAAGCGGTTTCCAAAAAATTCTTTTCATCTGAAGAGATATTCTCTTCCGTTAACACTTTATCAATTAAAGAATAAAGTTCTTTTTTGTTATGAGCAGCAGCCGTTTCAGGGCCTTTTCCAAAAGCATCAGAGCTGACAACCTCAATAATGTTTTTATTTTGAGAGATGGCATGGCTTAAGCTTTCGAATCGGCTGGCTTCTGTTTCTGCTTTTATTGTTGTTAAAGAAGGAGCTTTTTCAATTCCTTGTGCAACAATTTCTAATTCTTCATCCGTGAAGTCGGTCCTGTCGATTTCAAGATTTTTCAATCCTTTTGCATAAGGAAGCGAATTTTTAAGGGCTTCTGCAGAATTTTGAGCCAAGTAATTCCGGGAAAGAATAAGGCTTTCCAATTTTTCATTGGATAAAGCTCCTTTAATAATTTCGGAAACTTCTTCATCCCCCATATCACAATGAGCGACATCTAATACTTTAAGGTTTTTCAATTTTGGAAGAACCTTCGCTAAAGGTGAAAAATCAATCATATTTTCTTCGTTGTGACAAAGAATTAAAGAAGTTATGTCTGGTCTTTGTTTTAGCATATCGCAAAAAAGGACCAATTCTTCTTGTTTAATGTCAAAATAAGAAATATCAATCGCTTTAATAGACGTGTTCTTTTTTAAGTCTTCCATCAACATAACGAAATTTCTATATTCTTCACGGCAACGGTATGTTGCTCTTTTTTCCGAACTTAAGCAGGTATCAAAAAAGCTTATTTTCGAAATTTTGTTTTCTTGAATCAAAGTTCTTATTTCTTTGACTTCATTTTTGTTTAATTTAATCATTCAATATTCTCCATAATAAATACATAAGTACCCCATAATATATACCGATTAGAGAAAAAGTAAAGTAAAAAGTGACAAAAAAATTCAAGGGAAAAATAAACAAAAAATATTTTTATAAAATTAATTTAAATTTGAAGGGAAAAGAAAATAAAAAGATATAATTTTCAATTAAAGTTGAAAAAGATATTAGAATATCCAGAAAAAAGTAGACTTTTTGTTTAAAAAGAAGTAAAAAGAAAGGCATCAAATAGGGGCTGGTTCAAAAAGCTTGTTTTCCTTTTAATTTTTAGGATATTAGGGTTTTTTAGAGTCGTTTTTTTTGATTATTACTTTAAGGAGAAAATAAATATGTCAGATAAAAATGAAATGAAGATGATGGATGGAAACGAAGCTGCTGCTCGGGTGGCTCACCGTTTGAACGAAGTTTCCATTATTTATCCGATTACTCCCTCTTCCCCAATGGGGGAATGGGCTGATGCTTGGTCAGCTGAGGGAATTACGAATATTTGGGGAAAGACTCCAAATGTTTTAGAAATGCAATCTGAAGCAGGGGCCATCGGGGCGGTCCATGGTTCTTTGCAGGCTGGGTCTTTGACTTCAACCTTTACAGCCAGTCAAGGGTTGCTTTTAATGATTCCAAATATGTATAAAATTGCAGGGGAATTACTTCCTTTTGTTATGCATGTTGCAGCAAGAACAGTTGCAACGCATGCTTTATCGATTTTTGGAGATCATTCCGATGTGATGGCTTGCCGTCAAACGGGTTTTGGAATGCTTGCTTCTAACTCTGTTCAAGAAGCCCAAGATATGGCAGCAATTGCCCAAATTTCGACCTTGACATCAAGAGTTCCTTTCCTTCATTTCTTTGATGGATTTAGAACAAGTCATGAAATCAATAAAATTGAACTTATCTCTGATAATCAATTAAAAGAGTTAATGGAAGGCGTGCCTTCTGATATACTTTCCGAAAATGCAATGACACCAGATAGACCTGTCGTTCGCGGAACTGCCCAAAATCCAGATGTTTTCTTCCAAATTCGTGAAGCTTCTAACCCTTATTACGAAAGCTGTCCTTCAAAAGTTGAAGAGGCTATGCGTAAATTTGAAAAAGTTGTCGGGCGTTCTTATCATTTAATCGATTATGTTGGGGCTGAAGATGCCGAAAACGTTATCGTTATGATGGGCTCTGGGGCTGAAACGGCTGAAAAAACAGCAAAATACCTCAATGAAACTGGGGGCAAAACAGGGGTGATGAAAGTTCATCTTTATCGTCCTTTCCCTGTGGATGCCTTTATTAAAGCGCTTCCTAAAACAGTTAAAACAGTTTGTGTTTTAGATAGAACAAAAGAATCTGGATCCATTGGGGAACCTCTTTATTTAGACACTGTGGCCGCTTTAGCTGAAGGTGTTGTTCGTAAAGAAATCGCATCAATGCCAAGCGTATTAGGGGGCCGTTATGGTCTTTCTTCTAAAGAATTTACTCCTGCTATGGCAAAAGGCGTTTTTGAAAACACAACAAAAAATCACTTCACAATTGGTATCAATGATGATTTAACAAATCATTCCTTACCCTATGATAAGACATTTGATATTAAAGAAGACGGCGTCACACAATGCTTATTCTTTGGTCTTGGGGCTGATGGAACGGTTGGGGCAAACAAAAACTCTATTAAGATTATTGCTTCCGAAGGGGATTTCTACGGACAAGCTTACTTTGTGTATGATTCCAAGAAATCAGGCGCTATGACAACGTCTCATTTGAGATTTAGTAAAAAGCCTATCAATGCTCCTTATTTGGTTCAAAAAGCAAGTTTTATCGCTTGTCACCACACGCCATTTTTGTCAAAGATAGATATGCTTTCTGCGGCAACGGATGGGGCTGTTTTCTTAATTAACTCTCATGAACCACAAGATAAGGTATGGGATAGCCTTCCTTATGAAGTGCAAGAGCAAATTATTGAAAAGCATATGAAATTCTATGCAATTGATGCTGTTGAAGTAGCCAGAAAAACAGGAATGGGTCGCAGAATTAACACCATTATGCAAACATGTTTCTTTGCTATTTCCGGCGTTCTTCCAAAAGAAGAAGCAATTGAAAAAATTAAGAAATCTATTAAGAAAACCTATGCTCGTAAAGGGGATGCAATCGTTCAAAGCAATATCGCAGCTGTTGAGGCCGCTTTAGATCATCTTTATGAAGTAAAGGTATCAGAAAAGCCGACATCAACACATCATATGTTGCCAGGTGTTCCAAGCTATGCGCCAAAAATTGTTCAAGATGTGACCGGAAAAATCATTGAAGGCAAAGGGGAAGATCTTCCTGTAAGCGCCTTTGATTGGACGGCTGACGGAACATGGCCAACTGCGACAACACAATATGAAAAACGTTGTATTGCAACAGAAGTTCCTGCATGGAATTCAGATCTTTGTATTCAATGTGGAAAATGTGCAATGGTTTGTCCGCATGCTGCTATTCGTTTGAAAGTGGCAGATAAGGAAGACTTAAAAGATGCTCCTGATTCTTTCAAAACAACGCCTTATAAAGGAAAAGATTTTGAAGGAAAAGAATTTGTTGTTCAAATTTCTTCACAAGATTGCACAGGATGTTCTTTATGTTCTCAAGTTTGCCCAGGTAAATCAAGAACAGAGCTAGATAAAAAGGCTTTAACAATGACGCCTGTTGAAGTGAACTTTGATAAAAACGTTGAAAATTGGAAATTCTTTAAGAAGCTTCCAGATGTTGACAGAACAAAAGTTGACACGAAGTTAGTGAAGAATGCTCAGTTGCTTCGTCCATTATTCGAATTTTCTGGGGCTTGTGCTGGATGTGGGGAAACGCCTTACGTTAAGTTGATGACTCAGCTTTTTGGAGACAGATTGGTTGTTGCAAATGCAACAGGATGTTCTTCCATTTATGGCGGAAACCTTCCAACAACTCCTTATGCAAAAGACGAAAACGGAAGAGGGCCTACATGGGCAAACTCTTTATTCGAAGACAATGCCGAATTTGGATTAGGGATGCGTTATTCTATTGATTCTAAGAAAGAATTTGCAGCACAATTATTGCAAGAGCTTTCCTCAGAAGTGGGGGATGAATTAACATCTGCCATTTTTGCAGCAGATCAATCAACAGAAGCAGGTATCGCAGAGCAACGTGAAAGAGTTGAAGCTTTGAAGACAAAATTGGCCTCTATAAACTCCCCTAAAGCCAAAAAATTAACGCTTTTAGCTGATTACTTAGTTGAAAAAAGTGTTTGGATTTTAGGCGGTGACGGATGGGCTTATGATATCGGATACGGTGGATTAGATCACGTTCTTTATTCTGGACGCAATGTCAACATCCTCGTGATGGATACAGGCGTTTACTCCAACACAGGGGGACAACGTTCAAAAGCTACTCCTGTTGGGGCTTCTGCTAAGTTTGCTGTTGCAGGAAGTGATTTACCTCGTAAAGATTTGGGTATGATTGCGATGTCTTCTGAAAACATCTATGTCGCTCAAGTTTCTATGGGGGCAAAAGATGCTCAAGTGTTGAAGGCCTTTAAAGAAGCCGAATCCTTCAATGGACCGTCTTTGATTATTGCCTATGCGCACTGTATCGCTCACGGATATGATATTGGAAAAGATGGTATGGAACACCAAAAACTTGCTGTAAACAGTGGGTTGTGGCCCCTTTACCGTTTTGATCCAAGACGTATCAAAGAAGGGAAAAATCCTTTACAACTTGATTCCAAAGCAACAATTTCTGTTGATGAATTTATGGCAACAGAAACGCGGTTTAAGGTTGTTAAGAAACAAAATCCTGAACGGTATACAGAGCTTGTCAACTTAGCTCAAGACCAAATTGAAAAGAGAGTTAAACTCTACAATCAATTAGCAAAAGACGAAGACTAGTTCTTCGAATTTGAAAAAGCCGCCTTTCTTTTGAGAAGGGCGGTTTTTTTTGAAGGTAAAAAGGAAAAAAGGGGCATCAGAGGGCCTTAAAAAGGCATAAAAAAAGCATAAAAAAAAGAGGAATTTCTTCCTCTTTTTTTTAAGCGTTTATCAACGGTTATTTTCGAATTTCCCCTTTGAATTTTGTTTCAATGAAAGTGATAATCTTTTGACTAAGCGCGTCAATTTCAGCTTCTGTAAGGGTTTTCTCCGTTGGTTGAAGTGTGACCCTTAATGCCAAAGATTTTTTCCCTTCTGGAAGGTGAGAGCCCTCATAAACATCAAACAAAAGAACCTCTGAAATCAGATTTTTATCAATTTTTTTGATTTCACGAAGAACAGAATCCGCCTTAATTTCTTTATCAAGAACAAATGCAAAATCCCGTTCAACAGCTTGAAGATTTGAAGTATTACACGCCACAACTTTTTTCTTTTTCTTTGAAATTGGAAGGTTGTCAACATAAATTTCGGCCGCAACTACTTTTTCCTTTAAGCCTAACTTTTTAAGGACTTCTGGATGGATTTCTCCAAAAACGGCCAATGTTTTTTTGCCTTGCATTAAAGAGGCCGATTTCCCTGGATGATAATAGGAAGGCGCCGTTGTTTTGATTTGAAGGGCATCCTCTTTAATTCCCAAGACAAAGAGCGTGTCGATAAGATCTTCTTTTATATCAAAAACAGTGGCTTCTTGAGCTTTTCCTTGCCAAGAAAGAGGGGTAAATTCCCCCGTTCTAATGAAAGAGGCGATTTCCCTTTGTTCAAAAGGGGAGCTTCCATAGAACCCTGGACCAACTTCGAAAAGAGCAACTGTCTTTTCCCCGTTATCAAAATTGCGTTTTGCAGCCGTGATAAGGTTTGCTAAAGGCGTTGGACGCATTTCGTCAAGCTCTGTTGTGATTGGATTTTTAATCATCACCTTTTTATTTTCAAATAAACAGGCCACTTTCGAATCCATAAAAGACCAAGTGATAGCTTGATAAAGACCTCTAGAGGCTAAAGCCCGTCTCAAAAGAAGGTCTCTTTTTTGATGATCCGTATAAATATTATCATCAAAATTTTCCGGACGAATAGTTAAAAATGGAATGTGCTCATACCCGTAGATTCGCAAAATTTCTTCCACCAAGTCCGCTTCAATTGAAATGTCAAAGCGATAGCTTGGAGCCTTAAACGCGCTATCTTTTTCTTCAAAATGAAGGGCTTTTAAGATTTCTTTTTGTGTTTCAAATGGAATATCCACACCTGTTAATTTTTTGACCTTGTCTTCATGTAAAGGGACGTAGTCGTTGATAAGCTTTTCTTCCCCGCGAACAATGCTGGAAGAGGCCTCACCCCCACAAATTTCTAAAATAAGGGCTGTGGCGTCTTCTAATCCCTGTTCGGCAGAGCAGAAATCAACCCCTCGTTCGAAACGAGATTTGGCGTCAGAGTCAATATTTAACGAACGACTAGTTTTAGCAATGTTTAAAGGTTCAAAGCTAGCTGATTCAAGGAAAACTTCTGTTGTCTCTTCCGTGCAGCCAGAAAGTTCACCGCCCATAATGCCGCCCAAAGCTTGGACAGCTTTATCATCGGCAATAACGGTCATTCCTTCTTTTAAGGTGTATTCCTTTTCATCCAAAGCAAGGAGAGTTTCTCCATCTTTTGCAGAACGAATATGAAGATTTCCTGCTAATTTTTTAACATCAAAAACATGCAAAGGGCGACCTTGTGCAATACAAAAATAGTTTGTGATATCAACAAGGGTAGAAATTGGGCGTAATCCTACGGAAAGAAGCTTTCTTTGAAGCCAAGCAGGACTTTGAACATTTTTAACCCCACGAATAACGCGTCCTGTGTATTGAAGGCAATCTTTTGTTTCAAGAGAAACATCAACAGGGCAGGGGAATTTTCCATCAATTTTATGTTCTTTAGGTTCTTTTAAGGCGCCAATTCCTGTTGCGGCCAAGTCCCGTGCAACACCAAGAACGCCAAGGCAATCCCCTCTATTTGGGGTAATGTTAATATCGAAAACAACGTCTGTTTTAAGAGCGGTTGGGGCATCTGTGCCAACTGGGATTTCATCGTTAATTTCGATAATGGCAGAGTGATCTTCCCCGAGGCCAAGCTCCTTATAAGAGCAGCACATTCCTGCGCTTTCTTCCCCACGGATAACCGCTTTTTTCAAACGTTCATTATAAAGAGGAATAAGCGCATTTTCATAAGCAAAAACGACCTTTAATCCTTCACGAACATTCGGGGCCCCACAAACGATAGAGTATGTTTTTTGACCGTCGTAAACGTCCAACAAGTGGAGCTTATCTGCGTTTGGATGTTGCCTAACCTTCAAAATTTGAGCGATGACAAATCCTTCTTTTAAAGGAGCGCCTTCATCTATAACTTCCTCAATCTCCAAGCCAATGCTTGTAAGTTTTTCGGCAATTTCTTGAACAGAGGCGTTTGTGTCTAAGTAATCTTTTAGCCAATCTAAAGTGACTTTCATTTTTTTCTCCTTAGTCTAAATTTGGAATGTTAAGAGGAATGAAACCGTATTTTTTCAACCATTTCATATCTGCATCAAAGAATGTTCTTAAATCTGGAATGCCATATTTAAGCATTGCAAATCTATCAATTCCCATTCCAAAGGCAAACCCTTGATATTCCTCTGGATCAATGCCACAATTTTTCAAAACATTTGGATGAACCATGCCGCAGCCCAAAACTTCCATAAAGCCTTTTCCTGCTTCAATTTTGAACTCTCCATTTTCTCTTGAACACCCAATGTCCATTTCCGCAGAAGGTTCTGTAAAAGGGAAGTAAGAGGGACGAAACCGGAACGGAAGATCGTCTAACTCAAAAAAGGCTTTAATGAACTCAACTAAGCAGCCTTTTAAATGTCCCATATTTGTTTTTTTATCAATAACAAGGCCTTCAATCTGATGGAACATTGGAGAATGCGTCATATCGTAATCGCAACGATACACACGCCCTGGAACAACAATTTTAATAGGAGGTTTTTGATCCAACATAACACGCGTTTGAACTGTGGAAGTATGTGTCCGAAGGAGATAATTTTCATCCTCTTTTCCATCCATAAAGAAGGTAGCCTGCATTTGACGCGCTGGATGGGAAGGGGGAATGTTTAACGCTTGGAAGCAATGGAAATCATCTTCTATATCAGGGCCTTCTGCCAAAGAAAAGCCCATTTTTTGGAAGATGGCCAGCATTTCTTCTAACACTTGAAAATTAGGGTGAATGCGACCTTGACGCAAAGAGGAATGGTAAACAGGCAAAGTCATATCAATTTTTTCTTTAGCCAATTTTTCCTTCATAAGAGCGTCTTCTAAAGCTTTCTTTTTTTCTTCTATTTTTTGAAAAGCGTCGCTCTTTAAAGCGTTCAAGGATTGTCCATAGGTTTTCTTTTCTTCAATAGAAAGATCTGACATTCCTTTAAGGGCTTGCGTTAAAACGCCTTTTTTTCCAAGGGCATTGATGCGGACAGATTCTAAATCATCTAAAGAGGAGGCCTTATCAATGCTTTTTAGAATGTCTTGTTTTAAGGTGTTGAGTTCTATCATTTTTGTTCCTTAATCTTTTTATAAAATAAAAAGACCCCCTTTCGCTTTTTTCAAATGAAAGGCGGGTCTTTAAGTTTAAATTCTAAATCGAATTAAATGTTTGCCTTTGCTTTTTCAACAAGGCCTTTAAATGATTCAGGATCGTTAAGAGCAATATTTGCCAAAACTTTACGATCAATGAGGACGCCAGCCTTTGAAAGACCGCTCATAAATCGAGAGTAGGTTAATCCGTGTTCGCGGACCCCAGCGTTGATTCTTTGAATCCATAAAGAACGGAAATTGCTTTTATTCTTCCGTCTGTCACGATAAGCATATTGAAGACCTTTTTCTACTTTTTCCAAAGCAACGGTGTATACTTTGGAATTTCTTCCTCTGTAGCCCTTGGCCATCTTTAAAACTTTACTGTGTCTTGCGAGGGTTGTTTTTCCTCTTTTAACTCTTGCCATTTTCTATACTCCTTAACCGTTAATAAAACGCATAATTGTTTTGAAATCACATGCTTTTACAATAGAACCAAAACGTGATTGACGTTTCATTCTTTTTGATTTGTTCATAAGAAAGTGGCGTTTGTTAGCTGAATTTCTTTTGATTTTACCAGTTCCTGTTAATGAAAACCGTTTTTTAACAGAACTTTTTGTTTTTAATTTGGGCATTTTTTCCTCTTTTCTTTTTTCATTAAAAACACCTGAAAGTAACCCATTACTTTTTCGGCTTAAAACATATTTCTTATACGCTTTTATTTTTTAATTTGCAAGTTAAATTTTTATTGATTATGATATTTCAAAAAAATAACTTATGGAGCTGAAAATGATTAAACAAATTGAGATGAGTGCTTTAGAAAAATATCTTCAAAAAAAGTTGAATAACCCAGATCTTAAAATTAAGGCAGGGACGGATAAAAATGCCCCTGTTGAAGTTTTTATAAAAGGCGAGTTTTTAGCTGTTATTTATAAAAATGAGGATGAAGGCGAAATTTCTTACGATTTAAATATGGCTATTTTACCCGAAGATTTATTAGACTGTTAATCTTAGAAAAAGGCTCTTTTGAAAGAAAGAGCCTTTCTTATTAAAAGAGTTTTTTTAATCCAAAAAAGTCTTTGCTGTCTCTAAAATCTTTTGCCGCATGGAAAAAAAGCCGTTCCGTCTTGTTGGGGAAAGATTCTCCTCAAGTCCTAAAGAGGTAAAGATTTCATTTAAGTTAACCTCTAAGATTTCCTTTGGCGTTTTTCCGCTATAAATGCTTAAAATCAAAGCTATTAACCCCTTTACAATCAACGCATCGCTATCGGCCTTAAAATAAAGGCGCCCGTCCTTTTCAAAAGAGGTTATCCAAACCTGGCTCATACAGCCTGTCACCTTATTTTCTTCTGTCTTATCGCTTTCAGAAAATGAGGGAAGTTCTTTTCCTAAATCAATAAGGTATCTGTATTTTTCTTCCCAATCATCTAGAAAATCAAAATTGTCTTTAATGTCTTCAAGGGATGTCATTTTCTTTTGCCTCGTTTTACAGCTTCATTGGCAAAAGGGTTTTCCCGTTTCCGAACAAAGATTCGAATAGGAACCCCAGCAAGCTTAAACGTTTCTCTTAATCCGTTAGAAAGATATCTTAAATAAGACTCTGGCAATTTATCTGGATTGCTTGAGAAAATGATAAAGGTTGGCGGACGTGTCTTGGCTTGAGTAATGTATTTAAGGTTAATATGACGTCCATTTCTGGCCAAAGGCGTTGGGTGAGATTCAACTTTCTTTTGTAAGAATCGATTAAGAGGGTTTGTTGAAATTCTTTTATTCCAAAGAGAGTAAATTTCAAAGACTTTATCCATAAGTTCTCTTAACCCTTTTCCTGTCTTGGCGGAAATATAAACAATAGGTAAGCCTTTTACCTGCTGTAAGGAACTTTCTAACTTATCTTTGATATGCTCAATAATTGGGGCAGGATTACGCACTGTATCCCACTTATTTATTGCAATAACCAATCCACGGCCTTCGTTAATAACTTGGCTAGCCAAAAGAAGATCTTGCTTGTCCAAAGGGGAGGCCGCATCAATTGTTAAGATGACAATTTGAGCGTAATTTAGAGCTTTTTCTGCATCGCCTTTTGCCAATTTCTCAAGAGGATTGATGATTTTCATATTCTTTCGAATGCCCGCCGTATCTACAAGGATAACTTTTCTATCTTTATAGGACCAAGGAATTTCAATAGCGTCCCGCGTGACACCTGCTTCGGCTCCTGTTAAAAGCCTATCTTTTCCAATTATTTTGTTAATTAAAGTTGATTTTCCAGCGTTTGGACGCCCTATAATAGCTATCTTAATGGCGCGTTCTTCATCTGTGACTTCAGCCTTCTCTTCAAAAGATTCTGGCTCAATATATTCTTTTAAGGCATCATAAAGATCTTCTATGCCAAGAGCATGTTCTGCCGAAAGAGCAATCGGACGTTCAAAAGCAAGTTCAGAAAAACTTCTAACGGCGTCTTGTGTCTTAAAGCTTTCCGCTTTATTTATTACCATAACGCAAGGTTTATCTGACTTTCTAAGGGTTTTGACCAGTTGTTTATCCAAAGGATGGATGCCTTCTCTTGCATCAAAAACGGCAATAAGAATATCGGCTTCTTTAATGGCTTCCAAGCTTTGCTTCCACATGGCATCAGCCAGGGAACTTTTATCTTCCAGCCCTGCGGTATCAATACATGTAAATTCCAAGTCAAAAAGATGGGCAAGCCCTTCTTTTCTATCCCTTGTGACGCCTGCTAAATTATGGACAATAGCTTCTTTCGAACCTGTTAATCTGTTGAAAAGTGTCGATTTTCCAACATTTGTCCTGCCAATAAGGGCTACTTTTTTCATTTTTATTCCTTTTTAAATTACTATTTATAAGCTTCAAGAACGCCGTCATCTGTTAAAAAAACCAAAATCCCTTTATCAATAATTGGGCTAAAATGGGTTCCAGAAGAAAGTGTGAAATCCTCAATAAATTCACCTGTTTTTGGGGAAAGGATAAAGACTTTTCCATTACTTCCAGCGATAAGAAGTCTGTTTTTAAGCAAAAGAGGACCATAAAAAGAAGCTTTTGCATCTAGAGAAGCATAAGTCCATAAGATTTTTCCTGTTTTTGCATTAAGTGCGATAACTTTATTTGTATTTGAAATCAAGAACAAATACTCTGCATTAAGAAAAGGTTGGCTTTGGGTTCCAATATGAGCACGCCAATTTTCTTTGCCTGTTTTCATATCAACAGAAATCAAAGCGTTTGAGTTTCCAAAAAGAAAGGCCGTTGTTCCCATAAAACGTGGAGAAGCTGTGATATGATCCAAATTCAGCTGATTATTATAGCTTTTGCGTGCCGTCACACGTTTTTTCCAAACCTCTTGCCCTGACAACGTATAAGCAATAACTTGTCCAGAAGAAAAAGGCGCTAGAATAAGGGAGTCCTTTTTGGAAGGGGAGGCTGATTTCAAAAAGTGTGTTTGCTCTATTTCTGCTTGGGCTTGAAAAGCAAGTTTTCCCGTTGTTTTATTTAAGGCAATCAATTTATTGGTTAGGGTTGTAAAAATAAGATTTTCTTTAGAGAAAATTGGGGCAGAACGGGCCATATCTTCTATTTTTGTTTCCCAAAGGCGTGTGCCGTCTTTTGTGCTTAAACAAAGGACTTTTTTAAGACCCGTTAAGACATAAAGTTTTCCTTCTTGTGCGGCAAGGCCAATCCCTTTTGCAGGGGTGTCAATATCTGCCTCTTCTTGAAGGGATTTTTCAAAAATAACTTTCCCTGATTGAAGGTTTAAAGCTGTTAGGTGAAGAGCAGAATCTAAAGCAAATAAAGTGCCGTTATAAATGATAGGAGAGGCAAGCAAAAATCTATCTGAAGAGGTGCCTTTTCCAATGTCTTTTTTCCAAAGAAGTTTTGGCTTTTCGGCCAAATAGGAAATCGTATTTACGTAAGAGGTTTCTCGATTTAAGGTATTCCAATGTGTTTCTTGAAGTGCTTTTTCTGTTGAGGGTAAAAGGACTTGTTCTTTCAATTCAGGAAGTCCGGTTTTAAAAACAGGAAGACGCTCCCCTTCAACTTTTGACTTTGTCTCCATACAGGAAGTCAAAAGAAGGCTTGAAAAACAACAAAAGATAAAAAAATGAGAATATTTCACAATAAATCCTTAACATAAAATCTAAACAACGTCTAAGATTCTTTAAGAGAAGTTAAAAGGATATTTAATTGATTTTGAACACTTTTTGGAATTCTAAGGCCTGTTTTAAGGGCGGTTTCCAATTCAAAAAGGGCTTCTTGTTTTTTATTGTTTTTAATATCAATTAAAGCTTTTAACTCTGCTGCAGAACCATACCAAGAACTTTTTGGAGTCATGAAAGGCAAAAGAAGGGCTGTAAGCTTTTCGTCGTCCTCTATTCCGATAGCGTTTTGAACATAAAATAAAGTGGCTAAATCTCTTAAAACCTCAGGTGTTTTTTTGTTAGAAAAGAAAGATTCTAATTGACTTAAAGCTTCTTGTTTTTTCTCTTCCTTCAAAAGTAAAGAAATATCCTGCATTTTAGCAAGAGAAGCATAGGTTGTTTTTCCTGTCTCAAGCTTTGAAAGAAGAAGATGGGCTTGTTTAGCATCCCCTTTTAAAGAATAGATTTCACTTAAGGCTTGTTCATAAAGATTGGATTCATTAAGACGAATGTTTTTTGAATAGCTTTTATACCCTTCAAATCCAGCCGTTCCCGCAACAAGAAGAATGGCTGAAAGATAGATTAAAAATCCATATTTCTTCCAAAGGTTTGCCAAGCGTTCTTTTTGAAGGTCTTCATCCACTTCACGATTTAACATTTCTTGTTGAAGACGTTCCATTTCCTCTTCAGGAGTCAGTTTATTTTTCATAAAAACCTCTTTTTCAATTTTTTTTCTTAACCTATCAGATTTACTTTGATTTTTCTAGATATTTTTTTGTAAAACGTCGAAAGATGAAATTTAAAAGAACACTTGGCATAAAAGAACGAAGCCAAACAAAAAAGGTCAATGTTTTTGGGAAAGAGAGAAGCACTTTTTTCTTTTCAATGGCGCGTTTTATAATTTTAGCTGCTTTTTCACTTTTCATCATAAAAGGCATAGGGAATCGATTCGTTTCAGTTAAGGGGGTTTCGATGAACCCAGGACAAACAGTTGTCACGTCAATATTATCCAAAAAGAGACTTTGTGAAAGGCCTTCTCCCCAAGATTTTATGAAGGCTTTACTTGCACTATAGGCAGGAGCTTGGGGGATAAATCTATAGCCTGCTAAGGAGCTGATTAAAACAAGATGCCCGTATTTTTGCTTTTTCATTTCATAAATGGCCGGTAGAATCGTATTAACAACCCCATTTATGTTCGTTGTGAAAACCGTTCGAATATCATCTGTTTCCTCTTTTTTACGGAGAATATTTGAAGAAACCCCCGCATTTGCTATCACAATATCTAACGGTTTTAAAGCGGCTGCGTCCATGATAATGGTTTCCATATCAAATGGATCACGGACATCGGCAACTTTAATATAAACTGTGGCGCCTTTTTCTTCTGCTAAACTTTTTGTTTGAGAAAGTCTATCTTTATTTCTTCCTGTTAAAAAGAGGGTGTTTCCTTTCTCAGCATAAGCAAGAGCAAGGGATTTCCCTAATCCACTGCTGGCTCCTGTGATGACAACCGTTAAGGCCTTTTTCATTTTTTTCTCCTTTTTTTAAAAAAGCTATTGACGATTTAAAATAGATGAGTATATTGTCTTTGTCTAGATTAAAAAAGCCCCTGTGGCGAAATTGGTAGACGCGATAGACTCAAAATCTATTGATGGTAACATCGTACTGGTTCAAGTCCGGTCAGGGGCACCAATTTCAAATTCTTAAAATGAAGAGATTTTTTCTCTTCTTTTTTTATGCCTCTTTAATGAGTAAAAAAAATTTATAAAATATTTGACAAAATATATAAACTTGTTAATCTATAAAAAAGATAGATTAAAATAAGGAGGTTTTGTCATGGGAAATAAAGTAGAGGATGCTTTTTATGAGCTCTTTCATTTGAATATTCCTCAAGATAAAATCCTTTTAGAAAAATATTTAACAGAACTTTCTCCTGATTCCAAAAAACCAGAACGGGCGCAGCTTTTTTATAAGACTCTTAAGGAAAAAATTTCTCCAAAAAAGGACATCACTTTCGAAATTAAAAAGCTCTTAAAGCAAGAGTTTGGAAATGAAATAACTTATAGCCTTTTAAGTGCTCTTTATAAATCAAGAGATATAGAATCAGCTAAAATTAAAGAAGAAGTTTTTTCAAATTCATCTATAGAAAATCAAGAAGAAATTTGCTTATACATTTATCAAAAAGAACAGGCTTTTATTCAAAAAACAGAAGACGAATTTAACGAAATAGCAGGGCTTAGATACTATGCTGAGCCTTCCTTTTCTTTAAAAGGGTTTATTAAAATGGGGTTTTTTAAAAAAGAAGATATTTCTTATTTAAATAAATCTGAAAAGCTTTTACTTCTAAAGAATTGTCAAGAAAATGTTGAGTTTTTCCAATTAGGAATTGAACGAAAAAACGCAATAAAATACCATCCAAATATATCAATTGGAGGGAATTATGAAGGATATTTTGTTGGCGATTCTATTGGCAATAATGAAGGCGAAAAAAAGGATATTAAAGAGATGCTGTCAAAATGGCACATTTTCCTTGTAGATAAAAATGTAAATATCTCTAAAATTAAAGAATCGACATCTCCCGTTGATTATATAAGAAGTCGTGGACTTTTTAAGAAAGATTTAAATAAGAAATATAAAATTTTTCCTGTTCAAGAAAAGCCAAAAGAGGAGATAAAAAATCAGCAATCTTTTAGGCACTCTATTTATTCTTTAGGCTAAACTTCAAATTCCATCCCATCATAGGCAGGGCGGATATGTGAGGGCAACTCTTTAACCAAAGTATCATAATCCATTTTATAGCCCATATGCGTCAAATAAGCGCGTTCAACTTGAAGCTTATCAATCCAATAGAGAGCTTTTTCCAAAGTTAAGTGATTGTTAATGCTTTTCTTTTTCCCTTTGCAATCCAAAACGAGGGTTTTAACCCCTAAAAGGGCTTCAAAGGCCTCTGGTGTAATGTCGCTGAGATCCGTATTATACGAAAAATCACCGATTCGATATCCTAAACTACTAAAATTAGGGCCATGAGGATGTTTTATAGGCAGGATTTCTATTCCATTTGTTGTAAAGGGCTTAAACGGTTGAATGATGTGCGGCATTAAATGTAAGAGCCATCTTGTATCATCAGAATAAGGACTAAATGTGTAAGAAAATAGGCGATGAAGCGTTTGCATGGTGCCTTGATCTGTATAAATATCTAAAGGTTTTCCAGATTTAAAGGTGAAACCCCGTAAATCCTCTGTTCCAAGGATATGATCCGCATGCGCATGTGTATATAAAACAGAATCAATTTTTTTTGTTCCTGCTTTTAGAAGTTGTAGTCGTAATTCTTGAGGGGCATCAATTAAAAGAGTTTTGTCGTCTTTTTGAATGAGAATGCCACTACGCGTTCTTCTGTTTTTTTCATTATTAGGGTCGCATTTTCCCCAGCCTTTACAAATAACAGGGACCCCAGAAGAACTGCCGCATCCTAAAATTCTAATCTTCATTAAAATTTCCTTTTCCACCAAAGAGGGTTTTGAAATTTTGAAAGATGATATCTTCTAACTCTTCCTCTTTAATATTCTTTAATTCTGCTATTTTTTTGAAAATTTCAACCACATAAGAGGGTTCGTTTTGCTTTCCCCTATAAGGAACAGGGGCTAAATAAGGCGAATCTGTTTCTGAAAGAATTTTATCTAAGGGAACTTCTTTGACAATTTCTCGCAAAGTATCTGATTTTTTGAACGTTATCATGCCAGAAAAAGAAAAATAAAACCCAAGTTCTGAGAGTTCTTGCATCATTCGATAAGAGGAATTGAAGCTATGTAAAAGGCATTTAAAAGGCTTTATTTTATACGATTCTTTCAAAATCGAAAGGGTATCGTCATCAGCCTCCCTCGTATGGACAATAACGGGAAGATTCTTTTTTTGTGCAATTTCAATATGGCGAAAAAACGCCTTTTTTTGAATCTCTTTTGGGGCAAAATTATAATGATAATCAAGCCCTGTTTCTCCAACGGCCAAAATTTTAGGATGGGAAAAAATCCCTTCAAATTCATCTGAAACCCAAGTTTTATCCTTTTCAACAGAGTGAGGATGAATTGCAAAGGCTCCATAAAGGCTTGAATAAGTCTCTAACGCTCCCAAAAGAGGGGCCAAATCAAGACTTTCTGTCCCGATATTAAGCATGAGCCCAACATTTCTTTTTTGTGCTCGACGGATAATTTCGGGAAGGTTATCATTAAATTCTAAGTGACAATGTGAATCTATAATCATTATTTCTTTTGGCCTTTTTTTGTTTTGTTTACCTTGTCTATTACAATTTCTAATTTATAAAATCAACCAGTATATTAAAGAGAATTTGACTTTTATCCAAATAAAGAGCTTTTGTTTGGGCTATCTTTTGTGTAAAAGTGTTCATTTTTTCGATATAAGAAGGGTCTTCTTTGCTTTTTTCAAGGAAAGCATACATTAAAACGGTGCAAAAAATGGAAAAAGAATCGTCATCTTTGGCCGCTTTTTCCGTAAGAGAAAGTATTTTTTCCAAAGGCGTTTTGTTTTCTAAAATTTCAAGAATTTCCCCGTAAAAATCAAGGCCTCCTTGTGTATAAATTTTTTCAATTTCGGATTTTTTGTAGTCGCCCATTTTCATTAAAAGAGGTTGGACATTTTCGGGGATACTCTCTTTTAAAGCCGCTTCTAAGTCTTCAAGAGAAGAGGGATGAAGGCGTAAAATTCGACACCGTGAAATAATAGTCGGAAGAAGTTTTGCCCTGTTGTCACACAAAAGGAAAAAGAGGGTCTTAGAAGGGGGGTCTTCCAGCATTTTTAAAAGAGCATTTTGGGCTTTTTCATTTAAATCATCGGCCCTGTCTATCACAAGAATGCGGTAGGTTTCCGAATCTGTTGTTGTTGATACAAAGCGAGAAATATCTCGAATGCTCTCAACGGGGATTTCTGATTTATATTTAAGAGAATCCACAACTTTATCGGTTATTTTGGCCTTTGAGATAGCCTTTGCAAAATCATTTTTCGACGTATCTGTTAGCGGTTTTTTTATCCATTTAACAGAAGGAAGATAGCCTGTAAAATCATCCTCTTTTTTAAATAAACGATTGATAAAGTGTTGAATAATAATAGATTTATCTTCTGTTTCTTCTCCCGTAATCAACCAAGAGCCATCTAAGATGCCTTTTTGTTTATATAAGAAAAGTTTTTCGATAACATCAGACATCAAAACGTTCCTTTAAATGAGAAATCATATCTTCAAAAACGACATCCTCTGTTTGAGAGGCGTCAACCACAAAACATCTGTCTGTTTCTTTTTTTGCAATTTCCAAATAAGTTTTTCTTAAATCTTGATGAAATTTTAAAGGCTTTGATTCAAATCTATCTTTAATGCCTGCGCGTTTAAGAGCGCGCTCTAGTCCAACTTCAACAGGTAAGTCCAAAATAAAGGTTAAATCAGGCTTAAAATCGCCTGCAATAAGCCTGTAAAGAGAATCGATATCTTTTAAGGATAAAGTGTCTTTCTTAGCTCCAGCGCCTTGATACGCCCTTGTAGAGTCCTGAAATCTATCGCAAACAATCCATTTCCCTTCTTTCAAAGCAGGGAAAATTGTTTTGACAAGATGATCCCGTCGTGCGGCCATAAAAAGGAGCGTTTCTGAAAAACTATCCCATTTTCCCGAATCCCCACTTTTAAGAAGAGTTCTGATTTCTTCAGCGCCTAGAGATCCCCCTGGTTCTCGGGTCAAAATAACCTCTTTCCCTTTTTCCTTTAGAAAAGCAGTGAGGCGTTTAGCTTGGGTTGATTTTCCGCCCCCATCTGGGCCTTCAATCGTAATGAAATATCCGTTCATAAAAAAATTCCTATCCATTAAAATTTAGTAGAGAAAAGAAAGAAGATGTTTTATAGCAAAAATAAGTTTTCCAATATATCTTACGCGTTCAACGGATTCTTTTGCAACAATAGGGTAAGTTTTATCTTCTTCATCAGGAAGAGAAAAAGTGATTTTCCCCAATTCCTGGCCTTTTTTAATAGGGGCTTCAACAACAGAAGGGTATGTGACAGTTGCTTTTAATTTTGAACGTTTGCTTTTTGGTAAAGTCAGTTTGATTTCTTGAGGCACAATGGCTTTAACCGTATCCGTTTTTCCAAGCCAAACAGGGAGGGTTTCAATCTCTTGCCCTTTTTCAAGAAGCGTATAATTGTCAAAGTAATTTAATCCCCAGTTTAAGAAACGTTTTGATTCAACGGCTCTTGCCTTCATACTTTTAAGGCCGTTTAGAACGAAGACAATACGTCTGACTTTATTATCTGGATCAACAGCAGAGGCAACTAGACCATAGCCAGAAGCAGAAGTATGCCCCGTTTTAAGACCATCTGCCTTTGGATTTGAATATAAAAGAGGGTTGCGATTGCCTTGTTTAATTTTGTTATAGGTAAAGCTTTTTTCTGAGTAAATTTCATAATATTTTGGGAATTTTCGAATTAAAACAGAGGCCAAATGTGTTAAGTCTTCCGCACTCATCAAATGCCCTTTTTCGGGAAGGCCTGTTGCGTTTTTAAAACTGGAATGCTTTAGGCCGATTTCAGAGGCTTTTTCATTCATAAGATCTGCAAAATATTTTTCAGATCCAGAAATATTTTCTGCCGCTACAATACAGGCGTCATTTCCAGATTGAACAATAATCCCTCTTAATAAGTCTTTGATTTTAACCTTTTGATGAGGAATTAAAAACATCGTGGAACTGCCGCTTTTATGGCCGCCTTTTTTCCAAGCATTTGTGCTGACGGTAAAAGAGTCTTCCAAATTAAGCTCATTATTCTTTAATTTCGAAAAGATGATATAAGCGGTCATCAATTTACTCATAGAAGCAGGGGGCATAGCTTCATCGCCCCGTTTATTATAAAGAACCGTTCCTGTATCAAAATCAATCATATAGGCAAATTTGGCTTCTGTATTAAAGTCTGCAAAAGAGGCGTTTACAAAAAGAGTGACGATTGAAAGTGAGGTTAAAAGTAGTTTTTTCATAATAAATTCCTGTGAGTGTTATATTTAAGCTTTTTAGTATGTAAATTCTTGAACAAGTTGAGAAGAAAATCCTTCGCTTTTAAGTTTATCTAAAGTTGGAATAGCTTTTTCAGCAGAAGGGAAAGGCCCCAAACGGACACGGAAAAAATCCTTATCCTTTACCTTTATTTTATAAATAACGATATTGCCTTTTTCTTTCAAAGAATTTGCAAACGTTTCGGCGTTTTTAGGGCTGCTAAACGAGGCCATTTGAATATAAATTCCTTGAGGACATGTTGTGCTGATTTTTGAAGGAAGCGCCTCTCCATAAACGATAGGGGCCATGGGCTTTTCTTCCACTTTATTATCTTTAGGGGTGTAAATGGGTTCCTCATAAGATAAGGATACATTTGTCCCTCGATGTCCTTTTGAAAGAAGGTAGGCTTTTAGCTCTTTACTTTCTTTTTCCATCAATTCAACTCGCACTTTTGTTGTGCCTTTTCGATGAAAGCCCAAGATTTTAGCTGCTTTTTTGGAAACATCAATAATTCTGTTTTTAACAAAAGGGCCCCTATCATTCACACGAAGAACGAGCGATTTTCCGTTTTCTAAATTGGTCACTTTCACAATAGAGGGAAGGGGAAGTGTTCTGTGAGCTGCCGTTAACGCATACATATCATAGGTTTCCCCATTTGCCGTTTTTCCGGCATGAAAATCGGGACCATACCAAGACGAAATCCCTTCTTCTTTATAAGAATAGTCTTCCTTTGGATAGTAAGTTGTTCCGTTAATTTCGTAAGGCGTTCCAATTTTATAGATGCCAGGGGTTTTAAGAGGGGTCGTTGAACAGTTTGAAAGTCCCAAAAGTAGACCGGTTAAAAGTAAGGCTTTAAGTTTCATATGTTTCCCTTTTTATCTGCCTTTTTCAAGGCCAAAATCCATTCTGCTGGACGTCCTGTTTTCTTATAAAAGCGCAAGATAGCTTTTCTTGTGAGCGGTCCAAAAACGCCATCAATCTTTCCTTTATAAAAAAGATGCTTTTTCAAATATGTTTGAAGAAGTATAACGTCTTCTTTCTTGAAATTATAGCCTTTTTTTGAAAAATTATTTTTAAAAGAAGAAAGTGAAGTTTCTTTTTTGAAAGCATCAGAAAGGAATCCCACGGCTAGAGCATAATAATTTGAATTGTTCCAACGCTTTATAACAAAGAAATTTTTGTAAACAAGATAGGTTTTATTGCCATATCCATTTGGAAAAAGGAGGGTGGCTTTCATATCAAGTTCTTTTTTTGAAAAAGAAACGGTTTTGAGGAAACCTTTATCTTGCCAATCTTTCAAAGAAAGGGTCATTGATTTTGGAAGGGCTCTGTAGTCAAAATGAGCGGGAAGATTGACTCGTCGTCCCCATCTATAGCCTCGTTTCCACCCCATTTTTGAAAGGTAATTTGCCGCAGAATGAAAGGCGTCCATTTTGTTATTGACCAGATCAATCTTTCCATCATTATTGCCATCAACGGCATAAGAAGCATAGGTTGAGGGCATAAATTGAAAATGTCCAAATGCCCCAGCCCAAGACCCTGTTATTCCGGAAGAATTTTCTTTTTCAAGCATTTGGAGATAAGTTAAAAGTTCTTTTGTGAAGAATTTTTCACGGCGCCCTTCATAGGAAAGGGTGGCAAGAGCGCTGCCAATATCAATGTGCCCTTTTATCCGGCCATAATTTGTCTCAAGGCCCCAAAAGGCAACTAAAACTTCTGCTGGAATTCCATATTTTTGCGTGATTTTCTTTAAGAAAACATCTTCAGATTTTAAGATTTCTTTTCCCTTTTGAATACGGGAAAGGTTAATGACTTTTGAGATATAGTCTTCAAAAGAAAGAATCCGTTCAGGTTGATTTTTATCTAATTGAACAACAAAATCAAGAAAGGTGAGTTTGTTTAAAACCGTATCCAAAAAAACGGGAGAAATGTTTTGGTTAAGAGCTCTTGTCCTAAAATTATTTTTCCAATTATCAAAGGTTTTCGCCTCTAAAGAAGGGGAGATAAGAAGGGGGAGTAACGTGATAAAAGCTATGAGAATTCGTTTCATTTTTCCTTTCCTTAATCTTTGTTTATCATATCGTTTTTAAGAGAAATTTAAAGTTTTTTTTCTGTTTTATTTTACGCGGAATATTTGATAATTTGAAAGATAGCTATAAGGAGGGGGAAAGTCTTTAGCGCACGCATTTTTTAAGTTGCTCTTTTTTCGAAAGTAGTATATTCTCTTTTCTATCATGACAAAATGGAAATGTTATACATTTGAAAAAGTCTCAAGCACAAATGAGATTGCAAAAGATTATCAAGAAGGATCGCAGATACAAGCTTTGGAACAAACAAAAGGACGTGGACGCCGTGCGCGCTCTTGGATTTCTGATCGGGGAAATTTATATTTAAGCTTTGTGGTTCATAAAAAATATGCTGTAAATGCTTTAAGTTTATCAATGGCTTTGGCTGTTTTTCACGCTATTAAAGCTTTTGATGAAAAGGCTTTACTTGAATTAAAATGGCCAAATGATGTGCTGCTTTTAGGAAAAAAGGTTTCGGGCATCTTGATTGAACGAGAAAATGCCTTTGAAAAAGGAGATAAGCTTATCATCGGAATAGGGGTGAATTTAATCTCTTCACCCAAAGAAGGTTTGATTTATAACGCAATTAGCTTAAAAGAAGCGGAAATAGGTCCGTCTTTGGAAGAGCTTAAAGAAAAAGTATCAGGTTTTGTATCCTTATATCTTCAAAAAATTGAAGAAGGTAAGGAAGATGAAATTATTAAGGAATTCTCCGCCCTTTCTTTTAAAAAAGGAGAAAAGATTACATTTCATGCCCCTCAAGGAAAAAAAGAAGGACGTTATGTCGGATTAACTAATGAGGGAGCTTTGAAATTAGAAATAAATGAAAAGGAAGAAATCTTCTATGTGGGAGATGTTCTTTCCTGTTAACTTTTAAGGATTATTAAAGAATGGAAAATAAAAAAAATGAATTGATTATTCCAAAAGATAGTTTGGTTTTTATCCCTTTAGGAGGGGCAACTGAAATTGGAATGAACTGTTATCTATACGGATATGAAGGAAAATGGTTAGCTGTCGATTGCGGTATTGGCTTCCCTGGCGAAGGATTGCCTGGGGTCGATTGCCTTTTGCCGGATACGACTTTTATTGCTGAACATAAAAAAGATTTAGTGGGGTTAATTATTACCCATGCACATGAGGATCATATCGGTGCTGTTGCAAGGCTTTGGGAAGATTATCAATGTCCAATTTATGTGACGCCGTTTGCCTCTGAAATTTTAAGAAACAAATTGCAAGAGGAAGGTCTTTTAAAAAGAGCGGATGTTCAAATTATTGAAAAAGCTTCCTTAATTGATCTCAATCCGTTTCAAGTGGAGTTTATCTCCATGACGCACTCTATTCCAGAGCCAAATTCTTTGGCTATTCGGACAAAAAAAGGAACGATTGTTCACACAGGAGATTGGAAATTTGAAAAAAATTCTCTTATCGGGGAAAAGCCGGATATTAAATTGCTTAAAGAAATTGGAAAAGAAGGCGTTTTAGCCTTAGTCTCTGATTCAACAAGTGTTTTTGATGAAGTCCACGCCGAAAGTGAAGAAGATGTGCGTGAAAGCTTAAAGAAAGTTTTCAAAGAACATCCTTATGGAAAGCTTTTTGTGACTTGCTTTGCTTCCAACGTGGTGCGTGTGGAAAGTATCTATCATGCAGCCAAGGAAAGCGGACGAAAGGTTTGTTTGATGGGCCGTTCGCTTTGGCGGATTGATGATGCAGCCAGAAATTCTGGGTATATGCAAGGTATTCCTGAATTTTTATCAGAAAGAGAAGCCTCAGAGCTTCCTTCTGAAAAAGTTCTTTATATTTGCACAGGATCTCAAGGAGAACCGTATTCGGCTTTATCTAAATTAGTTCAAAAAAGAACAAATGCCTTTGCTCCAGAAGTTAGAGAAGGGGATTTTATAATTTTCTCTTCAAGAATTATTCCTGGAAATGAAAAAGAAATTGCCCTTCTTCAAAAGAAATTGGTGGCAAAAGGGGCCCAAATTATTACCGAAAGAGACTATTTGGTTCATGTTTCTGGGCACCCTAGTCAAGAAGATATGAAAAAACTTTATCAAATGTTGATGCCAACAATCTCCATCCCTGTTCATGGGGAGGCGCTTCATTTAGCAGAACATATTCAACTTTCCAGAAAATGGGGAGCTAAATTTTCAATTGGGATTCAAGATGGGGAAGTGTTAGATATTGATGAAGAAGCCCCTGAAATCATTGGAGAAGTTCCTGTTGGAATTTTGGCTATGGATGGAAAAAAGATCGTTCCTTTAAATGCAGATGTGATTCGTCAACGCAGAAAAATGGTCTCTGGTGGATCCTGCGTTGTGACAGTTGTTTTGGATAAAGAGAGGCATTTAATTGGGGAAGCTCAAGTTTCCTCTTTTGGTCTTTTAGACGAAGAAGCAAAAGAAATGGAAGAGTTAAAAGCTTTGATTTCAAAAGAACTTGAGGGAATTTCAAAGAAAACTTCCAAAGAATCGATAAATGAAAAAATCCGCCTTGTTGTGCGACGTTATCTTAACCGAAACACGGGGAAGAAACCTTTGATTGAAGTTCATTTAGTTTGCCTGTAAGATAAAGGAAAAGATAAAAATCTAAGAGGGAAAAATGTCGTTTTTCAAAGAAAGAAAATTAGCAAAATTCTGCCTTATCTTTGTTGTGATAAGTTTTCTTTCTGGGTGCGAACTTTATATGCCCCAAAAAAGAAATGGAACTTGGGCAAGTTATCAATCGGCAGGAACCCTTATCGTTCGAAAAGGCGATACAGTCTATAGTTTAGCAAAACGCAATCGTGTGCCGTTGAGGGATTTTGTGGAATACAATCGCTTAAGGGCGCCGTTTACGTTGCGTGTCGGGCGGCGTCTTCGTATTCCAAAGATGCAAAGAGGGCATATCGTTCAAAAGGGCGAAACGCTTTATTCTATTTCGCAGCGCTATCAAATGAGTTTGTCTTCTTTAGTCCGAGAAAATCAGATTTCTCCTCCGTATCAAATTCAAAAAGGGCAATATCTTTCTTTGCCGCAACGCCTTTACGAAAAGAGAGAAACAAAATGGATTCCAAAATCTGATAGGAAAAACATTTCCTCAAGAAAAGGAAATAAATCTTCAAAAGAACCTATTTATCAAGCCCCTTCACATTTGGCAGGAAAATTCTTGAGACCAACAAAGGGCGCTGTTTTATCCTCTTTTGGATCAAAAGGAAAAGGGAAACATAATGATGGCGTGAATATTGCCGCAAAACGAGGGGCTCCTGTTCTTTCGACGCAAAATGGCGTGATTGTTTATGTGGGCGATGATTTGAAAAGTTTTGGAAATCTTATCTTAATTAAGCATGCTAGAGGGTATGTTTCGGCCTATGCTCATACTGAAAAAGTGCGTGTGAAGAAAGGGCAAAAAGTGAAAAAGGGGCAGCGTATTGCTTCGGTTGGGATGACAGGAAGTGTAAAGCGTCCTCAACTTCATTTTGAAATCAGGAAGGGAACAAAGGCTTTAAATCCGATGAGTTTTGTGAAGTAAACTTCTTTAAAGTAGAACAATCAAAAAGCCCTTCCTTGATTTGAAGGGCTTTTATTTTATGGATAAAAATGTTTAAGCTTTTATAAAATCCAAAATAGAAGAGATATCTTCTAAAGGAAGGATTTTTTGCTCCCCAGATTCCATATTTTTCAAAACAAAAGTGTTTTCTTTAGCTTCCTCTGGAGCAAGATAGGCAGCAAATTTCGCCCCACGTTTATTGGCTTGTGTAAAGAATTTCTTTGGTGGTAAAGAGCAAAGAAGCATATCAGATGAAATATCATTTTTTGTAAATTCTGCTGATAAATGGAGCGCTTTTCCTTGAAGAGCATCTTCAAACTGGCCCAAAATGACTTGAATCCCAGGGAAGGTTTCTGTCCGTCCGAATTTGGAGGCAATCAATTCCTCAATCACCACATCTCCAAACCCAAGGCCACAAGCGGGAATGTCTTTTCCTGTCATTCTGTCAAAAAGGGAATTATAGCGTCCACCGCCAAAAATAGCGCGGAATTCTTTGTTTGTGTCAAAGGCTTCAAAAACAATGCCTGTATAGTAAGAAAGTCCCCGAATGATAGAAGTGTCTATCCGTAAATAAGGGGCAATATTGAGGGCTTTTGCTGCTGCAAAAAGGTGTTCCAACTCTTGAAGGGCAAGACTGTCTTTTTGAACAAATGGCCGAATTTCCTCAAGCGTTTTTTTATCCAAAAATTCAATGATTTTTTCGATTTGTGAAGAGAAGATTTTGATTTCCTCCATCATCTCTTTCATCACTTCGGCTGGAATTTTATCCTTTTTATCAATGATAATCATCAGCTCCGAATGGCGTTCTTTTTCAATCCCAATTGAAAGCAAAAAGTCAGACAAAAGGGCACGATTGCTCACATGAATTTGAAAGTCATTTTCGTTTAAACCCAATTTATTCATTACTTGAATAGCTGTGCTTAAAATCCAAGCTTCTGCTGAAATATTATTTTCCCCAAGGATGTCTAAATTCCATTGATAATGTTCCCGTTTACGCCCCTTTGTTGCCCGTTCATAACGGAAACATTGCCCGATAGAATAAAGCTTTGCCGGAAAGGGAAGGGATTCTTTATTTTTAGCATAAAGACGCACCATGGAAGGGGTTAATTCGGCCCGTAAAGAAATATGTCGGTTTGATTTATCTGTAAAATCGTAAAGTTGATCAGAGATTTCTTCCCCTGCTTTTCTCTCAAAAAGCTCATAAGAATCAACAACAGGGGTTTCATAATGCAAAAACCCATTTGTTTTCGACACATCATTAAAGACCTGCATTAATTTTTCACGAAAAACCCAATCTTTTGGTAAAAAGTCACGCATCCCGCGTGGAGGGTTCAAATCAATTGAAGACATATGTTTACTCCTTGTATCTTTGTAGAAATGTATACAAGATTCCTACAAAAAAGTCCAGTTCTTTTAAAAATCCAAAAATATTTGTCGATTCGTTTTTACCACTTATTAAAATGAATTTTATCTGCCTCATATCTTTCGCGGTAGATTTTTCCATATCTTGACGGATAGCCCAAAACACAAAGAGAAAGGGGTTTAATGTTCTCTGGCAAATGAAGCATTTTTGCAAACTCTGTCATACGCTCTTGACTAGGATAAAGACTGCACCAAACGCCGCCCAAACCCATTTCGTGCGCCCCAAGAAGGATATTTTCAGTTGCATTTGCGCAATCAACCACCCAATGGCCGGGCTCATATTCCTTTTGTGTATCGCCGCAGACGACAATCGCCGTTCCTGCATCTTCCAAAAAAGAAGCATACGGGTGAATTTCTTTCATTTGATGGAGAAGGGTTTTATCTTGAACAACAACAAACTCCCACTCCTTTTTATTCTTTGCAGAAGGGGCGTTCATTCCGAAAATGATAAGCTCTTTTAAGGTTTCCATTGGGATAACCTTTCCGGTTTCATAATGACGAACAGATCGACGGGTTAAAAGTAGTTCTTTTCCTTCCATAGGAGTCTCCTTAAAAAGTTAAAATCCTGCCATTTCATTGAGGCGTTTAATGCGAAGAGCAACGGGGGGATGCGTTGCGTATAAATTTTGAAGAGAAAAAGCCCTTTTCTTTTCGTAGGGATTTTCAATACAAGCAATTTCCATCATAGGATGGGCGTCCAAAACTTCCACCCTTGAATCTTGACTAATTTTCGAAAGAGCAGAGGCCAAAGCCTTTGGATTTCGTGTCAAAAGGGCAGACGTGCTATCTGCCAAATATTCCCGTGTTCTTGAAATAGCCATCTTAATAAGAGGGGCTACACAATAGGCAAAAATCAAAAGCGCGATGTATAAAAGAAGCGCCAAAATCACCAAGCCCCCTCCGCTATTATTTTGACGCCTTGAAGAACGACGGCGAGGGGTAGAATAAAAAGAAAGGCGAACCATTTCAATAAGTAAGGTAAAAATTCCAAGCCCTGTAATGATAAGGCTGGTCAGCTCAACGTCCCGATTTTGAATGTGTCCCATTTCGTGGGCAATGACAGCTTGAAGCTCTAGATTATCAAGCTTTTTTATAATTCCCGTTGTTAAAGTAATGGCCGCGGTCTGCTCATTTCTGCCCGATGCAAAAGCGTTTAGAGATTCGTCTTCAATAATGTAAACTTTGGGGGTTGGAAGCCCCGCCATAATGGCAACGGTTTCAACGGATTGATAAACCTTTTTATATTCTCTATTCCGAGGAAGAGGGGTCGCTTTTGCCATAGATAAAAGCATTTTATGTCCAAAGAAATAAGCAATCAAAATCCAAGCAAAAGAAACACCTAAAATAGGGATGATAACGGTTAGAAAGTATCCTAAGGCGCTGATAAATTTAACTTTTTCAAAAGAAGCACTTTGAAGGAGAGCTTGTAAATCTAAGGAAGTAAAAAGCCCTTGAAATAACCGCAACCCCATAGAAATAAAACCTTCTTCAGGGTAAATAAAAACGCTTCCTATACTGGCTAAAAATACCAATACCCCCAAAGAAAGAGGAAAAAGGCTCATCAAAAGGAACGTGAGACGGCGATTTCTTTTTATTTGTGCATAAGTGTCCATAAGTGTCTCTTATAAGTTAAAAACTGACTTTAACGGGATTTTGGACGCTTTTTCTTTGGTCTTCATCAAGTTCAAAAAAGTCTTTCTTTTCAAAGTGAAAAAGAGAGGCAATTAAATTGCTTGGAAACATCTCTATCTTTGTGTTCAAGGAAAGCACCATTGTGTTGTAAAATCGGCGAGAAGCTTGAATTTTATTTTCAGTATCCGTCAATTCATTTTGAAGATCTAAAAAGTTTTGGTTCGCTTTCAAATCTGGATAGCTTTCACTTAAGGCAAAAATGGATTTCAAGGCCGAATTTAAAACGTTTTCATTTTCAGCTGTCTTTGCAACACTTCCGCCTTGCATAGCTAGGTTTCTAGCCTTGATAACTTTTTCAAAAGTTTCTGATTCGTGGGCAGCGTATCCTTTTACCGTGCTAACAAGGTTTGGGATAAGATCATAGCGGCGTTTAAGTTCTGTTTCAATATCGCTCCAGCTTTCTTTAATTCTTTGGCGGGCAACGACAAGCGTGTTGTAAACGCTGATAACGTAAAAAACAACAAGTAAAACTAAGATAAAAGTAATTAGGGCAAATGATGACATTTTTTCTCTCCAAGAAAAGTTAATTCCTTTAAATACTCTAAAGAAAAAAGAAGTTTAATCAAGCCTTTTTTAAATTTTACTTGATTTTTTTCATACTTTGAGTTTTAGTTCTAGGTAAAGCAAATTTAAAAAAAAGAGTTGTTTATGAAGTCAAATTTATATCTAAAACAACATTTAAGAAGTCACGTCCCGGTTTATATTTCGCGCGTGAAAAAACAGGATTTTAAACAGGCTAGTTTTTTAATGACTTCTTTTACAGATGATGTTTACCCGCATTATTTGATAGATGAAAGTTTAATTCTGCCTGTTGAACCCGAATCTTTGCATTTAATTGCAGAGGTTCAGTCAAAAATTCTTGCCACAGCTTCGATTGAAAAGTTTTCCCTTTCAAAAAAATCAGCGATTGGTTTTTTTAACTGCTCTGCTTTGTTTGAAACAGAGGTTCAAAGGGAAACGTTGACGATTTTGGTTAGAGCTTTGATTGAATGGGCTCGAAAAACAGGGGTTGTTCGTTTGGAAACATTTATTCCTAAAGAAAAAGAGAAAGCCCTTTTGTTTTTTAAAGATTTTGGCTTTGAAAAAGAAGAAGAATGTGGGTATATGCTTTATATGAAGGAGTATCATAAAAAGACAGACCTTCTTTCCTTTAGACTCGTGCTTTAATTCTTTCAAAAGTCATCAAAGAAAGAAGCCTCTCTTAATTTTAAGAAAGGCTTTTTTTTATCAAAGAATAAAAATTATTTTGTTTTTTTCTTTTCCTTTTTAGGTTCTTCTTCTGTCAAAGAAGTGACAGGATAAGGATAATCCACAAGGAATTCACAAAGCATTCTGACACCGATAAAGGCAACAAAAATAAGTAATATAGCCAAAATGAAAGAGGCAATATTAGGTAAAATTGTGAAGCTTGAGAGGAAGAGTAATGCTAAAATTCCTGAGAAAAACCAATAAACATATTTTGTATAAGGTTGGATGAGAGGGGCTACCATTGGGGCAACAGCTCTTGTATTCAAGTCTTTTAAAATTCTAAAATCAAATTTCATTTCTATTCTCCTTTATGTTATTTTTGACGTAATGTTGGAAAGGCAATCACATCGCGGATAGATAAATTTCCAGTTAAAATCATAACCAGTCTATCTATTCCGATTCCTAATCCCCCAGTTGGAGGAAGTCCATATTCCAAAGCGGTGACAAAATCTTCATCTAAAATGCCATCTGCTTCTTCATTTCCTTCTTTTGCTTGACGAACTTGGTCTTCCAATCTTGCTCGTTGATCAATTGGATTTGTAAGTTCTGTATAAGCGTTGCACATTTCCCACCCATTGATATAGGTTTCGAAACGTTCGACCAAACGATCATCTTCACGGTTGGTTTTTGTGAGAGGTGAATTGGAGATAGGATGATTCATAACGTGTGTTGGTTGAATCAAATATCCTTCACATTTTTCCTCAAAAACACTAACCAAAGCTTGACCCCAGTTTTGATCGCCTTCAACTTTGACGCCCAAACGGTGAGCAGCTTCAACGGCGTCTTTATCCGTTTTAATGGCCAAGAAATCAACGCCTGTATGTTCTTTAACAAGAGAATCCATACTGCGTCTTTCAAAAGGCTTTTCAAAGTCAATTTCATGCCCGTCAAATTCAATTTTTAAGGTTCCATGCGTGGCAAGACAAGCGTTTCTGACAACCTCTTCAAACAAGTCCATCATGTCGTAATAGTCTTTATATTTCCAGTAAACTTCCAAAATTGTAAATTCTGGATTATGACGAGTATCAATGCCTTCATTTCTGAACACACGGCCCATTTCAAAGACGCCTTCCATCCCGCCGACAATAAGGCGTTTTAGGTAAAGTTCTGGTGCAACACGCAAGAATAAATCTGCATCTAAGGCATTATGATGTGTGACGAAAGGCTTGGCTGTGGCGCCCCCTTTAATCGGGTGAAGGATAGGGGTTTCAACCTCTAAAAGACCTTTATCCAAAAACGTTTGGCGGACAGATGTCATAATTTTGCTTCGATTGATAAGAGATTCAATCGTTTCTTTATTGACAATCATATCCACATAGCGTTGACGATATTTCATTTCAACGTCGGTCAAACCGTGATACTTTTCAGGAAGGACTTGAAGAGATTTAGCCAAAACAGTAATTTTTTGACTGACAACACTTAATTCTCCCCGTTTAGTCCGTTTTATGGTGCCTTCAATTCCGATAATATCCCCAATATCCAATAAAGACAGAACCTTAAGCTCTTCTTCTGGCAAATGTTGTAAAGAGGAAAAAATTTGGATTTTCCCGTCCTTATCATAGATATCCATAAACATACCAGAGTTTCGAATAGCTCTGATTCGTCCAGCGACTTTAACCAATTCTTCCTTTTCTGTGTCGTTTGGAAGATCTTTGTTTTCTTCATTTAACAAAGAAGAAGTGTGTGTTGGACGATAAATATGAGGATAAGGATTTATCCCCATACGTTCTAATTCTTTTTCTTTTTCAATACGGATATCCCGTTGTTCATTTGTAATTTCAACCATTTTGATAATTTAATATCCTTTCTTGTTTTTACTCCTTTACAGGATTATGGATTTTTCAAAAAAAATCAAGACTTTTTGAACAAAAAAGCGTATTATTTCTTAAATGAATCAAAAATAGATGAAAACAAGCTGAAAAATATAGAAAAATGGGCTTTTTAAATTTAGATACGCTTTATAAAGTAGGGGAAAAATATATTCTTTTATCAAAAGAAGGTGAAATTGGGGAAGCTTTAGAGATTCCTTTGACACCGGCTTTGTGTTTTTATAAAAAGAAAATGGGCTTTGACAGAGGGTTTGATATTTTAGAATTCTTTACCTTTTTATATCCGACAACGAAAATTATTCCCTCTTTAAACGAATTGGCTTGCTTTTTTCATCTAGAAAAGCCAGTTAATTCCTATGAAAAGACGGCGTTAATTTATACTTTGGCAGAAAAAATGTTTGAAACGCTCAAAACTTTTTCAAAAAATGAAAGAGATGAAATTGCGTTTTTAACCTCCAAAATGCGCGAATGGAATTGGGCCCCCTTAATCTTTGAATACTTAAAAGAATCAAGGGATATATCTACCCTTTCTAAATTTTCATTTTTAACCTTTTTATCGGAAAATGATGAGACTGCGCCAGAGGGGAAGGGGGACTTTCTGCCGCTTTCTCAAAAGGAAATCAAAAAAGGATTGAAAGAGGCGCTTTTAAGTCTTGGAAAAACAGAAGAACGCAAAGAGCAAGAACGTTATGCTTTGGAAGTGAGCTCTATTTTTAATTTTCCGTCGGTAGAAAAACCGATTTTAGCTGTTTTAGCACAAGCTGGAACAGGAATTGGGAAGACGTTAGGCTATGGCGTGCCGGCCTATCTTTGGACAAAGAAAAACAAGGCGCAACTTTATGTCAGCACGTATACAAAAGCCCTTCAGAATCAAATTTTTGAGGAGCTTTCCTGTCTTTTTGAAGAAAATGAATTGGCGATTGTAAAGGGGCGGGAAAATTACTTTTGCCTTTTAAATTACGAAGAGGAGCTGAAGAAAAGCCCAAATTTTTCAACCGTTTTAGGGTTTGTTTCAAGGTGGCTTTTAAAAACGAAAGATGGGGACATTAAAGGCGGTGACTTTCCAAGTTGGGCGATGGATATTTTGG
Source organism: Alphaproteobacteria bacterium (assembly GCA_009929265.1). Lineage (GTDB taxonomy): Bacteria > Pseudomonadota > Alphaproteobacteria > CASFRQ01 > SAAU01 > SAAU01. Next base: position 60,905 of record SAAU01000001.1, read on the forward strand.
GACGGAATGCCTTTTTAGCTTTGGCTGAAAAGCGGGGGGAATGCCTCTATAAAGCCTGTCCGTTTTTCAAAAAATGCTTTATTGAAAAGCGATCATCAAGGGCCAAAAAAGCCCGTGTTATTATTTCAAATCATTCCCTTGTTATGGCGGAAATGAGCCATATTTTTGAGGAAGAAACTTTCCATATTTCCCACTTTATCTTTGATGAGGCACATCATTTATTTGAAGCGGCAGATAATGCTTTTGCCTCAGAGCTTTCGGGATGGGAAGGGGTGATGATGCATCGATTCCTTTTCGGCCATTCAAGAAGTGTAAAACGCTTAAAAGGGCTCTCAAGAAGGATTGATGAAATCTTAAAAGAAAAGAGCTTTGAGGTTCAAGAATCGGTGATTTCTTTAATAGAAAGTGCGCAATTCCTTCCCAAAGAAGGGTTTTTGAAACGGATTTTTAATCATACCCCCTCTGGTGTGTATGAAGAATTTTTAGAGGCTCTTTTGGCGCAAGTTTTACTCCTAAACAAAGAATCTGAACACGAATATTCCTTAGAATGCGCGGTTTATCCTGCTTCGGATGAGTTAATGAGGCTTTCAAAAGAGCTTAAAAAAGCGCTGACTCTTTTCAAAGACAACATTAAAAAGTTAAGAGAGGCACTAAATAAAGTCAAAGAGGAGGAAGAAACCTCCTCAGAAGGGAAGGGAATTTCCTCTATTGAAGCTTTACAAAAATCGATTGTTTTTCGGCTAGAAGAGCCGGCTTTAACTTACATTGATATGCTTAATTCTTTAGGAAAAGAGCCGTCTTCAATTTATGCAGAATGGTTTTCTTTAGAACGTGTGGAGGGGCAAATCTTTGATGTGGCTTTTAATAGGCATTATGTGGATCCAATGAATCCGCTTTATGCGTTGATAAATCGAGAGGCCAAAGGGGTGTTATTGACCTCGGCAACCTTAAAAGAAAACGATACGATTAAAAATGCTTTCGTAAAAAAAGATAACGACAAGAAAAACAAGGATGAACAAGGCGTTCAAGGCGATATCTCTTTACAGGAGGAAAATCCGCTTTTAAAAACAAGTTGGCAAGTGGCGTTATCCGAAACTGGGGCTAGATACCTTCCAAGTCCGCCCAAGTGTGAGACATTTCTTTCCCCCTTTAACTATAGGGAAAAGGCAAAAGTTTTCCTTGTGACCGATGTGGATAAGAAAAGCCCTTCTGCCATGACAAATGCATTTTTAAGGCTGTTTAAGGCCTCAAACGGAGGAGCGTTAGGTCTTTTTACTGCAATCTCAAGGCTAAAGCATATTTATAAACGGATTATGCCTGAGCTTGAAAAAGAAGGAATTGAAACCTTTGCACAGCACTGTTCGGATTTATCTTCAAGATCTTTGGTGGAGCTTTTTCGAGCCGACGAAACGTCTTGCCTTTTAGGAACAGATACGATGAGAGACGGGATTGATGTGCCGGGAAATTCTTTGCGTTTGGTTGTTTTTGAACGTCTTCCCTGGCCGCGTCCTGATATTTTACACAAGAAAAGACGAGCGCTTTATCTTTCTGGATTTTATGATAAGATGAAGACAAGAGCCAAATTAACGCAAGGCTTTGGGCGCTTAATCAGAAGCAAAAAGGATAGGGGAATTTTTGTGATTTTAGAATCAAGAATTCCATCCGAAATTTTAAAGGCATTTCCGCCAGAAGTTGAAATAGAAAAAATAACTTTAGATGAAACAATTGAAAGAATTAAAAATGAATTTGAATCATAGAATCTGCCCGTTTTTCAAAGAGTGTGGGGCTTGCTCTTTTCAAGATATCCCTTTTGAAGAATACCTTTCAAAGAAAAAGGAAAAGACGCTCTCCTTCTTAAAAGAGGCAGAAATCTGTCCTAAAGAGGTGGAGTTTATATCGATTCTACCAGAGACAAGACGGCGGGTTAATTTCGCTTTTTTTAAGTCTCATATGGGATACAATCAATTTCATTCGCATAAGATTGTGGATATAACGGAATGTCTTTTGCTTAAAAAAGAATTGCAAGAGCTGATTTGTCCGTTAAGAGAATTGTTATCTTTTTTTAATTCCAAAGGGGATGTGTATTTGCTTTTGTTAAAAGAGGGAATTGACATTCTTGTTAAGGAAAAAGGGAAAGAAAAGACAAAGCTTTTATTTGAACATTTGGAGAAAATAACGGCGTTTGCACAAAAATTTAAGCTTGCTCGTTTTCAATTTAATAATGATATTTTATATCAAATAACGAACGAATCCTTAAGTTCTATCCAATTCTTGCAGCCTTCTAAAGAAGGGGAAGAGGCCCTTCAAAAAGCTGTTTTAGACGGGGTTTCCTCTCTTAACAAAAAGGCAAAAGTTTTGGATTTGTTTTCAGGCTCTGGAACTTTTACAATTCCCTTGCAACAAGCGGGATTTAAGGTCAAAGGCGTTGATTCAAATGGGGAGGCCCTTAGACGATTAGAGGCCTTTCAAATTCCTTATGAAGAAAGAGATTTATTTAATTTTCCGTTAAATAGTGAGGAACTTTCCGCTTTTGATGCGCTTGTTTTGGATCCGCCAAGGGCCGGAGCCTTTAATCAGGTAAAAGAGATTTTGCAAAGCTCTGTTTCAAATGTGGTTATGGTTTCGTGTTCTCTAAAAACTTTTAAGAAAGACGCTAGAAAGTTTTTAGAAGAGTTTTCACTTGAAAGACTCGTGCTGGTGGATCAATTTGTTTACTCTTCTCATGTGGAGCTTGTTGCCTCTTTTAAGAGAAAATAGATTAAAAAATAATAGCTATAGTGAAAAAAGTGGAGAATTTTTTCTCTTTTTTATAAAAGTTGACAAAATTTGTTGACAAGTTGGCTTATATCCTTTTTACTATATGAAAAAATAGCACAGGAGTTTGGGATGAATGAAACTTTCTTAATTTCTTATTTAAAAAGAAGCCAAGAGCGGTATGAAAAAGGTGTTTATGGAAAACATAAAAAGACCCGAATTTTGGCCGAAAAACAACTGGATCACCTTTGCTCAAGGATTGAAAATTACTGGGCAAATCAGGCGAAATCTTCTGGCTCTTTAAATTATTTAATCAAAGAAATTAAAGAAATTAAAGAAAAAAGTCCCTTTCTTTTTGATAGAGTTTTTGAACGAGATATTAAGGAAAAAGGGCCCAAAAAATTTAATCTTTTAACCTTTGCTGTAGCCTGTGATATGCCTCAATATTTGATGGGACTTATTACACCTTCTTATGGAATGGAAGACGTTTCAACAGCGCTCTTTTTAGGGGCTGCAGATAAGAAAACAATGACACAAATGTATTCCCTTTTTGTTCAAGGGGCCGATACCAACTTGATAAATCCTGAAACAGGCAATAATGCGGTTATGGAATTCTTTTCTAAGAAAGGAAAGTTTGTTTTTCCTAAAGAAGACGATATCTTAAATGATATAAAATTAAAGGAAGCCTTGAGGAATTTAATAAGTTCTGTTGATATTCAGAGGGTAAATAATGAAGGCAAAACCATTTTCAATATTTTAGCCGAAAATGGATATACAAAATCTTTTGATGTTTTGTGTCGCGTGTATACAAATGAGCTTTTAGACTTAAAGACCTCTAAAACAGGTTTTGCAAAAGAAAATGAAGAAGCCTTAAAAGAAGAGATTTTAAAGACGATTGAAAAATCCAATATTCAAGACTTTTTTGATAAAGAAAAATCTATTGAAGAACAAAGATCTCTGGCGTTAAGCTTATATACTTTGCAACAGGCAATGAGTGGCGTTTTTGAAAAGCTGTCTTTACGTAAAATGATAAAAGATCCCATAAAAAATTATCCAAATATGGAACAAGCCATCAATGGATCTTTGGAAGAATTGATAGAAAAACATCAAAAACCAATCTATCCAAAAGATTTATTGAAAACCGATGTGTTAATTAATTCTGTTTTAGATATGGAAAAATGGGGCGCGCGCTCTAAAACAGATAAATACGGCAATTTACTTCTAGATTTTGGAAGAGATTTTATTTCAAAAGCAAGATAAGAAATGAGATAATCTAAAACTCTCTATCTTTTTTTAAGGTAGAGAGTTTTTTTATTCACAAAGGCCTTAACTAAAATTTCTTAACTTAAAAAAATCTTAGAAAATTTAAACATAAAAAAACCCTTCCGAAAAGAAGGGCTTTTTAAATCTTAAACTAAAACTTAGTTTTTGGCGTCTGATGCAATTTCAAGAACAGAAACAACGCGTCTATTATCTCTTGTTTTGAATTCAACCATTCCGTCTTTTGTTGCAAAAAGAGTGTGATCTTTCCCCATACCGACATTGTCACCTGCATGGTATTGAGTTCCTCTTTGACGAATGATAATGTTTCCAGAAATAACAGCTTGTCCACCTGATTTCTTTAGTCCTAAACGACGACCTTCAGAATCCCGTCCGTTTCTTGTGCTTCCGCCAGCTTTCTTATGTGCCATGACTTAAATCTCCTTACCCTACAACAATGTCTTTAATCTTAACTAAGGTTAAATCTTGTTTATGACCTTTTTTACGACGATACCCTTGACGTCTTTTCTTTTTGAAGACGATAACTTTTTCGCCCCGTGTTTGACGAATGATTTCAGCTTCTACAGAAGCGCCTTCTACAACTGGAGTTCCGATTTTTCCATCGGCCATTAAAACTTCTTCAAATACAATTTTAGAAGAAGGTTCTCCTTCAAGTTTTTCAACTAAAATAACGTCGTCTTTTACAACTTTATATTGCTTTCCGCCTGTTTTGATGACTGCGAACATTTTACTTCCCTATCAAAAATTCATAAATATCTTTCTATTAAGATTTTTGCCTTAACGAATAGAGCAGATTTATAAAGTCTTTTTTGCTTCTTGTCAATAAGAAAAATGTTTTTTCTTGGATTTTACAAAATAAAGTTGTTTTTTTGATAAATTCTTTCTATTCTTCTTTTCAAGTTAAGAGAGGTTCGAAAAGTTAAGATGTTAACAGAAAATTCAAAAAAATTAAAACTTCCCCTAATATCAGGCGCTGTTAAAGGGGGAATTGCTTTTTATTTATATCGTCTTTTAAAAAAAGGGGAGGAAAGCCTTTTAATTTGCGAAAATGATAAGGAAATATTGTATTTTCAAAAGCTGTTTTCGTTTATAGATGAGGATGCTTCTGTTTTGTCCTTTCCCTCTTGGGATACGGTGCCTTATGATAGAAACTCTCCTAAAAAAGAAATTGTGGCAGAGCGGATTGAAACCCTTTTAAAAATTAAAGAACTTCAAAAAGAGGGCAAAGGCTTTATTCTTTTAACCAATGTTTCGGCCCTTATCCAAAAATGTGTGCCTATTTCGTTTTTTGAAAAGGCCTCTTTCATACTTCAAAAAGGAAAAGAGGTTGATTTAAAAGGCTTAAAGCTTTTTTTAGCCTCTTTTGGGTATGAGGCGGTTGATAAGGTTTTTTCGGAAGGAGAATTTTCTTTTCGCGGGAATATTATTGATATTTTTCCAACAGGATTTAAAAGCCCTATTCGGATGGATTTGTTTGGAGACGAAATTGAAAGCTTAAAGACTTTTGATGCGTTAACGCAACGTTCGTTAGAGGAAACTCCTGAGGTTATGCTTTTTCCGGTCAGTGAAATCTTAATGAATAAAGAAACCTTAAAACACTTTCGAATGAAGTATCGGGAACTTTTTGGCGTTCCAAAAGAACAAGATGAATTTTATGGCGCTCTTTCGGAAGGGGTTTCTATTGCAGGAGGCGAGCATTTTCTTCCGTTGTTTTTCCCAAGGATGGTTTCTTTCTTAGATTATCTTGAAAAGGGAAGAATCAAAGCTTACACGTCAACTTCTTTAGATGAAACGGTTGATTTTCATTGGGATGAGATTAACGAATATTATGAACAAAGAAAGATTGCAAGAGAACATCCCTCTAAAATGGAGGGGGTGTATAATCCAATTCCTCCTAATCTTTTTTTCTTTTCAAAAGAAGAAGTTATTTCTCAATTAGAAGAAAGAGAAACGAAGGAGTTTTCCTCCTTTGAAGTGGAGAAAACGAAAAGTCTTAAAAGTAAGATAGCTTCTGTCTTTGCAACGGGTCGTGTGTCGCAAAAAGAGGGAAATGTTTTTAAAGAAGTGGCGGACTTTATCTCAAAGGCTTCTCAAAAAGTGATTGTTTGTGCGTATTCTAAAGAGTCTCAAGAGCGAATTATTGGCGGGCTTTTTCCTTTTTTACCAGAAATTAAAAAAGCATTTACTTTTCATCAAGCCTTTCAAAAAGCACCAAGTGTTGTTGTGTTTCCGCTGGAAAATGGCTTTATCGAAGAAAAAGTCATCTTTATTTCAGAAGGCGATATTTTTGGAGAGAAAATTCAAAACGCCTCCTTTACAAAAAAGCGCGGGAAAAAAGAATTTATTGGCGATATTTCAACGTTATCTCAAGGGGATTTGATTGTTCATCAATCTCACGGAATTGGGCAATATATTGGCCTTAAAAACATCAATATTGCAGGGGAAAGCCATGACTGTATTGCTCTTCTTTATGCAAAAGGAGACAAGCTTTTCATTCCGATTGAAAATATGGATGTTTTAAATAAATATGGTCAAGAACGTCAAGAAATAGCTTTAGATACCCTAGGAACACAGGGCTGGGAAGCTAGAAAAGGAAAGCTTAAAAAATATATTTTAGAAATTGCCCAAAAATTGATAGACCTTGAGGCGAAAAGAAAACTTAAAACCGTGTCGAAGATTTATCCAGAAACAGGATTTTACGATGATTTTTGTGCAAGATTCCCTTATGTTGAAACACATGATCAAAAAACGGCTATTTACGATGTTTTGGAGGATTTATCCAAAGGCGTCCCCATGGATAGACTGGTTTGCGGAGATGTTGGCTTTGGAAAGACAGAGGTCGCATTAAGAGCTTCTTTCGTTGCCGCTATGGAAGGAGGGCAGGTCGCTTTGATTGTGCCTACGACTTTATTAGCGCGCCAACACTATTTAGAATTCAAAAGAAGGTTTGAAGGATTTCCGCTTCGTGTTGAAATGCTTTCTCGTCTTGTCACACCAACAAAGGCTCGGCAAGTGAAAAAAGAGATTACAGCAGGGGTGACCAATATCGTCATTGGAACGCATGCGCTTTTATCAAAAGATGTTTCCTTTAAGAATTTAAACCTTCTTATTGTAGATGAAGAGCATAACTTTGGAGTTATCCATAAGGAAAAGCTAAAAGAACTCAAAGAAGGGGTGCATATTTTAACTTTGACGGCCACGCCTATCCCACGGACGCTTCAAATGGCTTTAACGGGGGTAAGAGAATTGAGCTTGATTGCGACCCCTCCTGTCGACAGATTGGCTGTAAAGACGTTTATTATGCCTTTTGATAAAGTGATTATTAAGGAGGCTATTTTAAGAGAGCTTTCAAGAGAAGGACAAGCTTTTTATGTTTGTCCTAGGATTTCCGATATTGCAGGAATTTATAAAGAGCTTGAAGAACTTTTGCCAGATTTAAGGATTGCCGTTGCCCATGGTCAAATGAAAACGACCGATTTGGAACGGGTAATGAGTGACTTTTTCGACAGAAAATATGATTTGCTTCTTTCGACGACGATTATTGAATCAGGTATTGATATGCCAAACGTAAATACCTTAATTATTCATCGGGCAGATAAGTTTGGGTTAGCCCAGCTTTATCAATTAAAAGGGCGCGTTGGCAGGTCAAAGGCAAGAGGCTACTGCTATCTGACAATTCCGCCCTATCGAAAAGTAGGCGTGCTTGCTGAACGGCGTCTATCGGTTATGCAAAGTTTAGATTCTTTAGGCGCTGGCTTTTCCTTAGCTAGTCACGATTTGGATATTAGAGGCGCGGGGAATCTTTTAGGGGAAGAGCAATCTGGACACATTCAAGAAGTTGGGATTGAGCTTTATCAAAAGATGTTGCAAGAGGCGATTTTCTCCTTAAGAGAAGGGAAAAAGGAAGAAGTGGAGGAGTTTTATTCCCCGCAAATTTCGCTGGATATTCCGGTTATGATTCCAGAGGATTATTTACCTGATTTATCCCTCCGAATGGAGCTTTATCACAGGATTTCATCTTTAGAAACCAAGGAAGAGGCGCAAGACCTTAAAGAAGAAATGGTGGATCGGTTTGGTGCGCTTCCAGAATCGGCCTTAAACCTTTTTGAAATTGTAGAGCTTAAGATTTTAGCCAAGATTGCTCATGTTGAAAAGGTGGATGTGGGACCCAAAGGGGCGGTTATTTCCTTCTATCAAAAGGTTTTCCCAAAGCCCGCCCTTTTAATTGAATTTATTCAAAATCAACTGGGGACCGTTAAGCTCAATTCAAATTATAAGCTGACGATTTTACGTTCTTGGAACACTCCAAAGGAAAGATTGATAGGGATTCGTAAATTCCTTCAACGGCTTTCCGAAATGGCGCTTAGTTAATGATTTTTAGAAATTAAGAACGGTTGAAAAGCTTTTCAATATCTTTAAGTTTAAGCTCAATATACGTTGGCCGGCCGTGGATACATTCACCTGCAAAATTGTTTTGTTCCATTTCACGGAGTAAGGCGTTCATATCATTAAGGGAAAGTTCACGTCCTGCACGGATAGATCCATGACAAGACATACTGGCCAAAATATCCTTGATACGTTCTTTTAAGGCAAAAGCGGTTTTTGTCTCTTCCAAAATTTCGGCAATGTCTTTAGTTAGCGCTTTGATATCAGATTGCTTCAAAAGGGCGGGGATTTCACGAACCATAACGGCATTTTGCCCAAACCGGTCATAGGAAAAGCCTAGTTTTTGCATTTCTTCTTTATGGTGACAAAGGGCCTCTACCTCACTTTCTGTAAGGTCGACAACCTCTGGAATAAGTAAAAGTTGAGTTTTGATTTGCTCGGTATAGGCTTTTTGAAGCTTTTCATAAGTAAGGCGTTCATGGCTGGCGTGTTGATCCACAAGGATAAAACCGTCTTGTGTTTGCGAAATGATATATGTTTTTTGGATTTGAGCCTTTGCAAAGCCCAAAGGGGGAAAGGCGTTCTCTTTTGAAGAAGGATAGTTCTCCTCGGGTATAAGAGGAAAAGGCGTTTTTACCGAAAATCCATTTTCAAGATCTAAAGGGGTTTGGCGAAACTCTGTATTTACAGAATCTTCAAATGTGTTTGTTCCTTGAGGGGGATTTTGCCCTTGAAAAGAGCTTGGATTAAAGGAATTTCTTGAAAAGGAAGAAGGGCCTCGACTGCTTGAATAGGATGGGTAAGAATTGTGTTCAATATTCTTTGAAAGACTTTCAAGAGCGCCAATTCCAAGCGTGGTAGATGTTCGATGCCCTGCCGTTGCCAGCGCCTGTTTTAACGCACCGATAAGAAGGCCTCAGACGGAAGCTTCCTTTTGAAAGCGCACTTCTGTCTTTGCAGGGTGGACATTCATATCAATCTCTTGATGCGGAATATCTAAATAAAGAACGGCAATTGGGAAACGCCCTTGGAAAAGAAGGCCTTGATAGGCGGCCTTTAGAATGCCGTAGAGCATCTTATCCTTAATTGCGCGACCGTTGACAATGAAATACTGATCTTTTGACGTGGCACGCGTATAGGTCGGAATGGAGATAAAGCCTTTAAGGCTCATCCCGTCTCGTGTGGCTTTAATGTCTAAGGTGTTTTCCATGAAAGAGGCGTCAATAATATCCCGTGCTCGTTCTTTCAACGACGGGGCTTTAGGAAAGAAAAACAGCTTTTTCTTTTCGTTAAAAAGGGTAAAGCTGACCTCAGGATAGGCAAGAGCGATTTTATAGATAACCTCTTTTGAAGCCAAAAGCTCAGATATGTCGGATTTTAGGAACTTTAAGCGGGCAGGGAGGTTGTAAAACAAATCCCGCATTTGAATAAGGGTTCCTTTGGCGTGTGCCGTGGGGGTGATTTCGCTTTTCTTTCCCGCATTAACTTCCAAAGAAAGGCCTGTTTCCTCGGCCTCTGCCTTTGTTGTGATTTTAAGGTGGGAAACAGCGCCGATAGAGGCCAAAGCTTCTCCGCGGAACCCTAAAAAGTTAATATTAAACAAATCATCTGTTGGAAGTTTAGAGGTAGCGTGACGCTCCACAGAAAGAAAGAGCTCTTCTTTATTCATCCCTTTTCCATCGTCTGAAATAGATAACAGGCGTTTTCCCCCTTCAATAAGGGTGATTTCGATATTCTTAGCTTCCGCATCAATGGCGTTTTCAATCAATTCTTTAAGGGCGGAAGAAGGCCGTTCAATGACCTCTCCAGCTGAGATTTGATTGATAAGATGTGGGGGAAGCAAGCGTATCATTTTATAAAATCCTTTTGCTTTTACAATAAGTTAAAATAAATACTTAATCTAAAAAACAACTACCCTCTTCGCGTACGGACCCGTTCAATAAGGGCGTTTGTTGACGCATCATGGGCGAGGGGTTTTTCTTTATCTTCAATTTCAGGCAAGATGTTTTTGGCCAGTTGCTTTCCAAGTTCAACCCCCCATTGATCATAACTATCTACATTAAAAAGAACCCCTTCAACGAAGATTTTATGTTCATAAAGAGCAATCAAGCGCCCCAAAGCATGAGGTGTCATTTTATCAAAAAGAATGCTATTTGTTGGGCGATTTCCGTCAAAAACGCGATGTTGTAATTGATGAGCTGGAGTGCCTTCTTCTTGAACCTCAGCAAGGGTTTTGCCTTTCATTAAAGCCTCTGTTTGCGCTAAGAAATTTGAAAGCAAGACATTTTGGTGATTTTCAAGCTCATTTTGTGAAAAGATAGAAGCAATAAAATCACACGGAATAAGGTGTGTGCCTTGATGAATTAGCTGATAGAAAGAATGTTGCCCATTTGTTCCAGGTTCCCCAAATAAAATGGCGCCTGTGGGGGAAGTGACCTTCTTTCCCTCTTTTGTAATGCTTTTTCCATTACTTTCCATAGAAGCCTGTTGAAGATAGGCAGGCAAGCGTTCCAAATATTGATCATAAGGAAGGACAGCCGTTGTTTCAGCTTTATAAAAAGTGATATAGAAATAGCTTAAAAGGCCAAGGATAACAGGAATGTTTTTTTCAAACGGTGCGTTTTGGAAATGAATATCCATTTCATAGGCCCCTTTTAGGAAGTCCATAAAGTTTTCATATCCAATGGCAATCATAATAGAAAGCCCAATGGCGGACCAAAGGGAATAGCGTCCCCCTACAAAATCCCAAAATTCAAACATATTTTCAGCATCAATTCCAAACTTTACAACAGCTTCCTTGTTTGTTGAAAGGGCCACAAAATGAGAAGAAATTGCTTTTTCATCTCCGTTAAACGCCGCCAAAAGCCATTTTTTAGCAGAAGTTGCGTTCATCATGGTTTCTTGGGTTGTAAAGGTTTTAGAGGCCACCAAAAATAAGGTTGTTTCAGGACTTAAATCCTTAAGCGTTTCGACCATATCTGTTGAATCAACATTTGAAATAAAGTGGAAATTCAAATGAGCAGGTTTGTATTTCTTTAGCGCCTTCACCACCATAACGGGGCCCAAATCTGATCCCCCAATTCCGATATTCACAACATCGGTAAAAGGTTTTCCGGTATAGCCCTTAAAGGTGCCATTGCGGACAGAATCAGAAAAGTGGTGCATTTTTTCCCGAACGCGGTTGATTTCAGGCATAACATCCACATCCTCAACAAAAATAGGCTTTTTTGAAAGATTCCTTAAAGCGGTATGTAAAACGGCACGCTGTTCTGTTGTATTTATTTTTTCCCCAGAAAACATTGCTTTAATGGCTCTCTCTAGTTTTTTTTCTTTAGCCAATTCAATTAAACAAGAAAACGTTTCATCCGTTATTCTGTTTTTTGAAAAATCAACAAGCATATCATCAAGTTCAAGATGAAATTTTTCAAAGCGATTCTTATCCTCTTGAAAAAGAGTTTTCATTTCTAGGTTTTTTGTTTGATTAAAATTTTTTTCTAGTTTTTCAAAAGCAGGATGTGTCATTTAAAAAAGTTCCTTTAACATTAAGTAGTTATTTTATAGTTGGTTTTAAGTCATAGTCTGGCGGAATGAGAAGTTGTTCATCGGTTGTCATTTTATCCCTTTCGACAAGAGGGGAAAGGGTGCAAGCTGTTGCCAAGAAAAGAAGAGCGAGCATTAAAAAGAGTTTTTTCATAAGTAAATTTCCTTTATTTATTTTCGGCGTGTTCTTTTAGAAAAACGTGCAATAAAAACAAGCCCACCCCAAGAACGATAAAGCTATCTGCAAAGTTAAAAGCTGGCCAATGAAGGCTTCCTAAGTGAAAATCCAAAAAATCGACAACAGAGCCGATTCTTAATCTATCTATAATATTGCCAATGCCTCCTGCTAAAATGAAAATTAAGGAGATTTTGCCAGCTTTCGAATTCTCTTTCAAAAAGAAAATAAAAACAGAGATTAAAATTAAAGCGGAAAATAAAGAAAGTAGCAAAGAATGTCCTGGCTTATCTGAGGCAAAAAGGGAAAAGCTGACCCCTTTGTTTAAAGTGAAAACAAGGTTGAAATACTCATTGATTCTCATAGGAAGAGTGACTTGTTTCGCCAAAATCCAAAGCTTTGAGACTTGGTCAAGGCCTAGGGTTAAAAGGAATAAAAACAAATAGCGCATCTTAAATTTCTCCTTATACACACAAGATGAAAATATAAACTGGCCCTATTCTATTTTAATATTTTAAATTCGTAAAGGGCTTTTTTCGCCTTTCTTTAAGATAAAAGAGCTTGATTTTTTTTCGAAATACCTTTATTTTTAAGAAAATTAAGAACATAACTTGAATGGGATAAAAATGAATATTTTTACTAAATTAAAAGAAGACATTGAAGATCTTCTAAAATCAGAAATTAAAAAGGGGACTTTTGAGGCAATAGAAGAAGATTTATTGTCTCGTTTTTCTGTAGAGCCGCCTCGGGATGCCTCTTTTGGGGATATGTCTACAAACGTGTGTTTGGTGCTTGCTTCTCGTTTTCATAAAAAGCCTTTCGAAATGGCCGAAATTTTAATGGAAAAGTTAAAAGCCTTTCCTGATATTGAATCTGTTGAAAAAGCAGGGGCAGGATTTCTAAATATGCGTATGAAACCCCAATTTTGGGCTAAGCAATTAGAGGAAATCTTAAAAGAAGGAAGCGCTTATGGGGAAAGCTTTATTGGAAATAATGAAAAAGTAAATATTGAGTTTACGTCCGCAAATCCAACAGGGCCGCTTCATGTAGGGCATGCACGGGGAGCCATTTTTGGGGATTGTTTATCCTCTTTGCTTCAAAAAGTAGGCTATGATGTGACGCGTGAATACTACATCAATGATGCAGGGGCTCAAGTTGCAAAGCTTGCTAAATCCACTTATCTGAGATATTTGGAAGCTTTAGGGGAAAAAATTGATGAAATTCCAGAAGGGCTTTATCCTGGGGAATACTTAAAAGATGTTGGGGCCCTTATTGTTCAAGAAGATGGCGAAAAATGGAAAAATGCCTCTGAAGAGGAATATTTGCCTTATTTCAAAAAGAAGACTATTCATGAGATGATGCGCCTTATTAAGACAGATTTGGAGCTTGCAGGGATTAAATTTGATGTTTTTTCTTCGGAAAAAAAGATAGCAGAATCAGGTCAAGTTGATAAGGTTATGAAAATCTTAACCGACAAAGGGTTGGTTTATGAAGGGGAATTGCCTCCTCCAAAAGGGTTGAAAAGTGACGAAGATTGGGAACCCCACAAAATGACGATTTTCAAATCTACTGAATTTGGAGATGAAGTGGATCGTCCCCTTAAACGGGCAGATGGGTCCTATACCTATTTTACGCCAGATATTGGATACCAACTTAACAAATACGAACGTGGATTTAAAAAGCTCATTATGGTTTTAGGGGCCGATCATGCCGGCTATGTTGCCAGAATGAAAGCGGCCGTTAAAGCTGTCACAGAAGGAAAAGCCTCTATCGATTTTGAATTGGGTCAAATGATTAACTTTTCAGAAAACGGTGTTCCAATGAAAATGTCAAAGCGGGCAGGGACCTTGGTTTGGTTTAGAGATTTGCTCAATGATGTTGGCAAAGATGTGACACGGTTTTATATGATGACTCGTAAAAATGATTCTCAGTTGGAGTTTGACTTGGTCAAGGTGAAAGAGCAATCCAAAGATAATCCTGTATTCTATGTTCAATATGCTCACGCGCGGGCCGCGTCTGTTAGAAAAAAAGCAGAAAATTTCTTTAACACAAAAGCAGATGAATTTATTAAAGACGCTGACTTATCTTTATTGGGCGAAGAAGAAATTGCCCTTGTTAAACGGTTGGCCACTTGGCCACGTCAGGTTGAAATGGCCGCAAGTGTTTATGAACCCCATCGGTTGTCTTATTTCTTATATGATGTGGCCTCTGATTTCCATTCGCTTTGGAACTTAGGCAGAACAGATGAAACAAAACGCTTTATTGATGAGGGAAATGTTGACCTTACAAAAGCAAGAATCGCCCTTGTTTTAGGGATGATGAATGTGATTGCATCTGGTCTTCAGATTTTTGGTGTGACCCCCGCAGAGGAGATGTAAAGATGAAAGAGGATCTTGACGATTTAAGCTTTAAAGACGATGAATTTGATTCTTTTGAAACGTTTAAAAAAGAAGGAAATAAACCTCCTGAATTTGATTTTAAAACTGTAAAAGAAAATCATTCGGACGAATTTTTTGAATTTTCTATTCCTAAAGAAGAAGAGGAAGAAGATGAAGACGAAGAAGAAGAGTTTGTCCAAAATCCTAAATTTAAAGAGTCTATTAAATCGCCAAGTTTCTTAAATGAAAAGGAAAGAAATCTTAACGAAGAAGATTTTTCTGATTTTCAAAAAGAGTTTTTCTCTGATGAAGAGGAAGAAATTGCTCCTGAATTTTTAAAAGAAGAAAATGAAAGTGAAGTGTCTTCTTTAAGGGCTTCTTTGGAAGAAAAAATCGCTTCAAAGCCTTTGTTTAGCGAAGGGAAAAACAAAACGGAAATGGGAATGGAAGATGAAATTGAAATTCCTGAGGGGCTCAGAATAACCGAATCAAAATCAACGGAAACAAAAACGGTTCGCAAAGTTATCTTTATTCTTTTTGCGCTCTTTGTCCTTATAGCTGTTTTTTATCGATTAAATAGGAAAGTTGATGAAACAAAATATCCTGTTTTTATCAAAGCAGATGAAATTCCATTTAAGGAAAGACCTGTTGATAAAGGGGGACTTTATATTCCAAATCAGGATAAAAAAGTCTATCAGCTTTTAGATAAGAAAAAAGAAGAGCTTCAAATTGAACATACCGCTCCAACAACAGAGGATCCAAAGGAACCTATCGCTTTGGAAGAAGTTAAAAATTCTGAAGATGTTGAAAAGTTGATTAAAGAAGAAACATATGGCCGTAAAGAGGAAGCGCCACAAATTGTGGTTTCCGATGAAATGCCTTTAGAGGTTCTTCCCTTAAAACCCGTTCAAAAGAAAGTTCAAAAAAAGGCTCCAACGCCTCCAAAAGTCAAAGAAATTCCAACAAAAAAAGGACTTCTTTTAGATTCAAAAAAGGCGACTGAAAAAGAGGCTTTGAAAAAAAACAACTCTCAGGTAAAAAAACAAGCTTTGAAAAAGACTGGAAAAGCTTTTGCTGTGCAGCTTTTGTCAGCCCAAAATGAAAAGGCCGTTGAAAAAGCTTGGGAGAATATTCTTAAAAAGCAAAAGCAAATCCTTTCTAAATATTCCCACCGCGTTAAAAAAGTCAAAATTGGTAAAAATACCTTTTACCGCTTGCTTATCGGGAATTTTAGAGCAAGAACAGAAGCCCTTTCGTTATGTAAAAAGTTAAAGGCTCATAAGCAGTCTTGCGTTCTTTCTGTTTTAGAGTAGAAAAATGGAACAGATTTTATTTAAAGCATCCACATGGATTTTGCCTGTTTTATTTTCAATTATTGGGCATGAGATTTCTCATGGGATGATGGCTTTTTGGTTGGGAGATAAAACGGCTTACAATAGAGAGAGGCTTTCTATTAACCCCATAAAACATATTGATAAAGTGGGAACGATTATCTTGCCTTTGCTTTTATTTTTATCAAATGCGGGGGTTGTTTTTGGTTGGGCAAAACCTGTCCCTGTTAATTTTTCAAATTTAAAACACCCCAAACGAGACACCTTTTTGGTGGCTTTAGCAGGACCTTTATTTAATTTCTTATTGGCAATCCTATGTTTTTTAGGGATTTTTTTCCTAGGAAAACCATCAACTTTTTTGCCGTTATGGGTTTATTTTAATCTTTTAAATACGTCTATGCTTTCTTTGGGACTGATGGCCTTTAACCTGTTTCCTTTGCTTCCTTTGGATGGAGGACGGATGTTGGGGGCTGTTCTTCCCCAAAAAATGGAAATTAAATATGCTAAAACAGAAAAATATGGTTTTTTACTGCTTCTTATTTTGCTTTTCGTGCTCCCTTATTTAGGGGTAAATTTAATTGGGCTTTTTGCTAAATTTATTTTACAAAACGTCTTAAGTGGGATAAACTTCCTGTTATTGATATTTTTGAAAGGATAAAAAAATGTATGACATAAAATGGATTCGTGAAAATCCAGAACTTTTTGATAGAGCCTTAAAACGGCGTGGGTTAGAAGCCCTTTCGGCTCAAGTTCTTGAAATGGATAAGAAAAACAGAGCTTTTCAGACTTCCTATCAAGATTTACAATCAAAAAGAAATACACTTTCAAAACAAATTGGACTTTTAAAAAAAGAGGGTAAAGATGCTTCTCAAGTTTTGGCAGAAGTTGCAGATCTCAAATCCCAAATGGAAGAAATCCAAAAAACAGATGACGATTTAGCTTTAGAGCTAAAAACACTTTTAGGATCTCTTCCTAATGTGCCGTCTGATGAATCTCCTGATGGGGCAGAAGAAAATGCGATAGAACTTCGTAAAGTTGGAACGAAAAAAGAATTTTCATTTAAGCCTTTGGAGCATTTCGAATTAGGCGAAAAACTTCAAATGATGGATTTTGAACAAGCGGCTGTTATTTCTGGAGCGCGTTTTGTATTGCTTAAAGGGGCCTTGGCTCGCCTAGAGAGAGCTTTAGGGCAATTTATGCTTGATATGCACACAGAAAAGCATGGTTATACAGAAATGGAAGTGCCTCTTTTAGTAAAAGATGCGGCTGCTTTTGGAACAGGAAATTTACCTAAATTTTCGGAAGATTTATTTAAGACAACAACAGGGTTTTGGCTTATTCCAACGGCTGAAACATCTTTGACAAACGTGGTAAATAGTTGCGTTGTTGAGGAAGATACTCTTCCTATCAGAATAACGGCTTTAACGCCTTGTTTCCGTTCGGAAGCAGGGTCTGCCGGACGAGATACGCGTGGAATTATTCGTCAACATCAATTTTATAAGGTTGAAATGGTCAGCATTGTAAAACCAGAAGATTCTTATACTGAGTTGGAACGGATGACCTCTTCAGCAGAAGATATATTAAAGGCGTTAGGGCTTTCTTATCGTGTGATTTCTTTGACAGCTCAAGATATGAGTTTCTGTTCTCATAGAACATACGATTTGGAGGTTTGGCTTCCAGGTCAAGGCAAATATCGTGAGATTTCAAGCTGTTCAAACTGTGGGGAATTTCAAGCAAGACGAATGAATGCGAGATTTAAACCTAAAGGGCAAAAAGGAACCGAATTTGTTCACACATTAAATGGGTCAGGTTTGGCTGTTGGACGGACTTTAGTTGCCGTGATGGAAAATTATCAACAAGAAGATGGATCTATTGTTGTGCCAGAAGTTTTGCGGCCGTATATGAATGGAATTGAGGTCATTAAATAATTTTTAAGTGAGGTGAAATGAAGGGGGTAAAAGAACTTTTTTTTCCTGTTATTGGAGATTATCGAGGAAATTTAATTGCCCTTGAAGGGAATAAAGATATTCCTTTTGAAGTTAAGCGTGTTTATTATATTTTTGATAATAAACACGATCTTGTTCGTGGAAAACATGCTCATTATAACTTAAAACAGGTTATTTTCTGCCCCTCTGGACAATGTGATTTTATGCTTGATAATGGGGAAGAAAAAAAGACAATTACGCTTTCTTCTCCAGATAAAGCTATCTATATTGAAGGAAATGTTTGGCGAGAATTTACAAACTTTTCAAAAGGGTGTGCCGTCGTAGTTTTGGCGTCCGAACACTATGATGAAAGTGATTATATTCGAAATTATGATGATTTTATAAAAGCAGTTAAATAGGTCATCATTTAATTTATCATTTCCAAAAATGCTTTTTTGTTTTTGAAAATATCTTTATGCTCGCTATTTTTAAAACAGTTTTCTTCAAAAAAGGAGTTCCATAAATTTCTTTTTTAAAAATTAGAAATTTTGTTTTTGTTTTTATTAAAACCGGTGTTTTTAAAAATTCTTGAACGTTTTGGAGCGTTTTGCCTTCATCAAGTTTTTTTAAGAGAGTATATTCATACTCTTTTGTCTTTGTAATGTTTTTTCTTAGTAAGTCTTTGTTTTTTATTGTATTTTTCGAGTGCCATCTATAAGACAAGAAAATTTCATCAATATATTTAATTTTATAATATTTTGAAATTTGCATCATGAGCCACCAATCTTCAAGAGGGGCATCAGGGGAATAATATCCAATTTTATTAAAAATTTCAGATCTTAAAACATATCCATTTGGAATATAATTTCCAAAAAATAAAGTTTGATAGGTGCCAAAAAGAGCAGGGGTATTAAAATAATTTTTCTTGTTTAGAAATTCAGCAAAAGTCTTATATTTAGCTGTTTTTAAGGGTGTTTCGTTTTTATCCTTATCCCATCCAATTCTTTTTGAATTTTCATCAATAAATTCGTCATTTCCAACAACTAGGCCATAATCTTGATGAGCTTCTAAAAAAGAAACCCCCTTTTCAACAAGAGTGGGTTTGGCAACATCGTCAGAGGCGGACATATAAATATACTTTCCGTTCGTTTTTTTCAATAATTCATTAACAGTTTGGCATGCTCCTTTATTAGGCCTTGTTGAAAAATCAACACGAATAAAGCGTTTTTTACAGACTTCTTCCATCGATTTTATAATGGAAAAAGTTTTATCTGAAGATCCATCATCGATAATAATCAATTCCGCATTTTGATAAGTTTGGGCTATTAAAGATAAAATTGTTTCTTTAATATATTTTTCATGATTATAAGCTGCAATAATTATTGAAACTAAAGGTTTTTGCATTATGTATATCCTAGTTTTAAGAAATAAATCCTTTTTTCTTTAGTTGTTTATTAAAATGTTTCCATATTTTGTAGTAAATTTTGTATTTTATTTGTGTCCAAGAAATTTTTTTCTTTTTGTGCTTTTTGAAGGGCGTTAATTTATAAGAAGAATTTGAAGCTTTAGAGGACATCGTCTTATGAATAAGGTCAATTCCCATATATTTTTCAATTTTTTCCAAGGTGTGAATAGGGCGACAAAATTCATTGATGGCTTTTTGAGATCCTTCAACAAGTTCCTTTCGCCAAAGAGTGTCTTTTAAAAGCTTTTGACAGAGGTCTCGGCATTCTGAAGGTGTCTCATAGGTTGGAATGTCGATATAGGGCGAGAGCTTCTTTAAATCGTCTTTTGGAGGGGAAATTAAAGCCGCATTTGAGGCCATAACGTCAGAAACACGCCAAGAAAGTCCATTTGGAGCTTGGTAATTATATAAATTAGGGGAAATTAAAGACGAATTAAGGATTTCTTCATTTTCTTTTGTTGTTAAAACTTGCTTAAAATTAAAACATTTCATAAGTTCCCAAGAATACCCCCCGCAAGGAATGAAATTATTTGGAATTCCAAAGACCTCTAACCCCAAATCTTGGATAGCATCCAAAACTTTTATACGAATATTAGATGTTTTAATCTGCGTATAGGCGATTGAATCAATTCCTTGTTTTTCCATCTCGTTTATCGTATGGATGAATTCTTCTTGTGTTTTTGAATGTATAAGCGTATTTACTGCAATTCCTGGCCAGCCAATAAACCCAATAAAGCCAATATTTCTTTTGATTATGGCATTTGGGTCAGCCTGAACATTTGTCGTGTGCCCAATGTAGAAATTTTGTTCCTCTTTTATATCATAAATCTCTTTCAAAATGGCAGGGAAAATATTATTCCACCCGCCATGCATAAAGAAATAACGATCTTTATTTTCCTTAATATATTTTTTGTTTCTAAAATAAGCAGGACTATCTGCCGTATAAACCAAAATTGGGCAAGATGTGTTTTCCAAAATATCCAAAGGAATTTCATGATTTGGGGTAATAATAAGCTCTGGAGAAAAGTGATTGACTTTATTGATTAAATCCTCTTTATCGTAAAAGTAATGGACGACATTGTCTTTTGAAGATTTTATAAAATCATTTGAAAGAAAGAGGAAAACCTCGTTTCCATTTTGCGTCAATGAATCTATAAAATTTTGAAAAAAGGAATCGATTAAACCCTTTCTTCTTGATGCGACATTCGAAAGAACAGAGAAAAGAATTTTAGTCATTTTTACCTCAAAGCATAAACCGTTACATTTTTATATTTTTCCTCAATATTCTTTAACTCCGGAAGGTATTTTTCATAATCTTTGCGTGTTATCATAAGGTGTTGAGGACAATTTTCACACAAGGTAAGTTTTTTGTTTAGAAATTCTTTTCTTATCTTGTTCAAATTTTTATTACAATAAAAGTCTTTTTTAATATTTTTATACGATCCAAAGTTAATATCAATATTAAAATCAGAACAACAAAGCCCCATTTTTCCATCTGGCTTTATAACCGTGATATTAAAAGGTTGTGTGCAAAATTTCACAGGGTTTTTTCCTAAAGGAAGGAGGATTTTTTCCATTTTTTCATTTGCTTTAGGTTCAATTTTCTTAGTCTTTTTATTGTAATTCATAACCGGACCGACAGGACCAATTCTTAAAAAATCAACAAAAGGATGCCAAAGTTCAATGAATTTTTTAATGCGGGATTCTTTCGTCACAATGAAATTGATGCTGGTGTTTGGGGTATGAAGCCCTTTTTTTCTTCGTTCTTCAACAAGTTCATGAAATTTCTTAATGTTTTCAAAAACCTGTTCGAAATTGAGGTTAATTCGAGAGGATTCATAACTTTCTTTATCATCTCCTTCAATAGAATACATAATTTCATCACACTTCATCATGGCATCAAAATGTTTATGCGCCAAAGCCATATTTGTGGGAAAAATGACAGTGTAATTTTTGCTTTTTAAATAATCCACAAACTCATCAAAATCAGGGTGCATAAGGGGTTCGCCCTCGGCCGCCAATGTAATAATTTTAACAGATTCCATTTGTTCAATTTGCTTCATACTGGTATAGAAGATTTCTTTACTCATAAATCCGCTAATTTTTGGAGAAAGCAGTTGCCGTGGGCAAAAAGGGCAAGAAGCATTACAATAATAGCTAATATCCAAGATAACATTTGTTAAAAGGACGCTGCCTTTGTTTTTGGCTTTTTTCTTTCCTTTTATGGCATGCCTTAAGGTCTTTTCAAGAGAAGCTAACACAGGGATTTTCATAAAGAGTTCCTTTCGAGTTCTTTTAAGAATAATTTTGAAAATTTAACAGCGCCTTTTGAATTTAAATGCTCCCAATCCCAAAAATCATCATTCTCAAATTCTTTTGCATTAAAATAGTCTAAAAATTTGATATTTTCTTTATTCGTTATATCAAATAAGGGGGTAAATAATTTTGTGTAATCAACATTATATTGAGGGCAAAGTTCTTTGCATTTCTTATGATAATCAGGAGAGTGAGGAGGGATAACAACAAGAAGATTTAACCCATATTGGGCACAAAGTTTATGAATTTGACGGACGTATTCTTCTTGATGGGTGTTGCGTTTAGCGTGCTTAATGTGTCCTTTTACGTTTATAAGAGAGACTTCTTCATTAAAAACGCCCTCAATAGGGGAATATCCCATATAATCTTTATTCAAAGGAGGAAGGTTTGATTTCATAAAGTCAATGGCATCCTTATAATAAACACCATCCCATGGGTATTTAAAATCAATATCAAAAATATTTTTATAGTATTGGCATAAAGGAGCGTTTACTGTTTTTTGCATTTCGGCCCCTGATGAAAAGACAGAAAAAAACAAAATGACTGTTTTTAAGTGTGGCAAGGTTGGAATGTATTTTTCGCAAAGCTTAAAAGATTGATACATATCTTGAGACGCAATGGATAGATTGAACGTTTTTGGGATGATTCCTGTATCAACGGCTGCTTGCCCATGAGAAGATCCCAAAACAAGGCGTTCAATATTATCTTTATTAAATTCAATGCCTTGTCTTTTATACTCATAAAAATCAACAACAGGAGGAAGATTTGCCTGTTTAACACGTTCCAAAATTTTTTTATTTTTGCGTTTTTTATATCGTTTCTTTAAAGCCCTAATAAACGTCATGCGTTAATCCTTTTCTAAAACGGCATATCCAAAACCGGTTTTTCCGCATCCATTTCCGTTATAGAAAAGATAAGTTTTATCTTTATACACAAAGCGATAGGCATAGCTTAAATTTTCGCTATCCCATCCTGTTTTAGAAAGTCCAATTCCAACTTCACCGTCTTTTCTGTCCCAATGAATTCCATCTTTTGATTCGGCATACCCCAAATAATACCCTCTAGAATAAGTCCGAATCGAATAAATCATTTTATATAAATCGCCGTCTTTCCAAACGTGAGGTCGGCCAAAGCCATGCTCATCCTCATTGGCATATTCCATACATTGAATAGGGTCTTTATTCCAGTGAATTCCATCGTCAGATTCGGTATACATCATGGTATAAAGAGGTTTTAATTTACCTTGAGCCTCTGTCCAGCCCTCTTTACAAGAGCCGACATACCACATTTTGATTTTACCGTTATCATTTAAGACTTGAATGCCGCATCTGGCATAGATTTCATCGCCTTGTCTATCCAAAACGGGGGATTGGGAATATTTTTTGAAGCTATATCCGCCATCTTCACTTATCGAAAGGCCGCCAAACATATAGTAGGGGACGTTAATCCCCATTTGAAAGCCGATGTAATACATATAAAGTTTGTCTTCAACCTTAACAACATCAATTGCGCCACATCCGTGATCATCAAAGCTTCCTGGTCGTCCAATATCATAAAATGGTTTTTCGGAGATTTCTAAAACCTCAGATGGGTTTTCAGGATTAACGTCAATGTAGCCTTCTCTTGAAATCATATTTTTATCGCAAAGACTGGTGTAAATACGAAGTCTATCCTTTTCAATTAAATAAGGAATAGGGCATATTGCAAATTGGTTTTTCCAACTATCCTCCCCAGTGGGTTGATAGATTTGCCCCATTTTTTTCCACTTCATAAATTATTCTCCCTCTTTAACCTGGCAAAAATAAGTTGCCGAAAAATCTTTTACTTTTTTGGCAGGATTCCCCCTATAAATACTGTTATCTCTGGTGTTTTTAGAAAGAACAGTTCCCATTGAAATATAGTTATCTTTGCCGATTTTTATATTCTCCCCAATAAGACAACTGCCTCCCAAAAAGCAATTCATTCCCACATGGCAAAATCCTGCAATGCCGGCGGAGGCAAAAAAACAATTATCCTCTACAACACTATGATGTCCAATGATTGATTTATACCATAAAAAAACATTATTGCCGATTTGGGAAAAAGGTTGAAGGATTGAGGCGCCCAAAACAAGGCAGTTTTCGCCTATTTCAACATTATGCCAAACAAGAGCATCAGAGCTGATATAACTGGCCAAATGATACCCTTTTACTTTAGCTGCGTTATAAAGCCTAGTTCTATCTCTATTTAAATGAGAACTGCTGAGGGCGACAAAGGCCTCGTATTCTTTTGGAGGATAGAGGGTTTCCAACTCCTCAAACGCAACAACAGGAAGATTTTGGAAAGTTGATTCTTTTAAATAAGCCCTATTAACGGAAAATCCAACAACTTCATATTCCGAATCATGTGTAAAAAATTCATATGCTAAAAGCCCCGTCTCACCCGTTCCGATGATAATAAGCTTTTTTGTCTTATTCATATTCTGCATTTCCTAAATCCAGAAGTTCTTTGACGGTATTGCATTCTCTGATTTTGCTAACTTCTAAAAAGAGGTTAAGATTGCTACTAAAGGCCAAAAGAACGGCTGTTTCCGCCAAGGAATCCCATTCATCCATATCTAAAAGAAAATCTGATTCGTTCAATTCGTCTGCTTGAATAGCTTCTTTAATTTCCTCTAAAAAGGCTTCTCTTTTCATTATTTATTCTCCTAATTTTTCTTTCCATTCTTTAATGAGTTGAGATCTAGTTTTGAAGTTTTTATCTTTTTCAAATATATATATATCAGAACAATATATTTTTTCAATCGTTAAAATACACGATCCCCAAGATAATCCAACACCAAAGCCAGAAAGGAGAAGCTTTTGTTTTTTAGATTCAACAGATTCTTTTAAAGTGTCACATATTGTGCACGGGATAGAAGCAATTGTTTGATTTCCAAACTTTTCAACACTAGACGAGGGGACTTTTTCAAGGGGAAAGTTCAAGCTTTTCCCAATCATTTGAATGATTTGCCTATTTGCTTGATGAAGGACAAGAGCCTCTATATCTTCAGGTGTTTTCTTTGCAAAATCCATTAAAGATTTAAGATGAGCAGGAACAACGGTCATTGTAAAGTTAAATACAGCTGAAGCATCCATATGAATGTCTTTTAAGCTGGTTGTATTTGTTCCTTTTTTTAAGTCCTTTATTAAATCAGCATTCTCTTTTTCGTCTTTTTTGAAAGGAATTCTTGCCCCACCTGCGGGAACAATGACGGCTTTATATCCTTCGCCCTTTGTTCCAAGTTCAAAATAGGCAGGCGTTTCTTTATCGGTATATTCCAAAAGCGTTGCTGTTCCTGCGTCCCCAAAAATAGGAGCCGTCACGCGGTTGCGTAGATCCACATTTTTAGAAGAGGTATCTCCTGCACATAAAAGAACTTTCCTACATTGTCCGCCTTCAATTAAAGAATGCGCAAGCCAAAGGCCGTAGGTATATCCTGTGCACCCTTGATTCACATCAAAAGCAGGACAAGACAAAGGCATTTTTAATCTTTTGTGCATAACGCATGCGGTCGCAGGGGAAGAATAATCAGGATTTTGAACGACAAAAATTAAGGCGTCAATTTCATCTTTATTAACTTGCATTTCCGTTAAAAGACGCTCGGCTGCCGCAACGCTTAAATCAGAGGCTGTCACATCCTCATCTGCGACATGGCGTTTATAAAGCCCCACCATTTTACGTGTGCGTTCTATTTTCTTGATATTGTTATCATAATACTGAAGTTCATCTTCTAAGCATATTTCTTGAGGAGGAATAACAGATGAAATTCCAGTGATTTTTACGTGTTTAAAAAGAGATTGCGTCATTTTATTTCCAATTTATATGAATCATAAAGGAGCGCTCTGCCGCCAAATTCTTGCTTTTGTTCAATAAGGCCTTCGTTTAAAAAGCGTCCTTCTTCTTCGGTTGAAATACCAAAATCAAAATAGTCTTTATCAGTATAGACTTCATTAATGAGCTTATCAAAAACAAAATCAAGGGCCCCGATAGTGCGGCCGTCAAACGAGTTCATAATATACTGGGCATGAGCGACCTTGGGAGTTGAAAACATTAAGACGCCTGCCATCATTTGTCCTTCTTTAAACGACGCATAAAGCTTTATATTTTCTGGGAATCTTTCCTTTAGAAGGTGAAGCTCTTGTGCACTATGAACAGGGGAGGCGTTATGTTTTTCTTTCAAAATATCCGTTAAAAGAGAAATGTAGGTTTCAAAATCTGTTGATTCTTTGAATTCAAGGCCTGCTTTTTCGGCTTTTTTAAGATTTCGTTTGCGTCGTGTATTAAAAGGAATTCTCTCTTTTAAATCGACAACTGTTGAAATATCTCTGCGATACAAAATAGCGTTATTTCTAAAAAGGGCATAAATATCTTCGTCAGACGGATAGGTGTAATACAAGCTAGGAACCCGTTTATAAAGAAGTTCGGAAATGTTATTTTCTTTAAAAAAAATCTTTAAATCATCAAAGATTTCTAAAGCATCAACGGCTCTTAAATCCTTGTTTGAAATAAGGCCCCCATAGGTTAATCCGCCATGTGAACGCACCTCAGTTCCATGTAAGGACGCCGGTAAAAGAGCAATCAAAGTTTCTTTTTTATAGAACATAAGCGAAAAATCATGAAATCTATCGGCATGATAGTCCATAAAATCTCGATTAAGCATAAACGTCCCATTTTTGGAAGAGGAAATAAAATCATTCCAAATCTTTTTATCTTGAGACGTATATTTAACAATCCTAATCATTTTCATAATCTCGAAGGGGAGAACAATAAATTTTATCTGTTGTAAGTAAAACAGAGGCCCAGCTTAACCCCACGCCAAAGCCACAAAGAAGAATTTTGTTTTTCTTTTGAGAGACGCTTTCTTGAATCCTGTCAGAAATTGTGCACGGAATTGAGGCCCCACAAGTATTTCCATATTGTGTCAAAGTTGTAATAGGCGTTTTTTCCATTGGAATTTCAAGTGTTTTTGCTACGTTTTCAACAATAAATTTATTGGCTTGATGAAAGATAAAATGATCTATTTCTTCTTTCTTTTGTCCGGAATACTTGAAAAGTTCTGCCACATTTGGAGCAATTTCCCTTAATGTGAATTGGAAGATTTTCCCTCCATCCATTTTGGAGCCATACTTAAATGTGCCATCTTCATAAAAGTCTTCGGGTTTAGGAGGATTCCGAAATCCACCATTTTCACAAACTAAGGCGTCGTAGTAGTGCCCATTTGATTGGATGTTGAAATACATATCATCAGCTGTTTCATCTCGTTCCAACAAAGTTGCAGAACCGCCATCCCCAAAAACAGGGGCAGAATTATTTTGAAACATATCGGTGAATTTATTAAATGTATCACCCACCAAAAGAAGGACGCGTTTACAGCCATTATTTAACAACATAGAGGCTTGATAAATTCCCAATACATATCCAGAACAAGCTTGCGGGATGTCCATAACGACACAATTATCAGACAAATCAAGCTTCTTATGCAAGACATATGACGTGGCTGGCATCAAGAAATCAGGGGTATAACTGATGAATAAAAGGGCATCAATGGAGGCTCTATCTATCTTTAATTTTGAAAGTAAATCATTTGCCGCGTTTTCACATAAATCAGCCGTTGTGACGTTGTCTTCAGCCACCCTGCGCTTTAAAAACCCAGAAGAATTGACAACTCTATCAATACGACGCTTATCTCCAAAATAAAGATTTTTATTATCTAGTAAAGAGATCTCCTTTGGGGGAACGACGGATGAAATACCAGAAATTTTAACGTTTTTTATACAAGCTTTTACCATGTTTGTTTGAACCATTCTTATTGAAATTAAATTTAGTGTTCTTCAAAGAACTTATATAGAATACTCTATTTTTATAATTAAAATCAAGAAGTATCTCCCTTTTAAATCGTAAATTTTTATGACAAAATAAGACATTATTCCCTTGTGAGAGTTTTAATTTTTGCTATACTTTAATAAAACATCAAGGAGATAGCGATGATTAAATTTTTAGACTTGCATAAGATAAATGAGCGGTTTCGGGTTGAAATGGATGCCAAAATAAAAGAGGTTTTGGATTCTGGTTGGTATCTTCAAGGGAAACAAAATGAAGCTTTTTCAAAGCATTTTGCTGATTTTTGTGGAACAAAATATGCTTTAGGTGTTGGAAATGGACTAGAGGCTTTAAGTTTAATTATTCAAGCGTATGGATTTCAAAAAGGAGACGAAATTATTGTGCCTGCCAATACCTATATTGCCACAATCTTAGCTATTTCAAAAAATGGATGCACCCCTATTTTAGTGGAGCCAGATGAAGAGACTTTCTGTTTGAATCCAGATTTAATTGAGGCGAAAATTACCTCAAAAACAAAGGCTATTATGCCTGTTCATTTATATGGACAAGCAGCGGATATGGATAAAATAGGAGAACTTGCCAAAAAATATAATCTAAAGGTGATTGAAGATGCCGCTCAAGCGCATGGGGCTTTGTATAAGGGAAAACGTGTGGGAAATTTAGGGGATGCGGCAGGATTTTCTTTCTATCCTGGTAAGAATTTAGGCGCCTTGGGAGATGCAGGGGCCATTACGACAAATGATGAGGCACTTTATATAAAAGCAAAAGCTTTGGCCAATTATGGATCTGATAGAAAATATCATCATATTTATAAAGGGGAAAATTCTAGATTGGATGAAATTCAAGCCGCTTTATTGGATGTGAAGTTGCCTTATTTGGATGAAGACAATCAAAAACGCAGAGAAATCTCCCTTTATTATAGAGAACATATTAAAAACCCTTTAATTACTCTTCCTACAACGAAAGACGAATTGTCTCACGTTTGGCATGTTTTTGTTGTTCGGACGCAAGAACGGGAACGTTTGCAAAAGTATTTGGAAGAAAACGAAATTCAAACGAATATTCATTATCCTACGGCGCCACATCATCAAGGGGCTTATGTGGAACTTAAGGACTTATCCCTTCCAATTACAGAAAAAATCCATCGGGAAGTAATGTCCTTGCCTATCTCTCCTGTTATGACTGAGAAGGAAGTTCAAAGGGTTGTAGACGTGGTCAATGCCTTTAAATAAGGTGAGTTTTAGGGGAAAGTTATGTTTTTTATTAAACAACAAGTGAGGAAGTATGGGCATATTATTTCTTTAGGATATAATTGCGAAATTTCCTTTCAATTTTTTCTAAAATACCATTTTGTTGAAAGTAGTTTGTTTGCTTGGGTAAATTGTTTAAATGTTGATAATTTAATTTACGCTTTATCACATTTAGACAAGGTTTGTTCCGGAGAAATTAAAAATATAAAACCAATGTGGAAATGTGAAAATACAGGAATCTGTTTCCATGGAAAAACATCTATGAAAATTATGATAAACAATCTTTCTGCTCAAATTTTAAAAGAAGATAAAGAAGAATTGTTGAGCAGAGTTTCCTATTTAAAGAATAAATTTATTCAAACATCTTCCGATGGGAAAAAGAATCTTTACATATTTAAATATCCCTCAAAAGAAGAATCTGACATTACAGAGAAAATAAATCTTTTGTATGAAAAATTAGATAATCTTGTTGAAAATGAATTTGATTTACTAATCATTTTGGAAAATGATTTTTGTTCTAAAATACAGGAAAATGTATTTAATCCTCATATTTTTATTCGGCGAGTTGATTTTTTTACAAAAGAAGAAGATGTGACTTCTAAAGAAAATGATTTTAAACACTATAAAAAAATATTTAAAGAATTTCGTCCTGATTTTAAACAAAAAAAGAAGAAAAAATTTAAGTTTGAGGAAATTTAGAGTGAAGAAAAAATATGATTTGATTTTTGGGATAGGGGAAGCGTGTTCTTGCACTCAAGCTTTAAGAGGGGCTGGGCTTCAGATTAAATCTTTTCCTTTCGATTGGCTTTATGGATCTGATTTTTTAGGTCGGATTGAAATTTTAAGCTCTTGTTTTAAGGATTTTTTTAAAAAAGAAGATTTGGTTGACACAAAAACAACAAATTTGGATAAGAAAAATTTATGTAAAATTTATAAAAATAAAAGAAATAAAATTGTTTTTAATCACGATTTTCTTGAAAAAATGCCTTTTGATGAAGCGTATCCTAGCATTTTTGAAAAATATCAAAGGCGGATAGGGCGGCTATTTTCTTTAATTAAACAGGCAAAAAGTTTTTTAGTTGTTTACATTGAAACCCCAAACGCTGAAGAAAAATTAACAGATAAAAAAGATTTAAAAAAAGCTTTTAATTTTTTGCAAAAGGCTTTCCCCCATAAAAAGATAGATTTAATTTACTTTTCTAATACGACAAAGGCCTTTGATAAACAGAGTTTTGAAGAGGTTTCCAAGCATATTCTTTTAGCACGTTTCAATTATAGTAGCATAAAGGAAAATGACCCTGATTATGCGATAAATGGAAAGCTTATTAAAAAGATATTAAGACAGAAATTTCGTCTAAAAATGTCTTTCAAAGAAAGGATTTATCAGATCTTAAGAAAAAGGGGAAAGAAACTCTTAAGACGACTCGAAAAAATTAAAAAAAGTTAGGATTTTCCTTATTTTCCTTTTATTGTTTATATCTATTTGATTTTTAATAGAAAAATTATTTTTCTAAGGAAATATTTTCTTCTAAACTGAATAATTTTTTATTTTATTTGAAATAAACCTTTGAATTTTTATCAGGTATAACCTATTGAATTTAAGAGGGAATTTTTTTGTTCCTTTTTTTGTCGATTTTACCTTGAAACTTCATTTCGGGGTGTTTATAGTTAAAGAAAAAAAAGGAGAAATCATGAACACCCCCTCTGTTAAAGTTTCCTTTTTAGGAGGATGCAATCCTACGAAAATTGGAGCGAATTCTACTCTTTTTACTGTCAAAAAAAATAATAAAAATCTTAATGTATTGGTCGATTTAGGCTCTATGTTTGTTGACGATATTTCAACAGAATATAATAGGGTTATGCCAGATTTGATTCCTTATTTAGGCAAAATTGATGATCTGTTCATTACCCATGGGCATTTGGACCATATTGGAGCCATTTCGGATTATCTTTTCTTGATTAAAAAACTAAGAGAAGAAGCAACTTTTGGCGACAAAAATGACTTAAAACTTCCGGTTTTACACGTCAATAAATTCACCTATAAAGCTATTAGTGAAGGAATTGAACCAGCTGTTAGAGACCTTTTTGAAGAAATCCCTGTTAAGTTTTTTGATAAAGAATCCGTTATTGAAGTGAGTGAAGATTTTAAGGTTCATCCGATTGCTGTTTCTCATTCCATTCCAGAAGCATCAGCTTTTTTAATCGAAACAGAGGCCGGAAATTTCCTTCATATGGGAGATTATAAGCTTTCCAAAATTCAGCTCGGGCATTCCTTTGATTTCAATAGATTAAAGACGCTTTGTAAAGAAAAAGGGGTCGATTATTTAATTGATGACGCAACAAGGGCTGGATTAAGCGCTACAGGTGTTCCGGAAGAGGAAATTCGAAGTGGGATTTTACACCTTTTTGAAAAAAACAAATCCAAGCGTATTATTGGCTCTGTTATTTCTTCAAATATGGAGGCTTTATTTAACTTTGTAAACGCAGCAGAAAAATCAGGGAAAAAGGCGGTTATTCTTTCAGGAAAACGCCTTATTTCTTTTTATGAGATTCTTTTAGAATCAAAGCTTATTAAAGAAGACACGTTTTCTATTCCTATTTATTTATGCAATAAAAATATGACTGGAAAAGAAACAAAAGAAATCCAAAATTTGGAAAGAAATGAGCAGGCTTGGTTGGTCTCGGGATGTCAAAACGAGACGTTTTCAAGAATGAATTTGATGAGCTTAGGGCGGGATGATAAAATCAATTTATGCTCTGAAGATGTCGTCGCTTTAATGCAGGCATGTATCCCTGGAAATGAATGCGAATATGAACGGTTAATCGAAGATTTATTGCATATTGCCTCCCCAAAAATCTATGCAACAAGAGATCAGTCTAATCGCTTTAAAGAAGTGACGTATTTGAATGATATTTATATTTCAGGTCATGCAAAAAAAGAAGATAAGCAAAAATTATTTGATTTCATCCTTAAAAACAGTAAAGCAAAGACAAAGCTCATTCCTTTCCATGGAAGTTATTTCCAACTTAAGGCGCTTGAAAAAGTGGGAAGAGAATCGGGATTAGGAATTGTTAAACGTAGAGTTAATGAGGATTTATACTTCTCGGAAGAGTCTTATTTTACCAAAAAAAGAGAAAGTTCCTCCTACATCGCTGTTAAATATGTCAAAGTTAATAAGAAAAACACGCCCTCCTATCACCTTGTTAATTTAACAAGAAAAGGCGAAATTGAGCCTGTTTCTTTGATTTACTCAGAAGATCAGGATATGTTTGATCTTTATAAAACAAAGGCTGTTTCTAATAATTACGAAGAGATTTATGGAAAACTGGAAGATGAAGAAGCCTTAAAGAAAAAGGAAAAAGACATTTTAATTTACAGAGAATTAAAGCTATCTGCGAAAGGAATATAAATTTCTAAAATATGCTTGACAAGAATAAATGACTATGCTATTATTCTGTAAAATGTCGCAATAGGTGGGTTAGTTAAAGATTAACTTCAAAGAAAAATAAAAAAGGGAAGAATCGAAAGGTTCTTTCCTTTTTCTATGTTTAAAGAAAGGAAGAACGTGTCAATTAAATTAGAAATTCCTGTTCTGTTTTCTCCTCTTTTAAAAGAAAAAAAACGCTATAAGCTTTATTATGGAGGGCGGGCAGGGGGAAAAAGTTATGCTTTTGCCGAAAGCATCCTCCTTAAAGGGCGAATGGAAAAGCTTTTTATTGTCTGTGTACGTGAAATTCAAGAGAGTATTAAAGAATCTGTTTATAAGCTGCTTTCCGATAGAATTGAAAAATTAGGCCTCTCAGATTACAAAATTTTTGAAAGAAAAATCGAAAATAAGCTAACAGGAACGAAAATTATCTTTAAGGGATTAAGAGATCAGGATGCCTCAAAGATAAAGTCCTTAGAAGGGGCGGATATTTGCTGGATTGAAGAAGGGCAATCTATTACAAAGAAAAGCTGGAATATTTTAGATCCAACCATTCGAAAGGAAGGCTCCGAAATCTGGATTTCTATGAATAGAGAAAATGAAAACGATGCTCTTTGGATGATTTTAGGCAAACATCCCGATAAAAGGACGTTGGTTCAAAAAGTTAATTTTATGGATAATCCCTTCTGTCCCGAAGAAATTAAATTTCAGGCCAAAAAATGCCTCAAAGATAGACCAGAAGAATATCCACATATTTGGCTGGGAGAGCCTAAATCTCAAGCCGATAAGACGTTAATTTCATCTGGATTGATCTTAAAAGCTTTTCAAACGAAAGGAATTCTTTCCAAAAGTCCACTTGTGATTGGAGTCGATATTGCCAGATTTGGATCAGATAAAAGTGCTTTTGTTTACAGAAAAGGCCGGTCGTGTTTTAAGTATGAGCTTTTGTCCTCTCAAGATACAGTGGATATTGCCAATCGATTAACAGCTTTAATCTATGAGGTGCATCCCCATAAGATTTTCTTAGATTTGGGAAATTCCGGGGCAGGGGTCTACGATATCCTAAATGATAGAGGGTTTTCCGAGATTGTTGTTGGGATAAATTTTGGTGCTAAAGCCATTCAAAAGGATAGATATGTCAATAAACGTGCCGAAATGTGGGACGGTATTCGATTATGGCTTTCGGGAAAATTGCCCGTTGAGCTTTTAGAACATGAAGGCGTGCTTTCTGATTTGATTTCGGTTCAAAAAAAGTATGATAGCTATGGGCGATTACAGCTTGAAAGCAAGGATGAACTTAAGAAGAGGTTAGGGCATTCTCCTGATATTGGGGATGCTTTAGCTTTGACCTTTGCAGAGCCTGTTTTCGAAAAAACACCGCCAAAGCTTTACAAATCTGGTGTTTCTTTTGAAGATCTTTTTCAAGAAGAAAAGCTCGATTTATCCTGGTGAGCGTCTAAAAAGAGTAATAAAAATTCTTATTTTAAATACTAGTTGTATTTGTTTTTTGAATAGATTACACTAAAAACGCGTAAGCTTGTTGTTGTCAAGACGTCTTAATTTTTTAAGGCGTCTTTTTTTATTGGGAGTTTTAAATGTTAAATGCCGTTTCGGATCGGATTTTCGTTAGGTTAAAAGAGGCGCCTAAAAAAAGTTCTCTTATTCTAACTGATTCTCTAAAAGGGATTTCAAATCAAGGAATTGTAGAAAGTGTAGGGCCTCTTGTTTATTCTGTTAAAAAAGGACAAGAGGTTCTTTTTCATTGCTTTGATGAGCTGCCAACCCCTGAAAAAGGAGTGGTTGTTATTCGAGAATCAAGCATTTTAGGAATTTATGAAAATGAGTAAATTATCAAAAAATACATCACTTTCTTTTTGGCAAAAACGAGTTTTGGATGCCGAAAAGAAATATTATGATTACCACAATCTTGTCGATAAAACGCGAAAATTTTATAAGGATAGTGAATCAACGTTAGGAAAATCAGGACATTACAATATTTTTTGGTCCTCTGTTGAAACATTAAAGCCCTTTCTTTACTTTAAGTGTCCCGAAATTCATATCAAACGCTTAAATAAAGAGGCTTCTAAAGGCGAAAAATATGCTTGTAAAATTCTTGAAAAAGCTTTGAAATGGAGTGTTTCTCAAGCCGATTTCGATAGTGTTTTGAAATATGCAAGAAATGATTTTCTTATCTCTGGCATGGGGCTTCTTTGGGAAAGATATCAAGGTGAATTTACAAAAATTGACGGCGAAGATATTAAAGTTTCCGAAAATGTCTTGTCGCAATATGTGGATCCGTCTTGCTTTATTGCCGATTGTGATAATGTTGGAATTTGGGAGGATGTCACTTGGGTGGCTCGACGCGTTTATATGTCTTTAAGGGAGATTGAAAAAAGTTTTGGAAAAGAAAGTTTGGAAAGCTTACAAATCAATCTAAAAGAAGATGAAAAAGACTTTAAATCCTATGTCGTTTACGAAGTTTGGGATAAAGTTACCAAAAAAGTCTATTGGTTTGAAAAGAATGGCACAAAATTCTTCAAGGTTTTAGAGGATCCTTTGCATTTGAAGGACTTTTTCCCGTGTCCAAAGCCCTTGTTTGCGACCCTAACGAATGATAGCATTATTCCTATTCCTGATTATATTTTGATTAAAGAACTCTTAGATGAGTTAAATGGGGTTAATTACCGAATGAGGATGATTACGCAGGCGTTTAAAGTCTCTGGAGCCTACGATGGATCTTTCCCCGATTTACAAAATATTTTGGAAAAAGAAAATGTATTGGTGGCCTTAAAAGACTTTATAAAACTTAAGGAAAACGGCGGAATTAAAGGGGTTATCGACTTTATTCCTTTGGAACAATATGTCGCAGCCCTATCAGAGCTTGCTGAACGCAGGAAGGATATTATGATGCAAATTTATAATATCACAGGAATTTCTGATATTATGAGAGGGGCTTCTAACCCACAAGAAACTGCCACTGCCGTTGTTCGAAAAACAAACTTTGGGAACCTAAGAAACCAAGACCGGCAAAATGATATGCAACGCTTTATTGCGGATCTTTACCGTCTAAAGGCCGAGATGATTGCAGAGCTTTTTTCAAAGGATTTATTGCTTTCATTTCTTTCTAAAGAAGAACGACAAGATGAGGAGGCCTCAAAAGAAGCTCTTCGTATTTTACGGGAAGAAAAAATCCGCCAAATGAGCTTTCTAATTGGAACAGATGGCTTGTTTAACCAGGAAGAAGAGCTTAAAAAGACATCAGATGTGCTTTCTTCGTTAAATGGAATCGTTCAAAATGCGCTTCAAAATGTATCTGTGCAGCCTCTCTTGTTGCTTTTTTATAAGGAAATGGTGGATGTGGTTGCGCAATACTTGCCCAAAGCAAGATCCCTTGAGAGTGTGATTGAATCGACGTTTGATAAGATTTCAAAAGAGCTTTCCTCAAAAGAAAATCCAGGGCCTAATCTTGGATTTTTACTTGAGCAAGAAAAACTTAAAAACACCTTTATGATTGAAAAAGAAAAGCTTGAAATTAAAAGAAAAGAGCTTCTCTTAAAGGAAAATGAGTTTAAATCAAAGCGAGATCTCACTCAAAAAGAAATGGCCTTGCAAGCACACTTTAAAACAGAAGAGTTAAAAGAAGATAAGAAGGTTGATAGCAATATTTCAACAGGGTTTGTGAAAGATTTTTAACCCTTAATACAAGAAAAAGGTGAGGTATGGTAAAAAGAAAAACGCCTCCAAAAGATATGAAAAAAATCTGGTTAGAGGTTTTTGATAAAATGGGTGGAATTGAAGGATTGCTTTCTTGGGCAAATGAAAATCAAAATGAATTTTATAAAATTTGCACAAAGCTTTTTTCAATTGAAATAAAAGATAAAGATGAAAAGCCAAATCAGGTTCTTGTTAAATTTTTGGAAGATAAGAAGTTAAATTAAGTTATTTTATTAACAAGCTATAAAAGAAGGTTAAATTTATTTTAGCCTTCTTTTTTTATGGAGGAATTATGGCCTTTATTAACAGCCTATTTCAGACAGATTTTGAGTTGCCCAATGGTGAAAAAGTCTCTTCTTTAAAAGAAGCAGAAGAAAAAATGAACCAGCTTGGGATAACTTTATCAAGCAATTATTCAGAGGATTATTACAAGAAAAAACGTCTGAGTAATACGAAAAAAGAGAAGGAAGATCTCTTCAATCTCTTTATTTTAAACTACAAAAGGAGTATTTGGTTATGACAACTAAAACAAGAGAAGAATTAGAAAAACTTTTTTCTTCTTTGCCGAAAACTATAAAAGAAGAAAAACATAAAGAGGGGGAGAAATCCTCAAGTCATTTTGGAGAAATTAGCTTCCCTTTATCAGGTTTCATTTCCATCAAAGCCCCCTCTTCAAAAAGGGGAAAATAAGGATAAACCCCTTCTTCAGAAGGCTTTATCTTTACTAAAATCCTTTGATGACGCGGTTGATGAAGCGGGGACAAAAAAGCACCCCTTCTTTAATGACGTTTCTTTAGAAATGGCTTCCCTTTTGAAAAATAAGCTCGTCTCCTCTTTGGAAGAGGCTTATGAAAAAGCCGTTTGGCTTAACCCAAAAATTAGAAATTCTTTAATCGAAGAAAAAACGCTTCAAACAATAAAGAAAAAAGTCGAAGAATCCGAAAAGGCCAAGGAAGCCTCCTTTTCGGTTAAGGGAAAAATGACTGGACAATCAGATCTTTCAAAGCTTTCAACGAGAGATCTTTTGGAATTTCAATTCCGGAATTTAGACTAAATTTTAACTTAAAAAAAGGAAAACAAAATGAGTAATTCAAATTATAATGATATTTTTACGACAACATTAGAAAGCAGAACAGGAAAATTGGCTGATAATGTTTCCGATAGCAACGCTCTTCTTTCTAGATTGAGAGAAAAGAAGAATATGGAGAATATCCAGAAACTACCCTTCCAGAAGATGGCACTTGGTCCAATTATGTTTCAACAGGTTCTTCTGGAAGTGGGACTGTTTTGGCGTTGCGCTTTAAAAAAAATAATCGAGAAACACGTATGAAAAACATTGCGTTAAACTACTTTATTAAAGTAAAGGAGGAAGAAAATGTCGCATAAAATTACCCCTGATGGGATTTCTATTACGCAAGGAGATTCTCTATATCTTCCTATTACTTTTAATGGGATGGATATTACGAATGCCACCTTAAATATGCAGGTGAGCTCTCAGGATTTGAAGACCCTTTTCATTGATAAGAAAGTCTCAACACATATCGATGCTGCAAACGGGAAAACGGCTCTTAACTTAATGCCGTCAGATATAAATATTCCCGTTGGCGACTATGTGACAGATATGGAACTTTGCCTTTTAGATGGTCAAATCTTGACCTTTTACCCTGAAAGAACAGAAAAACAAGCCTTTTTTAGAGTCCTTGCCCAAGTGACAAAGGAGGAATAAATGTCTGAAATGAATTTATTTTTTGATGAAACAACGGGATTAAGCTTGGACATCAAAGAAGAAGCCTTAGACGTCTCAATAAATGAGGCAGAATTAACTGTATATCCAGAAGGCCTTAGCTTTATTCATAATGGAGAAGATGAAATAAAGGCCTTTGTTGAAAAGGTTTCAAAACCCGAGCTCAATACTTTTGTTTTAGAAGAAAAAAAGCCTGAATTAACAGCGTTTACTCAAGAAAAATTAACTGCGTTAGGCACTCAATATCAAACCTATAACACTCAATTAAATCAGCAAATAGATGAGAATAAGTCCGAAATGGAAGCCCTTTATAGCGCAACAAATACGCTAAAAGAAGAGGCCGCTTTACAAAAAGAGAAAGCCTTTCTTTGGGCGACAAAAATGGATGGAGAGGTTGAGGAAGGCCAAGGGTATAGCTCAAAATACTATGCATCGCTTTCCGATGAAAAAGAAGACAAGTCAAACAAAATTGCCCTTTTTCATGAAACGCCAGATGATACGCATTATCCTTCCGAAAAGCTGGTTTATGACGCTTTAGCCAATAAAATAAATTTGGAGGCGTCAAATCTATCTGATTTAGGTAAGAAAAATTTGTCAGAATGGTCTCTTCCTGGGGACAGTTTTATAAATGTGACGCCAATTGCCTCCGGAGGAACTTATACAGCACCAAAAAATGGCTATTTTTCTTTTTTAGCAACAGCTCTTGATTCAACGGCCAGTATGATTTGCTTTAATGATGAGAGGCGGTTTTATCAATCGGTTTTTTATTGCAATGGATCGTCCCTTTTCCTCGGGCTAACAATTCCAATTCGGCAAGGTCAAACCATAACCTTTAGTTTTAAGAGTATCGAAAATCTGAATGTTTCATTCATCTATACAAAGGGAGAAGAGCTATGTTTATAGGCTATCAAAATGGGAAAATTGTAGCTCAAGCTTTAACACAAGAAATTCTTGAATCCAAGCTTTGCGTTTCATTTGATGAAATTGAAGAGACAAGTCAAAATGTGATTGAAAAAGAAGGAAAACTTTATCTTGAAAATGAAATACCTTTAACGACAAAAGAAGAAATTGAAGAAAAAAGAAAATATCTTTATCAAATAAAAGTCGACTGTTTAACAGCCGAAATTTCAAGATTAAGAGACGAAATTCAAACTTTAGAAATTCAAGAGAAAATAGCAGATTTAATTTCAAAAAGGAATGAAATTGTTGATGAAATAAAGCTTCAAAATCCTTACCCAGATGAAGGAGAAAGCTAATGGCCACAAAATCAGAAAATGCGCTTTTAGCTCGAATTGATGAGCGAACTTTAGAAATTCAAAAAAAGCTAGATAAACATATCCTTTTGATGGATTCGCTTTCTATAAAGGTGAATGAGCACGAACTTATTTTATTTGGAAAAAAAGGAAATGATGGGCTGATTTCAAAAGTTGAATATCATGACAAAATTTTACTTAAAGCCATTGCTATTGGAGGGTTTTTACTTGTTTCTTTTGAATTTTTGAAAGGGGTTTTATTATGAATTTTTTTACAAAAAAAGAGCTTTCTTGCCCTTGTTGTGATTCCTATTTTTTCAAAGAAGAAACTTTAGAAATGCTAGATGAAGCCCGAAAAAGGGCAGGGATTGCCTTTATTATCTCAAGCGCTTGTCGGTGCGAAAAACATAATAAAGAGGTGGGCGGAAGCCCGTTATCGGCGCATAAAACAGGGGAGGCTGTGGATCTTATTTTTCAAAATTCAAACGAGGCTTTTCTCATTTTGGAAAGCCTTATTTTTGTTGGATTTAGGCGGATAGGAATCAATTTCAAAAAGGGATTTATTCACGTGGATTCTTCAAAAACACTTCCCCAAGAGGTGTTATTTCACTATTAATGACATAGTTTAAGGAGTTATTATGAAAGAAAATTTAATTAAATTTTTAAAAGAAAATAAAAAGAAAATCATTACCTTTATCCTTTCGGGGATAGTGGCTGTCTTTGGGATTACCCTTCAAGAGGGGGCGCTTGATTCCTTAACTTCCCTTTTAAATGGGTTGATTTAATGCAAAATTTTCTAATCGGTTGTTTTTTAGGAGGGGGCTTAGGCTTCCTCCTCTTTTTTTATGCCTACAAAAAGGGACGAAAAGATGAAAAAATCTATCAAAAATCAAAAAATCTACACCTCATATTGGAGCAAGAAAAAATTGAAAGCAGGCCTTGTCTTTCTGATGATGAACTTTATGACTGGTTGCGCGGCAAAAAATGAATGCCTTTGCCCTTTTTTCCCAAAACCTTCCCCAAAAATTGTCCAAGAAATAGATTGCTCCAAAATGAAAGAGACATGCCTATGGCTTCAAGAACTTTATAAACTTAATAAAAAATTGGATCTGTGCCAACCCTAAAGAAAAAAATGCTGTTTTAATAAGAGAAACCCTAAAGATATTTTTTTATCTTAATGTTTTTTAATAACTCTTTGAATTCATTTTCAAAAAAATGTTACACTTTTTTTAAAAAGATGCCTTTTTTAAGTTGATTATTTCGAAAAAATATTTATCCTTCTTGTTATTGTATCTTAAAACTTTCAAAGGAGGCATTATGACCGATGAAGCTGCGTTAGAACAAACAAGAAAGGCCATTCAAAAGTGGAAAAAGAAAAGAGGTTCCCTTATTATGGCTTTGCATGAAATTCAAGGAATTTATGGCTATGTTCCTTGGGATCATGCAAAAGTTGTAGCCGAAGAAATGGGGGTGGCTTTGGCCCGTATTTACGAAGTTTTAACCTTTTATAATTTCTTTAAGCTTGAATCTCCGGGAAAATATATCATTTCTGTTTGTGATGGAACAGCGTGTCATATTAAAGGGGGCGCTTCGGTTATTGATGCTTTTGCAAAACATTTAAATATCAATCCAGGGGAAACAACGCCTGACCGCCTTTTTCACATGCAAATTGTGCGGTGTTTAGGCTGTTGTGGATTGGCCCCTGTTGTGGTTGTAAATGGGAAAACATATGGAAAGGTCTCTCCTGCAGACGTTCCAAGTATTATTGATGAATGGAAAAAGAAGGAGGCCCTCTAATGGATGAACTTACTCCAGAAATGAAAGAAAAGTTAAAGAAACTCTACGCCACACAACGAGAAAACCTTGTTAAGATGAAGGAAGAGTTTTTGGTAAAAAAAGACTCCTACATTGCCTCTATTTACACCTGTAATAGCACAGGATGTCACTCTGGCGGGGCAGAAAATGTAATTGATGCCTTTAAGGAATCTTTGGAAATTTACGGTCTTCAAGATAAAGTGCGGATGGTGTCAACGGGATGTATGGGGTTGTGTGCACACGGACCTTTGGCGCGTGTTGAAATTAAAGGGCAAAAGCCTTTTCTTTATAAAGCCGTTGATGGCATGCTTGCTAGATTGATTGTAGCCGAGCATCTTCTTCCTGCTTTGAAAGCTTTAAAAGAGGGGAAAGCTGAAAACTTTGAAGTTAATGCTTTCTTAAAACAAAGAGAGCTTTCATTAGATTTACCTTTCTTTACAAAACAAAAGAAAGTTGTCTTGAAAAATTTAGGGCACTCTGATCCAGAAGATTTTGGCGAATACCTAGCAACGGGTGGGTATCAAGCCTTTATTAAAGCTCTTGATACCATGACTCCAAAAGAAGTGCGCGATGTTATCCGTGAAAGCGGCCTTCGTGGACGTGGGGGTGGGGGATTTCCTACCGCCAAAAAGTGGGATTTACTTGCTGCTGCAACAGGAGATGAGAAGTTTGTCATCTGTAATGGCGATGAAGGGGATCCTGGCGCCTATATGGATGCGTGTATCTTAGGGGGCGGCGCACATAGCGTTTTAGAAGGCATGATGATTGAGGCCTATGCCACAGGGGCAACACATGGTTGGTTCTATGTTCGGGCGGAATATCCTTTGGCTATTGAACGGGTTGAACAAGCCTTAAAACAAGCCAAAAAATATGGCCTTTTAGGAAAAAATATTTTAGGAACAGATTTCAGCTTTATGGCCGAGCTTCGTTATGGCGCAGGAGCTTTTGTCTGCGGTGAAGAAACAGCTTTAATGGAATCTTTGGAAGGTAAACGAGGCACCCCTCATCCACGTCCACCATACCCTACAGAAAAAGGACTTTTCGGGAAACCTTCGGCTATCAACAATGTTGAAACTTTGGCCAATGTCCCTGTTATTATTAGGGAAGGGGCAAAATTCTTTAACTCTGTTGGAACAGAAACCAGTAAAGGAACCAAGGTTTTTGCCTTAACGGGGAAAGTTAAACACAGTGGATTGGTTGAAGTTCCTATGGGGATGAGCGTCTCTGAGATTGTTAATGATATTGGAGGGGGCACAAGCTCTGGAAAACCGTTTAAGGCGGTTCAAACAGGGGGCCCTTCTGGAGGGGTTATTCCTGCCAATAAGCTTGATATGCCTATTTGCTATGAAGAGCTTAAGAAAATCGGCTCTATGATGGGATCTGGCGGAATGATTGTCATGGATCAAGATGACAGTATGGTTGAAATTGCCAAATTCTATTTATCCTTTACGGTTGATGAATCTTGCGGAAAGTGTGCGCCTTGTCGAATTGGCGGCTATCAAATGCTTGAGCTAATGAAGAAAATTGCAAGAGGAGACGGGAAAGAAGATGATATTCAAGAGCTGATTGAAATCGGAAGTGTGATGAAGAAAGCTTCTCTTTGCGCTTTAGGTCAAACAGCACCAAACCCTGTTTTATCGACTTTAAGATTTTTTAGAGAGGAATATGAAGCTCTCCTTAAAAAAGATGACGATGAAGAAGAGGGCTGTCAAGCTGCTCTTCCCAAAAAAACAGATAAAGAAGAAAGCAAAGAAAAGCCAGAATGTGCAACGTGTTCCGGATGTGGGAGATAGGAAATATGACAAAAATGATTAAGCTAAAAATTGACAATCTCGACGTTGAAGTCCCTGAAGGAACCTCCATTCTTGATGCGGCTAAAAAGGTCCAAGTTGAAATTCCAACTTTATGTTATCACCCCGATTTGGAGCCAACAGCAGCTTGTGGGCTTTGTATTGTAAAGGCCAATGGACGTATGCTTCGTTCTTGTTGCACCCCGGTAATGGAGGGAATGGAAGTCATTACGCGGGATCCTGAAATTGTAAATGAACGCAAAACTGTGCTGAAGCTTATTTTAAGTCGGCATCCCAATGAATGCTTGACCTGTCTTAAGAATGAAACATGTGAGTTGCGTCAAAAGGCGGCCGAATTTGGTTTCCGGCAAGATAATTTCAAGAAAATCTCTCTTTCGCACGAAGATGCACCTTTGGATTGTTCGACGCGCTCTATTGTCTTGGATCCAAGAAAGTGTATTTTATGTGGCCGATGTGTTCAAGTTTGCCAAAATGTTCAAAATGTTTGGGCTTTGTCCTTCTTGAATAGAGGGTTAAAAACAAGAATTGCTGTCGCAGGGAACTTAACTTTGGATGAATCTCCTTGTATTAAATGTGGTCAATGTGTGGCTCACTGTCCAACAGGGGCTTTGACAGAGTATGATGATACAGGAATTGTCTGGCGGTCTTTAATGAATAAAGAAAAATATTGTGTGGCTCAAATTGCTCCAGCTGTTCGGGTTGCCATTGGGGAAGCCTTTGGGAAAGATCCAGGGGAAATCTCAACGAAAAAGCTTTATTCTGCCCTTCGTCGATTAGGCTTTGACGCCGTCTTCGACACCAACTTTGGCGCCGATGTGACAATTATGGAGGAAGGCTCCGAGTTCGTGGAACGTTTTGCTCATGGAAAAGGCTCTTTACCTTTGATTACGTCTTGCTGTCCAGCTTGGGTAGATTATATGCAGAAATATTATCCTGATATGATTGAGCATTTTTCAACTTGCAAATCTCCGCATGAAATTGTGGGCGCTTTGACAAAGACCTATTATGCCGAAAAGAAAGGCCTAGATCCAAAGGATATTATGATGGTTTCTATTATGCCTTGCACGGCCAAAAAATATGAAATCAGACGCAATGAATCTATGTATGCAAGTGGATGTCAAGATGTTGACGTGTCTTTAACAACCAGAGAACTTGCCCGAATGTTAAAGCAAGCTGGAATCGTCTTTGATGAATTAAAAGATGAGGAAGCAGATAGTCCTTTAGGGGAATACTCTGGCGCGGGAACAATCTTTGGATTTTCAGGCGGCGTGATGGAAGCAGCTTTAAGAACGGCCTATCGCTTGGTTGAGGGAAAAGAGCTTGATGACGTAGACATCACCCCATTAAGAGGCGTGGACGAAGGCATTAAAACAATGGAAATGCCTTTGGGCGGCAAAACTTTGAAAGTGGCCGTTGCTCAAGGAACTGGAAATGTTGGAAAGCTCCTTGACGAAGTGCGTGATGCCTTAAATAGAGGGGAAGAATCTCCTTACCAATTTATTGAAGTTATGGCTTGTCCTGGCGGATGTATTGGGGGCGGTGGACAACCCACTGGTGTCACGAATAAAGTTAGAAAAGAACGAACAAAAGGGCTTATTATGGACGATAAGAAGTCTTCTATTCGGAAATCTCACCTTAACCCTGACGTTCAAAAACTCTATGAGGAGTATTTAGATAAACCTTTAAGTGAAAAGGCGCATCACCTTCTTCATACGACATATAACGCGGTTCCTGTTTATAAAAAGTAAACAAACCGTAAAAACAAAAGCCCTTCATTGATTTGAAGGGCTTTTTCAATTTAAGAAAATACATTGACAGGAAAACTAATAATTGATAAAAATCTATGAAATACACGAAAGGTTTTTTATGAGATATTTTTTCTTAATTCTTTTTTTTCCTTCTCTTTTAATGGCAGCGGAGGATTCTGCGTGCGTTTTTCAACATATTGACAAATGT
The DNA here is from genome assembly GCA_009929265.1 of Alphaproteobacteria bacterium. GTDB lineage: Bacteria > Pseudomonadota > Alphaproteobacteria > CASFRQ01 > SAAU01 > SAAU01. The sequence goes on from SAAU01000001.1 coordinate 105,289, forward strand.
TATTCTTGTGATGAGTTAAAAGCAATTGGACTTTCTGTTTCTAAAGAAGAAAAAGATTCAGATGCTTTAAAAAAATGCAAAAATAGAAATGTTTATATAAGTTGGATGATTCCCCATGTTTTCTCCGTTTTAAAAAAGTGTCCAAAAGAAATGCCTTTGTTAAATGGCATGGGCCTTTGTTTTTCCTGCGCTGAAAAAGAACCTGTTTATCAAAGTTTTAAAAAGGATTTCCCTTTTTCTGGAGAATATACCTGCCCAAATAGGGTTTTGATAAGAGAAAATTCTTTCTTTGCTTACTCATATATAAGCCAATGCCCAAAAGACAAACCTTTAGTGGGATATCACGGAGATTGCTATAGCTGCGATACGCCTCTTTCCATTAACATTAGTGAAAATGAAGTTTTATGTCGCAGATTTTGCGATGGAAAGCGCTTTTTTAATGGAGGATACTGTATGTCTTGCTCCTTTGTTCCCCTTAACGAATATCCGAATAAAGATTTTTGTATTTCTTGCGGGGGATATTGGGATAAAACGCATTGCAGGGAAAGAAGGGAAGGGGATGACCTTCAATTCTGCCACAAAAATAGCGATTGCGCAAAAGATGAGATTTGTTTTTATAATAGATGCAAAGCCTTTACAGAAGAAGAAAAAAAATCCCTTTATGGAAAGTTTTAAATTATGAAAAAAACACTTTTATTTGCTTGCGCTTTTTTAATCTTTTCTTCACCCCTTTTACAGGCCAAAGAAAAACCTAAATGCGATTTTTATCGCTACGACGGGTGTCATTCATGTGAAGAATTACAATCTTTTATAATCACAAGAAATAATCCAGAAACAAATTTAGGAAAATGCAAAAACAGATCTATTTCTTATACAGGGTATCGGGATTCTTTAGGGTATCTTTCAGAGTTAAAAACCTGTCCAAAAGGCTATATTAAAGATTTTTATAGAGATTGTGTAAAAAAAATAGACTTTATAAATAAGTATCCTGGGCCTAACACTATTGTAAATCAAGAAAAATGCCCAAAGGATAAACCTCTCTATTTAATCGAGGAAAAACGGTGTGAAAGCTGTGACTTTCCGGACCCTGTATTTCTTTCTTCAGAGGCTAATAACCATAAAGCAGGGGCTGAATATGTATGCAAAAATCGGGTATTTTTTAGCTTTGGAGCAGCATGTCCTTATTCCTTTTTCAGTCAATGTCCAAAAGATAGCCCCCTTCTTGATGATAAATTAAATTGCTTTAGTTGTGAATATGATGGCCCCATAGAAACACGTAATAACCCCTATTTTTGTCGTAAATTTTGCGATGGAAAGCGGTTCTTCAACGGCTTTAAGTGTTTAAAATGTTCAAAAGATATTAACTATATTCCAGATAAAGAAACTTGCGTTTCTTGCGGAGGATATTGGAACAAAACCTTTTGCCGGAAAAAAAAGGAAGGGGACGCCTCTCAAATCTGTCATGAAGACAGCGATTGTGCAAAAGGAGAAGTTTGTCTTTACGATAGATGTATCCCCTTTACAGAAGAAGAAAAAAAGGGACTTTACGGCATTTTTCAATCAGACATAGATAAGTTAGAAGAAAATAGATAAAAGAAAGGCCCTTCATTGATTTGAAGGGCCTTTTTAATTTAAGGTTTTTGTTAGTTTGCTTTTTCTGCCTTTTGCTTTTCGGCAATTCTTTGACGATAAATGGCCGAAAAATCAATCGGATTTATCATTAAAGGAGGAAATCCACCATCCCGCGTTGCATCTGAGATAATGTTGCGAACAGCTGGGAACATCAGGTGAGGAATTTCAACAAGCAAGAAAGGTTCGACTTGTTCGGCAGGCACTTTCAATGTGACCAAAGCCCCGTATTCCAACTCACAAAGAAAAATATCTTTCTTTGTTTCTTTGTCTTTAGCTTCCGCTTTTATGGAAAGGTTGACAGTGTAGAGGCTGTTTTCTTCATTGAATTTTTCCCCTTTTACATCCACGTTAATTGAAATTTCTGGAGGTTGCTTCATCGCAATCAAAGAATTTGGATTATTTGGCGCTTCAAAAGACAAATCCTTCACATATTGTGTGTTTATTTGAACAAAAGGAGCTTCCTTATTTTTTTCTTCTGTCATTTTTCTCTCTTTCTATTGAAATTTTTCTTTTTTAGTCATATATTATTTGAAAATGAGATATACTCTCTTGGAATAAGATAGGGATAGAAATAAAAAATGTCAAATATTGAATTGCTTATTTTAACGATTATTGTCGTTTTGTTGGTTGCTCGGTTGAAATCCGTTTTGGGAAAGCCTCCTCATCCGCCAAAGATGCCAAAAACCATTCGTGTCATTTCGGATAAAGACGGAAAAATCCTTCAAATGCAGCTTTTAGACGCTTTAGCAGAAGAGGGGAAGAAAAAATCCCTTTCTTTAGAAGAGAAAATGAAGCCTCGCTTAACCTCCCTTTATCAAATGATTGTAAAGTCTTTTGCATCTGGCGATTTGGAAGAGTTAAAAAAGAAGGTTTCTCCAAAAGTTTTTGGCCTTTTTTCAAATGCTATTCAAAAAAGAGAAGAAAAAAAGCAAAAAATGGAGTTTTCCTTAATTTCCGAACCAAAGGCAAAGATTTTAACGCCTTTGTCTGAAAAAACAACATCCATCACAGTCGAATTTATAACGGAACAAGTTAATATTCTAAAAAATAAAAAAGGAAAGGTTATAGAAGGCGATTCCCTTAAAATTGCGGAAATTCAAGACATCTGGACTTTTGTTAAGAAAGGATCAAATTGGATTTTACAAGAGACAAAAGGGAAAGAGCTTCATGCATAAAAAGTCCTTTGCCTTCTTTTTAGCTTGCCTTTTAGCCCTTTCTTCTTGCTCGGTAAAGGAGGAAAAGGATTTTCAAAGGGTTTCGTTTCGCTCTTTAACGGGATGGCAAGAGGAAGATTTTAAAAACCTTTATCCAACCCTAGCTTTAGCCTGCAAGAGCCCAACTGTTTTTTACGATAAATTCTGCAAAGGTCTTCTTAAGACCTCTCCCGCGTCATTAAAAGCCTATTTAGAGCATAACCTAATTGCTTATCGCGTTGGGAAGAAGGATGAGTTTGGAAAGTTTACGGGCTATTATGAACCTATTTTTGAAGGCTCCTTTGAAAAAACGCCTGAGTTTTCTGTGCCTTTAAGAGGAATTCCCAAAAATCTTGTGAAAGTGAACCTAAAAGATTTTGGAAAAGAAGGTTATTTGATTGGAAAAGTCAAAGACGGACATCTTATCCCTTATGACGCAAGAGAGGAAATTGAGAACGAAAAGGAAGAAAATGTCCTGCTTTATATGAAGAATTTACCAGATAAATTTATTCTTCAGATTCAAGGATCAGGCCAGATTCAAACAAATAAAGGGCTTGTCAGAGTTGGATTTTCTGCCTCCAATGGGTTAGAATTCAAAGGAATTGGCACTATTATGCAAAAAGAAGGGGTTTTAGAAAAAGGAAAAGCCTCTATGCCAGAGATTAAAAAATGGCTGAAAAAACATCCGATAAAGGCTGAAAAGCTGATGAATCAAAATCCGCGCTATATTTTCTTTAGATTTCTTTCAAATGAAGGGGGCCCTTTGGGAACGCAAGGTATTCCTTTAACAGCAAAACGCTCTTTGGCGGTAGATACACGCTATATTCCGCTCGGCTCCCTTTTATGGTTGGAAACAAAAGATGGGTTTCATGGAAAATTTAACCATCTGATGATTGCGCAAGATACAGGATCTGCTATCAAAGGAAAAATACGCGGAGATGTCTTTTGGGGAACGGGAAAAGAAGCCTTCGCCCAAGCCGGAAGAATGAATAATAAAGGACAATATTTTATTCTTCTTCCAAGAGGGGTTCGCCTAAAATGATAGAAGATTTTGACTTGTGGGATAAGATTAAGAAATCAATACAACCTATTGATAAAAAAAGTTATATTAAAGAAGATGACTTCCAAAACCCCCTTCAATCTTTTGCAAAAAAAATAGCTATCCATCGACATTTTCCAGAGGTTTTATCTTTTAAGCCCGAACGAAAAGAGCTTTCTTTTTCACTAGATCTTCATGGTAAAACATTGGATGAAGCCTTCTCTTTACTTTCCCATTTTATTGTGGAACATCGAAGACGGGGAACAGAGTTTGTCACAATTATCACTGGAAAAGGACTAAAGAATGAAGGACTTTTGAAAAAAAATGTTCCTTTATGGCTTGAAAATGAGAAAATAAAAAAGCATATTGTCTCTACGCGAAAAATATTGGATTCAAGAGCACAATATGGCTCTTTTTTGGTTTATTTGAAACCGAAAGGTAAGAAAAAAGAATGTATGTATTAGGGATAGAATCAAGCTGTGACGAAACTGCAGCAGCCATTGTTTCGGAAAAAAAGGACCTCCTTTCGCATGTCGTTTGGTCCCAGCAGGAACATTTGGCTTTTGGCGGCGTTGTTCCAGAGATTGCCGCACGGGCTCATCTAGATAGAATCGATGAGATTGTTCAAGAAACTTTGGATAAGGCGCATCTTACTTTTGATGACTTATCCGCCATTTCTGTCGCCGCAGGCCCCGGTTTAATTGGGGGCGTCATTGTGGGGGTTATGACAGCAAAAAGCATTTGTGCTGCCAAAAATATCCCTTTTGTGGCCGTTAATCACTTAGAAGGACATGCTTTAACGGCAAGGCTAACGAGTGACGTTGAATTTCCATACCTTCTCTTATTGGTTTCAGGAGGGCATTGTCAGCTTCTTGTCGTAGAGGACGTTGGAAAATACAAAATGCTCGGCACGACGATTGACGATTCGTCAGGAGAAGCGTTTGACAAAGTCTCAAAAATGCTTGGTTTGGGCTATCCTGGAGGACCTAAAATCGAAAAAGAGGCCCAAAAAGGCAATCCCAAGCGATTCCGTTTTCCTTCTCCTATGAAGGGCAGGGAAGGGTTTGATTTTTCTTTTTCAGGCCTAAAAACAGCCGTTCGTCACCAAATTGAGCTTTTAGGAGACGAAATGACAGAACAAGATATTGCCGATATTTCGGCCTCTTTTCAAAAAGCGGTTTTGGGAAGTTTACTTGACAGAGTAAAAAAAGCCATAACGCTTTATAAAGAAAAATATAATGGAAAACACTTGGTTGTTGCAGGTGGGGTGGCCTCAAATCTTGCTTTAAGGGAAAGTTTAACCTTACTTGCAAAAGAAAACAATTTACAATTTAATGTAGCTCCTGTAAAATTATGCACGGATAACGGGGCTATGATTGCGTGGGCTGGTTTGGAACGTTTCCGTAAAGGCTATACCAATTCGCTTGACTTCAAAGCACGCCCGAGATGGCCTTTAGAATCACTGAAAAAAGGAGAATACCTTATGAAAATTATTAAAGACTCTGAATTTAAAAATACTGTTTTGGAAAATTCAAAACCTGTTGTTGTTGACTTTTTCGCAGAATGGTGCGGACCTTGTCGTCAAATGCTACCTATTTTGGAAGAAATTTCAAAGGAAATGGGCGATAAAATTGATATTGTGAAGATGAATATTGATGAAGCTCCAGAAACACCAAATACTTATCAAGTTCAAAATATTCCAACAATGATTCTTATTAAAGATGGAAAAGAAATTGATAGAAAAGTCGGATCTATGCCAAAACATGTTTTTGAAGAATGGGTTAATTCTCATCTTTAGGATTTAAAAAGGGCAGGGAAATCCCCTCTCTTTTTAAGCTTTAGACATAAAAAAGCCCCCCAAAAATAGGAGGGCTTTATTTTTTAATCTATTTTCGAATAAACATAGCGTAAAAAGGCTTACTTGCAAAAAGGACAAACAAAATTGCATGGTATTCCCAATGAATAGCAGCTAAGCTTGGATAAATCTTTACAAGTAAAAACGAAAAGAATGTCACAGAAATAAGGGTTAGAACCTGACATTCTGGCGTCCAAACCTTTAGAGTATTTTGTATTTTCTCAAAAACACTTTCGCCTTTTATTGAAAGAATTTTCATCCATATCGGTGAGGCGGCAAGAAGCGCTGTAATAAGGTAAACAGCCCAATTGAGGCTTAAAATCTCTGGATAAAATATGGCAATTAAAAATCCCATAAAAACATAAGCCATTTCAATAAAGCTCATATTCAAAATGGTCATTTCACTTCTTAATTTATCTTGAAGAAAAGTATATGTTGTCATCATAAATCCCCCTTTTATATGTGATTGACACATGAAGTTTACAGATAAAAAACTTATAAAATCAAGCTTTTTATCAAAAAAAATAAAAATAAAGGGAATACTTGGCGACCCTAGCGGGAATCGAACCCGCGTTGTTGCCGTGAGAGGGCAATGTCCTAGGCCTCTAGACGATAGGGTCATCTAAAACTTTTCCCTGTATAACAGCTATAACCTAAAAAAACAAGTTTTATTTTCATAAAAATTAAACTTTCTTTTTTGCTAAAAATATGTTTTTATCTTTTTTATAAAGATAAGCTAAAAATCAAAGGAAAAATCGTGTCTCTTCTCATTAAAAACGCCTTTTTAGACGGAAAAACTGTTGATATTTTTATCAAAAACGGTAAATTTGAAGAAATTTTCCCTCATTTAGATATAAGTCAAACCGATGAAATCCTTGATGCTAAAGGGATGGGAATTTTTCCTGCTTTTTATAATACGCATTGCCATTCAGGGATGAGCGCGCTAAAAGGCCTTGGGGATGGCAAGGGGCTCTTTGATTGGTTGAACGAGGAAATCTTCCCAAGAGAGGCTAAACTAACTCCAGAGGACATTTATAACGCCTCTAGGCTATCCATTTTAGAAATGATAAAGACAGGAACTGTTTTCTTTGCCGATATGTATTTTTCGCCAGAGGAAACAATAAAGGCTGTCGAAGAAATGGGTGTTCGGGCTTTTATTTCCTTTGTCCAGTTTGATTTATTTGATAAGGAAGAAACCAAACGCCGCAAAAAACAAGCGCTTGAGTTTATCTTAAAGGAAAATCCATGTCCGGATAGGATATTAAAGGGGGTTTCCTGCCATGCCGTTTACACGGTTTCCGAGGATCTTTTCAAATGGACGGCTGATTTTGCCAAAGAAAAAGGCTTCTACGTTCACATTCATGCCAATGAAACGCAAAAAGAGGTTAAAGATTGCCTTGAAAAATATGGAAAAAGACCTATTGAAATGCTTTATAAATGGGGCATTTTAACGCCAAAAACGCTTTTGGCCCATTGTGTTCACCTTAATGATACAGAAATGGATATAATGGCAGAAACAGGCGCTTTTTCGGCAACTTGCCCGTGCTCAAACATGAAACTTGGGAGCGGATTTTATCCCTACTTAAAAATGAAAGAAAAGAATATCCTTCAAACAATTGGAACAGACGGCGTTTCCTCCAACAATAACCTCAATATGCTAGAGGAAATGAAATTCACCTCTTTAATGGCAAAGGGAAGGGCGTATGATGCCTCCGTTGCCACAGCTTCAGAAGTTTTCAAAATGGCAACCGAAAATGGGGCAAAATCTTTTGGTTTTAAGGCAGGAAAGATTAAAGAAGGTTATCTTGCAGATTTTATGCTTGTGGATTTGAACCACTATTCAATGAAGCCAGGCTATGATCTTGTTTCCAATTTGGTTTATAGCGCTTCAAGCGAAGCAATTCAAACGGTCGCTTGTCAAGGAAAAATCTTAATGAAAGATCGCGTTGTAGACAGTGAAGATGAGATTTTAGCCAAAGCAGAATACCTATTTAATAAATTAAAAGATATTTAATATCAGTAGGTTATTTAATTAACTTAATTTACTTTATTAAGAATTATTTTAAAAGAAAGAGGGGTATTTCTCCTCTTTTTTTATATTTAAAAAAGGGATTTAATTCTTTTTTTCACCCTATTTAAGTTCTTTTTTAAGAGAAATATCGATAGAGATTTTAATTTCCTTTCGCCTTTTTTGATAGGATTCCCTTTATTTTTTTATCCAAAAGATATTTTTAAAAATGTTTAAGGCCTTTTTTTAACCTCCTGACGCCGTTTTAATAATACTAGAAATATGTGATTAACACTTCTAACATCCCTCTAAAACGCAGTAAAATCGGCTTAAATACGTATCTTTAGAAGAAGGATGTTCTCAACCTACTTGGCTGATACTCGAAAGAATAGAACGTTAAAAGATCTATATGGGAAAGCCATCTAAACGTAATTCTTAACAAGATAAAGAAATCTCCTTTGAAAGGAGGCTTGGAAAGATTAAAAAGGGCATTCAAACAGATTCAAAATAAGCATTAAGTACAACCCCTAACCAAAAGAACTCCTAATGTTTTACGCTTTTTCAAAAAAGATAAGGAAAAAGATGCCCTTGGACATATTCAAAGGAATGGGAAATCATACCTTATTTCAATCTTATTTCACTTTAAGTCAACTTTCTTCAAAAACAAAAGAATCTTTAGGGCTTTTGCTGCAAGGTCTTCCTTAGTTTTTCATCTATTAGTATACATAATATAAATTATACGACAAATAGAGAGAGACGAAAAAGCCCTATTTAATAAAATAGTTGTTTATAATCATATACTTACTAATGAAAAAAAGGAGTTGTGGATAACTCTGTGGGATAAATTCCATTTTTTTGAAATATTCACATCTTTATTTAAATAAAAACTTTATAGTCAATTTTGATAGAATCGATCTCATCGATATAAGGGACTGTTTTTTTATTTTGGACGACGAGAGCGCCCTGCTCTTTAGGATGTGATGAGTCGAACATCGAGGCGCCAACCACCCCCGTCGATGTGAACTCTTGGGGTATCTGCTTGTATCCCCGGCGTATTTATCTCCATTTCTCTTATTTTTTCTTTTTTTTCCTTAAAAAAGATATTTCTTCATCTTTTTTAAGCCTTTTAGAAAGGTTATAAAGAAACTCAAAAGGAAATATGAGTTATAAACTGACAGCTTATACACCTCTTTTAGAAAGCTTTTTGATATAAAATTTCAAGCTTAATTTTCCTTTATTCTTTAAATAATGCCCTCTTTTTTGAAAAAATAACACTTTAACTTCATTAAGTTAATATACTATTATCAAATAGATATAATAGTTTATTAAAGTAATATATAAAGATAAAAGAAAAATGCCTCTTTGCCTCAAGCGGCTTTTAAATTCGAAAAAATTTTTAAGTCACGTTGCCTTTTTACTTCTTTTCTTTTTAAGATGACATAAGGGAAAAATAAAGCAAAGCGAAATTTCTCTTAAAGCCTAATCTTTGAAAAACCAAAAAAGGATAGGAATTTAAAAAGCTATAAGAGAGGCATTAAAATCCGATTTCTTAGATATAAAAAAGCTATAGACATCCTTAATTTTGCTCATTATGGAAGCTCTTTCCGATTTTGTGCTAGAAATCAGAGGCAACCCTTTTTATAAAAGAAGGGAAACTTCATACCAGAAAGATAGAACAAGAGGAAAAGTGCCTTAGAAGGAAGTGAAATTCATTTCATTTTGGGGATGTTATTGGAGGGAAGCCATCTGTTTTGATTATTTGAAGGATTTTCTTTCTTTTTTAAGTAAACGCTTTCAAATTTCATAACACAAAGGAAAACCAATCGTTGATACGTAAGCTTTTGAAAACAGAAACTTCCTAAATAAGGTAAAAAACTTAGATATAAAGAGTCGTTCCTAAGAAATATCGCCATAAAAAAAGAGGAGGTTTCCCTCCCCTTTTAAGCTTTAACAAAGAATTTTATTCTTCTGTAGTTGTCTCTTCTTTTACATCAGAAGCCACTTGCATCTTCACGATAATGTCAGGGTTTGAAACTATCCCATTCATATTTCTATCGCCTTTTTTAATCATATCAACATAGTCCATTCCGTCAACAACTTGACCAAAAACTGTGTATTGATGATCCAAGAAATGCGCATCAGCAAAACAGATGAAAAATTGACTATCTGCACTGTTAATATCTTGAGCTCTTGCCATAGAAACCGTGCCTCTAACATGTGGCTTATCGTTAAATTCGGCTTTTAACTTTTGTCCAGATCCGCCCATGCCGTTTCCTTCAGGATCCCCTGTTTGAGCCATAAATCCTTCAATTACACGGTGGAATTTTAGACCGTTATAAAATCCTTGGCGTGTCAATTCCTTAATCCGAGCAACATGGTTTGGCGCAACATCTGGAAAAAGTTCGATAACAACCCGACCATAAGGCAAATCCATATAAAGTGTATTCTCTAAATCCATTGCGTTTCCTTTCAAAGCAAATCCGATACAAAATAACGTAAGCAGTTTCATAAAGTTTTTCATTTAAGGTTCCTACTCTTCTACAGTTTCTGTTTCTGTTTCATTTTCAGAGGATTCTTGCGTTTCTAAAGAAGGTTCTTGCCCTTCTTCTATCGCTTGAGTTTCAACAGGTTGAGTTTCAACTTCAGTTGTTTGACCTTCTAAATCCTCATCCTCATCATATTCGTCTACACAAGTGACCGAAACGACCTTTTCATCTTTATCCAAACGGAACAAGATAACCCCTAATGTGTTTCTTCCTGCCTTTTTGATTTGACTGATAGGCATACGAATAAGCTTTCCACCATCTGTGACCATCATCAAATGTTCATTGTCCAAAGCAGGCAAAGAAGCAACAACCTTCGCATCTCGTTTTGTCGTATCAATATTTGTGATACCCGAGCCGCCTCTTGAAGTAATCCTGTATTCGTAAGCAGAAGAGCGTTTTCCCATCCCTTTATCTGTGACAGTTAAAATAAACTCTTCATTTGCTTCCATTTCTTGGAATTCTTCTTCGGTTAGAGACATTGTTGAATCATCAAATTCAACCGTATCTTCTTCGTCGGCTTCATTCAAAGCGCGGCGTCTAGCATTGGCTTCTTTAAGGTAAGCTTTCTTCTTTTCCGTATCTTCATCCACATGATTTAGAATGGACATTCCAATAACTTTATCGTCAGCACCTAAACGCATTCCGCGAACACCTGTTGAAGATCGACTTTCAAAAATACGAACATCTGGCACAGGGAAACGAACACATTTTCCGCCTTCTGCAGCTAAAAGAATGTCTTGCTCTTCTGTGCAAATCCGAACGTTAATAAGATTATCATCGTCATCCAACTTCATAGCAATTTTTCCGTTAGATTGAACATTTATAAAGTCAGATAATCTATTGCGACGTACAGAACCAGAAGCTGTAGCGAACATTACGCTCAACCCTTCACATTCTTCAACATTTTCAGGAAGTTTTAAGATTGTCGTAATTATTTCGCCCTGTTCAACGGGAAGAAGATTGATAATCGCCTTTCCTAGAGATTGTGGCGTTCCCTCTGGTAAACGGTAAGCCTTCATCTTATAGACTTTTCCTTTACTGGAGAAGAACAAAAGCGGCGTATGTGTGCAAGCAACAAACAAATTGCTAACCACATCTTCTGACCGTGTTGACATCCCAGAACGCCCTTTTCCACCCCGATGTTGTGCGCGGTATGTAGAAAGAGGAACCCGTTTCACATATCCTGAGGCCGTCATCGTCACAACCATATCTTCGCGTGGGATAAGGTCTTCAATATCTTGCTCAAATTCAGAATCTTCAATCGTTGTTTTCCGAGGCGTTGCAAAATCATTTTTAACTTGTTCAAATTCGTCTTTCATTATGCCATAGAGTTTTTCTCTTGATGCCAAAATAGAAAGAAATTCTTTGATTTGACCGCCTAAATCGGAAACATCGGCATGAATTTTATCTCTTTCCAAGCCTGTCAATCTTTGAAGTTTTAAATCCAAAATAGCTTTTGCCTGTATTTCGGAAAGAAAGTATCTTCCGCTTTCAACTTTTCTATCAGGTTCATCAATCAATTGAATTAACGGTTCAACGTCTTTTGCTTCCCAATTTTTTGCCATCAAGTTGGCCTTAGCAACAACAGGATCCGGCGCTGTTCTAATCATTTCAATGACTTTATCAATATTGGCAACCGCAATCGCCAACCCGACCAAAACGTGAGCTTTGTCACGTGCTTTACTTAATTCAAAAGCCGTTCTACGACGAATAACCTCTTCTCTAAAAGAAATAAAGGCCTTCAAAATGGCTTGTAAATTCATTGTTTCTGGACGACCAGAATTCAATGCCAAAGAGTTAACCCCAAAACTTGATTGCAATGGCGTATTTTTATAAAGTAAATTTAAAACAACATCAGGATGTGCATCTCGTTTCAACTCAATTACAACTCGAACGCCATGTCTGTCTGATTCATCCCGCAAATCAGAGATACCCTCAATTTCCTTATCTTTAACAAGCTTTGCAATTTTCATAATCATAGAAGCTTTATTAACTTGATACGGAATCTCCGTCACAATAATGGCCATTCTATCTTTTCTGACTTCTTCAAAATGAGTACGTCCCCGTAAAATTACGGAGCCACGTCCCGTTAAGGAAGCCAAACGACACCCAGTGTGTCCCATGATAATTCCACCTGTCGGAAAATCAGGACCCGGAACAATTGCAAACAATTCTTCTGGCGTAATTTCAGGGTTTGCAATCATCTCGATACAGGCCGTCAAAACTTCCCCCAAATTGTGTGGAGGAATATTTGTGGCCATCCCAACGGCAATCCCGCCAGATCCATTTACAAGAAGATTTGGAAATCTTGCAGGTAAAACAGAGGGTTCTCTTGTTGTTTCGTCATAGTTAAGTCGAAAATCAATCGTGTCTTTTGAAATGTCTTCAAGCAAATAAGATGAAGAAGGCGCAAGCTTGGCTTCCGTATAACGCATAGCAGCTGCTTTATCCCCATCCATAGATCCAAAGTTTCCTTGAGAAGCAATAAGGGGCAAGCGCATTGAGAAATCTTGAGCCAAACGAACCAAAGCTTCATAAATAGAGCTATCCCCATGAGGGTGATATTTTCCCATAACATCCCCGACAATACGGGCACATTTCCGAAAAGGCTTGCTATAATCATAGCCATTTTCATGCATAGAATACAAAATCCGCCGATGAACAGGTTTTAACCCATCCCTTACATCTGGCAACGCTCTTGAAACAATAACGCTCATCGCATAGTCTAAGTAGGAGCGCTTCATCTCATCTTCAATAAGAATTTCTGTAATTCCTTCTTGTTTTTCAATTACTTTATCAGTCACACAATCACCTATTTTATCTCAATTCAACTAAAAACCTTACAAAAACTTAAAAGCAAAAGTTTAGAATGGAATATCATCATCAAAAGATGAAGGCTCTTCAGCGGAAGGCGCATCCCATCCTGAGGAAGAATCAGAGCTTCCCATCCCATTTGAAGAACGAGAATCTAAAGAAATAAGTTCCCCTCTGTAATTTCCAATAATAATTTCTGTTGAATATTTATCTTGACCATTTTGATCTGTCCATTTGCGGGTTTGAAGAGCCCCTTCAATATAGACTTTAGATCCTTTTTTCATATATTTTTCAGCAAAATCTGCCAAAGCATTGTTAAAAATAACAACCCGATGCCATTCTGTTTTTTCCTGTTTTTGTCCTGATTTATCTTTCCAAACATCACTCGTTGCAACAGAAAGTGTTGCAATTTTTTGTCCTGTTGATGTATTTCTAACTTCTGGTTCTTTTCCCAAGTTTCCAAGGAGAATAACCTTATTTATACTTCCAGCCATTTTTACCTCTAAAATTATAGTTATCAAACAGACTTAACATACACTTTTTTCAAGCAGAATAAAAGCTTTTTTATGAATTTTTTGCATATTTTTTAATTTTTTTTCTTCCAAAGAGAATTCTTTAATGTTTTGAGAAAAAAAAGCCTTTCTCCCATATTTTTCTCTGAAATTTTGAAAGGGCTTTAGCTTAAGAAAAAGCCTTTATTTTAGCCTAAGAAAGACAGGAACACCCCTGCGGCAACAGCCGATCCAATCGCTCCTGCCACATTGGGCGCCATAGCGTGCATTAAAAGGAAATTTCCCTCGTCTTCTTTAAGAGCTAAGTTTTGCGAAACTCGAGCCGCCATAGGAACAGCCGAAACCCCTGCGGATCCAATTAAAGGATTGATTTTATCTTTCAAAAACAAGTTCATAAATTTGGCCATTAAAACGCCCGATGCGGTCCCTAAAACAAAGGCAAACGCCCCTAAAAATAAAATGAGCAAAGTTTGGGGTTGTAAAAACTCTGTCGCCGTAAGTTTCACCCCAATAGAAAGCCCTAAAAGTAAGGTTGTGATATTCATTAGTTCGTTTTGAACGCTCTTTGATAAACGATCTGTCACGCCACATTCTTTAAGGATATTTCCAAACATAAGCATCCCAATTAAAGGGGCCGCAGAAGGCACAAAAAACACGCAAAGCAAAAAACACACAAAGGGGAAAAGAAGAAGCTCTTTTTTCGAAACCGCTCTTTGATTTTTCATCCGAATAAGGCGTTCTTTTTTGGTGGTCAATAAACGCATAACAGGCGGCTGTAAAACAGGCACCAAAGCCATATAGGAGTAAGCCGCAACGGAAATAGCCCCCAACAAATGAGGCGCCAGCTTTCCAGATAAAAAGATAGAAGTTGGCCCATCTGCCCCTCCGATAATGGAGATAGACGCTGCCTCTTTAAGCGAAAAGAGGGATCCGCCCGCCCCGCCTAAAGCCATAGCCCCTAGAAAGGTTCCAAAAATGGCAAATTGCGCCGCAGCTCCCAAAAGGATAAGCTTTGGATTAGAAAGCATCGGGGTAAAATCGGTCATCGCCCCAACGCCCATAAAAATCAACAAGGGGAAAAGGCCTGTTTTGATTCCAAATTCGTAAATAAAGTATAAAAAGCCCCCTTCCCTTGCAATTTCAAGAGTGGGGATATTTGCCAAAATTCCACCAAAAGCAATCGGCACCAATAAAAGCGGCTCAAATTTTTTACAAATGGCCAAATACATCAGCCCAAGCATTAAAACAATCATAAACAGGCTTTGCATTCCCGCGCTATCTTTTAGAAAATGATACACCCCTGTTTGCGTTAAAAAGGAAGTTATCAATTCTTTTTGGGAAACAAAAAATGGCAAACAAATCAAGAGGAAAAGAAAGGCAAAAAAAGCAACTTTTAGTCCCTTTATTTTTTTTAAATTTTCTTGAATAGAAAAGATATTTTTCACAATTTTCTCCCTTAATAAAACACTTTATCTTATTATTGCAAGTATTTGATTTTCTTCGACTTGTTCGCCTACTTCAGCTTTAATTTCTTGAACAATTCCTTTGTGTTTTGACTTAATCAAAACTTCCATTTTCATCACTTCAATCACAAATAAGGGCGTCTCTAAGTCGACTTCTTCCCCTTTTGAAACAAGAACTTTTGATACCGTTCCATTTAAGGGCGAGGCCACTTTGTTTTCTCTTTCGTTTTTTAAGGAAGATTCTACCTTATCCGATTTTTCCTTTTCTTTAGAAGACGCCACCTCTTTTTTTAGAAAATCAAACGCATATTCTTTCCCATTAACAAAGGCTTTATTTCCCGAAAGCTCCACGTCAAAAGGCTTTTTACCAATTAAAATTGTTTGTTTTTTCAACGGTTTTTCCACCCAACGAATGGCCACATTTTTCTTTCCTTGAAGGAAGGCTATCCCCTTTTCCCCGCAAGCAGCAACAATAAAGATATTCTCATCTGTCACAGGGATTTTATTGTTTTTCAAGTGCTCTATCGCTGCGTTAATACCTTTTTGAGTATCTTCCTCGTTAATATCCAAAGGCAACCTATCCGTCTTTGGCAGATTCATTTGCTCTGAGGCAATTTCGACCACTTTTTCATCGGGCGGCATAGGGGTTTTTCCAAAATAGCCCAAAACCATTTTTCCATAGCCTTCTGCAATCTTTTTCCACGGGCCAAACATTACATTATTAAAAGCTTGTTGAAAATAAAACTGCGACACAGGCGTCACAGAGGTGCCAAAGCCCCCTTTCCTGACAACTTCTTCCATTGATTTAATCACTTGAGGAAACTTATCCATCAGGCCATTATCTCTTAGCATTTGGGTGTTTGCTGTCAAGGCTCCGCCTGGCATAGGGCTCCAAGGAATTTGTGGTTCCACTTTCAAGGCTTCTTTAGGAAGAAAATAGTCCTTCATCGCCTCTTTAAATCTGTCTTCTAACGTCATAATGGCTTGAACATCAACATCTAGCTCATAGGCAGATCCCCTCAAAACATGCCAAAAGGTTGCAATATCCGGAGAACATGTTCCTCCAGAAACAGGCGCTAAAGAAAGATCCACCGTCTGAACCCCCGCTTCAATGGCGGAAATATAACATGCCACAGAAACTCCCGCCGTTTCGTGAGAGTGAAATTGCAATGGAAAATCATCCCCTAATAGGTTTTTGGCCCGCCGCACTGTTTCATAGACAACAGAGGGAACAGAGGTGCCTGAAGCATCCTTAAAACAAAGAGAATCAAAGGGAATCCCAGAATCCAAAAAGCGTTTCAAACAGGCCTCGTAAAAATCGGCATTATGAGCGCCTTCACATCCTGGTGGCAAAGACATCATCGTCAAAGTCAACTGGTGGGAAAGCCCTGCGTCTTTAATGCATTGTCCACTGTAAAGAAGGTTATTGGGATCATTTAACGCGTCAAAATTTCGAATAACGTCCACCCCATGCTTTTTGAAAAGCTTTGCATGGAGGTTAATCACGTCTCTGGGTTGCGAATCAAGACCGACAACGTTAATTCCCCGCGCCAAAGTTTGAAGTTTTACTTGAGGACCCACCGTTTTTCGAAACGCATCCATGACATCAAACGCATTCTCTCCTGTGTATAAAAAAGGCGACTGAAACAAAGCCCCGCCCCCTGATTCAAAGTAGGAAATCCCCGCTTTTGTTGCCTCTTTCACAATAGGTAAATAGTCCTTTGAAAGCACTCTTGCCCCAAAGGCAGATTGGAACCCGTCTCGAAAGGCCGTGCACATAAAGTTTATTTTCTTTGTCATTTACGCTCTCCCCGATTTTTAAGTTTCGAAAGGAAAATAGCCAAAGCCACCTCATCTAAATTTTCTTTAGACGTGGCAAAAGAGCCCATTATTTTAATGAAAAAGATTAAAAGAGACAAAAAGATAAAAACACTTGTCATTCCAACGAACGCAATATTTAAGGATTCTTGCATTATTTTCCTCCTCCTTTTTTTAAAGGTGTATCAGAAAGAAAAGCTCTTGTCACGGGGAATTTTCTATTTATTTTCTCATTTTTTGCCTAAAATTTCAAAAAGAATGGAATTTTAAGAGTTTTTCTTCTTTATTTTTTTAAAGAAAGATTTTCTAAAACTTGGCGTTTAAAATCGTCCCCTTTTTCTTCATAGTTTTTATACACATTATAACTTGGGGAGGCAGGCGAAAGCAAAATGACGCCGCCTTTTGGAAGAAAATCAAACGCTTTAGACACCGCCTCTTTCATATCAGAGGCTAAAATACCTTTTCCGCCTTTTTCTTTCAAAGTTTTCAATAAACGCACTCCTGTATCGGGAAGAGCGACACAAAAAACCTGCTCTTTTACCAAGTAATCTGCCAATTTTTCAAAGTCAGGGCCTCTATCAAAGCCGCCTGCAATTAAAACCGTTGGTTTTTGAAGGCTTTGAAGGGTCTTTAACGCTGCAAGGGCCGTCTCTGGAATGGTGGAAATACTGTCATCATAGCAACAATATTTTTCATTTTTTAAAACACACGCCATTCTGTGGGGCAAACTTTCAAAACTTTGAAAGGCTTGTTCACATAAAGAAGGGCTAAGCCCCAAACTATCCACCAAAGCCAAAACGGCCAAAGCATCTATCTGATTATGATCTCCTTTTAAGGCTAAAGAAGAGGTCTTAAAAAGCGGCTGACTTGCTTTCATAAAAAGGCCTTTTTCAATATGAAAACCTTCCTTTGAATTGAAAAAGCTATAGCCTTCCTTGTCTTTTACTAAAGAAAGCGTTTTTTCGTCCTTTGCATTTAAAAAGGCGTGTGTTTTATCTGAAACATTTTCTAGGATATGAAGCTTATCCAAAAAGTATTGCTCATGGGTTAAGTGCCAGTTTTTATGCTCTGGATACAGATTTAGAATTAAGGCTCTATCTAATTTTCCCTTTAAATCTGCGGCTTGATAACTGGACGTTTCCATCACCAAAAATTCTGGCATTTTATCCACAAACTCTATCGCAGGAACACCAAAGTTTCCGCCAATTTCCGCATCTTTTCCTAAAGATTTCAGCGTATGGGTCAACAAAGCAGAAGTTGTGCTTTTGCCCTTTGTCCCCGTTATAGCAATGACTTTGGTTTCCTTGGGCTTTAAGCTTAAATACAAATTCACGCCAGAGGAAATTAAAACCCCTGCTTGCTTTGCCTTTTGGATAAGGGGATGATACAAACTGACCCCGGGGGATTTAAACACGACATCAAAATCAGTTATCTTATCGGCCGTCTCATCGTCCAAAATTTCAATCTTTTGAGAAGGATACTTTTTTGAAAAGAAATCAAGCAAACTATGCCCTTCTTTCCCCAACCCCCAAATGGCAATTTTTTTATCTTTAAGACAAAACATGTTGAAATTCCTTTGGAATCATATGTAAAGAGGAAGGAACCATAAGTTCTTTTTCTAAAGCGTCAAAGTCATCCTTAAAAAAGGGCAATACTCTTTTTATGAAGTTCGTTTCTTTCCAATTTTCATCTTTTGAAAGCTTATAAATGGCTAAGCGAGATTCTTTAACCTCTCCCACGCATTCAAAGGGTTTAAACCCTTGAAGGCCTAAAAGCTCTAAAAATCCCTCTTCTTGAGTTCTATCTTCCAAAAGGTTTTTGCCAAAAATCGAAAGAAGCTCCTCTTTTGAAAGGAAAGGCGCCAAAATTAAAAACACAAAACGACATTTATCGCAGTTTAAGCACCAGCTTTTAAGGCGGTTTTCCGTCTCTAACCGGAAAGCTTTGTTGCAACTTGTAAATCCTTGAAAATAAGGCCGACAGAGCTTGGCAAAAAGCGAGGCAATTTTGTATTCCGAAAATCCCCGAAGCAATGAAAAATACGTAAAATCAGCAAGGACCTCTTTTGTTATCTCATAAAAGGCTTTTTCAAAGCTTAAAGACTTACTCCATTGATGATTAACCTCTACCCCTTCATAGATTTTATTTCCTTCGTTGGCAGAGCGTTCATTGCTCATCACGACATATTTATAATCGTAAAGCGCTGCCGTTGAAAGCAGCATAAAAGCCAAAACTCCTGTCACAGGGATATGTCCGTTGTAGACTTTCCCTTGATGGTTAAGCTCAAACAAATGCTCTGAAAGCTCTCGCTTAATCATTAAATGTTTTCCCAAACCAGATAGCTTTATTACCTGCTCAATTGCGGGGGCTGTCCCTGCCGAAATAGGGGTAATTTCTTTATCAAGATTTCGTAAAAGCTCTAATGAAACAACCGAATCCTTTCCCCCACCAATCGGCAAAAGAATTTTATCTGATAAACGCAGTTTTTCTTCACTTTCAAAAACCCCTTCTTGCTTATTTTTATCATAAGGAAAATCAAGCGTTGGAAAAGGCAACTCATTTCGACATAAAAACTCCCCCAAGCCTTGTTTATAAAAGGTTTGGAAAAATTCGGCTTGCTTTTTTGTTAGCCTTCCAGAGTCTATTTTAACCCCTTTAGGAAGAAAAGCCTTAAAATACGAAATTCCAGTTGCAATGTGCAATAAAAAGAAAGTCCTATCAATTTGATGTTTATGAGCTAAATATCTTTGCTCATTAACCTCAGGAAACGTATATTTTTCAACAAAAAAGTGCTCTTTGTATTGATACGACAAACAAAGGAGTCCACTCTTTGGATTAAAAGAAAAATTCGAAAAATGAAAAAAATAAGCCACTTTTTAAAAAAAACCTTAATTTTTGATGACATTGTCATTATTATTTTATAAACTGAATTTACGTATAATACGATTTATAAAATTTTTAAAGGGGGTTTTAAATGTTTTTGGGCTTTTTCACCAAAGTAAAGGGACATTTCCTCAAAGTTATTTTGGTAATTTTACTTGTTATTTCAATTACTTTTCTTGTTTTTGGATACATTGAGGAAACCCGTTCCCCTGTCGAAAATTTTCAAAAAGGGCTTTCCTATTATCAAAAGGGCAATTTTCAAAAGGCAAAACCCTATTTAATTAAGGCTTTCTTTGGAAACCTTCCAGAAGCTGGATTGGTTTTAGGGGAAATGAGTCTAAATGGAAAAGGTGAAAAAACGGATCCAAATACAGCCTCTGTGTATTACGAGAAAAGTGCGCGATTAGGGAATCCTGATGCTTCCTATGCTTTGGCTTTAATGTATAACCGGGGATTTGGGGTTCCAAAGTCAAAAACAGACGCCTTAATGTGGGCCATAACAGCCGCAGCTCAAGGAAATATTGATGCCGCTTTTACCGCCGCCGTTTGGATTGAACGTGGCTATCGTTCCGATTTTGGCTTTACAGAGGCCAGAGCTCTTTATATTCAAGCCGCCGAAATGGATCATTTAGAAGCTATTCAAAGTCTTATTGCCATTTATTCCAAAGGTGTTGGTGTTCCAAAGAATCCAAAAAAAGCTGAATATTGGCTTGGACGCTTGGCTGATTTAACAAGGCCTTCTGACAATTCAATGAAAAAACAACCCCCCCTAAAAGAGCCTGTTGCAAAAAAAGAAGCAAAGACTCCATCCTTTTCCAAAGAAGCAAGCCTCGATTCTGATAATGCAGCAAGCGAAGATGTTATGGATGAACAAGTTCCAAAAGGGGAAGAAATCTTAATCGAAGGCGAACCTTCTAAAAGCTCAAAAACAGAACCTTTAAAAGAGAAAGGGAGCCCTGCAAAATAATGAAACGCTTTCTTTTTTTGCCGCTCTTTCTTTGCTTTTCGCTTCCTTCATTTTCGAAAGATATTTTTTATTTTGTAAAAAATCCCCCAAAAACGGTAATGTCTTCGGTTTCGGATTTGGCGGTTCATAGCAGTTCTGAAAAAGGAAATCCACAAGCTTCTTTTTTAATTGCGTTAAGGCTTCAAGAAAAAAATGATTGGGAAGCTTTAAAATTCTATGAACAGGCTGAACCTTTGCAAAATCCTTATGCTTTAACCAATGAAGCTATTTTACTCAGACGCCTTGCGTTTATTCCAAAACCGGCCGAAAAAAGGCGTGACTTTCTGCTTCGAAAAGTTGAATTTTTGAAAAAATCCCTTTATCTTCTAGAAAAAGAAGTAAAGGGAAACAATCCGTATGCTTTTTATGCCCTTTCTCAAACCTATAAACAGGGATTGGGAACAGCCAAACGCCTTGTTGAAGCCGCTTATTTAACAGAACTTGCTTCTTTAAATTTCGATGACGGCTCTGAAGAAAAAGAAATGGCAAAAATGGCTTTTGAAGAAATTAAATCTTCTCTTTCACCTCTGCAGAAAGAATTTTTTGAAACCTATATCCCCTCTTCTTTATATAAACACTATGAAAAAGAATCGCGTTTAGATAGGAAAGAGGCAAAGCTCATGCCTTTCCCGCATATTTCAGGACACGTTGTTGAAAATAAGGCCATTTTATCCTATTTCCGACTTAGAAAAAAGCGGCGTGTTCAGGAAATGATGATGGCCTATGGGGATAAACTTTCCCCCGATTATGACAATAAAGCATTAAGGACTATTAAAGGCCTTTATCCTGTTGCCCCCTTTGCGATGAGCCCTCTTGTTCAGCAAAACCTTTACTATAGAAAGGATATCCCTGGACGCATTAAGGTGACCCTTGAAAAGGAATATTCTGTTCTTCCTGCCCTTTTAGGGGATGTTATTACGTTAATTGTTGAAACCCATCTTCATCAATCTAAAAAGGCACCAAATATTTCAATTCCAACCTTGAAAAATTCGGATTGGAATGTTAAATATTTCTTAGACAACGGTGTTCTTCACTCCACTTTTTTCCCTGTATTTGAAAGAGAATCAAAAGAATCAAAAACAGCTTATATGGGGCTTGACTTTATCGCCAAAAAAACAGGATGGAGCGAAGTTCAATTTATTCCAAAAAAAAAGGATATTCCCCCTTACATTGTTAGAATTTTTGTTCAAAAAAGGAAAGAAGAATGATTTACAGAAAAGACTATAAAAAACCAGAATACGAAATTACTTCCATTGATTTGGAATTTACCCTGCACCCGACAGAGACAAAAGTCCATTCTGTGATTAAAGGGAAAAGAACGGTTCCTCATTCTATAACTCTTCCTTTAAACGGAAAGTATTTTAAGCTTTTGTCTATCTCGTTAAATGGAGAGCTTTTAAGCGCGGAAGACTATACAAAGACAAAGGAGATGTTATCCCTTCAAATTGGCACAGAATCTTTTGAAATTGAATGCGAAACGCTTGTGAATGCGAAAGAAAACACTTCTCTTTCCGGCCTTTATATGTCAAATGGAATTTTCTGCACACAATGTGAGGCAGAAGGCTTCCGAAATATCACCTACTATCCAGATCATCCCGATATTATGGCGCGTTTTACAACGACCATTCATGCCGATAGAAAAACTTACCCTGTTCTTTTATCAAATGGGAATAAAGTTAAAGATATTGGAGACACTGTTGTTTGGGAAGATCCGTTTCCAAAACCGTGTTATTTGTTTGCTTTGGTGGCAGGAAAGCTTGATTCTTTAGAAGATAGCTTTACCACGCGTTCTGGACGAAACGTAGCCCTTCGCCTCTTCTGCGAACCTGATAAAAAAGAGAGGCTTTCTTACGCTATTGGCGCCCTTAAAAGAGCTATGCGCTGGGATGAGCAAGCCTTTGATAGAGAGTATGACTTAGACCTTTTCAATATCGTTGCAGTCAGTGATTTTAATGCAGGCGCAATGGAAAATAAAAGCTTAAACATCTTTAATGACTCCTGCTTACTTGCCAAAATTGATACCACAACAGATGTCGGCTTTTTGTTTATTGAAAGCGTTGTCGGGCATGAATATTTCCATAATTGGAGCGGCGATAGAGTGACGGCACAAAGCTGGTTTAACTTAAGCTTAAAGGAAGGCTTTACCGTCTATCGGGATCAAGAATTTTCACGCGCCCTTCATTCAGCTTCTGTTAATCGGATTGATGATGTTTTGTCATTGAAGCTTTACCAATATCCAGAAGATGATGGTCCTTTGGCTCACCCTGTGCGCCCGGAACAGTATATGACGATTGATAACTTCTATACCTCTACCGTTTATAATAAAGGGGCTGAGCTTATCCGGATGCAGGCCACTATTTTAGGCGAAGATAACTTTAAGGATGCGTGCAATCTTTATTTTTCAAGATTTGACGGACAAGCTGTGACGATTGATGATTTTGTGGCATGTATGCAGGAAAAATCCCCTGTGGACTTAACACAATTTATGAATTGGTATTCTATTGCCGGCAGACCTAAAGTTTCGGTCAAGGAAACCTATTTGAAAGACACTGAAACCTACGAGATTACCCTTTGCCAAGAAACAAAAAATACAGACACCCTCTTTATGATTCCTTTGAAATTTGGTCTTTTGGATAAAAAGGGAAATGAAATTCAATCTGGCCTTTTGATTTTTAAGGATAAAAAGCAAACCTTTACCTTTAATCATATTAAAGAACGGCCTGTTTTGTCTCTTAATCGAGATTTTTCTGCCCCTGTTGATATTCTTTTTGAGCAAACAAAAGAAGAAAAAGCGCTTTTAATGCAAAAAGATACGGATCTGTTTAACCGTTTTGAAATGGGGCAAACCTATGCAACGGAAGTCCTTTTGGAGATGATTGAAAAAGATAAAACAGACATTGACTCTGCCTTTTTGACGGCTTTTTCCTCCTATTTAACAGATTATGAAAAGGATAAAGCCTTTACCGCTCGCGCCTTAACTCTTCCCCTTGAAAGCTTTTTGGAAGGCAAAGTTTCCGTTATTGACGTTGAAAATATCCATGAGAAAAGAGAGGCATTAAGAACCGCTTTTGCTCTTCAAAACGAAAAAATACTTCGCAAGATTTATAAGCAAGAAAACTCTTTTTCTTCCAATACGTCTTTAGAGGATAGCGCGATTGCCTCAAGAGCCTTGAAAAATGTTGTTTTGGGATATTTAACCCTTTTAGGGGATAAAAAATTGGCTTTAAGTCAATTCAAAAAAGCCCAAAATATGACAGATAAATTCACCGCTCTTTCCCTTTTAATGACTTATGATTATGAAGCAGAAGGGAAAAAGGCAAGTGAGGCTTTCTTTAAGGACTATAAAAACGACCACTTAGTTTTAAATAAGTGGCTTGCTTTACAAGGGATGGTTTATCGGAAAACAGCTTTGGATGAAATTAAAGCCTTAACAAAGGAAGACTTTTTCGACATTAAAAACCCAAATAAAGTCCGCGGCCTTGTCGGAAGCTTTACCCGAAATCGCGCCTTCCATTTCCCAGACGGAAAAGGATACGACTTTTTGGCAGATATCGTCCTTCGTCTTGATAAATTAAATCCACAAGCGGCACAAAGAATCTTAGTTCCATTGACCAAATATGAACGCTATAAAGAAGAACTAAGCGAAAAAATGAAAGCTTCTTTAACCCGCATTAATCAAACGAAAAATATCTCTACCAATATTTTTGAAACAACTTCTAGAGCCTTACATTTAAAGGAAGAGGAAGAAAAATAAGGAGAAAAGAAATGATAGGAAGAGTTCTTGTTTTATCCGTCCTTTTTGGGGGCAGTTTTTTAAGCTATTTTGGCTTTGAAAAAGACACTTTGATTTCAAGGTTAAGCTTAGGGGTTGGTGGAATTTTGGGTTTGATTTTAGCCTTTATTTTACTAAAACTTCTTTTCAAAGGACTTTCTGTGGTCTTAAAATACGGCCTTATCCTTGCCCTTTTCTTAATTTTAGGTTTTGCCCTTTATGAAGGTGGAAAAGGAACTCTTCCTTCTTTCTTTTCAAAGGACGTCTCTTTACAAAAGTCAAAAGCCAATCCCTCCTCTTATAAAAACAAGATTATCTCTGGCATTGTTAGATCCGTGCCTTCTGGGGATATTTTGCAAATTGAGGGCTCCTTTGTTCGCCTTTACGGAATTGATGTGCCCGGTTTTAGTCAAAAATGCTTGGATAAAGATGGCCGCGCCTTTGATTGTGGCTATGAATCAAGACAACGCCTAGAAAACCTTGCTTTGGGAAAAATTGTGGAATGTCAGTTGATTACAGGCGATACACAAGGCAATTATATGGCGACATGTTCTTTAAATAATAAGGAGCTTGATATCGGGGTTGCTATGGTTTATCAAGGATGGGCTGTGGCGCTTAATTCCCCTGTTTATGCGGCTTATGAAAAGGAAGCTATGGCGGCCAAAAAAGGGCTTTGGGCAGGTAAATTTACACGACCTCAAGTTTTAAGAGAAGCCCAATAGCTAAAATTTTAGGAAAATAATAAAAAAATGATACAAAAAATAATCCATTCCTTAAAAGAAACAAACGCCCTTGCAAAACAGCTTTCGTCTTTTGCAAAAACGGGGGATACCTTCCTTTTATATGGAACACTTGGGGTTGGGAAAACGGCTTTTACGCGGGCCTTTATTCAATCTTTAACTCGAAAAGAGGAGAATGTTCCAAGCCCGACTTTTACTCTTCTTCAAACGTATGAAAGTAAAAAAGGGCCTCTTTTCCATTTTGATTTATATCGTTTGGAAAAAGAATCTGAGGTTTATGAGCTTGGCATTGAAGACGCGTTTTACGAAGGCATTTGTTTAATTGAATGGCCTGAGCTTATTGAAAATCAAATTTTTTCAAAGCGTGTTTTTGAAATCCACATTTCTCTTCAAGGGGAAGATCGCCTTTTCAAAATTAAAGCGCGCAATGAAAAAGATGAAAAAGACCTTTTAGGAGTTTTAGACGTATGATTTATAACATTCCCTCTTCTTATCCTTTTATGGAAAATCTTGTCCAATTTATTTTGGATAAAGAGGGGAATGTGGCACAAAACCTTGCCGAATGCGTGCTTATTGTTCCCACAGAACGGGCGGCTTTAGAGGCGCAAAAAGCCTTCATCCGTGCTTTGAATGGGAAAGCCTCTCTCCTTCCTCGGATTTTTCCTGTTTATCGATTGGAAAATCTTGAAACCCCTTCAAAAGAGCCTCTTTCAGAAATGGAGCGCCTCTTTTTACTTATGCGTTTAATTGGAAAAAAGGAACCCTCTATCACTTCGGATCAAGCTTTTGCTTTAGCAACCTCTTTGGCTGATTTTTTGGATGAATTTTCGTTAAATAAAGTACCTTTAGAAGCGCTTCAAAATATCGTTCCAGATACTTTTTCTGCCCATTGGCAAGAAACCTTAAACTTTTTAGAGATTATTCGCACATTTTACCCTGAGATTTTGGCCGATAAGCAAGATATTGGAAAATATAAAATTGAAAAGATTGACGCTTTAACCCAATCTTGGAAAGAAACCCCTCCCCTTTATCCTGTGATTATGGCGGGGTTCACGGGCGGAATTCCCTCTGTTCGCGGGTTAATTGACTTGGTTGCGCGCCTGCCAAAGGGCACTGTGATTTTAGATGGCGTGATGTCAGATCTTTCAGAAAAAGAATGGAAAAGCATCACTCAAACTCATCCCCAATTTGAATTAAAACGCTTGCTCGGGGATATGCATTTGCGCCCTCAGGCTATTTTACCCCTTCCTTTTTTAAAAAATGAAACCGCACCTTTTTCCCGAAAAGAGCTTATCTATAAAGCCTTAAAACCGGCATCAAATCTTGAAGAATGGGCAAATGATACTTCTATAAATTTCAAGCAAGCCCTTGAAAATGTTTCTCTTTTTGAATATGAAACTCTGCAAGAAGAAGCCCTTGGTATCGCCCTTTGCCTTCGGAAAGTTTTGGAAGAAAAAGGCAAAACAGCAGCCCTTGTCACATCAGATAGGACCCTTGCCAAGCGCGTCATTGCTGAGATGAAGCGATGGAATATCTTGCTTGATGATTCGGCCGGAAAACCTTTTTTAAAAACCTCTTTAGGGGCTTTTCTTTCGTTAATCGTTCAATATGCTTCGGATAATGCGTCCCAAACGACCTTGCTTTCCCTCCTAAAGCACCCCTTAACCACCAATAAAATGAGCCAAAAGGAATGTCGTCAAAGCGTGTATACTTTTGAAAAAGACCTTCGTCAAGAAAAGGAAATCTCCTTTGGCTTTAACGTTTCCCTTCCTTTGGTAGATTTATTTAAGGATAACGTGCCGCACTCTTTTCTGGACTTTCTAAACGCCCACATTCAATCGGCTGAAAATTTAGCAACAAGCGCCGATAAAACAGGGCAAGAGCGCCTTTGGAAAAATGAGCATTCAAATGAAATTGAAGCTTTCTTTGATGAAATTAAAAAAGCAGGGGTCTCCCTTTCCCTTCAAACGGGGGAAGAGTATAAATACTTTATTCTTTCTTTGTTTAAAACCCTTCTTATCCGCCCCAAATATGGCATGCATCCGCGCCTTGATATTTTGGGCCCGATTGAGGCACGCCTTCAAAATCCAGATGTCGTTATTTTGGGGGAAATGAACGAAGGGGTTTGGCCAAAAGAAGCCATAGAAAGCCCTTGGATAAATCGGTCGATGCGCTTGGATTGCGGCTTACCGTCTATGGATGAAAAAATTGGTGTCAATGCGCATGATTTTGTTCAAAACTTTATGAAAAAAGAGGTTATTTTAACGCGTGCCCTTAAGAAGGAAAATACCTTAAGTATTCCATCGCAATTTTTGCTTCGACTTCAAGCTTTTTTACAAGCGCAAAATTACGAATGGACCGCTAAAAAGGATTCTTTAATTGGCTTTATGGAAGAAATCCCGCCTTATATGCCTCAGGAGGAACCTCACCCAAAACCAGATGTTTCTTTCCGTCCTGTTGATTTTTCCGTCTCGGAAATTGAGCTTCTTCGAAAAGATCCTTACGCTATTTATGCAAAGCGGATTTTAAAACTTAAAAAATTACGCCCCTTGGATGAGGAAGCGTCAAACCGTGATTTTGGAAATGCCGTGCATGACATTTTAAACCTTTATGTCAGAAAAGAGGCCTCTTTACAAACTTTAGAAACCCTGCTCTCTCTTGGAAAAGAGGTGTTTGAAAAAACAGCTTTAGATGCTTTTCACCTTAACTTTTACCTTTCCAGATTTGAAAAAATTGCCCACTGGTTTGTCTCTATTCAGCAAGAAAGAACCGCAGAGATAAAGCAAATCATTACCGAAGAAAAGGGCTTTATGCATATTGAAAACAAGGGCGTTTCGTGGAAAATTCGGGCCCGAGCCGATAGGATAGATCTTCTTTCAAACGAACTTCTTTGCTTGATTGACTATAAAACAGGCGGGATTCCAAGTAAACCTGCTGTTAAAGCTGGCTATGCCCCGCAACTTGTTTTGGAAGGGTTGATTGCGCAAAAAGGCGGATTTGAATTTCAACATAATGAAAAAGCTACCCTTTCAAATTTAGAATATTGGAGAATTCAAGGAAAAACGAAAAGTGGCGAAATCTCTTTAGCTGTTAATCAAAAAGAACTTGAAAAAACGCTAGAACAAACGGAAAACGGGATAAGGGAGCTTATTTCCTTTTATAACGACAAAGACACTTCCTACGAAATCTGTCCGGCTCCAGAGCATATCCCTACCTATAATGATTACGAAGATTTAGAACGCTTAAGCGAATGGAATGATGAACAAGGGGGCGCATCTGATGACAAATGATGCAACAAAGATACAACAAAAAGCGTCCAATCCAACCCTTTCTGTTTGGGTGAATGCCTCAGCTGGAACGGGTAAAACAAAGGTGTTAACGGATAGAGTTTTACGCCTGCTTTTGGAGGGGGTTTCCCCTGAGAAGATTTTGTGTTTAACTTTTACAAAGGCTGCCGCTGCCGAAATGTCAAACCGTTTATTTGAAATTTTGGGCAAATGGGTCTCTGTTGATAATGAAACCTTAGCTTTAAGCCTTGAATCTTTAACAGGCACTCTTCCTTCAGAAGAGACGTTAACACGTGCCCGTCGCCTTTTTGCCATTGTTTTGGAAACAAAAGGCGGTATGAAAATTATGAACTTTCATAGCTTTTGCCAAAGTTTGTTAAAGCGTTTCCCGCTGGAGGCTGGTGTTTCTCCTTACTTTCAGATTATTGATGAAAATGAAACCCCGCTTTTATTGCGGCAAGTGGCCTCTCGCCTGAGTTTTAATAAAGATTACTTTGATGAATTTTCAAAGTTCGTTGATGAATCTTCGCTTTTTAAATTCGTCTCTGACACCTTAAAAGATGTGGCTTTATTTGAGCGATTGTTTGAAAAATATGAAACCCTTGATAAAATTGAAACCGCTTTGCGTCAAGAACTTCACCTAAAGGCTGAAGATTCTGTTGAAAAAATTAAAAAGGATTTGGTCCCTGTTGGGGATTTTGAAGAGTATTTTTTCTTTTATATAACAAAAACAGACTATACCCTTCGCACAAGAAAACCCAAAAGCTATGAAGGTACTTTAGAAGAATTCCACGAAAGGGGCGAAAAATTCTTAGAAGCGCACCAGAAAATCCTTTCTTGCCAGTTGGTTCAAAACACCTTGACGCTTTTATCAATCATTCAAAGCATTTTAAGCGAATATAAGGCCGAAAAGGAACGCCGAAATGTCCTGACCTATGATGATTTGATTTTTAAGGTAAAGACTCTTCTTTCAAAATCCAAAATGGCCGCTTGGGTTCTTTATAAGTTGGATGGTGGACTCGATCATATTTTAATTGATGAAGCGCAGGATACAAACCCTTCACAATGGGAAATTGTCCGCCTTTTATCTGAGGAATTTTTCGCCGGAAAAGGCCGCAAAAACGACCTTTCGAGAACCCTTTTTGTTGTGGGCGATAGGAAGCAATCCATTTATAGATTTCAAGGGGCGGATGCCAGTGAATTTGAAAAAATGCGGCACTTCTTTGAGCAAAAAATCCCTTCAAACTTTGAACAACTCCCGATGAATATTTCCTTTAGATCTAGTGCCCCTATTTTAGATTTGGTCAATCTTGTCCTTGAAAATAAAGAGGCTGAACAAGGCATTCTTTTGCCGGACGAAAAAGCTATCCATATTCCTTTTAGAAGTAAAGATGCAGGGGTGGTTGAAATCTATCCTGTTGAAAAAGATGAAGAAAAAGAGAAATTTGATGATTGGACCCTTTTATCTTCCAGAATTGAGGATAAGAAAACAGGCTCGCAAAAAACGGCACAAAAGATAGCCGATAAAATTGAATGTATGCTTCAGGACAAAGAATACCTCGTCTCCCAAAAGCGCCCGATTGAGCCCAAAGACATTTTGATTCTTGTGCGCAAAAGGACCTCCTTTATTCCAGAGCTTGTCCGCCTTTTGAAGCAAAAGAACATCCCTGTTGCAGGAACGGATAGGTTAAAACTTAAAGGCCATATCGCCGTTAAGGATTTGGTGACTTTGGGCAATTTTCTGCTTTTACCGTCAGATGATTTGACCCTTGCCTGTCTTTTGAAAAGCCCTTTCTTCGGAATTGAAGAGGATGAGCTCCTTTTCCTTTGTCAAGGACGGCAAACGTCAACTCTTTTTGATTATCTAAGAACCGTGCGTTCTGATATTTATGAAAAATTAACTACTCTTTTGAATTTGGTCAGCCAGATTTCGCCTTTTGAGCTTTTTTCCTACGCTCTTGATATTTTTGGCGGTCGTGAAAAATTTTACAAACGTATCGGCATTGATTCCAAGGAAGTTTTGGATGAATTTTTGAACCTTGCCTTGGCGTATGAGGAACAAAATACCCCTTCCCTTCAGAATTTCTTAAGCTATTTTGAACAAACAGACATTACTATTAAACGTGATTTGGATCAGGGCGATTTAAACGCTATTCGCATTATGACAGTCCATGGATCAAAGGGATTGCAAGGAAATATTGTCTTCCTTCCTGACACACGAGGGGGATTAACCCCATCAAAAAATGGATACCTTCATTGGAAAAATGGCTTGCCGTTTTGGGTGCCAAGGGCTAACCTAAATACCGAATACACCCTTTCTTTGAAAGAAAGCCTTGATGAAGCCGAAAAAGCTGAATATCGCCGTTTACTTTATGTTGCTTTAACGCGTGCAAAGGATAGGCTCTATATCTACGGCTTTGATAAGAAACAAAAAGCCAAAGAGTATAACTGGTATTCAATGATTACATCTTCCCTGCCCGATTATGTTGAAGGCGAAATCTACCATATGGAAAAGACAGAGCCTTTTGAAAAAACACTTTCTGAAAAAGGGCTAAATTCCGCTCCTTCAATGCCTTTAACAAAACCAGATTGGCTAGAGAAGAAAGCGCCAGAAGAAAAGCCTCTTGATAAACCGTTAAGTCCATCAAAACTAACTGATGAGGAAATTGAAGCCCCATCGCCTCTTCAAAAAACAAGCCTTATGCGGGGAAGTTATATCCACGCGCTTTTACAAAAACTGCCCAATGTTCCAAAAGAAAAATGGGAAAAGGTTGCCACTTTTATGAAACCAGAGGATTTAACAGATTTTAATGTTTCAGCTTTCCTTCAAAAATTAGAAGAACCCGTCTTTAATCACCTTTTTGCCCCTCATTCTTTTGCGGAAGTTCCTATTGTGGGCACTTTTGAAGGGCATATTATCTCTGGAAAAGTGGATAGATTGGTTGTTCTGGAAAAGGAAGTTTTGCTGATTGATTACAAGACAAACCGCTTTGTTCCAAAGGATGAAAACGCCGTTCCTGTTCTTTATAAAAAGCAGATGAGCGCCTATAAAACGATATTAGAAAAGATTTTCCTTGATAAAACAATCAAATCCTATTTATTATGGACAGAGAATTTGAATTTAATGGAGCTTCACTTATGAAATACTTTCTCCCCGCTTTATGCCTTATCCTTGGCGCATGCTCTTCCGTTCCAAGAGAAAAGGGCTTTAACTACAAACCCTTAAAAGCAGATTATTTTAATATGGTTTCTTTGGTGAAGGATGATATTCATCCCGGCGAGCCCCTTCGCTTTTATATCGAAGGCAATTCTGTTGAAAGCTTTTTGTTTAAAACGCCAAAGCCTAGAAATAAAATCGGCTTAAAACTTGCCCTTCGCGATAAAAACACAAACGTTATTTATATTGCGCGTCCCTGCCAATATATCCAAAACGACAACTGTATTCCTTACGTTTGGGAAAACGGGCGTTATTCACGAGAAGTCGTTAATGCCGTTAAAAAAGTGGTAGATCATTACTTAACCAAGTATCAATCCAAAGAAGCTTTCCTTATTGGATACGGCGGCGGCGGAACAGTTGCAGCCCTTGTGTCCACACGGATGAAAGGCTTTCCTGTAAAACTTATTACCGTTTCAGGCATTTTAGATACCAGGGTTTATACAACTTATCATGGGCAAGATTATTATTCAGACTCTCTTAATCCTGCAAACGAAAATTACCTTTTATCTGGTATTCCACAAATTCACTATGTCGGTGGACAGGATAAGGATTTTCCAGAGGCTTTTACCAAGGATTTTGTAAATAAACTGCCTAATCCACTTTCTGTTCAAGTAAAGCGTTTACCAAGCGCAACGCATGATAATTGGCTGGAAAAGAACTTTTCTATTCAGGATAAATAATCAAAAGATATTTAAACACCATAAAAAAGTCATAAAAAAAGCACCCTTAAAAAAGAGTGCTTTTTCTTTATCGCTTAAAGATTAAGAGCATTTTTTGCAAGAGGAACATTTTTCCAAAGGTAATTTTTGCGCTTCTCTTTCATATTTTTCGGCCCCCTTAAATTCTTCATTAACAACTTCCTTTTCCCCAACTTTGCGGATATCAAAACGCATGAGCAAAGGAACAGCAATGAAGATGGAAGAGAACGTTCCAATCACCACACCAAATAAGAAGACAGACGAAAATCCAAAGAGTGTTTCGCCCCCGAAAAGAACCAAAATCAAAACCATCAAAAAGGTTGTGGCACTTGTCAAAACTGTTCTTGAAAGCATTTCGTTAATACTTTTATTCAAAACATCTTTCACAGGAAGCTTTCTATATTTTCTTAAATTATCGCGAATTCTGTCAAAGGAAACAACTGTATCGTTTACAGAATATCCAACCAAAGACATTAACGCAGCCACAATTGTCATATTAAAATCAAGCCCGAAAAAGCTGATAAACCCAAGGCTTAACGTTAAATCATGGGCCAAAGCAACCATAGCTGTTATAGCAAAGGGCCATTCAAATCTAAACGCAATATATAAAGTAATACAAAGAGCCGCTAAAATCGTAGCTAAAATACTTTTGTTAATCAATTCATTTCCAATTTTTGGTCCAACCATTTCAACTTTTTGATAATCAATTCCGGCCCCTAATGCCTTCTTAATTTTATCTAAAGTCTCATTCTTCTTTCCGGAAACATCAGACGTATAAATTTGAAATTCCTTTTTTTGCGATCCAACAGATTGAATGGTTAAATCTTCCAAATTCAACTTTTGACGCATTTCAGAAATATTTAATGGCATTTCAGATTTAATATTAACAAGCAAACCGCCCTTAAAATCAATCCCGTAAGAAAGCCCTTTCATAAAAACGCTTCCAATAGACAAGATAATTAAAACAGAAGCCAAAATTAAAGCTTTCTTTGACATCCCCATAAAGTCAATATGAGTTGTTTCTTTGAAAATTTTCATAAATTTCATCATTTTTTTACCCTTCTTAAAGCTTAATTTCTTTAGGCTTTTTAGTATAATACCAAACAAGCATTAAAAACTTCGTCACCAAAAGCGCCGTAAACATTGTGGTTAAAATCCCAACCCCCAATGTGACACCAAATCCTTTTACCGGACCAGAGCCCAACCAAAAGAGGATAAGAGCCGCTGTCAACGTTGTTAATTGAGAATCGAAAATAGCAGAAAATGAATTTTCAAACCCTGCGTGAATAACATTCAAAGGAGCACGTCCAAGGGCGACTTCATCTCTCATTCTTTCGAAAACCAAAATATTGGAATCAACAGCCATCCCGATTGTCAAGGCAATCCCCGCCAACCCAGGTAAAGTCAAGGTGGCGTTGAATAAACTTAATACGGAGAGAAGTAAAAATCCGTTCAAAATAAGAGCAATATTTGCGAAAGTTCCCATTTTCCCATAAACAAGGAAAACAAACCCGAACACAAGAAGCGTCCCAATTAAGCAAGAAATCAATCCAGCTTGAATAGAATCTGCGCCAAGTCCTGGTCCAACGACCTTTTCTTCAATAACAGCTAACGGTGCAGGTAAAGCCCCTGAACGCAAAAGCAAAGCTAAATCAGCTGCGGATTCTACGGTAAAGTTGCCTGTAATAATTCCTCTTCCGCCTGTAATGGCTGAGTTAATAACAGGAGCACTAATGACTTTCCCATCCAAAACAATAGCTAAACGTTTTCCGATATTTTCACGTGTTGCTGTTGCAAAACGACGGGCGCCTAAAGACTTAAATCCAAAGGCCACAACGGCCTCTCCAGAATCTCCATAAGAAGCACTTGCCGTCTCTAATTGTTCGCCACTGACAACAGGGAGGCGTTTCACGACATATAAATTGTCTGCATAATCATCCCCAGGAATAAGCATAGAATCAGGAGAAATCTTGCCTCGTTGAGCGTCGTAAACAGAGGTTCCTTCATCAACTAAATGAAAGCTCATCTTTGCTGTTTTTCCAATTAACGCCTTTACCTCCGCAGGCTCTTGAACCCCAGGAAGTTGAACTTGAATTCTGTCTTGACCTTGACGTTGAATGGAGGGTTCTTTTGTTCCCAAATCATCAATTCTGCGACGCACAATATCAATAGATTGGCTAACAGCAGCTTGAATCATTTTATTTAACGCCACTTCCGTATAAACAACTTTCATCTCATTTCCTGAAGTTGTCACATCTAAAGCGCCAAATTCAATTTTACGAACAATATCCTTGGCTTTAAGAACATCCGTTGCATTTAAAACTTTGAAAGAAATGTATTGATCCAGTCCTTCCCCTTGAACCTTCGGCGGAACAAAGCGAATACGTTTTTCCAAAAGACCCGAACGAATAGAATCAGATAAAGAAACCAATCTTTCCTTTAATAAAGAAGGTGTTTCAACTTCTAACAATAACGAAGAGCCCCCTCTTAAATCCAATCCCAACGTAATCGGATGCCAAATAGATTGAACCGATTGAGGGGCTAAATTATAAACACTCTGCGGAAGTAAACTTGGCAGAGCAAATAAAATTCCAAAAGTCGAAACAAGAATAACTGTCCAGGCTTTCCATTTTGCATATCCAAACATATTTTATTTACCTTCTTTTTTTGATGAATCGTCCGTCAAGACTTGGCTGACATATCCACGGACAACTTTTACCGTGTTGTCTTTTGAAAATTCAACCATAACCTCTTTATCGTTTAAGATTTCAACAACCTTACCAACGAGCCCGGAAACAACGACTTTATCGCCTTTTTTAATGGACTCAAGCATTTGCATCTGCGCCTTCATCTTTTTTTGTTGAGGACGTAAAAGCAAAAAATAGAAAATTAAGATAATCAGCCCAAATTGAACCAACAAACGCATCCCGTCTGACATTCCCCCTTGAAGGGCATTTGACGCCGTTTGAACAACTTCTTGAGCTTGGGCGGAATTTATAAACATAAGCTACTCCTTGAATAAAATACTATTTCTATGACTATACTTGTTTTAAAAAAACTTGCAAATAAAATTTAATCTAAATTAAGCAAAAGCTTCACCTCATCGGACAACATTTCAATGGTCCAAGGCGGGTCCCAAACAAGCTTTATGTGGACTTTTCCAATCCCGTCAATCATCGACACGCGTTCAGCTACAATCTCGGGCATTTCCTCGGCCATAGGGCATAAAGGAGACGTTAAAGTCATTTCAACTTCCGCGTCGCCTTCCTTTGTGATTTCAGTTTTATAAATAAGTCCTAAATCATACACATTTATCATAATTTCAGGATCATTCACCTCTCTTAAGGCTGCAATCAATTCTTCTTTAGACACAGGAGTCTGCCCTTCTTTTAAGGGAGCCCCTTTATGGACATTTATCTCTGGTATCTCACTTAAAAAAGCAGACAAATTATTTTCATCTTGTTTTTTCTTTTCCGCCTCGACATCTTTTTCATTTAAAGACGTCTTTAAAGAGGTTTTTTTCAAAATATCTTCTTTTTCCATCTTTTCCTACCTAAAAAAGTGTCTTGCTTTGTCTAAAGCTTTAACAAAAATATCCACATCTTCTTTATCATTATAAAGCCCTAAAGAAGCCCGCATAGAAGATGTAATTCCCAATCTTTTGTGAAGAGGTTCTGCGCAATGATATCCCGTCCTTAGGAAAACGCCTTGCTTATCTAAAAACATGGCGGCATCTTGAGGATGAATTCCCTCCATTGTAAAAGAGACAAGCCCCATGCGATTTGATTCTGGGCCATAGATTTTAAGCCCTTTTATTTGTTTCATCTCTTGATATAAATAGGCCGATACTTCCTGTTCATAAGATTCAATTTTATCCATTCCAATTTCATTTATGTATGAGAGGGCCGCATCTAAGCCAATCGCTTCAATAATGGCTGGAGTCCCAGCTTCAAACTTAGCAGGAGGTTCGGCAAAAACAGTCTTTTCAATCGAAACAGATTGAACCATATCGCCGCCGGCTTGCCAAACAGGGAGATTTTGCAATTCTTTCTTTTTCCCATAAAGCACACCCAATCCTGTTGGTCCATAAAGTTTATGTGCGGAAAAGACATAAAAATCGCAATCAAGCGTTTGCATATTTTGCCCTTGATGCACAATGCCTTGACACCCATCAATGATGGTTTTTGCCCCCACCAAATGCGCCTTTTCAATGATTTTTTTCACATCAAAATAAGCGCCTAATACATTGGAAGCTTGCGTGATTGAAACAATTTTTGTTTTAGAAGAAAGAAGTTTATCAAACTTATCAAAATCCAAAAAACCTTCTTCTGTAATATCTAAAAAATTAAGCTTTATGCCATGTTCAGCTGCCCAAATCTGCCAAGGGACAATATTGGAATGGTGCTCAGCAATGGAAACAATCACCTCGTCTCTTTTTTTCAAAGTCCGTCCCAAGGTTTGAACCAAAAGATTCAAAGATTCCGAGGCATTTCTTGTAAAAACAATTTCGTCAGAAGACGTGGCATGAATAAAATCTGCAACAGAGGCCCTTGCTTTTTCAAAAAGTTCCGTTGATTTTTCAGAAAAAAGATATATCCCCCGATGCACATTTGCAAATTCAGTTAAGGCAAAGGTGCTCATCGCATCCATCACACATTTTGGCTTTTGCGCAGAGGCGGCAGAATCAAAATAAACAAGAGGCTTTCCATAAACCTTTTGCTTAAAAATAGGGAAATCTTCTTTGCGCATCATTTACTCCTTAAATCTTCTTTACATCTAAAAAAGTTTTCCACTCTGGAAAATGTTCCTCTAACACACTAAAAAGGAATGCTTCAATTAGAATCTTTTTTGCTTCTTTTTCAGAAAAACCGCGGCTCATCAAATAAAAAATTTGATTCTCATCGAGCTGCCCAATGGCATTTCCGTGTGAGCAAACCACATCATCGTTGAAAATCTCAAGCTCTGGCTGACCGTTAACAAAAGATTCGTCTGATAAAAGAAGGGCTTTATGGGATTGATTAGCCTCCACCCCATTTGCCCCAGGATAGACCCGAATGAGCCCTTCAAATGTGTTTCTAGCTTCATCAAAAAGAACCCCACGCACCTTTTGATTGGACAAGGTGTCACAGGCTTCATGCAGAACGTTTATATTAAGGTGATTTTTCGCTTTTTCTCTTAGAATATACCCTACAGTAATATCAGCAACGGCCTTTTTTCCTGTCAAATGGACAACAAATTCTAAAGCTTGTCCTGTCGAAAATATGAAGGCTTTATAGGAAGCCCCTTTTGGAACATAAATGTGAATTTTCCCCTTGGGTGCCATCAAAACATCTTCCTTTTGCTCCTTTTCTTGAAGGCACACGATTTTGGCGTCCTTCTCATCAAAAGAACGAATATTTGCCTGCTTTAAGATATCCCAATTTTCGCTTAACATTTACTCAAAAACTCCAAATCCTTCTTTGTAAACTTTATCAGCAAGCTCTTTGCCCCCTGATTGCACAAGGCGACCGTCTTTTAAGATATGGACAAAGTCTGGCTTTACATATTCCAAAAGCTTTTCATAATGCGTGATAAGCAGGAAAGCTCTTTGCTTTTCCTTCATTAAATTCACCCCAACAGAGACTTCTTTCAACGCATCCACATCAAGGCCAGAATCCAGTTCATCTAAAATGCAAAAATCAGGCTCTAAAACAGCCATTTGCAAAGTTTCCATCCGTTTCTTTTCCCCGCCAGAAAAGCCTACATTCAAAAACCGCTTTAAAAGGTCGTTTGAAATATTCAAAGCTTCTGCCCGCATTTTGATATGCTTCAAAAAATGCATCGCATCCAAAGGCGGCAAGTTCAAATAAGCTCTTTTCGCATTCAAGGCTTGTTTTAAGAAGGACGCATAAGACACCCCTTCCACCTCAACAGGATTTTGAAAAGCCATAAAAACCCCTTCATTGGCACGAATATCAGGCGTCATCTCAACCAAATTCTTTCCCTTAAACAAGATTTCCCCTTCACTCACTTGGTATAAAGGATTTCCCACAATGACGTTCGACAACGTGCTTTTTCCAGAGCCATTTGGTCCCATAATGACATGGGTCGTTCCTGCTTCTATCGTTAAATTAACTCCCTTTAGAATTTCTCTTTTTCCAATAGAAGTACGTAAATTTTTAATTTCAAGTAATGGCATTATCCGACACTTCCTTCTAATGTAAGTCCGATTAAGCTGACTGCCTCAACGGCAAATTCCATCGGAAGCTTTTGCATGACTTCCTTACAAAATCCATTGACAATTAAAGCGGTTGCTTGTTCTTCTGTTAACCCTCTTTGTTCTAGGTAAAATAACTGATCTTCACTGATTTTTGAGGTTGTCGCCTCATGCTCTAAAACGGCCGTTTTTGACGCGTCTTCAAAGACCGGAACCGTATGGGCCCCACATTTATTTCCAATCAGCAAACTATCACATTTGGACGAATTTTTTGCATTTTTTGCATTTTTTGAAAAGCGAACTAACCCTCTATAGGTTGAATTTGAATTTCCAGCCGAAATCCCTTTTGAGATAATCAAAGACGATGTTTCTTTTCCTAAGTGAATCATCTTTGTTCCTGTATCGGCTTGTTGATAATTGTTTGTCAAAGCAACGGAATAAAATTCTCCCCGACTTCTGTCTCCTTTAAGAACGCAACTTGGATATTTCCACGTAATAGCAGAGCCCGTCTCTACCTGTGTCCAAGAAAGCTTTGCATCATCAAAACAAACCCCTCTTTTGGTCACAAAGTTGTAAATCCCGCCTTGTCCATTTTTATCGCCAGGAAACCAATTTTGAACTGTGGAATATTTAACCTCAGCCCTATCTTTAACAACAATTTCAACGACTGCCCCATGCAGTTGATTTTCATCCCGTTGCGGGGCGGTGCACCCCTCTAAATAACTAACGTAAGAATCCTCATCTGCCACAATCAAAGTCCGTTCAAATTGTCCTGCTTTTTTCGTATTCATCCGAAAATAACTTGATAAATCCATCGGGCTTCGAACCCCTTTTGGAATATAAACAAAGGTCCCATCTGAAAAAACAGCACTATTTAGGCAAGCAAAATAATTGTCCATATACGGCACAACTGTTCCCATATATTCCTTAATCAACTCAGGATATTCTTGAACAGCCTCGCCCATAGAACAGAAAATAATCCCCATTTTCTTCAGTCTGTCTTTATAGGTTGTTGCAACCGAAACACTGTCAAAAACAGCATCCACAGCAACACCGGCCAGAACTTCTTGCTCTTTTAATGGAATTCCAAGCTTTTTATAGGCTTCTAACAGATCAGGATCTACTTCATCTAAACTTTTTGGAGCATTCTGCTTTTTAGGGGACGCATAGTAGTAAATATCTTGATAATCAATAGGCGGATAAGAGATTTTTCCCCAGTGATGAGGTTCCTCCAAAGTCAACCAATGACGATAGGCCTTCAGCCTTCTTTCTAAAAGCCATTCAGGTTCTTTTTTTTGAGCAGAAATAAACCGAATAATATCCTCAGAAAGTCCTTTTGGAGCCGTATTAGAATCAATATCAGATGCGAATCCGTACTGGTACTTTTCTTCACTTAAACGTTTTATTTTTGAAATAAATTCTTCTTTAGACATAGACACCTCTTTTTATAGACACTAAAGATGGTGTTTTTTATGCAAAAAGTCAATATTTTTCTTGAAAAAAGAAAAAAAATCGCTACAATTTTTATAAGTTGTTGAAAAGTCGTTTTTATGGGGAATGGGGATGCAAGACTTTTGTTTATTAACTAAATTGCGATTAAAAAGAAAAAAAACATCTGATGAGAAGGAAGATTCTTCATCGGATTCATCGGACTCATCTCAATCAACGTCTTTTTTAAAAAAGGAAGAAAGAAACGCTTGCCTTAATTCCATTTCGGATGAAGAAATCCTCTCTTTAATAAAAGAACGTCTTTTTACCCCTGCTCTTTTGGAAACTTTTAGATTTGAATGCGATAAAAAAGGAACCCTTTTAGAAATTAACAACGACTTTTTGACCCGTCTTGATTTTTCAAGAGAAGAAATCTTAGGAAGACCAATTTACGAAACATTTTTAGGAAGAAATGAAACGGAGGGAAAAGAGCTTCTCTCCAAAATTTTTAAATACGGAGAACTTTATACAGAAAACGTCGCGCCTTGTCGTAAAAAATCCCTTGAAAGTTGTTATGTCTCTTGGACAAATCGCCTTAACAGAAATAAAAGAAACACAGCACAAACATTACTTGCGGTAGGTATAGAAATTACAAATAAAAAACGACTCGAAAAAACTTTGTCTAAGTTTTTGACTGAAGATAAAGTTCTTCCTGTTTTGAACAAGGATGTTTTTCTTGAAAAATCTGCATTAGAAATTGAAAAAGCACACTTTTTAAAAGTCCCGTTAACGCTTATGACAATAGAATTAGGGTATTTTTATGATGTGTCAAAAACAAAAAATCCTGATTTTTCTGATGAGATTTTGACAAATGTAGCTCTTATTTTACAAAAAAAGTGTCAAAAATTTAATTTAATCACGCGCCTTCATGACACCGTTTTTGCCATTCTCTTTTTGGGGCTTAATATGGAAAAAACCCTAGAAAAAGCTAAGGAAATTAAAAACGAGCTCATTAAACAAAGCTTTAAAAACAAGTTTAATGAAAGCTTTATCACCCCCTCTTTTAATGTTGTAGAAGCTGAAAACAGTAAAGAAACTATTGACTCTTTACTCCAAAAAGCGAATATTAAGATATGAAACGAATTCGAGGAAGTAGATATGAATAAAATAATTCATCTAAAAAATGCAATTTTAGAATGTGGTATTCTACCTGAATGTGGCGGAAGTTTAAGCTATCTTAAATTCTTTGGAAAAGATGGCAAAGAATTTCATGTTTTACGACCGGCTCATGCCTCCGCCTTTGATAGAAAGGACGCAAACGGAATGTCCTTATTCCCTCTTGTCCCTTATTCAAACCGAATTCGAAAAGGAAAATTCGTTTACTGGGGCATTTTAAGAAAAGTCCCAAAGAATAAAACAGGGTGTGCAGATCCTATCCATGGAGATGGTTGGGTTAGTACTTGGAGTGCCCAAAACAAGACAGAAACGTCAATCACACTTAAACTTGTCCATGACAAAGATAAAGGGGGCTTTCCTTTTTCCTATGAATCCTTTGTCACTTATACATTAGAGGACAACACATTTAAAGTTGACGTTGAAATTAAAAATACTTCCACACTTCCGATGCCATGCGGAATGGGGATTCATCCTTATTTTCCAAAATCTTCTTTAGTTGAGGTTCAATTTAAATCAAAAGTTGTATGGGCTCATGAA
Organism: Alphaproteobacteria bacterium; assembly: GCA_009929265.1. Taxonomy (GTDB): domain Bacteria; phylum Pseudomonadota; class Alphaproteobacteria; order CASFRQ01; family SAAU01; genus SAAU01. The sequence goes on from SAAU01000001.1 coordinate 147,109, forward strand.
TTAGATACATTGATTAACGGGCCTTATAAAACACCTGAAAAGTGGAATTTTGATACACAAAAACCACTTGGAAATTTGGAAATGGACACCTGCTTTGGCGGCAATGATGGTTCGTCAAAAATCTTCTATCCAAAGACAGGGTTAACCGTTGAAATGAAGGGTTATCCTGACTTTTCACATCTTGTGCTTTATGCGCCAAGAAATAAATCTTTCTTTGCTTTAGAACATGTCACAAACGCAAATGATGCCTTTAATTTGGCAACAAATAGCGTTATTGGAACGGGAATTAAAAGTATCGGTCCAAACGAAACTATCAAGGAAACGATTGAACTCTCCATCTGTCAACAATAACTTCCTATTGCATTTTATTTTCCAGAAAGAAGATCCTTTAAAACACCTCTTTGTATCATTTCAAGATTTAAAATAAAATCGATTGAATCAAAGGCATCTTTTAGTGGTTTTTTAGAAGAATACCAACCAATCCCATCGGTTATCCAAATAAATTGATGCCCATCTTTTTTCCATTGTGAAAAAATCTCTGTATATTCTCCTGCTGTGGATTTTAACTTAGAGCCTCCAGTTTTATAGTAATTTGTTTCAATCAAAAACAATTGCTTAGAAGTATTTACAGCAAAATCTATTCTTTTTGAAGATTCTTTTACAGTAATATTTTTATTCCACTTTTCCTTTATATCCTTTGCAGTTGCTTGTCTAATATAAGAAAACTTACATTTTAAACATATCTCTTTCAAGAATTCTTCCACAATATCTTCCATTAGAGAACCTGTTCTATTTTTTCTTCCATTTGTATCTAACCCAACTTCAACCCCTAAAAAATAATCAGGAATAGATTTTATTTGTTTTTTTGATAAACGTTCTAAAAAACCAACTTCTTTCATAAAATTCACAGCCTTATCGATATTTCCATTTTTAGAAAAATCATACTCTGAAAATTCAAAACTTCTACTATTAGATAGCAGTTTTATTTTTTTATCTCTAAGCGCAATTAAACATGGTAAAATTTGTATTAATTTTGGATATTCTTTTAATATAGATCTTAATTCTTCTTCAATATTTTCTTTCCCTATTAGCACATTTAAAATATTCAAAAAAATTTCAACATTTGAATATTTTTTTAAAACCTTATCCCAATCAACAAAAAAATCGAACCCATTAATTGTTTCCTTAAAATTATTAACTAAAAAAGAAAAGACTTCTTCATTATTAGAACAATTTAATTTCTTTTTTAAATAAATATTCTCTTTCATTCTTTATTCCTTTCTTTTTCTTGAACATCAAGCAATCTCTTCTCAGCCACATCAAAAAATTCTTTTTCTTTTTCGATTCCAACAAATTTTCTTCCGTATTTTAAAGCCGCAACCCCTGTTGTTCCACTTCCCATAAAAGGATCTAAAATTAAATCCCCTTCATTTGTAGAAGCCAGGATAATTCTTTCCAATAATTCTAAAGGCTTTTGTGTCGGGTGTTTCCCGAATTTTTTTTCTTCTCTTTTAGGGGTATTTATAGCCCAAACACTTCTCATTTGAGTATTAGGTTTTTTGATAAAATCTTTTGGAAAATCACCATTTTTCATTTCATCATAATTAAAAATATGTTTTTCTTTTTTATTTTTCTTAGCCCAAATAAGCGTTTCATGGCTTGCTGTAAAATAACGACATGAAAGATTTGGACTGGCATTTGGCTTAAACCAAGATATATCATTTAAAATATGAAACCCTAATGATTGCAGCGCAAATCCACAAGAATAAATACTATGATATGTTCCAGAAACCCAAAGAGTTCCGTTTGATTTTAAAACTCTTTGACAGGCTTTTAACCATCTTTTATGGAACTCAAAATCCTCTTCTAATCCTTTACTTTTATCCCATTTTCCTTTGTTTACAGAGACAACTTTTCCGCTACTGCAAGTAAATCCACCATTTGAAAGCATATAAGGAGGATCAGAAAAAATCATATCAAATGTATTTTCTGGTATTTCTTCTAAAGTTTTAAAACAGTCTTCACAATATAATCTAAAATTTTTAATCATAATTTGTAATTAAAAGTTCTTTAATTTTCCCTCTATTTTTTGAATTTGAATTTATCATTCTTTTTACTAGTATTCTTTTTATATTGTATTTTTCATATAAGCAATCAAAAAAATCATCATCTTTTTCATTTTTAGGATCAGAATTACTCAACATTTGAAAAGATTTTTTATCATTAACTGCATCAAAAATTTCTTTTAATCTAATTTGCTCTTTATCGTCAAAAAGAGTTGATTGATAGGTATTAAACGATGTTTTTTTTATAGGCCGATAAGGAGGATCGTAGTATACAAAAGTATTTTCATCAGCAAAATCTAAAACTTTTGAAAAATCACATTGAAAAAATTCAACTTTTTCTAAAGCTTTTGAGAATGCCCTCAGATTATTCTCATCATAAATATTTGGATTTTTATATCTTCCCATAGGAACATTAAAATATCCGTCTTTATTTACTCTATACAATCCATTAAAACACGTTTTATTAAGAAATAAGGTAAAAGAAGCTCTTTTTATAAATTTTTTTTGAAAAGAATTCGCATTTATTTTTTTATCAAAGGTATTGTATTTATCCCTAATTTTATAATAAAACTCATTTTTATCAGATGCTTTTTCGTATTTTTTTTTTAATATACTTATCTCATCTATAAAATCTTCTACATTTTCTTGAAGGGTTTTATATAAAATAATCAACTCTGGATTTATATCAAATAAATATGCTTTATCAAAAGAATAGTTATTAAAAATATCCAAAAAAACAGAGCCCCCGCCTAAAAAAGGTTCTATATATGTCTTAATTTTTCCTTTTTTTAACACTTTAGGATATCGCTTTGATATTTGAGGAATTATACCATTTTTTCCCCCAGCCCATTTTAAAATAGGTTTAACTAAACTTTCTTGCATAAGGGTTCTTTCGTTATTTATTTGATTGAATTTAGTTTAAGTGATTTTAAAGATTTTTCAACTTTTATCTAATATTTCTTTATTAAAAAATTTTACATCTCCCTCTTATATTCTTCAAAGTTTTTTCAATAAGGTAATCCTTACAACATCCTATTAAAGAAAGTCCCCTTTCTTTGTATCTAAAGAAACACATCTTTTTATATAAAGATAACACTTTGATAAAACAAAAAAAATCCCACGCTTTTTCAAGTATGGGATTTCCTTTAATTGGTAGGCGATGACAGGTTCGAACTGCCGACCCTCTCGGTGTAAACGAGATGCTCTTCCAGCTGAGCTAATCGCCCAAATAAAGGAGGTTTTGTTTATACGCCTCCTTTAAAAAGATGTCAAGCATTATTTGTTGACAGCTTCTTTCAAACCTTTACCAGCTTTGAATTTTGGTTGTTTGCATGCAGGGATTCTGATTTTTTCACCTGTACGAGGATTGCGGCCTTCTGTAGCTGCTCTTTGAGAAACAGCGAAAGTTCCGAAACCGACCAAACGAACATCTTTACCTTCTTTTAAAGCAGATGTTACAACACCAACAAAAGCGTCAATAAATTTTCCAGCATCTGTTTTTGTTAATTCAGCTTTTTTTGCAAGCTCAGCAATCATATCATTTTTATTCACGGTGAGGACTCCCTCTATCTAAGTTAAACCATTATAAACCACGGTTCAAGACCTTGAACCATGCATAAACCTTAGACTGAATTAACCCCGCTCGTCAACTAAAAATTAATAAAAAAAAGCTTTTTTTTGATTTTTTTTGATTTTTAAAAAATTTTGGGGCTTTTTTGGCAATTTTTTCCCTGTTTTTCCCCATTTTTTTAGAAAAAAAGAGAGACTCTAGAAAAGAATCTTTCCTAAAGCCATAAATACGACTCTGTCATTCTTATTCGTCAATATTGCAATAATTTCCAGGCTGCACATTAAAGAGGAGATTCACTTCCGCTGTCGTCGTCACTTGATTACAATAATCTAAAGCGCTTTGAGAAGGAATTCTTGTTTTCCAAGATCCTGCTAGGCCCGAAAAACATGTCACGCCAGAATAGTCATATTTTACCATTTCAAGGCATAAATCTTTTGGAATTTTATAGAAATAAAAATAGAAATCATAGGGGCTGGTGAACCTATATATCCGGGGATCTGAAAAATAACTTGCGCCGCTAGGCCTCCAACGCTTTTTTAAGATTCGAAGTCTCTCGAACCAAAACTGTCCCCGTTGTAATATCCACACGATCCATATTTAAAAAGTTTTCATGAGCTTGAGACAAAACCAATCCAAATTCATCCATAAATTTTTGAATTTTAATCCGTCGCATGGCGTAATTATACCCCTTTAAGCCGCCGACAGAAAGCACCGCAACAATAGCCAAAACACCAATCATTTCAATCATACTTCTACCTTGCTCGGAAATTTTTTGTCTTTTTGGCATACGTTTTTCTCCCCTTTTTATCAAATCTATAAAAAAGTAGCATATTTTTTTATTAAAAAAAAGAAAAAAGCCTCTTAAAACAGAGGCTTTTTTAAGTTTTTGACTTATTTAAGTGTTTTTACTTTTTGAGTTAAGGCCAAATCCAAAACTTCTTCGGCCGAAGAGACTGGAATAATTTTCAGCTTTTTCTTGACGATTTCGGGGATTTCTTCCAAATCCTTTACGTTTTCAGAAGGAATTAAAACCGTTTTAAGCCCCCCTCTTAAGGCCGCCAAAAGTTTTTCTTTCAGCCCTCCAATTGGAAGAACACGGCCCCTTAAGGTAATTTCACCTGTCATGGCAATATCTTTACGCACAGAAATTCCCGTCAAAGCCGAAACCAAAGACGTACACATGGTCACCCCAGCTGAAGGCCCATCTTTTGGCGTGGCGCCCTCTGGAACGTGAACATGAATATCAAGTTGCTCAAAAACAGAAGGGTCAATCCCAAATTTTTCAGAGCGCGAACGAATAAAGGATTTAGCCGCCTCAATAGACTCTTTCATCACATCGCCTAACTGACCTGTAATCGTGGTCTTGCCCTTGCCTTTCATCGTCACAGCTTCAATCGAAAGAATTTCACCACCAACTTCTGTCCAAGCCAATCCCGTTGTGACACCAATTTGATCGTTCTTTTCAGCTACACCAAAGCTATAGCGCGGCACACCTGCATATTTTGAAAGATTTTCTTCTGTAATTGCAACAGTCTTTTTCTTTTCAAGCAAAAGCTCTTTAACCGACTTTCTAATCAGATTTGCAATTTCGCGCTCCAAATTCCGAACCCCAGCTTCCCTCGTATACTTTTGAATTAAAAGCTTTAAGGCCTGAGGAGACAGGGAGAATTCATTTTTCTTAACGCCAGCTTCCTTCATTTGCTTTGGAATAAGGTGACGTTTAGCAATTTCAACTTTTTCATTTTCTGTATAGCCAGAAAGTTGAATAACCTCCATTCTATCAAGGAGCGGACGCGGCATTTGAAACGTATTTGCCGTTGTCACAAACATCACATTTGAAAGATCGTAATCAACCTCTAAATAATTATCGTTAAAGGTATTGTTTTGCTCTGGATCCAACACTTCCAATAAAGCAGACGCAGGATTTCCACGCCAATCTTGACTTAATTTATCAATTTCATCTAACAAGAACAAAGGATTTTGTGTTTTTACCTTTTTCATACTTTGAATAATTTTCCCAGGTAAAGCCCCAATATAAGTCCGTCGATGCCCGCGAATTTCGGCTTCATCGCGCATTCCACCTAAAGAGGCACGCACAAACTTTCGTCCCGTCGCTCTTGCAATGGATTGCCCTAAAGATGTTTTCCCAACCCCTGGAGGACCCACCAAACAAATAATCGGACTTTTGGAGGACGGTGCCTTTTTTTGAACCGCCAAGCATTCGATAATTCTTTCTTTAACCTTTTCAAGGCCATAATGATCTTGATTAAGGATTTTTTCAGCCTTTTTCAAATCTGTTTGAAGCTTAGATTTTTTTCTCCAAGGAAGAGCAATCAGCCAATCCAAATATCCCCGAATAACCGTTGCTTCAGCCGACATGGAAGGCATCATAGAAAGTTTTTTAAGCTCAGATAAAGCCCTCTCTTCGGCTTCCTTACTCATTTTCTTTGCCTTGATTTTTGCTTCAAGTTTATCAAGTTCAGAGCCTTCTTCCCCCTCACCTAATTCCTTTTGAATCGCCTTCATTTGTTCGTTTAGGTAATAATCTCTTTGGCTTTTTTCCATTTGAGTTTTAACCCTATTGCGAATCTTTTTTTCCACTTGAAGAACATCAATTTCCGCTTCTAAATAAGAATACAGCAGCTCCAATCTTTTCATAAAAGATGTTGTTTCAAAAAGCTTTTGCTTTTGATCTACCTTTAGGGCGATTTGTGTGGCAATCGTATCTGTAGCCTTCACAATATCTTGAATCTGCATAATAGAAGCAATGATTTCAGGAGGCAAACGACGATTTAATTTGACGTAAAATTCGAATTGGTTAAGAAGAGACTTAAAGAGCGGTTTAGCCTTTTCAAGATTTAAGGGTTCTTCTTTAAGCTCAATAACTTCCGCTTTATCATATCCTTCTTCTTCAAAGACTTTTTGAAGCTTAACTTTCGTCATTCCTTCAACCAAAATTTTAACTGTTCCATCGGGCAATTTCAAAAGCTGTAAAACCTGCGCCAAAATCCCAACAGAAAATAAATCCTCCTGTTTTGGAGCATCATTAGCAGCTTCCTTTTGTGTCGTTAAAAGGATTTGTTTTCCTTCGCTCATCACGGCATCTAATGCGCGGACAGACTTATCACGCCCCACAAAAAGGGGAATGACAATAGAAGGATAAACCACAACGTCCCGTAAAGGAAGCAAAGGCACAACTTTAATATCAGAATCTGACACTTTTTTATTCTCCATTATTTCTTAAACGCCTTTAAGCTACTTTTGTTTTTTTAGAATCAGAAGCATAAATTAAGCGAGGTTTAGCTTTTGATAAAATTACTTTTTCATCAATAATCACTTCTTTTAAGTCTTTTAAATTTGGCAAGTCAAACATTAAATCCAAAAGAAGCCCCTCTAAAATCGCCCTTAATCCCCGTGCCCCTGTTTTGCGTTCTAATGTTTTCTTAGCGATAGCTAAAAGAGATTTTTCCTTAAAGGTTAAGGAGACCCCTTCCATTTCAAAAAGAAGCTTGTATTGTTTAATCAACGCATTTTTAGGCTCAGTTAAAATCTTAATCAACGCTTTTTCGTCTAATTCATTGAGGGAAGCCACAACAGGCAAACGCCCTATAAACTCTGGAATTAAGCCAAACTTCAATAAATCATTCATTTGAAGATTTTTCATCAATTCATCTGTTGTTTTGGTATCATTCTTTTCAACAGAAGCACCAAACCCGATGGAAGATTTTTCGGATCGATGAGCAATAATTTTCTCCAACCCCGCAAAAGCACCCCCGCAAATAAAAAGAATATTTGACGTATCAACTTGAATAAATTCTTGCTGAGGATGTTTCCGTCCCCCTTGTGGTGGAACAGAGGCCACGGTGCCTTCAATGATTTTCAAAAGAGCTTGTTGAACGCCTTCGCCCGAAACATCTCTTGTCAAAGAAGCACTATCGGATTTTCTAGAAATCTTATCAATTTCATCAATATAAATAATCCCTTTTTGGGCCTTTTCAACATTATAATCTGTGGCTTGCAAAAGCTTTACCAAAATATTTTCAACGTCTTCCCCCACATAGCCGGCTTCTGTCAAAGTCGTCGCATCAGCCATAGCAAACGGCACATCCAAAATCTTTGCCAATGTTTTGGCAAGTAAGGTTTTCCCCGTTCCTGTGGGCCCAATCAATAAGATATTCGATTTATTGATTTCAATATCTTTTTTATGTTCTTCCACATCTAAACGTTTATAATGATTGTAAACAGCAACAGATAAGACCTTTTTGGCATAATCTTGTCCAATGATATATTCATCCAAAAGCGCTTTAATCTCATGAGGTGTTTTAATGTTTTGGAGTTTATCTTCTTCACTTAAAGAGGTATTTTTCGCCAGTTTTTCGTTTAAAATATCAGAGCATAGCTCAACGCATTCATCACAAATAAAGACGGACTTTTCCTCCCCATCTGGCAAAACAATAGGAAACCCTGCGATAAGTTTTTTGACCTCATCCTGACTTTTATTACAAAAAGAACAGCGGAGAAGTCCTTCCTTTTTTTTCATGTTTTAATTCCTTAAGCTCTTTTATCTATAATCTTATCAATTAACCCAAATTTTAACGCTTCTTCGGCCGTCATAAAGTTATCTCTATCCATTGCTTTTTCAATTTCGGCAAGCTTTTTGCCTGTGTTTTTAGCATAGATAAAATTTAATCTTTTTCTTAAATCTAAAATTTCCTTAGCATGAATTTCAATGTCAGAGGCCTGCCCTTGGAACCCGCCTGAAGGCTGATGAATCATAATCCTGGAATTTGGAAGGGCAAAGCGTTTTCCCTTTTCTCCCCCGGCTAAAAGGAAAGATCCCATTGAAGCAGCCTGTCCCAAACAAATCGTAGAAACGGGACAAGAAATATAGTTCATCGTATCAAAAATGGCCATCCCTGATGTGACAACCCCACCTGGAGAGTTGATATAAAAAGAAATTTCCTTTTTAGAATCCTCGGCCTCCAAAAAAAGCAACTGGGCACAAATAACGCTTGAAACATTGTCTTCCACTTGACCTGTTAAAAAGATAATCCGCTCTTTCAAAAGGCGAGAGTAAATATCAAAAGCCCGTTCCCCACGTCCTGTTTCTTCAATAACGGTCGGGATTAAAGTATCCATTAAAGGTGTCATCATTTTTCTAAATTCCTTTTTTAAATATTCTAGTCTATACTATATAGGTCAATTTTGATTTTTTGCAAGATTTTCTTCCTATTTTGTTTCATTTTATCACTTTTTTTCATAAAAACTTCTTATTTAAAAAACAAAACGCCTCCTTAAAAGATAACCTTAAAAGGGGGCGTTTCTTTTATGTATAAAGCTTATTTTTTAGCTTTAGTTGTTTTCTTTTTAGCATCAGGATCCCAAGCATAGAGATCTTGAACAGAAAGTTTCTTTTCTTTTAAGGAAACTTTGCTTAATACGAAATCAACAACTTTTTCCTCAAAAATAGGAGCCTTCATATTTTCAAGAAGTTTCGGATTTTTGGAGTAATATTCAAAAACCATTTTTTCTTGACCAGGATAACGTTTTGCTTCGTTAATAATGGCCTTTGTTAAATCTTCTTGAGAAACAACAATCTTGTTCTTTTGAGCAATATCAGCTAAAAGAAGTCCAAGGCGAACCCGACGTTCTGCAATTTCTTTATATTCAGCCTTAAGGTCTTTTTCAGACTTTTTCTTTTCGTCTTCGTCTAAATCGCCTCTTTTTTTAGCAGCAGAAAAATCTTTCCAAATAGCGTCAAATTCAAGAGAGAGCATTCCTTCTGGAACCTCAAAATCATACACATCAGCCAAAGCGTCTAAAAGAGCTCTTTTCAAATGAGTTTTTGAAACTTGAGTATATTCTTTTTGAAGTTCTTCTTTGATTAAATCTTTTAATTCAGCTAAAGAATCTTTCCCAAATGATTTTGCAAATTCGTCATTTAATTCAACTTTTTTGGATTGACAAATGTCTTTAATCTCAACATCAAATTCGGCTGGTTTTCCAGCAAGTTCTTTTGCATGATATTCTTCAGGGAAAGTCACTTTCACAACAACCTTATCGCCTTTATTTTTACCGATAAGTTGTCCTTCAAAACCTTCAATAAACGTATTAGAGCCCAATTCTAAGTTAAAATCAGATCCTTTTCCGCCCTTAAATTCGATTCCGTTGACTTTTCCGTTAAAGTCGATAACCAATGTATCCCCTTCTTTAGAAGGACGTTCTTCTTTTAAAGGTTCTGTTTCTTTTCTAGAAGAGACCAATCTATCTAAAGATTTTTGGATTTCTTCTTCTGTCACATCCGCAGTTAATTTTTCAACTTCAATGTCTTCAAACTTTTTATCTTTGATTTCAGGGAAAATTTCAACTTCTACAGTGAATTCAAGATCTTTTTCAGGTTCATAAGAATATTCCCCAACTTTTGGACGAAGAGCTGGTTTTAATTTATTCTCATAAAAAGCCGCGTCCGTAGATTCTTGCAAAGCTTTTTCAACCATTTCGTCTTGAACAGCTTTCCCATATTTCTTTTGAACAAAATCTAAAGGAACATGACCTGGACGAAAACCAGGAACTTTAATTTCTTTTGAGACTTCAAGCAATCTGTCTTCAATTTTCTTTGTCATTTCAGATGCAGGAACTGTAATTTTAAGTTCTCTTTTCAATCCATCTTTTTTTGTTACTGTAGCAGTCATAAAATGTTTCCCTAAAATAATAATCTCTATTTGAGTTTCTTACACCCTAATAAGGCATAAAACAAAAAATGGTGCGGATAAAGGGACTTGAACCCCCACGGCGCTAGCCACCAGAACCTAAATCTGGCGTGTCTACCAATTCCACCATATCCGCTCCGTCAAGCTTTTATAAAAAGCTATTATGGGCTTTATACACCGAACTTTTTATAAAATCAAAGGTTTTTAAATTTTTTTTAAATTTTTCTTTCATTTAAAGAAGAAACTTCCTTGAAAAAGAAGATAAAAAAGGATAAACTCCCCTCACTTTTAAAAAGACATTCGAAAAATAACAGAGGGTGAAACGGCTTTCTGTTTTAAGATTTATAAGACTTATAGGAAAACCAATGACAGTTCTTCAAGATATTATTTCAAAGCGTCGAACCTTTGCGATTATTTCTCACCCTGACGCAGGGAAAACGACTTTAACAGAAAAATTGCTTTTATTCGGAGGTGCTATTCAAATGGCAGGCTCTGTTAAGGCAAAAAAGGAAAAACGCGCGGCCCGTTCGGACTGGATGAAGGTAGAGCAAGAGCGTGGAATTTCCGTGTCTTCCTCTGTGATGACCTTTGAATACAACGGTATTACCTATAACCTGTTAGACACCCCGGGCCATGAGGACTTTTCCGAAGACACTTACCGCGTTCTAACAGCTGTTGATTCGGCCATTATGGTTATTGATGCGGCAAAAGGAATTGAAACCCAGACTCGTAAACTTTTTGAAGTGTGCCGTCTGCGCGATATTCCCATCATCACTTTTATCAATAAAATGGATAGAGATGGGAAAGATAGCTTTGAGCTTTTAGAAGAAATTGAAAAAACCCTCGCTTTGGACGTTTGCCCAAGGACTTGGCCAATCGGGATGGGGCGTGATTTTAAGGGCTGTTATCACCTTGATAAAAACGTTATTAACTTTATTGGCCGTCAAACGGACAAATCAAAGCTGCCCGATAAAATTGAAAAAATCGATAGTTTGGAGGATAAAAAACTAGAAACCCTCCTGCCTTCTGATCAGCTTCAAAAATTAAAAGATGACATTACTTATGTAGAAGCCCTTTGCCCTACTTTTGATGAAGAGGCTTACTTAAACGGCTCTCTCACCCCTGTTTATTTTGGAAGTGCGATTAACAATTTTGGGGTTAAAGAACTTTTGGAAGGATTAGAGGAAATTTCCCCTTGTCCTAAAAGCCAAAAATCAGACAAACGTCTTGTACTTTCTGATGAAGAAAAAGTGACAGGTATCGTCTTTAAGATTCAAGCCAATATGGACGCCAAACATCGTGACAGAATTGCCTTTATGCGGCTTTGTTCAGGGCATTTCAAACGCGGACAAAAGCTCTATCATGTTCAAAGCAATAAAATTTTTACCCTAAACAACGCCACTCTTTTCTTAGCGCAAGAGCGCGAGCTTGCTGAAGAGGCCTATGCGGGCGACATTATCGGCATTCCAAACCACGGCACGTTAAGCATTGGGGACACTTTTACTGAAGGGGAAAAAATTCGTTTTAAGGGAATCCCAAGTTTTGCGCCAGAACTTTTACAAAAAGTGCGGGCTAAGGATCCTTTAAAATCAAAACATTTAGGCAAAGCCTTGGAACAAATCTCAGAAGAAGGCGGCGCTAGCGTCTTTAAGCCTCTTTTGGGATCTGACTTTATTGTCGGGGTTGTGGGTCAACTTCAATTTGAAATCTTGGCAGATAGAATTCGCACAGAGTATGAAATTGACGTTATTTTTGAGCCTACCTCTTTTGTTGCGGCTAGATGGATTGAAGGCGATTTGAATGAGGTGAAGACCTTTGCTGAGAAAAATAGAGGGGTTGTAGCCTTTGATGCCAAGGAACACTTTGTCTTTTTAGCCAGAAACAGTTGGCAAATCTCCAAAACTGAAGAAGATAATCCCAAGCTTTCCTTTGTTAAGGTGAAAGAACAAGGCCTTGAAAGTTAATCTTCTAAAAGCGCGAGCCTTTCATTAAAAATTAAAGAATACAGTCTTTCTTATATATGTTTAAGAAAGGCTTTTCTTTTTTAAAAAAGCACGATAACCCCTTCTGAAATAAAAGAAAAAAAGACTTGACAAGAGCCTTTTTTCCACATAATATTCCCTCATTCCTGGGAATGTTAGGTCGAAAGACCTCGCCTTGCTTTTGTTTTTATCAAGCAAAACGTAAAGGACTACCGGGACAAAAATGTAATTTAATCTTCTAAGGAGACATGATGTCAAAAAGACTCAATGCAAAATATAAGATTGATCGTCGTTATGGCGAAAATCTTTGGGGCAGAGCAAAAAGCCCTGTTAATAAAAGAGAAACTGTTCCAGGACAACACGGTGTTCGGAAAAAATCAACAGATTACGGCATTCAATTAAGTGCTAAACAAAAGTTAAAAGGCTACTACGGCAACGTTTCTGAAAAACAAATGAGACACTACTTTGCCGAAGCTATCCGTCGGAAAGGCGATACAGGGGAAAACCTTGTTGGGATTTTAGAATCTCGTTTAGACGCTGTTGTTTATCGGATGAAACTTGTTCCTACAGTTTTTGCATCCCGTCAATTTATCAACCATGGACACGTTCTTGTGAACGGACAAAAGGTCAACATTCCTTCTTACATGGTTAAAGCTGGGGACGAAATTTCTATCACAAATAAAGCAAAAGAAATGGCTTTGGTGATTGAATCTATGGCTTCTCAAGAAAGAAATGTTCCAGATTATATCCAAATTGACGAAAAGTCTTTTTCTGGAAAATACATTCAAATTCCAGCTTTGGCTGATATTCCTTATGCCGTTGAAATGCAACCTAGTTTGGTTGTTGAATTCTACTCAAGATAATCGGCAAAAATATCTTAAAAACCCTCTCTTAAAAACTAAGGGAGGGTTTTTTATGACCTTTTTACAAAAGTTTAATTTTAAAAACTTTATTATTCCAAAACCAATGGATAGCGTCCTTCAATTCGGTAATATTTCCCTTCCCCATCTTCACGCGCATGGCTTGAAAACAACGTAAAATAATACACTTTAAATTCAGGCGTGTGGAAAAGATTATTTTCGGCAATAAATTCTTGAGCCTCCCGCATACTTGATCCATGAAGCTTTGCAATCGAAACATGAGGTTGAAATTTAAATCTGTCAGGGCGAATGCCATAACTATTTGTAATACGTTCCAGTTTTGAATTTAAAGCCTCTAGCGGTTTGGGATTTGACACCCCTACCCATAAATGGTGCGGAATCATTCCTGTTGCAAAATATCCAATTTCTTTTAAGGACAAGTCAAACGCGTTAAATTTCAAGCGGTAAAATTCTTGACTTAAATCAAATAAAAGCGGCTCCTCCACATTCCCAATAAAGCAGAGGTTAAGGTGTAATTTTTCTTCCATAACCCACCTTGCATTCGGGATGCCGCCTTGGATTTCGGCAATTTGTCCTTGAACATCTTCTGGAAGTTCTAATCCTGCAAACAAACGAATCATCTTTTGCCCTTTCGCTTTACATTTTGTTTCAAAAAGTATAACATAGCCTCAAAAAAGAAGGAAGAGGAAAGATGAGCACTCTTAAAATTTATGAATATCCAGAATCCGTTTTACGGCAAAAGGCAAAACGGATCGAAAAGATAACACCAGAGATTAAACAAAAACTCTCTGATATGCTTGAAACTATGTATTTAGATGATGGGGTTGGTTTGGCAGCCAATCAAGTGGGTCTTTTGGAACGCTTGGTGGTGATTGATGTTTCCCATGAAAAGGACGATCCAAAACCCTTAAAGATGATAAATCCTGAAATTATTAAGCATTCTGATGAAACCTCTGAAGGGGAAGAGGGCTGCCTTTCCCTTCCGGATCAATCGGCTGTGGTTGAACGCTATGACACTGTCACTGTGCGTTATATGGATGAAGAAGGCATGGAACACACAATCGAAGGCAAAGGGCTCTTATCAGTTGCGCTTCAACATGAGTTGGATCATTTAGAAGGTAAACTTTTCATTGATAGAATTTCGCCCTTGAAACGCAATATCATCATTCGAAAACTTAGAAAAGACAAACGGAGAAACTAAAAAAATGAAACTTGTTTTTATGGGAACTCCCGATTTTTCTGTGCCTATTTTAACGGCTTTGGCAAAAGAGCACGATGTCGTTGGGGTTTTCACACAACCGGCTAGACCAACGGGTCGCGGGCATAAATTAACCCCCTCTCCTGTTGAGGTGGAAGCTAGACGTCTTTCAATTCCCGTTTTTACCCCTCTTTCTTTGCGTAAAGATGAAAACGCAAGAGCGCAAATGAAAGCTCTTAATGCGGAAGTCGCTGTTGTGTGTGCCTATGGGTTGATTTTACCCTCTTCAGTTCTAAATATGTTTCCAAAAGGGGCAATTAACATTCACGCCTCTCTTTTACCTAGATGGCGGGGAGCAGCACCTATTGAACGCGCCTTGATGGCGGGGGATGAAAAAACCGGCATTACAATTATGCGAATGGATGCGGGACTTGATACCGGTGATATGCTTAAAATCGGGGAAGTTGAAATCACGCCACGTATGAAAATTGACGAACTTAAAGCCAAAATGAACACCCTTTCTATTCAACTGATTTTGGATGTTTTGAAGAATATGCCAACCCCGCAAAAGCAACCTGAAGAGGGCGCTTGTTATGCGGAAAAACTTTCAAAGCAAGATTTCTTAATCGACTTTAACCAATCCGCTTTTGTTTTGGATAGATACATTTGCGCCTTAAATGGGCTTTCATTTTTCTATAAAAACGACAAAATTACTTTGTTGGAAGCAACTCCCCTTTCCCTTGAAACAGAGGAAAAGCCAGGCACTGTTTTGGATGAAAATCTAACCCTTTCTTGCGGGGAAAAGACAGCTCTTAAAGTTCACAAAATCAAACGATCTGGCAAAAAAGAAATGCCTGTTCAAGATTTTTTGCGCGGATACGCCCTTGAAAAAGGAACTTTTTTAGGACAGTAATTTAATAGGATGGATAACCATTTAAAAGGACATTTCATATGCCACGCTATAAAATCACATTAGAATATGATGGCACCCCGTTTTGCGGGTGGCAACGGCAAAAAGACGCCCTTTCTGTCCAAGAAGTTTTAGAAAAAGCCCTTTTTGTTTTGGAAAAAAGTCCCGTCTCAACCTTCGCCTCTGGCAGAACAGATGCAGGGGTTCATGCCCGCGGGCAAGTTGTTCATTTTGATTTGAAAAAAAGCTATGACCTTTATAAATTGCGGGAAAGCCTGAATGCGTTAATGCGTCCAAATCCCATTTCTGTCCTTCAAATTGAGGAAGTCTCTGATGATTTTCATGCCCGTTTTGACGCACGGGAACGCACTTACCTTTACCGTATTTTAAATCGTCCAGCCCCTTCTGTTTTGGATGCTTTACGGGTTTGGCATTTTCCCTCCCCTTTGGATGTGGAGGCTATGCAACAGGCCGCTAATCTTTTAATTGGGCGGCACGATTTTTCAACTTTTAGAGCTGCCGGATGCCAAGCCAAATCCCCTATTAAAACAATGAATTCTATTACGCTTCAAAAAGAAGGCGATATGATAAATATCACTCTTAAAGCACGTTCTTTTATTCATCATCAAGTGCGAAATATTGTCGGAACTTTAATTTTAGTGGGCTCCCATAAATGGAGTGTTGAAGACTTCAAAACCGCTTTTGAAGCCAAAGACAGAAGAAAAGGTGGCGTGACGGCCCCAGCTTGCGGGTTATTTTTTATATCCGTTCATTATCCTAAAAAAGATTAAAATCTTTTAAGCATTTTCTTTTTTCAAAAATTCAATCATTAACAAAAACACCTCTTCATTGATACCATGGGAAAGGCCTTTAATTAAATGACTTTCCGGTGTTATCCCTAAATCTAAAAGCGTTTTTTCCGTCAAAGAAAGGCTTTCTGTTGGAAGAACGTCATCCTCCGTGCCTTTTGAAAGAAAAACGGCAGGTTTGTTTTTAATATTTTCCATTGAAAAGTCTTTAGACAATAAAAGAGGAACCCCAGATAAAGAAACAACTTTCGAAAGAGGGAAAGGCGCCGTTAATCCCGTTAAAAGCGCGACAAGTCCCCCTTGCGAAAACCCTGCAACCGAGATTTTTTCAAAAGGAAGAGGAAGCTCTTTTTGCGTTTGCTTTATCGTCTCTTGAAGGGATTTAGCGCTTTTTAAAGCCCCTTTCATCATCACATCATAGGCCTTAAAATCAACCGTCCCTTTATTTTCAAAGGAAGGAAGCGGGAACCATTCAAATCCAAAGCCTGACGGTGTTTTTTCTTTGGCCGTTGGAAAAAAGAAAGCTGTATCGGGCAAACAGGCTGACAGCATTGGCGCCATAGAATACAAATCCTGCCCATCTGTCCCATACCCGTGCAAGAAAAAGAGCGCCTTTTTAATCGTCTTTGGTTTGTGTGAAAGTAAAGTCATAGTTTTCCCCTCTTTTATTTTCCAAAATCCCCTCATTTTCGAAACTATAAGGGCAATAAAAAAACTTGTCAAGACAGGCAAAAAGAATTAAGATTTCCTTAAATTTAACCTAATGGAGATTTATAAATGAAATCCTTATTTATCACCTTAACTTTGGCTTTAACTTTGGCGTCCACCCAATCCTATGGCCAATCAAGGACGCTAAACGGCACAACGGAAATTCAACAACTTGGTATGGCAGCGGGCGCCGCTTTGGCCTGCGATGTGCAAGAAGAATTGAAAAACTTTGAACTGATTGCTAGTCGTATTATCGCCAATAAAGCCCCCACTAAAAAACAAGAAATTAAAGACTTAAAAGTTTATGCAGCGGAAAAATTACGTGCTTATCGTCTTCAAAAAAATACGGCACCAATTCCTTGCCGTGAAGTGGTGAGAGACTTCAAAAATCAAAGAATTTTCCAATCAACCGTTTATGCCGATGGATCTGTTAAACTTCCAGACGGGGTTCTTTTACGCGCCCGCAAAAAATAAAGGAGATTAAATGCGCCCTCAAGAGCTTTTTCCTCTTTTTCTTCCGATAGACGCCCTTAAAGGGGTGGGGCAAAGGACGGCTCTTTTATTAAAAAAACTTTGCGGTCCTTACAGCAGGGATATCCTTTTTCATCTTCCTATTTCAATTGTAGATAGGCGTTTTATGCCAAGCTTGGATAAAGCTCCTTCCGGGGAAATCTGCACTTTTCTTGTCAAAGTGGATGAGCACCTTCCTGCCCCAACGCGCCGCACCCCTTATCGGGTTTATACTTCGAATTCAACGGGTTTTCTGGAACTTGTCTTTTTTAATTATCATAAAGATTATCTTCTTAAAAACCTTCCCCTCGGGCAAGAAGTTTACATCAGTGGCCGAGTGGAACGCTTTTCAAACCGCGTTCAAATCCTTCATCCTGATTATATTGTTAAAAAAGATGAGTTTAAAAAACTCCCCTTTTTGGAAAGTGTTTATCCTTTAACAAAGGGCGTTTCAAACCGACAAATGATAAAGTTTGAAAAAGAAGCTTTGGCGCTTCTCCCCACCCTTCCAGAATGGATAGAGCCTTCTTTTTTACAAAAAAAATCATATCCAAGCTTTAAAACAGCTCTTGAAAACCTCCATCATCCAACAGAAAAGGAAGATCCTTTATTTTCAAAAAACAAAGAACGTTTGGCCTATGATGAAATATTGGCCAATCAACTAGCCTTAAAGCTTGTCCGTTTAAAAATGAAAAAGAAAAAGGGACGTATTTTAAAGGGCTCTTCTGTTTTACAAAAAAAACTAGCTTCCCGCTTAACCTTTTCTTTAACAGCCGCCCAAAAGCGCGTGTTAAAAGAAATTTATCAAGATATGGAAAGCCCTTTTTCTATGCTGCGTTTATTGCAAGGAGATGTCGGATCTGGTAAAACGATTGTGGCCCTTTTTTCCATGTTAAAGGCGATTGAAAGCTCTGTTCAAACGGCTTTTTTGGCCCCCACTGACATTCTTGTTCGGCAACATTTTAATACGCTTACCACGCTTTGTGAAGGGCTTCCCCTCCGTATTGAACTTTTAACTGGCAGGGAAAAAGGCAAAAAAAGAGAGGCTATCCTTTCCGATTTAAAGGCAGGTAAAATCAACATTTTGATTGGAACCCATGCCCTTTTTCAAGAGGAAGTTTCTTTTAAGAATTTGGGTCTTATCGTTATTGATGAGCAACATCGTTTTGGGGTCAATCAACGCCTTCAGATGAGTGAAAAGGGAATAAGCCCCGATATGTTGGTTATGACGGCCACCCCCATCCCACGCACACTTGCCCTAACCTATTACGGCGATATGGATTTATCCGAAATTGATGAACTGCCGCCTTTACGCAAAAAGATAGAAACAAAGGTCATCCCTTTGACCCGTGTGCAAGAGCTAGAGCATAAACTTTCCCATTTCCTACAAAGTGGGAATCAAGTTTACTGGGTTTGCCCGTTGGTGGAAGAAAGTCAAAAGAGCGATTTAATGGCAGCCGAAGAACGCTTTGAAAAACTTCAAAAGCTTTTTCCAGGTAAAGTAGGCCTTATTCACGGCAAAATGAAGGGGCCCGAAAAAGACGCCGTTATGGAAAAGTTTTTGAAAAAAGAGATTTCTATTTTGGTGGCCACAACCGTTATTGAAGTGGGGGTTGATGTTCAAAATGCCACCCTTATGGTGATTGAGCATGCCGAACGCTTTGGCCTTTCGCAACTGCATCAATTAAGGGGACGAATCGGTCGAGGAAGTGAAGCGTCCCAATGCTTATTGCTTTATGCTGCCCCTCTTTCAGAGGTTGCCGAAAAACGCCTTCAAGTGATGCGTGAATCACAAAATGGCTTTTTGATTGCTCAAAAAGATCTTGAGCTTCGGGGCGCGGGAGAAGTTTTAGGCACGCGCCAAAGCGGATTGGAAGTCTTTAAGCTTGCCGATATTTCTATCCACCGCACCCTTATCCCTATTGCAAGGGATGATGCCCAAATGATTGTCAATACGGATCCTAAGCTTCAAAGCGAACGGGGGAAAGCTCTCCGCTTTCTTTTATATCTTTTTTCCAAAGAGGAAGAAATTAAAACCCTCCGCTCTGGATGAAGCTTTTTGTTTATTTTCTTATAGGAAAGCTCTCCTCTTTTGCTTTAGATTTAAGCTTCCCCCTTCATAATGTCTCTAGGCTTTTTAGCGTTCTTCTTGAAAAATCAATTTATCCCCTTTTTCGGAAATATGGACGGTTGAATTTTCAACGACCTCTCCTGACAACAATTTTATAGCCAAAGGATTTTCAATTTCCTGTTGAATAAGGCGCTTCAAAGGCCGGGCGCCAAATTCCTCATCATACCCATATTTAGCAAGAAAATCTTTGACCTTATCATCCAAAGAAAGGCCGATATGTTTTTCTTTTAACCGAATGAGTAAACGCCCCATTTGAATATCAATAATTTTTCGAATATCCTCTTTCTTTAGGCTGTGAAAGATAATCATTTCGTCCAATCTATTGATAAATTCTGGCTTAAAGAAAGAACGCACAGCCTCTTTTATTTCTTTATCCGTTTTGTTTGATCCCAAGTTTGACGTTAAAATCAGAAATGTGTTTTTAAAATCAACCGTGCGCCCTTGTCCATCTGTTAACCGCCCTTCATCCAAGACCTGAAGAAGGATGTTAAATACATCAGGATGCGCTTTTTCAACTTCATCAAACAAAATTACCTGATAAGGACGACGCCGCACAGCCTCGGTTAAAACGCCCCCTTCGTCATAGCCCACATATCCCGGAGGCGCCCCAATTAACCGCGCCACAGAGTGTTTTTCCATATACTCGCTCATATCCACACGAATATAGGCCGTTTCTTCATCAAATAGGAATTCAGCAAGCGTTTTAGCAAGCTCTGTCTTTCCCACCCCTGTTGGCCCCAAAAATAGGAAAGAGCCAATTGGGCGATTAGGATCCGAAATCCCTGATCTGGAGCGTCTGACCGCATTTGAAACGGATTTTATGGCATCAGCTTGTCCCACCACACGACGGGCAAGGATTTCTTCCATATGAAGTAATTTTTCCTTTTGCCCTTCAAGCAATTTATCGACAGGAATCCCCGTCCATTTTGACACGACAGAAGCCACCAAATTTGGGGTCACAATTTCCATACTTTCGACCTCTGATTTATGACGGGAAAGTTCATCAAGCTTTGCCTCAAGCTCTGGAATTGTCTTATACTGTAATTGGCCGGCCTCTTCATAACGCCCTTCTCTTAAGGCTTTTTCCATTTCAATTTTGGCCGTATCTACCTTTTCGCGAAGAAGCGAGGCTTCCTTTAACGCATTTTTATGAATCATCCAGCTTTTTGTCTCTTCCGCTGATTGTTTTTCTAAAAGCCCAATTTGCTCTTCAATTTTCAAAAGGCGTTCTTTGGAATCTTTATCTTTTTCCTTTTTCAACGCTTCTTTTTCAATTTTAAGCAAGAGAAGCCGTCTATCCACTTCATCCAAATGCTCTGGCTTTGAATCGATGGCCATTCTAAGCTTACTTGCCGCCTCATCAATTAAATCAATCGCCTTATCTGGCATAAAACGGTTTGTGATATAGCGATGCGCCAAAACCCCCGCCGATACCAAAGCGGCATCAGAAATATGAACCCCATGGTGGATTTCGTATTTTTCCTTAATCCCACGAAGGATGGATATTGTCTCCTCCACAGAAGGTTCCGTCACATAAACAGGTTGAAATCTACGGGCAAAGGCTTGATCTTTTTCAATATACTTTTGATATTCCTTTAAGGTCGTTGCCCCAATACAATGAAGTTCTCCTCTTGCCAAAGCTGGCTTTAGAAGATTGGACGCATCCATTGACCCTTCGGAGGCGCCTGCCCCCACAACGGTATGCATTTCGTCAATAAATAAAATCACTTGTCCTTTAGCAGCCCTCACTTCATTCAAAACCGCTTTTAGACGCTCCTCAAATTCACCCCGATATTTTGCCCCTGCAATTAAGGAGCCCATATCAAGCGCCATTAAACGTTTATTGTTTAAGCTTTCTGGCACATCTTTATTGACCATTCGAAGGGCTAACCCTTCTACAATGGCGGTTTTTCCAACCCCAGGCTCCCCGATTAAAATCGGGTTATTTTTCGTGCGGCGCGATAAAACCTGAATCGTGTGGCGGATTTCTTCATCCCGTCCAATGACAGGATCTAACTTCCCGGAGGAAGCCAACTGGGTGTAATCTGTTGCATATTTTTTTAACGCGTCATAGGAATCTTCCGCACTTTGAGATTGGGCTGTTCGCCCTTGACGCATTTTATTGATGCTTTCATTAAGCTTTTTCACATCCACATCATAGGATTTATAAAGCAATAAGGCTTGCAACAAGCGTTCTATCGTCACATAGGAATCCTTTGCCTTTAAAGCAAATTCTTCTGCTTTTGAAATGACTTTTGCTAAATTTTGCGATAAAGAAACCTGAACTGTATCGCCTTCCACTTTTGGTAAAGCTTCCACATCTTGGTTGACTTTATGACGCAAAGAATCCACATCCACCCCAGAGGTCGTTAAAAGCTCAGAGGCCATCCCTTGCCTATCATCCAGCATAACTTTAAGCAAATGCTCTGGCATTAAAAACTGATTTGATTCTCGCACAGCAAGACTTTGAGCTGCTTGCAAAAAGCCCTGACTTCTATCTGTTAATTTTTCGAAATTCATCTTAAAATTCCCCTTTCTTTTTAGATTATATGGGGAGGCCTTCTTTATTTTTCAAGAGGCTTAAAATCCTAAAGCGGCAGAAAATAACATTCGAAAATCAGAGGCCTTATCCTCATTATCTGGGTGCATCCGAACCCCTAAAGAGCTTTTGAAATTCCAAGCGTCCTTTTGAACAAAGTGATGAAGCATAAAGTCATATTCTGTCTTTTCGGGCGCCAAAGAAACATCCACTTCCTTCATATAAATGACGTTTTCATCCCGTCCTGTTGGCAATGAAATTTTGGCCGTCCCTTTTGAAATAGAAAGCGGAGAGGAGACTTCAAAGGCAACAGATTCTTTGCTATCAAGGGCATATTTTGTCAAAAGGGCAAAGCTAGAGCTTCTCATATCCGATAAATGCATTAAATCCACCTGATTTTGAACACGTGTCCTGCCATAGAAGTAGGACGCCAAAACAGAAACTTTTGAAGAAAGATTTATTTTTCCCCTGACCCCTGTGAAATACGTTTGGGAAGAGGTCGTTTCAAACGCGCCTGTTCCATAAAACCCAAGCATTGCATTTTGTTCATAAAGCAACCCGTTGATGA
The DNA here is from genome assembly GCA_009929265.1 of Alphaproteobacteria bacterium. Classification (GTDB taxonomy): domain Bacteria; phylum Pseudomonadota; class Alphaproteobacteria; order CASFRQ01; family SAAU01; genus SAAU01. The sequence goes on from SAAU01000001.1 coordinate 169,691, forward strand.
AAGAAAGCTGAAAGGACTTTGACGCCTCATAACCAAAAGTTGTTGTTGCCGAATAAACAGGCAACACATCCCCTGTTGTATCATTGGCGACTTTATCTTCGGCCATAAAGGCATTTTTCCCCGTTTCCAACGCCAACGCAAAATTCAAATTTTTATTCAGCTTAAAGGTATTTTCCATTCCATACACATCTTGCTTTTTCGTAAAGGGATTTTCCAAAGCTTGTTCACCCAAATCTTCTTCTTTATAGCTTGATTCTTTGAAATAATAAACCTTAGAAAGGCTTTCCCCTGTGTCATAAGAAAAGGCAAAGGCATCAATTTTATCTTTATCTTCATAGGTTTTGGAGGAGGAAAAAGCAAAACTTAAGTTGTCTGAAATCTTTGTTTTTTGTGCCAAAGAGCGGTGAGCAAAAAGTCTTAATTCCCGCTGAAATAATCTTGCCGAGCTTCCTGTTTTGGAAATTAAAGACTGGGTTGAAATGTCAAAGGTCCTTTTATAGTCATCCAAAACAGCCACTGTTTGAGGAAGCGCCTCTATTACACTTTTTGAAAAAACATTGGATACCTGTAAGGAAGATCCTTCCAAAGCCACCGTTTTTCCGTCTAAATCAGAACTTAACGCAAGGCTTAATGGCCCAATAGGTGCCGTTGCTGCGTTTAAGTTCAAAAGTCCATGCCCATAAACATCATCCACCCCAGGGGTCCCTAAATCTGTTGCTGTATCAAACAGGATTTGAACCACTTGTTGTGCTGTTAAATACGGGAACGCCCCTCGCATTAACGCCACAGCCCCCGTCACAACAGGGGTCGCCATGGAGGTCCCGCTTTTATATCCATACGTATCCCCTGCTATTGTTGAATAGACATTATCCCCAGGGGCGGCCAAGCAATATTCTTTGGTCAATCCACACTGGTTTGAATAACTTGAAATTGTATTACTTGAATTAACGGCAATCACACTAATCAATAGATTGGTTAAATCATTTGAGGAAGAGGCATTAAAATAATCCGTTAAAAGTGCCGCATTCAAGATGCCAGCTTCTGGATAGCTTTCATTTCCAGCCGCAATCACCAAAACCACATTGTGTTCTTGAGCATATTGTAAGGCCGTTATTCCAGGAGATCCTAAAATAACCTCAAAGTTTGTGTAAGTTGGGTTAGTCGGATTTAAATCATTAACCTTATCGGCATAAAAGATAGACGGATCACAAGAGGGATCATCCTGACATCCATAACCAAAGGACATATTGACCGCAACCGCTCCCCCATCAACCAACTCCTTAACCCCGTCATACATAGAGGCGTTCTTATTTGTAATATCATACGCGACAAGAATTTCCGCATTTGGCGCCACCCCATGCATGCCTGAATCATTCTTTTCTGCCCCAATAATACCGGCCACATGAACCCCATGGGAATCCACATCACTTCCTGTGCTTGAAATATCATAAACGCTTCCCATATTATCATTTAAATCTGAATGGGTTGGGGAAACAGAATCATCTAAGACCCCCACTTTAACTTTTGTTGTCGTTCCATTAACATAGCCTGTATACCCTCTTGCATAAGCACTGGAGGCTTTTACTTGCGATAAAAATCCCCCTTGATTATATTCCGCCGTCTCAAAAGCCTCTGTCCCCTCAGGAAGTGCCGGCTCATCGCTTGTCCCGTCTGTTGTGTTGTTGTTAGAGGAACTGCCCCCACCCCCTGCTGCGGCAATCGCAACAACAGAGATAGAAACACCCCCTAAGGCGCCCCAGCCTAAATTAGACAGTGTAAAAGAGGGCTCAACAACCGTCCCCTCTGGTAAACGCGTGGTAAATCCTCGATTAAAATAATAACTTAACTTTTGATTAAAGCTTTCCCGAAAAGAGGCTGGCATGTTATACACACATTCATGATGCACATCCGCCCCTAAAGACATCAACATTTCAAAAGCTTCATAATCCTTATCGTAAATCGCTGCACATAAAGGGGTATCCCCTTGCTTATCCACAGCATCCAAATTCCCGCCTTTTTCTAAAAAATCAGAAAGAGCAGAAGAATCCCTTTGATAAGCATAATACCTGACATAATTAAATTCTTGTTCGGACGCAGCAGCTTTAAGTGTGAAACACAAAGCAAAAAGTAAAATATATTTTTTCAAAGGAAGGCCCTCTTTTAATAAATCTCTTAAAAAAGGATATTAAAAAAGAAAATTAAACACAAGTTTTTTTATTTTGTTTTCCCAAATTCTTTTTTAAGGATGAGATTTAGGATTTGAAACCGCTTCGCTTGATTTTTATAAAACTTAGCGTTTGCAGGAATTTTTCCATTTAATTTAAGCTTTGCATACCAATACGCCTTCTTTGAAATTTTGTGCATTCTTTTCAGCGTTCTTTGCTCTTTGTCCGAAAATCCGCCCTCTAAACAAGAAGCAGTCACCTTCTCTGCCTTTCTCAAATAAAAGAACTTACGGCTTTTACTCCAAGTTTTTGGAGGATAATCCACACTATCTATCACATTGGCCACTTGATCGGCAATTTTAATAACTTTTGCCTCATAAGACATTGTTTTAGCATGTTGAACTTGCCATCTCATTTTGTTAATAGCATGTTCGAAATCATTTTTTCCTTCAAAGGGAGGGTTTGTTAATTCTTCGACAATACGAATGGCTTTCATTAAAGACTCGTCTGGAACACGCTTTTCTAGGGCTTTGTAGAGCAATCTTGGGGTATTTATATCGGTATCTTCCATAACATCGTGTAAAAGAGTTGCCGACAAAAGGGCTAAATTTTTTTCATTTTGAATTTTTTCTTCGAAATCTTTTCCATCAAGCGCATTGAGGCATAATTCAAACACACGGAAAAGGTGAACCGCATACGGGGCTTTTTCATTTTCCTCATTGATGCCTTTTCGTTGAACACCAAAGTGAACCCCTCGGATGAAGCTCCACACGCTTTCCATATATGGATTTTGGCAAATGCTTGCTTCTTTTAACTTTGTGTAAGGTATTCTCATCCATTTCTCCCCTAATGGTTAAGAAGCTTTTTACAAATTGTAATATAATTTTACTTGCAAGTCAACGAAAGTCCTTTATTTATTTTAGAATACGATTTTAAACAAGAAAGGATAAATTTTATGTGTGGAATATTTGGGTATTGTGGAAATAAACCTGCTTCAAATCTTTTAATTGAAGGGCTTAAACGCCTTGAGTATCGCGGATACGATTCGGCTGGAATTTGTGTTGGCGTTAAGGACGGGTTTTCGATTGTAAAACGGACAGGGAAACTTAAAAACTTACAAAAAGCACTTCCAGAAAAGGCTTACGGGCGAAATGGGATTGTTCATACGCGTTGGGCAACTCATGGCGGCGTGACAGAGGCTAATGCCCATCCTCACACAGATTGCACAGGAAAAATTGCTATCGTCCATAATGGGATTATTGAAAATTATGCTTACCTTAAAGAAAGACTCCAAGAAAAAGGCCATGTTTTCAAATCTGAAACAGACTCGGAAGTTATCGCCCATTTGATTGAAGAACGCTTTAAGGGCAATTTAACACAAGCGGTTATGGAAATTCTCCCCCTTCTTAAAGGAACGTATGGCTTAATTGTGATGCATCAAGATTGCCCAGATATCTTAGTTGGGGCAAGAAATGGCTCTCCTTTGGTTTTAGGGGTTGGAAATGATGAAATGTTTTTGGCTTCTGATGTAGCAGCCATGGTTTCCTATACACAACAAGTCGTTTATTTGAATGACGGAGAGGTTGTCACCCTTACCCCAAGTGAATTTATCACGACGGATCTTGAAAGCCATCCTATTGAAAAAGATATTAACACGGTTGAATATCAAAATGAAAACTTTGATAAACAAGGTTTTAATGATTTTATGCTTAAAGAAATCCACGAACAACCCGAATCAATCAAACGCGGGTTAGTTGGGCGTTTGGATAAAACAGGAGAAACGGGGCATTTAGGCGGCCTCAATATGACAAGCGCCGATCTTCTTAATGTGGAAAGAATTGTCCTTGTGGCAGCAGGAACATCTTACTATGCGGGGCAAACCGTTTCTTATTTGATTGAAAAATTGGCCCACCTTCCAACAAAAGTTGAGCTGGCCTCCGAGCTTCGCTACAAAAACATTATTATTGAAAAGAACACTCTTTACTTTGTTATTTCGCAATCAGGAGAAACAGCCGACACGCTTTTTGCCTTAAGGGAGCTGAAACGCAAAGGCGCCAAAGTTCTTGGTATCTGTAATGCTGTCGGATCTACTATTGCCAGAGAGACAGACGGCGGGGTTTATATTCACTCAGGGCCCGAGATTGCGGTGGCCTCGACAAAGGCTTTTACCTCTCAATTAACAGCGCTTTATATTTTCTCGCTTATTATGGGCAGGATTCGTTTCCTTTCCAATGAACAAGGCAGTCAATTTATTAAAGCCTTCCAAAACGTGCCTATTTTAATTGAGGAAATTTTATCTCAAAAAGAGCATATCCACGCCGTTGCCGAAAAATATAAAGGGGCTAAAAACTTCCTCTTTTTGGGACGAGGCATCAATTATCCTGTGGCTATGGAAGGGGCGTTAAAACTTAAAGAGATTTCCTACATTCATGCCGAAGGATTTGGCGCTGGCGAACTTAAGCATGGCCCGATTGCTCTAATCAACGAAGAAACCCCTTCTTTTATGTTAATTCCAAAAGACTCTCTTTATGAAAAGAACGTCTCTAACTTAAAAGAAATTAAGGCCCGCAAAGGTAAAGTGATTGCCCTTGTCACAAAGGGGGATACGAACGTTTCAAAAATCGCTGATGATATTATTGAAATTCCAGAGATTATGGAAGACTTTATCCCGTTCTTGGCGGTTGTGCCTCTTCAAATATTCGCCTATTTTGTGGCAAAGGAATTGGGACGCGACGTGGATCAACCTCGCAACTTGGCTAAAAGTGTGACGGTGGAATAAACGCCCCATCTTTTAAAGGAATATTCTTTTGATAAAAAATAAAAGAGAGCTTTTAGGGCTCTCTTTTTTTATTTTAGTTTTTTAGCTTTCGTTTATTCTTGCACTTCTTCAAGCTTTAAGGCTGCTTCAATAAAGGCCTTAAACACAGGATGTGGCGCAAAAGGACGTGACTTAAACTCTGGATGAAACTGACCTGCAAAGAAGAACGGATGCCCTTTAAGCTCAATAATTTCTGGAAGCAATCCATCTGGGGATTTTCCAGAAATAAGAAGACCTTTTTCTTTAAGTTTCTCTTCAAAAGAGATATCCAATTCATAGCGATGGCGATGCCGTTCTGAGATTTCCTCTTTCCCATAAATTTTATAAGCAAGCGTTCCTTTTTTGATATGACACGGATAAGCCCCTAAACGCATCGTGCCTCCCATATCGACATTATCTGGGCGAATCATTTTTTCGCCGTCTTTTTCCCAAACCTTCATTTTGTTAATCAAAGGCGTGCAGGCGCAATCAAATTCAGAAGAGTTTGCATCCGCAATCCCCAGCACATTTTGGCAAAATTCAATGACAGCAAGTTGAAGCCCTAAACAAATCCCAAAGAAGGGAATCTTGTGTTCTCTGGCATACGTAATAGCCTTTATTTTGCCTAAAATGCCTCGATTTCCAAATCCGCCTGGAACCAAAATTCCATGGACAGAATTAAATGTTTTTTCAAATTCTTCATCTGTAAGGCTTTCTAACTTTTCACTATCTACCCAATCAATTAACACTTTACAATCCAAAGAAATCCCTGCGTGGATAAGTGATTCTTTTAGAGATTTATAGGCCTCTAATAAAGAGCAATACTTTCCAACAACGGCAATGCGTGTTTCCTTTTCGGGATGATCCATACGGCGGATAATTTCTTTCCAGTTGGAAAGGTCAACCTCAGGGGCCTTATCTAGCAAATGGAAATGATTTAGAACTTGAACATCCAACCCTTCCTTATGATAGGACAAAGGAAGTTCATAAATATTCTTCACATCCAAGGCTGCAATAACATCTTTTTCATTGATATTGCAAAATAGGCTTAGCTTCCGTCTTTCTTCCCTGCCTAAGTGTTTTTTAGACCGACAAAGCAAGACATCGGCTTGAATTCCCGCTTCTAAAAGCTTTTTCACCGCTTGTTGCGTTGGTTTTGTCTTAAGTTCTCCTGCCGTTTCAATATAAGGCAAAAGTGTTAAGTAAATAAAGCAACAGTTTTCACGGCCTTTATCATTTGCAAATTGACGAATCGCCTCAAGGAAAAGGGTCCCTTCAATATCACCAACGGTCCCTCCAACTTCGTAAAGGACGAAATCTTCATCTGTTAAGTCTGAGTCCAAAAAGCGTTTAAGTTCATCTGTGACATGTGGAATCATTTGAACTGTGGCGCCTAAATAGTCTCCCCGACGCTCCTTCATTAACACATTGTTATAGATTCTTCCGCCCGAGATACTGTCCGTTTTGTGACAAGAAACACCAGAAAAGCGTTCATAGTGCCCCAAATCCAAATCTGTTTCAGCCCCATCTTCTGTGACAAAAACCTCCCCATGTTGGTAAGGGGACATGGTGCCGGGATCCAAATTCAAATACGGATCCATTTTCCGCATTCTGATTTTATACCCTCTTGATTGAAGAAGAGCGCCCAAAGTTGCTGATGCGATACCTTTCCCTAACGAGGAAACGACACCGCCTAGAATAAAGACATATTTTATCATGAAAGATTCCTTTGCTGTTTTTCTCTATTCTAAAAAGAGATAAAAAAATCGCAAGGAAAATTTTTATTTTTTTTCTAGACATTTTTTTTAACAAAAATAAAACGCTTTTTCTTCTTTTCACTTTATTCTTTTTTTATTTTCAAAAAGCCTTTTACTCTCCCGTAAAGTATAAATATTTTTTAAAAACATATTTTGTCAATTATTTTGTTTTTTCTCTTGATTTTATATTTTTTCGGCATATTTTAATTTCATACTCTAAGAAAGGATATTAAAATGAATACCCCCCTAATAAAAGAATTTGAATTTTTTCATGCAACTTTAGACACAAACGCCCTTAAAAGCTTCTACAGAGAAGGAGCAAAAGCCATTGGAAAAGGCTGGTTTGGACAAAAAGATGGATTTTACACTTGGCCCTCTTTAAAAAGAGCAAAAGAACACGCCATTTTTTTAGATGATAAATACGAAGTTTCCTTTTCAAGGGCTCTTATTATCGGTGTTAAAGTTAAAGCGTTTGATTTGCATTATCCTTTATGGCAAATCGATCTTGAAACAACAAATCCTTTAGATTTATTTGATCTTCATAAAGAAAAACTTGAAAAACTTAACCTTCCCTATAAAAGTAAACGTTATGGAGAATGTTTTATCACAATCGAATCGGAAACAACAAATCCTTATCGTAAAATTAAATTGTTAAAAAAAGACGGTTCTTTAAAAAGCATCTTTACTTCTGACATTCAATCTTATCCTGAGGCTCTTGAAGCCGTTCAAGCCATTAATGAGGCTTTGTGTAAATACCCAGATTATAGGAAAGATTATGATAAGAAACTTTACAATTCTATTGTCCATAAGGAAGAAGCTGTAAAATACACAGGAAAAACCCCTCTTTTGGTTTCAAGAATCCTATTTACGCGCATTAAAGAGGACAACACAGGTCTTTCTACCCTTCTCTACCCTCTTTATGAACGAGAAATCTCTCCTCAAAAGCAAACTTGCCCGTTCGTAAACCTAAAGCTTTTTGAAAAAGGATGCTACTCCTTTTAACCTCCAAAAGATAAAAAAGAAATCATATACATACCAAAAAAAGAGCCTTAATTTTAAGACTCTTTTTTAAATTTTTCTTTTCAAAATCTTATACAAAGTGCTTTTTTTGTTCTATCTTGAATTTCCACTCCAAGAATTGACTTGACTAAAAAAATCATTCTTCTTACTGCTTCTTAAAGCATAACTATTCCCCTTTAGATAAATATTTTGAAGGCGTTCATAGGCTTTTTTTTCGCCCTCATCCATTGAGGCTACTCGTTTTGCTCGTTCGGTATTAAAATATTTTTCATCGTATCCACGCTCCCATGAGAGTCGAGTCCTATCCGCATCCCATAAACAAGCCGAAATATAATTATCAGCTTCTTGCCCCGTTGTGTGGCTTAAAACGGCTTTGACAATGTCTCTTTTTTCGTCTTCTTTCAGGATAAAATCATACATACGGATGTATTCTTTAGCAAGCTCTGCCCCTCTTTTGGCATGAAAAGGATCATACCCATCCCCCATTCGCCCTGCATCATGAATACCGGCCGCTAAAACGACAGGCAACGGACTTTTGTTTAAAGATAGCGCATAGTCTATCCCAAAAAGCCCCACCTGCTCTGTATGAGAAAAGCCATGATAAAGCAATCTCCTTTGATTAGAAAAAGTTGCAATCTCTGGCATTACTTTATATTCCAAAAAATCAGCATAAATACGAGATAATTCACCTTTTGGCCTGGAAAAAAGATCCTTTTGTCCAAGCGCAACGTCATAGACGAAGTCAATCGTCTCTTGATAAAATTTATATTCCATATATTCTCCCCTAAATATAAAATATAAGTTTTTTATTTAAAAAATAAAATTCAAATCTTTATAAAATCACTTCTTGTATAAAGGGTTTTTATAAAAAAATCAATTTATTTTAATCTTCTTTGGCTTATTTAAAAAAATGTTCACACTATTTCTTGATATTTAAATGTAAAAGCTCTAATATTCCTCATAAGAATTGATCTACAAAGAAAGGATATGTTATGTCTAAAGTCATCACAATGATACCCACTCGGTTGGCTTCCAAACGCCTTCCTAATAAGCCTCTTCTTGATATCAACGGAAAATCCCTTATTCAACGGGTTTACGAAAACGTCAAAAAAAGTGTTCCAGGGGATGTGGTCATTGCCGCAGGGGATGAAAAGATTTTAGAAGAAGCCAAAAAATTTGGCGCGCAGGCGATTTTAACTGATCCTTCCCTTCCAAGTGGCACAGATAGAATTGCCGCTGCCTTAAAAGAGCTTGACCCTCAAGGGGATAAATACGATATCGTTGTAGATTTCCAAGGCGACGGCATCAATGTTAATCCAAAAGTCAACCTTCCTTTAATTGAAATGGTGGAAAGAACAAATTGCGATATTGCCACATGCGGAATGGTTTTTAAAAATGAAGCAGACGTTGAAGATCCAAATATGGTTAAAATCTGCATGGGGGTAAGACCTGGGGAAAAAGAAGCGCGCTGTCTTTACTTTACACGTGCGGCTTCTCCTTACATTCGGAACAAAGAAAAATGCGAAAATCAGGATTTTTATCACCACATTGGAATCTATGTCTTTAAGGCCTCTTCTTTGAAAAAATTCGTCTCTTTGCCTGTTGGGGTTTTGGAGGCAAGAGAATCCTTAGAACAATTAAGAGCGCTTGAAAATGGTATGACAATTCGTGCTCAACTTATTGATAATATTAAACTTATTCAAGAAGCCCCTGCCGATATCAATACGCAAGAGGAATATGAAAAAGCCCTCAAATGGATTTTCTAATCTTCTTAGTTCAAAAAGAAAGCCTCCCTTGTTTGAAGAGAGGCTTTTTTTAGGACTTTCATTGATTTTTTAAGCTTATTTCATCCGTGTATTCTCATAGAGCCAGTTTTTAAGAGCAACCACATCTTTCACCTCTGGAATAAAGGAAAGCTCTGGCGGTAAATCGGACGTGAATTCACAGCGCATCCGAATAGGCATTGCCCCCACATTTATGGCTGCATATTGATTGTAAATTCTGTCATCCACAAGGATAGTCTCCTCGGCTTTTAACCCATACTTTTCAAAACTTTGCTTTAACATATCTTCCTTGGCCGTATCATGCATAAACTTTCCATGTTCAACACATTCAATGACAAGGAAATCAGACACTTCTGCCAAAAGCTTGTTGAGCAATTTCTTTTTGGCCTCAACATTAAACGTCGCGGACATTGTAAATTGACGATACCCTTTTTTATTCAACTCTTTAAGGGTCTCCACAACGTTTGGATACAAAGGACGATTTGAGAAAAACTCAGGCGAATGACAGAAATCATAATCCATTTCCACACCAAAAGTTGGATGCGTTTTCAGCTCTAACGCGCCATATTTTGGCACAATAGGTAGAGCCTTAGATAAATCCTCCCACTTAAGATCTTTATACATCTTCGCATATTTTGGATGCTTTGTGAGAAAGTTAAAATAAGCAAAATTCAAGTTTGCCAAAACCCCATCCACATCCCAAAAAATATTCTTAACTATCGGCTTTTCCATCTAAAATCCCTCTATCGTTTTGAAAAAATACTATCACAGTCTATAAAATTTTTCAATCTTCTAATTTCAAATAAAGGGCATAAAAAAGGCGGGATGACAAATGCCATTCCGCCTTTTCAAATTGGTGAGCGTGCAGGGATTCGAACCCTGGGCCCCCTGATTAAAAGTCAAGTGCTCTACCAGCTGAGCTACACGCTCCTCCTCAATAAGGAACAAGGGGAAAATAACCTTTTTTACCCTTCTCGTCAAGGACTTTTTTTGCTTTTTTTATCTTTTTTTTAAAACAAACTTTAATCTATTGTTTTTATTCTTCTTTTTCAGAAGTTTTGATAACTCCAGACGGCATCACTGTTGAAATAGCGTGCTTAAAAACAAGTTGTGTATGCCCATCTCTTTGAAGAAGTAAAGCGTCTTGTTCGTCAGCTGTCACGATTCCTTGTAATTTCACACCATAAAGTAAAAAAACCGTCACAGGAACCTTATTTTCGATTAAATATTTTAAAAAATTTTCTTTCATTTTTTCTTCCTTTTTTAATTAAACAGATCCTTTATCTTCGAATCTGATTCTGCGTCCAAAAGCAACAGGATCACATCCCCCTCTTTTAATTCAGATAACTCTATTTTCTTGGCCTTTCCCCGCCGAATAAAAGTGCAAATGTTTAGTTTTTCTAAGACATCTTTTTTCATAGAAAGGAAGTCTTTTTCCACCTTTACTTCCAAAAGAGTGCCCATCTCAAAAGGCAATGTATAGGCTTTTTTCACATTCCCTTTTTTTATATGATTTAAAATTGTTGAAACAGTCACAGATTCGACGTTGACCACAACATCAATTCCCAAATCATTTACAAAAGAATCATAACTGGATTTATTTAAAAGTGCAAAGGTTCTTTTCACATCGTTCTTTTTGGATAAAGAAGAAAGCAAAATATTGTTTTCATCATCCTCTGTTAAAGCAAAAGAGGCATCCGCTGCTTCTAAATGAGCTTCTTTTAAAATCTCTGTATTGAGAGCATCCCCCTCTAAGACAAGAGTTTTTGAAAGGTTAGAGGCCAAAAACAAAGCCCGTTCCTTGTTTTTTTCAATTAGCGTTATTTCTGAGGCTAGATTTCTCTCCTCCAGCTGTTTGGCCAAGGCATAGCTAATGCGCCCGCCGCCAAAAAGGACAAAGCGTTTGAGCTTATTTTCTTCCTTCTGTCCGAAAAGAGCTGGAAAATCGTTCAAACTTTTTGCGATAAAGTAAATATCATCTTGGGAAAGAAGTTGCGTTTCAGGAGTTAAAGCAATTTTCTGCCCGTCTCTTATGATGGCCAAAATTTTAACAAATGTATCGGGAAAAAGCTCTTGTGCTTTTTGAATAGAAAGCCCTTCAATTTGACCATTTTCCAAAAGCTTTTGACCTAAGAAATAAAGCCCACCAACCTCCAAAGATATCACATTTAGAGATTTTGCCACCTGCAATGTCCTTAAAATAGAGTCCGCAATCTCATCATCTGGAGAAATCACATAATCCACATTAAAAACTTTACTTAATTCAGGCAAATCATATTCTTTTGTCTTAAGACGCGCAATTTTTGTTGGAATAGAGGCCAATCTTGACGCTACCGTTGAAATGATAAGGTTCAACTCATCATTACCCGTAATGGCGATTAAAACATCTGTCGTCTCTAGTCCTGCTTTTTGAAGCACACTTGGGTAAGAGGCATACCCCAAAACCGTTTGAACATCTAAAGAGGTTTTAATTTCATCCAAAAGCGCCTCATCCTTATCAATCACAACAACTTCGTTGCCCTCTTCTGAAAGGTATTTTGCAATAGAAGCCCCTGCAATCCCTGCCCCGCAAATCAGTGCCTTCATTTTCTTTTCCTTCTTCTTTTTACTTTTGTTTCATTTTCATCTAGCCCTAAAAGGCGCATTTTCTTAAGGAGAGTATTCCTGTTAATTCCAAGAATTGAAGCCGCTTTCACACGATTTTCTTTAGTCACTTCAAGGGCCACTTGAATAAGGGGACGCTCCACTTCTTGAATAATTTTTTTATAAAGATCGGAGGCTATAAACTTCAAATCTTGAGTTTTAAAAAAGGTTCGAATGTATTTATCTACTTCAAGAGAAAAACTTGTTTTTATTTTATCTTCCATCTAAAAGAAATCCTTTATCAACTGCTGCACTTCAAGAGGAGTTTCGGCCCGAAAAACCTGCTGACGAAATGAAACATTGTTCTTATGCCCAGAGGCATACCAAGCCAAATGTTTTCGCATCACAAAAAGCCCCTTCTTTCCATAATAAGAAAGCATTTTATCAAAATGTTCAAGAATTATTTCTTGTTTATCAAAGAAAAGCTCTTTTCCTTCTAACAAAGCAAGCCCCCAAGGACGCCCCAAAAGGAATCGCCCCACCATTAAAGCATCTACAAGCTGTTTTTTTTCTTCAACCTGTTGAACGGTATTGATATCCCCATTTCCAATCACAGGAATTTTTAAGGCCTCTTTTATCTTTTTGATTTCTTCAAAATCGGCCTTTCCGCTATAAAGCTGGGATTGAAGCCGTCCATGAACAGTAATAAAATCCGCCCCCGCCGCCTCCATTTTAAGGGCAAAATCAAGACCTGTTTTTTCCTTTATCCCTAACCTAATTTTTACCCCAACAGGAAGGGAAACGGCGGCCTTTACTTTTTCCACAATTTCCATGGCTAAAGAAGGGGTTTCCATCAATGCGCTGCCTTTGCCCTTTTGAATGATTTTATGAACAGGGCATCCCATATTGATATCCAAAATCTTTGCCCCCCTTTGTTCAAAAGCAAGGGCGGTCTTCGCCAAACAAAGGGCATCTTTTCCCAAAAGCTGATAAACCATAGGCTCTTCTTCAGGTAAAATAGGATTTTTCTTGAAATAGTTTTTCTCTTTATAGGAAAAGCCGTCGGCTTCCACCATTTCGGAAAACAAAGGATGATTTCCAAATTTCCGCATCATCTGACGAAAAGGCCTATCCGTCACCCCCGCCATTGGGGCGGCAAGAAGCGTTTTTTTTCCAAAAGCAATCGGCAACATAATTTTCAAACTCACATTTTTATTAAAATTTTTAACGCACCTTATGATTTCTTTAACGCACAAAAGGACGGTTTTTCTTCATAAACGGCCGCACGTTAAGATGAATTTCCTCTCGTGTTTTTGGGGAAAGCAAATCTGCAATTTCCTTTAACCGAGGGGAAGCTTTATACAAATCCTTCGTATGGGGGAACATTCCTGTCACAAAAAGATAAAACCATTTATAGGCCTCCTTCACATCCACCTTTGTCCCTCGCCCCAACAAAAGCATTTCGGCAAGTTTACTTTGCGCTTGACCATAATCTTTTTCAGCGGCCTTCTTATACCAGTCAAACGCCTTTTTATATTGAGGGGGGCGTCCTTGTTCATACATTTTTGCCAAAGCGCATTGGGCCTCAACGTAGCCTTTCCCCGCCGAAAGTTCATACCATTTTTTGGCTTCCGTTAGGTTTTGAGGAATAAACTTTCCCTGTTCATAAGCTTTTGCCAAGACATATTGACTTCCCGCATCGCCAGAGAGAGCAAACTTTTTAGACCATTCAAAATTCCACCTATCATTTCCATAGGTTTTATTAACCATAGGTTCCGAATGATTAAGAACTTCTATATTTCGAAGAGCCTCTTTATCGCCTTTTTCAGCCGCTTTTTTATACCAAGAAAGAGCTTCTCTTGTATTTTGAGGGACCCCTTTACGCCCAAAATGATAAATCTTTCCCAAAGCAAAGGCGGCATCCACATTCCCTTTTTCAGCAGATTTTTTTAACCAATAGACAATGCGCGGATTATCTTTATCTTTTAGGCTATCATAGATTTCAGCTAAGCGAAAAGCGGCCTTAGCATCGCCATTGACGCCTGCTTCAAAATAATATCGAAATGCCTCAACTCTATTTTTTACAATATTTTCGTAAATATCGCCTAGGTAAAGATAGCGCTCTTTGGGAATAAATTTTAAAATAACATCTTGGGCTTTAAGTTCAGCTCTTTTCTTTTGAAGGGCCTCTTTATTTAACCGCCCCATATCAACTTCTTTTTGTCCTTTAATTTCATTGACTTTTTGGTGAAAATCAATCGCAAAAGCCTTGTCTGCATTCCCCACAAAAAAGGAAACACAGAAAAAAAGCAGAAGCGATAAAATACGTTGACTTTGTGACATAACTCTTTCATATTATTTTCTAGTTTGACAACATCTTAAAACGAAACCATCAAAAAAGAAAACAAAAAATGAATAAATCTGATAAAAAAACCATTACCGTCATTGGGGCGGGACTTGCTGGATCTGAGGCTGCCTTTCAACTTGCAAAACGAGGTTTTCCCGTTGAGCTTGTCGAAATGCGTCCCATCAAAACAACGCCAGCCCATAAAACAGACTCTTTTGCCGAGCTTGTTTGCTCAAATTCTTTACGTTCGGACGACGCCCTTTATAATGCTGTTGGGCTCCTGCATGAAGAGCTGCGGCAAATGGGCTCTCTTATTATGCAAATGGCTGATAAACATAAAGTTCCAGCAGGCGGCGCTTTAGCCGTTGATAGGGAAGCTTTTTCAAAAGACATTACAAAGACTTTAGGGGAAAATCCCCTTATCACAGTTATTCACGAAGAGAGGGATTTAAGCGATATTAAAACCCCAACTCTTGTTGCAACAGGCCCTTTGACTTCTGATAAAATGGCCAAAAGTCTTCAAGACATCACTCAAACAGAGCATCTTCATTTTTTTGATGCCATTGCCCCGATTGTCTACACGGAAAGCATTGATATGCAAAATGCTTGGTATCAATCTCGCTATGATAAAGGGGACAAATATGACTACCTGAACTGTCCTTTGGAAAAGGATGAATACGAAGCCTTTGTCAACGCTTTAAATGAAGGGGAAAAAGTCACTTTTAAAGAATTTGAAAAGAACACCCCCTATTTTGAAGGCTGTCTTCCAGTTGAAGTCCTCGCCTCAAGAGGCAAAGACACCCTTGCTTTTGGTCCTATGAAACCTGTCGGACTTCGCAATCCTCATCGGGACAATAAACGCCCCTATGCCGTTTTGCAGCTCAGAAAAGAAACAAAGTCAGGCACTTTGATGAATATGGTGGGCTTTCAAACAAAGCTGACTTATGGGGCTCAAAAGGAAATCTTTAAGATGATTCCGGCTTTAAAAAATGTCACTTTTGCACGATTTGGCGGCATTCATAGAAATACATTCCTTCATTCTCCTTTGGTTTTAGATGACAGACTTTCCCTTAAAAAGAATCCGTTAATTAAAGTTGCAGGACAAGTCGGCGGATGTGAAGGATATATTGAAAGCGCAGCCATGGGCTTTTTAGCAGGACTCTTTTTGGCAGATGAAAATACCCCTCTTCCCCCGCCAGAAACGGCTTTGGGAAGTATGCTTTTGCACGTCACGCATGGCAATGAGGAAACTTTTCAACCCATGAATATCAATTTTGGCATTTTTCCAACTTTAGAAAATCCTCTTAATCCTGAAACGGGAAAAAAGGCAAAAGGACGCGATAGAAAGGCGCTTTATGCCAGACGAGCTTTGGAAAAATTAGCGCAATGGAAAGAACGTCTAAACTCATAATTTTTTGAATAAAAATATCCTTTTTGAAAAAAGATTGACTTTATTTTCATTATTTTTATACTATACTTGTCATTAACCAAACAACTAAAGGGATATATTATGAAAAAATTATTATGTGCTCTAGCTCTTGCCGGCGCCCTTTCAGGATGTGCCGTTCCAGAATCTAGCGTTGGATATTCTATTATTAAAGAAACAAACGAACCGATTACCGCTACTTCTTTAAGAGCCACGAAAACAGGACGGGCTTGTGCCAGAAACTTGCTCGGGATTATCTCTGATGGGGATATGTCCATCAAAGCGGCTATGAAAAATGGCGGAATTAATCAAGTTTCCTCTGTTGATAAAGAAGTTCGCTATTACCTTATTTTCTCAAGAGTTTGCACCGTTGTCAGAGGACAATAAAGCTTTCTCGTTTTTAAAAACGAAACCTTTTGAAAATATTTATAAAAAAAGCAGGATTTATTTCCTGCTTTTTTAAGTTTCTTTGAAAATCTAAAGCGTGAAAGAATCCCCTAAATAGCAATGCTTCACCTCTTCATCTGCAATAATCTCATCAGGAGTGCCTTCCTTTAAGACCTTTCCATCATGAAGGATATACGCCCTATCAATAATCCCCAATGTTTCCCTAACATTATGATCCGTTATTAAAACGCCAATTCCTCTATTTTTCAAATGGGAAACCAGCTCTCTAATTTCAGAAACGGCAATCGGATCAATCCCTGCCAAAGGCTCATCTAGCAAAATAAAGTTTGGTTTTGAAGCCAAGGCGCGTGCAATTTCCAATCTGCGACGTTCCCCTCCTGATAAAGCGATGGAAGGACTTTTGCGCAAATGTGTAATTGAAAATTCACCTAACAAATCTTCAAGCTCTTTTTCTCTTTTTTCCGCGACAGGCTCAATCACCTCTAAAACAGCACGGATATTATCCTCTACCGTTAGCCCTCTAAAAATGGAAGCTTCCTGCGGTAAATAGCCAATCCCCAATCTTGCTCTGCGATACATCGGCTGATGTGTCACATCAATCCCGTCTAAGAAAATCTGGCCAACATTAGGTTGAATCAATCCCATAATACAGTAAAAAGAAGTCGTCTTTCCGGCTCCATTTGGTCCCAAAAGGCCAACTGCCTCCCCCCGTTTTACATACATTGAAAAATCACGAAGCACAGGACGCTTTTTATAGCTTTTCCCTAAATGGTAAGCCACAAGTCCTTTATCTGGAATTTCAAGCTTTGATTTTTGAGACATCTTCTCTCCTTTAATTCTTATCCGATGGGAAGAACAACCCTTTTATCCGTTTCTTTTCTCCCTTAGAAGATTTCCGTTTCAAAGTTGTAAGCCCTGTATTCAAATCCATAACCACTTCATCTGCCAAAACCTGCCCAGAAGAATTTTTCACAACCACATCTTGAGCTAAAGTTAAAAGACCTTTTGTGGCGTCATAATGGCCCTTAGAAGCACTAATCGTTTCCTGGTTTGTCATAATAACAATGTTATCGTTTACATCCACAGAGGTCAATTCATTTTCACCTTTTGCATTTTTGGAAAGAAAGGCCGTCATTTCATCTGCTGTCATAACAGAGTTTAGATGTTCCAATTTTACATTTCGTCTTGCGACAATCTTATTTTCTTTTTCAAAATAATCCAAATGAATTGCCGACAAAGTATCTTTTTTATCTTTCGCCTTTGCAGGGGATCCAAAAATCTTTACACATTTTGAATCAAAATCATATTGGGCTTGTTTTCCCTCAAGTTTTAAATTTTGATGCAAGATAACAACCTCTTTTTTAGCTAAAAGACGGTAAAATTCAATTCCTTTTTCCCCATCACGATAAAACAAATGAAGCTCTTGACTATTTAATGTATCAGATCCATGTTTTGTCTCAACATCGCCAAAATAAACAGCTGTTTTTGCCTCTTGGTTAATCTTTAATCCCTTTTGACTTTTAATATTCAACGGCGTTTCTTTAATATAAACATCTGTTGACGTTTTATTTTCAAAGGTAAGCGTTTTACCTTGAAAGAGGAACCCTTCAGCCTCAAGACGGCCTTTTTCGCCAAAAATAAGGATTGGATTTTCCCCTTTAATTTGCTTATTTTTTTCTAAAACACGCACGCCAGAGGTATGCATTTCATAGCCATTATCAGACCAGCCCATCACTTTGTCTTTAAAATAAACAGATTTTAAATCTTTATCTGCAATTCCTTTAGGGGAGGATAAATGTGCCCACATTTTTTTTGAAAAAATAAAATCTGCCTTAGGGTTAATAAGGAAAACTTCCTTTGCATTTTTTTTATTTTGTGTAATTTCATCGGCCGTCACCATTAAAGGCTCTTTTTGCCTATCCGAAGAATAAAAGCGTGCATTTTTCATACTGCTTTCAGATCTTCTTAATACAGGCATAAAGGAGGAAGAGAGCAAAGAAAACTTGTCATTTTGCTCAAATAAATACGGCCATAGAAATAAAAGAGCGACAAACAAAAAGGCCATACTGGGTAAAAAGACACGCAGCCTTTTTACCCGTTTAGAATGTTTTTGAAGCTTTTTCTTGTCTTTTCGTTCCAAAAGGATTAAACCCCTGCTCTTAAGCAATCATGAATATGAAGAAGTCCAATAGGTTTTTTCTTATCGTCTAAAACGAAGAAACTTGTAATACCCTGTTCATTCATTAAGCGTAAAGCTTCGGCAGCCAACATATCGACTGGAACTGTTTTTGGGAAAGGTGTCATCACCTCTTCTGCTTTTTCTTCCAAAAGGTGGTTTGACATATTCCGTCTTAAATCCCCATCACAAATCACCCCAATAAGGGCGCCTTTCTTGTCAACAATACCAACAGTTCCAAGACTTTTATTTGTGATAACAATCAACGCTTCTGTCATCTTTGTTTCAGGAGAAATCAATGGCAAATCTTCGCCTTTTGACATAATTTCGGAAACTTTCACCAATTTACGCCCAAGCTTTCCACCTGGATGACGATTATGGTATTGTTCTTTAGAAAAGCCTCTCATCTCAAGCAAAGTTTCGGCCAAAGCATCGCCTAAAGCCAAAGTCATTGTTGTAGAAGTTGTTGGCGCCACCCCCAACACACAGGCCTCTTTAAATTTTGGAAATTCTAGAACACAATCAGATTGTTTCCCAAGTGTGCTCTCTTTATTTCCAGTAATGGCAATCATAGGAATGTTAAAGCGTCTAGAATAGTAAATTAAATCAGAAAGTTCATGAGATTCCCCAGAATTTGAAATAGCCAAAAGAATATCATCTTTGGTAATCATCCCTAAATCCCCGTGGCTAGCTTCAGCAGGATGAAGGAAAAAGGAAGGCGTCCCAACAGAGGCAAGTGTCGAGGCAATTTTAACCCCAACGTGACCACTTTTCCCCATTCCGGAGACAATAACGCGGCCTCTTGTTTGAAACATTCTATGAACGGCGTCAACAAATGTTTCACTTAAACTTTTTGAAAGATCTTTAACAGCCGAAGCTTCGTTATCTAAAACGCGACGACCTGCTTCGATAATTTCTTTTGAGTCCATTTTTTACTCCTTAAAAGTTAAAATCAATGGGAAAAAAGGTCTGGTTCATCCCATCCTAGTAAATCTAATTGCGCCCGTGTCGGCAAGAATTTAAAGCATTCTTCAGCTAATTCTTCCCGATGACAAGCCTTTAACCGTTTATCTAAAACTTGTTTAATTTTATGCAAATAAAGCACATCATTTGCCGCATATTTTTGTTGTTGTTCGCTTAAGGTTTCTGCCGCCCAATAAGAAGTTTGCATTTCCTTATCAAGCTCAACGCCTAAAAGCTCAGAACAAAGCGTTTTCAAAGAATGAGATGGCGCATTTGTGCGCGTTAATTTTGAGGCAATTTTTGTGCAATAAACAGGGGAAATTTTGGCCCCTAAATAATATCCTAAAGAGGCGATATCAAACCGACCAAAATGAAAAATCTTTAAAACAGAAGTGTCTCCCAAAAGTTTTTTCAAATTTGGAGCCTCATACTCTTTATTTATTTTAACAAGGTGGGCTGTCCCATCTCCTGCTGAAAGTTGAACCAAGCATAATCTATCTCGGTGTAAATTAAGGCCCATTGTTTCTGTATCAATCGCAACAGATTCTTTGAATTGAACCGATGAAGGCAAGTCTCCTTCATGCAAAAAAATATTCCCCATAAAATTCATCCTTACCCTTCCAGCCTTTTATTTTTTAGCTGTTAAAATGGTGCCCAAAAGAGGACTCGAACCTCCAAGCCTTGCGGCACTCGCACCTGAAGCGAGCGCGTCTACCAATTCCGCCATTTGGGCTTTCTTTTAAAGACTTAACTACGACTTTTTATCCCTAAAGTCAAGTCATTTTTGTAAAGCCTTTTATTCCTTTTTCACCTCAAAAACCTTTAAAAAAAGGGGTTATACGCCCACTGTAAAAGAGCCTGCCTTTGTCTTGAGCGACACGAAAAATCGCCTGGGATGCAATTCTTTTCAACTTGTGCTTTATGACGTTTAAAAGCTTTCCATCGTTTGATTTGAATAGCATCAACCTCATCCAAGCGGCGCCCTCGATAGTATCTACAATACCATTGAAACCACCCTCTTGGATCCGGGCCATAAATCCAACCTTTTTCCTTCCAGATTTTTAAAGATTGACGAGATTTAATTCGAAAGCAGTTGCACTCTATATCAGGTTTTAGGGGGGACATTTTTGCATTTTCAAACCATTTTTTTGGAAATTCCGCCTGACAATCTGTCAGATATTTTCCTTCAAAAACACCTAACTCAAGCATTTGTTTTGGCGTTAATTCAGGCTTAAAATCTGGTGCAAAATTTCGTCCTTCAGGCGCCTTAAGCGTATAGGCATATCCTTGCTGCATTTTATCAAAAACTTCTATTTTCATAAAATCTCCTTGCATAAATCGGATGACCTATTCTATCAAGACAAAATTTTAATTCAAGATGATTTCAAAATTAAAATAAAATACCCTTCTTTATCTTTCAAGAATCCTTGACAATTACTAAAAATTGAATTATGTTTAATAGGTTATATTGTAAAGAGGGGAGCTATGAGCTTTTACAAAAAAACAGGTTCTGTTTCAGAAGAATTAAAAAAAGAAAAAAATTTTCATAAGGGGAATTTCTCTGATGGAAGTTATATTCTTTATGAAATGAATGATAAAGAAGAAAAACATGGACACTTCATTACCTTTTTTAAAGATGGGGTTAAAGAGGCGGAAGGCGTTTATAAAAACGATCTTCTAAACGGACCTTTGAAAGAATTTTATCATTCGGGGGGGATTAAATCTTCCTCAAATTATTTAAATGACACGCGTATTGGAAAATTTATTTCCTATTCTGAAGACGGCAAAAAAATGGCAGAAGGTCAATTTGATAAAACGTCCAAAATGACGGGAAGCTGGAATTTTTATGATGAAAATGGATTTATTTCATCTGTCAGCAATTATTCGTTGGGAGAAAAAGATGGAATGACTCTCACCTATTCTCCAGAAGGGATCTTAATTGGACGGCAATCTTTTATCAATAGCAAGAAAGAAGGCCTTTCTGTTGTCTTTTACAAAAATGGAAATGTTAAAAGCAAAAGCTACTATCGCGACGGTCTTTTAAATGGCATGAAGGTGAGCTATTTTAGAACAGGAAAACGAAAAATCGTTTGTTCTTTTAAAGATGGAAAACCAGACGGAGAATATATTATTTATTACCGAAATGGGAAAGTTTTTAAGACAGGATTTGTTCGTGGAAACGTCAATAATGGTTCTGTAAAGATTTATCATCCAGAGGGATTTCTCAAAAAAGAACTGACTTATAAAGACGGCGTGTTAAATGGTCCTGCCACTTATTATTATGTCGACGGTCAAAAAAGGGTAAGCTTTATATATAAAAATGGCGTGCCTCAAGATGAAGGCTCAAAACTTTATTTTCCAGATAAAACAATTCAAGAAAAAATCAATGGGGAATATGTTCAAGTTTGGCCGCCACAACTTCTGCCTTTATTGATGTCTCCAAAACAAAGAGATTGACTAAAACACAAAAACAAATAAAAAAATTCTTTAAAAAATATTATAAACAAAGCGCCCTTTCTTTTCAAAAAGGGCGCTTTGTTTGGCTTTTAGTTTTTATTTAATAACAACGTTAATTAACTTCTTTGGAATTAAAACTGTTTTCACAATTTGTTTTCCGTCTGTAAATTTCTTAACGGTATCAAGCTCTAAGGCCTGCTTAATCGCCTCATCCTTTTCAATGTCGTAAGGAACAAGCAAGCGCCCTCTTAACTTCCCATTGACTTGAACAACAAAGGTAATTTCATCTTGAATTAAGGCTTTTTCGTCCACCTCAGGCCAAGCAAAATTAAAGACAGATTCTTTGTGCCCTAATTGTTCCCAAAGCTCCTCTGAAAAATGCGGAGCAAATGGCGCCAATAACAAAACAAAGGTGTCTAAGCATTCTTTTAAGAAGTCTTTGTTTTGAGGCCCCTGTTGATATTTTGTTAACGCATTTAAGTATTCCATTAACCGCGCGAGCGACGTGTTAAATTGGAAAACCTCAATGTCTTTTGAAATGGCTTTAATCGTGGAATGTCGAATAAAGTTCAAATCCTTTTCATCTTTTCCCACTTCTTTTTCGTTTCCTTGAAGGGAAGCAAATTTTTCAAACATCCCCTCAACTCTATGAACAAATCTGTCAATCCCGTCAAAGCCTTTTTCATTCCAAGGCCCACCATCTGCATAGGAGAACCCAAATTCCAAATACATCCGAAAGACATCTGATCCATATTTTCGAATATAGTCATCGGCCATAATTGTATTGCCATGAGATTTACTCATCTTTTGTCCATCTGGCCCTAAAATCATTCCTTGATGAACCAAAGAGCTAAACGGTTCGCCAAAATTTAGGTATCCCATATCTCTTAAGGCTTTTGTGATAAACCGTGCATATAATAAATGCATTGTGGCATGTTCTTGCCCGCCAACGTATTTATCCACAGGAAGCATCTTGTTAATCTTTTCTGGATTAAAGGCTTCTTTTGAATTTTTGTTATCTGGATAACGTAAGAAATACCAAGAAGAATCAACAAATGTATCCATAGTATCCGCATCCCGCATTGCATCGCCACCACATTTTGGGCATTTGGTATGCATAAATTCCGAACATCTAGCTAGTGGAGATTCCCCATCTGGTCTAAATTCAACATCATAAGGAAGTTCAACAGGCAAATCCTTTTCAGGCACAGGCACAACCCCACATTTTGGACAGTGCACAACAGGAATTGGCGCCCCCCAATACCGTTGACGAGAAATTAACCAATCTCTTAAGCGATACATCGTGGTCAATTTCCCTTTGCCTTCTTTTTCAAGCTTTCCAACTAAGGCTGGAATAGCCTCTTCTGTTGTCATCCCTGTAAATTCAGCGCTTTCAATCAATTTTCCATGATCGCAGAATGGAAGCGGTTGCTCGACCCCTTCTTTATCTACAATAACGCGTTTAATTGGTAAATCGTATTTCTTTGCAAAGTCATAATCGCGTTCATCGTGGGCAGGAACCGCCATCACAAACCCAGTTCCATAAGAGGCAATGACATAGTCGGCAATCCAAACAGGTACCTTTTCCTCATTGATAGGGTTAATAGCGTAAGATCCTGTAAAAATCCCCGTCCGCTCACGTTCTGTTGACATCCTGTCAATTTCTGTGACTTTGGAAGCCTCTTTTAAATAAGCCTCAACAGCTTCTTTATATTCTGGACGCGTCAAGGCAGGCACCATTTCGTGCTCTGGCGCAATCACGACATAGCTTAGCCCAAAAAGCGTATCAGCCCGTGTCGTAAAGGCATCTAATTGAATAGGAGTTCCCGTTCCATTATCTATTTCGAAAGAAAGCAAAGATCCTGTTGATTTTCCAATCCAGTTCTTTTGAATTTTCTTTGTCTTTTCTGGCCAATCGAGGGCATCAATAGAGCTTAATAATTCCTCTGCATAATCTGTAATCTTAAAGAACCATTGTTTCATCTTTCGTTGAGAAACTTCACTGCCACAGCGTTCACATTTGCCATCAATAACTTGTTCGTTAGCCAACACAGTTTTACAGCTTGGACACCAGTTCACAGGAGCTGCTTTTTGATACGCCAATCCTTTTTCCAAAAGCTTTAAGAACAACCATTGTGTCCATTTATAGTAATCTTCGTGACAGGTGCTCAGCGTATATTCCCAGTTGAACGTGGCGCCCATTTTTTTAAGCTGTTCAATCATGGTTTTGATATTAGCCTCTGTCGAGTCTTTTGGATGCAATCCGTTTTTAATTGCAAAGTTTTCAGCTGGAAGCCCAAAGGCATCAAACCCTTGTGGATGAAAGACGTTAAAGCCTTGCATTCTTTTGAATCGAGCCCATGTATCGGTGACCCCATAGTTATACCAATGTCCGCAATGAAGCTTGGCAGCTGAGGGGTAAGAAAACATCTCTAGGCAATAAAGCTTTTTATCTAACTTTGTCTCGTCAAATTTATAGAGGTTTTCCTCTTCCCACTTTTTTTGCCATTTTTCATCAATTTTTACAGAATAAGTCATAATTGTCCCTTTCTTTGCACAATAGATTTTTTATACCTCAAGCCTTTTATGAAGTCAATAATTCCTTGAAGCACATCCTTAAAATTTTTAATTTTTCAAAAAAAGTTCAAAAAAAGAAGATTTACAAAGACCCCTTTTTAGGACTAAACTAACTTAATTTTTTAATTTAAGTCTTAAAATTTTATAGGAACTCTCATGAAACCCAATCAAACTGGACTAAAACGAATCTTAAAAGCCTTCACCTATTCTTTTGCGGGCTTTAAGGAAAGCTTTAAGACAGAAGCTGCCTTCAGACAAGATCTTCTTTTCGTCTTTGGCGCATTGTTTTTGCTTTTTGCCCTTCCCTTTTACGGCATTGAATTGGCCTATATGATTTTTTGCCTGTTCTTTATCTTAATTATGGAGCTTGTCAACACGGCATTAGAGGCCGCCATTGATAGAATCGGGGAGGAAATTCACCCGCTATCAAAAAAAACAAAAGACATCGGAAGCCTTCTTGTGCTCTTGGCCTTTCTTAACTTTTTCATCAGCGGCGCGCTTTTACTTTTTTAAAACAACACTGGAATAAAAAAAATGAATTTTATTAAAAAAATCTCTTCCAAAAAAGCTATCCTTTTTTGTGCTCTTTATTTTTCAACCTTTTTAAATATCAGTTTTTGGAAATTCGTTTTTGATAAAGTTGATATTGTCAGCTTTGGGACGGCTTGTTTCTTTGCTTCCCTTTTTGTGTTTATCTTTTTGCCCCTTTATTGGCTTTTTAACCTTATTTTGGTGCCAAAGGTTGGAAAAAGCCTTGTCTTTTTGCTGTTTATTTTGGCAAGTGGCACAAACTATATGATGTATCATTACGGTATTTATATTGATAAGAATATGATACAAAACGTCTTTGAAACCAACCCAAGGGAGGCCTTTGATCTTTTCACGCCGTCGCTTCTTATTTCTGTTTTCTTCTTTGGTGTTGTTCCTGGAATATTCTTCCTTTTCACAAAAATCGAATTTCGCCCGTTTATGAAAGAGCTTAAACAACGCACTTTTTATATCGGCGCCTCTTTTTTAATCCTTTTGATTTTGATTTTATCTTTGTTCAAAGATTACGCTGCTTTCGGACGGAATAATAGGGAAGTTAAAGGCCTTATCAATATCGTTAATGTGACGGCAGGCACGTTGGGATATGTTAAAAAATTAAATCGAAAAAATCACCCTTTTGTTGAGCTTGATAAAGACGCAAAACATATCGGTTATGTTGATGACCTTCATACGGTTTTCATCTTTGTCTTGGGGGAAACAGCGCGCTCACATAATTTTTCAATTTACGGATATAACAGGAAGACGAATCCCCTTCTTGAAAAACAAGACATCCTTCATTTTAAAAATATGACTTCTTGTGGAACGGCAACGGCGGTTTCTGTGCCCTGTATTTTTTCAAATATGACGCATGACGATTTTGATTCATCAAAAGCTAAGTATACCGAAAACCTTTTGGATTTGCTTCAAGCTTCTGGGTATAAGATTGTTTGGAGGGAAAATGACAATGGATGCAAAGGCGTCTGCGACAGGATTAAGGACACCAAAGACGTTGTTAAAGAAGGGAAATCAAAATATTGCAATAAAGATTATTGTTTTGATGATGTCCTTTTAGAGGAACTTAAAAAAGAGCTCAGCCACATCACGCAAGATACCGTTATTGTCCTTCATACAATGGGCTCTCATGGACCTACTTATTATAAACGTTATCCGAAAAATTTTGAAAAATTTAAGCCTTCTTGCGAAACGGCCGACATTCAAAATTGCCCGCTTGATAAGATTGTAAATACTT
Source organism: Alphaproteobacteria bacterium (assembly GCA_009929265.1). Taxonomy (GTDB): domain Bacteria; phylum Pseudomonadota; class Alphaproteobacteria; order CASFRQ01; family SAAU01; genus SAAU01. The sequence goes on from SAAU01000001.1 coordinate 195,928, forward strand.
ATGACAATACGATTTTGTATACGGATTATATTGTCTCTTCTGCCATTGATTTACTTAAAGCACATCCGCAATATGAATCTGGATTGATTTATGTTTCTGATCACGGCGAATCTCTTGGCGAGAATAATATTTTTCTTCATGGGATGCCGTATGCTATTGCGCCAAAAGAACAAACCGAAATCCCGATGGTACTTTATCTCAATGAAAATATGAAGAAATACGATTATCTTAATGTCTCTTGTTTGAAAGAGCATGCTAAGACAATGGCTTTCTCTCATGATAATCTATTTCATTCTATTTTGGGCTTGCTTGAGGTAAAATCCACAACCTATAAAAAGGACTATGACCTCTTTGATAAATGCAGGTTAAAGCCTCTGCCGTATGAAACAGAGGAAAAATAATTTAAATCTAAAAAAGCCCGCTTGATAAAAACGGGCTTTAACTTTTTTAACGTCTAAAAGTTATTCTTTTTTCAAAACATCTTGAGCTATTTCACCGGCAAGCGTTTCTAACGCGTCATAAGTATCTTTCTTGCCTGCAGATTTGATGGTGATTTGAGGTTCAAGCACTGTTATTTCTTTCATTTCTTCCAAAATGGACTTCATCTTCCGCCCACTCATCGGCCCCCACGTTCCGTTTTCAATCAACGCCACCGTTCTTTTTTGAAGATTATGAAGCTTCATATCCAAAAGAAGGGTCTCCATCGGGGTGAAAATCGCCCCATTATAAGTTGAACAGGCCAAAACCAAGTGAGACTTCTTAAACGCCTCTGCCAGACAATAGGACGGATGCGTTTTTGACACATCGTAAAGCGCGATATTTCGCACCCCTTTTTGGGCAAGTTTTACAGCCAAAACCGTGGCGGCATTTTCTGTATTTCCGTAAATAGAGCCATAGAAAATAGCCACAGATTTTTCCTCGGGGCAATACGTGCTCCACGTTTGATATTTTTCAAAAATAAAATCAATGTGAGACTTAAACACCACCCCATGGAGCGGGCAAACCATCTTGATGTCAATCTCTTTGATTTTCTTACATAGATTTTGGACGCTTGAGCCATATTTCCCAACAATATTCGTATAATATCTGCGAAATTCATCAACCTGTTTAGAATTAAAATCAATTTCATCTGCAAACAGGTTTCCACTTAAAGCTCCGAAGGATCCAAACGCATCAGCTGAAAACAAAATCTTATCGGTTTTATCGTAGGTCATCATCACCTCTGGCCAATGAACCATCGGCGCCATAATAAACATTAAGGTGTGTTTACCTAAAGAAAGCTCCTCCCCTTCTTTAACCAAAAGAACCTTCTCCTCCACATTAAAATCATAAAATTGTTTTATCATTTGAAGGGATTTTGGATTGCAGACAATTTGAACCTTAGGATAAAGCCTTAAAATATCCTCAATCGTTGCACAGTGATCTGGCTCCATATGATTGACGATTAAATAATCCAATGCTCGGCCGTTAAGCGCAGCCTTTACATTTTCTAAAAATTCTAAGCGCACCGTTTTGTCGCACGTGTCAAGCAAAGCTGTCTTTTCATCCAACATAACATAGGAATTATAAGACATCCCCTCGTCTATCGGATGAATATTCTCAAATAAGCTTAATCGCCTATCCGAGGCGCCCACATAAATTAAATCTTCTAAAATAGGATACGTTGTTTGCATAAATCTCTCCTTAACATAAACTTTTTGCTTAAAGAGTAAAAAAATTTTCCCCTAAAGTAAACCTTTAAAACGCTTTTTTAAAAAGATTGTCTTTAACACCTTCAAAAGAAAAGAAAACTTTTTTCAATTTATAGATATATTTTTATCCACTTTTCTCTTGACAGATTTTTAGGACTTTTATATATTTCTATATATGTAAAAATAAGACGGTTTTCTTCCTTGAGCCTCTAAAAGGCAGAAGCGTTTTTTTTCTGAATTTATTTTATTTTTTAAAGAGACAAATTTATGGCAAACATCCCTGAAGTTGAAACAAAAGAGCTTAAAAGAGACGTCCTTGTTCGTATAATCAAGGCCTTTTTATCTGAAAATTTTGAACAAAATACGCGCCTTATCCCTTATGATATGCGTCCAAAGGGATGCGAAGTGCCTTATCGCTGTTGCGTTTTTAAGGAACGGGCTATTTTACGAGATAGAGTTATTGCAGGGTTGGGTTTTGCTATTGAGGAAGATGATGAAAAAACACTTCTTTCTGATTATGCCAAAAAATCCCTTGACCGTAAGGAACCCGATCACGAGCCCTTAACAGTTTTGGGAACGGCTTGTAAGGGCTGTCAAGCTTCAAGGGTTTATATCACAGAGCTTTGCCAAAACTGTGTTGCACGCTCGTGTATTAAAGTTTGTCGTTTCGGGGCCATTACACATAAAAATGGACGTGCCGTTATTGATCCTGAAAAATGTAAAAAGTGTGGGCTATGTATGTCGGCCTGCCCTTATGGAGCTGTTGTAAAAACAGTAGTTCCTTGCGAGAGTGTTTGTCCAACGGGGGCTATTTCAAAAGGGGAGGATGGAAGAGCCCACATTGATATGGACAAATGCATCTCTTGCGGAAAGTGTGTGACAGCCTGTCCTTTCGGGGCTGTCCATGCCAAAAGTCAGTTAATTGATGTTCTCAATCAAATCAAGCAAGGAAAACAGGTCGTTGCCATGATGGCCCCTTCCTTGGTTGGACATCTTCCCTGTTCGGTGGAAAAATTCCACGCGGTTTTGAAAAACATCGGCTTTAAGGAACTTTATGAGGTCGCCCAAGGGGCAGATGTGACGGCAACTCACGAAGCGCAAGATTTAAAAGAGCGTCTAGAGAGAGGCGATGCCTTTATGACAACATCTTGTTGCGCGGCCTATAATGAATTGGTTGAAAAGCATCTTCCAGAGCTTAAAAAGTATGTCTCAGATACACAAACACCTCTTTATTATACCGCAGAAATTGTCAAAAAAGAGCACCCTGAGGTCTTAACAGTGTTCTTGAGCCCTTGTTTTGCAAAACGCCGAGAAGTTATCACAAATCCGAATGTTGATTATGTCCTTAATTTTGAAGAATTAGCCGCTATTTTAGTTGCAATGGATATCAATATGGAAGATATTAAAGAAGAAGATTTTACCTATGAAGCCTCTAAGGAAGCCAAAGACTTTCCGTTATCAGGGGGCGTTGCAAGATCTGTTGCCGCAGCTTGGAAGGGAGACAAGGATGCGATTAAGCCTGTCATTATCAGCGGATTAACAAAAGAGAGCATTCGGACACTTTCTCGTTGTGCTAAAACGGGCAAATGTGATCTTGGAAACTTGATTGAAGTAATGTCTTGTGAGGGAGGATGCATTGCTGGAAATGCCTGCACAAGCCCTTTTAAAAAAGCATCCAAAAAAGTTGAAGACTACAGTTCTAAAAGCCATTCTCTAAAAGATAAAGAATAAAAGGTTTTATGTGAAGGAGTTATCTAAACAATGCAAACAAATGAGATAAAAACAGAAACACTTGAAGATTTAGAACACTTAATCGATAGAGTCCATACAGCGCAAAGCAAATATGCAACTTTTTCTGCTGAAAAAGTCAATGAAATCTTCAAAGCAGCAGCCACTGCGGCTGACAAGGCTCGAATTGATTTGGCAGAGATTGCCGTAGAAGAAACGGGCATGGGGGTTTTGGAAGACAAAATCATCAAAAACCATTTTGCCAGTGAATACATCTATAACAAACATAAACACGCCAAAACGTGTGGTATCATTCAAACAGATAAAGCGAATGGCACAAAAATTGTAGCCTCTCCTTTGGGCGTGATTGCGGGGGTTATTCCAACAACGAATCCAACATCCACGGCGATTTTTAAGGCGTTAATTTGCTTAAAAACCAGAAACGGGATTATCTTTTCCCCTCACCCACGAGCCAAAAAATGCACCATTGCCGCGGCAAAAATTATCTTGGATGCTGCTGTTGAAGCAGGGGCGCCAAAGGATATTATCGGATGGATTGATACCCCTTCCCTTGAATTAACAGATGCGTTAATGAAGCACCCTAAAATTCAAACAATTTTGGCAACAGGAGGCCCTGGAATGGTGAAAGCCGCTTACTCTAGCGGAAAGCCAGCTTTGGGCGTTGGATCTGGAAATACACCTGCTGTTATTGATGAAACCGCCGATATTAAAATGGCCGTTTCCTCTATCTTAATGTCAAAGACCTTTGATAACGGAATGATTTGTGCGTCTGAACAATCTGTTATTGCCCTTGATTCTGTTTATGAAGATCTTAAAGCAGAATTTAAGCTTAGAGGCGCTTACCTTCTTTCCAAAAAAGAATCCGAAAAGTTAGGGAAAATTATCTTAACAGAACGCGGGGTAAATGCCGCTATCGTCGGACAACCGGCTTCAAAGATTGCCGAACTTGCCGGATTTAAGGTGCCCGAAAACGCAAAAGTACTCATCAGTGAAGAGACTTCTTTAGAAGTCTCGAACCCTTATGCACATGAAAAGCTTTCCCCAATTTTGGCGCTTTATAAAGCCTCCACATTTGAGGAAGCCACAGATAAAGCTTTAGCGCTTGTCAATTTAGGCGGATTGGGACATACTTCTGTTCTATATACAGATACAAGACATCAAGATCGGATTGATTTCTTTGCCCAAAAGATGCCAACGGGACGTCTTCTTATCAACTCTCCTGCTTCACAAGGAGGTATTGGGGATATTTATAATTTCCGCTTAGAGCCTTCCCTCACTTTAGGATGTGGTTCTTGGGGTGGAAACTCGGTCAGTGAAAACGTCGGGGTTAAGCATTTACTTAACTATAAGACAGTCGCAGAAAGGAGAGAGAATATGTTGTGGTATAAAGTTCCTCCAAAAATTTACTTCAAAAGAGGATCAACTGATTTAGCCTTAAGAGAATTTGAAGGCAAAAAAAGAGCTTTCATCATCACGGATAGATTCCTTTTCAATTCTGGAATGACCCGCGCGATTACAGATACGTTGGAAGAAATCAACGTGGATTACCAAATCTTCTTTGATGTAAAACCTGATCCAACTCTCTCTACAGTAGATCAAGCCTTAAATATGGTTCGACCCTATGCGCCTGATTTAATTATCGCCTTAGGCGGTGGGTCACCTATGGATGTGGCAAAGATTATTTGGTTGATGTATGAACACCCAGAAACAAACTTTGAAGACATCTCTATGCGCTTTATGGACATCAGAAAACGGATTTGTTCCATTCCTAATTTGGGTGAAAAAGCTAAGCTTGTCTGTATTCCAACAACGTCTGGAACAGGCTCTGAAGTGACCCCCTTTTCAATCATTACAGATGACGAAACCCATGTGAAATATGCGATTGCAGATTATGCGCTCACCCCTTCTATGGCGATTATTGATCCAAACTTTGTCGATTCTATGCCAAAAGGATTAACAGCAGCTGGGGGAATTGACGCCTTGGTTCATTCAGTTGAGGCCTATGTTTCTGTTATGGCAACAAACTTTACAAATTCTTCTGCGTTAGAGGCGATTAAGAAAATCTTTAAGTATCTCCCAACCTCTTATCAAGACGGGGCAGCAAACCCTCTGGCTCGGGAAAAAATGCATTATGCCGCAACAATTGCAGGAATGGCTTTTGCAAATTCATTTTTAGGGCTTTGCCATTCAATGGCTCATAAGCTTGGGGCGATGTATAACATCCCTCATGGGATAGCCAATGCTTTGCTTTTCTGCCAAGTTATTCGCTTTAACGCCTCAGATTGTCCGAAAAAGCAAGCTATTTTCCCACAATATATCGCACCAGAATCCAAAAAGCGGTATGCCCAAATTGCACACACTCTTTATTTGGGAAATGAAAACAGCACAGATGATGAGAAGTTAGAGCTTCTTCTTCAAGCGATTGCAGGCTTAAAGAAAACTTTAGATATTCCAAGTTCTATTCGGGAATATGGAATTGACGAAAAGACCTTCAAAGACAATTTAGACAAACTTGTTCGCCTTGCCTTTGACGATCAATGCACGGGGGCCAACCCTGTCTATCCTTTAATGAGTGATATTAAGCAGATTTACTTAGACGCTTATGAAGGAAAATTCTAATATCTAAGAAGACCAAGAAAAGCTCCCAGCCGTCAAACGTTGGGACTTTTTTTATGAGAAAAAGGCTTTACAGAAAAACTTTTTTTAACGTATACTTATCTTTATAAAAATATGGGGAGAATAAAAATGTCGACAGTTTACTACACACCTATTGACGAAAACACACCTGATGAAATCGTCTCAAAGATTGCGCGAAACCTTTTTGAAACACTCGTGAGGGAGGAAAATATCTCCCTTCAAAAAGAAATTCCAATCAAGGTTCATTTTGGCGAACACGGCAATAAAACCTTTATTCCAGCAACGGCTTATCATGATTTGATTGAATGCTTAAAGGAAAAAGGAATCGCCTCCTCTTTTATTGAAACAACCGTTTTATATAATGGAAAACGCCACACAAAAGAGCTTCTTTTACAAACCTCTAAAGATCATGGCTTTGATGCGCTCCCTGTCATTTCTGCCGATGGGCAAGTGGGGGAAGAATTTGACAACATTGAGATTGATAAAACCTATTTCAAGTCTTGCAAAATTGGAAAAGCTTTTTCAAAATACCCCCAAATGATTGTTTGTTCCCACTTCAAAGGACACCAAATGGCAGGCTTTGGCGGTGCGATTAAACAACTTTCTATGGGCTTTGCTTCCAAGGGCGGAAAACTTGAAATGCATATGGGAATCAAACCGTTTATCAAGGAAAAGAAATGTCAAAAGTGCCACATTTGCCAAACTAGATGCAATTATGACGCTATTACAATTAACGATAACGTTTCCAGAATTGATCACAAAAAATGCGTGGGATGTGGGGCTTGCTTTGCCAGTTGCCCGTATAAAGCCATTTCCATTTATTCTATAAAAGGCGTTTTGAAAGCCCTGTTTCAAGGCAATAAATTTAAAGAAAAACTTGCTGAGTACGCTTATGCAGGTCAAAAAGGCAAACAAATTATTTATCTTAACTTTGCTAAAAATATTACTAAAGGATGCGATTGTGAACCAAGAAAAATGCCCTTTATTTTGCCAAGTTTTGGGGTTTTTGCCTCAAGCGATGCTGTTGCCATTGATAAAGCTTGCTTTGATATGGCAAAGGAAAAAGGCAAAACCTTTAAAGGCCTTGAGCAACTCACTTATGCCGAGGAAATTGGCTTAGGATCTACGGAATATACCCTTCAAAAAGTTGATTTTTAGGAAACCTTAACAGTCCTTTGCTTTATCACAAAGAAGATAAAGGCCAACGCGCTCACAGCAACGCCAAAAATCTTAGCTTTTCCGATTTCAAGTCCGAGGAATAAGGGCGAATAGGCAAAGTAAGTTGCGCACACGCTTGTCATAAACAAGGCCGGCACAAGCGCTACCCAATAAAAGCGTTTACGTTTTTTCAAGAATAAAACCCCGCAGAAAAGCATAAACGTGGCAACCATTTGATTGCTCCACCCAAAATAGGTCCATATTTTTGATAAATTCAAAAGAGATAAGGCCGCACCAGAACCCAAAATAAGAAGGCTTAACCCTATCCGTTTGCCCAAATTTTTCTGATTCAAATGAAGCACGTCCGCACAAGAAAGTCTGGCCGAACGAAAAGCGGTATCCCCTGATGTGATGGAAAGAATCATAACCGAAATCACCGTTAAAAGGCCGCCCCATTTTCCTAATAACCCTTTGGAAACTTCCTCCACAACTTGAATAGCGCCCCCGTGATTGACAGCCTAAAACAGGCCTTCTGATCCTTGATAAAACGCAATGCCAAGTGTCGCCCAAATCAGCGCCACTACCCCCTCTAAAATCATGGCGCCATAAAAGACAGGGCGCGCATACTTTTCATCCGTGACACATCTAGCCATCAAAGGACTTTGCGTGGCGTGAAATCCACTCACCGCTCCGCAAGCAATCGTCACAAAGATAAGTGGAAAAAGGGGTAAATGATTTGGATGAAGGTTGGAAAGTGTGAGATTGGGGTAAAACGGCAGTCCTTTCATCCCCAAAAAGGTAATCAACAAAACGCTTGAAACCAATAAACATAAAGCAAATAAAGGATACACCCGTCCAATGACTTTATCAATTGGCAAAATCGTTGCAAGCAAGTAATAGGCAAAAACCACCCACAACCAATTAAAAAAGGAGATTCCTGTCAGATTTGCCATCATATGCGCAGGACTTTGCGCAAAAATGGACCCCACAAGCAATAAAAGAAATGTTAAAAGGATAAGGAAAATATATCGAAACTTCTTTCCAAAAAACTCTTCCATTAACACAGGGGCAGAGGCCCCCTTATGCCGCATTGACATTATCCCTGTTAGAAAATCATGCACGCCGCCTGCAAAAATGGATCCAAAGACAATCCACAATAAGCACACTGGCCCATAAAGCGCCCCTAAAATGGCTCCAAACACGGGTCCCAATCCTGCAATATTTAAAAACTGAATCAGAAAAATCCGAACAGGCGACATGGGCACATAATCCACCCCATCTTCAAAGGCTTTAGAAGGAACTTCGTAATCTGTTTTTAACCCAATAACCTTTTCAACAAAAAGCCCATAAACCAAATATCCAACAAGCAATCCTGCAAATGCTGCGAAAAAAATAAACATCTTTTTTCTCCTTTTTCATAAGATTTACCCCCATCTTTCTTGAGTTTCAAGAAAAAAACATTGAATTTTTTGATAAAATCTATAAAATGAGCCCGTTTGGAAGAAAGAAAATGATACTACTTGATAATATAACGCTTCAAATCGCACATAAGGTTCTGATTAAAGACAGCTCTTTAAGCCTTTCTGATGGGCAAAAGGTTGGCATTGTCGGAACAAATGGATGCGGAAAATCCACTTTGTTTAAGGTTCTTAAAGGACAACTAGATCTTTTAAAGGGCACGATATCCCTTACGTCAAAAGATAGAGTAGCTTTTGTGGAGCAAGAACTCTCCGATACGTCCGTTTCCCTCCTTGATTTTGTGATGAATGCCGACACAAAAGTTAAAGAGTTAAAAACATGCCTTCAACAGGCTCGCCCAGAGGAATTGGCCGACATCTATGAAGCCCTTCACTTGGCCGATGCCGAAACCTTAGAAGCGCGCGCCAGTCAAATCTTAAAAGGATTGGGCTTTGAGCAGGCAGAATTTCTCTCTCCCCTTTCCCAATTTTCTGGCGGATGGCGAATGCGGGTCGCACTAGCGGGCGCGCTCATTAAACCTTCGGACGTTATGCTTTTAGATGAACCAACCAACCATTTGGATTTGGAAGGATCCCTTTGGCTGACAGACTTTTTGCAAAAATATAAAGGCACTCTCCTTCTTATTAGTCACGATAAACAGCTCTTAAATGACGTTTGCCAATACATTATGCATTTTGAGGGACAAAAACTTGTCCTTTATTCTGGAAATTATAACACCTTTCAAAAATCCTTTGCGTTAAAAAAACAAAACAGCGAACGTCAGGCTTCAAAACAGGCCGACAAAAAAGCGCACCTTGAAAAATTCGTTGAACGTTTTCGCTATAAAGCCACCAAAGCTAAACAAGCCCAAAGCCGCCTTAAAATGCTAGCAAAAATGGAAGAAGTTGATACTGTTTCTTTGGATAAATCTTCTCACTTTGATTTTGGAACGCCTTTAGAGCTCCCCTCTCCTTTCTTTGTTCTTGAAAATGGCGCAACAGGGTATAGAGAAGGGGAAGAAATTATTTCTCATGTAAACCTAAGTTTAAATTTCAACGATAGAATTGCCCTTCTTGGAAAAAATGGAAACGGAAAGTCTACTTTGGCAAAGCTCATCGCTGAAGAGTTGCCCTTAATGGCGGGAAAAATCACAAAATCCAAAAAGCTTAACATCGGCTTTTTTAACCAACATCAGGGCGAAGAACTTCCTCTTGATGAAACGCCAACGACTTACCTTTCTTCCTTTATGGCCGGAAAGACAGAGCCCCAAATTCGTTCCTATTTAGCCCGTTTTGGACTAGAAGGGGATAAAGCCCTCACCTTAATTGAACGTCTCTCGGGTGGGGAAAAAGCCCGATTGTTATTTGCAAAAATCACCCTTAATGCGCCAGAGCTTTTGATTTTGGATGAACCAACCAACCATTTGGATATTGGAGGAAGAGAAGCCCTAATCGACGCTTTAAACGCTTTTACCGGAGCGGTTATTCTTATTACGCATGATTTTCATCTTCTGGAACTTGTCGCCGAAAAGCTTTATCTGATTGAAAATCATACCCTTTCCTCTTTTGAGGGGGATTTAAATGATTATCGCGCCTTTTTGTTTTCAAAATTAACGGAAAATAAGGCTTCCTTGCCAGACCCCCCTCTTAAAGAAAAAAAGCAAAAAAAGAAAGAAGAGCACGTCCAAAAATCCCTTTCCAAAAAAGAGATTCGCCAAAGAAAAGCTACTCTTTTAAAAATTGAAGAAACGCTTGCCCTTCTTGAGAGAGAGAAAAAGGCCCTTATCAAAAAACTGACCCTGTTAACTGAAGGGGATAAAATTGCCTCTTGCCAAAAAGAATTAAAACATCTTGAAAAAAAACTTCTTAAAGAAGAAGAAAAATGGATGATGCTCTCAGACGAAATTTCATCTTAACCTTTTATGAAGGAGACTTTTATGCTTAAAGACGACTTGATTGCTTATACCCCTTTTGACGAAGAAGAAGACGTCAATGTTAAAGAATTTCTTCAATTTTTAACCGCTTTCAAAGATAATGTTTGGACACGCGACAATCTTGTGGGGCATATTACCTCTTCTGCTTTTGTGGTCAATCCCGAGAAAACAAAAGTCCTGATGGCCTATCATAAAATCTACGATAGTTTTGCTTGGTTGGGCGGACACGCAGATGGAGACAAGGATTTGCTCCACGTTGCCCTCAAGGAAACGCGTGAAGAAAGCGGGCTTCAAAATATTAAAGTTCTTCAAAACACGTTTATTGATGTGGTCTCTATGATTGTTGTGCCTCATATTAAACGAGGAAAACCGGTCCCCAGCCATATTCATTATAATGTCACCTATCTTTTAGAGGGAAGCGAGGAGGAAGCTCTTCATATTGCAGAGGCGGAAAACACAGCCCTAGAGTGGATTGAATTTGAAAAAATAAATGAAATTGTTAAAGAAAACCATATGAAGCCGATCTATCAAAGGCTAATTAAAAAAACGCTTTCCTTAAAATAACGCTTTAAATTTTCTTTAATTGCTTTATCATATCTTATATACATAGCACATTTTAAGGAGAGAAAGATGTCAAATTTTGATGATTTAGAAAAACTTGCAAGCTTAAAAGAGACAGGAGTCCTTTCTAAGGAGGAATTTCAAACCCAAAAGGAAATTCTTTTGAAAAAGACAGCGGCTCCAACTCAACAAAAGGAGCTTTCCTCTTACCTCCTCTTGGCCTATTTTCTAGGGGTTTTTGGCGCTCATAACTTCTACATTGGCAAAACAACAAAAGGGGTTGTTCAACTTCTCCTCACGCTTTTAACAGGGTGGTTGATTTTTCCTTTATTTTTGGTTTGCATTTGGGTTTTTGTTGAAATTTGTATCACGACAAAAGATGCAAAAGGACAAGATTTACTTCCCAATAAAGCGTTAAGAATTCTTTTCATTGTCCTTCAAAGCTTAACAATTCTCTTGCCTTTTTTGGCTATCCTTTTCTTTTTAGGTGTCTTGGGAACAGCTATTGCTATCCAGGCTGCAAACGTTAGCGATATGACCTCTTACTTTACGCATCTTTCCTATGTGAATTCCACATACCCCAATCCAGAAAGGATGAAGGTTTGCTCTTATCTCAACCCCGTTCCTTCAGATTTACGTAGAGAATTTACCTCTTGCTCTGTTTCAAAAGTTGGCAAAAAGCAAATCATAAAACTTCAAAATGTATCCCCAAAGATAAAGCGCCAGCTTCAACGCGCCTTTACGACAAAGACGAACGAAAAAGGCGATTTACTCCTTGTTTTCTAAAAAGGCAAAAAAATTCCTCTCTTCTAAATTTCTTTAAAAGAGAGGCTTTTTTTATCTTACAAAATGTCCTGACATTCGATTGATTTGATCTAGCGTGTTTTTTTGTTGCCTTTTTGCAACGCCATTACAGGCATATTCAAAAAAGCATAAGCCCCGTTTGAATACAGAAAGATTTTTCTGCATCATATACCGTTTCAACGTGCAACACGCCATTTTCATTTTATTCTGGCTTAATTGATTGGGGCGTACCCGATATAAAAGCGAAATTTTATCCATTCCATAAAAAGAATACCCTTTGGAAAGCAATTTAATCCAAAGCCTTGAATCCTCAGAAAGCTCCCTTTCTTCCCGAAAACGAGCCTCTTTCACTTTTTGCGCATCAATCATAACGGTAGACATGCCGATCTGGGTCGTTTTCATAAACTGTTCTAAATTTAGACGTTCTTGAACATGGACACATCCTTTGTTCATAATTTTCCCTTTTTCATCCATAAAAGCATAGCTCGTAAAGGAAACATCAGCGTTATGTTTCTGCATAAAGAAGAGTTGATTTTCAAGTTTATCCTTGGACCAAATATCATCAGAATCTAAAAAAGCCAAATACCGCCCTGTCGCTTTTTCAATACCAAAGTTTCTGGCGCGCCCCACCCCGCCATTTTCTTTTAAGTTAATAAGAGAAACCCGACTATCTGTTTTGGCAAGCTCTAAAGCTTTTTCATAACTTTTATCTGTTGAGGCATCATTGATGATAATAAGCTCTAAATTTTTATAGGTTTGAGAAAGAACTGAATTTGCGGCCTTCATAAAAAAGCCCTCGCAATTATAAAGGGGCATAATGACTGATATTTTATCCATTTTTACATCCTTATATATATAAATATATATGGACAATAGATTATATATTTTTTGAAATCAAACGAATTTCCTGATTTTTAAAAAAAAGATAAAGAACTTTATTTTTTTTCATTTTTAGGTATAGTTTAAGAAAAAAGAGAGGTAAAAAATGGAACGCTGTCATTGGGTAGATTTAAAGGATGGAGATTATGTTCGCTATCACGATACAGAATGGGGGCGGCCGGTTCATGAAGAAAATGCCCTTTTTGAAACTCTGATTTTGGAATGTTTTCAAGCGGGCCTTTCTTTTCAATGTATCCTTAAAAAACGCGCCGCCTTTCGAAAAGCCTTTGATAATTTTGACGTTCAGAAAGTGGTTAAATACACGCCTCAAAAAGAGCTTGCTCTCCTTCAAAATAAAGGAATTGTCCGCCATAAGCTTAAGATAAAAGCAGTCCTCCAAAATGCAAAAGTTTTTTGTGAGATTCAAAAGGAATTTGGAAGTTTTGATAAATACATTTGGGGCTTTACAGAGGGGAAAATGCTCTTATGTGACGGCTTTCAAGGTAAAAACGACCTTTCCGATTTTATCTCTAAAGATCTCAAAAAAAGAGGAATGAAATTTGTAGGGAGTGTCACAGTCTTTTCATTCCTTTGCGCAATTGGCATCTTTTCCGCCCACCAACCCACTTGCTTCCTTTATAAAAAATAAGATTTATTCTTAAAAATTTAGGCTTTTTTTCTTTAAAAAAAGATTTGACTTCTTTTTGCGCTGGTGCTACCTTTTTCTTATGAGAAATTTTATTGAAACACAAATCAATACAACAACAGGTTTAACAACCACGACTACCGCTTAGGCGGTACAATTTCTTTTTCCCAAAATCTTACAAAAAACTTAAAAAAATATTCCATATCTTGGATTATATCTCATCATAGAGGATTATATTATGAACAACGATGAATTAAAGGTGCTCCGTCATAGTGCACAACATATTTTAGAGCAGGCTATCTGCAATTTATATCCCGATGTTTTAATGGCCATGGGTCCTGCAACGGACACTGGATTTTATGGCGATTTTGAATTCAAAGAAGGTCAAAGCATCTCCGCTGATGATTTTCCAAAAATTGAAGAAGAAATAAAGCGGTTGATTAAGAAAAATCTTTCTTTCAAAAGAAAGGTTGTCTCCCCAGCTGAGGCACGCGAAATCTTCAAAGACAACCCTTACAAATTGGACTGGGTTGACTTGATTGAAAAAAGAGGCGAAGACGTTTCCCTGTATTACACAATGGAAGGGGATAAAGAGATCTTTGTTGACCTTTGTGCAGGGCCTCATATCGACTCAACAAGTGAAATCAAGGCCTTAAAACTTCTTTCAACGGCGGGCGCTTACTGGCACGGAAACAGTGACAACAAAATGTTGACACGTATTTATGGAACGGCTTTCACATCTAAAGAAGACTTAAAAGAATACCTTCATAGAATTGAAGAAGCCAAGAAAAGAGACCACCGTAAACTTGGAAAAGAATTAGACCTCTTCTCCATTGATGAGTATGTCGGCTCTGGCTTGATTATGTGGCATCCAAACCTTTCCGTTGTGAGAGAGGAAATCGAATCCTATTGGAGACGGGAACACAGAAGACGGGGCTATAAATACGTTTACACACCTGTCATCGGGCAAAGCAATCTTTGGGAAACATCTGGACATTTGGATCATTTTGCAGATGCGATGTATCCTGCCATGAAAATGGAACAAAAAGATAAAGAAGAAAAGACAACTTATTATGTTAAACCGATGAACTGCCCATTTCATGTTCGGATTTATAAGTCTTCTATGAAAAGCTATAAAGATTTACCTATCCGTTATTGCGAATTGGGAAATGTATACCGTTTTGAATCTTCGGGGTCTTTACACGGAATGCTTCGTGTGCGTGGTTTTACACAAGACGATGCCCACATCATTTGCCGTGAAGATCAATTCATCAAAGAAGTTAACCAAATCTTGGATTTTGCCCTTTCTATGAACAAGACTTTTGGGTTTGATAAATTAAATGTTTATCTTTCCGTCCGGGATCCTGAAAACAAAGAGCAAAAATACATCAAAAACGAACCTGTTTGGCAGTTGGCAGAACATACGTTGGAAAAAGTGCTTCAAGACAGAAAAATCGATTACCAAAAAGATGTCGGGGGCGCTAAGTTCTATGGGCCTGCGATTGATTTGAAAGCCGTTGATTCTATGGGGCGTGAATGGCAAGGAACAACAATCCAATTAGATATGAACCTTCCTCAAAAATTTGGGATGTCTTATATTGGAGAAGACGGTCAAGAACATACGCCAATTATGCTTCACAGAACGCTTTTGGGTTCTATGGAACGGTTTGTTGGCACATTGATTGAACAATATGCGGGGGCTTTCCCTGTGTGGTTGACGCCTGTTCAGGTGAAGGTGCTTCCTATCTCTGAAAAGCATTTGGATTATGCTCATAAAATTCAAGATGCTTTGTTGGCAGAGGATATCCGCACAGAAACAGATGACCGCAATAACACGATTAACTATCAAATCAGGGAAGCTCACAAAATGAAAATCCCATATTCCATTATTGTTGGCGATAAAGAAATTGAAACAAACACAATTTCCATCCGCGACAGAAAGAAAAAGATGATTAACAACATTCCTCTTTCTGAATTTATGGATAAGATTAAGAAAGTTATCTCCTCTAAAAGCCTAGAGCTTTGGGAAGACTAATATCTTAAACAAAAAGAGAAAGGAGGGGCGAAAACCTCTCCTTTTTTTATGCTTTTTTTTGAAGCCTTTTTTATGCCTTTTTGGACCAACCTTTTTTAGAGCCAACCTTTTAACCCCTCCCCTTTTTTACAAAGATTTTAGGGGGTTTCCTTTTGTTTGACGTTCAATTTTGCAATGCTCTGAAAGGCGTGGAAAGTCAAGCTCTGACCATTTTGCAAACCCCTCCTCCAACGAAAACGCCTTTATACCTTGGGCGGAAAACATCTTTGCCAAATGAAAAGAAAGCTCCCCATATTGGCAAATAAAAATCACCTTTTTAGCCTCCCATTTTGAAAGATACTCTTTCTCATTTGAGAGGATATCCCTCTCCTCTAAATTGATGGAATTTGGGATGCGTCCACAGTGAAATTGATTTGGACTGCGCGTATCAATTAAAAGGGTTTCTTTATTGATTAAAAGCGCCTCTTTTTGTTCAACTTTCTTCCAAAGCTGAAGGGCCGTTTTTCCGAAAACTTCTTTTAACATTCGCCGTGCCGTAAGGGAAACTTTCGTCTTTTTTTGGGGCGCAAATTGAAGAGGGGTGCGCAATTTTTCCTCATGAAGAATCCTTGGAAACATCTTTCTTGGCAGCGTTTTAAAATACTCATCCAAATAAAGAAATGGCAGATCACATCCCAAAAAGACACAATTTATCTCGCCCTTTTCATTTCTTAACGCCTCTAATTTTTCAGAAACTTTCATCCGTTTTAAGTAAGTTAAAAGTCCGTAAAGGTTAAGCCCAGAACTTGGACCTGCCAAAAGCCCTTGCCTGCAAAGCTCCATACTTTTTTGATACGCTTGCTTTGAAGAACAGGCAACAATGTCATCACAGGCCGCTTCCCAATCAAAATCTATCATCTTTAAAAGACCTAATGTTCTTGGCCCAGGCACAGGATTATTGGGCTTTCGAACGACCCCAACACACATTATTTTATCATCCTTTTCCTTAAGCTTTTTGGAAATCCCATTCATACTGCCTGTTGTGCCAAGTGAAGAACAAAACACCTGAATATTGCCTTCTAATTGGGTATAAATTTGCGTCCCTGTCATTTCATAATGCGCCGCAGGATTGTTGGGGTTAGCATATTGGTTTAAGTTCATCCAATCGCGTTTTCCCATTTTCTTGGCAAGGTTAATTCCGCTTGTCGTATCATGGGGATTGGGACAAACAGGCTCCTCATTAACCAAAACTTCCGCTCCCGACAAAAGCAGCATTTGCATCTTTCCTATTGAAGCCTCGCTTGAGATAATAGCGCGCATTTTCTCAAACCCAAAGAAGGAAGAGAGAATTGAGAGCGAAAACGCCATATTGCCAGAGGAACTTTCCACCAATTTCACTTTATCTTTTTTAGGGCTTTTCGATATCATCCCATAGGCAGAGGCCGATTTGACATTCATCAAGGGCAAAAACGTCTGCATTTTGATAAAGATATGAATCTTGTCTTTTAGGAAGGGGTTTAGTTTTTCGTTTAGCTCCACCAATGGCGTGATATGATTTTCAGGATTTAAAAAAGAGGCAATCCCCTCTTTGCCTTTAAATACATTTTTCATTTAAGATATGTCCTATTTTATTCTCCCCCTTAAAATAGGTATTTCTTTTGAAAATCGCAACAAAAAAACCCGCATAAAAACGGGTTTTTTCTAGGAAGAAAGGCTTTCTTAAAAAAGAGAGCTTTTTTTGCATTGCTTACACGGTTTTTCTAGAGAAATTTCATCCTCTTTTCTATCAGCAAGGCGAATGGCCTTCCCCTCCACCAAAGCCATAGCAATCTTTTGATTTACAGATTGTAAAATTCTGGCAAAAGTGCTTTGAGAAATTTGCATTCTTAACGCCCCTTCTGTTTGATCCAAATTTTGAACATATTTAAGCCGCAAAGCCTCTATCTCGTCTTGAGATAACTCAACTTCTTCCAACTCGCTCATTGGAATCCCTTTTGGCTTAAAATATTGAGCCTTCAAATCACAGCAAATATGCCTATATTTTTTGGGTCGAACCATTCTTTTATCCTAAAAATAACCAAGCGCCAAGTCCCAACATAATCAAACCGGCAACAAGGTGTAATTGACGAATATACTTTTCTCTTAATTCATTGATTTTATCGGCAGAAGAAAGTCCCATATAAATCAAAAACGTAATTAAAAGCAATGGCAAAACAAAGACGAGGTTATAGTATAACAAAAGCGGAATGATAAAAGACCAATCCATACTTTGAGATAAAAGCCCAATCACGAAAAAGTAAGGGCCCCCTGTGCAAGGCAACTCGAAAAGCATAATGACAAAGCCCATTAAAAACGCCCCAAAGGGAGACGTAATCCCATTTAATAGCTTTTTCATTTTAGGACGCCACGATCTTGGGATTTCCATCACAAAGCCTTTTCCATACCAGAAAAAGTCTTTTAAGTTTGCAAGCCCAATTAAAATCGCAAGAGCCCCGATCAAGTTATATAAAATCCCCGAAAGACCGGCCCAACTGATGGTGTAAATCAGTCCTAAACCCAAAAGGAAATAGGCCATATACACAGACAATGTGAAGCATAATCCTGCCATTAACGCCCGCTTTTTCTTGTTTTGAAGCAAGAGAGCGGAAAGCAAAATAATCAACACCGCAATCGCGCAAGGGTTAATCGAATCCACAAAAGCCGCCCCTGCAATCGCAACCAAAGAAAGGGCAGGATTTTTCCGAATATCCTCTTTTTTAGAGGGCACCGGAACGTCCTTTTTTTGAGCTTCAGGAAATAGGAACTTGGCAATATCTTTATCCCCAACATAATACTTTCCGTCCGTAAACAAAATAGGAACCCCTCGACCAGACGGAGGAACCTTCATTTCATCAAACTTTTTCATCAAAGAAACCGCATTTTCTTTGTTATGATACACCTCATAGCGGTTAATTGTAAGGGTTGGATTTTCATGCTCAAATTCATCTAAAACCGATTCAACTTTTGCGCAATGAGGGCATCCTAGTCCATGATAAAAATCCATAATAGTGGGCTCTGCAAATGAGGGAAAACTCATCAACATAGAGCAAATAAGAAAGAGCGTTTTAAACATCTTATTTTCCTTAACTTTTAATTATTTACGAACCAAACTTTCTGTCATTTCGTTCATAAGCTTTGCCGTTTGACTTTCCGCATATTTTTCAATAAACGGTTTTTTATCTTCACTTGAATCCATAATTTCGGCATCAAAAGGAAGAGATCCTAAAAAAGGAACATCCATTGCTTCTGCCATTTTCTTGCCACCAGCTTCTTTGAAAAGAGGCACCATTTTTTTACAATGAGGACATGTAAAGCCTGCCATATTTTCAATAACGCCCAAAATTGGAAGAGTCATTGATTTACAGAAGTTAACTGATTTTTTGGCATCTACAACCGCCAAGTTTTGTGGCGTTGTGACAATTAAAGCCCCTTTTACATTTGAAACAGCATTGACAACAGTTAAAACCTCGTCCCCTGTTCCTGGAGGACAATCCACAACAAGGTAATCCAAATCGCCCCATTTCACATCATTGATAAATTGCGTAATGACTTTGGCTTTTAAAGGCCCTCTCCACACAATGGCTTCGTCTAAATCTTTTAACATCAACCCCACAGAGATAATTTCAAGCATTCCCTCATAAAGATACGGAATGATTTTCCCCTCTGCCGTTTGCATAATTTGTGCTGTTTCAATCCCAAAAAGCGTTGGAATACTTGGCCCGTGAATATCTACATCCAAAAGACCGACTTTATATCCCTTCTTTGCCAAAGAAAGAGCGACATTGGAAGAAACCGTACTCTTCCCAACGCCGCCTTTTCCTGAAAGAACAACAATTGTTTCTTTAATCATTTGTGTTCATCTTCCTTTATTATTTTGCGTTTTCAAAACCTTGACCGCGACCTTGACCGTTTTTGCAGCCTTGTCCACGTCCTTGACCGTTTTGGTGACAGTCTTGTCCGCGACCTTGAGCGTTTTTGCATCCGCATCCTTGTCCGCGTCCTTGACCGTTTTTACAACCTTGCCCGCGTCCTTGTCCGTTTTTACATCCGCACCCTTGACCTTTTACAGGTCCAGTTCCATCTAAATTTGGCATTATAACATCCTTTCTTTATACTAGGTTTCCTATCAACGATTATGAATATATATTCAAAATATATTCTTGTCAACGAAAAAAAATATTTTAATTTTCCTCTTGAAAAAGAAAAGAGTTAATCCTAAATCAAGAATGAACAAATAAAGCGTTCAGTCAAGCTTTAAACTTAAAAAAGGAGATTTGATATGAAACATTTAATTTTACACCATTTAAATAATGCAGAACCTCGTCAAGAAAACTGGGGGTTTCCATCTCATCTCAACAACCTCTTTGATGCGTTCTTGGAACCCATCTCGGATGAGGAAGACAGAAATCTTACTCCTTTAATGGATTTGGAGGAGAAAAAAGATAAATATCTTTTGAAGGTAGAGCTTCCAGGAATTGATGAAAAAGATATGGCTCTTTCTTATGAAGATGGACTTTTAACCATTAGCGGGGAAAAGAAATCTGAAACCGAAGAAAAAGAGAAGAATTATTATCTTAAAGAATGTTCTTATGGCTCTTTTAAAAGATCCATTCGTCTTCCTGAAAATATTGTGGAAAACAAAATTGAGGCTCACTTTAAAAAGGGTGTTTTGAAAATTGAAATCCCAAAGAAGGAAGAAACAGAGCCAAAATCGAGACAAATTGAAATTAAAAGCTAAAAAAACGAAAGGCAGCAAGAATCTCACTTATTTGTGGGATTTTTGTTGTCCTTTTGAAAAAGGAATGCTACTCTCATCAAGGAAGGAGAAATTAAATGGAAATGAAATTTTATAGATGTCGTCACTGCGGAAATGTAGTTGCTTATCTGCATAGAAGTGGGGTTAAAGTCGTTTGTTGTGAGGAAGAGATGAAAGAGCTTATCCCAAATACGCAAGATGGGGCGAAAGAAAAACACGTTCCAGTCTATACCGTTAAAGGGAACAAAGTCACTGTTCAAGTGGGGGAAGTTGCCCATCCTATGACAGAAGAGCATTTTATTGAATGGATTGCCCTTCAAACGAAAAAAGGAAACCAAAGAGTCGCTTTAAAACCAGGGGATAAACCTGAAGCCGTTTTTGCTCTTTTAGAAGATGACGAAGTTGAGGCTGTTTATGCTTATTGCAACCTTCATGGGCTGTATAAAGCTTAAGTTTTTCCTTTGACCTATAAAAAATCCAGTTCAAATCGACTGGATTTTTTTATGCGTTATTTATTTTCCCTCTCTTAAATTTTCTCAAGTATAAGCCCTTCGATTAAACCCATTTTTTGAAAAATACCTTTCCCTTTTTTCTTTTTTTACTTTTTTTGTTATTTTGTCAATTTTTATGTTGAAATGTATTTTATATAGTCCTAACGTATATATAGTATTTAGTTTTACAAACAAAGGACGTTGAAAAATGAAATTAGAAACCCCCACTTTTGCAGTTGAATATAAAGATAGTGTTGCCGTTTATTGGGAACAACTTGGCCTCTCTCTTACTTATAACCTACAAAAAAACGAAACAGGGAAAAAGATACCTGCCATTGATAAACTTTTGATAAAAGACGGCAATGACACATTTGTTGTTTATGAAGATGGACACAAAATTAAAAGAGGTGGGCAATATTTTAATCCAACCGCTTTAAATTCTGGAATAGATAAAAAAATCTTTTTTATTCTTTCAAACAAGCTTTTACATTCTATTGAAAGCGCTGAAGTTTCTCAAAAAGAAGCCTCCCTACTTTTAAATAGATTTATAAAAGAAAGCGATAAATTTAGGGATGCTAGATAAAAACATATATAATTCGTAAAAAGAGGGGCGAAATTCCCCTCTTTTTTTATGCCCTTATTTTGACTTTCTTTTGAGCGTAATAACAAGAATTTCGTTTTGAGATCCAAGCCTTGCCGGCATTCCATTCCACAAACCTGTCCCCTCTGAGACAAGAAGATAATGGCCTTGTTTTTCGTAAAGGCCTTTTAAATATCCGCGATTAAAGATTTTTGCCAAAACCGAAATCGGAAAAGTCATCCCCCCATGCGTATGCCCTGACAAAGTCAAAAGCACCTGATGTTTTACCGCAAAATCAAACGCCGCAGGATGATGCGCCGACAAAAGAATCGGCTTGTCTTTTGGGGCGTTTTTTAGGGCTTCAGCCACCTTATCTTCAGGCGTCATTCTTTGCCCCCAATCTGCCCCCGCCATCACGTAAGGCATCCCTTTATTTTCCAAAACAACAAACGTATTGTTCAGCACAACAATCCCCATTTTTCGAAACGCTTTTTCCCATTCTTCAGGGCCATAATAGTGTTCATGATTGCCAAAAGACATATAAACGGGCGCTTTTATTTGCTTTAAGGGCGCCATTTCATCTAATAATTTTTCAACCCTATTATCAATACTATCCCCAGAAATCACAACAATATCGGGGGATTGAGCATTTACTTTATCCACAACTTTTTGAAGCCACGCTTTGTTAAAGCCCTGCCCTATATGAAAATCAGACAAATGCACAATTTTTAAGTCTTGCCACCCCATTGGAAGGGTTTGGCTTTCGATGATTCTCTCCTTTAGCACGGGAAGCTTTCCTGCATTATGCACCGCCAAAACAGAAAACAAAAGCGTGCCGAAAACCACGCCAATCCCCAGGGCAGAGGATTGAATATGACAAAAACGCAACACATCCAACACAACCGTTGAAAACACTAAATAAATAAGCCACAAATGCGACACCGAAAACATTTTGGAAAGAAGGGGCGGCATTAAATACCCATATTTTAAGACCAAATAGATATTAAAAACACCTAGCAAAAGGAAAAGAGAAAGCCCTCCCCTGATAAAAAGAGGAAGCGTCAACGAAAAGACGCCCCTCCATAAGGTATAGAGATACAAAATCCCCATAAAAATAGTAATCAGAATAAGCATAAAATCCCTTTTTATCTAAAGCACTTTTTTCCAAGTTCGCGTTTTGTTGATTTCTTCTTTGGCGCGGAAAGCCTCTTCCAAATCAATCCCATGAATATTGGCCAGCGAACACACATAGATAAGAACATCTGCCAATTCTTCAGAAATATTGCCAACCGTGGAGCCCGATCCGACCTTTCCGCCTTTTGTGTTTTTGCGAATAGCGGAAATCAGCTCGCCACACTCCTCGGCCAAAAGACAGCATTCATAGAATTTGTCAGACGTGTTGAACCCCCGCTCCTTCTTCATTTTTAAGACATAGTCCTGAAAATCTTTTAACGTCGGATTTCGCTTTAGCTCTAACATTTCCCCTCCATAAAGTTTCATTACAAAAGTTTACTTTTTAAAGAGGATAAAGCCTTTTTTCCAAAAAGTAAATCCTTTTAAACCCATAAGCCACCCCACCATTTCTGATGGGATGGTCTTATAGGCAGAAGTGAAAAAAATTTATTTTATAGATGTAATGATTCCATGATCAAGTATATAGGTCTTTGTCATTATACTTTCACCATACACCTTTGAAAAAGTCAACATTTCAGTATCGCTGTTGGGTTTATAAGCCTTTGTTGGGACCCCTTTTTTCTCTAATAACTGACTTTTACTCATCCCTATTTCATCCCCTTGACGAAATTTTTCAAGACGAGTCTCTTCACATTCATTTTTATAATAATCCACAAGCGCCCAATATTTTTTATTGTTTTTAGAAATTATTTTGTTTTTATTCGTTAATACGCCCAAACTGACAGCACAGCTATTATAAGTTCCACTTAATTTTGATTTAGCTTTTTGAAATTCTTCTAAAGTTTTTGAATTTTCAGAAATAAATTTTAATTCTTCCCCGGATACATGCTCTTTTTGCAAGATTTCTTTTATGCGACATTTTGTTGTGGCACAAACTCCTCCAGTGTATAACTTGCTTTTCTTATTATAAATCATTGAGGCCATTTCGTTATATATATTCGGCATCAATTTATCAATAGCAACCTGCATACTTCCTGTAGATGAAATTGAACCAAAAGGAACAACAAACCATCCCCACCATTTGGAAATAACTATTTTCGATTTTGAAAGGGTTATTTCTCTTCCAGTTTTATTGTTTATAATTTTTGGCTCAAACATGTAAATGTATTCAGCTTCTTCTCCTGGAATAAGGCCTAAAGTTAAAATAGACAGGTATTCAGTCCCACTTCCCAATTTTACTTTTAAAGAAACTTTCGTTTCTAAAGTAAATTCTGGGTTTTTCTCTGTTTTAAAAAAATGTGAATTTTCCGGCAAGTTTGATAGACAACTTCTAACACCCGCAATACCATCACACGAATAATCTTCTCTATGATATTTCTCAGAAGAATCTGAAGAAAAGTCATAAGATACTGAGACTCTTTCTGATTGTGAAAAGGGACTTTCAAAAGTTTGTTGTTCTATTTTATTTGTAACAAAAGTACATCCAGACAAGACTAACAAACTCATTCCTAAAAATAAATTTTTTTTCATTTTATTCTCCCAAAAACTACATAACACAAAGACATCCACCATTGTCTAAATATTCTCCATCCCAATCAGCACCAACGGCTCGACATTTTGCCTTACAGCCTGTTGTTTTAGAGCCAGATTTCAAGGAGTTTTTCTTTCCGTGCGATCCAGAACCTCCTATTGAGTGAGTAATAACAGCCCCTGCAACCACCCCAACAAAAATGTCTCCAAAATTTGGTTGAATCTCTTTATGTTCTCTTTCTTGTTTATTAATTTGAGCATTATTTATAACCCGTTTCATCAAAGTAATATCATTTTCACCACCTGATAAAATAGGTTGTCCATTTTTATCAACAAGTTCTTGGCTTTGATATATATCCCCCTCTTCTCCTTTAGATTTATTTCCTAGAATTTCATCTATAGGATCCGAAATATTTTGTCTATGTTGAGGATTTCGTTCTTGCCACTCTTTTGGATTAATTTCAGAGGCCGTTGAACTTTCTTTAATCAAATCAGAAGGAACTTTCCGAGTCTCTTTAAAAGAATTTTTCTCTCGTTCATTATTTCGATAAAAATTATTTGAACGTTTTTTAATTTTTACTGTTTTTTTACATAGACAGGGAAACGATTTTCCCGCCATATCTTTACAAAAACAAGACGGTGCATCTTTCTTAATAAAAGCTTCCGAAGCTCTCGTTTTAGCTTCGTCAGAAGAAGTTGTTTGAAGAGATTCCTTTGCTCGGTCAACAGAATTTGACAATTGATCTTGCGCTGAAGAAGCCGAAAAAGAAGGAAAGCTCATACAGCAACATAGAAATATAAAAAAATATTTAAACATTTAAGCCTCTTATATAACTTCATCTTTGATAAGGTATATGCTTCTTTAAAAAAAAACAAGCCCTTTTTAATAAAATTTTATATACCCTGTTAAATTAAAAAATACGACAATATTTTATTTTTTAAAAAGTATTAAAATAATTTTTACTATTCACATCTTCAATTTTTTATATTAAAATATACGTGTTGATTTATAAGGAAAATTATGATGCATAAACCAATTATTATTGAAAATCTCTCTTTTGAGCTTCCGCAAAGAATTTGTTTTTAAATGTCGAACAAATAAAGCTTTTCTTTAAATTCTCTGCTTTAGAGGTGGTTAAAAATTGCCGAATTTCTTTAGATGTTGCGTATTCTTTCGCACCGACAACAAGCTTTCCACCATCTTTATCCTGATTTATTTCAACATTATCCTTTGAAACTTTAACTTTTGTAATCCGCATAGCTCTCTCCTTTATGTTGACATTTTCTAAAAGTATATGCCTTTATCAAAAGAAATATCAACCAAAAAGAATTAAGAAAGCAAAAATCTCCCGCGTTTATATATGTTTTAATGTTTTAAAGACAATCTCCTTGAATTCCTAAAACGATTTTAAAATTATGACAATGTTTGGAAACAAGCTCCACCCCTTTTTTGCGAGATAAAACAAAGACCTTTTTTCCAACCCAAATTCTCACGCAATACCGTTTATTTTTTAGGAAGACTTTTTCTTTGGTTCAATACTCTTTCCCATCTTCGCTTTCGATTTCCACACTTCGCCCTATTCCAAAACGATTGTTGTCAAAATCCAACCCATATTCCGTATATATTTTCATTCCTTCCTCTTCTAAAACAAAGCCTCGTAATTTGCGAGGCTTAGGATTTCTATATTACAAAAAACTATAACTTTTTATAATAAATTTTATTTCCTTTATGATCAGTATAATCAGTTTTTAAATATCTCGCAACTTCAACACCGATTTCATTTGTTTCAATAATTTCCCAGGTTTCTTCACTATACGTTGAGCGCTCTCTTTCTCTATGATTTTCTGCTACCAAATTATGAGCAACAGGTATTTTATATTCATCTCTTAAATCTTGATAGTTTGACATTTTATCTCCTTTATAAAATAAAGATTTTCATACTATATATAGATAAAGTCAAATTATTTTTATTT
>SAAU01000082.1 GCA_009929265.1 Alphaproteobacteria bacterium
TTATAAAGGGCATTTATGCCTTGAGACTGAATACCATCGTCGTTTGTTAAAAGAATTTTCATTTTATTGTTTTATGCCCTTGGTTAATTTTTTCAATAATTTTAACACTTCCAGAAGGAAAAGGATATTTTTTAAAATTTTTTAAGGTTGCCCACTTGTGATGAATTCCTTCTTTAGGAAAAGAATCAAGGGAACATTTAAAAACGTTTAATTTAACTCGAAATTGGGTATAAAAATGATTAACTGAAAAAAGATAATTCGCGCGAACAATCTCTTTATTCAATTCCTCTTTGATTTCTCGCTTTAAGGCATCTAAAGGTTTTTCATTTTGTTCTATTTTTCCGCCGGGGAATTCCCAAAGATTGGATAAAAGCCCCTGCGAGGGCCTTTTTTGAATAAAATATTTATCTTTGTTTTTTATAATAGCCACCACAGCTTCGATGTTTTTGATGACTTTTTTCTTTATCTTAGGAATGAGTTCTTGGGTCCCTTTTTTATATCCTTTGCAATAAATCCGTAAAGGGCACAATAAGCATTGTGGATTTTTACTTTGGCAGATCAAAGCGCCTAATTCCATCAAGGCTTGATTAAAATCGCTAATATTTTTATGTGGCAGGACTTTATTTAAGAAGTCATAGATTTTATTGTCCTGTTTCGTATTGGCGTAGCCCGGAAGATTAAGAACTCTCATAATAACTCGACGGACATTGGCGTCAATAATGGGTTTACGGATTCCGAACGCAATGCTTAAAACCGCCCCCACTGTGTAAGGGCCAAATCCCGGAAGACGGCTCAGAACATCCGCCTCTGACGGCAAAACTCCGTTGTGCTCCTGACAAATGATCTTAGCGGTGGCATGAAGGTTTCGGGCACGGTTGTAATATCCCAGGCCTTGCCACTGTTTCAAGACCGTTTGTTCTCTGGCCCTGGCGAGAGAACGGATATCAGGAAATTTTTTGATCCATGCCTCATATTTGGGGATCACCGCGGAAACTGTTGTCTGTTGGAGCATGATTTCGGAAA
>SAAU01000083.1 GCA_009929265.1 Alphaproteobacteria bacterium
ATCTATACCGCTTTTTTGTCTGTGCATACTTTTTCATGCCAAAACTTATTGCTCAACAATATAACGTCTTATTTTGTTTCCTAGCGTTTGCTGTTTTTAATAAATTTGCACTTGGGAAAGCTGCTGCAACCGTAAAAGGGTCCGTTCTTTCCTTCTCGTAAGACCAATTTGCTTCCGCAACGAGGGCAAATGTTGTTTTCTACATCTTTTTGCATTTGGTGGATTTCTAGGATGTGGTCTACAGAAGAAGTTGTTACTTTGCTTTTTGCTTCTATAAGCCTGTCAAAGATATCCTTCATCTCTTCTTCTGAAAGTACTTCCTCTTTGAGTTTAGACAAGCACTTTTTTAGTTGGGATAGTTTTATAATGTTGGACGCTTTTATATATTCAGTATTATTTTGAACCATTACTATAAGAGATGTGATAGATGTATTCTTTGGAAGTAACTTTTTTAAGCGATATATGTGCGTGGCATTTTGTTTTACTGGACTATATAACAGATTCTTTGTTCTTCCAAAATTTAATACCTGAGTCCATTCTCTTTGAGCTTCGCTCCCATAAATTCTCCCCGAGTAGTTTTTCGTTTCGATTACAAACACTCCGTATTTGTTAATCAAGATATGATCTATCTGGCTGGATTTCCCCTCATCCTCAACCATGTAATCATTTAAAACATATCTTACTCCCTCTTTTGTCTCCCCGATTATATCAGCAACCGCAGCCTCTCCTTCTGCCCCAATTTCCTCGACACTCTTCTTTTTCCACGGCTTTCCTTTTTTCTTTTTTAAATATACAAAAACGATAAAAAAGAAAAGGAAAAAGAAGATTACGCCCAATATCAAAAATATGTTTTCTTTCATTCTGTTTTTCGTCCTTTCCTAATCAAAAGATAGTATTCTTGATTATATCACCCATTTGAATATAAAAAAATACCAACCCTGTTTATTTCCACTATCTCTGTTCTTCCGATTGGATAGAAAAATACCAACCGATGATATTTCCACTATCTCTGTTCTTCCG
>SAAU01000084.1 GCA_009929265.1 Alphaproteobacteria bacterium
CAATGCCTTTACATGAGGACAAACCGCATTAATGCCCTTTATTGGGTTTGTCCTTGTCCTTATGTAAAGCTTGATAAAGGGCAAAACAATGATAAAAAAGAATAGCGCACTAAAACGGTTTTATTGGCTGAATGTGGGAATGGATTTTTTTCAAGACCCCGCTATCAAAAAGCTAAGAAAAACACCACATGGAGATACAAGTACCTGCATCTACCTTAAGCTCATGCTATCTACGCTAGAAACTAATGGCACGTTCCTCTATGAGCACATAGAGGATTCTTTGGAAAAAGAAGTGGCACTCAGGCTAGATGAAAAAGTTGAAGATGTTAAAGCTTTGTTTGAATATTTGATTGCACATAACCTACTTTCCAAAAACCCAGAAAACGAGCATGTATATGTTTTAAATGAGGCTAAAAACATGATTGGGAGTGAAAGCGAAAGCACTCAAAGGGTTAGAAAATTTAGAGCCAAAGCGTTACATGGTAACGATGATGTAACGGAGCGTAACGGTATTGTAACGCCATGTAACTTAAGTGTAACAGCGTGTAACGATGATGTAACGCCATGTAACGAAACAGTAACGGAGTGTAACGCAGATGTAACGCTACCAGATTTTATTGATGTTTTACTAAAGGATGGCAAATGAGAGAAGGTTTTTATTTTCCTCATTTTCAAGACGCAAGAAGGGACATTAAAATCATGCGTCTAAGACGAGATTTGGGCATCGAAGGCTATGGCATTTATTTTATGCTTCTTGAAGTTTTAAGAGAGCAGCCAAACTTCAAGTTTCCTCTTCAAGATATCGAAATATTGGTATCTGAGTTTCAAACAACACGAGCAAAAATAGAGGTTGTTATTCTTAATTATGGACTGTTTGAGACAGAAAAAACAGATGATGGTCAGGAATTTTTTTCACCCAAACAAATTGCTTATTTACTGCCTTATATTCAAAAAAAAGAGAATGCAAAATTAGCAAATATGAAGTCGCAAGCTTCTAGGAAACAAAAAAT
>SAAU01000085.1 GCA_009929265.1 Alphaproteobacteria bacterium
GGGCTCAACGAAAAGCCTTTACCCGTTTTCTCCCTGATATCAGTCAAAAAGCGAAGAAACGTATTAAAAACACGATGCGTTCATGGAAACTCAAATCAAAGTCTCACACCCCTTTGGACTTAATAGCATCGGAAGTGAATCCAGTAGTACGAGGATGGATGAATTATTACGGGAAGTACTGTATGCATTCCATGAAAGGTATAATGGACGACTTTAATCTTATGCTATCCCGCTGGGCAAAAGCCAAATATAAACGTTTCAAAAGAAAACCTGTTTATTTGGCTCTTAAATGGCTTGGCGGTATTGCAAAAAGAGAACCGATGTTTTATCACTGGAAGCTTGGAATATATCCCAAGAATGTGAAATGTTATTGAGGTTGAATAAGAAGAGCCGTGTGAAATGAGAGTTTCACGCACGGTTCTGTGAGAGGTTTAAGGTGAAATCCCTTTTATCTACTCGACTGAGAGGTCGGAAAACGAAAGTAGGAAGAAAACTACTTCGTTTTCCTCCTACTCGATTTTCTTTTAGGGGGCATTTTTGGCGGCTTTGCCGCTTAAAAGAATTAAAAAAAACACATTTTTCCTTTTATTTTCGCCTTTTTTACCCTAAAAAATCCCCTTTCACAAAAAAGTTATCAACAATTTGCTTTTTTACCCTCAAACGCTTTGCCTGTGGGCGTTTCACCCTCTTTTCCCCTCTTTTTTATCAACCCTTTTCCCACAGGCGTTTGGCAGGGGTGGAAAGGGGCAAAAAACACCCCCAGAAACAACAAAAATAAGATAGGAAAAACACCAAAAATCCAAACAAAAAAAGCCCCCAAAAGGAAAAAGCCAAAAAAAAAACAAAGAGATCTTGCGGGGCGTTATATAATACACGAATTATCACCCTTAAACAGGATCGAAAATCAAATCGGTCCGGGTTATGCATGGGTGAGTGCTGGCAGAGGCGATAAAACGGCGTGGTTTACCAATGCTTCTCCCGTCGATTACAGTTGTGCCTTGTATGTG
>SAAU01000086.1 GCA_009929265.1 Alphaproteobacteria bacterium
CTATTTAGTGGCGCTCAAAAAAGAGGGACACACCACAGAGCCCTTTTTTAGACAGCTCATTTTTCGTGAGTTTTACGCCTATTTGCTCTACCATTTTCCACATCTTGCGTGGGAAAATTACAAATACACCCCACCCTACGAGGAAAATCAAGAGAGCCATGAGCGATTTATCACTGCACAAACGGGCTATCCATTGGTCGATGCTGCGGTGCGTGAACTGCTAGAAACTGGCCTCATGCACAACCGTGCTCGCATGATTGTTGGCTCTTTTTATACCAAACACTTACTGCTTCCATGGCAAAAAGGAGAAGCCTTTTTTGCAGAGCATCTATTGGACTATGACGCTTCAGCGAATATCCTTTCATGGCAGTGGTGTGCGGGAACGGGCATCGACCCACAGCCCTACTTTCGCATCTTTAATCCTTACTCTCAGTCACTTAAGTTTGACAAAGACGCACTTTACATCAAACGCTTTTTGCCACAGCTAAGCGAGATTCCATCTTCCTTGCTTCACAAAGAGAGTTACCTTCTAAGCCAAAACATTCCCTACTACCCAAAGCCTATCATCCAGCATGAGAAGGCTCGAAAGCGCTTTTTAAGTACCTTTTCACACACAACATAATTTCGTTTACTCCGTGTTGCTCAAATCGTGTTAAAATAGTGACAAAACAAAAGGAGTCTCTCATGCTAAAAGAATTTTTACATGTAAGTTTAGGTGGAATGGTTGTGCTCAAAGAAAAAATCGAAGAAGAGCTAAAAGTCCTTGAAGAAAAAGGGAAAATTAGCACCAGCGATGCAAAGAGTTTTATCGAGTCTATCTCTCAAAGAGGCAAAGATGAAGATGAGCGCATCAAAGCCAAAATCAAAGAGATGATTAAAGAAGTGGTGGATGAATTAGGACTTGCAACGAAAAGTGACATTGAGGAGCTCAAATCAAAACTCTCTTGATGTATTGGCATCTGTTCAACCCCAAAAGGGTTTATGATGTTTTCTCTTTTTTGCTCA
>SAAU01000087.1 GCA_009929265.1 Alphaproteobacteria bacterium
TCAACGATCAATATTCTTTCGCTTACTGGAAGCTTTTTTATTGCGATTAAAATTTCTTTTGTTCCCATTACCGCACCCCATTTAGATTCAGTCACAATAGTATTATAGCAGCTTTTATGAATATTTTTGGTCTTTTATTTTCCTTCCACAGAACGCCAGTCGTGAACGGAAAGGGCCGACGGGGGCGGGGCTTGCTCCGTAAGCCCCGTGGATCCGGCATCATTTCAGCATCTACGCTCTTCGTTATGCAATTTTTTTGTCTAATATTGAGTTTTTTAAAAGATTTTCGCACAATTGATTAAGACTTAAATTTGATTGCAAAGCCTTTATGGCCAATAGTTTATGTAGTTCTTTGTTTAGTCTAAGAACAAATTTTCCTGAAAAATTCTTATTAACTGTTTCTTCAGGAAAAGGGATTTGATCGTGTTCATGGATTTCTATCCATTCATCCAGAATTTTGCAAAGTTGTTTGTAGACTTCTTGTTCATTATCACCGTGGCAGCATGGGCCCAAAAAGCCCGGAATAGACCCAATATAGCAATTATCATCATCCGACCATTCAACTATTTTCAGATATCTATCTCTTTTTTTCATTTTCCTGAGCCTCCTTTACCACCTTTTTAACTTCCCTTTCCTGATAAGCTTTTGCATCGTCGCCAAGATTCCCTGAGACTGTAATTTTTGCCCCAGAAGGGTGCAAAAAATTGCGATGACTCCCTTTGCCTCCGCGGTCAACAAATTCATTTTCTTTTAAAATTTTTATGAGTTCGCGAATTTTAGGTGGCATACTCATATAGTATCAAACTGATACTGGCTTGTCAATTCCCCAAAATAGCGTTGCTATTTTTGGAAACTAGCTAATCGGCAGCAGAATAAGCTGTTACCGGTTCCGTATTTTCTGGTCACCTTTACCGTGCCAGCTTTTTTGCGGCAACTGGCCTGGCAAAATCAGAGAGTTTTCTATTCCTGTCTTTTCAAAGCTTCGACAGTGGCACTGCGAAAA
>SAAU01000006.1 GCA_009929265.1 Alphaproteobacteria bacterium
TCCCCTATTTAAGTTAGCCCCTTTTAATCCTTTTTACATAAAAGCTTGTAGAATTACTGTTCCTATGAATGATAGCTAAAAACTTCTAAAATCTCCACTTTACCCCCCCTATAAAATTTTACCTTAAGACTTTTTTCTGTTAAAAGAGCTGGCAATTTTTTCTCGCAAAAAACTTTTCCTTTTTTTAAATAAGGGCGTTATTTTTTTAATTAAATAATAATTGACAAAAATAAAAGAAGGGCTATATTCTTGTAAATAGGTAAATTTTTAAAAAGTTAAAACAAAAGAAGGTGTAAATGTCAAGAATCGAAGTTCATGGAGTAAAAGACATCGAAAGCAACCCTTATGTAGAAAAATTCTGTAGGGCTCTGTTAGATGGAAAAGAAGAAGATCTTTTGCTTTTATCAAAAGACATAAAAGAACATCCTGAAGTGAAAAAGGTGATTTTTGTTTACTATTCAAATGAACAGGAATTTAGATGTCTCGTCCCTTTAATTGCCGAGGCTGTCCATATCGGAGATGTCAATATTGTTAAAAATCTTATTAAAAAGGGTTTTTCTTTGGATCCAGAAGTAAAATATGAAAAAATTGAATTTGATTCAAAAAAAGATGGCTTTTTTTGGAGAGAAACCTCTTCTATTTCAACACTAGAATTAGCTAAAAATAAAATCAAGATGACTGATTTGATTGTAAAATATTTAAATAAACAAAAATCTTTAAAGAAACTGCACCTTTTGTTTCTCCATCAGAATCGAGGAAGATCTTTTTAATGGAAGATAAATCTCAAAAAATTTGGAATAAGACTTTGGATGAACTTGGATTCCAATCTGAGTTAAAAAAGAATGCTTTTTATCGCGTTATCAGATTTTTGATTTTTAGAGACGCAAAAGAAAACAAGTCCAATCCTTTTTTGAAAGAAGTTTCCTCCGTTGGAGAGGCGAGAATCCTGCTAGAGGACTTTTTACAAGAAGCGTTTCATCGTAGATGGAATCTTGAACGGACAGATATGAGGCTTAATGAAATTTTTTCAGAAAATATTGTTAATGAAATGAGGGAAGTTTTTCAAGATCTTGGAATGGTAGATCCGATAGAGCCTTCTTATAAAAAATATGATGTCGTCCTTATTTTAGGTGCAGTTCAAGGCTGTATGGAAGATAGATTAGAATCCTTTTTAGATAAATCGAAACTCAAAAAAACACGGAAATTTCAATTAAAATCTGGCGTCAGCACGCAAGCTTTAGTCGGACTTGGTTCTCAAAGAATGTTGTGGCCTTTAATTGAAAAACAAGGGGAATTTCGCGCGAAAGAACCTCTTTTATTGGATATTTTAGCTGAACGTCTTGGAAATTCTTTAAAGCAAGAAATTTCTGCCAAAGATGTTTTTAATAAGTGTGTTGAAATTGCTAAAACTATTCCAAAAGAAGAAAGAACAGTTGTCAGTATTACAGATAAAGTGTCAAAGGATTCTTTTTTTAAAACGGTTAAATGGCCAACAGAAGCTGAGGCTCTTTCTTTTTGCCTAAAAACACATCCACTTTTGCGAACGGAAAAGGTTTATGTTGTAGATACACCTAATATTAGGTTGAAAGACGGAACGTATCGTCGTGCAAATACAATAGATACCTATCGCGAGTTTATGAAGGAATATCCTGAGGTTTTTAATAAAAAATCAAAAATTTTGCTAGTTTCAGAGCAGCCTTATTCTCTCAGTCAATTAGAGGGCGCAAAATTTTGTTTCCCTGAAAATATAGAGGTGGATGTTTTGGCGGAAGGTTCGGAAAATAAAGGAACCCTTGCTTCAAAAAATAAAGAGCTTGAGCTTTTAACGGATTCGTTTATAGGCTTAATTCATATTAAAAATCAAAATCAATTTGAAGAGAAAAAACGGAATTTAGCTCTTTTTCAAAAGCATTTTGAAAGAGGATAAAAATCTTGTTAAAAAAAGGGCTTGCAAAAGAAATGAAAAGAAGATATAAAGAATTCATATTCTTATAGCTCAATAGAGAAATAGGGGTGGGGCTTTTCGTCCCGCCTTTTTTTATAACCAAAAATTAGGATAAAAAATGGGAATTACAGAACAAATAGAACAAATAATTACACCGTCTTTGGAAAGTATGGGATATGAGGTTGTTCGTGTTTTATTTCACGACGCAGAAGGAAATAGAACGCTTCAAATTATGGTAGAACGCCTAGATGAAAAACCAATGCAAGTTGATAACTGTGCTGAGGCGAGTGGGGTTGTTTCTGCCCTTTTAGATGTGGAAGATCCCATTGAAGGTCGCTATCATTTAGAGGTTTCTTCTGCTGGAATTGACAGACCTTTAATTAAGATTAAAGACTTTATTCGTTTTACTGGATATGACGTTAAAATCGAAACCAAAACTCTTTTAAACAACAGAAAACGATTTAAAGGAAAAATACTAAAGGCTGATGAAAAAACAAATCAAATTGTTTTGGAAGAAGCCACAGGGGAAATCTCCCTTGCTTTTGATGATATTTCAAAGGCAAAATTAATTTTAACAGATGCTCTTTTAGCATTACATCAACAAAAATAAAGGAAGAAAAAATGGGATTAACAGCTACTCTGCCTCGTCCAGAACTTCTCCAAATTGCTGAAGTTGTGGCGCGTGAAAAAGGAATTGAAAAAGACGACGTTTTAACAGCAATGGAACAAGCAATTCAAAGAGCGGGTCGTTCTAAATACGGAACCGAATATGATATTCGGGCAACAATTGATAGAAAAACAGGGGAAATTTCCTTGGCGCGTTATGTCGAAATTGTTGATGAAGTTGAAAATGAATCTATTCAAATTTCTTTAGCTGATGCAAGAAAAGATAATTCTTTTGCAAAGTTAGGAGATTTTATTATTGATCCCCTTCCTCCAATTGAATTTGGACGTATTGCAGCCCAAATTGCAAAGCAGGTGATTGTTCAAAAAATTAGAGATTCTGAAAGAGAACATCAATTTGAAGATTATAAAGATAAAGTAGGCCAAATTGTTAACGGAATTGTTAAACGGGTTGAAATGGGAAATGTTGTTGTTGATCTTGGAAAAGCAGAAGCAATTTTAAGACGCGATGAGATGATTCCTCGGGAAACTTTTAGAGTAGGGGATAGAGTGCGGGCTTATCTTTTGGATGTTCGCCAAGAAAGTAGAGGCCCTCAAATATTTTTAACACGATCCCACCCACAATTTTTGGCAAAACTCTTCACACAAGAAGTTCCTGAAATTTATGACGGGATTATTGAAATTAAAAATGTAGTTAGAGATGCCGGATCCCGTTCTAAAATTGCTGTTATTTCAAAAGATAATACAATTGATCCAAGAGGCGCTTGTATCGGGCTTCGTGGGGTTCGAGTTCAAGCGATTGTTGCTGAATTACAAGGGGAAAAAATTGATATTGTTCAATGGTCTCCAGATGTAGCGACATTTATTGTCAATGCCTTGTATCCAACTGAGGTGACAAAAATTGTTTTGGATGAAGAAACAAATAACGCTGAAGTGATTGTGCCAGATGAAGAACTTTCTCAAGCCATTGGGCGTCGGGGACAAAATGTTCGTTTGGTTTCTCAATTAACTGGCTGGCATATCGACATTATGAATGAAAAAGAAGAGGTAGAACAACGTCAAATTGAAACCAAAGAAAAGGTAGATTTATTTATTAAAGCTTTGGACGTTGATGATATGATTGCTCATCTTTTGGTTCAAGAAGGCTTCTCAACACTTCAAGAAATTGCCTATGTGGAAAAAGATGAACTTCTTTCTATTGAAGGGTTTGATGAGGGAATTGTTGAAGAACTTCAAAAACGGGCAGAAAATTATTTGGTTAAAAAAGACGAAGAAAATGAAAAGAAAATCAAGGAATTTGACCTAAAAGATGATTTGAAATCTTTTGAAGATTTGACACAAGATCAACTTGTTCTTTTAGGCGAAAAAGGAATTAAAACTTTGGATGATTTTGCAGATCTTTCTTCAGAAGAATTGATTGAAATTTTTGGGGAAGATTTTCCAGAAGATGAAGCCAATATTTTAATCATGAAAGCAAGGGAGCATTGGTTTGAAGACGAAAACGTCTAAAACAAAAACAGATTTAAAAGATAATTTAAGGACCTGTTTGATAACGCGAAAAGCTCTTCCAAAAGAAGAGCTCCTTCGGTTTGTTATCTCTGATGAAGGGGACCTTGTTTTTGATTTGGAAAATAAATTGCCAGGAAGAGGATTTTGGCTGCTTGCTGATAAAAAAGTCCTCCAAGAAGCTCTTTTGAAAAAACCTTTTCACACGCCTAAACTTAAAATTGAAGAAGGTTTTGAAAAGAAGGTTGAAGAACGTTTACTTAAACGGATTTTGTCTTTTATTGGGCTGGCTAAAAAATCTGGCGTTTTAATTGCAGGGTTTGATTCAGTAAAAATCAATCTTATCAAAGAAAAACTTCAAATTTTATTTTTAGCGTCAGATGGAGCGGAAAATGGGCAAGAAAAGGTTAACGCTGTTTTGGAAAAAATGGTGAAAAAACCTTTGATATGTTCTGACTTTTCATCTAAAGAGCTGGCTTTTTCTCTGAATCGTGATAAAGTCGTTTATATGGGTGTGACAGAGTCGGCTTTTGCCGATTCTTTTGAAAAAGAATTAAATAGATATCATGCGTTCCTTTGTTCGGAACATTTAACGAGAGGCTTATAGGATATGACAGAAGAGATTAAAAAGAAAAAACCTTCAACATTGACACTTGGATTACATAAAGCAACAGAGGGATCTGTAAAAAATACTTCTGGAGCTTCTCGATCGAATGGTATTCGTGTCGAAGTTCGTAAAAAACGCTTTGTGACAAGGCCTTCCGTTCGAAAAGTTGATTTGATTGATGGGGAAAAAGCAAATAGATTGAAGGTTTTAAAAGCAGCTTTAAAGGCTGATGAAGAAGCCAAAGAGCTTCAAAAGAAAGAAGCTGAAACTTTGAAAAAACAGCAAGAAGCTTTGGCAAAAGAAGCCGAAGCTCAAAAAGAGAATTTAGTTCAAGAAGAAATCGAAAATTTCAAAGAAGTTTCTTTGAAAGAGGATGTAAAAGAGGACGTAAAAGAAGAGATTCCCTCTAAAAAAGAAGCTCCTCCAAAAGAGAAAAAATTTGAAAATGAAGAAGAAAAAACATCTTCTTGGAAAACAGTAAAACATAAAACTCATCCAGAAAGCACTGAAGAATTGGCAACACCACGTCGGAAAAAGGATTCCGAATATCGTCGTCAAAATTCTAGAATTGATGTGTTTAATTTGGACGAAGATGGCGAAGAAATTGGACGTCGTCGTCGGTCTTTGGCTTCCATCAAACGGGCGAGAGAAAAAGAAAGATTGAAACATGCTGAAAGTTTGAAAACAGCTGAAAAAATATCAAGAGAAGTGACGATTCCAGAAACGATTACAGTTCAAGAATTGGCAAATCGTATGGCTGAACGTGGCGTTGATGTTGTTAAGGTTTTAATGAAGCTTGGGATGATGGTGACGATTACACAAACCATTGATGCCGATACAGCAGAATTGGTTGTCAGCGAATTTGGACATAAAACTCATAGAGTTGCTGATGCTGATATTGAAGACGGTCTTAAAGGTCAAGACGATGATCCAAGCTCTTTGATTCCACGTTCTCCTGTTGTGACAGTTATGGGGCACGTTGATCACGGAAAAACATCTTTATTAGATGCTTTGCGTTCAACCCATGTTGTTGAAGGGGAAGCTGGCGGAATTACGCAGCACATTGGGGCTTATCAAGTTCAAATGAAAACAGGACAAAAAGTCACCTTTATTGACACCCCGGGACATGCTGCTTTTACAGAAATGCGGGCACGTGGGGCCTCTGTGACGGACGTTGTGATTTTGGTTGTGGCAGCAAATGATGGGGTGATGCCTCAAACAATTGAAGCTATCCACCATGCGCAAGCCGCGGGTGTTCCTATTGTCGTTGCCATTAACAAAATGGATTTACCAGGGGCTGATCCTAACAGAGTTCGAACAGATCTTCTTCAACATAACGTGATTGTTGAACAAATGGGGGGAGATGTTCTTTCCGTTGAAGTTTCTGCCAAAAAGAGAACAAACCTTGAAAAATTGATTGAAGCTGTTTTGCTTCAAGCTGAAGTTTTGGATTTAAAAGCTAATCCAAATAGATTGGCTCAAGGGGTTGTGATTGAAGCTCGAATGGAAAAAGGGCGTGGACCTGTTGCAACAGTTTTGGTTCAACGCGGGACATTAAAAATGGGTGATGTTTTTGTTGCCGGTGCTGAATTTGGTCGGGTGCGTTCTGCTTTTGATGACAAAGGTCAAAAGGTTGAAAGTGCGGGGCCTGCTGTTCCAGTTGAGGTCATTGGACTTCAAGGGGTTCCTTCTGCTGGAGATGATTTTATTGTTGTTGAAGAAGAAAATAAAGCGCGTGAAATTGCAAATTACAGAACAAGAAAAGCACGTGAAATTCTTCAAGTGAAGAGTAAATCTGGCACGTTAATGGAACAAATGGCAGCCCAAATTAAAGCAGGTAAAATGAAAGAAGTTCCTGTTGTCATTAAGGCTGATGTTCAAGGATCTGTAGAAGCTTTAGTCGGAACCTTAAACAAAATTGCAAATGATGAAGTTCGGGTTCATGTTTTACATGCTGCTGTGGGCGGAATTAACGAATCTGATGTCACTTTAGCACGGGCGTCCAAGGCAACTGTCATTGGATTTAATGTTCGGGCCAATCCACAGGCAAGAGAGCTTGCACGCAGAGACGGTGTTGATTTAAGATACTACTCCATTATTTATGATGTGGTTGATGAAATGAAAAAGGCCGTTGAAGGGCTTTTGACTCCAGAATTGAAAGAGAAAATTTTGGGCTATGCTGAAGTGCGTCAAGTTTTCAACATCACAAAGGTTGGAAAAATTGCTGGATGTATGGTGACAGAAAAACTTATCAAACGTTCGGCAAAAGCAAGATTGTTGCGGGATAACGTGGTTATCTTTGATGGAAATTTGTCAGAATTGAAACGTTTTAAGGATGATGTTCGTGAGGTTAAAGAAGGCTTTGATTGCGGAATTAGTTTTGAAAAATATGACGATATTAAAGTCGGGGATCAAATCGAATGTTATGAAGTTGAAGAAATTAAAGCAGAATTAAAGTTGGGTTAAAAGATGAAAAACTTAAAAAGAATGCCTTCGGAAAGACAACTTCGTGTTTCGGAAGAAATTAGACGGACTTTAGCTCAAACTTTTACTTTTGAAGATTTTTATTCTATCGGATTGGAACGGGGATTTCTTATGGTTACGGAAGTTCAGATTTCCCCTGACTTTTCCTATTCGACCGTTTTTATACGAGCGATTGGAAATAAAGATTCTGAAGAGCTTTGTGTTTTATTAAATAAATACAAAGGGTTGTTTCGCAAGATTTTATCTTCAAAGTTAAAATTAAGAGTGACGCCTGATTTAATTTTCAAAGTGGACGAAAGTTTTGATGAAGCTCAAAAAATTGAAGATATTTTGCACTCTGATCATGTGAAGCAAGATTTGAATAAAAAGGATACTCAATGAGCGAAAAGAAGGCTCTCCCTTCTTCGGATATAAACGGTTGGCTTATTTTAGATAAACCTTATCAAATGAGCTCTGCTCGTGCAGTTGCGATTGTCAAAAGGCTTTTAGGGGTTTCTAAAATTGGACATGCAGGAACATTAGATCCTTTGGCAACAGGGGTTTTACCTTTGGCGATTGGAAAAGCAACCCGAACGATTGCCTTTACCATGGATGGGCAAAAGGAATATGAATTTGAAATTACCTTTGGTCAATCCCGCACAACGGATGATTTAGAAGGCGACGTTTTAGAGGAAAGTTCCTTTTTACCAACAAAAGAGGATATTGAAAAAGTCCTTCCTTTTTTTCAAGGGAAAATTAAACAACGTCCGCCTATTTTTTCTGCTTTAAAGGTAGAAGGAAAAAGGGCGTA
This sequence comes from Alphaproteobacteria bacterium, assembly GCA_009929265.1. GTDB lineage: Bacteria > Pseudomonadota > Alphaproteobacteria > CASFRQ01 > SAAU01 > SAAU01. The sequence continues at coordinate 7,957 of SAAU01000006.1, forward strand.
TGATTTGGCCCGAAAAGGAAAAGAGGTTGATCTTCTTTCTCGCGAAATTGAAATTTTTGATTTAACCCTTTTAGCGCAAACTGAAACAAATAAATTTTCCTTTAAAACGACATGTTCTAAAGGAACGTATGTGCGCGCTCTTGCAAGGGATATTGCCGAAAAAGTAGGATCAAAAGGATTTGTTTCTGCTCTTCGGCGGACAAAATGCCACACTTTTTCGATTCAAGATGCGATTTTACTGGAATTTCTTGAACAAAAGGTGCATAATAACAACTGCTTAGATTTAATTCTCCCAGTCCGAACGGCGCTGACCGACATCTTGGAGCTCGCTTTGACGGAAACGGAATTAAATGAATTGTCTTTTGGAAGGGCTTTTCCTTCCCGATTCCAAAATTTGGAAGAAGGAAAGGTTTATCAAGCCACATTTAACGGACAGTTAATAGCACTTGTCACCCAAAAGGAAGATATGATTCTTCCCTATAAGGTGTTTATTTAATATTTTAGTTTTTTTTAAGGAGAAAACGATGTCGATTACAAACGAAAGAAAACAAGAACTTATCAAAGAATTTGCCACTAAAGAAGGTGACACAGGTTCTGCAGAAGTTCAAATTGCAGTTTTATCTGAAAGAATTGGAAACTTAACTGAGCACTTAAAGTCTCATAAAAAAGATTTCTCTTCAAGAAGAGGTTTACTTGCAATGGTTAGCAGCCGTCGGAAGCTTCTTGACTATGTCAAGGCTAAAGAGGTTGGTCGTTATGAAAAACTTATCGAACGCTTAGGTTTACGTAAGTAATATTAAGAGGGGGGCTTATAAGTGAGCCCCTCCTTTGATTGATGTTTTGTAGGTTGGATGTAGGTAGTAATTATTTTAGAAAGGTAAAAAAAACATGACAATGTTTAATGTTTTTAGAAAAGAAATAGAATGGGGAGGACGTCCCCTCATTATTGAAACAGGGAAGATGGGACGTCAAGCCGATGCCTCTGTTATTGTTCGTTACGGCGAAACAAGCGTTCATTGTGCCGTTTGTGCGGCGAAAAAAGAACCTGATGCGTTTACAGACTTTTTTCCACTCACGGTAAATTATATTGAAAAAACATATGCGGCAGGGAAAATTCCTGGCGGATTTATGAAAAGAGAAGGCAGACCTTCAGAAAAAGAAACTTTGGTTTCAAGATTGATTGATCGTCCGATTCGTCCTCTTTTTGCAAAAGGATTTAAAAACGAAACACAAGTTGTTTGCACGCTTTTAAGTCACGATTTAAAAAATGAATCAGATATTGTTGCCATGATTGCAACATCAGCTGCTTTGACCTTATCAGGGCTTCCTTTCTTAGGGCCTATCGGGGCAGCTCGTGTTGGATATATTGATGGACAATATGTCTTAAACCCAACACTTGATGTGATGGATAAAAGTCAATTAGACTTGGTTGTTGCAGGAACAACAGAAGGCGTTTTGATGGTTGAATCTGAAGCTAATGAGCTTTCAGAAGACGTGATGTTGGGCTCTGTTGCTTTTGGGCACAAAGCATTCCAAAGCGTTATTCAAGCTATTATTTCTTTAGCAGAAGAATGTGCAAAAGAACCTTGGAAAATGACTTCAGAACCAGAAATTTATCAAGTTGTTCGCGACAGAATTCAAACAGAATTAGGTGACGAAATTGCTACGGCTTTCCATATTCGTGAAAAATTGGAAAGACAAAATAAGCTAGAAGAGCTTAAAGAAAAAGCGGTTGCTTTATTTGAAGAAAATGAAGAAGCTTTAGCTTGCGTTGATAAAATGTTCCATGAAGCCGAATATCACACAATGAGAGACGCTGTTTTATCAACAGGTGTTCGGATTGATGGTCGGGATACAAAAACGGTGCGTCCGATTGAATGTGAAGTCGGCGTTCTTCCAAAAGTTCATGGATCTGCTTTGTTCACACGTGGGGAAACTCAAGCTTTGGTTGTTTCTACTTTAGGAACAGGCGATGACGAACAAATCATTGACGCCATTGAAGGCAATTATCGTCGTAAATTTATGTTGCATTACAACTTCCCTGCTTATTCTGTAGGTGAAGTTAAGAGAATGGGCTCTCCAGGACGTCGTGAAATTGGTCACGGAAAATTGGCATGGAGAGCTGTTCATCCAATGCTTCCTTCTTTTGAACAATTCCCTTATACGATTCGGGTTGTTTCAGAAATTATGGAATCCAATGGATCTTCTTCTATGGCAACAGTTTGTGGGGCAACGCTTTCCATGATGGATGCTGGGATCCCAATGAAAAAACCTGTTGCAGGGATTGCAATGGGTTTAATTAAGGAAGACGATAGATACTCCATCTTGACAGATATTATGGGAGATGAAGATCATCTTGGGGATATGGACTTTAAGGTTGCAGGAACCAAAGATGGGATTACCGCTTTACAAATGGATATCAAAATTACTTCTATCACAGAAGGGATTATGAAAGAAGCCTTGGCTCAAGCACATGAAGGGCGTTTATTCATCTTAGGCAAAATGACAGAAGTTTTAGCCGAACCTAGAGCTGAAGTTAGCCCGAATGCTCCTCGCATTTTCTCTATGACAATCAAGAAAGATAAAATCCGTGACGTTATTGGAACAGGCGGAAAAGTCATTCGTGAAATCACAGAAAAAACAGGATGTAAATTGGACATTGATGACGACGGAACTTTAAGAATTGCCGCCGTTGATGGGGACTGTATGCAAAAAGCCATCGACTGGGTTAAGAGCATTGTAGATGACCCAGAACCAGGCCATATTTACACAGGTAAAGTTGTTAAAATTATGGATTTTGGCGCTTTTGTAAACTTCTGTGGGGCACAAGATGGGTTAGTTCATATTTCTGAATTAGCTCCTCATAGAGTTGAAAAAGTGACAGATTTTGTCAAAGAAGGCGACGAAGTGAAAGTTAAATTCATGGGTTCTGATAACCGTGGAAAAATGAAACTTTCTATGAAACGCGTTGACCAAACAACAGGCGAAGATTTGGAAGCTGGACAGGAAACTGTAGAAGCTTAAAAGTCGAACGCTTAACTAAAAGAAACCCGTTTTGAAAAAAGCGGGTTTTTTTATGAGAAAAAAGACAGATGTGAAAAAAAGGAGGCTTTTAAAAAAGTTGACAGGACCTAATTTTAGGTATTTGATTATAAAAGATATTTTAACATAAAGGGGGAAATATGGGAAAAATATTCTTTGTTTTATTTCTTTTACTTTTGTTGTTTCCAATAAAAGCTTCTCCTGAAATATCTGATGCAGAAGCTGAAAGACGGATTCAAGCTTCTATCCGAAATTACAGCGGAAATTTTCCGTGTCCCTATAGCAGAGACCGACGTGGACATCGTTATGGCAGGCGCAGTGCGTATTCACGACCAGGTGGATATGCGCCTCTTTGCTATAAATCAGATATCAAAGAATAATAGTTTAAAAGAATGATTTTTAAAAAAGTTGATTTTTTAAAAAAATGAACGTATATTAAAGATGCTTTAGCAATAAAGCTATGATACTAAATGAGAAGCGAAATAGATGTGATGGACTCGGGGGGCAGAACCCGACACCTCCACCAAAAACTTAAGTTAAGGGGGTGAGATAGGATTGACATGCATGATAAAGGTTTCCTCTTGTATTCGGCATTGTACCGCCGTTATCGGGCTGTTTTAATAAATGCAAATGATAATTTTGCTCCAGTTGCTGTAGCTGCTTAGTGTAGCGTGCAACGCTTTAAATTCCTAAGACTTTGAGCGTTTTAGGTGGGGTCCGGGACACCTAGCAACAGAACGTCCCTTTTTTTATAAGGATTTGACGGAAAAATGCTAAACTATACACAGCTCATACAAGAGGCTTTTCGAGGCGTTGTTCAAAAGGCGCTTTTATTTGTAAAAGAAAATGGACTGGATGAAGATCAAGCTCTTTATTTTTCATTCAAAACAGATAAGGTCATATTGCCTGATTTTTTAAGAAAAACCTATCCATCAGAAATGACGATTGTTCTTGAAAATCAATATCGAAATTTAGAAGTTTCTGAAGATGAATTTTCTGTGGATTTAAGCTTTTCGCAAAGATTTTATACGTTAAAAATTCCGTTTTCCTCTTTGATTTTCTTTTCTGATACGGGAGCGGAGGTTTCTTTTGAGTTTAAAGAACTTCCTCAAGAAAACAAGGCTCCTTCCTTAGAAACAAATAAAGAAAAAAAACCCCCTCAAAAAGCCGAATTGATTGACCTTAAAACCTTAAGAGGGAAAAAAAGTTGAAAAAGCATTCCATTCGTTTGTTCGGGCACGCCACCTCTTTTTCCTTGGAAGAGCCTTTTTTCAAAGAAGTAAAGGCGTTGGCTAAAGAGCAAGGCCTTTCCCTTCAAAAACTGATTGAACAGATTGATGAAAGACGCGGATATTACCCTTTGTCAGAGGCGTTAAGGCTGTTTGTTCTAGAGGCTTTTCAGAAGAAAATTTCTAAATTAGAATCTAAAATGGGTCACTAAAGCGTAGATGAGAAAAATTCCTAACCCTATGCGGTAAAGAACAAAGGGCGTGAAGGAAAATCGTTTAAGGGCCTTCATCAAAACCGAAATTGAAATAAGGGCAAAGATAAAAGTCATACTCACCCCCAAAAATAAGGGGAGGGGCTTTAAAAGCGAGCCTTGTGAAATAATCGGTAAATTCATAAAATCATAAAGAGCTAATACGCCACTTCCCAAAATAACAGGGATGGAAAGCAGCATGGAAAATTCCGCTGCGGCTTCTCTTTTAATGCCTAAAAAGCGGGCACTTGTCATCGTGACACCGGATCGGCTTGTCCCAGGGATAAAGGCCAAAACCTGCGTAAGGCCGATGAAAAGGGCGTCTTTTTTTGTGATGTCATTGATTCCTTTTTTTGCATTTCCAATTTTATCGCCGAGGTAAAGGAGGCCTCCAAACAGGATGGAGGTTATCGCAATCAAAGTTATATTTCGAATTAAATCTTCCAAAGAAGAATAGAAAAATCCACCAATGAAAACCGCAGGAAGCGTTGCGATAAATAGGTTGATGAATAAGGATTTGTCTCCCCCTTTTTTGATTAAATTTTTTAAGATTCGCCAAAGAGTGGGAAAGAAATAACACACAACAGCGCCAAGGGTTCCGACATGCAGGGCAATATCAAAAGCAAGGCCTTCATCAGGGAAAGAAGTCAGTTTTGAAAGCAATATGAGGTGCGCAGAAGAACTTATCGGAAGAAATTCGGTAATCCCTTGAATAAGGCTGAGTAAAAAAAGATGTAAAAACATTTAAAATCCTTGTTAAAATCTGTATACTCTATACATACCCTCTCAATGAAAAAAAGAAAAGAATAAAATGACAAGATGGCTTTTGAAATGCGCTTCCTTTTTTAAAAAAATAAAGCAAGAAATTGAAGAAGATACCCTGCCGTTTATTTCTGTTTTTTTTGCGGCCGGCATTTTAACGTATTTAAAGGGACTTTCTAAAGAACCTAACTTTTTAGGGGTGTTTTTTCTCTGTTTACTTCTTTTTATAGGGATTTTTATCTTTAAGAAGGGGCGGGTTTTATTTTTGTTTGCCTTCTTCTTTTTCCTTGGAATTTTTTTCACAATGCAAAGAGCTCTTTTAAAAGGTGTTCCTCCTGTAAATGAGGGGTATCGGATTGTTTCTTTGACGGGGAGGATTGAGGAAATTTCCCTTCAACCCTATCAGAAAGTGGAGATTCTTTTATCTCAAAAAAATGAAAGAATACGCCTCAGTTTTTCCTATAAAAAGGCCCCAAAAAAGAGCATAAAAAAAGGAAAAAGAAAAATCTTTCAACGGCTTTCTAAAAAGCAAGTAAACGCCTTAAAGGAAGGTCAAATCATTACGTGTCGAGCACGGATAAAACCTCTTTACGTGTCTTCTTTTTATGAAAATTCTCTTTTTTCTTTTTTTGAAGGGGTTTCAAAAGAGGCTTCTTTGGTTGAAGGATTTAAGGTTTTAGAAACGTCAAAAGAAAACGTGTTTTCCATGGCCCCTTTGCGATTCTATGTGCTCAATAAGTTTAATCGGTTTTTATCTAAAGGCACTTTCCCCATTGCAACAGCGTTAATTTTGGGGGAGCAATCCTTCATTCCAAGAGAGATATATCAAACGTATCGCGACTCTGGGGTTGCGCATATTTTGGCCGTTTCAGGGTTTCATATGTCTTTTGTGGCAGGGTTTGTCTTTTTATTTCTAAGAGGGTTTTTAGCGCTTTTTCCTGTCGTGTGCCTTTATGTAAACACAAAGAAAATCGCCCTTTTGGGCTCTTTTTTAGCCGCCCTTTTCTATCTGTTATTATCGGGAATGAACATTCCGGCTATGCGATCGTTTATTATGCTTTCAACCTTTATGATTGCCGCCTTTTTCAATCGCAAAGCTTTTTCGATTCGAAATGTGATGATAGCGGCTTTTATTCTTTTATGGATATCGCCAGAAAGCCTTTTAAAAGCCTCTTTTCAATTTTCATTTGCCGCCGTTTTGTTTTTAATTGCGGGGATGAATTGGGCCCTTAAAAAAGGGGTATTTAAAAGACGTAAATCTTTTTTAGGAAAATTCTATAATGCGTTTTTAGCCCTTGTTTTAACGCAGATTTTTGCAGGAATTTTTACGTTGCCGTATGTTATAACCTATTTTAATGAAGTGCCGTTTTATGGGCTTTTGGGCAATTTAACCTTAACCTTGGGGGTCAGTTTCTTTGTCCTTCCGCTTTTGTTTTTATCTCTTTTGCCCTTTCCATTTGGTCTTGAAAAATGGATTTTCTTTATGACTGAAAAAGGAATTGCTCTTTTAAATCAGGGGGCAATGGGGATATCCCTTCTTCCTTCTGCAACAAAATATTTTCCGCCCTTTTCAACAGAACATTTGATTTGTTATACGATTGGGGGGCTTCTTTTTTGCCTGTTAAAATCAAAGAAAGTGGGGCTTTTTTTGATGGGGATCGCCCTTATTTATCCCTTTTCAAAAGAGCAAACGTTGGCCTATGTGTCAAAGGATTTGTGGATGGTTCAAAAGGGGGAAAAGCTCTTTATCTCCTCTTTTCAAAAAGAGCCAAGACGGCGCGATTTTTGGCAAGATAAAAAAGGGGGTGCGTCCTTTTTGCTTTTGACAGAAAAGAAGGTTTCTCTTCAAGGGGTAAGCCTTGCTTTTTCAAAAGATTTTTGCGCTAAAGCGGATGTTGTTTTTGCCCTTGATTCGAATCAAAGGTGTGCAAAAGGCGTTTCTTTTTCAAAGAAAGATTTTGAAAAAACACCTCAAAAAGAAGTGCGCTTTTGCCCTGAAACAAAAGAAGTGCGCGTTCTTCCAACGGAAGGGAAAAATCGACTTTGGGATGTTTATTAACCTTTTGACTTTATTGTAAAAATTTGATATTCTATCCTTATGAGAGGAGAGAGAAATGTCAAAAGAAATTTTGAATGCTTCTTTGAAAAGAAAAGAGATTTGCTATAAGACGAATTATGGCGGAACGGTCGTTTGTTCGCTTGATTCGATTCGTTCTCATGGAATATATACCGTGGAAAACGGACGAGTCGTTCTTTCCAAAAAGAAAACGCGCTGAAAAAAATTAAAAAGAAAACCTGCTCAAAAATCGGCAGGTTTAAAATGCTTTTTTAAAAAATTCCCCTACATCGGACGCGCTCTATATTTCCCAAAATGTTTTAAGAAAAAGTCCCATTTGCCAATCGGTTTTTTAAGGGCAGGCGTTTTATCTGTGTCTAACGCAATGACATTCCCCTCTTTTAAGGAAAATTTGTGAACCTCTTCAACTTTTTCTTTGGCATCAAAAGCAATATAAAGCCCTTTTCTTTCAACGACTTCTGGTCTAAAAAAGGCTTTTTTAACACACTTTGTTTGAAGATAAACATACGCTCTTTGCCCGAAGATCGTATTAAAAGAAGGCGATCCCAAAGTTTGTTCGACAAACGCTTTACTTTGTTCTGTTTTTATTAAAGCAATTTTTTCGTCAAAAGGCATATCTCCATGGACAGAGGTCGTCCCTGCACAAGATGATAAAAATAAGCACGCGATTAGAAAATAAAACTTCATAAAACACCTTTTTTTTGATATATGAGAACTAAACTATAGCGAATAAAAACAAAAAAAGGAAGAAGTTATTATGAAAAAATCCGAATTTTATCGTCCGATTTCTTTGAAAGATATCTCAAGCAAACCGTATTCTTTTACGGCAGATGACAAAGAATGTGCCCTTATTTCCAAAAGAATGGGGGTCAAGGTTTTGTCTTTTGAAACCTCTGGGAGGATTTATAAAAAGGAACCTCTTAGAGTCGAAGGAAAGGCTCTTGCCAAAGTCGAGCAAATTTCTGTGATTTCGCTTGAGCCCTTTACACAAACCATTGAAAGCAAGGTTGAGGGGCTTTTTTCCAAAGACGCCAAAGAAGAAGAGCAAACGTGCGCTCTTGATATGGAAACGATAGAAGAAGATTTTATTGAGCCTATTTTCAATAACGAAATTGATGTGGGCGAATTGGCTTTACAATGTTTGGCCCTTGATATTCCGCTTTATCCGAAAAAAGAGGGGGAGGTCTTTGATGAAAAAGAGGAGTTTAAAAAAGCTTCCCCTTTTGATGTCTTAAAAAAATTGAAAAATTAAACTCTTTTTATCTAAAAAAAGAACAAATTATAGAAAATAAAAGAGCTCTTTTTCATTTTGTTCGATTTTTTGATTTTTAAAGGCTTTTTTATTGATTTTCTGTATAAAAGAACCTATCTTTTAAAAGGGAAATGTTGAAGTTAAGGAGGTTTCCATGGTTCAAAGTCCAGAAGAGATTTTTTCTCAAGAAGAAATAGATGCTTTAAAGAAATATAAAAAGCAACTTATGTTGAGGCGGCGTCAAGAAGAATTTGGCTCTCAAGAAAGACAAAATTTGACCGCCGAAATTGTTCAAGTTCAAGAAAAGGTTGATGAAAAGGAAGATGTTAATTTTTCCTCAATCGAAGGACGAACTTCGGGATATACTGAAATGTTTACCGCAACATCTTCTACACGATTTAATGATTATATTGCCGATGGGGACATCAATACGCAAGAGTTGTCTTCCTTAAATCAGCACTATGATACAGTTGTTCGGGAATATTCGATTGCCTCTGACTTTTTGCATTATGTGTCAAATTTGGGGCCAAAATATGATCACTTGAAAGATTCGGCAAAGGCTTTGTGTGCGCGGTTAAAATACTGTGTTCAACAGGCTCGTATGGTTGCCAAATGGGGTCGGACAATCTACTACGATCAAACAGGGGAACTTGCTGAAGTGGCTAAGAAAAAAGAAGAACGCAAGAAACAAGAAGCCGAACGGGAAGTTAAGGTTCCTGTCACAGCTTTGGGCCTTGCAGGGGCAGAGCTTCTTCGCAAAACGCTTCATGAAAATTCGGAGACATTAGAGGTTAAAAATCTTCCAAGAGAGCAAGTTGAAAAAATTGTGGCTTCTATGTCTTTAGACGAACGGGAAACCTCTTTTTCTGAGATGACACAAATGATTATGGATGTCTATTCTCACGATGAAAATGTGGCCGTTAAAAATAGAATTGCGCGTTTTAACGATTTTGAGCTTCAAAGAGAATAATTTTTGAAAAGAGATGTTGACTTTTTTCTCAAAAGACGTTATAAAGACGCTTCGAAAAAAGTAATTTAAGGAATAAATGGAGGTTCGCCATGAAGCGCACATATCAACCAAGTAAGCTTGTTAGAGCTCGTCGTCATGGATTCAGAAGTCGTATGGCAACTTTAGGCGGTCGTAAGGTTTTGAGTTCTCGTCGTGCAAAAGGACGTAAAGTCCTCAGTGCTTAAGTCATGAAAATGACATATCAACGGTTAAAAAAACGTAGGCAATTTGTTTTGCTATCAAAGCTCGGGAGTAGATTTATTACGCCGAGCTTTATTATGCTATGTTTAAAACAAACAAGGCAATTTTCAAAACTTCAACCGAAGACGGATTCTCCTCGAATCGGTTTTACGGTGACAAAGAGGTTGGGAAAAGCTGTTGATAGAAATTTTATTAAAAGAAGATTGCGTGCCGCGAGTGCCGAAACGCTGAATGAGTTTGCTCAAAGAGGATATGACTATGTCGTGATTGCAAGAAAAGACGCCACTTTAAGAAAATTCACAGATTTAGTTGATGATTTTAGACGCTCTTTTAAATTCTTTTCTTACACGGAAAAAGAACAAGAAGAAGGCCTGTCAGATAAGCAACTCAATGAACTCATCTCCAAAAAAACAAAAAAGAAATCTTCAAAAGAAAAGGCTTTTTCTTAAGGGGAAAAATATGCTAAAGTCTTTTTGCGTGATGCTTATTACTCTTTATCAAAAAACTTTTTCAAGGTTTCATCAAAGATGCAGGTTTTATCCAACTTGCTCAGAGTATACAAAGCAAGCCATCCAAATCCATGGCGTATTTTATGGGATTTATTTGGGGATTTTGAGAATATTAAAATGTCATCCCTTTCATGAAGGGGGATTTGACCCTGTGCCGCCGCTTAAAAAAAGGAAATAAAATGCAAGAAAACGAAAAAATTGAACAAAAAAATATCTTTATTGCACTCATTCTATCGGTTCTTTTGGTTTCAACGGTTAATCATTTCTTTGGTGTTTTGCCAAACTCAGAAGGGCAAAAACAAGAGGTCTCTGTCTTAGATAAAAAAGATGTAAAAGTCTTAGATAAAGCAAAAGTGGCAACGATTCCTCAAAAAGAAAAGAAGGGACAGGATGTTCCTTTCGAAAACAAAGTGGTTAAGGGCTCTTTAAATACAAAAGGGGCTGCGTTTAATCAGTTGGATTTAAAGGCCTATCAACAAAAAGTGAAAAAGGGTAGTCCTGCGGTTCGTTTGTTAAATAAAAAATCCTATTTTTCAACGTTAGGCTATGTCTTGGATGGCAAAAAAGTCGTTTCAAAAGATTCTGTTTGGAGCGTTGAAAAGGGAAACCTTTCCGCATCTTCGCCATTGGTTTTAAGCTTGACGACAAAAGAAGGCCTTGTTGTTAAAAGGGTTATCACATTGGATGACAAATATATGTTCACGATTTCTGATGTGGTTCAAAATACGTCCCTTAAAAATGTAGAGGTCAAAACTTTTGGCCAAATCACACGTTCCAATGTTCAAAACTTGTCTCGTTCTCCGGTTCATCAGGGCTTTATTGCCGTCTTAGATAATGCGTTGAAAGAGGTAAAGTATCCTTCTGTTGAGGAGGAAAAAGAAACCTATTCATCAAAGGACGGGTGGCTTGGGATTTCAGATAAATATTGGTTGACGGCCTTTATATATAATCAAGGGGCTTTCAAGACAGAATTTTCCTATGATAAAGAGCAAAAAGCTTATGATGCAACGTTTTCCTCTGACTCTGTGGTGCTTCAACCTGATGAGATTAAAACATTCAAAACTCATTTCTTTGCAGGGCCAAAAGAGATTGATTTGTTAACGTATTATCAAAAAACCTTTGGGGTGGAACGCTTTGATTTGGGGATTGATTTTGGCTGGTATTACTTTATTACAAAGCCTTTCCTCTTTACGCTGGAGTGGATTTATCGCTTTGTCGGAAATATGGGAATTTCAATTTTAATTTTTGCTTTTTTGATTCGCCTTTTGATGTTCCCAGTGGCGTCAAAGTCTTTTGAAAGTATGGCAAAGATGAAGAAGCTTCAACCTAAGATTAAAGCCCTTCAAACGCGCTATAAAGATGATAAAATGCGCCTTAATCAAGAAATGATGCTTTTATATCAGAAAGAAAAAGTAAATCCGGCGTCAGGATGTCTTCCGATGTTGATTCAAATTCCGATTTTCTTTTCTTTATATAAAGTGCTGAGTGTTTCAATTCAAATGCGTCATGCAAAATTCTTTGGCTGGATTAAGGATTTGTCCGCTCCAGATATGAGCTCTGTCTTTACCTTTGGCGGGCTTGTGCCTTGGCCAGTTCCTGCCTTTTTGGATATTGGGGTGTGGCCGTTATTGATGGGCTTGACGATGCTTTTCCAACAAAAACTCAATCCGTCTTCTCCCAATAAAGATCAGGCTGCGGTTTTGAAATGGATGCCGATTTTGTTTATGTTTATGTTTGGCAGAATGGCCTCAGGGCTTGTCATTTATTGGACGTGGAGCAATTTATTATCAATCCTACAACAAAGCTATATCATGAAAAAATACGGGGAAAAGTAAATGGTAGATGTCACAAACGCGCAAGTAAAAACTCTTTTTTCAGCAGAATGCACCTTTGTTAAAGGGGTTGTTGATGTGGAAGGGTTCCCAAAACCCTTCTTAAATGAAGTGGCTTTTATTGGGCGATCCAATGTTGGAAAATCCTCCCTTATCAATGCGTTGGTAGGTAAAAGAGGCCTTGCGAGAACCTCAAATACGCCGGGCAGAACGCAGGAAATTAACTTTTTTAATTTAGGGGAAAAGATTTTACTTGTGGATTTACCAGGGTATGGCTATGCGAAAGCCCCTCAAAAAAAAGTAGGGGAGTGGAATGCTTTTATCTTTGCGTATTTGAAAGGGCGGGTGCCGTTAAGGCGAGCCTTCCTCCTTATCGACTCTAGACATGGGGTTTTGAAAAAGGACGAGGAAGCCATGGACGTTCTTGATAAATCAGCCGTCCCCTATCAAATGATTTTAACAAAAGTAGATAAAATTAAAGAAAGTCATTTGGCAAAAATAAGGGTCTCTGTTGAAGCCTTAAAATCAAAGCATCCCGCCCTTTTTCCAGAAATCTTGGCCACAAGCTCTGAAAAGAAGATTGGGCTAGAGGATGTCCGCCGCGAAATAGCCTTTTTATCAAAGTTAAAGTAAAATTTGACAAAATAGTTTTTTAAGCGTAAAATATTTCTAGTTTTTTCACATAACTTACGGAGAGAAAGATGAAAAAAGGAAGCTATTTTATTGAATTGGCTAAGATTTTTAAAATCCAAGAGATTTATAGTGGGGCCTATAAAGAAATGAATAAAGAGTGGTTATGGGCCAAATATTTTCATACTTTGAAAGTGGTTGAAACCGGTCTTGATATCATTTCTGAAACAGATAATTTTAAGGATGTTTCCGAAAAAGAATATGAAGCCATGACAAATGCACTTCTCATGCACGATTTTGCCCGCTCTCATGAAAAAAGGGAAGACGGAACAATCGCTTTTAAGTTCCATGGCGCAGAAGGGATGCAAATGGCGAAAGAGTCTTATGATATTCATGACCCTCTTGTTTTGGCTCCAATTCTTATCCATGATCAAATGACACGAAACTTTATCGACTTAGGTGATGAGGATTTGAAAAAAGACCCTCAATACACTGTGTTGCGTCCAGAGCTTCAAAAAAGCATTTGGGAAGTTCGGGCGTCTTATCAAGCCCTTTCTCCAAAAGATAAAAAAAGAGTGGATGACACCTGTGCTTTAGTTAAAGATGCAGATACTTTGGGAAATATGAAGGATTACGAAATTATGTTCCCGTTGACAAAAGAGCCAAAAACGCCGGAAATTTCTCCAAAAGTTTGGGACGCTGTGCGCAGTGGGGAATATGTGAATTATGGCGAGATAAAATCTTTGCCAGATAGAGCGTTGGCTTATTTTGCTTGGGCCTTTAAGTTTTCTTTCTCTTCAACGATTCGTGTGGCCATGGAAAAAGACTTGTTTAATAAGATGAAAAATCATGTTGTCAAAGAAGTGCGCGAAGCTCAAAAAGAGATACCTCAACTTGATGAAAAGTTGGAAAAATTGGAAGGCAGCTTTGATTCCATTATTCATTCAATTGAAAAGAAAAAAGAGCTTTTGGAAAGAAAAGAGGAAAAAGCCCCTAAAGAGGTCAATCTTCTTGATGTTAAATTAAAAGAAAGAGCAGGACGATAATTCGAATGGGGGCTTCTTTTTTTGAAAGAAAAAGTAAAAAAAGCAAAAAAAGGGGTTGATTTTTTCTTAGAGTTTGATATAAGAACACTACCGCTAGCGCTTGTAGCTCAGCTGGATAGAGTGTCGCCCTCCGAAGGCGAAGGTCGTGAGTTCGAATCTCGCCAAGCGCACCAAAAGCTGAGAAACTAAAGTGGTAGAAATGGGACGTCGCCAAGTGGTAAGGCAACGGGTTTTGATCTCGTCATTCGTTGGTTCGAATCCAGCCGTCCCAGCCAATATAAAAAGACTGTTGATTATTCAACAGCCTTTTTTTATGCTTGAATAAAAAAGCTTAAAAAAGTATTCTTTTCTAAAATATAACTTTAATGAGAGAATTATGAAAAATATTGGGTGCTTTTGGAGGTATGTTATCTCTTCCTTATGTTAAAAATGATAAACATAATTATAAAATTATTGAAGATCTTATGAATAAAGTTGAGGAAATACAAGAAATAAAATAAAGGAGAAAAGCGATGTTGAGACGTATTTGTATAATTGGGGTGTTGGGATGTCTTTTAGGGGCATGTTCTTTCCTTAATTTTTCGGACGAGTATATTCAAGTCGCAACTTCTGAAGACGATGCTAAAATCTATATCAACTCAGTTTATGAAGGGCAGGGCTCGGCTAATGTTAAAGTCGTTCGGGATGAAGATGTGTCTATTCTTGTCAAGAAAAAAGGATTTCGTCCAGAGACAAGAGAGATTTCAAGGAAATTAAGCTCTGTTGGTTTTGTGGATCTTTTAGGGGGTGCGATTATCGTGCTTCCTCTTTTCGGGTTGCTTTCTTCTGGCGCATGGGAACCAGAACAAAATAATATTTCAATTATTTTAGAGAAGGAATAGCGGGCTTTCTAAATATTTTCTAAACGAGGGGATAGCCGTATTTATTTTCTTTGATATCGCCCTTAAAGCAAGGGAGGATAAATTTCCAAACAAGGGTTAAAACAAAGAAAAGTCCGAAGCCAATTTTTAAGAAGAAAACAAAATTTTCCTCTCCTTGAAAAATAGGAAAGGACGCAATAAAAGCTATAAAGTAAAGAAATGGCAAAAACGCAAACCAAGCATTCTTTCCTAAATCATGATAGCGCCTGACATAAACCCCAAGCGCTGGTAAAAGGCTGAATAAGACGAAAAGCCCCGAAAAGAAGGGAGGAATATAAAGAAGTCCTTCAATCATGCCGAGCCCCATATAAATAATAAAATAAATAAGGGCAAAAGACCAATATTCCATACGTGGCGCCCGTCCTTTAAAAGAGAGATACTTTGACGTCATACATTCTTTATATTTCAAAAAGATTTTTTTAAAAAAAGATTTTGCTGAATATTTTTCCAAGATAATATCTTTTTGTTTTTGAAATTCGTCACTGGTTAAAATTCCCTTAGACTCAAGTGTTGCCAGTTTTTCAAGATCATCAAATTTTGACATAACTCTCTCCCTTTTTGTTAGATACTTTTACAGTTTAGGACAAAAATAGCCTGTTGTAAATTATAAAATAATTGGGATTATTTTTCGCCTTGAGCTTTTTGGATGATTTCTTTTAGATCCACCTCAAGACAAGAGGCTATCATTAAAAGGGTGCGCAGCGTTGGAGAGTTTTTCTTTTTCGCCAAAAGTGTAATTGCTGTTCGGCTGAGCCCCGTTTCTTTGGAAATTTGGAGCTTTGTTATTTTTTGCGAAATTCTCTTTTCTTCAAGAATTTCAACAACTTTTTCTACGATATGTTCTGCGTCTTTTCTTTTCATAAAAATAAGAATATCGGTTGACAGATTTATTTAAATGTAATTATAAATTCATTTTAAGAGATGTAAAGGATAAAAACCGATAGTAAAATAAATCTTTGAAAAGGCATAAAAAAACCACCCATTTGAAAGGTGGTTTTTATTGGCGACCCTAGTGGGAGTCGAACCCGCGTTACCGCCGTGAAAGGGCGATGTCCTAGGCCTCTAGACGATAGGGTCTCAAAAGTCTGTGTGCTAACTTATACTGAAAAGCGGATTAGATTGCAAGCTTTTTTTTCAATTATTCTGATATTTTTGCATCTTTTATTAAAAATTGAATAGTTTCCGTCCCTTTCCAAACATTTTTCTTCAAATGTCCTGCTATATCTAGGAGGAAATTGGCCTTGTTTTCCATAAGATTTTTCCCTAAAGGTGTGCCTTCTGCCCGAAAAGCAATTGCCGGAAGATAACCGCCATTATTCCCAATCAATCCGCAGCGAATATGCCCGTTTTTCAAAACGCAGGCATTTTTGATGGTGACACTTTTTAGGATGAAATAAGGCTCTGGATTGCCTTCCCCAAAAGGTTCTAAATATTCCAATTCTTTAACCAAAGAGAGCGTAGCGCCCTTTACATTCAAAATATTGTCGTAAACAAGTTCCGTGACGGATGGGGCTTTTTCGAATTTTTGAAGATAATCGTTTAAGAACGTCCTAAATTCGGGGAGTTTTTCTTCCTTTAAGGAAAAGCCCGCTGCCATAGGGTGTCCGCCCCCGCGAGTTAAGATGCCTCGTTCTAAGGCCGTCATAATGGTTTCGCCAATATCCACTCCAGCAATAGAGCGGGAAGAACCTTTACATTCCCCTTCATCAATACTGACCACAAAAACAGGAAGGCTATAGCGTTCCTTTAAGCGTCCAGCTAAAATCCCAATGACGCCTTGGTGCCAGCCTTTTTGTGCCAAAAGCAAGAAGGACGGATTTTCTTTCAGTTGCTCTTCGGCTTGATTAAGGGCTTCATTCATAGAAAAAGCTTCTAGATTTTTTCGCTCTACATTATGTTCTTTTAAATGTTCAATGACTTGTTCGGCCGAAACAGTGTCTTTTGAAGAAAGCAGATTCATGGCCAAACTTGATTTCCCAACACGACCGCCTGCGTTTAAAAGAGGGCCAAAAATATATCCCAAATGATACGAGGAAAGAGGTGGGGTAATGTCAAAAGTATCAATGAGCGAGGCAATACCAATATTTTCACGCCGCTCCATTTGTTGGAGGCCTTTTTTCACATAGAGGCGGTTCACCCCTTCAAGTTTAACCACATCGCAGATAGTTCCAAGGGCAACAAGATCCAAATACCGCCGTAAATCAGGCGCCTTTTTGTCTTTATAAAACCCTTGTTCTTTTAATAAGCGATTAACTTCCACAACAAACAAAAAACAGACTCCACAGGCGGCCATAAACCGACACGGATGCGTGACATCTTCGTCTAAACGCTTTGGGTTGACAACGGCATAAGCCTCTGGCAAATGAAGATCTGGTTCATGATGATCAATGACGATAATATCAAGTCCAAGTTCTTTTCCTTTTGAAATCGGATCAAAAGACGTTGTGCCGCAATCAACCGTTAAGACCAGTTTTACCCCTTCTTTTTGAAAACGCTTCATTTCTGCGGCATTCGGGCCATAGCCGTCTTCACGTTCTGGGATAAAGGTTAAAACCTTAATACCAAGCTCTTCTAAAAAAAGCTTAATGATAGAAGTTGAGGTCGCTCCATCGACATCATAATCGCCCATAATCCCAACAATATCATTGTCTTTAATGGCCTCAATAATGCGACAAGCTGCTTTCTTCATATCCGTCAAAGTTTCAGGATCTGGAAGATTTTTTTGTAAAGACGGAGTTATAAATTCTGGAATTTTTTCAACAGCAATTTTTCTTGAGGCCAAAATGCGCGCCATTAAATCAGAATAATCATAGCGCCCCATAATAAAATTAACTGTTTTTTCATCAGCTTCGCGTAAAATCCATTTTAACCCAGAACAAGAAAGTGTCATGGGCTAAAAATCCAAAATAATTCTGGTGAATCTGGAATTTAATGTGCCGGTCTTTTTTTGGACCTTTGAATAAATAAGGATGTCCTTTTCATTAACCCCTAAATCAATCAAAACTCGAGCAACTTTTTCGGCCCGTCTTAAGGCCAAATAAAGGTTCATTTTTTGGGTTTCTAAAGAGTCTTTATCCAAGCAAGAAGCAAATCCATAAACCCGAATTTTGCGGGCCCCTAAGCGGAACATTTGCGCCACATTTTTTAAGGTTTGAATATCTTGTGCGCGTAAATTTGATTCGTAAAGCTTATAGCCGATTTCTGCCCCAATAAAAGAATCGCTCATTTCTTCTTTAGGGGAAGATTCCATTGAATCTAAAGCCAAAAGAGTGTTTTCTTTAGGAGTGATTTTCTCCTCTGCTGAAGGCATATAAATATATTTTGGAGGCGGTAAAAATGTTTTGCTTTCCGTTTCAATGAGGGAGCCGTCAACGTCTGCCCCAATTGATTTTTCGGTTTGTTTATCAATAAGCCCGTAATCATTTTCGTCTTTTAAAGAGCCTTCCTCTTTCAAAATAACATGGCGGATAACTTTTTCGGTGATGGTCACTGTTTTATCGTTATCCTCTAAAACCGTTTGATTGATTTTGTTGGTGACAATCCCTTCTGAAATTCCTTTTTCAACAGGGGAGGTGTCAGGCGTTATTTGAACGTTTTTCGTTTGAGAACAAGCGCCCAAAAATCCCACTAAAAAAGCCAAAGTCAATAATCTTTTCATAAAAGTCTCCTTTTTCTAAGATTTACTTTGGCTTATTTTCATGAAAACTTCAAGAGAAAAAAAGTTTAATCTCTGATAACTTTTGAAAATTTATCTAAAAGCGCATTGACCATTTTTACTTCTGATCCCTCATAAAAGCTGTGCGTGATATCTGTATATTCGTTGATAATGATTGGCGCATCTAAAGAAGGTTGAACAAAAAATTCGGATAAAGCAATTTGTAAAATACTTTTAAGGAGCACTTCCATTTTATCAAAATCCCATTCTTCGGAGAGAGCCGCTTTAATCATATTTTCCAAATCGTCTTTTTTATCTAAAGCCGTTTCGATAAGTTTGCTCATCAAAGCATCGTCTCTTTTATCCAAATCAACAGCAGTTTCAAAGTTTCCTGTTTCTTCAAGAAGAGTTTTTCCCATGCCTTCTGCCACAAATTTTGTAATCAGCGCCTCTTTTGTCATGGGAGTAAAAGCGTTCATATAAAGGCATTGAATAGCCCCTAATCGAGCATTTGTATATTTTTGGGTCGTATTTTTCATTTTTGTATTCTTTCTTTCTTCTCTTCTGTCAAATCCAATTCGGGTTCCACTTCTTGAGAGAATTCTTTTTTCTCTTTCCATTTAATAAGATGGGAAAGGAATCCTTGAAAATCATTCATTTGTTCAAAATTTTTGTAAACAGAGGCATAGCGGATATAGGCAATAATGTCAAGCTCTAAAAGGCTATCCATGACAAGATCGCCAAGCTTAAAAGACGGAAAAGAAGTTTCCCCGGAAAGTTCTAATTGGCGTTGAATGCCAGAGACAATGCGTTCTAAGCGTTCCTCTTCAAACGGGCGTTTATGTAGTGCAATTTTTAAGGACCGTTTCATTTTTTCTCTGTCAAAAGGCTCTTCTGTACCGTCTTTTTTAACGACAAGCATATCTTTTAAGATAATCCGTTCAGCCGTTGAAAAACGAGATCCACATTCAGGGCACAGGCGGCGCCGTCTTATCAAGGTGCCATCTTCAGAGGTTCTTGAATCTTTAACTTGAGTTTCTTCAAATCCGCAAAAAGGACATTTCATAAAGATTTCCTTGGGTTAAAGGTAAAGGTCAGAAGCATAGATAGGGAATTTTTCACATAAGTCTAATGCTTTTGTCTTTACAATGGTTTCAATAACAGTATTTTCTTCCCCAACTTCTTCCAACCCTTCTAACACATCGGCAATCATATGGGCCAGCATTTCAAATTCATTTGTGCCAAACCCGCGTGTTGTCATGGCAGGGGATCCAATGCGTAAGCCCGATGTAATCGTTGGCTTTTGTTCATCAAAAGGAACCGCATTTTTGTTACAGGTGATGTGTGCCCGATGAAGGGAGTTTGCTGCCATTTTTCCTGTCAAATGGTGGCTTCTTAAATCTAACAATAAAAGGTGGGAATCTGTTCCGTTTGAAACAAGGTCAATGCCTCGCTCTAAAAAGACTTTTTCCATCGCTTTTGCATTTTCAAGGATTTGTTTGGCATAGTTTTTAAAAGAAGGATCCAAGGCCTCTTTCAAAGCGACAGCTTTTGCTGCAATGACATGAATAAGCGGGCCCCCTTGAAGACCAGGGAAGATAGCAGAGTTTATTTTTTTGCCAAGATCTTCTCTGTTGGAAAGGATAATGCCCCCACGTGGACCTCTTAATGTTTTGTGGGTTGTCGTTGTGACGATGTCTGCAAATTCCAAAGGATTGGGGTAAACGCCCCCGGCAACAAGACCGGCAAAATGTGCCATATCAACCATAAGATACGCCCCGATTTCATCTGCAATTTCACGGAATTTCTTAAAGTCAATAATGCGGGCATATGCGGATCCCCCTGCAATAATCATTTTTGGATGATGTTTTTGGGCCAAATCCCTTACTTCATCATAATCAATCAGGCCAGTTTCTTTATCCACACCATAGGAAAGGGCGTTGAAATATTTTCCACTGATGGAAACCTTTGCCCCATGGGTGAGATGTCCGCCTGTATCAAGGCTCATCCCTAAAAAGGTATCTCCAGGCCTCAAAAGGGCAAGATAAACAGCTTCGTTAGCGCTTGACCCAGAATGGGGTTGAACGTTGACGTAGGCGGCGTTAAAAAGCGCTTTAGCCCTATCAATAGCTAGTTGTTCAACTTCATCTGCAAATTCACAGCCGTGATAATATCTTTTACCAGGATATCCTTCTGCATATTTGTTTGTGAAGATAGATCCCTGGGCATCTAATACAGCTTTTGAAACAAGGTTTTCGGAGGCAATCAATTCAATATAAGATTGCTCTCTCAAAAGTTCTTTTTGAAGGGCAGAAAAAACCGCTTCATCTTTTTGAAGTCCCTTTTTAAAAAAATCTTTAGAGACATGATACGTTTGACAAGAACACGTCATTGGGCTTTTCTCCTTCTTAAAAAGTGTGATAATTTTATAGGCTTAGGACTAACACATTTTTGAAAGTTTTTCAACTCGTTTTGTGTGATGGCCCCCTAAAAATTCTGTTTCAAGGAAAAGCGTAAGGCATTCTTTTGCAACTTCGATTCCCGTTGTGCGTCCGCCCAAGATAAGGACGTTTGCGTCATTATGCTCTCTGGCCATTCTTGCGGTATAGGCGTCATGCACCAAAGCCCCCCGAATGAAAGGATAGCGATTGACCGAAATGCTCATCCCGATTCCTGTGCCGCAAATAAGCAGACCTCTTAAGGCTTTTCCCTCTTTAATAAAATTTGCAAGCGCGCCTGCTTTATCAGGATAATCTGCTTTTTCCCCTTCATTTGAGCCCAAATCCGTGACCTCATATCCTGTTTCTTCTAAAAGAGAAATAAGCTCTTTTTTAAGCGCATACCCCCCGTGATCAGAGGCGACAACAATTCTTTTATCTTGCATTTTTCTATAAATCCTTTACAACTATGAACTCTAAGTAAAGGGTAGTGAACTTATGGATAAAATACAAGATATTTCTGCGATTGATTTTAAAAAAAGCCTTCCTTCAACAGGGGCTTTATTGGGGATAGATTATGGCGATGTTAGAATTGGAGTCGCCCTTTCAGACATTTCAAGAATGATTGCCTCTCCCTTTAAAACGCTTGCGCATGTGTCCGAATTTGCCCCTTTAATTCAAGAAAATAAAATCGTTGGCTTTGTGATTGGGTTGCCAAAACAAATGGATGGCACCGAAGGACAGCAAGCTCTTAAAACAAGGGCTTTTGCCAAAAAAATGGGGGAAGTTTATGGGTTGCCCGTTCTTTTTTGGGATGAGCGGTTTTCCTCCTCTTGTGCAGAGCAAATTTTTAACGCCACAGGGATTTCTCATAAAAAGCAAAAAAAAGTTATAGATAAAACAGCAGCTTGTTATATTTTGCAAGGAGCTCTTGATTTAATGAAAAATTTTAGTTAATTCTATAAGAAAATGAAGAATAAAAAAAAGAGGAAATATGCAAATTTTATTGATATGTGATAACTCGTCTAGCAAAAAACAAAGTGAGCTCATTCCTTTGATTGTCTCTCGATTAAGTGAAAAAGGGCATGATGTGCGCTTGTCTTTAAAGGAAAATGGAAAAGCTGTTTTTGAGGAAATGGAGGCACTTAAAAAAGTAAGCTTAGTTGCTGTTGCAGGGAATGATGAAACGTTAAACGAAGCGGTCAATGGGTTGATGATAAATAAGCAGAAAGACAAAATTTCTGTTGTTTTTATTCCGACAGGGGAAAATAACTTTTTGGCTCCTGAATTTGGGATAAACTCTTTGGAAGATGCTCTTTTTGCCATTGAAAAAAAGCAAGCCTGTCTTTTTAGCCCAACGAAACTTGTCTCGCCTTTCGAATCACATTATTTTTCTGACTTCTTGTGCGTTGGATTGGCCGGCCTTATTCATTATGTTTCAACAAAAAAGTTGGATAAAAAGGGATTCTTTTTCTATCTTTTAAAGCGAATTTTTAAAAACCCGCCGTTCTTTGAAATCTCTGTGGATGGGATTTCTTATAATGCCGAAATGGTTGTGATTGAAACAGGGAAGAAAAGTATCCTTCCTCAAAGCTTAAAGCCCAAGGCAGAAAGTGAACGATTTACTCTTCCGTTAGAAGAACAAAAGCAAAAGCCGTTTTCTCTTTTTATCTATGAAAAGGAATCTTGGATGCAGATGTATAAAAATCTGTTTAAGATTTGCTTTAAGCCCGACACGCCTTTAGAAAATACAGTTGAAATTAAGGGGAGCGTCGTGGAGATTAAAGAGCTTGTCTTTAAGGATGATAAAAAAACGTTTTCAATCGAAAGCGATGGGAAGAGGATTCCAACAAGCTCTTTAAAACTAATGCCAACAAAAGAGTCGATTAAAGTGCTCTGTTGCCTTCGAGAGGACTAAAATAAAAGAGCAAAAGACGACGCATTGCATAAAATTAAGGTGCCCGTTTGTCTTTTGAATCGAAAATAACGATTTCCCCTTTTTCCGTCATATTCAAGTTTTTTTTATTGAGCTCTTCTAATAGATCTAAATCTAAATGTTCAGAAGAAAGTCGTTTATTGAGCGTTTCAATCTTTTGCTTTTTTTCCATCAAGATTTTTTCCAACTTTTCGCTATTATAAATGCTTCTTTTTAATGAAAAATAGGCAAAAAGTCCCCGCTTTCCTTCAATCGCGTGATAAATAAAATAAATTGAAATTAAAAGCTCGATAACAGGGAATAGAATGGAATGAACCCTTCTTTTAAAACGGAAAAATGAAAATTGAATAGGCAAAATAACTCCTTAAAATTCAAAACAAAAGTTAAGATTCTTTTTTATCTTTTTCTTCTAAATAAGCAGATTTAAGCGTTTTAGAAAGGTTTAGAATTTTTGGTTTATTCATGGAGGAAAGCAGCGTATTGATTTCTTCCATCGTTTCTTCAACCACATTATCAATAGCCTGCGAAATAACTTCTTTTTCATTTGAGGAGGACGTTGACTCTAAAATCGTGCTGCCCGACAGGGTGATTTTATCTTTGCCTTCTTTCTTGGAGGCGTAAAGAGCTTCATCGGCAAGCTTCATTGTTTTTTCCAAATCATTCATGGAAGAAGAAAGGGAAATCCCAATACTGATCTTAACAGGAAGAGACGTGCCTTCTTTCGTTGTTAAATCTAGTAAAGAAACAGCCTCTTGCAGACGTTTGGCAATAAGAATAGCTTTTTTTGCATCTGTATTATGTAAAACAAGGGCAAATTCATCTCCCCCCACACGTCCCAAAATATCAGAGGAGCGGATAATTTTTTTCCAACAAATTCCAATGGATTTAAGAACCATATCTCCTGCCCCATGGCCATAGGTATCATTGATATTTTTAAAATCATCCACATCTATCATCAGGAAGGCAAAAGGGGTATGATAACGCCAAAATCTGGAAACTTCCTTTTCGGCTAAAGTCATAAATTGGCGTCGATTATAGCAAGTCGTTAAGGCGTCTTCGGTCGCTTGTTCAAAGAGAAGTTCCTCTTTTTGCTTTTGCTCTGTAATGTCTTGAAAAGCAATAAACAAAGAGATTTCATTTTCAAAATCAATAATTCTGGCAGACAGTTCAAGCGTTTTTGTGTTTTTGGATGATTTTTTAAGCTGAACTTCATAATGCCGCACAAAAGGGGTTTTATCTAATTTTTCTAAAATTTTACGGCGGATAGATTCATCTTGAAAGCAATCATAGAGACTGTAATTTCCTTTTAAATCAAACTTAAAAAAGTCGGCCGCTTCCTCCTCATTGATTAAAAGGATTTTATTGTCCTTTAATCTTGAAATAAAGGTCGGAAAAGGGGCTGATTGTAAAATTAAGCGCAAACGAGATTTGTTTGAAAACGCATCATATTCCAAAAGCTCAAACTGTTGTTGAATGACCAAGGTTGAGGTGTAAAAGATACAAAATAAAAGGAAGGAATAAAGGGTCACTTCCAGTCCCCAGTTAAACTCTTGCCCCCAAGGAAGGACTTTGAAAAAATGCCAAAAAGAAAGCGTTAAAAAGCCAATAAACATCCATTTTAAGGAGCTGGTTTTATGCAGATAAGTTTCTTTGAAATAACAAAGCGCCAAAACCAAGGAAGAAAGGCAAAGGATTAAAGACGGCAGAACCATTTTAAGGGCGTTATGGGATCCGACAATCATAACATAGATAACAAAGAGGATGGCCCCTGTGGAAATATAGGGCATCAATTTTTTGCTAACATAAGGAATTCGCGCAATTTGAAGCCCGGCCAAAATCATAAAAATGGCAGCAGAGGTTTGAAAGGCAATAAAAATCAAAGCCAAAAAGAAGGAAGGTAAACTTTCCCCAATAAAGAAATACCAAAAAAGGGCGACCGCATTCTTAATGGCCAGTAAAAAGAAGGCATAGGATAAGGTCATTGTGCCTTCTGCTGCCAAAGAAAAATGCCGCAGATATTTTAGGGAATAAATTAACAGTAAAGATCCAATAAGTTCTGGTGAAAAATAAGTGATAAGATCTAAAAAATTATCAAAACCTGGGAGAAACATTGAAACCCTCTTTATATATAAAATGAATGAGCTCTTTCTCATTTAATACTGTATTTTCCCCTTAAAAGAAAGCTTTTTTATAAAAAAAATCATAAAGACACTTGAAAATAAAAGCGCTTCCTCTTATATAACTAGAAAGTTTACAAATAAGGAGACAAAAATGAGTAAAGTTATTGGTATTGATCTTGGGACGACAAATTCTTGTATGGCCGTTATGGACGGAAAAGACATCAAGGTTTTGGAAAATGCAGAAGGCGCGCGGACAACCCCTTCCATGGTTGCGTTTTCACAAAATAAAGAGAAGTTGGTCGGAAGTCCTGCAAAGCGTCAAGCCGTCACAAATCCAGAAGGAACATTGTTTGCAATTAAACGTCTTATCGGGCGTAGATATTCTGATAAGGTTGTTAATCAAGACAAAACCCTTGTTCCTTATAAAATTGTGGAAGGGGATAATAAAGACGCTTGGGTTGAAGTGCGTGGGGAAAAATATGCCCCATCTCAAGTTTCCGCCTATATTCTTCAAAAATTAAAAGAAGATGCCGAAGCTTATCTCGGCGAACCTGTGACGCAAGCTGTTATTACGGTACCTGCTTACTTTGACGATTCTCAACGTCAAGCAACAAAAGATGCTGGAAAAATCGCAGGGTTGGAAGTGTTAAGAATTATCAACGAACCAACGGCTGCTGCATTGGCCTATGGCTTGGATAAAAAAGAAACAGGAACCATCGTTGTTTATGATTTAGGGGGCGGCACTTTTGATGTTTCTGTCTTGGAAATTGGCGATGGTGTTTTTGAAGTTAAATCCACAAATGGGGATACCTTCCTTGGTGGGGAAGATTTTGATGTTCGGATTATTGATTATTTGGCCGAGGAATTCAAAAAAGACAACGGCATTGATTTAAGAAATGATAAACTTGCCCTTCAACGGTTAAAGGAAGCTGCTGAAAAGGCAAAAATCGAACTTTCAAGCACAATGCAAACAGACATTAACTTGCCTTTCATTACGGCTGATGCCACTGGGCCAAAACATTTGAATATGACTTTGACGCGGGCAAAATTGGAAAGCTTGGTTGCGGATCTATTGGAAAGAACAAAAACACCAATGGAAAAAGCTTTGAAAGACGCAGGGGTTTCTGCTAAAGAAATTGACGAAGTTATCTTGGTGGGTGGAATGACTCGTATGCCAAAAGTTCAAGAGTTGGTTAAAGCCTACTTTGGAAAAGAACCTCATAAAGGGGTAAATCCTGATGAAGTTGTGGCCTCTGGGGCTGCTATTCAAGGGGGCGTGCTTAAAGGAGACGTTAAAGATGTTCTTCTTTTGGATGTGACCCCACTTTCTTTGGGAATTGAAACATTAGGTGGTGTCTTTACACGGTTAATTGATAGAAACACAACAATCCCTACAAGAAAGAGCCAAGTTTTCTCAACAGCAGAAGATGGACAAACGGCTGTGACAATTCGTGTTTTCCAAGGGGAGCGTGAAATGACGGCTGACAACAAACTTTTAGGTCAATTTGACTTGATTGGAATTCCATCAGCTCCTCGCGGAATGCCTCAAATTGAAGTGACATTTGATATTGATGCCAACGGAATTGTAAATGTTTCTGCAAAGGATAAAGCCACAAATAAAGAGCAAACGATTCGAATCCAAGCCTCTGGGGGACTTTCTGATGCTGACATTGACTCAATGGTCAAAGAAGCTGAAAAACACCAAGACGAAGATAAGAAACGTAAAGAGCTTATTGAAGCTAAAAATAAAGCCGATAACCTTGTCTACACTTCTGAAAAGAACTTGAAAGACTTGGGCGATAAGGTGGCTCCTGCCGATAAGGAAGCTGTTGAAAAAGCCTCAGCAGAAGTTAAAGAAGCCTTAAAGACGGAAGATGTGGAGAAAATCAATGCGGCAACAGAAGCTTTGATGCAAGTTTCCATGAAGCTCGGAGAGGCCTTATATAAAGCCCAAGCAGAACAACAGCCAAACCCTGAAGCTGGGGCAGAGCAAGCTTCTTCATCCGAAGAGAAAAAAGACGAAAAAGAAGATGTCGTCGATGCCGATTTTGAAGAAGTTAAAAAGTAATTCGTAATGGAAAAAAAAGACTTTTACGAACAACTGAATGTCGATAGGGGGGCCTCGCTTGACGAAATCAAGCGAGCCTATCGCGTTTTAGCAAAGAAATATCATCCCGATATGAACCCTGGCGATAAAGAAGCGGAAATTCATTTTAGGGAGGTTTCTGAAGCCTACGAAATCTTAAAAGATTCTGAAAAACGGGCTGCCTATGATCAATATGGTTTTCGCGCTTTTGAGCAAAATAGCAGTGGCTTTGGCTCAGGATTTGGGGGCTTTGGCGCTGGCGGATTTAATTCCAGCAGCTTTGCTGATTTGTTTGAAGAAATGTTCTCAGGCTTTGGCGGCGGGGCAAGTTCAAGAGGGTCCTCTCGTCCTAGTCGAGGCAGTGATATTCGTTATGATCTTGAAATCTCTTTATTAGAGGCTTTTCAAGGGGTCAAAAAAACAATCGAAATTACCGTTCAAGAAGTCTGTAAAACCTGTAAAGGCAAGGGCGGCAAAAACGTCAAAACCTGTTCAACGTGTGGGGGCTCTGGCCGTGTTCGGTATCAACAGGGCTTTTTTATGGTTGAAAATGAATGCCCAAAATGTCACGGAACAGGGAAAGAAATTAAAGATATTTGCCCAGATTGCCACGGAGCAGGTGTGATTTCCAGAACTAAAAAACTTGAAATTAACATCCCAGCGGGGGTCGATACAGGCGTTCGTATGCGTTTAGAGGGGGAGGGTCATGCCGCAGCCTCCACAGGGAAAAAAGGCGACTTATACGTCTTTATTTCCGTTAAAGAACACAAAATTTTCAAAAGACAACGCGAAAATCTTTATTGTGAAAAGCCTATTTCTATGGCGCTTGCTTCAATGGGGGGTTCTTTCAAAATGGAAATGCTAGATGGTTCATTTCAGGAAGTTTCGGTCGCCGAAGGAACCTCTTTTGGGGATAAAGTTGTCTTAAAAGGATTAGGAATGCCTATTTTGCATAGCAAACAAAAGGGAAATTTGTATGTCATTTTGAAGGTTGAAACGCCTCAAAATTTAACAGATGAGCAAAAAGAGCTTTTGGAACGCTTTGCCGAAATTGAAGCGGAAAAACAAGAAAGCGTTTGGGAAAATATTAAACTTTTCTCAAAGAATTTTGCAAAGAAAGTCAATACAAAGCTAAAGAGCTGACGTGTCTGTATACAAAAAGACCGCATAATATAAAAAGAGCACAACGAAAGCAAAGCTTACCAAGAAAAAGGGCAGGGCTTTGCTTTTTGCTTTTGGAAGGGCGTCCCGTCTTTTAAGATAGGAAAAGACATTCCAAACGTTGGCTTGAGAGGGCGAGGCCCAAAAGTCATTCAAATACAAAACTTTTGCATCTTTTCGGCAGGTTATCAGGCAAAAAAGATAAACAAGAACGGTGTAAAAAATAAATTCGCCGCTTTTTGAGAAGCGAAAAGCATCTTTGAAAAGCGTGCCTAAAATTCCCGCAATTAGGATAGAAAATCCCACCCCAATAATCGGCGATAAAACAATCTTCCGCGTTGATAATATCGATACCTCTTTCATTCCTCTCCCCCCTTTTTTTTGTAATATACCCCTTCTTAAAAATAAATTCAAGACAACTCTTTTAACTTGTATTATTTATTTAATTACTTTACATTTGTTTGTAATTAAGTAAAGGATATCACGATGAATAAAAATGAATATAGAGAAATACTTATAAATCTTCATTTAAAAAATCAAGAATTTGTTGATAAAGCAATATTTTCCATATCTTCAATGGCTATTCCAGTATTAATAAGCTTGTTAGATAAATTAAAATCATCAATATTTGTTGAGTTTTTCTTTTGTGCAACATTGATTTCTTTTATTATTACTGTTGCGATGCATTTGCATGCGTGTAATCTTTCAAAAGAAGCTTGTAATTTATCTTTAAACGAAGAAAAAAGGGAAAAAGGAAATGAATTGTTTGATAAAGCTGAAAAAGAAGATAAAATTAAATTTATAGTATTTTTAATATCTTTAATTTTATTTGTACTTACAATTGTGATTAATTTTTTTGTAGAGGAGAAATTGAAATGAATAATGAAAAAAAACAAGTTGAAATGAGTTCAAAAAAAATAGAAAGATCTTTAAATTCTTCAGAACAAACAAGACTTGAAAATTCTTATAATCCTGCAAAAGAAATAAGGATTGAGAGTTCTTCAGATAAGCCGAAAGAAAACGCAAAATCTTCTACTAAAAAAGAGGATTAAATAAACAGGATAGAAGTTAAAATTTTTTTAGGTATGTTTTTTAGTTAGAGAACCGTTTATCCTCTAGATTTGGAGGAAAGCAAGGCAAAGTTTATTTTTTCAGCCTCAGGATTCAACGGTTTTAAGTGTTGATCTTCCCGAATACTATTGATAAGGCCGAGCGGGCTAAAAACATTTGTGTTGACCTTCGTTCCGTTAACATCTATCGAGATTTTCGATTTTGTTTTATTGACTTTTTCAATAAATCTGTCCATCGTCATGGTTTTATCGGCTTGACAGGCAAGGGCATACATTCCAGCCACCCAAGGAACTCCCCAACTTATCCCCCCATTTCCATTTTCATCAAAGGCAAAACCATTATCCCCTTCAAGGTTTGAATAAACTCTATTATTTGTTGGAACAGTCACCATTTTTGACACCCAAGCTTTTGGATTTTTAGGGTTTTGAATTAAAGCATTTTCAATTTCTTCTTGAGTCTTTTTTCCAAAGGTATAATTTTTAGGATTGTTTCTATCTTTATTTAATTCGCATCTTGCATGACACATATCTAAATCAGAATATAGCATAGCAGAGGCCGTTAAAGGAAAGATATCATTATCAATAGCGCGCCTCACAGCTTTATTTATTTCTGTGGCATCTCCATCAAGAGGAGCTTTTCCCCAGCCTGAGGAGGCAGAGATAACTCTGATTTTCTCTTGAGGAGGAAGGGTCTTATTTAAATCAATAATTTCATTTATCTTTTGAGCAAGTAAAAGCCTAACGCCAAGACCTTTTTCATTCAGTTCTCTTTCCAGAGCAAAATCTTTTCCAAAATAATGAACTTTTGCATCTGGCGCAACCCCACACGTTTTCCCCGCTAAAAGAGATAAAACCGCAGGTCCATGCATACTTGATTCGTGCGGTCCATCGTAGGAAACAACGCTTTCTCCATATTCTTCTATGTCTTTATAATTTTCAACCAAACCCTGATCAATTATGGCGACATGAACACCTTTGCCTGTATAGCCCTTTTTGTGAAGGAATCTGATGTTTAACCCAGGATCTTTTGCGACTTCAATTTCTTTTTCAGTTAACGTATTGATAAAATTATATTTTTCCATAGCGCCATTCCTTTTTGATAAAATCAACCTGCGGTTTTTTGTATAAGCAAAAACATTATACCATAAGTTTTATAAATAACCAGAGGGAATTAGTTTTTCCTATTGATTTTATTATAATATTTTTCAACGAAGTCGTCTTTTCCGATTGAAGCGATGCGGTTAAAGACCTCTTTCAAAATTTGTTTGTTCTTATCGGATAAGTCATCAGGCTCTTTTGTTATTTTATCAAACAATTTTTCAAAGTTTTCTGGTCTGAAAGATAAAATTTCTTCATTCATCCCCTCTTTGAAATAACAATCTAGAACTTCGACAACTTTATCTATCCCATTTTTGTTTTCAAGCTTTGTTAGTAAGCGCGTGGTGATATCTTGATAAGTTGAGGACGGAAGTCCGCTTTTTAAGAGTTGGATAAAAATATTTAAATCCCAATCCTTCTCCATAAATTGTTCATTTTTTAAAATCCAATAAATAAAATCAAATTCATAACGTTCTTTTTTTAATGAAGTTAACTTCTTTTCGATAACAAATTCAACCAATTTCATGGCATTTTTCTTTTTGGCAGTATCGAGCTTTTCTGAATGAAATAAATGTCGCAATACGGAATGAATAGCTGTATCGAATTTATTGTTTTCTAAAAGATCCTGAACCGTTAAATCGTTATTAAAAAAACTTGGTTTCAAGGGAATATTTCCATTTAAGTAGGAGTAAAAAACTATTTGCGTAAATTTTTCAAAATTAAGATTGCATAAATCTTTGTCTGAAGAATCCAAGGCAACGTATTTGAAGTTGTCTTTAGTCTCTAGATAGACAGAATGAAAATAGGGTCTATAATTTAGATACGAGGCAAAAACAGAGTAGAATTTTAACCTATCAGATGGGGAATCTCCCTTTGGCAAAAGTTTTTCTTTATTTTTTCGGAACCATTTTAAATTGTATTTAATAATCCAAGGAAGCATTATCCCAATAATTGTTCGAAGCATAAGGGATTTATCGTTATCTTGTTCAATTATATTTTGTAGTTTTTGAAGAGTTACGTCTTTATCCCGACTAAAGTTTTTTGAATAAGAGTCTATGAAAAGGGTTAAATAAGTATTGAAAGCTTGCCCAGAAATAGAATTTATAGCGCTGAGATACGGGTCAAAATTTGGGGCTGTTTTATCCACATCATCCTTAAAGGAAAATTCTTTTTCCATAAGAGCTGTTAGAATTTCCTTCACTAAAGAAATATGTTTTTCTTTATCAATAAAGTTAATAAATCGATTGATTGAGAAAAAAACCCAATTCCAATTTTCATCATCTGAAAAGGAGGGTGAATAATCCTTTGCGTTTTCTTTATTTAAAAAGTTTTTTGCAAATTCCAAAAGCTTATTTATTTCATCATCTGTCAAAGTCGCTGCTTTTTCATTGCAAAAACCATCTATGATTTTATTTATATAAACGGGTTTTAATGTCTTAAATCCATCAATAGAATTGAAAAAATCTTCTTTTCTTTCAAGAATAATTTCGACTAAGACATTTGCAGTCCCTTCCATTGTTGGGGCTTTGTATTCATTTGTATATTCAAAATGGGTTATTTTAGAAAGGATTTCTTTAAACGATAAATTTTCTAAATCTTTTTTTTCAAAAGCTGATTTTGCAAAATACTCATCTGACCATTCTGTATGAATTAAAAAATCTGGATTTTTAAATGTTTCAATTTCGGGACGGTAAACCTCATCATATTTTGTAGCGTAATATGGCGGGAAGTTTTTGCTATTTTCTTTAATACAGTGCAACCATCTTAAAATCCACCAATCTTTGGTTTTTGCATCTGTTGTGTCTTTTTGATAAGTAAGGATATAGTCAAATAATTTTTCTTTTTGTCCATCGGAAAGGATATCAAACTTTTTTTGTAAAAGGTTATAATATTCGTTATAAAATAGAGAATTATTCAAGTTTTCCTTGCTAATTAAATTTTCGGCAATTAACTCTGCGTTATCACTTTGTTGCAACAAAAATAAATCAACTCGTTTGCTTAAGGAAGAAAGTTTCCCATTTAACCCCATAACATCTTGAATGGTTTTTTCTTTTCTTTTTAAAAGTTTTAAAGACGAATCAATATACATATCTAAAATTAAATTAAATTCTTTATTGCTAAGATACTTGTTTTGTTCATTGTCTTTTTCCATTGAGCGTCTTGATAAAAAGGAGATGTCTAATTTTTTAATATCTTCATCAGAAAGGGATTGCGCAAAATTGTTAATAATGCATTTGGAAAGGTTCCATTTAAACTCAAGTTTTTCAGATTCAATTTTGGATAAAAATTGCTCATAAAGATATTCGTCTAGATAAGATTTTATAGAGCTAAAGGAATCTTTTTCCTGATATAACTTAAAAAGCTTTACTGCAACCAAAAGGGCTTCATTTTCGTTAGAGTCATTAAGAAGTTTTGGTATGAAATCTTGTTTTCTATACCAAAGGGAATTATCATAGAATTTTTGATATTTTAAAATATCTTTTAAAAGCTCAAAGACAATGTCTTTATTTGTATCAAAAAGCAGATTTAAAGCACCTATCATATAATCAATAAAGAGAAAATTAACAGTAGATTCCTTGTTGTTAAGTCCCTTCTTTAAATCTTGAATCCATTTTTGGATAAGTTTAATTAAATCAGCATCCTTTTTACCAACAAGTTTGTTTAAATAGATTCCTTCATACCAAGGTTCGTATAAAACCGTCTTGTCATCCCTTTTTTTCATAAAAATAGGGGGTGTATCAAATAATTTTTTGGCATTTAACACATCAAATAATTTTACATCAGAGATATGCTCATAAAAGTATTTTTTAAGATATTGATTCTGATTGATTGTTTTAAGAATAAGGGATAAATCAATTTTTTTGTTATCTAAAAATTGCTTAAGAATATCTTTGTTTTCAAAATAATTACCCATTTTATTTATCCTGTTCATAATGAGATATAAGCTCATCCATATCGTCTATAAAGTCGTTATAATTTTTAATGTAATCATTTTTGCTTGCTACTTTTCTTAAATCTTCTCTTGTACGTTTATATCTAGAAGTATCTTCAGGGAGCTTAAAGTTTTTTGAAAAATCCGTTAATCTTTCAGTGTATTTGTTATTATCTGTACATATAGCTTCACATAGTAATTCGAAATCTGTATCCATATGAAGATTATGAATAGAACAAGAAAGATTAAAAAATTTATTTAATTTTATAATTTTATTTTTGTCATTATTAAATTTCTCAAGTCTATCTAATTCTATTTTAAATGAAGAGTTATTATATTCAAGATCTTTATTTTTGTTGGAGGCATTTTTAATCATAAAGCGTATTAACAATATTATGATAAGAATTAAACTGAGTATAGTTGCGTAAACAGCCCCTATTTCTCTTATTAGTTTTAATATTTCTTTAGTTAAATCACACACAATATACCTCATTTGATATAACGATTAAGATAATTTACATCAAAATAAAGCTATTTAAAATTGAAAAAACGTCAAAAAGCACCCGGTAAAATAAAAAGGGGTTATGGAACGGTTTTTGGAGGAAATATTTGGCGGTGTACAACCACCTTGTCATCTATAGCATACATAATCACCGGATTCTCGTCAACAAATTCCCTAATAACAGGGTATTTACAGGGAAATTTGATGTTTTGGAACGCACGGAAACTTTCTAAAACAAAGGAAAATATTATCCTACAGCGCAAAATAAATCCTTACGTCCCTAAATTAACAGGGAATTTTATTTCAAGTATCAGGGAAATTATCTTGACTTACACCGAATTAAGAGCGTGTATCAGTGAAAAGAGGGAAATCTACCATGCGCATCCCACCACCCGAACACCGTTTTAAAAAAGGGAAAAGCATGCCAAGTAAACCGAAAATTTCAAAATCACAATATGTTAAAGGACTACAGTGTCCAAAGGCACTTTGGTTCTATCGTCATCGCAAGGATTTAAAGCCTCCCATTGATCCTGCCACGCAAGCTCGCTTTGATGCAGGAAACGAGATCGGACAGCTTGCCATGCAGTATTTTAAAGGTGGCGTAGAAGTAACAGATGCTTATTGGGAGATTGAGAAAGCTGTTGCATCTACTCAGGATTTTATCAAACAAGGTCATGACATTATTTTTGAGGCAACGGCTATCCATCCATTAGACGGTGGTTATTCACGCATTGATGTCTTGCGTAAAGTCCCAAACAGTGATGAATGGGATCTGATCGAGGTTAAAAGCTCTACAGGCGTTAAGGATTATCACATCGACGATATGTCCTTTCAATATCATGTCTTCTTTGCCGCAGGCTATAAAATTCGTAAATGCCTGATGATGGTGATTGATAACACCTATGTACGACAAGGCGACATTGAACCGCAAAAACTCTTCAAACTGGAGGATATTTCAAACGAAGTATTTGCCAAGCAAAGCGATGTGGATTACTGGGCAACTCAGCTTGGTTATGTTCTTGATCGTAAAGATGAACCGGATATTCAAATTGGCGAAAGATGCTTCAATCCCTTTGAGTGCGAATACCGTCATCACTGCTGGAAGCATATTCCAAAATATTCAGTTTTTGATATCTATCAAAAGAAGAAGATGGACGAGATCATCAATCAGATTGGAAGCTATGACATCAATGACATTCCGCCAAACCTCTTCCCTAATGGAGCTAAAGCCATTGATGTTGATTGCTATCAATGCGATAAAGAACATGTTGAGAAAGAGCCGATCCGTGAGTGGCTATCAGGTCTTGAATATCCGCTTTACTACTTGGATTATGAAACCTTGATGCCTGCCATACCTTTGTTTGATGGTACACGTCCGTTTCAGCAAGTGCCGTTTCAGTTCTCGCTTCATGTACAGGAAAATCCAAATGCAGAATTGCAGCATTTTGAGTTTATTCATAAAGAACAATCCGATCCACGTGAGGCTTTTGCCAAAGTATTAGTTGAGCTATGTGGAAAGTCAGGTTCAGTGATTGTTTATAATCAAGGTTTTGAAATGGCACGCAATCGAGAGCTGGCAGAAGACTTTCCTCAGTATGCAGATGGCCTGTTGGCGATAAATGATCGTGTTGTTGACCTTCTTGAACCATTCAAAAAACGCTGGATTTACAGTCCGAAACAGCAAGGCTCTGCATCGATTAAATATGTCCTACCGGCTTTTACGGATTTGAAATATGATGATATGAACATTGCCAACGGACAAGAAGCCATGGACGGATACTTCGCCTTTGCAAAAGGAAACATATCACCGGAGCAGTCGCATATTTTGTGGAAAAATCTATCTGAATACTGTAAGCTCGATACCTATGCAATGGTTGAGCTTTTAGAAATGCTTAAGAAGCATTGCTAACTCCTTTAACCCGTACAATCTCAACAGGTATATTTTCATCAACCATCCATGAAAGCCAGTTTATCTGAGATTCTCTAACTTGTTCTCGAACCTTCTTGATCTCAATCATTTTTAGTTCGTCATCATTCCAGATGATAAAGTCTGGTACACCAGAGCGATTTTCGTTTGGATTTTGAGCTATTCTGTAAACGATCTTGGCATAAGTATCAGAGTCAACTCTACGCAAAAATTTCTGTACTATGTCTGTTTTAGCGTATGCCAACATATCTTGATCACCATTATAAATAAGCCTTGTCCATGTTCCTTTAGATCTCTTGATTTGTTGGTTTATGAAGTCAGAAAGATTAATCGACCTAATCTGTTCATAACGGCTATCGATTTCTTGTTGCCTGTTAAGATAAAAGTCTTCTCCCCTAAAAAGATCATGTGGAATATCCTGCCCTTGTGAAGGGCTCCCATCCCCTCAAACACTTCATCCCAGAATGTTAGGCAGAACATGGCTTGCCAGAAAGATACTTCTGCTCGCATTACATGCCACCCTTGTTGCTCAGCATGGTCTTTAAAAGCTGACTCGGTTGAACAAGCTTCACCCTTTGAATCAAGAAACGCCAGTTTTCCCTTTTGCCCAGATTTTGAAATTTCAATTTCTCGGGTTATGGTTTTGTGATCAAATACCTCCTTTTCTTCTGATTGTTCTACAGATACGTCATCAGTGTATCCAATATGAGCACCAATATTTTCTAGCCATTGAACTTGTTTAGAATTTCCGTCTGCTTCATATATTGCACTCAAAACATCATATGAGTTTAGCCTTGGCACCATATAATTCTTAAGTTTCTTAACCCAATCAAAGCTGATTGCTTCAAGTTTTTTCTCTTTTAGGCCGGGATTATCATAGAAATTCATCTGCTGTTCAGTGGTGAATAGCTCATGATCATGAAAAGATTTTAAGAAGTCTTCATAGAGATCAATGTCCTTTAGACACCAACTAATAAGCTCATCCTTGTAGGATGGGTTGAATTTATAACGTCGGTCCAAATATTCAATAATGCTTAAAATAATGAAATGCTTATCAGAAGCTGTTTGTGCAGTATTATATGCTTTAACTTGAGCTTCAAAATTTTCCCGAGCAATATTTTGCGAATTCCACAACTCAAACATACGCTCAATATCAGATGTTAATTTCTCAGCATTAGATGAATTCGGAAACGTGTTTTTGAAAGCTATCATCATGGTCAAGAGACCGTTGAAATACTCCTCAGCCTTCCAGTTGGATTGAAGCTTTTGCAATCCAGCAAAGCTTTTCCACTCATGCTCTGGGTTCTGCAGTTGCAATCGCGCATGTTCGTAAGACAGGTGAATGGCTATGGCCTTTGATTTCAGATTATCTCTTTGCTTATAAAAGCGGTTTATTTCTTTTTTAAGCACTGCTTCTAGCTTGGTTAAATCGTCTGGAAGATTAAGGGATTTTACCGAATCTTCTATCTCGCTTAAGGGGTGGCCATGATTTTCATGAAATGCAGCTAAAGTTGAAAATGTATCTGTCAGTGCTGTTTCATTGTCTGGTGCAGGCTTGAATGACTTTTTAAGAGACTTTAATGAATTCGCTTTTTGCTTTTTTGCTTCTTCCCAACCGCTGTTATCAACATGCACTGAAACTGTCAGAACAGGCTCTTCTTTTTTACCGTTTTTATTGCCAGAAAAAACTTTATAAAGAAAATAACCTACTACGATTACAATTATGGTTTCCATTTATTCACCTCCCCAATCATCTCTTGATACTTCTGTTTCAAATGATCAGGGGCGATAATTTCAACATCCTTGCCCCACGTAAACAGATGCCAGCACATTTCCATCCAGCCACCTGCTGTAAATGTCACCAAGAGTGTTCCATCGTCTTGCTCATCAAAGACCTGTGAGGGGTGAAATTGATATTCTTTGGCACGTGGTGCAACATCACTTGAGAACTTCCATACAACCTTAAAAGGCTCTTCTTGGAACACACCAAAAGACCGTTCGGCATAATCCTGCAAAGAGAATGAACGCTTGCGAGTGAAAGGCTTATCCGTGATAACAGCTTCCTGAATATTCGAAAGACTGAACATGCGGAAATCTTTTGCCTTATCGCACCAAGCAATCATGTAATGGCGATTGCCATATAAAAAGCCGTAAGGAGCAACAACACGTTCTGATGTGTCTTCTTCGTGGATAGGCTCGTAAGTGATTTTGACTTTAAGACAGGCTTTGACGGCGTTGCGAAGTGTATTTAAAACTTCCCCTTTGATCTTTAGCTTTGGTCCGGGACGCATCGCAAAACCTTCTGCCTCAAGCAAAGCTTCCAGATCTGTTTCCAGCTTAGCTACCTGATCCGCACGCACAATGCTTTTGATTTTGATCGCAAGGTTTTCAAGAATATCTGCCGGCTCTTCCAGATTATCACGACGCAAACGCGAAATGGCAGCTTGTAGCTCCGCCAGCTCATCCGCATCAAACCGCGTGAGTGAGGAAAACTTGCCCGATGGAATACGCCAACGTTTATTCCGCCCTTCCTTGATTTCAATCATCTGAGGCACAAGTCGCCCGATCACATCACGCATACGCTCAGCCGTACGACGACTGACGTTAAACTCCTCGGCAATGTCTGTTGTTGAAACGCCCTCGGCCGTTGATTGCATCCAGATCGCAAGTTTTAAAAGATTTTCAGCTTGTTCAAAGCGCATAACCTGTTCTCCATAAATGAGCTGTTTTCTTTATTTTTAAGACAATTAAGGTCAAATGTCCAGCAAAAAGAGAAAATGTTCGACCATGGGTGTCGTTTATTAAGTGCTTTTTACTTGTAATTTCTCATATTTTCTTTTATGTTCTTATTTATATGAAAAAAGCACTATATAAAATCGAGGAAAGATGCTATTAGATAATAAAGGACATGGAAAAGTTATATCCGAGCTTCAAAAGGCGATTCAGCCC
The DNA here is from genome assembly GCA_009929265.1 of Alphaproteobacteria bacterium. Lineage (GTDB taxonomy): Bacteria > Pseudomonadota > Alphaproteobacteria > CASFRQ01 > SAAU01 > SAAU01. Next base: position 46,591 of record SAAU01000006.1, read on the forward strand.
AATTCTAAGCTTGCCGTTCTTTCAGGTCTTTTTTCAATATATGGTTTCTCTGCATTAAAAAAAGAGCTGTCAAACCTTGATGAGTTTCGTTTAATGCTTTCTCGTTGGGATGATGAATCTTTAAATACGCTTGCAGGCACACCGCAAGAAACACTGCTAAAAAACAAATTAGATCAAAGCCGTGTCGCAAAAGAGTGTGCAACTTGGCTTAGAAAAAATGTAATAGCTCGTGCCATGAATGGAAAAATGGCATTTCCACCGCAAAACATGTTCCATATTAAAAACAAGGATAAGTCTTTTGTTGTGCAAGGTGGATCACATTTTACTGCTACAGGTCTAGGACAGATCAAATCAGATACCTTTGAGATTAATATGGGTATTTCCGATGTTGATACAACAAAACAACTACTCCAATGGTTTGATACTATTTGGAATGACATTAGGGCCACTCAGGATATCAAGAATGAACTCATGATCCGCCTTAACTACCTAGCAGAGGATAAGCCTGCAAATTTGGTTTACTTCATCACGCTTTATAACATATTTAAGGATTATTTAGAGGACATTGATGAAGAGAGTATTATTCGTTCTAAGACTGGATTTAAAGAAACGCTCGTCTGGAATAAACTCTATAAATTTCAACGTGACGGGGTGCTGGGAGCGATTGATAAGCTGGAAAAGTATAATGGATGCATCATTGCGGATAGCGTTGGTTTAGGTAAAACCTTTGAAGCCTTAGCTGTAATTAAATATTATGAGCTTCGCAATGACCGTGTTCTTGTTCTTTGCCCTAAAAAGCTTCGTGAAAATTGGACAGTTTATACTATTAACGACAAGCGTAATCTTTTATCAGCAGACCGATTTAACTATGATGTTTTAAATCACACGGATTTATCACGCCCAGGAGGAAAATCAGGTGAGATAAACCTGGAAACACTTAACTGGGGTAATTATGACCTTCTGGTTATTGACGAATCCCACAATTTTCGTAACAGCGGCACTAAGGCTGACGGAGCTAACCGATATCAAAAGCTAATGAATCAGGTGATATGTTCTGGAGTTAAAACCAAAGTCCTTATGCTTTCTGCCACCCCTGTAAACAGTCGAATGAATGATTTAAAGAACCAGGTTTCCTTCATCACAGAAGGACGAGATACTGCATATTCTGATTTTGGTATTAACAGCATTGAAAACACACTAAAGAAAGCTCAGACGAAATTCAATCAGTGGCTCAAATTGCCAGAAGATAAACGCAAAGCTGAAGCTTTACTGGAAAGTATGAACTTTGATTATTTTAAGTTGCTTGATTTATTAACGATTGCGCGCTCCAGAAAACATATTGAAAAATATTACGATATTAATGAAATTGGCAAATTTCCTGATCGTTTAAAGCCAATGAACATAAAAGCTGATATTGATATCAGTGGACAATTTCCAGCACTTAAAGATGTAAATATGTCGATTAAAAAATTAAATCTAGCTGCTTATGCCCCCCTCGAATATGTTCGCATGGATAAAAAGGAAGAATATAGCCGTAAATACGACCAAGAGGTCAAGGGTGGTGCGTCTGTCTTCCGTCAAGTCGACCGTGAACGCAACTTGATTCACTTGATGAGAATTAATCTGTTAAAACGTATGGAAAGCTCTATCAATTCATTTGGTCAAACGGTTGGTAAAGTACATAATAAAATTCAAACTATTCTTGAGCAGATTGATCGACATGAAAACTCAGAATTTGAAGAGTTGAGTATCGAAGATATTCAAATAGATGATCCAATGCTTGAAAAATACCTAATAGGTAATAAAACTAAAATTCTTATTCAGGATATGGATTTGATGCGTTGGAAACAAGATTTAGAAGATGATCTTGAACTTCTTGCCAAGCTTCAAACAGATACACTAAAAGTAACCGCAACAGAGGATGCAAAACTTCTTAAACTTAAAGAGGTTTTGATGAATAAAATTAATAATCCAATTAATATTGGTAACAGAAAAGCTGTTATATTCACTGCTTTTTCGGATACAGCTGAATATCTTTATGAGAACATTGCAAATTGGGCTTTATCAGAACTCGGCTTGCATTCGTCTTTGGTCACAGGAAGTGGAACGAATCAATGTACGATTAAAGGGCTAAACAAAGACCTGAACAATATCCTCACGCATTTTTCACCAATATCAAAAGAGCGGGATAAAATTAGCCCTGATGCCACGACGGAGATTGATATTCTCATTGCAACCGATTGTATTTCGGAAGGTCAAAATCTGCAAGACTGCGATATGCTTATTAACTATGATATTCACTGGAATCCGGTTCGTATTATCCAACGCTTTGGTCGTGTTGATCGTTTAGGATCTCTCAATCAGGCTATCCAGCTTGCCAATTTCTGGCCGAATATGGAGCTGGACGAATATATCAATCTTGAGGCTCGTGTGAGTGGTCGTATGGTATTACTTGATATATCTGCCACCGGTGAGGAAAATGTCATCAATTATGATGAGAAAAAACAAATGAACGATTTAGAATATCGTCGTCGCCAGATGAAACAACTTCAAGAATCTGTTGTGGATCTTGAAGATATGGATGGCAGTGTATCGATAACTGATATGACACTCAATGATTTTCGTATGGATTTATCAGGCTTTATGAAAGACAATATGGAACAGCTCGAACAATCTCCTTCAGGTTTTTATGCTGTTGTAAGCAAAAGCATGGATGAAATTGTTTCAGGCACCATCTTTTGTTTGAAAGATATCCACGGAAAGGTTGAGTTTGATCCCAATTACGCACTTTCTCCTTATTACATGGTGTATGTAGCTGAGGATGGCAATATTATATATAACCATCTGCAGAGCAAAAAGAGCCTCGATATCTTCAAGAAACTTTGCTCAATGAATAAAACTATAGATGAATCCGCCATTGCCGGCCTAAATGATACCACCAAGAACGGCAAAGATATGGGGGCATATCAGTTCATGTTGGAAACAGCCATTCAATCCGTTATTGGTAAAACAGAGGAAAAAGGTATTGAAAGTCTATTTAGCCGAGGCGGAACATCGCTCACACAAGATCAATTCTCTGGTCTCGAAGATTTCGAAGTTATTAGCTATTTGATCATTCGGGAGGTGGAAGCATGACACAGATATTCTATGAATATATGAACATTTCTGAAAAATGCTTGCTGAATAAACCTCTTTTCAAGAAGCTTTTCCAAGAACACGCTGATCTCGATATAACAGACAAAAAAGCCCTGAAGGATGATATTGAGAAGATCCGCTGGGTTTATACGCTTAAACCTGCAACGGTGAATATCTCTGCTTATCGTGATGAGGTGCGTGAGTATGACGAAATAGCGGTTATACAAATTGATATTACTAGTGCCAATCGTACCAATCGAATTACAAACTTTGTAAATAAAGCCATTCCATATCCGATTGTATTGGTTTTTAGCTTTGTGGATACTATTGCCATTAGCGTAGCTGACAAACGGATCAACCAAGCGGACAAATCCAAATGGGTGGTGGAAGATTCCTGGATGACAGAATGGTTTAACCCATATAAACCAAATGAAGCACAACAAAAGTTTATGCAGGATATGGCACTAAAAAACTTGTCTTTTGTAAATTTTTACGCATTCTATACAGATATTAAAAACCGTGTGATTGCACTAAATTCTGCCAAACGAAGCGGTAGTTATCAGATCGTATCAGCGGAAAAAACAAAGAATCGCCGTGAGAGTCTAATAAAAATCACGGAGTTAGAAAGAGAAATTACAGAATTACGTTCTGCTATCAAGACGGAAACACAATTCAATAAAAAGCTGGAATTAAATGTTTTAATAAAAGAACGCCAAGATTTTATTAAGCAATTGGAACAAAATTTATAGAAGGAGCAGAAAATGAACGAAATAAAGAAACTAGACGGCAAGAGCATGGATATTGTGGAACAAAATATTGAACAACTTAAAGAGCTGTTCCCTGAAGTATTCGCAGAAGGAAAAATCAAGTTTAACCAGTTGCAGGAATTACTCGGCAATTATGTAGTGGAAGATGAAGATCACTATAACTTTACATGGCATGGCAAGCGCAAGGCGGGTCGTTTGGCACAAACACCCAGCACAGGCACACTGCGCCCCGCCAAAGATGAAAGCGTTGATTGGGACACCACAGAGAACTTGTTTATCGAAGGCGATAATTTAGAAGTCCTCAAGCTCCTCCAAAAATCATATCACCGCAAAGTAAAGATGATTTATATTGACCCGCCATATAACACAGGCAATGATTTTGTTTATTCAGATGATTTTAAAGATGGTATAAAGAATTATCTTAAAATGACAGGGCAAGTGGACAGCCAAGGCAAAAAAATGGGAACTAACTCCAGCAGTGCTGGCAGATACCATACTAACTGGCTGAATATGATGTATCCGCGTTTAAAGCTGGCGAGAAACCTGATGTGTGATGATGGGGTTATTTTTATTTCTATTGATGACAATGAGTCTGGTAACCTACGAAAACTATGTGATGAGGTTTTTGGAGAGGAGAATTTATTAAGAATTCTTTCTGTAGAGCTAACAAAAACACAAGGAATGAAAGTTAAATCTGCACAAGAAGGAACAATTGTTAAAAATTATGAACCTGTGTTCTGTTATGCAAAAGACAAGTCTAAACTAAACAAAGTTAGCAGAGTCTTATATGACAAAGGAGAGTTGTTTGACACACATTACAATTGCATAATAGAAAATAATAAAAAGGAATCTTTGTGCGATTTTTTGCTTAAAAATAACGATATTAGAGAAGAGTTATATTCTTTAAAGCTGTTAAAAAATGAAAAGCTACCAATTAAAAATATAGAAAAAGCATTGTATCTATCTGATAAGTTTAAAAAATATATATATGAGGATATTTCGAATATTATTTACCAAGAGACTGCTTGTGAAATTTCATTACCTACTGATATAGAGCAAAGTATTGGCTATGGAGATATTGTGGAATATTCAAAATACTTATTAACAAAGTCTAAAGGAGGTAATATCAGGCAATATATATCATTAGAAAAATCATTAAATACTGATGATACATATAACCCAAGTTTTGGAAGAGTTACGATACGCGGAGACCTTTGGAAAGGCTTTTATTCTGACATGATGAATGTTGCTAAAGAAGGAGGCGTTGATTTTAAAAATGGTAAAAAACCAGTTAGACTAATACATCAGCTTGCAAAATGGTTTATTGATAACGATGATATAGTTTTAGATTTTTTTGCAGGTTCAGGTACAACAGCTCAAGCAGTAACATTACTGAACACTAAAGAAAATATTAATTCAAGATATATTTTAATTCAACTACCTGAAAAACTGAATGAAAATATTAAAGAACAAAAAGAAAGCTTTAATTTTTGTAAGTCATTAAATTTACCAACAAATGTGGCTGAAATATCCAAGGAACGTATTCGCCGTGCTGCCAAGAAAATTCAAGAAGAAAACCCTGATTATAAGGGTGATCTAGGTTTCAAAGTCTTTAAGCTTGATAGCTCCAACATTAAACGCTGGGAAGCAGATTTTGATACGCTTGAGCAAGACCTTCTCAATGCTGTTGATTATATCAAGCAGGATCGCTCCAGCGATGATGTGCTTTATGAATTGCTCTTGAAATACGGTCTTGATCTCACTGTTCCAATTGAAACGCGTACCATCGCCGAAAAAACTGTTTATTCCATCGGTCTAGGCGCTCTGGTTGTGTGCCTAGACAAGGATATCAACATGGATGTGGTAAACGGCATAGGCGCATTGAAAGAAGAACTGAACCCTGAAATTATGCGCGTCGTGTTCAAGGATGATGGTTTCAAAGATGATGTGGTCAAAACCAACGCCCTGCAAACGCTCAAGCGTTATGGAATCGAAGATATCAAGAGCTTATAGGAGGTGATATATGATGAAAATTAAATTTGATCCAAATCAGAATCACCAACGTCGTGCTTGGGAATCTGTCATTGATATATTTGAAGGGCAAGAGTTGAATAAAACAACATTCTCTATGCCCTCACTTGCATCAAATGAATTTGAAGCGATTTTAATGAATCAAACGGACAAAGGTTTCGGTAACCGCTTACGTCTATTGGATGAAGAAATACAGGACAATGTCCGCAAAATTCAGCTCAACAATGGATTGAAGCAAACAAAAGAATTAAAAAGCCGTGACTTTACGATTGAAATGGAGACCGGAACAGGTAAAACTTATGTTTATCTCCGATCCGTCTTTGAGATGAACAAAAAGTACGGTTTCACAAAATTCATCATTGTTGTGCCAAGCATTGCCATTAAAGAAGGTGTTTATAAATCTCTCCAGATGACTGATACACACTTCCGTGAACAATACGATAATGTGCCGTTTGATTATTTTGTATATGATTCTAGTCGGCTAGAACAAGTCCGCAGTTTTGCCACGAATGATTATATACAGATCATGGTAATCAATATTGATGCGTTCCGCAAAAGCTTCACTGATCCAGCAAAAGAAACCAGTGCTAATATTATTCATCGTTGGAATGATAAAATGCAGGGTATACCGATTGACTTTATTCAATCCACCAACCCGATTGTAATTATAGATGAGCCACAAAGTGTCGACACCACCGCCAAATCATCAGAGGCCATTAAGTCCCTCAATCCCCTATGTACCTTCCGATATTCAGCTACGCATGTTGAGAAGCATAATATGCTTTATAAGCTTGATTCCATTGATGCCTATAAGCAAAAACTTGTGAAACAGATAGAGGTTGCCTCTATTCAGGTGAGAGATGGTCACAACAAAGCTTATATCAAGCTATTAGCCGTAGATAACAAAAACGGTCACCGTGCCAAAATTGAAATTGATATACAGCAAAAAGGTAATGTCAAACGTACCGAGAAATGGGTTAAACAAGGTGATGACTTGCTGAGTATTTCTGGAGGACGCTCTATCTATGACGGATATGTACTCAATGATATTTACTGCGAAGAAGGCAATGAATATGTAGACTTCACCAGCAAGCCAGATATTATTCGCCTACACCATGCCATTGGCGAAGTGAATGAGGATGAATATAAACGTCTGCAAATCCGCAAAACCATTGAAGAGCATTTGGACAAAGAGCTGAAACTCACACCTATGGGTATTAAGGTTTTAAGTCTCTTCTTTATTGATAAAGTAGCGAATTACCGAGACTATGATGCACCGGATCAAAAAGGCAAATACGCTATCATGTTTGAGGAAGAATATGCAAAGGCAATCAAAAAACCAAAGTATAATACTCTCTTCAAGGATATGGATACATCAAGCCTGCCGGAAATCGTTCACAACGGATATTTTTCTGGTGACAAGACAGGTTTTAAAGATACTAGCGGTACAACAAAGGCTGATGAAGATACATATAGCTTGATTATGAAGGACAAGGAAAAACTACTTAGCTTTGATTCCAAGCTAAAGTTTATCTTTTCTCACTCTGCTCTGAAAGAAGGCTGGGATAATCCAAATGTATTTCAAATCTGTACATTGAATGAAACAAAATCAACGATCAAGAAACGCCAAGAAATAGGACGTGGGTTGCGTATATCCGTCAATCAAGACGGAGAACGTGTTCACGGGTTTGATGTCAATACGCTTACTGTCATGGCGAATGAATCCTATGAAGATTTTGTTGAAGGCTTGCAGAAAGAAATTGAAAAAGAGGAAGGCATTAAGTTTGGCATTATTGAAGACCACAGCTTTGCAAATATCGTTATTGAAAAAGAAAATGGCGAGCAAGCCTTTTTGGGTGCTGAGGCTTCGGAAATAATTTGGAAGAACTTGCTGGAAAGTAAGTATATTGACGATCGAGGCAGAGTAACTGATGAGCTTAAGAAAGCCTTAAAGGAAGACAAAGTTAAACTTCCAGAGCAATTTGAAGAACATCGTGAAGATATAACAGCTACTCTTAAAAAGGTTGCCGGAGGTCTAAATATTAAAAATAACGATGATAAACGGACAGTACGTTTAAATAAAGCCGTGTTTGATAGTCCCGAGTTTAAGGAACTATGGGATCGCATTAAATACAAAACAGTCTACAATGTGGACTTTGATCCTGAGGAGCTTATTACAAAATGTGCAGAAAGCATTCAAAAGAATTTGATCGTTGGAAAAACAAAATTTAATTACACTCGTGCAAAAACTGAAATTGGTAAAGCTGGTGTTACTATTACGGATAGCCAAGAAAGCACTCATTTGTATGATGTGCGTGATTATCAAATACCAGATATTTTAAGCTACCTACAAAATGAAACAAACCTGAAACGAAAGTCTATTCTCGATATCTTGATTAAGAGTGGTCGCCTGAACGACTTTAAGAATAACCCTCAAAAATTCATTGATGAGGCGAAAGAAGTTATTAAGCGTGAAATGCGTCGCTTTATCGTAGATGGCATTAAATACCACAAAATTGGTGACGAACATTTTTACGCACAAGAGCTTTTTGAAAGCGAGGAGCTGATTGGATATTTAAACAAAAATATGATCGAAGCTGAAAAATCTGCTTATGACCATGTTGTTTATGATTCAGATATCGAATCCGGTCTTGCTCAATCCTTTGAAAAGAATGATGAAGTTAAAGTTTACGCTAAGCTACCAGGTTGGTTTAAGATTGAAACTCCCCTTGGATCATACAATCCTGACTGGGCAGTGTTATTTGAACTTGATGGTCAAGAAAAGTTGTATTTCGTGGTTGAAAGCAAAGGTACTATTTTTGAAGATATGTTACGTGACGTAGAACAAGCTAAAATTCATTGCGGACATGAACATTTCAAAGCCCTTGGTGAAGAGACAAACTACATTGTGGCTAGTAATTACGAAACGTTTGTGGATAAAGCCACATCTGGAGTTAAATAAAATGGAAAAGTTGAAAATAAATCTGGAATATTGTTATGGTATAAAAAAACTTGAACAAGAATTTGTCTTTAGCAACAGAACATTTGCAATTTATGCTCCAAATGGTGTTATGAAAACATCTTTTGCAAAAACATTCAATGATTATTCTAAGGGCGATTTAACAAAAGATTTAGCTTTTCCAGATAGGAAAACTGTAAGAAAAATTAGTGCAGATGACAACGACGTTAAGCCTGAAAATATTTTTGTAATAGAACCATATGATGCTGATTATAAATCAGAAAAAATATCAACACTACTTGCAAACAAAGATCTTAAACAAAAATATGAAAATGCTCATCGAGAGATTGATAAAGCCAAGGATGACTTATTCAAAGAGTTAAGATTACTATCTGGATTTAAAAAGGATAACATAGAGAAAGAAATATCATTAGCCTTTAATGGAGACTTTTTTAATATTTTAATTGATTTAGATAGCGAAGTTGAAAAAGGTATTGCCTCATCACTTAGTAAAATAAAATATCAATCTATCTTTGATCCAAAAGTTGTCGAATTTTTAAATACATCAACATTTAAAAAAGACATACAAAAATATATTGAAAAATATGATGAGCTAATTGAAAAATCTCCTTATCTTAATAAGGATTTTAAATTTCATAACGCCGAAATAATTCAACAAAATTTAGCAGATAATAAATTTTTTAAAGGTGGTCATTCTATCAATATTTGCAATGGGGCAAAAGAAACAAAATATAATAATGATAAAGATATAATTGACTTATTTGAAAAAGAAAAGAATAAAATATTTAACGATGCGGAGTTAGAAAAGATTTTTACTGATATTGGCAAAAAGCTCTCTAACGAAAAACTTCGCTCATTTAGAGAATACCTTTTGGATAATAAAGAAATTTTACAAGAACTTTCCGATTTAGATAAACTAAAAAAGGATTTATGGAAAGCTTACTTTGTAGAGCAGAAAAAAGCTTACAAAGATTTAGTTGAAAAATATAAATCAGGGCAAATAAAAATAAAAGAACTAATAGAAGAAGCAAAAAACGAAAAAACTGATTGGGAAGAGGTTATAAGAATTTTTAATACAAGATTTTCGCACTTACCGTTCCACTTAAACATTAAAAACAAAGAAGATGTTATATTAAAGAATGATGTTGAAACTATTGAATTTATATTTAGAGACTTAGATGGTGAGAAATTATTTGAAAAGAAAGAAGATCTTCTGAGTATATTAAGCACTGGAGAGCAAAGAGCATTATACATTTTAAATATTATTTTTGAAGTAGAGGCGCGCAAAAAAGAAGTTTCTGAAACATTATTTATTATTGATGATATAGCCGACTCTTTTGACTATAAAAACAAATATGCCATTATTGAATATCTGAAATATATGTCTGAGATAGATAATTTTTATATGATGATTCTATCCCATAATTTTGATTTTTTTAGAACCATCCAAAGCAGAAGGGTTTCAACTTATAAACAAAGTTTAATAGCCCTGAAAAATACTTCTGGCATTAAATTAGAACCGATTAAATATCTTAAAAATCCTTTCATTAATAATTGGAAGTCGGATTTAAACGACAATAAGAAATTAATAGCCTCAATTCCATTTATAAGAAATATTATTGAATATACACAGGGGATGGATAATGATAATTATAGATTATTGACCTCTGTATTACATTACAAAGACAACACAAATACTTTAATCTTGAAGAATATAAAGGAAACATTCGAAAGCAACATTCAAGGAATCAATTTCCCAAATAATAACAATAAAAAAGTTATAGATTTAATTTTTGAAACTGCAGATGAATGTTTAATTGCGGATGAAGGTATTAATCTAGAAAATAAAATTGTTTTATCTATTGCAATTAGGTTAAAAGCTGAGAAATTCATGTCAGAAAAAATTACAGATAATGTATTTTTATCTAAACTCGGAACTAAGCAAAATTGGAAGCTTCTTAAAAAATATGAAGAAGAATACAATAACGAAAAAAGCCATATAGAAATTTTAAAGAGAGTAAATTTAATTACTCCTGAAAATATTCATGTCAATTCGTTTATGTATGAACCTATTTTAGATATGGGAGATGGTGAACTAAGAGAACTTTATAAATTAGTGAAGTCTGATTTAAATTAAATATTTCACTCTCCACACCTCTCTTCCCATTCCTGATTATAGTCGTCGATCTGACGGATGGTTTCCATGGAGAGTTTATTGTCTAGCTCATCTTCTGTGACCGTGATTGGCTTTGCCCAGAGGCAGAAGTTATCGACGGGTGTATTTACGCATGCGCTTAATGACAGTATCATCAGTATCATTGCGACGCTTTGAACGCCTTTTTTGAGTTTTAAGGGCATCGTCTACTCCTTTTTTAAGTTGCTTGTGTTGCTCACTACTTTTACCTTTGAAGTATCCAAAGATAAAAACTGCGGAGAGCAGCCCAACAGCCACTCCCGCCTTGATTAAAAGCCCTTCGATCATTTCTTCTCCTTGCTTTGAATTCCTTTTTCAAAAACACCGATCCCAAGAAGTCCGCCACCGGAGATTAAAAACATGTTAATAATTCCAAGCGCGGTTGCAGCATCGGCTGCACCCTTTGATAAGCTGTAAATGAATAAAACGATTGAGAATAAAATCCCAATCCCGAGAACGATTGAACCCCAAAGACGTTTTGAGGATTTGTTGCCATTGGCATCTTCTAAAAAACTGTTTGTCATAGTTAAACTCCTTTCAATTCAAAATGTGGTAAGTCAAAAAATGTTTGATCATGTAGATCGTTATCGCCGTCCCAGTCAGCTCCGCATCGAATTTCAATACCCAGCTGATCCGCAACGCCTTTCACGTATCCGACAAAATGATAAAAACGGATGCGGTCATTCCAGTTAATCGGATATGGAGCTACATCCACTGCAATGGACGGGTTTTCATTGTGCTTACTGAAGCCTGCACGAAGCTTGGATTTACCTTGATAATAAAGCTCTTCTTGGCGTTCATTTGATCGATGACCTTCCAAAATGGTGCAGTCATATTTCTTGATGACTTCGTTAAAAAGTCTCTGCAAATCGGCATGACAAGTCGCCAGCCGTTCCGCAGAACGGTTGCTAAATTGTGGCATATTATTCTCCTTATTTTATGTTAAGATGATTCCCCATAAGGGAAATAAAACCAGCCGTGATAAGTGTTAAAATACCCACCACAAACCATTTTACGAAAACGTTAAAGGCATCCTTTTTTGCAATACGCAAAGCCTTTAAAAAATCTCGTAAATCTCTGATATCCAAACCTGCTTGTTCATCGTCCAAACCAACTCTTTTTAGAGCTTTTCCGGCACCACGTCTTGAGGCCTCCTCAATTAGATCTTCAAACTCTTTTAAGGGCATTACGATGAGATCGCCTTCGGATGTTTTTTTTACTTTAGGGGACATAATTTAACTCCTTATTTGACAGGTTTTTCGCAAGTTAACTGGCTGGTGTACCCCTCACTTGCAAATTGATGAGATACAGAAACAGCAATCCATTCGCCGTTAACTTTCTTGCTTAAGTTGTTTACAAATACGCGAGCCTCAGCACAAATCGTCGGATCACCCACAATGGTTAAATCCAATTTTTCTGTACCGTTTAATACTTCTTCAAGTTTTGCCTCAACTGCTTTTAAGGCTCTATCCCTAGTGGCGTATGTATGACGCATTGAAAAAGCAGGCTCATCACTTCCTACTTCAACCTTTTCTTCTTTTCCCGTTTTGAAATTATGCCACTTAGCAATGACTTTTCCGTATTTTCCACGCTCAGCCAATACAAAAGAGAACGTTGAAACATTCTCTGGTTCCAACTTCACGATAGGCATAGAAGCTCCACTTAAAGTGGTTGCTCTTTTGCGTCTTGAAAAGATCAGAAAACCGCCAGCAGGTTTTACAAAAGCTCCGAAGTCTTGAGCCAGTCTTTGTAGAAAAGCAATGTCGCTTTCATCAGTTTGATCCATGTGGCCAAGATAGATTTTATCAAAGACTGCATCGATTAAAGCATCATCAAAAGCATGCTCCTTAGCTATTTTCTTGATCACACCAATCAAAGTATGATCATGCCAAGACCTTGATTTTGGGGCGGTCATGGCACTAAAGGTTTCTTTCATTTTTGTGTTGGAAGCTTTGGCAGTAATTCGCATCTGCCTTGGCATGCCTGAACACTCGACCTCATCAACAACATAAAGCCCCATTTTGTAAAGCCCTGTGTCTTCGTAACCGATTGAGATTTCAAGCTCGGCCCCTCGAGGTGGTGTTTCCAGTTTATCATCACGATCATCAAGCAGGATTTCTGCTTTATCTGAAACAAGACCTGTCTCATCAGTAATGCTGATTGAAACCAGTCTTGTGCTTAATATGTCTGTGACGTCGGCTTTGTCAGCAAGTATCTTAAAAATAGGCCTCATGACCACAACCTCACAGTTTCTTTGTTCTTTTGAGTGTTTATTTCAGGTAGGACGATCTCAATCCCCGCAATCAAAACAGCATCGTAGTTTTCAAGATGACGATTATTCTCCAAGACTTTTTCAACAGTGCCGTTTGTGTGACCGTAGTGCTTCCAACAGATGTAATCCAATGTTTCCCCGTCTTTAGTCTTGTAAACAATCATGAGCTACCCACCACGTTTTTAATAATTCCTTTAATCCCGCGTTCTTTATCCTCACCATATTTTTTCAAAGTCATTGTAAATTCTATCTTGCGAGGCGACCCGTCCTTTAAAAAGACAGATTGATTTTCCGAGACAGAAGCAATGCACCACTTCCCGAAAGCAAAACCGTTCCCTGAAATAAGCATGAGAGGTGTGCCAAGACCAGCCTCGGCACGCATCAAGGTCACTTGACGCAATCCGCCTTTAAATTGCGGATAGATCACACCTTCAAGCTCTATCGTTTCCAAGCCTTTACCTGTAAACTGCAAGGCAGGCTCAGCACCGATACGGCCTACTTCCTGCCACTTGTATTCCGTTTGTCTTTTCAGGCTTTGGTATGAAGCATTGGACACACAAAACCGATACACACCAAGGATCATCATCATATTGACCCCAAGCATGGAATTCAGATTCAGTTTTCCGCCGAAAGACTTTGTTAAATCACCAAATGAACTAATCATAATTTACTGCTCTCTTTCTTGAATTTGCTTCACGCATGGCTTCCTTTAAAGCAATCTTAACCTGCTGTGCGATCTTTTTTTCACTCATGCCTTCGCTTGCGTTAATAGTAATCGGAGCTTCAACTGTAATGTTTGTGTTGCCCCCGACATAACTCCCTTGAGACGTTGGTAAAGTCGTGATATTAGGAGCTTCAACTTCATTAAAGTCGGCTTCCATGTCCTTTGCAACTCTGCCGATTTCAGGCGGTTTATTATCATTGGCGGGTTTCGGCTTTTCGTTTTCCTCATCTTCATCATCTCCAAATGCCCAGTTCCAAGCCTTACCGACCCAACTATCACTGATCCATTCTTTAACACCCTTGAAGATATTCTTTGCCTTTTCCCAAAGCGTTCCGACCCAGCCGAACACATTCTTAAAGACGGCGATTACAGGAGAGAACAGTTTCCCGAAGAACTTGGAAATCGGCTTCCAGTAATAGATAATCAGCCCAGCACCTGCGGCAATCGCCCCGATAATCAACCCAACCGGAGACATCAAAAAAGCAAGGTTCATTCCTTTAACCGCAGTAATCACAGCAGGAATGGCACCTGCAGCAACACTCCATAAGCCTTTACCAAATGAAAGAAGACTTGTCAGAATTCCGCCAAAACGAACACCTGCGATAGTAACTTTCATCAAGGTTAAAGCGGTTCTAAAGCCGATAACTGCTGCCTTTGCAGATAAGAAACCGCCTTTGATGAATGTCCATGTATACCCCATACCAATGGCAGCAATTTTGAAACTGATTAATCCTGCAACGGCAAGTCCGATTACTTTTGTTGCAAATGGAAATTTATCAGCCATGGCACTAATCCAGCTTGCTACTTCCGCAGCACCAAGAGCGATATCTCTAAAGGCAGGCAAAAGAACGCTACCAATAGATATTCCAACGCTTTCCATTGCTGATCCGAACTGTTTAAAAGCTCCGATCGTTGTGTTCTTTAAGCGGTCAGCCATTTCTTTGGCCGCACCGTCGGCGTTCTTTACCTTATCGTAAACCTCATCTAGACGACCTGTTTCAATGCTTTTTAGAATTGCCAAAGCACCGGAGACAGCACGTGTGCCGAAAATATCTTTAATTGTAGAGAGCCTTTCTTGATCATTAGCATCTTTTAAGGCAATGGACATATCTTTAAGGATGTCCACCATGGAGCGCATTTTACCGCCCTTAAATATTTCAACACCCATACCAGAAAGGCGTTTTTGTGCCAGTAAAGCTTCCTTAGCAACATCTGGCATTTCATCAGCAGATATGCCCATTTCTTCACGCATGTTGCCCAAGGCTTTAGCGCCAGCTTTTGCAGGTGTTATTTTGGGCGTAGGACAAGACCGAATTTATATGATTGACTGTATTAGATTTAGGGCGGAGTTTCCGGAATTGGTAAAGCGGGTCATAGATATAAATCAGCAGATGAAAGATAGATATAAGACCACAGTAACAACCCTGATTGAAGATGCATCTGCCGGCACACAGGTCATTCAATACGTGAAAAATGACAGAATTTTCACACCGATAGCGATTAAACCAACTCAAGATAAAAAGGTCCGCCTAGAGGGCGTATCCGCATATATTAAAGATGGAACCGTTGTTTTTCCGAATATAAAAGGCCCTTGGTGGGATGATTTTATAGAAGAGCTCACAACGTTCCCAAATTCCACCTTCAGTGACCAGTGCGATGCCTTTAGTCAAGGGCTTGAGTATGCCGTAACCAGACTCAAAAAGCCCCAAGTTACTGTTAGAGTCCTTACTTATGGCGGGTATTAGAGAAATAACTGTTTTTTACCCACTATTCAAGTTGACTTCACCTCCTTTGTAAGCGTTCATGTGCTTGCGAAAGGAGTGAAATATGGCTATACAAAAATATAAGAAAAAACTGCCAAAATCGCTGGATGAGGTCAAACGGATGAATAAGGAAGAACTACAGGAATTATGGAATTGTTATTTCTCGAGCGGTGTGCCACTAGCAAAACCGCTCTGGTATAAAATAATGTGTGATAAGACAGGGCTGGCGATAGAGCAAAGGCATATCACGCGACTTAATGTTTATGCAAAAAATCCAGATGAATGCGTCGCAAAATCCTATAAACATAAATATCATCTGAAACCCGGCTCGCAAATTGAAAAGACGTTTAAAGGCAAACAACACGTGGTACAAGTGTGTCCGGATGGGCGATTTTATTACAATAATGAACATTATAAAACACTGTCAGCGATTGCTCTTGTGATTTGCGGACATAAGGTCTCCGGCAATGATTTTTTTGGATTGAATAATAAAAATGGGGGTCTAGTTCATGGTCAAAATTAACTGCGCGGTGTATGTTAGGAAATCAACCGAAAAAGGGCTGGAGTTGGAGTTCAACAGTCTCCACAATCAGGAAGAAGCCTGTCGTAACTATATCTTATCTCAAGCATTCAATAACTGGGAATATTATAAAACCTATACGGATGGTGGCATATCTGGCGGCACAACCGATCGCCCAGCCTTGCAAGAAATGATACGCGACATCAAAGCCGGCAAAATCCAAACGGTTGTCGTTTATAAAGTCGACCGCCTGTCGCGCTCAATCATGGATTTTCACAACATGATGACTGAGTTTGATAAGCATAGTTGTAACTTCGTATCCATTACGCAAGCCTTTGATACATCGACTTCCATGGGCAAACTGACACTGAATATGTTGTTGTCATTCGCCCAATTCGAGCGGGAAGTGTCCTCCGAGCGTGTGCGTGATAAACTCCACGCGCAGAAATCAAAAGGACTGTGGACAGGCGGTATACCGAAGCTCGGCTATGATATCAAAGACAAGAAGCTTGTAATAAACAAGGCAGAAGCCGAGGAAGTTAAAGAAATTTTTGAAAAATATATAGAATTACCGTCTGTTCTGGAGTTAATGTTTTATCTCCGCGATAAAGGCATTACGCATAAGAAGTGGAAAACAGCGGATGACAAAGAGCGAGGTGGCGCTCCCATCGGCTCGTCGGCACTCAGCAGGTTACTTCGAGAAAAGGTTTATGCCGGATATATCGAAAACAAAAGAACCAAAGAAGCGTTTAAAGGTCAACATAAACCTATTATTTCAAAAGAGCTGTTTGATTCTGTTCAAGAAAAATTGGCAAATAACTATAAACGTGGCGATGTCCCGTATCGTCAAAAAACATATTTACTCCACAACAAAATCACCGACGCTGCCGGGAATGTCTTTACCAATCAAAAAAGTTCAAAAAATCAGAAACAAAAATATCGGTATTATAAACTGAAAGGTTTTTATCTTCCCGCCGGTGACCTGGAAAAGATAACCTGCGAAACCGTAAAGGCGTTTTTAGATTCAAATATGAAAGCATTGCCGGGATCAACCAAACTGGCCTTCAAACAAATCCACTACAGCGAAGAGCTTATCCCGACAATGATTGATAAAATCATTTATCATGAAAATCGTCTGACATACTTTATCAATATTGCCGATTTATCATACCTAACACCATTCAAGCAAAGCAATCTTAACACATCTGAAAATGAATTATCCGGAAGCTACCTCAGCAATGATGGGAGATTTATGATTATCGAAAAGCCGATATTCATCCGCAAGGGGATAGCCACCAATCGATACAACGGCAGCGAAACATCAATTCTAACCAAAACAGAAAACGCCCAAGCACTGATAAAAGCACTAGCTCAAGGCTGGCGTTATAAGAAACTTTATGAATCCGGAACTCCTGTCGAGCATATTATGAAACAGGAAAAAATCGCCCATCGCACAGTTTATAAATATCTGAATCTAGCTTATCTGTCGCCCCGCATCATCAACCATATTATGGACGGCAAAGAAGATATCTGTATCGGACTTCAAAACCTGTTCAGTATTGCATCATCTTGCACCACATTTGCAGAACAGGAAAATGCATTCTTCTCAAAAAGATAAATATATTATTGGGCATTTTTAATGTGTATTTAATGTTTATTTAATGTACCCAGTGACTCGCGAAAATAGGGCATTGTATAGAAGTAACAAAAAATCGGCTTTTTTAGGGCTGTTTCAGAGCTATACCAAAGTCATACACCTGTGTATGGCGCAGAACGTCGCGAGAAAATATTGTGTAAAATCAATAACTTAAGTATGGCGGAAGGGGGGGGATTCGAACCCCCGGTGCGGGTAAACCGCACAACAGATTTCGAGTCTGCCGCATTCGACCACTCTGCCACCCTTCCAAATGGACTTTTGCTTTTTACACCATTTCAAATAAAAAAGCAACGGGCAAAAAATGGAAAAGAGTTTTCTAAACCTCTTTCAAAAAAAAATTTAAAAAGGCGCTTTTTTTTGTATTGACAAGGAAGGATTTATCTTATATAAATTCCGTCATTGATTTGATAGCCGACGTAGCTCAGTTGGTAGAGCTACTGATTTGTAATCAGTGGGTCCGCGGTTCGAGTCCGTGCGTCGGCACCATTTAAAAGCCTTAGTTTTTTAGCTAAGGCTTTTTTTATTGGAAGAAATACAACCTATATTTTCCTCAATTTGACTTTATACTATTTAAAGAGGTATAATTTTCCATGTAAAAATCCTTTACTGAAAGGAAGTGATTTATATGACCTCTGTTAAAAATTTAAATGGAACTTCTAATAGGCAGGTTCCTTCGGGATATTCTTCATGGCTTGATTTTTGGGAAAAAAAAGCTGGGAAAAAGGCCAGAGAATGTTCAGCTTGTACTTCAAGAAGTAATTTGGTTGGCGCCCATGTAATGAAAGCTTATAGCAGTGATGATAAATGGTATATTGTCCCTCTTTGTTCTTCATGTAACAATAAATCATCGACGGAAATTTTTTCTGTTTATGAAGAATTAGTACCAGTTAACCAAAAATAAAAGTAAAAGGCCTTCTTGATTTTTCAAGGAGGCTTTTTTTATTGGGAAATGGAGGGGCTGTTTTTTAAAAATTAAAGCAAATGAGCCTCTTACCAAAAATGAAAAGAATGCTTATTGACCTTATCCTTAAAGTTAATTATAAAAGAGATATTGTTAATTTTTAATAAGGAGCTCTTATGATTTCTTGTAAAAAAAGCTATTTGAATTTACCTAAAAAAGATTTATTCGAAGAGGTTATTCGCCGCACAAATGCCTATAAAAAGGCGCATCCTGAGGCCGAAGTGATTAAGCTTGGCGTGGGGGATGTGACCCGTCCGCTTCCTTTAATCGTGGTAGAGGCGGTTAAAAAAGCCATGGATGAGCAAGCCACAGAGGAAGGCTTTAAGGGGTATGGGCCTTACGAAGGATATGCTTTTTTAAGAGAGGCGATTTCAAAAGAGTACGAGGAAAAGGGCTTGTCCGTTGCCTCCGACGAGATTTTTATCAATGACGGGATTAAGGAAGATTCTGGCAATATTCCAGAGCTTTTTAATTACGAAACGGTGGCGTTATGTGATCCTGTTTATCCAGCATATGTGGATTGCAATGCCTTAGAGGGAAAATTGGGCGAGTTTGATTTTGAAAAGGGTGCTTGGAAAAAGGTGGTTTATCTGCCTTGCATTCAAGAAAACGGCTTTGTGCCCCCTGTTCCGTCTTCAAAAGTGGATTTGATTTATCTTTGTTTCCCAAATAATCCAACAGGAGCAATGCTGTCGAAAGAGGAACTTCAAAAGTTTGTGGATTATGCTCTTGAAAATGATGCGTTAATTCTTTATGACGGGGCATATGAAGCTTATGTTGAAGACGAATATCCGCACAGTATTTACGAATGCGAAGGGGCTAAAAAATGCGCGATTGAGCTTCGAAGTTTATCAAAAGATGCTGGATTTACAGGGCTTCGTTTGGGCTATACGGTTATGCCGCATGAGCTTAAAATTGATGGCGTTGAGGTGCAAGCCCTTTGGCGGCGTCGCTTGGAAGCCAAATATAACGGTGCCCCTTACATTACACAAAAGGGAGCCTTAGCGCGTTTTTCTAAAGAAGGCAAAAAAGAGGTAAAGGCCCTTATTTCTTACTATAAAGAAAATGCGCGTCTTGTCTCAGAAGGCTTAAAAGAAGCGGGGTTTGAGGTTTATGGGGGCGTTCATTCTCCTTATGTTTGGATTCGAATTCCTCATGAAATGACGTCTTGGGATTTCTTTGATTATTTGTTAAATGAACTTCAAATTGTCGGAACGCCTGGGTCTGGATTTGGTCCGTCTGGAGAGGGGTATTTCCGTTTGACGGCATTTGGATCTCGTGAAAATGTCTTAAAGGCTATTAAGCGTTTAAAAGAGTGGAAGAAAAAATAAATTTTTTTAAGGATGTATTAAAATGAAACATAAACTTGGCGCTAAAATTTTTACCAAAAATGTAGAAACACAAAAAAGCTTTGTCTTGGACATTATTCAAAATATTCGAGAAGGCATTTTTGATTATCTTGAGGTCTATGCTTTTCCAGAAGCTTATACGGACGAGGTGCGTTCCTTTTTAATAAAAAATCTGGCAGATGACGTGCCTGTGATTGTTCATGCCGCTCATTTGGGACATGGGTTTAATCCCTCAGACAAGGAACAACGCCCAAGAATGCGGACGCTTTTTGCAGAAGCTCAAAGGATTGCAGATGATTTTAAGGCGCCCTTTATCGTCACCCACACAGGGGTTTCACGGCAAGAAGGTGGCTTTGAGGAAGTTTTACATCAATTTAAAAGTTTTAATGATCCTCGTTTAGCTGTTGAAAATACGACTTACTATTCTGGAAAGCCTAAGGGAATGACAGATGAAGAGGCTTCCAAAGTTTGGGGGATTTCCTTGGGGTGCACCCCTTCTTTGATTGCAAAAATTAAGCAAGAAGTGGGCTGTCATTTTTGTTTAGATTTTTCCCATCTTAAATGCTCGGCAAATACAAGAAAAGCAGATAAGACGGAGGATTTGAAAGCCTTTTGTGCTCTTAACCCTGATATGCTTCACATCTGTGATGGAGAGTGGAACGGCACAGAGGATGCGCATTTCCATTTAGGGGATGGGGATTTTGATATTCCAAGAATGCTCTCTTTCGTGCCAAATGCTGAAATCCCAATGACGATTGAAACAGGGCAAAAGCCAGAGACGGAAACGACGCCTTGGATAAAGGATGCTGAATTTTTAAGGTCTATAAAATAAAGCTGAAATTAAAAAAAAGCAATGTTTGACAATTTTTCAATATTTTGTTAGGTTCATCCTGATTTAAAATAAGGAAAAATAAGTTTATGAAAAAAGATATTTTTGAAAAGCTGTCTGTTCCCCGGGCAGTTTTTCATTTGGCTATTCCAACAATGCTTGGAATGCTTTTTACCGTTATTTATAATTTAGCAGATGGCTATTTTATCGGTCAAACAGGAGACAGCTTAAAAATCGCAGCTGTGACGCTTTCCAATGCCTTGTTCTTTTTAATTATGGCGTTGGCCAATTTTTTTGGCTTAGGCGGAGCCTCCGTTATTTCCCGTTTATTGGGGCAAAAGAAATTAAAACAAGCCAAAGTCGTTTCCAGTTTTTGTTTTTATTCTGCTTTTGCGGTCAGTTTAATTTCAAGTGTCTTTTTTCTCTTTTTTATGCATGAAATTTTGATTTTATTAGGGGCTACGCCTGAGGTGTATCCTTTTGCAAAAGAATATTATCAAGTAATGAGTATTGGGGCTTTTTCTGTTATGCTTCAACTGGTTATGGGACAGATTTTGCGTTCGGAGGGGGCTGCAAAAGAAGCTATGATTGGGATGATCTTTGGAACAGTTGTCAATATTATTTTAGATCCGATTATGATTTTAAGCCTGAATTGGGGATGCTATGGTGCCGCTTTTGCAACAGTGATTGGCAATATTTCAAGTATGGGTGTGTATGCGTATTTCTTCCTTTCCAAAAAAACGGTTCTGACCATATCTCCGCGATATTTTATCTTTTCAAAAAGAATTTTAAAGAAAGTTTCCGAAATGGGGGTTCCTCCTTTTTTCAATACGCTTCTTTTTTCTTTGGGAACGATGTTGCAAATTAAATTATCCGCAGATTACGGAGCTATCCAAATTGCTTTGGTGGGGATTGTCAATCGGATTTTATCCGTACCAATTCTCTTGATGATTGGATTTACAAACGGGATTCAGCCGCTCATTGGGTATACGTATTCTGCTAAGCTTTTGAAAAGGATGTCAAAGGCATTAAGATTTACGATGACAATTGGAACTGTTTTTGGCACACTTTGTTTTGCTGTTCTATTTTTATATGCCAAATATTTTATAGGGTTCTTTATTTTGGATGAATCTTCTATTTCATTAGGGGTAGAGTATTTAAGAATTTTAGTTTTGCCTTTTCCAATTATCAGTTTTGTCTTTGTTTTTACGGTCTTTTTCCAATCGATTGGAAAGGCCAAACCGGCCATAATTTTATCTATTTTAAGACAAGGGTTGATTTATATCCCGGCTTTATTCATTTTAAAAAGCTTTTTTGGAATGAAGGGATTGGTTATGGCAATGCCTTATGCGGATATGGCTACAATTATTATCTCGGCTGTCCTTTACTTTTCAATCAGAAGGGATTTAAAAGTAGAACGCTTAGATATAAAGATTCCTCGGAATTTAAGAGTTTAGAACGCACGAATAAAGAATTGAAAAAAAGTGCATAATTGTTCCGGCTAGAACAAAGAAATGCCAAATTGCGTGCGTGTATGGCTTTGATTTCCAAATGTAAAAAAGGACTCCAAAGGTGTAAAATAATCCGCCTAAAAGAAGAAAAACAAATCCAATGTGAGGAAGAGATTCTACAACAGCTTTTGAGGCAAAAACAATAATCCACCCCATGGCTAAATAAAGGCTGATGGACCAGATTTTTGTGCCACTTCCTTGCGTGAAAAGCTTAAGGAAAGTGCCGATGACGGCCAACCCCCAAACAATGCCAAAAAGGCTCCATCCAAGTGTTCCTCTTAAATTAACAAGAAGGAAAGGGGTATAGCTTCCCGCGATGAGATAATAGATAGAAATATGATCAAATTTCTTTAATTTCTTTTTTATTTCAGAATTTTGAACGGCGTGATAAAGCGTGGAAGCTGTATACATCAAAATCATGGAGCTTCCAAAAATGGCCGTTGAAACAACAGCCCAAGCATTTGAGTAAATAGAGGCCAAAGAAACCAAAACACTTAAGGCGGCAACTCCTAAAAGAATGCCGACGCCGTGAATTAAGCTACTCCAAACTTCTTCTTTTAAACTATAAGGTCTTTTAATCATTATTCCCCCTGTTATTGCCAGCTTCTTTGAAGGGATTTTCCCTTCAAAGAAAAGCAATGTAATTAGAACTTGTATTGATAGGATACCCCTAAAATATTAGATTGCGAGTCATATTTTGCTTTGACCCCTTCATCGTCAACTTCAGTTGCCTTCATAAACATATGGGCATATCCGACATCAATTTGGGAAGATTCCATTTTATAAGAAAGCCCAAAAGAAAGCCAAATTCTGTCATTATCTGGAATACGGATTGTTCTGTTGTATTTTCTGTGAGAAGGACTTTCATCATAGCCTGTTCCAGCTCGGAATGTCCATTTTTCGGAGTAATCATAGTCTGCCCCAACGGTAATGGTCCAAGAATCTTTCCATTTATAATGTTGAACTTTTGCGCCATCTAAAGCCAGTTGGAAAAATTGTGTATCAGACTTTAACGAAAATTTTTCAAAAGAGTGACTCCATCTTGTCCACTTAACCGTTCCAGATAAGGCAACTTTATCTATTTTATGATAGGCCGATAAAGTAAATGTTTCAGGTAAATCTGGAGAGGCACGCCCGGTGCTTTCTTCTGACCAATCTTGAGCAAGAGGGGCTAAAGATGGGACAGTGGCCCAAGAAGCGGAGGATAAATCATAATGGGAAATTGTGTGATCTCCTTTAACTTGTTGCGCACTTTTTAGACGCCACGAAAAACCGAGTCGAGTATCTTTTTTGGGTTCATAAAGAACACCTAATGTTCCAGAGACAGTCCAACCGTCTAAATCAAACTCACTCCAAGATCCGTCAACGGCTACTTTTGTGACAGGATCTGGCATGACGTTTGTCATTTTTCCACGGATATAACGTAAGATAAAACTGCCACCAAGCGTCCATTCTGAGGAAGCTTTATAAGAAATGGCTTGTGCAAAATCCACGATTTCCAATTGCGATTCAACGGCGGTTGCATTTGCAAACCAATCTTTTTTATAACGGGTAGAGAGCCCAAAAGGGGCATAAATTCCAAAGCCAAGATTGATTTTATCGTTGACATTATATTGGGCAAAAATGTTTGGAACTGGGGCGTAAACGCGGATGGTTCCAGGGTCCTTATGATTGACTTGATCGTCAACATTGGCTTTTAGCTGAACCGTTGTTAATCCAACTTGGTATCCAGAGGTCATTAAACTCATTCCTGCAGGATTAAATGCTATTGCCGAATAATCATCGCCAACAACACCCACACCGGCATAAGAACGTCCTAATCCTGTAGTGGTATATTCGTTTAACTGATATCCACCAGCTTTTGCTTGCATAGAAAATAAAAGAACGCCTAAAATTCCTAACGATAAGGGGGTCTTTTTCACGTGTTGTCTCCTTTGTAAAAATTAAAACATGGGGTATCTAAACAGATTTCTTTTTCAAAATCAAGCCTGTTGTCACAAAAACGAAACAAAAATGAAACAAATATGTAATATATTAAAATAAGATTTTGAATAATATATTTATTTTTGAAAAAAATTTTTCAATATTTTTTTAATAAAACACATTAAACTCCTTTAAAAAAGAAGAATTTTGAACAAAAAAAGCTGTAAAATGGATTAAAAAAGAGATGAATTTTTCTCTTTTTTAGGATGTAATTTTTTTCTTAATATAAGTTAAAGAATTTTTTAATATTGACAATTTTTAGAGTTGTTTTAGAGTAATCGTTGACTCTTCAAGGAGAGATGGGACGCTTTTTATATAAGAGAAATAGTATTCTTTTTTATAAAGAGAAGAGACAGCAAAGCTTGGATGTAGAGGCTGTTTAAGGTTTTTAAAGCTTGGATGCTTTGTAAAATTGAGAAAATTGACCCTTGCGAAAGAGGATGTTTATTTAAAAATGAGGAAATCATGAAAATAGCAATTATTGGAACTGGATATGTCGGACTTCCAACAGGTGTGGGGCTTGCAGAGTTTGACAATCAAGTGATTTGCGTGGATAAAGAACGCTCTAAAATTGAACAGTTAAAGCAAGGAAAAGTGACTCTATTCGAAGAAGGATTGGAAGAACTTTTCCTTAAAAATTTAAAAGAAGGACGTCTTTCTTTTACAACGAATATCAAGGAAGCTATTCCCAAAGCTGATGTTGTTTTGATTGCAGTAGGCACGCCGCCTAATCCCAAAACAAAAGAGGCTGACTTAAAATATATTTATGCAGCAGCAGAAGAAATTGCGCCGCTTCTTTCCGACTTTACGGTTGTGGCTACAAAGTCCACCGTTCCAGTTGGGACAGGGGATAAGATTGAAGCTTTAATAAAGCAAAAAAATCCTAAAGCCGATGTTGAGGTTATTTCTTTACCTGAGTTCTTACGAGAAGGGTTTGCCATTTACGACTTTTTCCATCCAGATAGAATTGTAATTGGGGCTAATGCTCAAAGAGGATTTGATAGAATAAAAAAGATGTATGCTCCGTTTGAGGGAAAAACGAATTTCTTGTGTGTTTCAAGACGTTCTTCTGAAACGATTAAGTATGCGTCAAATGCTTTTTTAGCTATGAAAATTCACTATGCTAATGAGTTGGCCGATTTTTGTGAAAAAGCAGGGGCGATTGTCTCTGAAGTGACTCAAGGGATGGGATTGGATACCCGAATTGGATCTAGATTTTTAAATGCAGGGCCTGGATATGGGGGAAGTTGTTTCCCTAAAGACACGAATGCTATGGCCTATATGGGGCGTCAATATGGGGCAGATTTATCCCTTGTGGCTGCCACAATTAAAGGCAATACTTTGCGTAAAAAGAAAATGGCAGAGCGGATTTTAGCTCAAGTTGAAGAGGTTAAAAATCCAAAAGTTGCGGTATTGGGGTTGGCTTTTAAAGGTGGAACAGATGATTGCAGAGAATCTCCGGCCATTGATATTATTCAAAATTTGCTTGAATTAAGACCTGATATTCAAATTAAAGCTTATGATCCAAAAGCCACAGAACAAGCACGCAAAATTCTGGGTGACAAAATTATCTATGAAACGGATATGTATAAAGCCGCAGAAGGAGCCGATGTGCTGGCTGTTTTAACAGAATGGGTTGATTTTAAATCTTTAGATCTTGAAAAAACACTTTCCTTAATGGAAGGCAAAAAGATTGTAGATTTAAGAAATATGCTTTCTTTTGAAAAGGCTACACAGTTGGGATTTAAGTATTCTTCCATTGGTCGCGTCTAAAATTTAAGGCAAAGACCTTAAAAAAGTAAAAAAATGAGGGATTTTTTCTTTTTTTCCTTTAAGAACTTTTTTTTATCGGTATACTTTAATAAAAGAAATGAAGTTAGAAAAAAGGAAAAAGAATGTTTCGTTTTTTTAGAAAAGAATCTCTGGAGGGGAAAGCTTCACATGATAAGTTAGGGCATTATCCTGAATCTTTACATGTGGTAGCTTTTCCTGAAAGAAGATATTTAAAAACGTCTCGGTTTTTGGTTATTTTGGCGATATTCAGTCTTTCTTTAACCATTGTCATGGGATTGGGATATAAAATCC
Source organism: Alphaproteobacteria bacterium (assembly GCA_009929265.1). GTDB lineage: Bacteria > Pseudomonadota > Alphaproteobacteria > CASFRQ01 > SAAU01 > SAAU01. The sequence continues at coordinate 73,352 of SAAU01000006.1, forward strand.
TTCTTAAAAATCAAAATGTTTCAATTGTGTTTAGAAATTATTTATCTGGAACACGCCTTTTTTATATTGATAAAACAGATAACCGCATTCGTCAGGTTTTAAGGGAACGGACGGTTATTCCGGCCTATAGTCTTTTAGCTGAACGACTCATTACGGATTACATTGATTTAAGATATACCTTCTTTCCCCGTCGATATGTTATGGAGGAACGCCTTTCTGGAAGAGGGCTTTTCGCTCTTTACTCTGGAAATGAATATGGAAAATTCATGATGGCGAATAAGGAAAAAATGGATAGGCTTTATGCAGATAGATTTACGCGGATTCCTCATATTCATTACGTTCGTTTTCTAAATACAAACTTATATGAAGTGGGGTTCGATGTTTTTGAATTTAGAGGATCTGAATATAAAGGGTTTAAGAAGTGTTTTTGTCAGGAAGAATCGTGTTTAGAATGTAAGGTGGAACATGCCTATAAACAAGAACATTATAAAGCCCTTGTTCGTGTAGCTTTCCTTTCTCAAGAAAGTCGAAAAGATATTAAATTATTAAACCCAACTGGATTTAGGATTTTAAAATTTATCGAATTTAACAGAATGAAAGGCGCTTTTGAGGAATAACATCTAAAAAATAGTGCGTTTTAAAACATAAATTGCAATGATAATAAGTAAAATTTCGGTTATTTTATCTGTCATTGACATATTCCTTTCTTAAGGAAATATGGCTTAAAAATAAAAGAAGGTCAAGACAATAAATGCAAAGCTCTCTTCATACATCCTTTCTTGCGGGCATTTCTAGAAGTCTTTTTAAACGTCTTCGGCTTTTATTAAGTTCATCTAAAAAGCCAATAGATAAGCTTTCTTCTTTTGTAAATATTGTGGCAGAAGAACTGCAAACGGATGTGTGTTCTTGTTATCTAATGAAAAATCAAGAAACTTTAGAATTATTTGCCTCCTTTGGCCTTGATAAGGAGGCGATTCATAAAACGCGCCTTTATTTAGGGGAAGGACTTGTTGGTGAAATTGCTCTTTCCAAGAAGCCTCTTGCCGTCAGTGATGTGTGGCAAGATGAACGATTTGCCTATCGCCCAGAAACGAAGGAAGATGATTTTTCCTCTTTAATGGGGGTTCCTCTTTTTAAGGAAAATCAGCTTTTGGGGGTTTTGGCTGTTCAAACACGGGAAGAATATGTGTATTCGCCTGAAGAAATTGAGCTTTTGGAAACCACATCTATGATTTTGGCTGAGTTTATTCAAAGCCATTTAAATGATTTTGCTTTAATGGAAAAGGAAGAATTTTCAAGTGAGGCTTTAGAAGGGGTGCCTCTTTCGAAAGGGATAGCCCTTGGAACAGTCGTCTTTCATAAGATAGATCAAAAACAAAGCATAACTCTTTTTTCAAAAAATCCAGAAGATGAAAAAATCAAGTTAACAGAGGCCTTTGAATCTATGAGATTAAGTTTTGAATCTCATCTTAATAAAGCAGATATTCAAAAGGCGGAAAAAGATATTTTTCAAACCTATTTGCTGTTTTTGAAAGATAAAGGGTGGCATAGGTTAATTGATGAAAATGTAAAAACGGGCTTATCGGCTGAGGTTTCTTTATCCCAAGCAACCGAGGAAATGTGCCTTAGAATGCGGCGCTTAAATGATGCCTATCTTCGTGAAAGAAGTTACGATTTTGAAGATTTGTCTCAAAAGATTTTAGGATATTTATCCGGGGAAAACGAACAAAAGAAAAATAAATCCTTGCCCGAAAATACGATTTTAGTGGCTTCCAAAATTGGACCGGCAGAGCTTTTAGGCTACGATTTAGAAAAAATAAAAGCCCTTGTTTTGGAAAAAGCTTCTGTGACAATGCATGTGGCTATTATTGCAAAATCTTTCTCTTTACCTGTTATCTCTGAAATTGAAAATGTCACGTCTAAATTAAAAGAAGGCGAAGAAATTCTCATTAACGCAGAAAATGGACTGATTTATACGCATCCATCAGAAGAGTTGATTGAAGAGTTCAAAAAGCAACTTTCAAGAAAAGAATCTCTTTCAAAAGAGTATATTAAGCTAAAAGGAGCCCCGTGCCAAACGCTTGATAAAACACCTATTCATCTTTTTGCAAATGCGGGCCTTGCCTTTGATATGATTTCTTCTTCTATCGGGTTTGCAGAGGGAATTGGTCTTTACCGGACAGAGCTTCCCTTTATGACAAAGCAGAAATTTCCAGATATAAAAGAACAAATTGATATTTATAAAAAAGCCTTAAACACGCCATTTCCGGTGACGTTTCGAACGCTTGATATTGGATCGGATAAGGCTCTCCCATATGCCACGCATCGAGAAGAGGAAAACCCAGCAATGGGATGGCGTTCTATTCGATTAACTTTGGATAGGCGAGCCCTTTTAAAAGGACAACTTCGGGCTTTTATTGAGGCGGCAGAGGGAAAAGATTTTTCGGTAATGTTTCCGATGATTTCAAATGTGACCGAGTTTAAGGAAGCCAAAAAGACGCTTCAGATTGAACTTGAAAAGGCAAAGGCTAAGAATATTCCGATTGGGAAAATTTCAGTTGGAACAATGATTGAGGTGCCCTCTCTTGTCTATGAATTGGATGATTTGTTGCCTTTGGTGGACTTTATTTCGGTTGGGACCAATGATTTGGCTCAATTTATCTTTGCCATTGATAGGACAGATCCACTTATTTGGACGCGCTATGATACCCTTTCTCTTTCTTTTTTAAGAGTTCTCAAAACGATTCAAGAAAAGGCTTCTTTTTACAAAGTTCCATGCTCTGTTTGTGGAGAAATTGCGGGGCGTCCGTTGGAGGCTATGACTCTCATCGGATTGGGGTATCGGCGTTTATCTATGAATATTGGAAATTTAGGAGCCGTTAAAAATATGATTTTAAGTTTAAATAAAAAAGAACTTGAAGACTATCTTACTTTTCTATTAACCTATTCAAAACGGGAATCTTTAAGAAAAGCGTTAGAATCTTTCGCTTTAGATAAAGAGATTAAAATATAATTTTTTTCAAGGAGTTAAAATGAAAGCAAAAGCAATTATTTTAGGAGCAGGGCAAGGGACTCGTATGAAATCCCCTCTTCCAAAAGTGATGCACAAAATTGCAGGAAGAAGTATGGTCAGAACCCTTTTAGATACCTTAAGCGATATCGATATCAAAGAAAGTGTTGTTGTTGTGGGTCCTGATATGGATAATGTGAAACAGGAAGTCGCCCCCATTCAAACGGTAGAGCAAACTGAACGTTTGGGCACAGGACACGCTGTTAAAATGGCCTCAAAGGTCTTTGGAAAATATGAAGAGGGATGTTTTTTCATCCTTTTTGGCGACACACCTTTGATTTCAAAAGAAACCCTTTTGAAGATGTATGAGGCTTTTGAAAAAGGATCCGATATTGTTGTTTTGGGGTTTGTTCCGGAAAACGCAGGGCGTTATGGACGCTTGATTGTTGAAGGGGGAGAACTTCAAAAAATTGTTGAATATAAGGATGCAACGGAGGCTGAACGCGCGGTTCAATTATGCAATTCTGGGGTGATGTGCGTGAATGGAGCCTTCCTTTGGGATTTAATTTCCAGCCTTAAAAATGAAAATGCAGCTAAAGAATATTACTTAACGGATATCGTGGGCCTTGCACGAGAAAAAGGGTTAAAGGCAAGCGTTGTTCAAGGTGAAAATGAGGAACTTTTAGGCGTTAATTCTAGAGCCGATTTGGCCGTTGCTGAAAAAGTTGTGCAAACAAAATTAAGAACCCTTGCTCTTGAAAAAGGGGTTTGCTTGATTGATCCTGAAACAGTTTATTTTTCTTATGATACTCAAATTGAACCCAATGTGACGATTGAACCGAATGTGTTCTTTTCAACAGGGGTAAAAGTTCAAAAGGATGTTGTTATTCGTGCCTTTTCTCATTTAGAAGATGTTGAAATTGAGCAAGGCGCGACGATTGGTCCTTTTGCTCGATTTAGAGGGGGCAGTCATATTGGCAAAAATGTTCACGTTGGCAATTTTGTAGAGGTCAAAAAATCAACCTTAGGCGAAAATACAAAGGTTGGGCATTTAAGCTATTTGGGCGATGCGCTTTTGGCAGAAAATATCAACATTGGGGCCGGAACAATTACGTGCAACTATGATGGATATAGAAAATCAAAAACCGAAATTGGCTCTGGGGCTTTTATCGGATCCGATAGTGTTTTAATTGCGCCGATTAAAGTTGGAAAAAATGTTGTGACGGGGGCAGGGTCTGTCCTTTCAAAAGATGTACCAGATGATGCTTTGGCTGTGACGCGTCCTCGTTTGTTCCTAAAAGAAGACGGGGCGATTTCCTATCATGAAAGAAAAAAGAAATGATTCAAAAAAGCATTTTTTACCTGTTTTTAATTTTCTTTTTAGGGACCCTTTCTTTGGTTTTTTACCTTTCTTTTCATATGGAAAAGGTGGAAGTGTGCTCTAAAGCTTATTTTTCATGTTTATCAGAAAGGAAAAAGAGCTCTTCTTTATCAACAACAGATAAATTAAAACAGGCCGTTTCTTGTTCTCTTGCGGATTTAAAATGTGTGGGAAAAAATGTTTTTAAATAAGTTAAAACAGTTTCAAAAACTAAAAAAGAAAAAACCTATCCTTCTTGTGGATTTAGGGGGGACTTATTTGCGTTTTGCTATTACTCGGGATGGGAAAGAATTTTCATATTCTGTAAAAGAAAAATGCTCCTCCTATCAAAGTTTTGAAGATGCGTTAAGGTTTTATTTTCAAAAAATTGGTTTTGTTCCTAAAAAAGCTTACATGGCAATTGCTGGCGTTTTTAAAGAAGGACGCATTGCGTTAAGTAATAATCCTTGGATTATTGTAAAAGATGAAATTAAAAAAAGTTTTGGCTTTCAGGACCTTTTTATTATCAACGATTTTGTGGGGCAAGCGTTAAGCGTTCCATGCTTGAAAGAGGCGGATGTTGTTTGCTTAAAAGGCGGAATTCCAGATAAGTCTTTTCCTCTTTTGGTCATGGGGCCGGGGACAGGGTTAGGGGTTTCTCTTCTTATTCCAGATAAGAAAAAAGGCTATCGTCCGTTTGCTTCCGAAGCAGGACATATTTCTCTTTCTTTTGAAACGAAGGAAGAACTTGCCCTTTATTCATTTTTAAAAGAAAAATATCCCCATATTTCTGTTGAACGCGTCATTTCAGGCAAGGGATTGTCCTTGATTTATGAATTCAAGAGCGGGAAGTGTCTTTCTCCAGAGGAAGTTTCAAATTTGGCTCTGTCTGGGGATAAAAAAGCAAAAGAGGCCGTCCTTTTGATGATGGACTTTTTGGGAAGTGCCGCGGGGAATTTTGCCCTCGCTTTCAATGCGTTTCAAGGCGTTTATTTCTCTGGTGGTATTCTACAACACAAGGGAATGATACCTTTTTTAAAAGAATCCCATTTTATGGAACGCTTTATTGAAAAGGGGCGAATGCGCGAAATTCTTGCCGAGGTTCCTATTTACTTTATTCATACATCGTTGTCGGCCTTTATTGGGCTTTCAACTTTTATTTTAGGAGATGAAGATGAAATTTTATAAAATGCACGGGGCAGGAAATGATTACGTTTATATTGACGGCGTTTCCGAAAAGATTGATTTTGAAAAATGTGTTTCAAAGGTGAAAGTTCTTTCCGCGCGGCGTTTCGGAATTGGATCTGATGGGGTGATTTTTCTTCTTCCTAGTCAAAAAGCAGATTTAAGAATGCGGATGTATAATGGGGAAGATGGGACAGAGGCTGAAATGTGCGGAAATGGTATCCGGTGCGTGATGAAGCTGGCCTTTCTTTTGGGGCTTCTTCCTAGAAAAGCTGTTATTGAGACCCTTCCTGGCCTGATTGAAGGAGAGGTTTTGGACGATGAAAATGTTAAGGTCAAAATGTTTTTTCCACCTAAAGTTTCTCTTGAAAAAGAGCACGTTTCTTCAGCAGATAAGGAATTTTCCTTTACGCGCGTTAATATTGGGAATCCTCATGCTGTGATTAAAGAGGAAAATATTTCTTCTTTTGAAGTTGAAAAATATGGAAGACCCATTGAAAATAATCTTTCCCTTTTTCCAGAGCGCACAAATGTTGAATTTTATGAAATGCTTTCAAAAAATAAAGCCAGAATGCGTGTTTGGGAAAGAGGAAGCGGGGAAACCTGGGCTTGTGGAACGGGGGCAAGCGCAACAGCTGGGGTGATTCATCAGGAAACAGGCCTTGATGAAATAGAGGTCGAAATGCGTGGCGGAACGCTCTCTTTCTTTTTCAAGGGAGATGATTTTTATATGCAAGGCCCTGCCAAACTTGTTTATGTTGGGGACGTTGATTTAGATAAATTCTAAAAAATATTATTTACCAAAAGAGGAAAGGCGTTCTTTGAAAAGAAGGATGCCTTTTTTCATAAAGGAGAGGACTTCTTTTTTAAAAAGAAAGAAAAATCCCAAAATCAAAAAGGTAAAATAAAAAAGATTCCCATATTTTGCAAAAGGAGGCGGTGGAAGCGCTTTTGGAAGGCGTGTATCAAACGTTCCAATAACTTCCCCGGGAAGGCTTTTTTCAATTTCACCATATGGATTTATCATCGCTGAAATGCCTGTTTGAACAGGGCGCGCAACGGGAAGACCCTCTTCTATAGCGCGCATTTGTGCGGCAACAAGGTGTTGATAGGGCCCTTCGGAATCGATATACCAGTTATCGCCCGAGGCATTGATAATCCATTTTGGACGGTGGTTTTTATCGACAATCGATCCAGGGAAAATAATTTCAAAACAATTCACGAAAGCCGCCGGTGGCGCATCCTTAAAATCATAAGTTTTAGGGCCGGATCCTCTTAAATTATTAGCATTATCCGTGATAGGTTTTATCCAAGGGACAAAAGACTGAAAAGGAATATACTCCCCAATCGGCAAAAGGTGCCATTTATCATAGACAAATTCCATTTTTCCCGTATCGTTTATCACAACAATACTGTTATAAGAGGCGCCAATCGCCCGTCTAATCATACCTAAGACAAAGGTTTTTCCTTTTGGAATGGCCTTTACAACATAAGAAGGGACTTTCTTTGGATTTATTTCTTGTGAAATAACGCTGTTTTCAGCAAAAAGGAAATGGGTAATGTCGTCATAAGGCCTTTCGGAAATCAGCTTTTCAAAGGAATCAAACTGATTCTCTTTTTTCTTAATAATATACTCTTCTACATTCCTTACGTGATGTTGAACAATCCGCAATTTAACGTTGGGAACATAGGCGTGCGTTGCCTTTTGAAGGCGTAAATGTCCCCCATAAAAAAACGCGCCAAAAAGAGAAAGCATCAAAACAGGGAAAAGCAAATTTCGATAAGGCTTTAGGATAAAAAGAGGGCTGATGAAGAAAAGAATGGCTAAAAGGCCTAAAAGATAAGGGCCCATCCAACTTAAGTTTTGGAAAATTTGAGGGGAAACCACAAAAATAGACGAGGTTAAATTCCAAGGAAGTCCGGTTAAAAAATAAGTCCGGAACCATTCGAAAAGACTAAAGAAAAAAGCCAAAGCAAAGAGGCGTTTTTTCCCTTGAGGAAGGAAGGCGGAAAAGTAGGCGGGGAGGGCATAAAAGAGCGCGCCCCAAATTGAAAATCCTAAGCAAAAATAAAAAATAGCAAGGGTTTTTAAGTTGAAAGCCGCCGTTGCCCAGAAAAGGGAAAAAACAAAGTAAACCGCCCCAAAAAAAGCGCCTTTCCAAAAAGCTTCTTTTTTAGATTGAGTCTTTCCAATAAAAGAAAAGAAAAGAGGGTAGGTTAAAAAGAGAACCCAAATATGTCCAAAAGGAGGAAGGGCTTGTCCGCTTATCCAAGCTGCGAAAAACAGAACAAGTCCTTCTTTATAATTTATTTTATGCATAGATTCTAAATCCCAGAACATCCAGATTGCGGACTTGGTGCACTACATCCAGAGCCAGAAGTTTTAACATTTGTGGCCGAAACAGTTGAGCAAGTTAATTCACACAAGTTTGTGCATCTTCCTGAATTTGAAGAGAGCGTTCCACTTGTATAACTTGACGTTGACCATGTTCTCCCGATGGTGCATCCATTTATCATGGAAGAAGAGGCGGTGTATTTTGGACAAATTGTGCCGCCCGAAACACTTGTTGTGCCATAAATGAGGTTATAGGTCCTTGGCCAGCTGCAACTTTTTGATTGACTTACCATAACGCAAGCGCATCCGCCTAAAATTGTGTTATAACAAGTGCTACAGCCAGAACATCCACAATGACAATCGTATCCAGAGCTGCAAGAGTAGTAATTGTTAAATGTTGCAGCACAAGGAATTGATTCGGTTCTAGAACTTGCTTCAACCCCTTGAATAATGCCGCCCGAGATGGTTCCTGTTGTGTTCACCTTTACAAAGTTTTTAATTTCGCCGCCCGAAATTGTGCCGGCCAAAACCTCAACAGAAGTTCCTGAAATAACGCCATTTGTCATGGTTGAATTTGCCAAGATGATCCCGTTTCCCGAAAGTGTCCCATTTGAAAACGAAAAAGCATTCGTATTTATATTACTTCCAGAAATTGTCCCCCCAGAAATTGTGGAATTTGTTAGAGTTAAATCTGTTCCTGAAAGCGTTCCATTTGAAAGGGTCGTTCCTCTTAAGGAGACATTTTCGCCTGTGATTGTTCCTCCTGTAATCGTTCCTGTGTAAAGGATGACGTTTTGTCCGTTGATTGTCCCGCCAGAGACTTGAGGCGCTGTCCAGGTAAAGTTTGTTGGTGATTTTCCTCTGTTGCAGACAACCTGTCCTTCATCACATGTTTCTTTATAAGAGCATCCACTTCCATGAGGACAAATAACATCAAATGAAGTCGTTCTTGCTGTCGCCGAAACCCCGTATGTAAACGAGCAATTCGATATTCCTGTATTTGAGGCCTCATTCCAGCAAACTCGTGCCGTTGAGTTATCAGGAAAAATATTTCTTGAATCAAAGGTGCCGTTTCCAACTTTTACTCCAACAGGAATAATTACTTTTCCTGGCATGTTATAGACAAGGTTAAGGGTGTTATTGATGCAGGTGACAGTTTCGTCTGCATTTGTCGTTGTGTAAGTTGTATCTCCTTCGCTAGATGAGCTTGAATGAGTACAAACTCTAGAAAAATCAATAATGCTTGTTCCCGCCGTTGGAATTGAAGAAAGGGTTGTGATGCATGCAGGATAAGCAGAAGAAGAGGAATATGATTTGCTATAATTGATAATTTCTCTCCAAGAGCCTCCTGTCACAAGAGAAGAAGGAATATAGACAGGTTCTTTAACAATTGCGGTTCCACCAACGGTTCCTCGGATTTCTGAATTTCCAGAGATTTGGGCGCTTTCCTGAATGGTGCCGCCGTTAATCCAGTTAATTCCACCCGTTATCGTTCCGCCTGTAATGTGGGCATTATTGTAAACAACGGTTGAACCTCCAATAGTTCCTCCAGATATACTTGCGCTTGTTAAAATATAAACACCAGGGTCTGATCCCATCTGGGAAGTCAAAAGCGTTCCGGTCCCTTGAATGGTTCCGCCAGAAACAGAAGCCGTGCAAGAGCTTTGAGCCGCTCCATTCCAATAACAAGTTTTTGCTTTTCCAAGAATTTTTGCACTTCCAAAAATGGTTCCTCCATAGATGAAAGGCCCTTCTGAATTGCTTTGGTTTAAGACACCAATGATAGCATTATCTTTAACAGAGCCATTCATGATATATCCGGAATAAAGTTTTGCACTTCCTCGAAGATCGCCTCCTTGAAGAGAACCTCCATATTATTAACCATCTCTTTGTATTTTATAAATATATAGAAATAAAGTCAATAAAACATTTTAACCAATTGAATAATTTTATTATTTTTTTATA
>SAAU01000007.1 GCA_009929265.1 Alphaproteobacteria bacterium
TCGCTGCTGTCAAGGTCGTTTTCCCGTGATCAACGTGTCCAATCGTCCCTACGTTGCAGTGCGGTTTGCTCCGCTCAAATTTCTCTTTCGCCATCTTTTTTTCTCCTTAAAATTAAGCTTCTAATTTAGCTTTGATTTCATCAGCTACATTCGCAGGAACTTCTGCATAATGAGCAAAATGCATTGTATATTGAGCACGTCCTTGGCTCATAGATCTTAATGTATTGACATAGCCAAACATATTGGATAATGGAACAGTTGCATCAATGACATGAGCATTTCCGCGTTGATCCATTCCAGATACTTGTCCACGACGACTGTTTAAGTCTCCGATGATGTCACCCATATAATCTTCTGGGGTCACGACCTCAACTTGCATAATAGGCTCTAAAAGTTTTGGTTTTGCTTTAGAAATACCTTCTCTGAAAGCAGCTCTTGCTGCAATTTCAAAGGCCAAAACACTAGAGTCAACATCATGGTAAGCTCCATCATATAAAGTTGCCTTAAAGTCTGTGCAAAGGAACCCAGCCATAACACCATTTTGCATGGCTTGTTCGAGTCCTTTTTGAACACCAGGAATATATTCTTTAGGAACATTTCCGCCAACAACTTTATTTTCGAATTGATAGCCAGATCCTGGAGGAAGAGGTTCAAAAAGAATCTTAACCCGAGCAAATTGCCCAGCCCCACCAGATTGTTTCTTATGTGTGTAATCTTCATCGTAAGATTGAGAAATTGTTTCACGGTAAGCTACTTGAGGAGCCCCAACGTTTGCTTCAACTTTAAATTCTCTTTTCATACGTTCAACAATAATTTCAAGATGAAGTTCACCCATCCCTTTAATAATTGTTTGTCCACTTTCGGAATCAGAAGTCACCCGGAAAGAAGGATCCTCCATCGCTAAGCGATTCAAAGCAAGACCCATTTTTTCAACGTCAGCTTTTGTTTTTGGCTCAACTGCAATTTCGATAACTGGATCTGGAAAATCCATTTTTTCTAAAACAACAGAAGAAGATGAGTCAGCTAATGTATCCCCAGTTGTTGTATCTTTCAATCCAACAATAGCAACAATATCACCAGCTCTCGCTTCTTTGATTTCTTCTCTACGGTTTGCATGCATTAAAAGCATACGACCAATTCTTTCTTTCTTTTCTTTAACCGTATTTAAGAGATAAGAGCCGCTTTCAACAACTCCCTGATAAACACGAACAAAAGTCAAAGATCCCACAAACGGGTCATTCATGATTTTAAAGGCTAAGCCCATGAAAGGTTTGTCATCATCTGGAGAACAAACATATTCTTTTTCTGTTTTAGAATCGATACCTTTTGCACAATCAATATCTCTTGGTGCAGGTAAATAATCAACAACAGCATCTAACAAAGATTGAACCCCTTTGTTTTTAAAAGCTGTTCCGCATAAAACAGGAACGAATTTTTGTGTCACTGTTCCTTTACGGATACATTTTCTTAATGTGTCAACATCAATTTCTTTACCTTCAAGATAATCTTCCATCGCTTGATCGTCCATTTCGACAGCCTTTTCAACCATCTCTGCACGATATTTTTTAGTAAGCTCTTTTAAGTCTTCAGGAACATCAATATATTCAAATTCAGCCCCTAAATCTTCATTTTTCCAAACAATTCCACGATTGTTAAGAACATCAACGATTCCAGCAAAATCAGCTTCAGACCCAATAGGAAGAGTCAATGTAATAGGATTTGCCCCTAATCTATTCTTAATCATATCGACACATCTTAAGAAATTAGCTCCTATACGGTCCATTTTGTTTACAAAACAAATCCGAGGAACGTTATATCTGTCTGCTTGACGCCAAACGGTTTCTGATTGAGGTTCAACACCTGCAACCCCATCAAATACGGCAACAGCCCCATCTAATACACGAAGACATCTTTCCACTTCAACAGTGAAGTCAACGTGACCCGGGGTGTCGATAATATTAATTCTGTGATCTTTCCAAAAACAGGTCGTTGCAGCAGAAGTAATTGTAATTCCTCTTTCTTGCTCTTCTTCCATCCAGTCCATTGTAGCAGCCCCATCATGGACTTCCCCAATTTTGTGAGATTTACCTGTGTAGTAAAGAATACGTTCTGTCGTTGTTGTTTTACCAGCATCAATGTGAGCCATGATGCCGATATTTCTATAAAGTTCAATAGGAGTTGAACGTGCCATTTTAGTATCCTCTCTTTATTACCATTTAAAGTGGGAGAAAGCTTTGTTTGCTTCTGCCATCTTATGTGTATCTTCTCTTTTCTTAACAGCACTTCCTTTATTTGCGGCTGCATCGATAAGTTCGTGAGCTAATTTATCTTCCATTGTATTCTCGGAACGCTTACGAGCGGCATCGATAATCCAACGAATAGCTAAAGCTTGACGACGATCTGGGCGAACTTCAACAGGAACTTGGTAAGTAGCTCCGCCAACACGACGAGAACGAACTTCAACAGAAGGTTTTACATTTTCTAACGCTTCTTTGAAAGAAACTAACCCTGTTTCTTTTGTTTTCCCATTTAATTGGTCAATAGCTCCGTAAACGATCTTTTCAGCTGTTGCTTTTGCCCCAGCATACATAACACTATTGATGAATTTTGTAACAATGACATCACCGTACTTTGCGTCCGGAATAATGTCCCTTTTAACTGCTGCGTGTCTTCTTGACATCTTCTTTCCTCTCTCTTATTTAGGACGCTTTGCGCCGTACAAAGAACGACTTTGTTTACGTTTTGAAATACCTTGTGTGTCAAGTGTTCCGCGAATAATATGATAACGAACACCAGGCAAATCCTTTACACGACCCCCTCTAATAAGAACAACAGAATGTTCTTGTAAATTGTGTCCTTCACCAGGGATATAACTGGTCACTTCAAATCCATTTGTTAAGCGCACACGGGCAACTTTTCTCAAAGCTGAGTTTGGCTTTTTTGGTGTTGTTGTATAAACACGTGTACATACACCTCTTCTTTGAGGGCATTCTTGTAAAGCAGGGACTTTATTTCTTTTTTCCTGCACTTTCCGCGATTTACGGACTAATTGGTTAATCGTTGGCATAAGCCTTATTCCTTTTGTTTTAAGACCCTATCTCAATAATAAAGTCATAACCATTAACACTCACCTTTCAACAACATTTCCATGCAGTCAAAAGAACCTTTTATCGCCATTGCTTAAAAGCATTTATATGGGCGTGACGTTAAAAAAGAAGAGGATTTTTTCTGTTTTGGATACAATACTCCCTTTTTTAAGTAGAGGGATTAAACCACATTCAAAAAGGAAAGTCAAGCGATTTTCTGAAACTTTTTAAATAAAAAAACCTGTTGAAAAAGTAATAACCATCAAAATCTAAAAGATTTTTTAACTTCTTCTTATTTTCTAATGAGCCTTAAATTGAACTGCCATTTTTTCATCCAATTCTTTGCATAAATTTGGAGCAGCCTTCCGATAGGCTTCTTTTTTATTCTTCCCTTTTCCAAAAGAAACCGCATTCACACTCCAAAGTTCTTTACCTTCTTTATCCTTGAAGGAAACAGAAGTTGAAAAGCTGTATTGATCTTCTCCAAGGTATTTATTTGAGAAAACATCTCCTGAAATAAGGAAATGAAAAGGTTGTCTTTTTTGATATTTTCCAACCACAATTCCATACCCTTTTTTGGAAAGAATCCCCGCTAAACACCCTTGGACATAGGAAGGCCTTTCCGCATCTTTAACTTCTAAAGAGACGAAAGAAATTTCTTGCCCATAAGACATTAACGGAACAAAAATCCCTATAAGAAAAAGGATTCCTTTAAACATGTCTCTCTCCTAAAAAACAAATTTTTATTAAAAGTATAGTAAAAGCTTGAAAAAATTTATTCAAGGGAAAAAAGCAGATTTTTTTCTAAAAATCTTGATATTTTGAAAAAATCTTCCTAAGTTTAAATAATGAAAACAATTTTTTTGGGGAGATTCCTTGTGCAACGTTTTATTTTTAGTTTTATTGCTTTTATTTCCAGCCTCTTACTGATTTTTTTGGTAGGATATATTCTTCTTCCCTTTGTTCTTGTCTTTCTGATTTATTTCCTTTTTGAATCGTTTAGAACACGTTATATTTTGAAGAAATTTGTGAGGAACTTTCAAAAGCCTTTCCATGGACAAGAGCCTTTTAATACAGAGGATTTTTCAAATAAAGAAACGGATCCTTTTACAAGAAAAGAATCCGAAGAAATTATTGATGTTTCTTTTAAGGAAATTGATGACTAGTCTTATCTTTGATAGGTTGCAACTCGCGCCTTTTTAATCCGTTGCGCGCAATTTACCCGATAACGTCCTATGGTGTCTTCCTTTGTTTTTGTGGAAGTAAAGGATTTTTCATATCCCTCTGACGGAAGCAGGAATGCAAATTTATTTTCGTGTTTTAAAACAACCTCTTGATTAAACTCTGTCCGTACCATTTCTTCAAAATGCTTAATGTTTTTATAGGTTTTTTCATCCACCAAAATTAAATCTGGAAAAAGAGATTTAAAGGTTTCTTCTGTTTCTATCATCTGCATAATTTCTTTTTCAATTTGGCGAGAAGATTTTTTCGAATATTTTTCTAAATCAAAATCAAAAGCAACGTCTAGTCCTTCTGAAAAATTTTCCTTTTTAGAATAAATATCGAAACACTCAGGCAATTTACCTTTTTCTAAAGAAAAAATTTCATCATCAGAAAGATATGCTTTCAATAAGGGCCGGTTAAATCGAACCAACCCCTTCATAAAGGCACGCCGTGCTCCACTTTTAATCTTTTGAAGAGCCTCCTCTTTTGCAAAATCAAGTTCTTCTTCATCGAAAAAACTATCTTTTTCGTCTTTATCCCAAAAAATATTTTCTTGTTTATTTTTAGACGTATCTTCTTCAGGTTCTAAAACCTCTTCAATAGCAAACCCCTCTAAGGCCAAAAGATTCATTTTTTTATTATCTTTTTCAGATCTTTTTTTCAATCTAACCCAAAGAGGCATATATTCATTGAAAAGTTTATAAGAAGAATCCGCTTCTTTTTCCAGCCTTTCTAGAAGAGAAATTTGAGGGACCTCTTTTGCCTTTGAAAAAGGGACGAACGGAATCGTCTGGCCTGTCAAGGCACCATGGAGATACGCATGAATCTTTTTTTCAAAATCCTTTGTCCCTTCTGGGAAAGAGCTCTTCAAGAAAGGCCTTTCCAAAGAGGAGGCCTTTCTTTCTTCAAAGAAAGGAGCGTATTCAGCCCCATAAAAATGAATCAAAGAGTGCATAGAATTGTTTAGAAAAATAATATTTGGGAAAAGTCTTGAAAAAGCCTTTTTTTGATAAAGATTTTTTAACGTCTCTTTTTGATCAAAACGCAAAAATTCATAATGAGGTTCTTTTTTCAACCTTTTTTCAGCATAACTTGAAACACATTTTGAAATCTGCTCTTCTAAAGAAGCGTCTTCATGAAGGATATTCTTTGCTTTCCATTTTGCAAGAAGTTCGAGATTTAAGCTTTTCCCGCCCATAGAAATCGGCACAATATGATGGCAGGACCACCCAAAAGGACATTGCCCTTTCTCTAAATAACCAAGCATCTCTTCAGAAAGAAAAGACCGTAATTCCTTTTGATAAAGTGAGTATAACCCTTTTAAAAAGATCTCCCGAACGCTCAAAGAGAAAAAAGTATGCTCTTGCTTCGTTTCAAAAGAGGAATGCTCTTCGCCTAAAATAAGCTTATGAGAAAGTTCTTGAAATTGAAGGAATTCATTTTGTGGGTTCATTAGGGGGCTCCTTTTAAATAAAATTTATCTATCTATTCCATCCAAACTCATTGAGTGGAAGTTTAAAAGATTTTTCTCAGAATTTCTTGATAGAGCAAAAAGTTTTTCCGTTAAAGGGACCTTAATAGAAAAATGCTCAAAAGATCTAACCTTATGCACCAAAGCACTTTCAATCTGAGGATCGATACAATATCTATGAATTTTATTATGATTTTTGACATTCATCAAAATAAGATATCTTGAAAACAAGTTATTAAATCTTTCTTTCCCAATTTCATAAACGTCTTCTGTAGAGGCCCCTCTATATGTCTTTTTAATATTGCGCGGTAAAAGCATAAAATTAAGAGCTCTTCTCGTTGAACTTCTTTCGCATTCTAAAGATCTTTTAAAAAAACTAGGCATTTCTTCATAATAATAATCAAAAGCCTCTTGAGAATAATTTTGCCCCCCTAAATTCCGAGGGATTTGATGATGGATATTAAATCCATTTGGACAATGACCTTCAAGTATCTGTGAATAAACTTCTGGAGAAAAAAAGGTTTCAATTTGATCTTTATAAAACAGAGCCAATCCCTTTAAAAATAAGCATCGAACATCATTTTTATATTCTGATTCGACGCGATGAGACTCTTCTTTAAAGGCTAGTTCTACTTCTACTTTTGAAAGGGGGTAAAAATATTCCATCGGAACCTTTTTGTCAGACATTTTAGATATTTCTTGTAGCATAGCACATCCTTAAATCTAATCTTATGGATATACTACTCTGTGGGTTAAACTTTTGTCAATTATTTTTTACAAAAAGAAAGGGAAACTCTACAAAAGAGCTTGAAAAAACTCATTAAAATCTTTATTTGAGAAAAAAAGTTTATACCGCCAGTTTGGATATTCTTTATTTGTTCCAGGAAGGTTCATTTGTTTAACTTGATGACAAATATCTTCTATACGAATGAGCAAAATTTGACTGTTCGTTTGAAGGAGGAATTCGTATATTTTTTTAATCAAAAGGGGATGTATTCTTTTGCCTTCTAAATCCTCATTTTCAATCCCTTTAAGAAAGAGTCCATTTTGGGCTAGGACAGAAAAAAGAGCTCCTCTTTCTTTTTTTCTTTGTTCTTCCTCTTTTAATACGTCTTCTTGACTTTTCCGTCCCATTTTAAAGAGCAGCTCCAAATCTTTATTCTGCCAATACGCCGCAAAAGTCGGCATATCGTGAGTCCCTGTTGTTAAAGCCGAAAAGGCATCATAGGCATTGGACGGTAAAAATTCTGCTCCCTTTTTTTGATAAAGGAAAAGACGAAACGAAAAAATCTTTCTTTCTTGTGTTCTTTGGTAAAAATTTGGAGGAGAGGTCCCTAAATCTTCTCCAATAATCATACATTTATTTAGATGAGACTCTAAAACAGCAATATTAAACAAGTCTTGACTGGGATAGTTCAGATAACACCCCTCCCCTGAAGGAAATTGTAAAAACAACCGTTCAAAGCTAAAAATATGATCAATCCGAATAGCTTTAGAATAACGCATATACGTGCTTAATAATTTTCTAAACAACAAAAACCGAGATTCTTTCATCTTTTGTGGAGACAAAGCCGAAAGCCCCCAATTTTGCCCTTTTGGATTAAAAAAATCAGGAGGAGATCCGATTTGCGCTTCTTGAATATAAAGAGAGGGACGATAAAACTGCTCAGCACTTTCCTTAGCTGCGCCAACGGCTAAATCAAAATAAAACCCCTTTTCTTCAGGAAAAATCTTTTGAAATTCTTCTAACTGTTCAAAGGCAATAAATTGAATGTATTTTACTTTTAAAATCTCTTTTTCATATTCTCTTAATAGCCCTTGGGCTTCTTTTGATTCAAAGTGAATTTTCCGCTTAAAAAAAGACGGATAGAAATGCATCATCACTTGGTATAAGGCAAATGCCGTCAATTCTTCACCTTTTTCTTCGCAAAAAGAAAGAAACTCACGTCCGCGTTTTGTAAAAGTTCGTCCAAAAACAAAATTTTGGGTATAAAAAACCTTAAATAAATCATCTAAAGCCAATAATTTTTTGGCCGACACTTCCTTATATAGAACAAGCGGAGATTGCCTTAATTTTTCCAATTCCTCTTGAAATGGCTTTGCAGAAAATTTTTCTTTTAGCTCGGAAGACTCCTTGTATTCTTGAACATTTTCTATTGAAATATAAAGCGGATTCAAAAACAACCGATGAGAAGCAAAGTAAGGACTTGCCTCTTCCGGCGAATCTAAAAAAAGCGCTGACAAGGGATTCACCCCAATCAAATCCACTTTTTTTGCAAGACATTTAAGGGAATACTCTTTTAAATCTTCAAAATCACCTATTCCCCAATTTTTATCAGATTTTAAGGCATAGAGTTGCAGCGGCACCCCAATAGATTTTCGTTTTGAAAGATAGGAAGGACAATAGGCCTCAAGCGGCGCAACAGCCACTTCAATTTTATTTATTAAAGCCCCCTCTTTTCCATTTTCCTGTTCGTAAAAAGAAAGCGTATGGTATCCCATTGCAAATGAATGCTGGATAAAAAAGGTATAAAGTTTTCCTTCTTCTTGGTCCTTAAAAGGGATCTCTTTTAAATCAATCGTTTGAATCTTTTTATCTGATAAAAAAACACAAATCGTGTGAATTTTTGAAAGCGTTGGAATAAAGAAAGGAATTTGAATCCCTGCTTTGGCTTCCTCTTCTTTGAAGGAAAGAAAAGACGGCATTTTAAAACGATCTATCTTTTTTAGGCTTTCTTCAACCTCTTCCAAAGAGCTTGATTTATACCCTAAAGCAAGAAGAGCTTCCTTTTTAACAGTTTCTGTCGTTAAAATAGGTTTTTGTGTAGAAGGATCATTATATTGAGGAAGAATTCCTGCTTTTAAACTAAGTTCTTCTAATTTTTCCTGATACATATGCTCCCCATCACTCCACGTGTTAATCTTCAAAATCCAAAAGGCTAGAAACAGGACCTAACGGACCATAAAGTAAGAAATCTAACTTATCTAAGGCTTCTATATTTGCCCCAACATATCCTCTTTTTCGCGCCGTTCTGGAACTGTTTTTTGTTGATGAAAGAAATATTTATCCAAAATTTCATCTTCTGAACTTAAAACCAAAAGACTCCACGAAGGAACCTTAATTTCTTCCAAACTCTTGAAAATTTTCTCTTGATTTTCTTCTAAAGGAAATGTTTCAAAAACAACCCGCCAAGAAAGCTCTTTATTTTCTGGCATTTTAAAGGTTTTGTCTTCTCCTGAGGCATTTAACAAAACAAATTTATGTTCGTTAATCTTCTCTTTTTGCCCTCTGTTTAACATAAAGCCAAGCGTTGAAGTTTCTTTCTTCCAATCTTCTTGCCCCATTTCATATCCCTGACGGGTTATCCAGGTTAAATCTTTCAAAGGCGTTTTACCCAAATATTTTCCAGGCAAAAATTCTTCTTGTCTAAAAATGGAATTTTCCCTTCCAAAGGCAATCAATCTTTGAACAAAAGAGAAAAGTTCTTCAAATTCTTTTTCGTTCTTTTTATCCCATGGGAACCAAGAAAGATCGTTATCTTGACAGTAAGCATTATTGTTGCCTTTTTGGGTTTTATAAACCTCATCACCTGACAAAAGCATAGGCACCCCTTGAGAAAGAAATAACGTTGCAAGCATGGCTTTGACACGTTTAAGACGGATTTGTTTTGTCTCTTCATTGAGATTTTCATCGCCTTCTAGTCCTGAATTCCAGCCCCAGTTTGAATCCGTTCCATCTCTATTTTCTTCTAAGTTTGCGTCATTATGTTTTGAATTAAAGCTCACCAAATCCCTTAATGTGAATCCATCATGAGCGGTAATGAAATTTAAAGAGCTCCATGTTTTTCGTCCTCTTTTATTGAATAAATCAGAAGACCCTGTTAGTCGAAAAGCCAAGTCTGAAATTTGAAATTTATCTGATTTCCAAAAACGTCGAACTGTATCGCGATATCTATCATTCCATTCACTCCATCCTGGTGGAAAGGATCCAACTTTATACCCATCAAACCCCAAATCCCAAGGTTCGGCAATCAATTTTACTTTTTGCAAAACAGGATCTTGACGCACAGCAGGTAAAAAGCTTGACCGCCAACTGTAGGCATTATAATCGTCTCTGGCCACCGTTGTGGCTAAATCAAAACGGAAACCATCCACTTCCATTTCTTCTGTCCAATAACGAAGCGAATCCATAACGAGTTGTAAGACGCGTGGATGATCCACATTTAAGGACGCCCCACAGCCTGTTGTATCTTCATAATAGCGTGGAATATCTTTATGCAGACGATAATAGGTGCCGTTATCAATTCCCCGAAAGCTAAGCGTTGGACCAGCGTGATTGCCTTCCCCTGTATGATTGTAAACAACATCTAAAATAACTTCAATTCCCGCTTCATGAAAGACTTGAACCATGGTTTGAACTTCCTCAATTCGACCTTGAGAAAGATACGGCACATGCGGAGCCATAAAACAAACAGGATCATACCCCCAATAATTTGAAAGCCCCTTTGAAGTCAAATTTCCTGAGGTGTAAAAGGAAGCGATTGGCAAAAGCTCCACCGTTGTAATCCCCAAGCTTTTTAGATAAGACACCACATCGGGCGCTTTCATTCCTTCAAAAGTCCCTCTTAGTTTTTCATCTAACGACGGTAAAAGTTTTGTAAATCCCTTCAAATGCGTTTCATAAATAACCGTCTCATTCCAAGGAATAGATGGTTTTTTAGACTTAAACGTAAAGGGACTAGTCACAATACATTTTGGCATAAATGGAGCACTATTTCGCCTATCAAAAGACAAATCTCCACTTTCTTTGCGATAGCCTAACATCGTCTCGTTATAGTAAATTCCTTTTGTCAACGCCTTTGCATACGGGTCTAACAAAAGTTTATTGTGATTAAAACGCAGCCCTTTTTCTGGATTATATTCCCCAAAAACACGATAGCCATAGCGTTGTCCTGGCTTTAAGTCATGCACATAAACGTGAAAAACCTCGTCCGTATAGGCCGGCATGACAATCCGCTGGACTTCCTCATCTTTTTCATCAAAAAGGCAAAGCATCACTTTATGAGCAGAAGAGGAAAAGAGAGCAAAATTAACGCCTTTTCCGTCAAATGTCGCCCCTAACGGATAGGGGGAACCAGCTTCTGTTTTAAGTTTTTCATTTAGCATCTGTTTTAACCTTTAGCAAAATTGTCGAAAGGGGCGCAAGAGTTAATGTCAACGCATAAGGCTTAAAATTCCACCCCGGCTCATGCGTTTGAAGGGTCCCTTTATTCACAACCCCAGATCCGCCGTATTTCAAATCATCTGTATTTAAAACCTCAATATATTCCCCTTTAAAAGGAGTCCCAACTTGATAATTTTCGCGCACAATAGGGGTAAAGTTTGAAACGGAAATTAAAATCTCATTTTCTTTTTTGCCCTTTCGAATAAAGGACACAACCGAACAATCGCAATCAGAGCCATCAATCCATTCAAACCCTTCGCTAGAGCAATCATATGCCCCCAAAAAGGGTATTGCCCGATAGAGGCTATTTAAATCTTTAACAAGTGTTTGAACCGCCTTATGGGAAGGATTTTGAAGTAAGTGCCAAGACAGGCTTTCGTCATATTTCCACTCTTTATTTTGGGCAAACTCCCCTCCTTGAAAAAGAAGCTTCTTCCCAGGGTGCGAAAACATAAATCCAAAATAGGCCCTTAAATTTGCCATTTTTTGCCATAAATCCCCAGGCATTTTATCCCATAAAGGGCCTTTTCCATGAACAACTTCATCATGGGAAAGCGGCAAAATAAAGTTCTCTGAAAAGGCATAAACAAAACTAAACGTCAGCTCACTTTGACGATATTTCCGATAAATAGGTTCTTGATGCATATAATCCAGTGTGTCGTGCATCCAACCCATATTCCATTTGAAGGTAAAGCCCAATCCGCCTAAATACGTCGGGCGAGACACCATCGGCCACGCGGTCGATTCTTCGGCACACGTTATGACATTTTCCTCTAACGCATAGACTTGTTCATTAAATTTACGAATAAAATCAATGGCTTCTATATTCTCCCGTCCCCCATATTGGTTCGGGACCCATTCGCCGCTTTTGCGTTCATAATCCAAATAAAGCATAGAGGCCACTGCGTCGACTCGAAATCCATCAATGTGGTATTCTTTCACCCAGAAAAGCGCATTTGAAAGAAGGAAATTGGAAACCTCTTTCCTTCCATAGTTATAGATTTTTGTGCCCCATTCTTTGTGTTCCCCTTTTCTTGAATCTTCATGTTCATAAAGCGCTGTGCCGTCAAAAAAGGAAAGTCCATTGTCATCTTTTGGAAAATGTCCAGGCACCCAATCAATAATAACCGAAATTCCTTCTTGATGAAGGGCATCAATAAGCATTTTAAATTCATCTGGCGTGCCATACCTGCTTGTCGGAGCATAAAGACCAATTACTTGATATCCCCAAGATCCATCAAAAGGATGTTCACTAATGGGCAAAAATTCCACATGGGTAAAGCCCATTTCTTTCACATATTTTGGAAGTTCTTTTGCAAGCTCTTTATAGTTTAAAGGACGGTTTTCCTCCACCTTATATCGCCAAGAGCCTAAATGAACTTCATAGATACTTATTGGAGCTGCAATATCGTTAACTTTTTTCCGCCCGTCTTTGCACCATTTTTTATCCCCCCATTCATAACGAGATAAAGGGTAAACAATCGACGCTGTTTTAGGGCGCACTTCCTGATAAAACCCAACAGGATCACTTTTAAGAGAGCCTATTTTTCCATTCTTTGAAAGAATTTCATATTTATAGACATCTCCTTCTTTCATTTGAGGAATAAAAATTTCCCAAATACCAGATCCCCCTAGAGGGCGCATCACATGTCGTCTGCCATCCCATTCATTGAAATCTCCGACAACGCTCACCCGATTTGCATTTGGGGCCCATACCCCAAAGTGAACCCCTTTAACGCCTTGATGCGTCATTAAATGCGCCCCAAGTTTTTTATAAAGTTCCTTATGTTCCCCTTGACCAATTAAATAGACATCCAAATCCGAAAGAACGGGCAAAAATTGGTAGGGATCAATGGATTCATAAATCAAACCCTCTTTTGTTTTAATTTTTAAGCTATACTTAAAAAAGTCTCTTTTTTGTTGAAAGGAAAAAAGAAAGACTCCCTCGCGTTGTTCTTTTTCAAAAAAACCAAAAGACTCTTTTGATTCCAAATCCAAAAGCTCAACCGTTTCGGCTCGAGGCAAAAAGACACGCACAAACAAAAGACCCTTTTCATCTTCATGCATTCCCAAAATTGAAAAGGGATCGCCATAGCCTTCTTTAACCAACGCTTTGAGAACTGTATCTTGTTTTTTTTGAAACATTTTTCTTCCTTGATAACTAATCATATTAAAGACTATACCGTTCTTTTAAAAAAGCGTCTATCTTTTTTTGTTTTCCTTATTCCTTAAATGAGGAACAGCCTTCTTTTTTTGTTTTTTAAAAAAAGACTCGTCAACTTAAAGACTTTTTTGTATATTTTGCCTATGAGAAAAGAGATTGCCATTGCCCCTATGTTGGATTGGACAGATAAACATTTTCGCTATTTTATGCGACAGATGAGCCCTCATCTTACCCTTTATACAGAAATGATTTCAACCGAAGCCCTTATCCATGGGGAGACTAAGCGATTTTTAGATTTTAATCCAAAAGAAAGCCCTCTTATCCTTCAACTCGGCGGATCGGAACCTCAAAAAATGGCATATTGCGCCAAGCTAGCGGAAAAAGCTTCTTTTCAAGGCGTGAATATTAACGCAGGGTGCCCTTCTGAACGAGTAGAAAAAGGCGGCTGGGGGGCTTCTTTAATGGAAAAGCCTGATTTGATTGCCGAAAATATCAGAGCGATGAAAGAGGTTTGCTCTCTTCCTATCAGCGTTAAAACCAGAATTGCCCTTGCCGAAGAAGAGCATCCTTTTGACGCCCTTTGTCATTTTGTGAAAACTATGCAAAAAGCAGGAGCCTCTCAAGTTATTATTCATGCCCGAAAGGCACTTCTTAAAAAAGGATTTTCTCCCGCAGATAACCGCACAAAAATGGCATTGGATTATGACCTTGTTTATCGGGTTAAAGAGCAATTTCCTGATTTTTCCCTTTTAATTAACGGGGACATTTCCACCCTTCAAGAGGTTGAAGCTCACTTTAATCATATGGATGGCGTCATGATTGGGCGAGAGGCGTATAAAAACCCCTATCACATCGGTCAAATTGCCCATGAAATTTACGGCACCCCTCTTTTGGAAAGAAAAGAGATTTTACAGCAAATGGCCTCCTATATTGAAAAGGAAAATCCAGCCCGTGTCCTTTATATCACGCGACATATGATGGGCCTTTACAAAGGGACAGAGTTTGCGAAAATCTATAAAAAGGTTTTAATGCAAAACACGTTAAAAGATATTCTTTATTTCCTCAATCAAGTGCCTTTTTAGGCTTTCTTATTTACCTAAAAAAGGCCTCATCTTCTAATTCACATAAAACAGGCACATGATCTGACGGAGACGGTTTACCCCGCATTTCTTTTTGCGCATAGGTTTTTTGAAGCCCGTCTGCCAAACGAGGGGATAGATAAATCACATCCAAAAGCATCCCCATATCTTTGCCATAGGCTCCAAATTGAAAATCCCAAAAAGAATAAATCACATCGTTTGGATGAAGCGTTCTTAACGCATTTACCACTCCTAAATTTTCAACAGAACGCAACGCCTCTTGAACAGGGGGAATCATCAAAACGGTATCTTTATAGCTTTTGGGATTATAAACATCTTCATTTCGGGCAATGACATTAAAATCCCCTGCCAAAACAAAATCTGTCCGCGTTTCAAGCCGTTCTTTGATAAGGGTATAAAGGGCCTTCATCCAATTTAATTTATATTTTAGACGCGAGTCATCCTCTGGATCTTTTTGAGGGGACGCCCCATTTGGCACATAGACTGTGATATAGTGCGTTTTACCGGCCTTCACCTCCAAAAAGCGGGCTTGTTCTTCTTCGCCTTCCTTATAAAGAGAATCTTTGACAAGCTCTATTTTTTCCTTAGAAAGAATGGCCACCCCATTAAAGCCTTTTTGCCCCTTGATTAACACATGATAGCCCAAACTTTCTATCTCTAGAAAAGGAAAAACATCTTCGGTTGCTTTAATTTCTTGTAAAAAAACAACATCCGGATTGACGTCTTGAAGCCAGGGAATCAAAAGGGGAAGTCTTGCCCTCACAGAGGCCACATTCCAAGTTGCAATTTTTTTCACTTTACTTTTTCTCCCATCTTTTTATGCTAAGTCTATGAAACATATTATTTTGAACGCTCTTTTCTTTTATAGCTTATCTTTTTTGCCTTTACAAGCAGAAGAGTTTTGTGACGCGTCCCTCTTTAACGCGCCTAAACTAAACTTTATTGTCAAACAGGAAGAGCCTAAAATCATCTCTATTGACACAAGTGCCATGAAACAAATGGGGCAAAATTCTCCTAAAAATCCAAAAGGAATGACCGCATTCAAATTTTCTTTAGATATAAAAAATATGAACTTTTATCAAAAACCTATGGGGAAAAAGGTTTGTATTTATCCAAAATCAATGGATATTCTTTTTTCTTTGAAAGATTTTTTTGTTTTTATGGATGAAAAATATCCGAAAGACTCGTGCCCCTATCAAGTGATTTTAGAACACGAATCTATCCATGTTGAGGTGAATAAAAAAGCCTTAAATTTCTTTGCCCCCAGTGTTTATGAGGAGCTTCAAAAAGCTGTCCCTCATTTACCAGCAGGGCTTATTACCTCTGTGTCACAAGCCAAGGATTACGCAAAAACCATTGGAAAAGTTTTTCAAGATGAAACAAAAGATGTGCTTGCTTTTATTCAAGGAAAAACAAAAGAAAAAAACAACCTCATTGATTCAACGGAAAATTATCAGGTACAAACCTCACGGTGTAAAAATTGGTAGGGAGGGGCTTTTTTATGAAATTTTTAGCATTCTGCTTTTGCTTTTTCCCCTTTTTCGCATGGGGTGAAAATTGTCCTTATCCAGAAAAACCTTTTGTAAACGTTTTTCTTCAAGCAAGTGAGCCTGTTTATTCTCACGCCTATTCTATGGAAGAATTTGCGCTCTTTTCTCAAGAAAATAAAATTGAATCCTTTTCAAATCACAACGCAGACCTTCGAGAACGGGGCGTCACTTTTTTTAAGCTTCAATCTGATTTAACGTTAGAAACCGAAGCAAAACGCTATAAAAATGGCTTTTGCATTTATCCAAAAACGCTAACGATTAAAATTGGGTTCCCAAAAATGATTGTTTTAATTGATAAAAAATATAAAAAGACCTCTTGCGCTTATCAAGAAATCCTAAAGCACGAAAATACGCACGTTCTTATCAATTACAAAACATTGGAAGAATTTTTGCCTCACTTAAAAGAAGCTCAAGAAAAAATAATGAAAACACAAAAAGGGACCTTTACACGGAACCTTTTTTATGAAAATTCCATTAAACGTAAATTGACAAAGAATTTTATGGAAAAAAATACGTCTTTTCTTTCCTTTTTAAAAAGCACGCTTCAAAAAAGAAATGGAAAGATTGATACTCTTCAATCTTATCAAGAGCTTCAAAATCGTTGCACGGATTGGGATTAAAAAAATTATCTTTCTTTGCTGTCCAAAACAAATTGGGGTAAGCGTAATTCAACCTCTTTATCAATGGCTGAATTAAATGTTTGAATAAGGGCAAAATTCAAATCAGCGGCCCTATTTTCTTCAAACAGTTTCTTTTCAATATAGATCTTATGTTTGCTTTTTTCATAAGAATATTCAAAGCCCCCTTTAACGTAATCCTTCATTTCAATGGTGATATTCCGAGGAAGCATTCGTTCGTAATAATCTTGCTGAGAAGGCGAAATCACTTTTTCCAAAGCCTGTTCTAAAGTCCTTGTATATTTTTCCCTTTCTTCTGCTGAAATGGAAAGGCTTATAAATCCGATTTGAATTCCCGCCCCAACTGCCAGCAAAGCAATGCCTTGAGGATAGATAATCATCCCTTCGCATCCGGTCATGGAGCCTAAGGATAAAGCTGTCATCAATAAAAGAGCGGCTTTTCTTCCAGCTCTCTTTCCTTTTTTTAATTTCTCTAAAGGAAGAGTCTTTTTTGCTTTTTGTAAAGGCTTTTTATCCAAGACCTCTTTTGTTTTCTTTTTTAAAACATCCACCAAAGTTTCTGCTTTTTTCGAAAAGTTTGCCATGTTAAGTTCTTTCATTTGATTTAAGCGAAAAGGCAAGAGATTTACTGCCTTTTGCAGAAGAAAAGGTATAAGATTCCCCATAAATATCACTATCTGCAAGATACCCACAGAAATATTTAGAAAGCTTATCTGCTAAAATAATATAATCATTTGAATAACTTTCTTTAATGGCCTCTGGCGTATTGGCATCAGGGGTCCAATAAACAGGCCATCCTTCTGGATACCCTTGCACTTTCTGATTTTGAACAGAGTAATTTGTCTCAATTAAAGACAGCTTAAAATATTTGGCGCCAGCCTTACTTTTTGCCATAGATAAAGCCTGTGTTGATTTGCGTCCTTCTGTGATAAATTCTTGGCGATAATTTTCTAAATCCGTTGAAAATTCTGTAAAATCCTCAATCCCAATAGAATGAATTAAAGAAGAGGGATACGTTGCCGGATTTTTTTGATTCATTTCATAGGCAAAAATTAAATCACGCACCGTGCTGTCAGCCATTTGAAGCTTGGATAAATCTTCCCGCTCATCAGTTTTAATTGCAGAAAACTTAAGCTCATCTTCTTTTTGTATCGCCCGACGTAAAGCCGCCTCTAAAAAGAACGGAATTTTGTCCTGTCCTTCTTCTAAAAAAATCCCATCGTCTAAGAGAACGTAGTGTGTATTATTGGCATATTTATATTGGAAATCTTCCCCGTTTTCAATGTTTTGAATGCTGATTTTAACATTACTTGGAAGATCTGCAAAAAGCTCTGTCCCAATCGTTGTCCTTGAAAGAATATCAATGGCTTTTTGTGTATCATACACATCCCAAGAGGCGGCTGCCAAAATATTAGCTTTAAGCTCATCCACCCGATCTTGTGTTTGAATGATTCCATTTGGCGGCTGAATTTCCATAGAGCAGCTCATCGCCGTCAAACTAATAAAAATGGACGCCAAAACAGCTTTTGCTATCTTTTTAGCCTGTTTTGCCCGATTCTTTTGTTTTTCGCGATTCTTTTTCTTTACAGTTACCTGCGCCATAAATACCCCCTTAAGTCTAAAATAAAATCTCCCTTAAAATTAACATACTTCTTTTTTAGGAAATTTTCAATCTTTAACGCTCCTTTTGCCTCTTATTCGACAAAAGACGGTTTTCCAAAGACCTTAAAACAATTTCTTGATCCTCTTCCATTATCTTTAGAGATTCAAGTTTTGCTAACCCTTCATAGGTTCCCAAAAGGTCTTCTGCAAAATGGATATCAAAATTTTCTAATTCTTCTTTTATCTCTTTTGATGGACTTTGTTTTCTATTTTCATCCATTAAAGATACCTTCTTTAAATAATGGCCAAGCAAAATAACAAAATCTTCATATTCTTCTTCAAAAAGTTCATAAGAAAACTTCTGATTAAATAAAATTTGATATTCTTTATCACAAAAAACACACTCGGCAAGTTTAAGGCTTTCTTTTTCCATACATTTTATTTTAATATTATCTGGAAGAGTCTTAAAAAAGTCCTCCCCGCCTGGAATTTGTGAAATAACATCTAGGGCATAGTGGGCGTTAAAAGAAAGGTTTTTTTGTCTTGTTTCATCCATTTTTTTGTTTTCTCTTTCTTGTTTTTCAATGAGTTATCTATCTCTTCTTTTTTTAAAAGGTAAAGGCTTTTTATAAATTTGTCAATAATTAAGTTTAATTTTTAAATCTTTTAGACAAAAGCCCTATCTCCTTTTCTTTTGCATAAAAAAACACCTTCATATTTTTCAATATTTGAAGGTGTTTTTAATAAGAATGCGCTTTTATAATTAAGATTCAAACGTGTTTATTTTTTCTTGAAGTTTTTCAAGCGCAGGATAAATTTCCTCTGGCGTGTCAATAAATTCAATAAAGTTATTTTTGAAATCGTTAATGAAGCCTTCATCCATCATCTTGCCAATATGTTCTTTGATAGGATTCCAAAATCCATCAAAATTTAAAAAAATCATAGGTTTTCTTTTAACGCCACCGATTTGCACTTGGACGGCCATTTCAGAATATTCATCATACGTTCCCCATCCACCAGGGCCAATTAAAATGGCATCAGAGTCTTCAATCATTTTCATTTTTCGAACAGCTAAATTTTCAACAACAACAATTTCAGCATTATTATCAAATTCATGAATATTTTTGCATTGTAAATCAAGAAGTCTTTGTGTTGTCACGCCGATAACGTACCCGCCTTTGGCTCGGGCCCCTCTAAAAACAGCGCCCATCAAGCCTTCATCCCCAATTCCAAAAACAAGGGCAGAATTGTTTTGGGCAAGCAAACCGCCTGTTGTTTCCATTGGAAGATTATATTTTTCATCAATTGTCGCGGAAGATCCACAAAATACAGCAATTTTATCAAATTTCATTTTTCACCTACATCTTTTTATCATATTACAAATCATAAAAACTGACTATAAGAGAGGGGTTAAGAGAAATCAACTTTTTTCTTTATTCTCCTTGAAAAAGAAAAAAACAACGTCTAAAATGCTAAGCAAGAATATTCCTTTTATCAAAGACTTCATCAAGAAAGGCTGTGTTTATGTTCCTGATAAATCTAACTGAAAAAGCTAAAAAAGGCGAGCTTCCGTCTCTAATCGGTCAAGAAAAGGCTAAAGAGCACCTCTTTCGAATTTTGCTTCGAAAAACAAAAAACAACCCTCTTTTGATTGGGGAACATGGCATTGGGAAAACAACTTTGGTTTATGGCCTGGCAAAAAACTTGGCTGAAAATTCGTGCCCAGCTGCCTTAAAAGGGGTTTCCCTTATGACGATTGATTTTGAATCATTGATTTTGGAAAATCCGTCAGAGGAGGCCTATACGTTAGCCCTTAAAAACACGTTGCAAGAGCTTGTCTCTCAAAAAGGAAAAGTCCTTCTTTTCTTGCAAGACTTAGGGCTTTTAGCACATCTTCCAGAAGGGGCCGAAAAAGAAGAAATCCAAAAATTTATGCGTATTGCCCTTAAAAACAAATCTTTACACCTGATTTTGGAAACAGATATTTTTCATTATAAAGCCTATATTGAAAAGAATTTCTTTCTTTCTGAGGAATTTCAACCCCTCTTTATGGAGGCTGTCTCCCCAAAAGATGCCGCGCTTATCATCAACGGAATGAAGGAACGGCTTATCCCCTCCTCTTTGAAAATCGAAATTCCAGAGGACGTAGTGGAAGAGGCCATTGCCTTGACTGTTCGATATTTAAAAAGTCGTCCTTTACCCGAAAAGGCGATTGATTTATTGGATGAAACATTAAGTTTTCTTGCCCTTAATAAAAAGGAGGCCTCTCTTTTAACAAAAGAGCATCTAAACTCTGTGATGAGTGAATGGACGGGAATTCCTTTGGATAAAATTGATTCAGAGGATAAAAAACGCCTGGCAAATGCCGAAGAAACTCTTAAAAAACGGGTCGTGGGTCAAGACAACGCCGTCTTGGTTGTGGCTAATGCTTTAAGACGGGCACGCTCTGGCCTTCAAGATCCAAAACGTCCAATTGGATCCTTCCTTTTCATTGGGACAACAGGGGTTGGGAAAACAGAACTTGCTAAGTCTTTGGCCGAATTTATGTTTGACGATGAAACAGCGCTTTTGCGTTTAGATATGTCCGAATATATGGAACGCAATTCGGTGGCGCGTTTAATTGGGGCCCCTCCGGGAACAGCGGGCTTTGAGCAAGGCGGCCTTTTAACCGAATCTGTTCGACTTCATCCGTTTCAAGTTGTTTTATTTGATGAAATCGAAAAAGCCAATCCTGATATCTTGAACCTCCTCCTTCAGCTTTTGGATGATGGGCGTTTAACTGATACCAAGGGCACGACTGTCGATTTCAGAAACACGATTGTCATTATGACATCAAACGTGGGCGCCAATTTACCTGGGTATCAACGGGTAGATGCCTTAACCCAATATTTCCGTCCTGAGTTTTTAAACAGAATTGACGATATCGTCTCTTTTCACCAATTATCGGAAGAACATCTTTTAAAGATTGTCGATATTCATCTTGGAAAATTCTTAAAGCGTGCGGCCTCAAAGGGCTATTCCATTTCGGTAAATGCTAAAGCTCGTGCCTGGCTTGTGGATGAAGTCTTTACCTCCAAATTTGGGGTTCGGGCGTTAAAGCGCCTTATTCAAAATGAGATTGAAAATCCTTTAGCTGCTCTCATTATGCAGGAGAAAGTGACTTCTCACCATGAAGTGTTAGTGACCCCTGATGAAGCTGGAAAGAAACTTAAAATTTATGCAAAAGAAAAATAATCTCTTCTCCCCTTCTGATATAAAATTCCTAACAAACGCTTTACTTTCTTGGTATGAAAATGAAGGGCGCGTTTTGCCGTGGCGACAAAAAGGGGGCGCTCATCCCAATCCTTACCTCGTATGGATTTCGGAAATTATGCTTCAACAAACAACCGTCAAAACGGTTATTCCCTATTTTGAGCGCTGGATGAAAAAATTTCCAACATTAGAAGATGTGGCCAAAGCGCCGCTTTCGGAAATTCTTCTTTCTTGGCAAGGGCTCGGCTACTACACACGCGCCAAAAAAATCCATGAATGCGCCAAGGTTTTAGTTGAAACCTATAACGGAAAGTTTCCAAATAAAAAGGAGGCTTTGCAAAAACTTCCAGGAATTGGGCCTTACACTTCCTCAAGCCTGATGGCTTTTGCCTTTAACGCCCCAGAAACTGTGGTGGATGGGAATGTTTTACGAGTGATTTCTCGCCTTTATGGAATAACTTCGCCCGTCACGGTGAAAGATATTACCCCTTTGGCTATCGACCTTACCTCTCAAACAAGGGGAGCTGATTATGCCTCTGCCATTATGGATTTGGGGGCCACGCTTTGCACGCCTAAAAACCCAAGGTGTGAGGATTGCCCTTGGAAAACCCTTTGTCAGGCACATAAGGAAAACTTAACCGATATTATTCCTTTGATTGAAAAGCTAAAAAAACAAGAACGAAAAGGCAACGTTTTTTACATTCAAAATGAAAAAGGCGAGGTTTTCATCCAAACACGAAAAGGCAAAGGCCTGCTTTCTGGCTTAACCGAATTCCCGTGGAATGAAGATGAAAGCTTTCCTTTTGAAGCTTCTTTTGAAAAGAAGGGCCTTGTCGTTCATACCTTCACACATTTTAGGTTGGAACTTTTTGTTTATCAAACAACTTTAGAAAAAGGGGCAAAACTACCCTTTGATGGAAAATTTGTTCCCTTTGAAAATTTTTCTGATTATCCTTTTTCTACTTTAATGAAAAAAGTTATTAAAAAAGTCGTTAAAAAATAAAAAAAGCACCGCTTTTTAAAAACAGTGCTTTAATCTTTATTTTCCTCTTAACTTAAACTTTAAGCCCGATGAAGCGGTTTATATTTAATCCGATGAGGCTTAACCGCATCTGCCCCCAAGCGACGGGCTTTATCCTTTTCATAATCTTCAAAGTTTCCTTCAAAAAAGACAACACTTGAATCCCCTTCAAAAGCTAAAATATGGGTGGCCAATCTATCCAAAAACCATCTGTCATGAGAAGTAATCAGCACACATCCTGTGAAGGATTGAATCGCCTCTTCCAACGCTCTTAACGTATCGACATCTAAATCATTGGTCGGTTCATCCAACAAAATCACATTAGATGGGCTTTTCAGCATTTTGGCCAAATGAACCCGATTGCGTTCTCCTCCAGAGAGCACGCCCACTTTCTTTTGTTGATCGGGCCCTTTGAAATTAAACTGCGCAACATACGCTCTGGAATTAATTTTGCGTTTTCCCAAAACAATCTCATCTTGATTATCGGAAATTTCCTGCCAAACTGTCGCATCAGCGTTGAGTTCATCTCTTGATTGATCCACATAACCCAAAACAACCGTGTCTCCTTGACGAATCTCACCTTTATCAGGAGTTTCTTGTCCTGTAATCATCCGCATTAACGTTGTTTTCCCAGCCCCATTTGGACCGATAATTCCAACAATACTTCCCCGAGGAATTTTGAAACTTAAATCTTCAATCAAAAGCCTGTCACCATAGCCCTTTGAAATATCTTTAGCTTCCAAAACCAAGTCCCCTAAGCGCGGCGCAGGAGGAATCATAATTTGAACAGAATCTGGAGCCTTTTCACCTTCTTTTGAAACCAATGTTTCATAGGCTTCAATTCTTGCTTTGCTTTTTGCTTGACGGGCTTTTGGAGATTGCCTAATCCATTCAAGCTCTTCCTTAATGGTTCGTTGACGCGCCGATTCTTCGCGTTCTTCTTGCATTAAACGTTTTTCTTTTTGCTCCAACCAAGACGTATAATTGCCTTCATAAGGAATCCCTTCCCCTCTATCCAATTCCAAAATCCATCCCGTCACATTATCCAAAAAGTATCTATCATGCGTGACCATCACAACGGTTCCTGCATAGTTTTTAAGATATTCTTGAAGCCAAGCGACCGATTCGGCATCCAAATGGTTGGTCGGTTCGTCCAATAAAAGCATATCTGGTTGAGACAAAAGCAAACGGCATAACGCCACCCGTCTTTTTTCACCCCCAGAAAGGCCTGTCACCTTAGAATCTGCTGGCGGACATCTTAAAGCATCCATTGCAATTTCCAAAGTTCTATCAATTTCCCAACCCTTACAAGCATCAATCTGTTCTTGCAAATTTCCTTGCTCTTCAAGTAAAGCATCCATATCGACATCAGGGTCGGCAAATTTCATACTGATTTCTTCAAAGCGTTTGAGTAAATCTCGAACAGGGGCTACCCCTTCCATGATATTTTCTAAAACGGTCTTTGTTTCATCCAATCTTGGTTCTTGCTCTAAATAGCCAACTTTCACGCCATCAGCGGCCCAAGCTTCCCCTGTAAAATCTTTATCAAGGCCAGCCATAATTTTAAGCAAGGTGGATTTTCCTGCCCCATTTGCCCCAAGGACCCCAATTTTTGCGCCTGGGAAAAAGGAGAGCCAGATGTGTTTTAAGACCTGTTTTCCCCCTATAAATGTTTTGCATACATCTTTCATCACGTAAACATATTGGTATGATGCCATCGTTTATTCCTTTTCTTTTTTGTCTTTTAATAAGCGGTGTTTAAGTTATTTTTTTAAGCCTTTTAGACTTTAAGCAAAAAATCTTATTCTTTTGCCAAGATTTCGTGTTCTTTTTCTAAATCTCTGTGATTGGCTTTGTCGTTTGAGAATTTTTCGCCATAACGGGAACGCAATTTTTCGATATTTCTTTCCATTAACGCGTCAAAAGAGACATCCAACGCATCGCAAGCAATGGCCAAATACCAAAACAGGTCGCCCATTTCTTCTTTCAAATTAACTTCGTCCAAATCGCGTCCATAGAAAATATGTTTTTTCAAAGCGTCAATAAATTCGCCTGATTCTGTCGTCAGTCCAATAGCCGCATGCAAAAGACGCGTCATTTTATCGCTTGTCATTCTTTGCTTGATTTCTTGAGAAGGCTTACTTTCCGTCAAACAAGCCTGACGGATATATTCGTTTATTGTCATTGTCATCTCCTTAAAGATAGGTTTTATTTGAGGCTAAGGATACGAAATCCTCCTTTTTAAATCAACCTTTTAATTTTTAAAGGAAAACCAATTTTTTAACCGGAAAAAAAGGACAAAAAAATTTTATAAAATCTCTTGAACTTTGAAAATCCTTTCCGTATACTCCTCTCTATGACTGATTTATTTGAAGAAACAAAAGAGACATCCTCAAGCTATTCTGCAAAGGATATTGAGGTTTTGGAGGGGTTAGAACCTGTCCGTCGTCGTCCTGGGATGTATATCGGGGGCGTTGATGAACGGGCCTTTCACCATTTGGCAAATGAAATTATTGACAACGCAATGGACGAGGCCGTCTCTGGTTTTGCCACATTGATTGAAATCAAACTTGATGAGCAAGGCCGCCTAACGGTTAAAGATAATGGGCGCGGTATCCCTGTGGATCCTCACCCTAAATATCCTGAAAAATCGGCGTTAGAAGTTATCTTGACCACCCTTCACTCTGGGGGAAAATTCTCTGGAAAATCTTACAAAGTCTCTGGTGGGCTTCATGGGGTAGGCTCCTCTGTCGTCAATGCTCTTTCAACGGAAATGACAGTTGAAGTAGCGCGCGACAGAAAACTTTATCGTCAAAGTTATTCGAGAGGCACCCCGACGACCGCACTTGAACTTGTGGGACCTGTCAACAATCGCAGAGGGACCTCCGTCACGTTTTTACCTGACGCTGAAATCTTTGGGGAAGAGCTTCATTTTAAGCCTTCTTTACTTTATAAAATTGCCCAAACAAAAGCCTTTTTATTTAAAGGCGTTGAAATTAGATGGGAATGTGAACCGTCTTTAATTGAAGAAGGGGACGAAGTTCCTTTTAAAAAGACTCTCAAATATCCTGACGGGATTTTGGATTATTTGAATTTTCTTATCGGGCAAAAGGATACTGTTCTTTCAAAGCCTTTCACAGGACGCGCCGATTTGGCCAAAGGAATGGGCTATGTTGAATGGGCCATTACCTTTTCCGATGAATTAGAGCATGGGTTTTTCAAATCCTATTGCAACACGATTCCAACTTACGAAGGCGGCACGCATGAAGCGGGGTTAAAGTCTTGTTTGTTAAGAGAAATTCGCTCTTTTGCGGAAATGACAAACAATAAAAAGGCCGCTGAAATTTCATCAGAAGATATTTTATCGAACGCAGGCATTATGCTTTCTGTTTTCCTTAAAGATCCTCAATTCCAAGGACAAACAAAGGAAAAACTTGTTTCTATTGGCGCCTTACGGCTTGTTGAAAACGCCATTAAAAATCCATTAGATCACTTCCTTTCTGGGGATGTGAAATCGGCCAATGCTTTGCTTTCTTTTTTAATTGAAAAGGCTGAAGACAGAAAACGGAAAAAGAAAATCTATGAAACTTCCCGGGCAACAGCCACAAAACGGTTGCGCCTTCCAGGAAAGCTTTCTGATTGCTCGCGCAAAACATCTCAAGATACAGAACTTTTCCTTGTTGAAGGGGACTCTGCTGGAGGCTCTGCAAAACAAGCCAGAAATCGGGAAACGCAAGCTATTTTGCCTTTAAGAGGTAAAATCCTAAACGTCGCGAGTGCAACGGCTGAAAAAATCTTGGCCAACGAAGAAATTAAAAATATTACAGAAGCTTTGGGTTGTGGCTATAAAGATCATTATGACGAAAATGCCTTGCGTTATGAACGGGTGATTGTCATGACCGATGCGGATGTGGATGGCGCCCATATTGCTTGCCTTCTTATGACTTTCTTTTATAAAGAAATGCCAGAGCTTATCCGTCATGGACACTTATTCTTAGCTATGCCTCCGCTTTATCGACTGACGCAAAAAGGAAAATCTGTTTATGCGCAAGATGATGCGGATAAGGAAAGGCTTCTTAAGTCTGAATTTAAAAATGCTGCCAACGTCGAAATCAGCCGATTTAAAGGGTTGGGCGAAATGCCTCCTATCCAATTAAAAGAAACAACTATGGATCCTAAAAAACGCTCTTTATTACGTGTTTTACTTCCAGGGAATGCTTCTGAAGAAGAACGCGAAACCTCCTCCCACATTCGGGAAGTTTTCTTCCATCTTATGGGAAATAAGCCAGAGTTTCGTTTTCAATTCATCCAAGAAAATGCAAAGTTTGCTGAAAATCTTGATATCTAAAAGAGCTTTTTGTTTTTTTAAGGAAAAATCTAGATTTTTTATTAAAACCGATTAAACTTAGAAAAAACACATCACTTAAAAGAGGGTTTTATGTCGGATATTATCACAATTACAGGATCTTTGGGTTCTGGGAAGTCTACCGTTGCAAAAATCATTGAAGAAAAATTAGGCTTTACACGTTATTCCACAGGACAAGCCCAACGTCAAATTGCCGAAAAATATGGCATTACGACTTTGGAATTAAATAAACGCGCCGAAATAGATAAAACGATTGATGAAGAAATCGACGGTGTTTTTAGAGGGCTAGAAATCAAAAATCGGCCTATGGTCATCGATTCTAGAATGGCTTGGCATTTCATTTCTTCCTCGTTTAAGGTCAAACTTGAAATTGATGAAACAGAAGCTGCCAAACGAGTCTTTAACGATGACACACGGAAAAATGAGACTCGCCTTTCATTGGAAGAAACGCTTTTAAATTTAAGAAAACGCCGGCAAAGTGAAGTGGAACGATTCAAGAAATATTATCGAGTCGACATTGAAGATGCCGCCCATTTTAATCTTGTCATCGATACGTCTTTCCTTTCCCCTGAAGAGGTGGCAGATAAAATCATCACGGCTTTTAACGCGTATAAAAAAATTTCCTCAAAAAAGTAAAAAAAGTAAAAAAGGAGGGCTTTTATGCCTGATTTTGAAAATGAATTTCGTTTGTATAATGAAGGAATCAAAGACCTTATCATCGGAACAGATGAGGCAGGTCGTGGTCCTTTGGCAGGTCCTGTTGTGGCAGGGGCTGTTTGTTTTCCGGATTTTTTTATTGAAGAGAGCTTAAAAAATCAACTCGATGATTCGAAAAAACTAACGCCTTTGAAACGCGAAAAAGCTTTAGAAGCCCTCTTAAAAAGCAATGCTTTGATTGGAATTGGGATTTCCTCTGTCGAAGAAATTGATGAAATCAATATTCTGCAAGCGTCCTTACTTGCGATGAAGCGCGCCATTTTACAAATTGAAGAACAAAATGTGTTGATTGGAAAAGTCTTGATAGATGGGAGTATTAACGCCAAATGGAACTGGCCAAGTGAACCTTTAATTAAGGGCGATTCGAAAAGCCTTTCGATTGCGGCGGCCTCTATCGTTGCCAAAGTGACTCGGGACAAAATGATGCAAGATTTGGCCGAACAATACCCCTTTTATGGTTGGGAAAAGAATATGGGATACGGGACAAAGACCCATTTAGAAGGGCTTGAAAAACACGGTATTACGCCGCTCCATCGCAAAAGCTTTGCCCCGATTAAAAATTATCTTTAACTCTATTTTTTAAGTAAATTCGCTCATTTTAACGAAATTACTTTTTCTCATAGACTATTTCTTCATCATGAATATAGCGAATCGGAATGCCAGCTGACTTTAGAATTTCTTCGGATTCAGTAGCCGTTTTATACTTAAACTCAGCCACGATTTCCTTTATTCCACAAGAAACAAGAAGCATCGCACAGGTTCGACAGGGCGACATTTTGCAATAAAGCGTGGCCCCTTCTAAAGAAATCCCAAACCGTGCCGCCTGACAAATGGCATTTTGCTCGGCATGAATCCCCCTCATACAATGCTCGCTTTTGGTTCCATCAGGCAAAACAACCGTTCTTAAATCATGCCCGACATCATCGCAATGCGGCATTCCCGGAGGAGCCCCTACATAACCAGAAGATAAAATCCGATTCTCTTTTGTAAAAAGGCAGGCGGTTCGACCTCTATCACATGTCGCCCGTTTGGCAAGTGCATGGACAACTTCAATAAAATATTCATCCCAGTTTGGTCGTTGATGCGTCATTTTTATTCCTTTCTTTTAAGGGTTAGTTTAATGATTTTTGAAGGTTTTGAAGAAAATCTTCATCCTGTTTTTCTGTCATAGAATTTGGCATTTGCTTGGAAAAAGCTAAATACGTTTCCAAAGACCAAATCGCCTGTTTAATATTATTCTGACTGGTTTGAAGAGCTGCATCTTCCTTCCAAAGCAAAGCATCATAAGGCGATAAAACCAACATTGTTTGAAGGGTTTTTAAAACAGCCGTCATATTGTTTTGATTAAAATAAATGTTTTTAAGTTCTTTTTGAATTTTAAGAAGAAAATCTTTCTTATTTAAGGTTTCAAATTCGCCCTCTTCCTCTCTTGAGGCTGCATTTTTTAAGAAAAGAAGCGCCATATCTTTTTGAGAAAGTAATTGTCCCTCTTTGCCAATATCAATAAAAAATCGATTGGCTTTTTTGTCTTCAACTTCCAAAATAAGCTCATTTGAAAAAGAAAGCATCCGATTTTCTACATTCATTTTATCGCAAAGATATTTGTAAAAAAGCATCATCATATACGGATGACAAGAATGCCTTTTAATAACTTGAATCATATTCAATGAAGACGGTTTCAAAAGAGGGGAAAACGTATATCTTGCTGTTTCAAAAAGCGTTTGGTGTAAAGCTTTTGAAAGAAGCTCCACATCATCCACCTCCTTCAAATATCCCATTTCTTCAGCAAAGTTTTCCGAAAGCTCTCTTAAATGAAGTTTGGAATATCCTAAAGATAAAGACGGCATATCTATTTGCGCCAACAACAGGACTAAATTCATCAAATCCCAATCTTCTTCAGGCTTTTTGACTTCCTGTCTTAGCTTTACCATCGCCTCTTTGTTAATCAATCTTTTCTCCTTTTCTTTTCAAAAGTATTACAAAAGAAAACCTTTTTTTCAATTCTTTTATATTTTTTTTACATCGTAATGTTTTTAACGTGTTCAAAAAGGAAAAAATGATGCACACACACCGCATCTATTCGAAAATCAAAAGAAGGATATTTTGCCGCCACGACTTTAGCTGTTTTAGAAAGTCTTAACAGAGATTTTTGAAAAATTGCTTCTTTGGAAGAAGAAAGCGTTTTTCGATATTTAACCTCTACAAAAATAAGCGTTTTCCCTTTTTTTAAGATAAGATCAACCTCTCCCTGTCCTGTGCCAGATTTGGGTTTATAGTTGCGCTCAAGGACTTTATAGCCCTTAAAAAACAAACAAAAAGCCACATATTTTTCAACAAAATGCCCCCAAGCATAGGACGATATTTTCTTTTTAAAAAAGCGTTTTTTAATCAAGTGTTTTTCCTTCTTTTTGAAGAGAAAGCGCCTTTTTATACACGTCGTTTTTTCGAAAATTCCCCGTTGAAGCTACAAACGAAACGGCTTCTTTAAGGCTCATTTTTTCAAGAGCCTCTTTTATTAAATCTTCCATAAGAACCGTATCTTTGATTTCTTTCTTTTGACGATCTACAACTAAAACAACTTCTCCTTTTAACTCTCCCCTTTTGGAAAGAATATCTAAGACTTCTTCTATTGATCCATAAATCTTTTCTTCAAACTTCTTTGTTATTTCGCGCACAAGGGCCATTTGACGATTCGAAAAAACCTCTTTCATTGCTTGAAGGGTTTTGACCACTCTGCGGGGCGATTCGTAAAAAATCAAAGTAGCCGGAATGGATTTTACTTCTTGAAGTGCTTTTTCTTGCATTTCTTTTTTTGTCGGCAAAAATCCCACAAACATAAACCTATCAGAGGGCAATCCCGACACCTGCAAAGCCGACAAAACCGCATTGGCCCCAGGGACAGGGAACACCTCAATTTCCGCCTCAACGCACGCATGAACAAGCTTATATCCTGGATCCGAAATCAAAGGACTTCCCGCATCAGAGACAAGAGCCACATCCTGACCGTTTTTTAAGAACTGAAGGATTTTTTGGCTTTGCTCTTCTTCGTTAAAATTATGATAGGCAATCCAGGTCTTTCCCTCGGTCTTAAGTCCGATAAGACGGAACAAAGAACGACTTGTTCGCGTGTCTTCACAGGCAATAATTTCACTTTTTTCTAGGATTTGACGCGCCCGTTCTGACAAATCTGATAAATTTCCGATAGGTGTTGCCACTAAATAAAGCGCCCCTTGCATGATAACCTCTTGCTTTTTCATTCATTTTTAGCTACATAATAGAGCAGAACTTTTTCAAAGCCAATCTTTAAATCCAAAGGAAAATCAAAAACTGTGATTAAAAAACTAGGAACTCTTTTTTTGTTTTTACTTCTTCTTTCTTGTCAACGACTTGATAGAACGACTCCTTTTTCTTTTGAAGAAAAAATGCCAAAGCAAGAAATTGTCACAAAACCTTTGCGTGTTGGGATGTTATTGGATTTAACAGGCGTGCATGCCGCTTTGGGCGAATCGATGAAACAAGCTGCTCTTTTGGCTCAATTTGAAAAAGCAGATGATAATTTCATCCTTCAATTCTACGATACAAAAGGAACCTCTGACGGGGCAAGAACTGCTGCGAAAGAAGCCTTAGATGAAGGAAGTCAAGTTATTTTGGGCCCTATTTTTTCCTTTGAAGTGGAGGAAATAAAGGACCTGATTGAACGACGCAATATTCCTTTTATTAGTTTTACGTCTGATACGTCTGTTTTAGATGAAAAAACGTTTAGTATCGGGCTTTCGTTGGAAGAACAAACGCACCGTATTTTGAAATATGCTTGCTCTATGAGCAAAACAAAAATTGCCGTTCTTTATCCTGAAACGACTCAAGGGGAAGCAATTATTCAAAATCTGCAAAAAGAAGTAGGATCTTGCGAAAATATGCAAATTGTAAAATCTGTTTCTTATCCGTTTGAAACGATTAACTATGAACCTTATCTTTTCAAAATTATTCCACACGATTTATTGCGCCATTTGAAGAATAAAGAAAAAAAGCTTCTTGATAAAAAGGAATGGGAAAAGAAAAGAGACGAAACTTTGAAGCAAATTATAGAGCTTCAAGAAAAAGGCGAAGAGACAACCGAGCTTGAAAAAGAGCTGATTGATCCAGATACTCTTTTTGTAGGGCCGACTTTGGATAAAGCTCCAGATAGCTTTTTCCTTGATTTTGACGCCCTTTTTATTGCCGAAAATGGGAATAAATTAAAATCCATTGCCTCTCTTTTTTCCTTTTATGAAATTACCCCCAAAGATATTCCGTTTTTAGGGCTTTCTACTTGGAAAGATAGAAGTTTAAGCAAAGAACCCTCTTTAATTGGGGCACTTTTTCCCTCCTTTCCTGACAGGAAATATAAATCCTTTGAACAACGCTATAAAGATTCTTTTACAAAAGAACCAGAAGCTTTGGCAGGATATGCCTATGACAGCGTTGCTCTTATTGCAAAACTGCATAAAGAAAAGACCTTAACTTACGAATCACTCACTCGAAAGGAGGGATTTGAAGGGCTTTATGGACGTTATCGGTTGACCCTTTCTGGGAAAACAGAGCGCTTAATGAATATCTTGGAAATCAGACCTCGCGGACGTTTTTTACTTCATGAAAAAGCGTTAGATGAATTCGAAGATCCTCCTGCGTTGGAGAATTCTCTTGAGACGCCTGTTTCGCTTGATATGCCTTTAATGCAAAATGGGGAACCCTTACCAAGTTTAAAAGAAACGACGGGCGAAACGGCCAAACAAAACTCTGTTTTATTTAGAAAATCTCAGCCTTCTTACGCTCCTTTTTTCAAACCAAAAGAAGTTCAATTAAACGATTAAGAACCATAAACCCTTTTTTGGTCGGCTGTAGACGGGGCAAGGATCGCTTTTGAAGCCACCCAAAATCAATCGCTTTTTGCAAAGACTCTTTTGAAACCAAAGAAGACGACTCTGTCCCTTCTTGTAAACGCAATCCCATGAGCAACTTTTCTTCTGCGCGTTCCTCAAAGGAAAGCTCTTCTTTCGGCGTTTCTTTTTCGGCAAGCCAATCTATAATTTTGGGCGCATGAGCCGTTGCAATCTGTCCTATTCTTCCATGAGCGGCAGGCCCTATTCCCAAATAATCCGCCCCTGTCCAATAAAGCTTATTATGCCGGCAAGCGAACCCCTTTTTTGCAAAATTTGAAATTTCATAAGGGGGCAGCCCTCGTCTTTTCAAAAAAGTCCATGTTTTTTCAAGAAGAGCCCGACTTCTTGATTCGCTTGGCATTAAAATTGTTTTATCTTTGAAAAACGGCGTTCCTTCTTCTAGTGTCAATTCATATAAAGACAAATGAGGCAAGTCGTAGGACAACGCCTCTGTCAATTCAGCTTCCCACATGTCCCAAGTTTGAAAGGGACGCGCATAAATTAAATCCATTGAACAATTTGAAAAAACGCTTTTCATTTCTTCCAATGCTTCTTTAGCCCGGTTCAAAGAGTGCGTTCGCTTAAAAAAGCGCAAATCTTTTTCATTTAACGCTTGAACCCCTAAAGAAAACCGATTGATGCCAAGGGACTTTAGTTGTTTCATTTTCTTAAACGAAATAGCATCAGGATTGGCCTCCATTGAAATTTCAATATCAGAAGAAAAACTAAATTTTTTACCCATTTCGTTTAAGAGTTTCTCCACTAAAGAAAGGGACATTAAACTGGGCGTTCCCCCACCAAAGAAAAGACTTGTCACTTTCTTTTTTTCAAGGAAAATATCCATATCTCGTTGATAGGCCTTAAAAAAAGATTCTTCAGAAAAAGTCTTTTTAAAAGAACACATCGGATAACTCACAAAATCACAATACGGGCACTTTGAAAGACAAAATGGCCAATGTATATAAATCCCAATTTTTTGCGAAGTCATATTTTCTCCTTTTAAGCAGATGAGATGCTACTTTATTTTTTTTAAAAAATCAAACTGTTAAATCTTCTGGCCTAAACGTCAAAAATCTTTCATGGAAATTATCTTGACTTTTTCCCAAAAAAACCTACTGTTTAAATAGGTTTAATCAGTCAAGGAAAACAAAATGAAAATCACAGTTTCAGGAAAACAACTTACAATTGGTGAAAATTTAACACCTTACGTTTCAGATCATTTAAATACGCTTGTTGAAAAATACTTTCCAGAAGACACAGGAACTGCTTCTGTTATTTTTTCAAAAGAAGGAACACAAATTCGCGTTGACATTGCCCTTCGTCCAATTGAAGGGGGACTTCTTATCAATGCAACATCCACAAATGCAAACGCTTATGATGGATATGATGAGGCCGCTGTTCGCATTCAAAGCCAACTTAGAAAATACAAAAACAGATTAAAAGATCATAAATCATTTAGATCCGAACCTATTCAAGTTTCTGTTATTGAACCAGAACACGAAGTGGAAGAATTTATTGAAGCAGAAGGAGCCCCTGTTATCGTTGCTGAAATGCAAGCAGAGCTTCCAACATGCACCGTCTCTGGCGCCGTTATGAGAATGGATTTGGAAAACGTTCCAGCTCTTATGTTCAAAAATTCTGCACACGGTCGCCTCAATATGGTTTATAAAAGAGCTGATGGAAACATCGGTTGGATTGACCCAAAAAACTAAAATAGGATACATATTTTATGCATATTTCCGAACTTATCTCAAAAGAAAATATTGTTATGGATTTGAAGGCCTCTTCTAAAAAGGAGGCCCTCCAAAACCTTGCCGAGGCCCTATCAAGCTCTAGCAAAGTTCCAGCTCACCTTGTATTAGAAGCCCTTGAAGAACGGGAGAGACTCGATTCAACAGCTCTTGGGAAAGGGGTGGCGCTTCCTCATGGTCGACTTAAGAATTTACCCAAAATCACATGCGTGTTTGCAAAAAATGCGCCAGTTGATTTTGATTCAAAAGATGGGGAACCTGTTTCTCTTTTCTTTGGCATTCTTGTTCCAGAAGAAGCTGGATCTGATTATTTGAAAGTGCTTTCAACGTTAACACTTCAAATCAAAAAGCAAGAATTTGTAGCAGCGCTGTTAAAAGCCTCTTCTAAAGAAGAAATCTTTTCGGTATTTTTGGGAAAATGAAACACGTAGATATTTTCACAGATGGAGCTTGCTCAGGAAACCCTGGAAAGGGCGGCTGGGCGGCTCTTCTTCGTTATGGAGCAAAGGAAAAGACTTTAAGTGGAGCAGAGGCGCAAACAACCAATAACCGCATGGAAATGACGGCCTTGATTGAAGCACTTTCCTCCTTAAAGGAAAAATGTTCCCTCACCCTTTACACAGACAGTCAATATTTAATGAATGGCTCTACAAAATGGCTTCCCTCTTGGAAAGCAAAGGGATGGAAAACGGCCGCTAAAAAAGATGTTTTGAATGTCGATCTTTGGAAAAAATTG
Source organism: Alphaproteobacteria bacterium (assembly GCA_009929265.1). Taxonomy (GTDB): domain Bacteria; phylum Pseudomonadota; class Alphaproteobacteria; order CASFRQ01; family SAAU01; genus SAAU01. The sequence continues at coordinate 34,822 of SAAU01000007.1, forward strand.
GACGACCTTCTACAAAAACACCAGATTGAAGAATGGATTTGGGTTAAAGGACATAACGGTCATCTTGAAAACGAAACGGTTGATACACTTGCAAGAGAAGCCATTTTAACTTTAAAATAATTCCGTTTTCATTTAATTTTTAAATTCAACCTCTTTATTTTTAGGCCTTCTTTTTCAAAATATATTTTTGAATCAAAAGAAAAAGAAGACTTCCCCCTAAAAGAAGGGTCCCCCCTGCCAAAAGGAAAATCGCCCAATTAAAAGAAGAGGCTTTTTCTTTTTTCATTTCTAATTTTGTTGAGGAGGAAAAGGCCTTAAAATCATCTACTTCATAGGCATATTTATCCGAAACAAGAATGATTTTATCAATATCCAAGAACGGTTTTCTAACAGAGATAAGGCTTTCCTTTCCCTGAAATTTTGATGTTAAAAGAGGGGCTTTAAAGGGCAGTTCTTCCCCTTTTTTTAAAAAGTAAATTTCCATTTTTTTAACAGGAACTTCCCAGTTGGATAAAACGAAAATCTTTCCTTTTTCCTCATAAAAATGAACATCCTTTTTTGCCCCTTTCCTTGGAACAAAGCGCGTCATCGCCTTCATCCAAAGATCCATTTTTGAAGCAAATGGTTTTGTGTTTGGAATCAAAATCTCTTCTTTATATGAAAAGGGATGACAGTTTTCTTGCTTTTTTTGTGTAGAGCATATCTTACCTTCAACCCCTATTTCTCCACGGGCCTCATTTTCTTCATCCTCAAAAAGGAAAACAAAAGGAATAAAGACCTCTTTTTCAAAATGATTAAACCCTTTTTGAGAAAAAGGATGAAACATTTTTAATTTCTTAACATTTTGTGCTTCTTTTAACGTAAGATTAACCTCTTTTAAAGATTTGTTCTCTTTCACATTAAAAAGAACCCCCATAAACATTGAATTCAGGCCCTTCTTTCCTGTTTTTGAAGTATAAAATTGATAAGAAAATTCGCCCTTTTCATGTTTTGGAAAAACCCCATAATCTAACTGCTCAAAAAAAGGAACGCAAAACGCATTTGATGAAAATAACATCACGCTCATAAGGCCTATTAGAAAAATTTTTTTCATTTTTATCCCCTTTTTTGAAATAGTTGATTGTTTTTTTACTTTAAATCTTTTATAAAGGAAATTGAAGAAAATTCTTCGAAAAAGTTATTTTAATAAATTATGGAGGCTATTATACTAAAACCATCATCTAAGGAATCTTCGAAAAAAGAAGTTTTAATCAATCGTGAAATCAGGGCACAAAATGTCCGTCTCATCCTAGAAACAGGGGAAAATTTAGGGGTCGTTTCTTTAAATGAAGCCCTTTCAAGAGCACAAGAGGTTGGTTTAGATCTCGTTGAAATTTCAGCTCAAACAGAGGTCCCTGTTTGTAAAATTATTGATTTTGGAAAATACAAATACGAACTTCAAAAGAAGAAAAATGAAGCAAAAAAACGTCAAAAAACAATTGATTTAAAAGAAATTAAAATTTCTCCAACTATTGAATCTCACGATTATGAAGTCAAACTTAAACGGGCTCAAAAATTCATCGCTGAGGGCAATAAAGTCAAATGGACGTTGCGTTTCAGGGGAAGAGAGGTTGTATATAAAGATCGCGGTTTCCAACTTATGAAAGATGTTTATACTGATTTAGAAAGCATTGCAAAAATAGAACAAGCTCCTAAATTAGAAGGCAAGCAAATGGGAATGATTGTCGCCCCAAAATAAGGGTTTTTTAAAATTAAAAAGGCGGAGAAATCCGCTTTTTTATTTTTTAAAAAATTCCTATTGCTTTTTGATTGGTTTTTCGCTATAAGAATGGGGCGTTGCGGATGTAGCTCAATGGCAGAGCAGAAGCTTCCCAAGCTTACGACGAGGGTTCGATTCCCTTCATTCGCTCCAATCATTTTATAAAAAAGAAAACCTTTTTAAATTTTACTCAACCTCTCTTTCGGATAGGTTGTTTTTTTATATCTTTTTTCTAATAAAATAAAAAAATATCCTTTTTTATCCACGTATTTTTTATAAAAATAATATTATTATATAATTATAAACATCTATAAAATTAAAAAAATAAATAGTTCTTGATTTCTAAATATTGTTTATTTTCAGCTATTTATTTATTTTGCTTAAATAATAGGCAAAGCAAAGAAGCCTCTTAAAAACCCTATACTTTTTTAAATATAGGAGTTTTTTCCACATACTTATCCACAGCTTTTGTTGAAAAGATTTTTTATAAAATTCGACTCTTAAAAAGTCGAAAAAATTGAAACTTTTTTTCTTTTTTTGTCCAAAAACACAAGGATTCTTTTTATATCAAAAGATCCTCTTTTTTTAAAAAATTCTTTAAACATTTTTTAAAACTAAAATAGCTTCTGATTTAGAAAAATATGCACAATTTTTATTTATAAAGAGGGAGATGTTTTTATATTTTTTTGTTTAAATCGAATGTGGCTTAATAAAAACAGACTTGGAAACATCAAAAAGCCTGTCATAATGAAGAAAAGGGGCCATCCCATAAAGGAGGCAAGAACCCCACTTTGTGCGGCAAATAAATCCCTTGAGAACATCGCAAACGCACTTAAAAGAGCATACTCTGTTGTCGCATATTTTTTAGAACATAATCCTGTTAGATACGTAATGAAAACCGTCGCCCCCATTCCCCCAACAATATTATCAAAAGCAATCAACCCTGTTAAATAGGAAAGGTTATGCCCCATCAAAGCTTGCCCAAAATAAGCTATAGAGGTTAAAATTTCTATACCTCCCAACAAAAATAAAGAGGGCACAACCCCTTTGCGTATAACAAGAATACCCCCTAAAAGGGTCCCAACAATTGTCATAATTGTGCCCCATACATTTGAAATAGCTGCAATTTCTTGAGGAGGAAAACCCATTTCGACATAAAAAGAAGGAGCCATCACCCCTAAAACAGCATTGCTTAATTTATAAAGAACAATAAATAAAAGAATCTGTTTCCATAAGGGCCGAGTCGTAAATTCTAAAAACGCTTCTTTAAATCCCTGAAAAGAGAGGGGGCCGAAAGAAAAATTTTTCCCTTCTTCTTTAGGTAAACACAAAACAGCTATCATTCCAATAATGCCGAGTAGAGCTATTCCAAAATACACACCATTCCATAAAATCTTTTGTGAAAAGAGCAAGCCTCCTGCCCCTGCAAGTAAAAGACCTAATCGATATCCGAGCTGATAGGTAGCCGCCCCAGCACTTTGTTCCTCATCTTTTAAAACTAAAATACGCAACCCATCAATCACAATATCTTGACTGGCCGAAAAGAAAGCTATCAAAAATGCACAAATTCCCATGTAAGCCAAGTGTTTTTGGGGGGAGGCAAAACTCATCAACAAAATACTTCCCATGAGTCCTGTTTGAAATAAAAGAGTCCATACTTTTTTATTTCCGATTCTTTTTGAAAAGGGAAGAGCCACCGTATCAACAAACGGGGCCCATAAAAATTTAAACGTATACGGTAATCTGGCAAGAGAAAAATATCCAATTAAAGCAATAGGAATCCCTGCTCCTTTTAACCAATACGAAAGCGAACCAAAAACCAAACTTAAGGGAAGTCCTGCTGAAAAACCAAGTAAAAAGAATAATAAAATATTCTTTCTAAAATAAGTTAAAACGGCTTGTTTTAATGAGGCCACCTTAAAACTCCTTAAATTATCTTAATATTCTTGTCGGAAAAATCTTATCATAGGGTTTTTAAAAAACAAAACAATAAAAAAGGAAGGGGTAAAGACCTCTCCCTTTTTCTTCATAAAAGCCTTTATTGTTTTTTACGTTCGGCCCGTTTTCTTTCAATGCTATCCAAAATCCGCTTTCTTAAACGGATATTTTTTGGAGTCACCTCAACAAGCTCATCGTCTTGAATATAAGCCAAAGACTCTTCCAAACTCATTCGTCTAGGAGGCACCAACATAATCGCATCATCCTTCCCAGAAGCACGTGTATTTGTGAGTTGCTTTCCTTTAATTGGGTTGACCTCAATGTCCATTCCTTTTGGATTTTCCCCAATAATCATTCCAACGTAAACTTGAGTTTGTCCTTCAATAAATAAAGGACCTCTTTCTTGGATTTTCCAAAGGGCATAGTCAACAGCTTTCCCATTTTCAGTAGAGATGAGAACCCCTTTATGACGTGTGACCATATCCCCTTTGTAAGGACGATATTCTTCAAAAATTCTATTCATCACACCGGTTCCACAAGTATCTGTTAGAAATTCAGAGTAATATCCAATTAACCCTCTAGATGGGGCAGAGAAAACCAACCGTGTTTTTCCCCCTTTGAAAGGTCTTAACTCTTTCATTTCAGCTTTTCTTTGTGTCATTTTCTCAACAACAGACCCCGAATATCCTTCATCCACATCAATGACAACTTCTTCAAACGGTTCTAATTTTTGTCCATTTTCATCCGTTTTCATCACAACACGAGGACGACTTACAGAAAGCTCAAAGCCTTCCCGTCTCATCTCTTCAATCAAAATCCCTAATTGAAGTTCCCCACGTCCTGCAACTTCCATCGCATCTGTTTCAGGATTTCGTGTAATTCTTAAAGCCACATTGCCTTCAGCTTCCCGTCTTAATCTGTCATAAATCATTCTGGAGGTGACCTTTGATCCTTCTTGTCCTGCAAGAGGCGAATCGTTTACAGAAAAAGTCATAGATAAAGTTGGGGGATCAATAGGCTCTGCTTCCAAAGGTTCGTTGACTTCCATAGCGCAAACGGTATCTGACACCGTTGCCTTTGAAAGCCCTGCAACGGAAACAATATCCCCTGCTTCGGCTTCAACTAAAGACACACGATTAAGTCCTCTAAAGGCCATAATCTTTGAAATCCGTGTTGTTTCAACATCTTCTCCCTTATGGGTTAAAGCTTTTACAACTTGATTAACCTTTAATTTTCCAGAAGCAATACGTCCCGTTAAAATCCGCCCAACAAAGGCATCCGACTCTAACGTCGTCACAAGCATAGAAAAAGGTGCGTTTTTATCCCCTTTTGCAGGAGGAATGTTTTCAACAATGGAATTTAACAAAGGTTCGATCGATGTTCTTTCTTCGTTTTCCAAGTCCTTAACAGCCCATCCTTGTTTTCCTGAAGCGTATAAAATAGGAAAATCAAGTTGTTCTTCATTGGCGTCTAAAGAAACAAACAAATCAAAAACTTCATTTAAAACCTCATCCGGGCGAGCATCTGGCCGATCCACCTTGTTAATCACAACAAGAGGACAAAGACCTAAATGCAAAGCTTTTCCCAAAACAAATTTTGTTTGAGGCAAAGGCCCTTCTGCGGCATCCACCAAAACAATAACGCCGTCAACCATATTCAAAATACGTTCAACTTCGCCCCCAAAATCGGCGTGACCCGGGGTATCTACAATGTTAATTCTTTCATTTTTCCATTCAATAGAGGTACATTTTGCAAGAATTGTAATTCCCCGTTCTCTTTCAATATCCCCAGAGTCCATCACACAAGTGTCAACGACTTGGTTTTCACGGAAGGTCCCACTTTGCTTTAAAAAGCTATCGACTAAAGTTGTTTTCCCATGATCAACATGGGCAATAATTGCAATATTTCTAATTGTTTCTACCATTTTCTTATCCTAAATTTTACACGTTGCCCTTTTTCAAAATGAAAGCCTTTTGAAGCTAAAACATAGAACTAAAAAAAGGGATTTTTAAATTTGATGAGGATACTAACACAAAAAAAATATTTTTTCTTCTTTAAAATTTATTTTTTTCAAAAACTTTTCAAAAAACACATCAAAAAAGTGTTTCTTTTTTTTTAGAAAGATTTATAATAGTAATTGTCTTGGGTATAGACTGATGCTACAAAATGTTAAAAGGCTCCGTGTTTTTGCCGAATTCTTTTTCTTTTTTATCGACTTATCCCAATTATCGCTTTGACAAAGTATTTTTTTATGGAGACGACTATGTATAAAGGTCAAGTAAAATGGTTCAACACAAAAAAAGGGTATGGTTTTATCGTTCCTGAAGAAGGGGATAAAGACATTTTTGTTCATATTTCTGCTCTTAAGGCGGCTGGGTTAAACTCTTTGGACGAAGACCAAGCTGTTGAATACGACCTCACAACAGAAAACGGCAAAACATTTGCAACAAATATCGTTGTAAAATAAGGTTTTCAAGAGATTAAAGCACCTTTTCTTAATTTAAAGAGAAGGTGCTTTTTTTTAGACATTTTTTAAGCTCTCAATAAACTTTGACTTTTATTTCTATTGAGCCCGCTTATCGCGGAAGGTAATCGCGTTATAGGTTGAAGCGGTTCGTTTTTCGCCAATACAAAAGGTGCGTGCCGCCTCGGTTCCGAATTTATAATATCCAATACTATCCGCTCCTATTGATAAACGAGGCGCATCTATAGTCACAAAAGCCAAACACAAATCTTCTGGAAAATGAGGATAAAATAAAACCGCCCAATCAAAGGGATAATTTATGTAGCGGTAAGGAACAACAACTCTTATACTTGCTTCTACACCATTTATCGCTTTAATAAAATCGGAAGAATCAATCCCTTTTAAAACACCATCTTTACCCGCATTTCCAGCGTCGGCATAAATATATTCCACTTGTTGCAATAAAAGAAAGAACTCATCCACCGCCTTTTGAACACGATACCGCCGCATCGCCATATTATAACCTAAAAGCCCTCCAACAGAAAGAACACCCACAATTGCCAAAACACCAAGCATTTCAATCATAGAACGACCTTGCTCATTTTTTTCACCTGTTTTTTTCATCTTGAATCATTCCTTCTCGTTTTTCTTCAGAATATCAATTTTTTTACGTGTTAGAAAGATTATTTTTTGACTTTTCCTTTTTTTTCTGAAATAGATAAAGAAATTAAATTGATGGGAAAAAGATGATTTTTATTAAAAAGCCTCTCTCCTGGCTTCATCGACTTTATGATATGACCTTACATCTTTCTTCAAAAGAAAATGCTTTGTTTTTTCTTTGCCTTATTTCTTTCGCGGAAAGTTCCTTTTTTCCGATTCCACCCGATCTGGTTCTTATCCCTTTAATTTTGGCCCGTCCGAAAAAGGCTTATACAATTGCTCTTTACTGCACACTTTCCAGTATTATAGGAGCTTATTTTGGATATTATATTGGACACGCGCTTTATGAACCTATTGCCCTTCCCATTCTAAACTTTTATGACGCTATGGAAGCCTTTCAATCCTTTGAAAAAGCTTACCTTTCTTATGGAGCTTGGATTGTTGCAGGAGCTGGATTTACCCCCTTTCCTTATAAAATCATTACCATAACAAGCGGGGTTGTTCACCTTAATTTATGGATCTTCACCATCGCGTCTGTTCTTTCTAGAGGAGGACGCTTTTTCCTCATCGCTTGGCTTCTTAAAAAATACGGGGAACCTATGAATATCTTTATCCGAAAGAACCTAGGCTGGCTTTCAACTTTATTTTTTATTCTGCTTATTGGCAGTTTTTTACTTATTAAATATTTTTAATGAAAAATTTTTCTTGACTTTTCCTTTATTTTTAGATAGAAGGAATGCCTTGAATAGAGACTATATATGAAAGGATTGCATCATGGCAAGAAGATGCCCTATTACGGGAAAAGGTGTACTTACAGGAAACACTGTCAGTCATGCACACAATAAAAACAGAAGACGCTTTTTACCGAATCTTCAAAACGTTTCTCTTTTAAGTGAAGCTTTGGGATCAACTGTAAAAATGAAAATTTCTGTTCCAGGCTTACGCACAATTGAACACAACGGAGGGCTCGATTCTTATCTTTTTTCAAAGAAAGACAGCCGTTTAACGAAAGAAGCTCTTGTTATCAAACGTCGTATTCAAAAAGTTTTAAAAAAAGATGCTGCAAAAGCAGAAGCTTAAGTAAGGTTTTGAGTTAAGAAAAACGCCCTATTTTGGGCGTTTTTTATTTTTTAAATTACATTTTATTTATCAAAGGTGAAAATCTTTAATCAAAAATCAACCCTTCTTAAATTCTTTTAAAAGAAAATGATAGGCTTGTGTGATTTTTTTAAATAAGTCTTCGGCTTTTTTATTATTTTGATTCACATCTGGATGATATTTCTTTGCCAGCTTTTTATAAGCTTTCTTGATTTCTTCTAAAGAACTTGTTTCACCTATATTTAAGACACTTAACGCTTCCATCATCTTACTAGAACATTTAAAAGAAGGGTTTTGATGTTGAAACCCCCTTAATTCCTCAGGATTTTCACCAAGCATTCCCGAAAATTTAATATGTTTTTCACCTAAACGCCAAGTTGGTCTATCCCAAACCGTATCTTTACGAATGCGATTTTCAACCTGAGCCGGGGTTAATCCTTCTAAATAATTCCAATTTTTATTATATTCTGTGACGTGTTTTAGGCAAAACCAATAATACTCCTTAAGGCTTTTATCCTTTGGAGCTTTATAAATCCCCTTTTCATGACATCCAGGGACATCACAAATTCTTTTTGTTTTTGGGGCTTCTTCATGTTTTTTTCTTGAAACCATTTTGCCTATATTTTTTTAATTTTGATTCAAGGAAATATAAAGAATTCTCCTCTAAAAATCAAATTTTATTTTCTTAGTAAAAAAACGAATCGGTTTAAAAAACAGAAAAATTAACCTTTTATGAGATAAAAAACGCCTTCAAAATATTTTTTTAGAAAAAATACGACAAAAAAATAACTTTTCTTTTCTAATTTTGCCAAAATATCTGAAAAAAATAATTTTTAGCTGGTTTTTTAACAAAAAGTTAGGTAGACTTTATCAGATATAAATAACAAAAAAAGAGGGTTCCTTGTTTAAATCTAAACAATTTTCAAAAAATATGTTTATCCTCGTTTTATGGAGTTGGATTTACCTCTATTGGCTACGCTTTTTTCTCTATCGAAATTGGTATTTTGATTTCGCATGGGCGGACGATTGGGGATACGTTTGGAATGAATGGCTCTCAGGTTGGATTATCCATTCTGTCAGTGATTGGACGTTTATTTTCACTATTTTTTCTGCCGTTCCTTTTTGGCTTATTGGATATTCTCTTCTTATTTCTTTAGATTGGTCTCTTCTTTGGGAAAAAGGGCCGAAAAAGCTTTTCTTTTGGTTTTCGGGGGCAAAGGACAAGAAAATTCTTCCTCAAAAACCTACTTTTGCAAAAAAGCCTTCTCATTTAAAAGTGCGTCCTCCCGCTTTACAGATTGGCGAAGCGCGTGCGATTAAGGAACCAAAAACGCCTCCTCCTCAAGCAGAAGAAGCATTTGAGCCTTCTTTTGGGAAAAGAATTTCTGCCCCTAGACGAGAGGTGGAAGAAACAGAACCTTATTCCTTTATTGATAAAGATATTGAAAAATCGTTTAACAAATCCTCTTTTGATGATTTCTTGAAAAAAGAAACAAAAGAACAGCCTCTTCCTGTGCCAGAAACCCCTTTAGCCAGTTTGGATGAAGATATTTTTCCAAAACCGACTTTAAGAGAGCCTCCTGCCGTTGAAATTAAAGAAGAAATTCAAAACAAACAAGATATTTTAGAAGATATTGAATCTCACTTAAAAGAAAAGAAATATACTGTGCTCTTGGATATTCTTTTCGACGGATACCGCCTTGACTTCATTGCTTTAAGTCAAGAAAAGCTTGTCCTTGGAAAATTGGATTCCGAAAAAGGAGATTGGCTTGCAGATGAAGAGCAATTTAATGATGACGATCCGCTTTGGTTCTCTGAAAGCTCTCATCGCATCAGCCCTATCTTTGAAATTCAAAAAATTAAAGCCACTTTATCTCAAAAACTTAAAGAAAATGGGATAAAAATGGATGTAGCCTCTTTACTTGTCATCTATAAAGGGGATATTATCAATGTCGAGGATATGGAAGAAACTTGGAAAGATTCTGAGGTAGCTGTTGTTCGAACAAACGAAAAAGCCTCTGAAGATCTTCCTTTCTTCAAAGATGCTTTTGCTGACACTGTCTCCCCTATTGATGAGGCAAAACGAGATCAACTTGAAAAGATATTAAGAGGGTAATATGGCCTATAGCCGGAAAGATTATTCAGATAATGACAAAGCCGTTGTATGGGTCTTTTGGACTGTAATTATTTCCTTTGTTGTTCTTTATGTGACCGCGATTTTGGCCATGCCTATTGCATACATTATTGGAAATGGGCTTAGCCGTGAGACGCTTTCAGAGGGATTTGAATTTATTAAAAGGGCAACACTTTCTCCTATTTTCCTCGTAGAGACCTATTGGAATTGGTTTACAAAGTTCCTCAAAATACAAGGAACTCCGACATTTGCAATGTATTTACCAATCTTTCCCTTCCTACTTGCTATTTTATCAGCCATGATTGGACTTCTTATTAACCCTTATGGGTTTCTCCCCACAACTTTCGGAAGTGGACGAAAAGCTGAATATGCCGATATTAAAAAGATGAAACTTTTTAACGGGTTTATTATTGTTCTTGGGAAATTTAGAGGAAAACTCTTAAAACTTCCTGAAACGCTTTCTGCTTTGGCCGTCGCGCCTCCTGGAACAGGAAAAACAGTTTCTGTCGTTATTCCAACCATTTTGGAATCTAAAGGCATCAGTATTATCGTGAACGATCCAAAGCCTGAACTTTGTTATTTAACTTCTGGCTATCGTGCTTTAGAAGGTCCTGTTTTCGTCATTAACTGGGGGGCCGAGGACGAGCCTCAAAAGAATCTTTACTTTCCAAGTTGGAATCCATTATCGCCTTCCTGCCTCCCATCTATGGGGCCTTCCAGAGATATGTATATTGATAGTATGGTGACTGTTTTGGTTGAAGAACCTAAAGGGGGGGCTGATCCTCACTGGTCTAAAACAGGCCGAAATGCTATGGCTGGATTTTTGCATTTTATTTCCAGTAAGTGTGAACGAGCTCGGGCTAACGATTACTTTATTAATACTTTTATGGAAAAAGGACGTCTTTCATCGGATGACGCTTCTGTTCTTGAAACCTATTATATGGATATGCCAGATGTCAGTTCAAAAATGGCTTTAGACGCTCTTCGAAAAGGAGAATTGACGGCCGACAATTACGTTCCTGTTGGATCATGGGAAGGCCTTCCTGAATATTGGCATGGCGCCGAACCTTGTATTGCTATGATTTTGGATTGGTTAAACGATACCCAAATGAAAATTGCAGCGGATATTAAGCGTCGTATTGATGAAGGGGATCAAATGGCAGCTCTTGCTGATCCAATGAGAGATACTTTAGATTTAGCTGTTTCCGAATGTAAACGATTTGGATATTCACAACGGGCTATGCTTGAAATGAATCAGTTAGCCAGTACCCCTGATAAAGAACGGGGATCTATTTTATCCACGGCTTTAACTGGAATTGGGATTTTCAAAAACTCTGCTGTCCGGGCTCGAACACGTTTTAGTGATTTTAAGTTTAGAGATTTGCGTGGCATTAAAGATCCCATTACAGGGGAACTGAAACCTATTTCTGTTTACCTCAGTGTGAACCAAGTTGACGCCCGCGCTTTAAGTGTTATTACCGGAATTTTTGTGGAGTTAATGTCTTCCTTCTTGATTGCAAATCCGCCTAACTTTATTGGAAGTGACGGCGTTAAATCAGGACCATTCCCTGTTTTATTTGTGCTCGATGAATTTCCTCAAATGCCAAAATTAGCCGCTGTAAAAGACGGCCCTGCTGTTGGACGTGGACAAAAAGTGTCTTACCTTTTAATTGGACAGGATTTGGGACAGATTTCTGGGCAATACGGGAAGGATGATTTGGAAACAATCATTACCACAACAGCTGCTAAAATTATCTTAGCTCAAAACAATGAACAAACAGCCCAACGTTTTGAAAAGATGATTGGTTCTAAAACAATTGAAGTTAAATCTTCTTCAAGGACAGAAGGCTGGTCAAAAGCGGCCAATCCTTTTGCGGCCAATATTTCTAGATCTTTGCAATCTTCTTCTGTTGTCGGGGCCTCTGAGATGATGAGTTTGCCAAGCACAAAGCAAGTTGTGATTATGCAGGGGTTCTTAAATCGCCCTATTATGGCCGATTCTCCACGATGGTATTTAGATCCTAAAATGAAGAAAAAATGTGCTATTCCAGCTTCTCCATTTGTTCCGGACTGGGCCGTTGCTAGACGGGAAGAAATGGGACAAAAAGAATCTGTTAAAGTTGCAAATAATTTAAAAGAGCTTTCAAAAGATGAAGGCTACACTTACGATGATGAAGGCTAATTAAATTTCGTTAAAAAAGGATTTTAAATGTGGGATTGGTCAAAGAAAAATAAAGATTTATCAAAATGCTCTTCTTTGCCTTTTCGAGAAAAAGAATCTCAATCGCAGCCAATTCCCCTGATTGATCCTCCTAAAAAAAGGCTCTTATTGCGAAAACTCTCTTCTTTTGAATCTTCAAAAAATTCATCGCTGATTGAACTTCGAAAAAAAATTGTTCAATCAGAAAAGATTCTTCCTTCAAGAAAACTCAAACAAAAACATTTTGGAAATTCAACTCTCTGGATTGAAAAATTTAACCAAATGTACTTTCCAGGAATGGACCTTATTCAAGTCAGGCTTAAAACTCTAAAAGGATTCGATTCTCTTTCGTTTAAAAAAGTTTATCAGAAGAAACGTCGTGAGTTTTTATTTTATCTTGCCGAGAATTATAAAAACGATTTACGCTCAGCAGGCATTGATGAGGAATCTATCCTTTTACTTTCCAAAGGTATCATCAATGAAAATCACCAAATTCACCTAAAAATCCCTCCTTACTACGGCGGGACAATAGATTTTTCGAATATGATTTTAATACAGACACATCCTTATCATGAAGAAATCCACACCTTTATCAATGAGCAAATTGCTCCTTTTGAAACAAGTTATCTTCCTGATTTACTTTATTTACCTTATCCTAGAGGAAAAGTTTTTGTCCCTCCTTCGCTTTACACAGGATCTGGGGGAAAAGGAAAACATGATAGAAGTGCTTTTGCTGGATATTCTTTAGATGCCTATAAAAAAATATCTATAAAAACAATGCCGGGACGCTAATCATGATAAAAGATTTACTTGAATTTATTTACAAAAAGAAAGGTCTTCTTTTTAAACCTGTTGAACAAGAGGGGAAAAAAGAACTTCTCGATTATTTTGAAAAAATAAAAGCCCCAAAGCTACCTTTAGAATATTTTAAGCTTCTTTCCCTAACAGATGGCATCAGCTTTTCAGGGATAGAGCTTTATGGATTTCAATCTCATGATAGGGAAATAAAATCTTACACCTTTCCCTCCTTAAAAGAAGTCAACTTTCAATATCGAACAATGAGTTGGTCAAAAAAACTTCTTGTTCTTGGCCATTTTTCAGAGGAAATGATTGTCTTTAATTATGAATTGGAACAATTTGAATTAAGGGATAGGTTTGATTTAAGTTTAAGTTATGCGGCAAAAGATTTAGAAGAGTTCCTTCGTGAAATTTTAATCATTCAGATTGAAGAAATAAAATGATATCTTACATAAAACGCCATTTTAAAGGGGAATTTTCCATAGCCCAAAGCTTTTGGATAAATTTTATTTGTGTTAACTTTTCTTTTAATTTTTTAGCGACTTTTATTGCCTTAAGCTTTAAGGAAGATAAAGAAATTTTTTCCTATTTCATCTTAAATCTTCAGCTGTTAACTTGCCCTATCTCCTATTGGCAAAGCTTTGGCATTTATCAATCTTACCTAAAACATAAAGCCCAAATGAAAATACCTTTTTGGGGGCTTTTGGCTTCAATTTTGAGCTTCTTGTCTTTTTTTGGAAGTATCTATGGGGTTCTTATTCTTCTTTTTGGGGTTGAACCCACATCCCTCCTGAAATAGGTTCCAAAACCTTTGTCGTTGAGGGCAATGAAATGGGAAGCTCGTAAAGATGTCTGACTGCAAGGAAAGCATTTCCTTCGGCTTCAAGAGATTTACTTTCCCAGCCTAATTCCTTTGACAAAACAACTTCTGCAGTTAATTTCTTTCTTAAAAGACGAATAAATGTTGGATTAAAGGAACCGCCTCCACAAACAATGATTTTTTCCGGATAAACAGGAATAAATTTTTTTATAGATTGAGAAATAAGCTCCATCGAAAATTCTGTTAGTGTTGCCGCTCCATCTGCAACATTAAGCCCTTCAATATCTTCCATTAAAACATCAAACTCTTGTCTATCAATGGCTTTTGGAGGTTCTTTTAAAAAGTATTTTTCCTTAAGAAGCTTTTTAACGACTCTCTGGTTTGGTGTCCCTTTTGCCCCCATAAGGCCATTAAAATCCATTTCCTGGCCTTCTTTTTTTTGCATCCAGGTATCTAATAAAAAGTTTCCTGGCCCTGCAACGAAAGCCAAAAGCTCTCCATTTGCACCAATAAAAGTTATACTGGAAAGCCCCCCAATATCAAGCATGACCAAAGGCTTTTTTTCCATTCTGGTAAGGGCTTCGTAAAAAGTGGGATAAAGAGGGGCCCCTTGCCCCCCTGCAAATAGATCTGATTGAATAAAACGTGTGACTACCCCTGTTTGAAAAACAGTTGCAAGACGCTCTGCATCTCCAATTTGATAACTTTTCTGAACAGAGGGCAAATGAAGAACCGTATGCCCTGGATACCCAATCACATCAATTTTATCAAAAGAATTCTCACTTAAAAACTCCTTAACTGTTTCAATATGAAAGGCCGTGAGTTTTCGTTCAACTTCTTTTAGGTGGATATAATTGCACTGCCCTTTTTGACCTAAAACAGATTTTATTTCCGATCGAAGTTCTTTAGAATACGGCCTAGAAATAGCTTTTCCACGGTCATAAATATCCAATCCATCTGTTCTTAAAAAAGCAACTTCAACACTTGTTATCCCTGTATCACTTGCAATCCCAAGGGCATTTAAGGGTTCAATTTTCCTCATTATCAACTCCTTTTGGGACAGAGATAAACATTTTCCGAATCGCCCCTGGTGCCAAAACGCTTAAGGGATTAACTGATACTTCTGGATTTGGGAGAGGTCCTTTAATCGAATAGCTAACAGATAAAAGCCCTCCTCCTTTTTGAGGCACAAATAAACTTCCAACAAACGGTATTTTTCCAAACAAACTATTCACAGCATAAGCCGGAACAATCGTCCCAATTAAATCTGCTTCGGCGGAGGAAACAAAACCAGACATTGTAAACCCGACTGCATTTCCGTAGGCCACCGCTTCTGTTATCTTAAGAACATAATCCGGACTTAATTGAAAAGGAACTCTGGCAGTTTTAAAACTTAATTTATCATTTTGAAAGGCGTCAACAATTCCAATAATCGTTGAGGCCTGCATTAAAAACGACATCTTGGAAAGTTCGTAATCTTTAATTTTTAACACCCCTTTGAAAGATCCGTCTTTGGCTTGTTTTGCTTTAACAGACAAAACGCCCTTTTGCACACGATTTGAAAATCCGCTTAAAGTTAAAAGGTTTCCAAAATTCTCAGTTGTTAAAGAAAACTCCCCACTTTTTTCAATCTTCCCAAAGACAGGCACCTGTTTTGCCAAAAGAGAAAGTGTTAACTTTTTGAAAATATTTCCTTTTAAATGCCCTTTAATTTTAACATTTTGCAAAGGCTCTTGCTCTTTTGCCATTTTTAAATGTGTTAAATTGATATCAAATTCTTTATCAAAACTTTCCTTGGATGGCGAGGAAGTTTCCTCTTTTTTCTTCTGTTTTTTTGCTTGATGGAAAAAAGAGCTCATATCCAAAAAGTCCCCTTTAACAGAGGCTTTCCACCCTTGTTTTTTCTCAAAAGAGGCGGCAAAAGAATTTAATCCTATTTTTACCTTCTTAAAATCAACCCGAAGTTCTTTCGAAAAAGACAAAGGAAAACTGCCTTCAATATCAATGCCTTTTTTCTTAAGAGCCTTCTCGGTTTTGAAAGAAATATTTTTCCTTTTTTGAGATTGGAATCCTTTGAAAGAAAAATCAACACCGAAAGGACGACCTTCCTTTTTTGTGTAAGAAATAAAAGGCAAATCAATATTCGTTTTTGTCAGATTTAATTGAGCCTGAAGCTTCATTTCGTTTTTAAATGAATTTTCAACTGTGGCCTTAAAAAGAAGCGGACCTGAAAGAAAATCTTGCGATTGAATCTCTAAAATTTTAGAAATATCTGTTTCAATAGAAGCCGTGTATTTCGACTTAAAAGTAGATTTTGATGAAAAATTCTCCTCCCATTTAAAAGAGGTTGGAATATTTTGCACCTCTCCTATTCCAGATAGAACAAGGCCTTTATTCGTCACTTTTAGAGTATACTTCCCTTTTTCAACAGGTAAAATGGACAGCTTTTTATCCACACTGATGTCAGAAAGATGAGAAGAAAGCATAACCTCAACATCTTTTTCATCCAAATTTTCCTTTAACGGAAATTTAAGCGTTAAATCAACATCAGCATTTCCGTTTATTTTAGAGCTATCAATCCCAAATTCGGATACATACCCCAAAGGCGGCGCATCCACAATTTCTAACACTTTTGAAACAGGCCCCTTAGCCTTAATATTCATAACCGTATGTTCAGCATTGCCTTTTAAATCCAAAAATTCAAGCCGTGCATAAGTTAATTGCGCCTCATCAATATGTCCTTCATTTGCTTCAATAAAAACCTTATCTGGATAGAGGTAAACTTTGGCCTTTGTCTTTTCGACAACAGGCATATCTTCCATATAATGAACCGTCACGCCTTCAGCGTTAACCAAACCATTTAAATCTACTAAATCTTCCCCTTTAAAGAAGAGTTCAAACTGGCTTTTCGTTAATCTTCCACGAGATAAATTTCTTTTAACCCATTGATGCGCCGTTGTTCCTATGCTCTCTGGCCATAAAAGAGGAACTTGAGAGGTTGGCACATTGATTAAAGTGGCTTTTAATAACGTCCTTATTTTTTGCTTATCTTTTGTGTCTAAAAAGGCACCAATGCCTTTAACATCTACCTCTAATAAAGCCTTTGGCCCATAAAGCAAAATGAAGGATTTATCTATTTTAAGATCTTCTAAAGCTATGGAAAATTCTCCATGTAAAAAGACCTCTTTTAAATCATATTTATTGCTAATAGGAGCCGGTAAGAAAAGCGAGCCTTCCTTTTCACTCATCAAATCAAAGGAAAATTTTTGAAATCCACTTCTTGGTTTTTTGAAAAATTGATTAAAATCTATTGTGCCATAGAAGTTGCCTTTAAGAAGAACATCAGCCCCCTGCAACGTATTCACCAGAGAACCGAAGTAAGACAGATATAAATTTTTAACTTCAGCTGAAAAATCATAAATCCCCTGACGGATATTAAAATCTCCTTGAAGAGAAAAAGTCATAAATTTATTGTTTAAATAAAGCTCCCCTTCTAAAGAAGTTTCTAAAGTATTTTCCGTTTTTCGTCTGGCCAATAAAGAAACTTTAGGAAAGGCAAAATTGGCTTTTTTCGGCACATCTTCAATAATCAACTCAGCCTCAGAAACGCGGACTTCTTCCAGATAGGTGATTTTATCAAAAAGCCCGCCTAAAGCACCTAAAAAATCAACTTTTCTATCTTGATTATCTTCAATTAAAATTTGGAAAAAAGGCCGCTTTAAGATAATTTTTTCAAGGCCAATCTTTCCTTGTAAAAGAGCAAGTGTGCTAACCGTTAAAACCGTCTTTGGAATGCTTGTTAAAACGGCATCATTTCCTTCAATAATTCCTATATTTTCAAGGCGAATTTCCAAAAACCGCCCTTCTTCAAAGCCCAACTCAAGATAGGCATTTTCAATCTCAACGGCATACTCTGAATTTTTGGGCGTCAAAGACTCCGTCAACGTTGGAATTAAAAAATTCACTTGGATAGGCGCCACAGATAGCCGCCAAATCCCAAAAATGAGCGAAACAATCACAAAAGCTGTGAGAATCTCAGCACACTTAAAGGTAAATTTAGCTATCTTTTTCAAACCTATCTCCTTTTAAACAGAAAGTTGAAAGACATTTGCCATAAAAAATAATGCCACAAAACACAGTATCATAGCAACAAATGGAGAAATAATCCAGCCCCTCATAATTCGCAAAACTTCTTTATATTTTAAGCCTTTTGTCCCTTTGCTTAAAGAAACCCCAATAATGGCCCCAATAATGGCTTCCGAATTTGAAACAGGAACAAGAGGAAAGGTTGGAAGATTCATTTTTAATAAAAGTTGTTGAAGGGAAACAGAGGAAAACAAAAATAACACAATCCCTTGAGAGGCCACGATAACAAAGGCATCTAAGCTTGTCATTTTTAATAAATCGCCGCCAATAGTTTGAACGACTCGCTTTGAAAATGTATATACCCCAACGGCCATTGCAGAAGCCCCAAGAAAAAAGAGCTGTTGCAACGGGCTAATTTCATAGCCAAACAAGACAAACTTTTGAAACGGATTTGCAAAAAGAAATGGCCCCATTACATTTGGAATATTGTTCGCCCCAACAGCGTAGGCGGCAAACATCCCCACAATAAGCAACCCGAGTCGCAAATAGGCGTCGACATAAAGAATAGGGATTGGGCGTTTATAGAGATAAAATCTTAACGCCTTCATCAACAAAAAAGCCATCATCCCTGCCAAAAATGGACTTAAAATCCAAGCGATAAAAATCTTACTCATGACCAAAGTAGGTAAAGAAAACTGGTTGTATAAGTTCCATCCCAAAAAGCTTCCAACAATGGCTTGAGTTGAAGAGACGGGAATTCCTGCTTTCGTCATCATAAAAAGGGCAACAGCCGCCGAAAAAGCAATCGTGAAAGCTCCCGCAAGACCTTTCACCTGTCCCAAACCAGCCATTGTTTCTGCCGTCCCAGAGGCAGAGAAAAAAGCCCCTAAAATAAGGCATAGAGAAGTTAAAAAAGCTGCTTTTTTAAAGGAGACCATATGGGTTCCTAAAGCCGTCCCAAAAATATTTCCGAGCTGATTGGCTCCTAAAGCCCACCCTAAAAACAGGCCGCTTGATAAATAAAACAGAACGCTTATTTCCATTAAATAATCCTTTTCATTGCAAAGATAACAAGCGAGTCGGAAACGTCTTCTGAAAAATCGGAAAGCGATTCGATTTGTTCCACAAAATCTTTTAGCTGACGTTTTTGGGAAAGCTCC
The DNA here is from genome assembly GCA_009929265.1 of Alphaproteobacteria bacterium. Lineage (GTDB taxonomy): Bacteria > Pseudomonadota > Alphaproteobacteria > CASFRQ01 > SAAU01 > SAAU01. Next base: position 53,939 of record SAAU01000007.1, read on the forward strand.
AACGTCTTCTTTTCAAAAAGAGCTTGCTTCATTTTAAAAGCCAATTCATCGACAGCTTTTTCAAAATAAGAAACCTTATGAATGAAATTTTCAACCTGATAGGGATTTACAAAAAAGCTTCTGGCCGACAAAACCAAAGATTCGACAGCTTTAACACTTTTTTCAACTAATTCTGAAAATTCTTCCTTTTTAAAAGGAGTGAAATCGGGAAGTTCAATAGCCATAGAATCCAAAATTTTTTCATATTGATTGATAATTTTATCTGATTTTTCAAGCAATCGAAGGACATCTGATCTGGCTTCTGGCAATAAAGTATAACGGTAAATACTGGCCTCTATTGAACGACGTAGTTGATCGTTTCTGCGTTCTAATTTTCTAGTTTTTTCAAGCAATTCAAAAAGAATTTCTTTCTTTTTTGCCCCTTTATATTTTTCCATCACTTCTTCAAACAATAAGCCTGCTTTTGAAAGATTATCAAAAAATTCGGTCACATATCCGTTTAGCTCATTTGTCTTTTTAAAAAGAGTTATATCCTTAAATGAATCAAACATTTTCTTCCTCCAATCCTTTTATTTTCAAAGAAAGAGCTCCTTGTAAAAAGGCATCAATTTCCCCGTCCAATACCCCCGAGGTATCGCTCGTTTCAATATTCGTTCTTAAATCCTTCACCAACTGATAAGGCTGCAACACATAAGATCTGATTTGATGTCCCCATCCAATGTCAGATTTGGCGTCTTCAATATTTTTGATTTTTTCTTCTTTAATTTTCATCTCACGTTCATAAAGACGGGCTTTCAACATCTCCCATGCGGTTGCTTTATTTTGAAATTGAGAGCGTTGATTTTGGCATTGAACAACAATCCCTGTTGGATTATGTGTGATTCGAATGGCCGAATCGGTTTTGTTAATATGTTGCCCGCCGGCCCCAGAAGAACGATAGGTATCGATTCGGCACTCTTCCTCTTTTATTTCTACCTGTATCGAGTCGTCTAAAACAGGATATACCCAAAGAGACGCAAAACTTGTATGGCGTCTCGCGTTCGAGTCGAATGGTGAAATCCGAACCAGCCGATGAACACCGCTTTCAGTTTTAAGCCACCCATAAGCTTGATAACCCAAAATCTTTATCGTGACTGATTTTAATCCCGCTTCATCGCCTGGTGTTTCATCAACATATTCAACCTTAAACCCTTTTTTAGCGGCATATCTTGTATACATCCGAAGAAGCATTTCCGCCCAATCTTGGGCTTCCGTCCCTCCGGCCCCTGCATGAATTTCAAGATAGCAATCGTTTTTATCCGCCTCCCCTGATAAAAGTAAAGAAAGCGTATAGGTTTTAGATTTTTCCAAAAGATGCGTTAGATTTTCCTCAATTTCATTCAGCATTTTTTCATCAGATTCTTCTTGAGCCAAATTGGCAAGTTCTTCGGCTTCTTGAATTTTTAAATTCAGAAACTCGTAGGTTTTTAAATTCTGTTCAATATGAGTCTTTTCACTCATCAACGCTTGCGCTTTTTTAGGATCTTCCCATAGCGTAGATTCGGCTGTCAAAGCTGTTAATTCTTCCAACCTATTTTTTGACGTCTCATAGTTTAAGAACTTTTCAATCAGATGAAGTTTTTCTTTGTTTTGTTTTATTAAATTTTCTATTTCAGCTTTCAATAAAGGCCTCCAACACTTGGACTATTTTCGTTTGTTTCTATTTCTGCCCCAACAACGGGCGTGGCATGTGTTAAATCTGTGCCTTCTTTAAAGGCCTCAACAACCACATCTTTTTCGCCCACAGCTACTGGTTTCCCTGTCTTATAATTAACACGCACAAATTTAACCCCTTGCGGTACACGGAAAGGAACCGCCGGTTTTAAGGCCAACGCCTTTTTCATAAAAGAGCCAAAAATCGGGGCTGCAACACCGCCACCTGTTCCCCGCCAGCCTAAGCTTTTTGGCGTATCAAATCCAACCATAACCCCAACAACCAAATCAGGGGAAAACCCAATAAACCAAGCATCTTTATTATCCGCAGAGGTTCCTGTTTTTCCAGCCAACGCAACCCCTTTCATTTTCACATGTCGTCCTGATCCACGTTCCACAACACCGGTTAAAATATTCACCATTTGATAAGCTGTCACAGGATTTTCAACTTGAATTGTGTTTTCAATCAGTTTGGGCAACTCTTGAGCGGATGCTTCTTCTCCCTGACAATTTAGACACTCTTTTCTATCTTGCTTATAGATTGTTTTTCCGGATCTATCTTGAATTCTATCAATAAAGCTCGGCTCTATCTTCTTTCCGCCATTAACAATCATTCCATAAGCCGTTGCCATGCGAAGCAAAGTCGTTTCTGTTGTTCCTAAAGCAGAAGAAAGACCCAGATTTAAATGCTCGTTAATACCAAATTTACGGGCATATTTTGCAACTTTTCTCATTCCAATAGCTCTTGCCAAACGCACTGTCATCAAATTTCGTGACTTTTCAAGCCCGATTCGAAGCGTCGTTGGGCCATAAAAAACTTTGCTATAATTCTTTGGTTTCCACTTCGGCATTCCTTGGCCTTGGCTTAATACAATAGGGGCATCCAAAATCAAACTTGAAGGGGTATAACCCGAATCCAATGCCGCCATATACACAAAAGGCTTAATGGAAGAACCTGGCTGCCGTAAGGCTTGAGTGGCTCTATTAAATTGACTTTGCTTAAAAGAAAACCCTCCCACAAGAGATAAGACCCGTCCTGTATGCGGATCCAACACAATCATTGAACCGTTTATTTCTGGATATTGTTGCAACAGATAAACAGAGTGAATTTCATCATTTTGGTTTTCTTTTTGAACAACAATCACATCCCCTGGCTTAAAGTATTTTCCAGCCTCAATACTGCCTTTTTTCCGTTCAGAAAAAGGAGCAATCCATCTATAGTATTTTTCAGGAACAACCCCTCGTTCCTCATTTGAAAAGGCGATATTTAACTTATCCCCTATAGCCGTTAAAACAAGAGCTTTTTGCCAATCTGACGGATAAAAAGAAGGCATTTCAACTTTCTCTAACAGCGTATTTATTTCTTCGTCTGTCATGAGATCTACATGCCCTAACACCCCACGATAGCCATGTTTTTTATCATAGGCCAAAATTCCTTTACGAAATGCTTTTGTAGCTATTTCTTGGAAATTTGGACGCATAGAAGTTCGAACGGAAAGCCCCCCTTGATAAAGAGAATCGGATCCAAACATATCGGTCACTTGCCGTCTAACTTCTTCTGAAAAATATTTGGCATAGCGAACCTGTTCCTCTTTATCCCTCATGTGAATAACAATATCTTCTTGTATAGCTTGCTTTAATTCTTCCTTGGAAATATAGCCATCTTCAAACATTCTTTCTAAAACCCAATTTCGTCTTGAAAGGGCGCGCTGTTTATGTTTCAAGGGATTATAATTGTTTGGCGCCTTTGGAAGGGCCGCTAAAAACGCTTTTTCCCCTAATGTTAATTCATCTAAGGATTTATCAAAATAATTAAGAGCAGCCGAAGCCACGCCATAGGAACGAGACCCTAAATAAATCTCATTTAAATAAAGTTCTAAAATATGTTTTTTAGAAAAGGCTTTTTCTATCCGCATAGCTAAAATAGCTTCCCGTACTTTTCTAGAAAGCGAACGTTCACTACTTAGCAGAAAATTCTTTGCCACCTGTTGCGTAATCGTCGAGCCGCCCTCCATTCTTCGACCTAAATTTTTAAGATTAACAAGAACGGCACGCAAAATGCCAATTGGGTCAATTCCATTATGGGTGTAAAATCGTTTATCTTCGGCTGAAATAAAGGCTTGTTTTAGACGTGTCGGAATGGAAGTTTCTGGGATAAAAATACGTTTTTCTGTTGCATATTCGGCCAAAAGCTGCCCGTCTTCCGTATAAAGACGTGTTGTAATTAGGGGTTCGTAATTTGCAAGCTGCATAAAATTAGGTAAATCTTTACTATAATGCATCACCACTAAAGAAATGCCTAAAAAAGCTGCGATACAAAGAACGCAAAATAAACTAAATAACGTTGATAAGTATTTCATTGGCCTCTATCCTTTTGTCTTAAGATATAGATTTTTTTAAAATGTTGCAATGATAAAGAACACTCTTTAGAATAATGAAACTTAAAAAAAGAACGAAACGGGCCTTTTTTTTGAAAAGAAAAGGGAGTTTTAAAAAATTAAGGAGAAAAAGATGAGAGCTCTTGTGCAACGAGTCTCTTCTGCAAAAGTGGAAGTCAAAGGAAAAACAGTTGGACAAATTAAAGCTGGTCTATGTGTTTTTATTGGTGTTTGTCCGACAGATACGCAAAAAGAAATCACATGGATGGCCAAAAAACTTGCAACACTTCGGATTTTTGAAGATGAAAATGAAAAAATGAATCTTTCTATCCAAGATATTGAAGGAAGCTTTTTAATTGTTTCTCAATTTACCTTATACGCGGATTGTTCTAAGGGATGTCGTCCCTCCTTTTTAAAGGGAGGCGATATTTCTTACGCCAAGAAAATTTATACCCTTTTTCTAGAGGAGCTTCAAAAATATAACCGCCCCATTGAAACAGGAGTTTTCCAAGAAACAATGCAAGTTTCCTTAAAAAATGAAGGCCCTTCAACCTTTCATATTGAAACACCTCCTTCAAAATGCTAATCTGTCTTCCGAAAGAATAAGGATGTTTAGATGAAAAAACCAGATAAAGCTTCCCTCAGGGAAGAAAAAGCTTTGAAAAAATTCGAAAAAGAGGCCACTCTTTTAAAAAGAAACCTTCTTTTGAGAAAAGAACAAAAACAGGAGATTAAAAATGGAAAAGCTTAAAATTGTCGGTGGACATTGCTTAAATGGAACGATCCATGTTAAAGGGGCAAAAAATGCCGTCCTCCCTTTAATGGCAGCTGGCCTTTTGACAAGCGATAAGCTCACACTTAATAATGTTCCCCATTTGGCAGACATTATCAATATGAATAAATTGTTATCTACTTTAGGATCTGATGTCTCTCAAGAGGAAAATAGTCTTACAATTCAATCAGATAATATTCAAAATTTTACAGCCCCCTATGAACTTGTTTCACAAATGAGGGCTTCTTTTTTGGTTTTAGGACCTTTGCTTGCCCGCTTTGGAAAAGCCAATGTCACGTTGCCGGGAGGGTGTTCTATCGGTTCAAGACCTGTTGATTTGCATTTAACAGCTTTAGAGCAACTTGGGGCTAAAATTAAAATTGAAAACGGACTTATTTACGCCTCAGTTGAAGGAAAGCTTAAGGGATGCTCTATTACCTTTCCAAAGCAAACCGTTGGGGGAACACAAAACATTCTTATGGCTGCAACTTTAGCCGAAGGAATCACCGTTTTAAATAATGTTGCCATGGAACCAGAATGTGCGGATTTGGCACACTGTCTCAACGCCATGGGGGCAAAAATTTCGGGTATTGGAACTCCTCAATTAACCATCGAAGGGGTTGAAACCCTTCATGGCGCGACACATAACGTCATTGGGGATAGAATTGAGGCAGCCACTTACGCTGTCGCGGCGGCCATCACACATGGGAAAATTTATATCACAGGGTGTCCTCTTTCTTATTTAAGCTCTGTCGGCGAACATCTTATTGAAGCGGGGGTTCAAATCAAAGAAACCAAAGACGGCTTTATCTCAGATGCCACAGATTCTGTCCTTGTCGGAACGGATATGATGACCGAGGTTTATCCTGGCTTTCCAACGGATGTGCAAGCCCAATTTATGGCTTTAATGTCGACAGCCTATGGCGCCTCTATGATTACAGAGACGATTTTTGAAAATAGGTTTATGCATGTGCCAGAGCTTAAACGTATGGGTGCAAATATCACTATTCATGGAAAATCATCTGCCATTGTTCGGGGATCTCAACACCTTTCTGGCGCCCCCGTTATGGCTACCGATTTAAGAGGATCTGTTGCTTTGGTTTTGGCCGCTTTGGCCGCCAGAGGAGAAACCACAATCTCTCGCATCTATCATTTAGATAGAGGCTATGACGCCTTAGAAGATAAGCTCCGCTCTTGTGGCGCCGAAATCAAACGCGTTAAATAAGATTCCCTTTTAAAAAAACAAAAGCCCTTTCAAAAATGAAGGGGCTTTTTTAAGACTTTTTAACGTCGGCCAAGGACAATATCAATAGAATAGGAACCAATCGCCCCTTGCAGCCTTATCCATTTTCTGTTTAATTTTGGAAAAAGATATAGCTTTATCCCCTTCTTCTTAACGTGAAAACGAATGATGTTTTTTCTAAGCTCTCTAAAGGAAGGGACCTTATTAAGCCCTCTTAAAATATAAAAATCATCAGCATGATAATCTAACGCAAACTGTTTTATTCCCGCCTTTTCAAGCGCCTCTATCCAATAATATTCCGGCAAAATATCCTTGCTTTGCTTTCCTTCTTCAAATTTATTTTCAATCATCTTTTGAAGAACTTCCTCTTTTAAGAAAAGGGCTTTACTCATCGTTTCGGGTTTGGCAAAAAATAATAAATCAGATCCTGTTAAATGCTTAAAATCATTCGTCACCCCCGAGCTTAAAAAATTCGCCCGAAAAACAGAGGCAGAAACCTCTTCTGCTGTCAGCTTTTTTATAAAATCTTCAATATTAAACTTTGATAACAAAACTAAATCAGGCCTTACACACACGACAAAATCATATTCTTTCTTGTGCTCTTTAGCATAGGCTTCTCTCAATAAATTGCATTCATACAAAGAATGGAACATCGATTTCATCCCAAAAATGCTAATCTTTCGTCCTAATCCAAGAAGAAGGCCCAAATCCTCTGGAACTTGCGGTTCAATTTTTATTCCTTTCGGCGCATAGAGACTTACATTTTTATCTGTAATCTCTCGGCTTTTCATATGAACCCCGTGCCAAGTCTGTGTGTTATGATCTATCTTATCCCACGTATGAATAAAAACATCACACTCATAATTTTTAATTAAATTTTCATATAAAGAACGATAGCATTTCTTATATGTTCTTAAATGTCCGAAAAGCTGTATCGCTATTTTTAATTTTCTTTTTTTCATTTTATTTTACTTTTTTAAACATCTTGGATTCCAAATAAAATAGAATTGTTTTCACTTTATCACTTTTAAGAAAAAACAAAAGCCCTTTCATTTTTTACAAGGGGCTTTTTAAGAAACCTTTTACATCACTAAGAAGCATTTTTTGTTGAAAGCTGATACCCTGCAATAGATTTCTGGCAAATGCCGCGTGTCTGGGTATAGGAGGCTTCCTTTTTCTCATCAAAAAAGACAAATAAAACGCAATCATATGTTTTATAGACCCAAGATTGATACGGTTCTTCCATGCGTTTTAACTGAGGGGCCCCTAACAGCGCCACCATTTCTTCTTCGCTTTTTCCTTTTAAATTAGAAAGAGTTTTTGGACGTCTAATATTTAAAACAATTGAAAGCGCCTCTCCCCGTTCCCCATTTTGGGAAAAGGAGCAGGACCCAAGAAAAAGACCTAAACACATAAACGCAACTGCTTTGAAATACATCATTATCTCATTAAAAATTAAACTATTTTCAAAAAATACATGTCCCTTGACAAAATGTCAATCTTTTTTACTTTTTTGACACATCTTCCTTTTTTTCTTTAGTTTTTTGATGCTTAAGATTTTCAATTAAAAGAGAAACATCCCCATTATTGGCCTGTAAAAAAGCACTATATTCGTTTCTATAGTTCAAAGCCATACTGACATTTTCAACGACAATATCAATAATTTTATAGCCCTCTTTTTTCTTTTTAACGCGCCAAATGACTTCGACAGGAGAATCTTTTGCCATAATTTTACTATCTACATAAACCTGAGAGGGAGAACTTTCGATTTTTCTTTCTCCATAAAAAACAATTTTTTCTCCAGAATAAAGATCAAATCTATCACTCCAAGAACGGGTTGTTGCCTTCACGAAAGTTTCTACAAATTCTTTCCTTTGGTTCGTATTTGCTTGACGCCAATACCGTCCTAAAACGAAGCGACCAATTGATTTTAGGTCTAATGCTTCGGTAAAATATTTTTCAAACTCTTTTTCTTTTTGATTCTTTTCTTGTTTGGATTGCAAGACATCTGTAATGATTTTATCTGATAAGTTTTTAACAAATAAAACGGCTGGATCTTGAGCTGCAAAACAAAAATTCGCGCTCATTAAAAAGGCCAGAAAATATGTAAAAAGTTTTTTCATTCTTATTCCTCTGTATCAAATTCAAATTCATAGCTTGGCTTCTCTTGGACATCTGGTTCTAAGAGCTTTTTCTGATTCTGTTGAAAAGTTGAACGCATCGTTGTATAGAAATCAACGGAATCCTTCTTCATTGAATTATAAAGATCTAAAGAAGATTCTTTAACCGCGATAATTCTCACGCCATCTTTTATCCAAACAAGGTTTTCTACCCCCGCATTTTCTGCGGCCAAATAGACAGGGTCTGTAAAGGTTTCTACTCCTAACCCCATAGTCCTTCTGACATTTGAAGGTCCAAGGAGAGGCAAGACCAGATACGGCCCTTCTGGGAACCCCCAAACAGCCAACGTTTCTGAAAAACTTGTTTTATTTGATGGGACCCCCACATTCGTTGCAACATCAAATACCCCAGCAACGCCTAAGAACGTATTGGTTAAAAACCGACCTGTTGTTTGAACAGACTTTTCAAATTCAAACTGCAAAAGATTGTTTACAAAAGTGACAGGTTCGTAAAGATTATTTAAAAAATTATTCACCCCAGTTCTTACAATTTGGGGCGTGATAAAGCGATACCCCTTAGCCACTGGATCTAAAACATAGGTATCCACTGTCATATTAAACTTAAAAACTTGGCGATTCATAGGTTCTAAGGGATCCGCCCGATACGCTCTTAACGCTTCCGCATCATTTCCTTTTGGTGCACTGGCACACGCCCCTAACATTAAAAGAGAACCAACAATAACTACAAAACGTTTCACTTAAATTTATCCTTTTTTATAATCAGTTATGATAATTTTAACGATTTTTATTTCTCTGTAAAGTCTTTATCTTCCAAAAGAGTTGGTAAAATATCATCTGCTTTATCAACGAGTTTAAATAAATGAGCAAATTTTGGCTTAATAAAGCCCTTTTCAATAAAAGAATCTATCAGCATCCGAATAGGATCAAAAAAACCATTCGTGTTTAGAAGAATAATCGGGAGATCACTAATGTTTAATTGTTTCAAAGTTAGGATTTCGAAAAATTCATCTAATGTGCCAAGCCCGCCTGGCAAAATGCAAATGGCATCGGCTTTTTTGCACATAAAAACTTTTCTTTCAGACATTTTATTGAAAATTTTAATCTCATCAATCTCAGAAAGACTAATATCTGGTTTTTCAATATCGTAAAGACGTTGAATCGTAGCTCCAATGACATACCCTCCTTTATCTTTACACCCTCTAAAAACAGCATTCATCAGACCAATTCCGCCTGCCCCATAAATCAAAGAAATATTGTTTTCTGCTAAAATATTCCCAAAATGATACGCTTCTTTTTTGAAAGAAGGATCGTTTCCTTCAGCACTTCCGCAAAAGACACAAATTGATTTTTTATTTGTCATTTTTATCCTTATTATTTTTTTAATTTGATTATTACACAAGTTTCACTATAATAAACTAAAATGTTTGGATTTGGAAAGAATATTATGAAAATAATTCCTTTTTTTATTTTTCTATTAACGGCTTTACCTGCTTTTTCTGAGGGGATTGATATTCCTTTGTTGAAGGAAGATTTACCCATATCTGCCTTACAAGATGGGACAAAAATAAAGCATCCTAATATCGGAAAAACCGCAACGCCATTGAAAAGTTTGGACATTCTTCCGCCTCCTTTTCCTCAAGTCACAATCAACCTTCCTCAAGAAAAGAAAATTGAAGAAAAAAAACAACCTAAAATAAATGAAGAAGTCTCTCCTTCTGCCCCTCTTCAAAAGGAAGTTTCAGAAGCTGTCACAAAAATTGAAAAAAGCTTGAAGCTGTCACAAAAAGAAAAGCCTTTCTCATTAGAAAACCTTTCCTCTGATAAATTTTCTTTTGAGAAAAAGAACGAAAAAGAAAGTCCTTCCTCTCCTTCTTTAAAAAAGGAAGAAAAAAAGGAAGAAAAAGAACCAAAAGAAACACCTCTTTTAGAAAAAAAAGAATTTAAAGAGTTGTCCAAACTTCCCACATTAAAAACCCCTTCAAAGAAAACTCTTTCTGTTGAAAAGGCGCTTGAAAAAGAAGATGTTCTAACTCTTTCTGATGTGTTCAAATTTGATATTGCTGGATTTTCTTTGGGAATGAAGGCCGAAGAGGTGAGTGAAATCGCCAGTAAAAAAGGATTCCGAGTTGTTCGAGAAAACTATTCCATTCCTGATATTTTGAAAATTCCTTATGAAGATATTTGTAAAGCAGAGGGTATTTATCAAGTCAGCGCCATTCAAAACTGTATGATTCAAAAAGCAAAAGAGGCAGATCTTTATTATCTTTCTGAAATTATTTTGGATAAGAGAATCACACGGGAAAAAATTGTTCTTTCTTTTTTAAGTCCTTTTAAAGAAAACAAAGCCTATAAAGTTTTTTATATTAACAAAGGGAATAACTCTTTGGGAAGCTCTCCGCGGGATCAAGAACGCAGAGATAAACGTGAAAAGCTTTTCTTTGATTTGGTTTATGAAAAATATAATTATCCAGATGATTCGTTAAGAATGATTTGGGGAAAACCTCAGGATGCTTATATGAAAGCCTATATCACAGGCGGAGCGGACGATCTCGTTCTTGTTTTGGAAGATGTTTTGGCTCAAGACGAAGAGGCTTACCTGATGAATGAAATTAAGAAAAACCTTCCTAAGGATATCGCGTCTTTCTCTTTTTATCCTTAAACACACCTTCTTTTGAAAAAGACTCTCCCGATAAAAAGGAGAGTCTTTTTTTCAGACGGTATTAACAGCGCGAAAAACTCCGTTTTCAATTAAAGGCATTGGGGCATCTGGAAAAGAAAGAACTTCAACTTTATCCACACGTGCAAAACAAGGCCCTTTTTGGCAAGCCTTAAAAAAGTCTGAAAGTCCTTGAGAAGGCCCTGTTGCATAGACCTCAACTTCGCCTCCACGACGGTTTCGAACCCAGCCTGACAACTGCCTTTTATCCGCTTCGTGGACACAAAAATATCGAAACCCCACCTGTTGAACACGCCCAAAAACCTTAAAATGAATCTCCTCCATAGACGGCATTAGTCCTTTTTTTGAAGCGTTTTCTTGAATTCTTTTTTCAAAGATTTTTTAAAAGATTTAAACCCTTCTTTAATTTCGTCTTTCTTTTCAAGAAGAGATTTAAAAGAAAATGTCCCCCTAAAAAAACCGTTATATCCTTCTCTATTTAAGAGTTGAATAAAAGGATTATCGCTTTCAATAAAGACCCGCTTTGTTTCAGAATTATAACGCAACGCACTATCCCCTGAAATATCAATTCCCAATCCGGAAAGCATCCAACGTCCTGTGATTTTGTTTGGGTTTAATAAAGAATTTATTTTTCCTTTGGAAGCCATTTGAATAAGCGGGGTTTCTACCCGAATTTCAATAGGAACATCTTTTTTTGTGATCGCCTCTAAAATAAAAGGTGTTTTTAAAAAGGCCTTCATATCAGATTTTTCAAAAGAGAAATCTTTTAAGTCTTTAATGAAAATCCTATCTATCAAAAAATCCTTTTTTTGATACGTTAAAAGAACCTTTTCGGATTTGATTTTCGAAGGAACATTTAATCCCTCTATCCAAATCAAGCTTGAAAAATTCACCTTTGTTTCGTTAAACGTTAGATGGTATCCTTTTGAATCCAAAGAAAGTCCTTCAATTTTCCCCTCTAAAGGAAAGAAGGAAACGAGGGTAATCTTTTTAATTTGAACGGACGCTTTTAATTTTTCAGAAAGCTTTTTTTCCAAAAAGGGCGTCATTTTTCCGCTGTTTAAAGAACTTTTAAGGAAAAGAACACTTCCAAAAAAGAGGACAAGAATTCCCCCTAAAATAGCCAGAGGAATATATATTTTCTTTTGAAGTTTCATTTGTTAGCTCCTTTCATTATTCATCAAAAGAAGGAATTTCGGGTTTTTTATCAAAGTGAAAAAACTCAAACGCCTCCTTCATGTGCGGGGGAATGTCAGCCCGAATCTGTATTTGTTTAGATCTGGAAAAAACTTTTGAAAACGTAATTTGATAGGCATGCAGATGCATCTGATTTGAAAATTTAAATTCTGATGCCAATTCGGATCCATATTTTCTATCGCCCAAAATCGGATTTCCCATAAAGCTTAAATGAACCCGAAGCTGGTGCGTCCGCCCTGTTTTTGGGGCAAGTGCGACAAGGGAAACCTTTTTCATATCTTCCAAAACTTGATAATAAGTTAAAGAAAACTGTCCTTTTTCCTCATCCACGACCATTTTTTCAATATTCTCTTGCGGGAGAAGCTTTTTCATTAAAGGCGCTTCAATTCTGCCTTGCTTTATCTTTGGACATCCTTCAGCGATAGCCAAATACACTTTTTGAATATTTTTTGATTTAAAATCACGTCCTAAAATCTCAGCTGCTTTTCTGGATCGCCCCAAAAGCAGAACACCTGACGTATCTTTATCTAACCGATGAACCAAATACGGCCGTTCTTTTTTTTCAAACATAAGTCCATCTAAATACTTTTCAATATATTGAATTTGTTTAGAACCTCCTTGAACCGGAATTCCAGCAGGCTTATTCAAAGCAATAACTTCTTCGTCTTTATAAAGAACAAGTGATCGAATAAAGGCCACCTCTTCCTTTGAAAGGACATATTTTTGTTTCTTTCTTGTCTTAAAATTGCCCAACGCTTCCGTGGGAAAAGAAATCATATCACCCTCTTCTAACCTTGTGTCGGATTTTGCTTTTTTCTTATTTAAGCGAATCCGTTTTTCGCGAAGCATTTTTTCCAACTGACCATGGGTAAGCGCTGGAAACTCCTTTTTAAACCAGCGATCCAAACGCATTTGTTCTTCTTCTTTTTTCACAAAGATATCTGTTATTTCTTGGGACATTTTTTACTCCTTAACTCTTCCCAGTAGTCGAGTCGTTTTTTAATTAAACGTTCAAACCCTCTTTCGACAGGGCGATAAAATTCTTCTCTTCTCATCTCCTCTGGAAAATAGTTCTGCCCAGAAAAGCTTTCTTTCGTATCAGGGTCATAAATATACCCTTCGCTAAAGCCCATGTCCTTCATTAACTTTGTCGGAGCGTTGATAATATGAGAAGGTGGTGGCAATGAATTTGTTTCTGCGGCTCTTTTTTGTGCTAAATTCCAAGCTTTATACACCCCAATGGATTTAGGGGCCGTTGCAAGATAGACAATAAGCTCTGCCAAGGCAAGAAGACCCTCTGGCGCGCCCAATCTTTCAAATGTTTGCCAACAGGAAATTGAAAGGTTCACTGCATTCGGGTCTGACAGGCCGACATCTTCCGTTGCAAAGCGTGTGAGACGCCTGAAGATATACTTAACGTCTTCCCCACCTTGAACCATTCTAGCGGCCCAATAAAGCGCCGCATTGGGATCCGATCCTCTTAACGATTTATGAAGGGCACTGATTAAGCTATAATGTCCGTCCCTATCTTTGTCATAGGCGGGGGCCTTTTGGGAAATAAGGGTTGTCAGTTCTTCTAAATCAACTTCTCCATCTGGTGCAAATTCATAAAGCATTTCCAGCATATTGATAAAGAATCGACCATCTCCATGAGATGTTTTGGTAAGGAATGAAAAGGCCTCTTCTGTTAAAAGAAGCTCTTTTTCCATTTCTTTTTGGGCTCGAATAAAAATCTTTCTAAAGTCGTCTTCTGTTAATGGTTTTAACATAAAAACCTGACTTCTAGAAAGCAGCGCCCCATTTAGTTCAAAAGACGGATTTTCCGTTGTCGCCCCAATAAGGGTAATGGTTCCGTCTTCCATAAAAGGCAAAAAGCTATCTTGTTGAGAGCGATTGAATCGATGAATTTCATCCACAAAAAGAAGGGTTTGTTTTCCGATTTGGCGACGCTTTTTGGCTTCTTCAAAGACCTTACGCAAATCAGACACACCTGAAAAAACGGCACTTAAGGGTTCAAAATGCATTTCATTGGTTTGCGCCAATAATCGGGCAATGGTTGTTTTCCCGCACCCTGGAGGGCCCCAAAGAATAAATGAAGAAATTTTCCCCTTTTCAATCATACGATGAAGAGGACCCTTTTCTCCCAATAGATGAGATTGCCCCACAACTTCTTCAAAAGTTTTGGGACGTAATCTGTCTGCCAAAGGGCGGGTTGTTAATCGTTCAAAAAGACCACTCACGTTAAACCATACCTCCGCCCTTTAGTTTATCTTCTTTTCAATAAAAAGGCAACCCGTGTAAAAATTATTTAAGTTTTAAGATGACCCAAAAGATAACAGGATTTGGAAAATTTAAAAGAGATTGGCATTTCAAAATAGCATCTTCATCTCCATTTGCCTCTGTCGTTCCACCAACAACGGTCATCCCGCCTGAAGATTGTTTTGCAGAGATGAAAGCATTATCCCCCAATCGGTTGAGGCAATTTGACGGCAAAGATCAGAGCTGACCCCTCTAAATTGAATTTCAAAGAAGGAAGCATCTTCTCCATTCACGTCAACAGAAACAGAAAAAGAATCTGAAAGACTTTTAAGGGCTTTATTAAATTCATCCTCTTCATTTGTTTGAATAATGTGAGAGGTGTTTGCAATAGTTTTAACATCTGTATATGAACCACTCATAATATTCGTTCTGATATTTGTGATGGCTAATTGAAGTTCATCCATAATTCTATTTATTTTAACTTTTGTCATCGCCATATTATATCCAGCAAGACCCCCGACGGACAGCACCCCAACAATAGCAAGAACGCCCAGCATTTCAATCATGGAACGCCCTTTTTCGTTTGCATGTCTCATCTTTTTCTCCTTTGCTTTCTAGTTTATTTTTTCTTTTATTATACCTTTAAAATAAAAACCTCTACACCCTTTCTTTCGTTCTATTTTTATGTCTTTAGGCAAGAAAAAAGGAGGGGAAACCCCCTCCTTCTTTTGTCGTGTTAACAAAACTTATTTCATTGTTAAAACAAGAGCTGCTGTCACACCATCTGTATCTACACATGTGCTGATTGAAGAAGAACTTCCGTCAGCAGGTTGAGCTGTAGTTGTACCGTCATTGATTGAAGCTGCAGCTGTTCCGATGTAAGCATCGTTACCCCAGTTCAAAGAAGCAATACGACGGCAAAGTTCAACTGGAATGTTTGTGAATGTCAAATTGAAGAATGATTTATCTGTATTTCCTGCGATGGCAACAGAAGCTGCGCCAGATAACCCTTTTAATTGAGTATTTAAATCATCGCCTTTACCAGTTTCAATTGCTTTGATGCTGGTTGCAATTGTAGTCACATTTGTGTAGTCACCACTTGGAATATTTGTCCGAACATTAACCAATGCTAATTGCAATTCATCAATAACTCTGTTTGTTTTAACTCTATTCATAGCCATGTTATACCCAGCAAGACCACCGACGGAGAGCACCCCAACAATAGCCAAAACGCCAAGCATTTCAATCATTGAACGTCCTTGTTCATTTGTATGTCTCATTTTTCTTCCTTTCTTGTTGTTGTTAATACTACCGGTCTTTCTCCGGCTCTTTCGTCAATTTACACAGCCTCTTTTGTATAACCGGTAAATCTGAACCGAAACTTTTTATAGTTTTCGCTTTGGCATTTTGTATCAATATAATTGATTTGCTCCACACTCAAAGCGTCCGCTGAAATTTTTGAATCCAAAGTCAACCACGTTGGCGTTGAAAACACATATGGGTCGGCGTCTACATCGTCAATAATTCCGATTTGTTCCACCCCTTCTGAAGCCCATTCCTTCATTGCCAATCCTTTACACAGGCTGGCAGGAACCCCAGAGATTGTAATATAATAGCTAGAAATGGGTTTGTCTGTTGTGCCATATCCTAAATCAATTGATTTTTGAACAGATGCCAATTTATCCAAAGCCCCTTCCGGAATAACCATAGACTCCATATCGCTATAGCCCACCATATCATAAGATTTCAAATATTCGGCCGCCAAAACAACCCCTTCTTGAACTCGATTGATTCGAAGTTTTGTCATAGCAAGCATATATCCACCGATAGATCCAACAGATAAAATCCCAACAATCGCAAGCACCCCGATCATTTCAATCATGGAACGACCTTTTTGAATTTCCTTTAGTGCCTTTCTCTTTTTCATTTAGACCCCCGTTGTTCGTTTCTTTAAGTAGAGCAAGTTTTTCAAGCTCTTTCAATCCTCTTTTTAGTTATAATTTTATAACTAAAGGCATAGATTAGCCGCCCATCGTCTTGGTTAACTGGTTCTGCATGTCGAATGTGCCCAAAACAACCCAAGCAATAACAAGCGAAACCCCCAAAATAGCGATCGTATTCAAAATTTCGGCCCGAGACCCAATCGTCATAATACTATCTTCTAACCAGGTATTCGCGAGCTGATCTAGAGCATCCTGGAAATTATCCAATTCGGAATAAATCCGCAAATCACCAACGATTTCTTTATCTGGGAAATTTAAGCCCGTTTTCATAAGAGCTTCTCCCAAGTTATCCCCATTATTGATATACACAAGTGCTTTATCGATTCGATAGAGAAGATACGGACTAGCATCCTCTTTCAATGAACGCAAAGCCTTTGAAACCGGTGTTCCTGCCCGAACCAAAGCGGACAAAGCCAAAAGCCAACTGACGCCAACAAAAATCCGATAAATCGAATACGGTGGATAGCTATCTACTTTAGCCCGTGAAGGCCCTTTCCACCGTGGAAGTGTTATCCCAATTAAAACAAAAAGAATAGGTAAAAAGGAGAACATAATCGTTTGATTATCTTGCACCCAATCGGATAAATCTACCAAAGTTTCTGCTTGTCCCCGCCATTTTAACCCTGGCGCAGCATTGGCCATAGGAGGCACCATGTATTTCCCAACAGCCCAAATAATAACAACCGTTAAAAACATCAAAAACATAGGATACGCCAAAGCCCCCACCAAAGGAGCCTTCATTTTAGAAACCCCTTCAACAACCTTAATCAAGTTATCTAAGGCAATTTCAAGTTGCGCCACGTCCCCAACGGAAAGCATCAACAATTCTGAAGAAGGGGCCCAGCCCTTCATCGCTTGAGAAAAAGAATCCCCGTTTTGTAAAGATCTAGACCAGTGAGCAATTGCAATAGCCAAAGGTTCGGTCGCCTTTTTTCCATCATCAGATGCGATAGCGTAAAGCCGTTCTAAGGCATCCATCATAGAAAATCGGTTTTTTAACAAAGAAGAAAGCTTATGATAAATCTTCAAACGCCCCTTCCCATCCAAACGAACAAGAATAAGAGCATAATACTTCTCTGCTTTTCCTAAAGACTTAATTGCCTTTTGTAAAGCAGGGCTTTTAACCTTAACCTCTTCTTTCTTTTTTGCTGCTTGAACCATTTTATTTTCCTCTTTTCCTAATAAACAGGCCGTTCATCCAATAACCCACACCAACGTTCAACTTCCTCGGCATCAACAATCCCTTTCATCAGCCGCTCAAGAGCACAGTCCTTCAAAGTTCTTCCCCCAAGGTCACCCGTCCAATAATCAATTGCTTTTTTATTTTCGCCTTTTCCCATTAAATGAAGGAAAGTGGCATCAGGGACCAAAAGCTCTCCAATAGATGTCCGACCTTTTACCCCTTTAAAATCACAGTAAGGGCACCCCGGACCTCTTAAATAGCTTTGTTCCATTCCAAAGTCACCCAAAGCACTCTTCAAACGTTGCACAACAGGCAAATCTAACCGCTTTGAAACAGGGACACGACATTTTGGACACACGCGTCTAAACAAACGCTGAGCTAATAACCCTTTAATCAATTCAGGATCCAAAAGCTTAAAATGCTCAACTCCCATATCTCTTAACCGCAAAAGCGTTGCTGGCGCAGAGTTAGCGTGAAGCGTTGTCCACACACCATGCCCAGATAAAGCGCCCTTAAAAGCTAAGTTCGCAGCAGACAAGGTCCGAATTTCACCAATCATCAACATATCAGGGTCAGACCGCAAGGAAGCTGCCAAAGCCTTTGTAAACTCTCTATCCTTCAACTCTTCAGTTGGGGCGTTTGTCACAGGCATCTGACGGGCGCCAGGAATTGGGTATTCAGGAGGATCCTCAACAGTAATTAAGTTAATTTCATAGTTTCTTTCCTTCAACATACTAATCATATTCCGTTGAAGGGTTGTTGATTTTCCAGACCCCGTTGGCCCCGAAACAATCACAATGCCGACTGGAACAGCCCGCAATCTTTCAAAAATTTTAGCTTCAGTATCTGTATAACCTAAAGAATGCAAATCCCCTGCATTGGCTGTATCTTCATCTGCATAAAGCAACCGCAAAACCACATACCGAGACCCAAACGCAATCGGGTTAAATTGAAGACGAATCCCCAAAACATTTCGCGGAAGCATTAACTTCCCATGCGACCCTCTTAATGGTGTTTTCCCAAGTTTTTGCGCAGCCTGATATTCGTTTTGAGAATAGTTTGCATCCGAAATATCAGAAGAGGCAAAAATAGCCCGAACAAAAGATTCTCCCCAAGTCTTGTCGTATTCCATTTCTGTTTGCATCAACCCATTTGTTCTAAACATAATGGATGTATGATCTGCCACAACAATATGAATATCAGAAACGTGTTTTGCCGAGGCCTTTGCAACAATTGTGACAAATTCCTTCTGCATCTTCACTTGATCAAGTTCAGAAGCCGATATAAAGGTATCTGGATTGTTATTCTGCTTGGCTTGTTTATAAATCAAGTTAATCACAGCCATTGGCACATATTCAGGTGAATTTACCTTTAGATGTCTTTTCCTTGCCAACACTTCAAAGTTTAAGACTCGACCATCAAATTTATACGACTCGCAAACGAAAAATTTTCCATCAGAAAACAGCGCAATTAAATTACGCATTTCTTCTTTAACAGGCAAAACTCCGTCTGACGTTGTCACACAAACAACATCATTTTCAAAAAGCTTAGCCACTTCAGGAAGGGCATAGTCTTTTGGTAAAACAACGTTTTTTTCAGAATCATCTTTAGGGGAAGTTTTTTGAGCTACTTCCCCTGTGTTTAAAGATTTTTTTTTAATTTCAGATTCTGGCATTTTTCTCTTTCTCTACCTTGTTTTGTTTAAGGGAAAGAAATTGCTCTAGGTCCTCGAGCCCCTTTAAATGAGGGGGTTGAAGAGTCTGTTGCTTTTTCTTTCGCTGTATCGTCTTCATCATCCCCAGGAAGGAAAACCCCTACGCCAAGAATTTCTTGTTCTCCATCTAATTCAACAACAATATTATCCTTTGAAATAGATTTTACAGTATGTCCTGTTAATAAATGAGATCCTTTTTTAACCAAGAAGGAAGGCCCTTTTTCATTGATTGAAGAAAGACGTGCCATCAAAGATCCGCCAGTTCCCTTAATTTCCGTCACACGGTAAATATGGGCAACCTTTGTTTTTTCTTTCTTTTTAGGGGCAGTTTGAGCCGCCGCAACAGGTGAATTAGAGCTATGAACCTCAATCCCTGTTGTTGGATCTACAGCGATTCCTCTTCCTAAAAGCATTTCTTCTTTTTTCTTACGGGCTTCTTCTTCAGCTTTTGCCTGTCTTTTTCTTTCAGCTTCTTCAATTTCTCTTTTTTTACGAGCTTCTTCTTCAATCTTTTTCTTACGTTCGTCTTCTAAACGTTTCAATTCAGCTTCTCTGCGAAGTTGTTGTTTGCGAAGTTCTGCTTCTTCTGATTGCTTTGTTAAAAGCTCAATTTCTTTCTCTTTTTTCAAGATACTTTGTTTTTGATCTTCTTGTTTTTGAAGCCATTCAACTCTATCTCTAACCACTTTTTCCCGAGTCTCAATTTCTTTCAAACGAGCTTGACGGAATTCAGCTTTTAATTTTTCCAAATCTAATTTTAGCTTTTCTTTCTTCATTTGAAGATTTAAGAAAGCGTTTCCTCTTTCTAAATCAGCCATCTCTTGGAAAACTTCTTTATTGATACGACCCAATAATTTCTCAGCAGGAGGGGCTTGAGCTGGTAAATCTGTTTGAATAGGGGCTGGTTCCAATTCTTTTGTTTGCGAAATTAAAGGAAGTTCAACCTCTTGGCCTAAAGACGTGGAAGAAAAATCTTCTGTCACTTCAGGAGCCACTTTTTCATCCGCTTCAGGAGCTACGGGAGCCTCTTTTGTTGCAGGAGAATCTTCTTTTACTTCTTCCTCAACAAGAGCATCTGGTGCGTCAGAAGAATTAACGGCCTCTGGAATATCTTCATCTAAATTCAAAGAATTTTCTTCAATTTTAACAGAAGCATCTTCCGTTGCAGGTAAAACTTCTATTTTATTGATTTCTTCTTCGCTTTTAGCGGATTCCTCTTCTAAAACAGGATCCACAGCAGGGACCAAAGCTTCTGTTTTTGTTTCAGAATCTTGCATTTCAGGAGCTTGTTGATCTTTTTCTATTTTAACAACCTTATTTTCTGCCATTGGGGTGGCAACTTTTTTCGCCTCAACTTTACCTCCAAGAAGGCTAACCTCTTGAGCATTCACCGTTGACACGCAAACCGTTAAAGCAATGGCCGAAACCATCGTCATCGATATAATCTTATTTTTCATAGATACGCCCCTCATATTTCCATTTATTGTTTCCTTTTGGCCTATATTCAATCTTATCTAGATCCAGTCCTTTAAATTTCTCAAAGAATGTTGACCATTCAAGAGGATTATAGTCTGATTCAAAGGCAAAAGTAAGATAGTTTATTTTCTTTGGTTTTGATTTACTTCCCGCATTCATCTCTTTTTCTGTAATGCGAATCGTGCTTCCAATGGCTTGGAAAATATCAATCAAGTTTTCTTTTACTTCTGTTAAAGGCCGATTAGGTTCTGATTTTAATCGTCTTAAATCCGAAAAGGAAACAAATCCTTCAGCTTCTTTCCCAGAATCTTTAATGTTAAGCGTGACGGCTTCCAAATTATATTGTTGAATAGAGCTTCTAAGCCAAGCAATCCGGCCTCCTGTAGGCCAAGAATTCGACCATTCAATCGTCACATCGCCTTGTGTACAAACAGTTCTATCCATTTTCCAAGCAGGAACCGTCATCGCAGAAATTTGATACACATAATCCCAACATCTTTTCAATGTATCAGGGACATAAACCATATTTTCCCATGGCATAGGGATTAAAACTTCTGGTTTTACCGCCGCGACAGGACGAACAGGACGCCTTGGACGACGCATTTCCCTTGAAAGATCATCTTCTGACCATAAAGACATAATAAATTGAACAACTAAAATAGCCACAATAAATAAAGCAATCCCCATTCCAATGAGAACTTTTTTATTTAACGCAGAAGAAAGACGAACCAAACGGACTTGAGAAGAGTTTTTTAAAACCTGAGAAAGTGCAATTTCTTGCGTTCCTTCTATTCCCCATTCTGATGGAGCAATTTTCCGGCCCCAATCTGGAACAGCCATCATGGCATAAAAGGCTTTTTTAGCATCCTCTTCATTTAGATAAAGGACATCTTCTTCAGATAAAATAACATCATTCCGAATGGCAATAAACCACCATCCTTCTTTAACCTTAAATACCCCAACGAAAGAAGATTTATCAGAAAAAGCATCTGCAACCGAAACAGCAACAGCAATTTGACCTTCATGATGGCCTTCTGTTGTTTTTGCAATCCCGTATTGATAAGTCCCTGATTGACGAATACAGTAAAGGTCGGCGCCATCTTCTTGAGATGCCGTTTCTCTTATTTCTTGAATCGGATCATCTGGATCTTGAAGAGGCTGCCAAAACAAACTGACTGCATAAACAACCCCATCAACAACAATTGTCGATCCTGTAGGAACTTGACCTTCTTCTTGAAAATCCTCTCCCTCATTTGGATTTTCAACTGTCTCCTTTTCTATTTTCGATTCATCAACCACAGATAAGCTCCTTAACTTAATACGAATTCATTCTGCTTTCAGGAGAAAGCGGAGATTCCAAAACTTCAGGCGTCAACAAAACAACCAAAACATTTCTTTTGTCACTATTATAGGCTTTTCCTCCTAATAAGGACATTCTTGGTTGCCCAATACCTGCTGTTTCTAATTGATGTTGAACCTGTTCAAACCCTGTCAAGACAAGAGTTGTCCCGGAGCGCATTGCAATTTCTTGAACAAAGCCTCTTGTTTGCGTCTTTGGAAGTTGAACAACAGAAGTTGAACTTTCACTTGCCTTTGCTTCCCCTCCATCGTCGTCTGAATCATCTGATGTTGCCGTATTTGTATCATCAGCATTCTTTGGATAACTTTCCAACGAAATCAAATCAGTCAAAGTCATTGTAAACAATAAAATCAAACGCCCATGGTCCAAAATACGAGGAAGAACTTCCATCGTAAATCCATAGTTTAAGGTATCCGTTGTTAATTCCAATGTTGTCGAAGCATCTGCCCCTGACCCTGTTGTTTCAACTTTTGTTTCCTTAACATAGTTTTCACTTGTTGCCACCTGAACAGGAGCCACTTTGTTATTTAAAGTTGTGACCGTTGTACTTGTCACCAAAGAGGTTTTTCCTTGTGCAGATAGAGCTTGAATAATTCCAGAGGACGTATTCAATTTTGAATTAGATCCAACTAAAGCCATAGAAATCGTCCCAGAAGAAGAAGCGGCATCTCCTAATGTGAATGGACTGACCATACTTGCTGTTAGGTTATGAGCCCCTGCAAATACAGGACGTAAATCCAACCCATATTGGTCTGTATTATTTAATGTGACTTGCAAAATCTTAACAGAGATAGCAACTTGTCGAGACATTTTTTCATTCAAATCTCTAACATATTGAGCCACTTTTCGAATCGTAAATGGAGGAGCCGTCACCGTCACTGTTCCAGTCACAGGACTGGTGCTTACGCTTCCGTTATCTCCAATTAACTGATTTAAGCCTGATTCAATATTTGCCCACAAAGCAAGGTTTGCACTGGAACTTAAACTACTTGTCGCAGCCCCTTGGCCTCCTTCACTTGTTGAAGCCCCTTGTAAACTGGCCGACATTGTCGTTTCAACAGGCAAAGCATATAACGTGAACACGCGAGTTTCCATTGAATAGAAAGAGATTGTTCCGTTTTTATAACGCCACCAAACCCCATGTTTTGTCGCAATTTGATTTAATAATCCGCTTAATTTACCAGCATATTCTAACGAAATAGCCTCTTTTGTTTCTTTCGTTTTAGAGGAAGACTTATCATCTGTTTTTTTAATTTCCTCTAACCGAACAGGAATGCCCGTCAATAAAGTAATTTCATGAGCCAATTCAGCCAAATTCATTTGATCGGATAAAATCAACGTAATCCCGTCTTTTTTCTCAAGCCATGCAGGAAGAGGATCCCCTTGTGTCATCTTCACACTGCTATCGCCCAACCAGATGTCGTTTTTGCTGACAACCGTATCTAAAGTCATTGGCGATTGTGGAATTGGGGCTCTTTCTAAGTAAGATTCCGTTCTTTCGAGAGTTGTTTCAATTTCCTCAGATGTTTTTTCTGCATACCGTGTACAAGAACTTAGTAAAAAACTAGAGCTAACAAGTAGAACGGCAACTGTTTTTAAATAATGTCTAATCTGCATTCTCATCCTCCCGAGTGCTAATTACGAGAACCTTATTCCCTTTATAAAATGTTCCAAGTGGAGCAGGTGTTGCCCTTGCAAAAGAACGTAGAAGAGCGGATGTCACATCGATAAAGCGACCTCTGAAGACAGCGCCTGCCTCCAAAACATAATCTCTATCCATACTCCAAACAACACGCCATCCTGCAATATCGCCCCATTCTTGTAAAAGACCTTTTAAGGTTGCGCCTTCATAAGCGGTCCAATCTTCAACTGTATCTTTGTAAGAAGAACCTTTACGGCTTCTTGCTCTGACGCCCGCACCAAAAGCTGTCATTTCATGAGTTTCTTCTTTAATTTTTTGAGCCAACGCTTTTCGTTCTTCTTCTCTTTTTGAAAGAGCGATATCTTCAAGCTTATCTTGTTCTTTTGAAAGTTTTTCTTGAACTTGAGATAACGCTTCCTTCTGAGCTTCAATTTCCTTTTGAATCTCATTTAACTCTTTTGTCTTATTTGTAAATTCTTTCTTTTGAGAAGATGAAATAACAGGAACTGCCGCTTTGACAGAAGCCACTTTTATCTTTGGTTTTTCAACTGGCATTGGAACCTTTTTAGAAACGACTTTCTTAGGTTCAACTGATTTCTTGCTCGCCAATTTCTTTTGAGCTTTTCTTTCAGCTTTAAGTTTCTTCTCATCCAAAGCTAATTTCGATTTGGCATCTGATGGCGGAATAGACTTTGTTAAATCTTCCCCGCGTCTACCGCCTTTTTTCATTTGAACATCTTTTGGAGAACGCTCTGCAAATTTTGTAGAAGCTTTAACCGGAATAAGTCCAGCTTTTAACTTTGTTGGAGATTCCACAACAGCCTTCTCTTGAACGACAGGATCTTTCGTCTTTTGAACTGTTGATTTATCAATTCTTTTAAGAAACGGATTATTCGCACAGGCGGCAAGCCCCCCTGCTGCGATAATAATCCCAACGTAAGACAGATATTTTAATGTTTTTTTCATTAGGATTTCTCCAAAATTTAGTTAAAGTGCACTTTAAAATTATACTATTACTATATGGAAGTAGAATTCCTTGTCAATCAAAAGAAGTCAAGAAAAATCTTTCTTTCATCTACCATTTTTTTATTTTCTCAGGTCCTTTGCTTCCAAACATTCCACTTGAAATAATTTCATATTCTTCTTCTTTTTCCAAAACCCGTAAAACAACAGAGTTGATATCTCGGTTCGTAAACTTAAATTCTATTTGCTTTGAAACAAGCCCTGCTCCTAGCAAAGCTCCTCTTAACAAAGCGCCTCGACGCATTCCAATATCTCTTGGAGTAGACTGCCCCATTCTAATTTCAACGTATTTTTTTCTATCCCCTTTAACTTGAGAAGCAAAAGCCCGTATCCATTTTAAGGTTTGCCCGGAAATATCGGCATTCCCTGTATCAAACGTAATGCGAACTTCACTTGGTAAGACTCGAGGAATTTCTCTTTTAACTTTTTTTTCTTCAGCCGGTTCAGGCATCTCTTCTTTTGAAGAAGAAATCTCAGAACTTACAAGAGGAAGTAAAAGAGGTTTGTCTTCATCTTCGTCGTCCGTTTCATCTTCAATTAAAGAATGGACCTCGTCAGAAAGCTCATCGGATGAGACCAAAGAAACAGGCGTTTTTCTTTGAACAGGCATATCTAAATTAACGGCTGATAAATCAGAATCAAGTTTTTCGATATGATCTGCGGTTTCGGCAATGGCTGTAGCATATTTAATTAAAGAAAGCTCCGTATCGGACAAAACTTTTGAAGCATCTTTTCCATATTCTTCTTTTAATTTTGAAACCATTAACCCTTCGCTCGTTTTTCCTTTAGCCTTTTCATCTTCGGAAACTTCTTCAGGTTTAACTTCCGTTAAAGCCTTCTGTTCGTCTTCCTTTTCTTCCCAAGAAGGAACATTTTTAGGAGAATCTTCTTGTTCTTCAATTTGCTTTGGTTTTTCTTCAAGAACAGAAACTTTTGTTTCTTTTCTAAATGAACTGTCTGTATCAACAGCCCCTTCTTTCATTTCTTTTATATCCGCTTTAACCTCTGGAAGAACATAAGTTGGAAGTAAAAATCCCCCAGCAGAAGTAATCGTCAAAACGTCTTTTTTGTCTTCCTCTGTTGATTTGGAAGCCTCTTTCTTTTCCTCTTTCAAAGGAATGTCGCCCTTAACAGGAGCTTCTTCTTTAACTGATTCTATTTTTGAAGGGACCTCTTCATTTTCAACTTTAATATCATTTTTTTCATCTTTTTTGGAAACGTCCTCTGTCTCGAGCTCTTCTTTTTTTGGCGTTTCTTCAACATTTTCTTCTGTTTTTGGCGTTTCTATTTTAGAAGGTTCTGTTTTAGATTCTTCTTCAACATCTTCTTCAACATCAACGTCTTGTTCAACATCTTCTTCAACATC
Organism: Alphaproteobacteria bacterium; assembly: GCA_009929265.1. Taxonomy (GTDB): domain Bacteria; phylum Pseudomonadota; class Alphaproteobacteria; order CASFRQ01; family SAAU01; genus SAAU01. The sequence continues at coordinate 80,065 of SAAU01000007.1, forward strand.
TTCTTCAACGGCTTCTTTAACGTCTTCTTCAACATCTTCTTCAACGTCTTCTTCAACGGCTTCTTTAACGTCTTCTACATCCTTTTTGTTTTCTACATTTTCTTTGGATACAGTTATTTGCGTTTCAGAACTTTCTTCTTTCACGTCCGCTTTACCGCCTTCTTTAATATCTTGCGATTTTAGGTCCGTTTCTGGTTTTACAGCTTCTGATTTATTTTCAACTTTCTCAGTTACCTCTTCTTCAACTTTCTCAGTTGATTCTTCCTTTTTATTTTCTTCTTTTTGTAAAACCGCAGGGATGTCGTCTTTTTTGACAACTTCTTCTTTCTGAATTTCTTCGGATTTTTCTTTAGACTCTTCCTTTTTCACAGGCTCTGTTCTAAACGATTGAGGATTCAACCATTTTGTTGTAGATTTTTGCACTTCTGATGGGGCAGGGTTAGAAAATCCTTCCACACCAGCCGTTAAAAGAAAAAAAACTCCCCCAAAAAACCATATTCTACTTTTCTTCATTTTTTGCTTTTTCTCCTTTGTATCCGCGCTAAAGACAGAGAGTAAAAAATCCACAATAGACCTTATAGTCCATTTACACTAAATTCTTTTCTAAACGCTTTTGTCAAAAAAAACAACATAAATTTTAATATTTTAAGAAAAACTCTCCTAAAAAACCTCTTCTTACACCCCCCGCTTTCTTTTTTCTATTTTTTTGTCTTGTTTTTTTATTGTTCTCTTTTATAATAGGAGCAGGTTGAAAGAGTTCCTAAAGTTTTATCTTTTGGTTTGTTATTTGTTATAAGGAGTATGATTATGAAAAAATTAACATCAATTTTATTTTACACATTGCTTTTTTCCGTTGTTTTAGTTGGAGCAGCTTTTGCTCAAACTATACCTTCAACTGGAGATGGTCCTTTTGAAAAGGTGACAGGAAGACTTTCTAACGTCTTCACAAATGTAAGATCTATCGTCTTCATTTTAGGGGGCTTTGGTTTAATTGCTTTGGCTGTTG
>SAAU01000002.1 GCA_009929265.1 Alphaproteobacteria bacterium
TTCATTTTAGGGGGCTTTGGTTTAATTGCTTTGGCTGTTGGAGCTATCTTTGGGAAGATTCAATGGAAAAATGCCGCAGGCTTGGGGTTAGGCCTTTTGATTGTTGCTATTGCCGCTTCTGTTGTTAATTATGCAACAAATGCAGATGTCACAGGCGTTAATGCTTTAGGAACTGACACCTTATAAAATAAATATAAAGAGGGATGTATGAAGAAAAGGTTATCCATTATTTTACTTTTGGCTCTTCTACTCCCTCTTTTTTTGAGCTTTTCTGCGCAAGCGTCTGAAAGTTGTGTTATGTCGAGGGTTTCTCTTGGAACTTTAAGTTTCTTTGGAAATCCGTTTCGGGTGCTTTTAGAAAAAGGAGCTGAAATTTTCGTCCAAATTCGCACATTTGCTTTTATTTTAAGTGCTTTTGGACTTGTTTCTTTTTCAATCAATGCCCTTTTTGGAAACATCAACTGGCAGTGGTTTAGCGGCATTATTTTAAGTTTAATGTTTGCAGCTCTTTTAGGGGCGTTAGTCGATTTTCTGCTGAAAGATTCTTTACCCAGTGAAAGTGAATCCCTTCAAACTCAACTTCAAGATACGTTATAAGAAAGGAGAAGCAATGAAAATACGTTCTATTTTATTTTATACATTTCTTTTCTCTTTTTTTATAGAAGGAGCTTTTGCAGCTGATTTCGTTTATTCTTCTGGTTCAACTTTTGTGACCTCTCAAAGCTATTCTTCAGATCCTTTTAATGTCGTTATCGGTAAACTTATTGATTTATTCATTAACGTAAAGAAAATTGTCTTCATTTTGGGAGGCTTTGGCCTCATTGCTGTTTCTATTGGGGCTATTTTCGGAAAAATTGCATGGAAATGGTATGTGGGGTTGATGATGGGGCTTGTTGTTGTGGCCATTGCGGGAAGCATTGTCGATTATATCGTTGGAGATGAAGGAGATTTCCTTATTTCTTCTTGGTCTTCTCATTTACAAGATTCCCTTTAAAAAGAAAAGAGGATTTTATGTTAAAAAACAAATTATTTTTTTACACTTTCGCTTTTACATTTTTATTGATGTCCAGCGCTTTTGCTGAATCAGATCCTTTTCTATCTGTCGCATCAAAGCTTCAAAATGTTTTTACGAACGTTAAATCTATCGTCTTTATTTTAGGGGGCTTTGGACTTATCGCTTTGGCTGTCGCAGCTATCTTTGGGAAGATTCAATGGAAAATGGCCGCAGGATTAGGATTAGGCCTTTTAGTTTTAGCTATTGCCGGCAGCATTGTTAATTACACAACAGGAATGAGCGAATCTGACGCAAAAACCGTCTTCCAAGATTCCCTTTAATCTTTTTCTGTTTCTCTCCTTTTTATTCTCAAAAAACGCAAAACTTTTTCTTTACTATTTTAGAAAAATCTTCTTTTTTGAAAAAAATACCTCTTTTTTAATAGGTTCGCCATTTTTTTACGTCTTTTTTTATTGTCTTCAAGGAAAAGAACAGCTATAAATAGTAAAAAGAACTTTTATCAAGAGAGGGGTTTATTCATGAAAGTGCCTATTTTGAAAGCCGTTGCGATGCCGCCTCGCCTTTTTTGGGCTCCTTTTATTCCCGCGGTTGCAAATTTAGCCGTGCAATTTCCTTTTATGTTTATTTTTATGGCCCTTTTTGATATTAACCCTATCGTTTTTGTCGGGACCATTCTTCCTGTTCATTTTGTTCTAATTGCTTATGGGGTTAGAGAACCGCACCTTTCAAATATTATGAAAGCAGGTGGACGTCTTTCCAACCCCAGTAAAAATGTCTATAAAGAAAAAGGCAAAAAGCTTGCTCCTTAAAAGAAAAAGAGGTTTTTATGTATAATTCAGGTCTTTATTCAATGCTCACGCAAACCGTTTCATCTGAAGAAATTTTAATTGCTTTATTTGGAATGATTGCTGTGATTTCTTTTGCAACATTGTTTATTACAAAAATCGGAGAATGGATTTTACCAAAACCGAAAGAAACGCGAGTCGCAGATTTCCTTCCTTTTTCCTTTTTAGATGTTGATGGGGCAACAATTCACTGTAAAGACGGCTCTTTAGTCCGGGTTTTTGAACTTCAAGGAACAGATATTACGCTTCTTCTTCCAGAGGAAAGAGGGGCTCTTATGGAAGCCAAAAAGCGTTGGATTGATTCCATGGCCGAATTGGAAGTGACAACTCGCCTGATTACTTTAAGGGAACGCATTCCTTTAGATGAAGTGACCCAGCATTCAAATCCTCTTTTGCGTTCTATTTCAGAAAAATGGATTAAAACCCTAAGACGTGTTTACAGAAACCGCCATTACGCCATTATTTCCATCAACGACAGAAAGTCTGCTTTAAGAGATTTAGACCAAGCCTCTCAAGCGTTGACTTCTATTTTAGATGCCTACCACCCTGTCTTAATCAGTGAAGACAGCAACAGTAAAGCAAAAGATAAAAGTCCTTTTTGGCTTTTTGCAAACTTAGCGAGCCCTTTATCAAAGCCACAACCTCGTGTTGGACATGAAGAGGGAGATATCCTCAATTCTATGCTGACTTCTGACTATATTCATTTTACAGGGGATCAAGGCATTATACGCTTTATGGCAGGGGATAAGGAAAAATTCTGCACCGTTATGGGCATCCGGAAACCGGGCGATTTTATGGACGAGCAAATGACGGCGGATTTGCTTTCTGTTGATTCGGAACTTCGTATTTTACACAATATTAAATCCATTCCTTTCATCAAAGCCAACGCCCTTTTAATTCAACAACGAAAAATGTCCAGTCTAACAAGTATGTCGTTTGGGGTTTATGACCAATATAGTGAAGCCTTGGAACTTTTAGATGCAACAGATGAAAATGCTCAAACATTAAATGAATATGCCATGACGGTGTTCCTTTTTGCTGATGAAAAGGAAGAATTAAAATTTGCACAAGAAGAAGTCGAACGTATTTGCCGCCTTCATAATGTGACTCCTGTTCGAGAGGGCTGGATTGCTCAAGCAAGTTATTTTTCTCAATTTCCAACGTATGAAGTTTATCCACGCACTTTCCTTTATATGTCAAATGTCGTGGCCTGCTCTATCAGTTTAGATAAAACAGCAGAAGGGCTCTTAAAATCAGATTGGGGAAATGGACCTATCACCTATTTCAAAACCATCACAGGAACCGCTTATGCCTTCCAATTCCATGTGACGTCAGAGGCGTATGCCGTCGGACATACCGCCCTTATTGGGCCAACTGGACAAGGGAAAACGACTCTTTTCTCTTTCCTTGCAGGACAGGCTATGCGTCATGAAAATTTGCACACCTATTTCTTTGATAGAAACAACGGGGCAAAGGTTTTTGCTTTGGCTTTGAATGCTCCTTATATTCGTTTTGATGGCGATAACGCGGATGTCACCTTAAATCCATTTGCGGTTCCTGATAATGCAACAAACAGGGCTTTCCTCCGCACGTGGTTAAGGGATATTACAGGCGGCACGGATGCGCTTTCAGAACAAGAAATAGCAAGAGCCGTCACAACAGCCTTTAATTACTTAAAGCCTGAAGAGAGAATTCTTAAGAACCTTTATAAAAGCTGTTTTTCGCCGAATTCTTTGATGAGAAGAGAGCTTTTCCGTTGGGTAAATGATGACCAATATGGACGTGTTTTTAACTCTGAAACCGATAATCTGGATATGAGTTCACGGTATATGGCATTTGATTTTACAACCATTTTCCAAGATTCCGTTTTGGCTCCTGCCGTTATCAGCTACATTATGCATCGAATTCACAGTTTAGCATCGGCAAGCGGGAATCCTTCTTTAATTATGATTGATGAAACGGCTCCAATGTTAGAACATCCTATGTTTAAGGAAAGTTTTATTGTGGGTCTTCGTGAAGGTCGAAAAAAACGGCAAGCCTTCTTATGTGCCTTCCAGCAACCTAACTTCTTAGAAAGTCATGGTTTGGGGGATGTGATTAGAGGTCAATGTCAAACCGTTATTTTCTTTAGAAATCCTCAAGCGAATGAAGCCGATTATGCCAGCTGGAATTTAAGTCCTCGTGAAATGAACTTTATTGCAGGGCGTGAATTTGCCGAAAAACGCTATGCCGTTTTGGTCAGTCGTCCAACCATCCATGAATCAGTTATTTTGGATATTGATTTAGGGGGCTTGGGCCCACTCTTGAAGATTTATTCTTCTGGAAACAAACATGTTTTATTGGCCGAACAATTAAAGGCTCAAATTAAAGATCAAGGGGCCTTTGTTAAAGCCTTTCTTGATAAAGCTTAATTAAAAGGTTTCTTATGAAAAAAATATATCTTTCTGTTCTCTTTACCTGCTTTTGTTTTGCCGGATGTAAAAGCATAAGTTTTAATGAATTAATGATAGAACAACACCCTAATAAAGTTCTTTTACCAGCGCTTGATATTCAAGTGAGTCGTGAAAATATGAAAGGCATTTATTCAAGTTCCTTGCGCAAAACGCATCGAGAAGATTTTAGCGGGGCCTATACAAAAACAACGAGTAATCAACGAGATAACCGAATTATTGATAGTGTAAATATCATCACAAAAGAGATTGAAGAAAACATCATCAATCCTTATGGAGAGAAAAGAGGAAAAATTCAGGTCAAGTTCACAAACGCAACAATTTCTTATTGTAAGTATTGTAGGTATTTAAGCCTTTTTTCCTTTGGATTTTATTCTCTTTTAAGCGGACCTTACAATCGGGTTGACTTCACCGTTGAGCTTCAAGTGGATATTCTTAATAAGAAAAACGAACTTTTAAAACGTTATTTTTCCGTTAAACAAGGACAAGAGATTCAAGCTCTTTTTCGCGGATACTCTTTAGAAGACGCTAAGCGGAAAGTAGCTTTAACCGTTGTTAAAAATGCAATGCAAGATATCCGCCTTCAAATCAGCAAAGATGCCGTTTCTTTGAAAAAACAGCTTCTCTTTACCCCTAAAAAAATAAAAAATAAAAAATAAAAACTCCCCTCTATCGAAAAATAGAAGGGAGCGCTTCATTTATTTTTTAAATTTACTCTTCTTTTCGGGGACGTTTTATTGGAATAACGTCAGCAAATTGGTCTGGATTTTCACCTTCTAAGTCTTCGTCTTCTTCCAACAATGTATCGTCATCTTCATCTTCGGAAAGATCTTCATCTTCAAAAGAATCGTCTAAAATAACATCGCTAGGAACTTCAGAATCTTCATCCAAAAGATCAATCTCTTTGGCTTTTCTTTTAGAAGACTTCAATAAAGCCGCTTGTTGTTTTTCCAATAACTCTGCCAATGTATAAGAATGCCCACACTTTGGACAGACGATTGGATCTTTTCTCATATCGTAAAAAAAAGCGCCACAATCGAGACAACGTCTTTTTGTTCCCCATTCAGGTTTAACCATGTTTTTCTCCTTGTTAAAAAGACCGATAAAAAGATATAAAAAAAATTTATTAAAAACGCATTGCCACGAGTTTAAAAAAAAGTCAAGAAGTGTTTGCAAAAAAATAAAAAATAATTTATAAAGGGACTCAAAATAAATCCTTTTTTTAGGCAGAAAGTATGATTATTGCAATAGATGGGCCTGCGGCTTCTGGGAAGGGAACGTTAGGTCATAAATTATCAGATTATTTTGATTATGCATATTTGGACACAGGAGCCCTTTATCGAATCGTTGGGGTCGCAACATCGTCCATGCCTTTAGAAGAAATTTCAGAAGACTTTGCCGTTAAAAAAGCAAAAGAGCTTACTTTCAAAGAAATCTTAACACTTTCAAAGGATTCAAAAATTCGAACAGAAGATGCTGGTAAAAGAGCCTCTTTCGTCTCGAAAATTCCCGAAGTTAGGCAAGCGCTTTTTGACCTTCAAAGAAATTTTGCGATTCGTCCTGTTTTTGAAGACGGAACACTCGCAAAAGGAGCCGTTTTAGATGGCAGAGATATTGGAACAGTTATCTGCCCTGACGCAGAAATTAAGCTTTTTTTAGTTGCCTCTCCAGAGACACGCGCGACTCGACGTTTTAAAGAGTTGCAAGAAAAAGGATTATCTGTTAAATATAACGATATTCTTTCAGATATTAAAGCAAGAGATGAAAGGGATTCATCGCGTATAACAGCGCCACTTAAACCCGCTCAAGATGCTCTTATTTTAGATACATCTGAATTGAACCCGGAGGATGTTTTTGCCACCGCCCTCCGTTTTATCAATGGCAAAAAGACCATCGGAACCAACCGATAGGCATGAAAAAATAAAAATATAAAGGAATTTAAACTCATATGACAGAAATAAAATTTGAAGATTTCGGAACTCTCTTAGAAGAATCTTTTGCAAAAAAAGAAAACTTAGAAGGTTCTGTTGTAAAAGGAACAATCATCGCTCTTGACGGCGACACAGCAACAGTTGATGTTGGGTTAAAGTCAGAAGGTCGTGTTTCCTTAAAAGAATTTGGGGCAGCAGCTTCAGATCTTAAAGTAGGCGACAAAGTTGATGTTTACATCGACCGCTACGAAGATAAAGACGGCCTTGCAGTTCTTTCAAGAGAAAAAGCAAGACGTGAAGAATCTTGGAAAATCCTTGAAAAAGCACTTGAAAAGAACGAAAAAGTCACAGGAACAATCTTTGGCAGAGTCAAAGGTGGATTTACTGTTGATTTAGACGGCGCCATCGCCTTCCTTCCTGGAAGCCAAATTGATGCTCGCCCAATTCGCGATATTTCCGCTTTGATGGGGACACCACAACCTTTCTTAATCTTAAAGATGGATAGAATTCGGGGCAACATCGTTGTTTCAAGAAGAGCTATCTTAGAAGAAACAAGAGCAGAACAACGTTCTGAAATTATGAAAACAATGGAAGAAGGACAAATCGTTGAAGGTGTTGTTAAAAACATCACAGATTACGGTGCCTTTATTGATTTAGGTGGCGTTGACGGACTTCTCCATGTGACAGATATTTCTTGGAAACGCATCAATCATCCTTCCGAAACACTTTCTATCGGACAAACTGTTAAAGTTCAAATCATTCGCTTTAACAAAGAGACTCAAAGAATTTCTTTGGGGATGAAACAACTTGAATCTGATCCTTGGGAAAATGCTGCAGAAAAATTCCCTGTTGGGAAAGTTTGCACAGGTCGTGTCACAAACATCACAGAATATGGTGCTTTTGTTGAACTTGACGAAGGAATCGAAGGACTTGTCCACGTTTCAGAAATGAGCTGGGTGAAGAAAAACACACATCCAGGCAAACTTGTTTCCACAAGTCAAGAAGTTGAAGTTATGGTTTTGGATGTTGATACTCAAAAACGCAGAATTTCTTTGGGCATCAAACAAACTCAAGCAAATCCATGGGAAGCTTACAAAGAAGCTCATACTGCTGGCGAAGAAATTGAAGGCGAAATTCGCAATATTACAGAATTTGGTTTATTCATTGCCTTGACAGATGAACTTGACGGTATGATTCACATGTCAGACCTTTCTTGGGAAACTCCAGCCGAAGAAGCAATTAAAGAATACAAAAAGGGAACTGTGATTAAGGCTAAAATCTTAGATATTGATGCCGAAAAAGAACGGATTGCCTTGGGCGTAAAACAACTAACAAAGGATCCTTTTGAAGGAGCCTCTAAGAACGTTAAAAAGGGTGATGTGGTCACAACTGTTGTCACAAACATTCTTGATAACGGAGTTGAAATCGACTTGAACGGAATGAAAGGATTTATCAAAAAAGCTGATCTTTCTCGTGAAAGAGCCGAACAACGTCCAGAACGCTTTGCTGTTGGTGAAAAAGTAGATGCTAAGGTGACACAACTTGATTCCAAATCAAGAAAAGTGACCCTTTCTATCAAAGCTCGTGAAATTGAAGAAGAAAAACAAGCTCTCTCTGAGTTTGGATCTACGGATTCTGGAGCTTCTTTAGGAGACATCTTAGGCGCTGCTTTAGCTAAGAAAAAATCAGCTAAGAAAGCTGAAAAACCAGCCGAAAAGAAAGCAACTAAAGCAAAAAAGAAAGAAGAAGTTGAAGAATAATTCTTCTCCTTCCTAACTTTTTAAAAGAGGGCTTTTTTAAGTCCTCTTTTTTTTGCTTTAAAAATACTTTCTATCTTTTCCTAAAAAGAGATTCCCTTTAAAATTCTCTTCCGCTTTTCTTTACGTATGTCTTTCTTTTTTAGAGCCTCCCCCTTTTATTTTCGATTCTAAGCCCCTTCTCTCCTTTTATAAAGGGAATGTCGTTCTTTCCTAAATTCCCTCTTAGGAACAAAAAAAAGCCTTTTTAAAGACAGAAAAAGGAAGCCGAAGCTTCCTTTTATTTTTTAAGTCTAATACATCTAATTTAATGGCGGAATATTTATTTTTGCAATATAGCCGGGTCGAATAATTGTCTCAGCATATTGCACATTTGCCATTGAAATAGAATATTGGGGAACACCCGTTAATCGCGCAGCTTCTTCATAAAAAGAACTTCCCCGTTTTTCGCGTCTTGTTGAGTTCATCAAATAAAGGATACATCCATCTCCACGTTCTGCAATTCCGCAGCGGGATCTTCCAGAGACAATATCTTTATTTTGAACAACCCCTTGCAAGCCCGTTGAAGGCAGAGGCGAAGAGCTCCCGCCAAAAAGGATGGACCCAAAAACAATCCCAAATAAGAAAATACCGCCTAAAATCATCCCCATCACTTTTGTCTCCAAAAGCTTTGGAGGTAAATTTAAATCCGCGGCAAAATTATTGTCGTAAAGACCATAAAATTCCTTTTCTTCTTGCGGAAATTCAGAAGAAAGCTCTTCTTTATTCTCAGAGACAATCTCTTTCTTTTCGAAAGGAGGAGGGGGAGCGAATTCTATTTTCTTTTTATCTGTCATCTATTTTACTCCATCCATAACAAGTCGGATAACTCTTGAATTAACTGTAATTACATATTCGGCTTCCTTTTCTTGTTTATTAAATAAACGCAAAGGCAATCCAATAATCATAAAGTTGTCACCAATAGAGGAAACGATTTTATAAGAGCTGATTTCCCCTGACAAAGAATCCAAAGAAACCGTATTTTCGATTCTTCTATCTTTTTTAAGACGTGGGTTAAATAGAATGGAAAGTTCAGCATCTCTTCCTTCTAAACGGCCACAACGCCCGACATCAAAACGCACTTTCCAGCCTTCTGGGGCAACGACAAAACCTTGAGACGCCAACATAATAGAAGAAGTTTTAGACACAAGCTCTGGAATATCCTCCAACCCATTTTCATAAGAGGTAATCAACAACCGGCCAATGACCCCATCAACGGCCATATTTACCTTTTTTAATCCAAAGTTTTCAACTACTTTTTGCCAATCTAATTTCTTCCCCTTTTTTTCTGGATAAGCGCGATACACTTTAATATCGTAAATAAAGAGTTCTGGGTTTTTCTTTAAATCAGAAAGTAATTTTTCAACTACTTTTTGACTATCCCGCGTTAACGTGACAATAATTTTATTCTTATGCCAATCTGCAACGGCTTTTTCAATTCCAGCCCCTCTTAAAGCATCTAATAAAGCAAACACAACAGCTCTATTTCCTGGAACGTTAATTTCAAATTGAGCGCGTCGCATTAAATCAATGCGTTTTAATCTCGCGTTATATGTCCAATACATCCCTGCTTTTTGAGACAAAGAATCTAACACATTTGAAAGTTCCCCTCTGATATTTTTCCCTGAAAATTCACCTTGAGAGAAATCTTTATCAAAAACACTGATATCAGCTTCTAAAACTAACCGTTGGAAAGCTCTATCTAACGTTAAATCCTTAAAGGTAAAACCATTTACCTCATACCTTGGAAGAGGATCTGTATTCGTGAACAATGAAAGTTTCAATTCTCCTTTTTTAACAGGAACTGCGGAAATAATCTCATCTAATCCTTGAAATCCAGCCTGACATCTAAATGGAGCCTCTAAATTAAGCTCGTCTGCTGATTCTGTGGTCTTAACATCAAGAGAAATATCTACCCCCTTATCGATTTTTTCCAATGGTGTTAGATAATTTTCCGAAAAAGTTCCTTTATAAGGCATAGCTTCTTCTTTTGTTTCGAAAAGCAAACAGCCTTGTAAAGATAAAATACTTAAAAGCATAAAAGCATAGGAATATTTTTTCATGATTTACTCTCTTTTTCTGATTGTGAGGGGGATTTTTTATCCATTTCCTCTTTTCTTTGTTGAACAGGCCGAACGACAGGATAAGGATCTTTAACAGTTTCTTTTTGTGGTCCTGTTGAAGGCATAGGTCTTTTTTGAGGTTGAACTTGCCCTTGAGGGGGCATTTGTCCTTGAGGTCGCATTTGACCTTGGATTTGAACCTGAGGCCCTCTTGGTCTCATAGGATGAGGAGGCATAGGTCTACGAACAGGAGCCCCTCCTTGAATAGGGGGATGCCCGACAACACGACCAACAGGAATACGTCTTTGAGGAATTGAACTTGGAACAGGTCCCTTTTTCTGGAACGGATCATCTAAAGCCACAAATCCATCTGGAGCAGGACCTAGATATTCTTTTTCCTTGCTTGCATCTAAATTTCCTAACAAATCTTTGGCCTTTTTAACTTCAATATCTTCAATAGATAAGATGGGCTCAAAGCCAGCTTCTTTTTGAATCTCCAACTCTCGTTCAATAGATTCTTTAAATCTTTTAAGATCGTCTACATTTTCTTCAGAATGCGCATTGATAAAATCATAAGATTTTGTATCTTTAAGCAGCTCATCGATACTTGTTTTAAGCTCTTTTAAAATATCCACCGAAAACCCATAATACGGATATTCCATTTTTTCAATATGTCCCAAATGAATGCATCTGGCATTTATCCACTCAAGCACTTGATTATAGAACGCTTTTTGAGAGGAAAAATTTTGAATTTTCCAAAGTTTTTCTTGTTCTTCTTTAGAAAGAGAAACTTCTTCTTTAGGTTCTTTTTTCTCAATTTCCTCTTTTAGAGAAGCCGTTTCTTCGACAGATTCTTCAAGCTCTTCTTGCTCTTCGTTTTCTTCTTCATCAGAGGAAAACTTTTCCTCAATAAAGGTTCTTTTAAGTTGTTCTAAAAGACCCTTTCCAGCGTCTCCAAAAAAATCCAACCAATATTCTAAAACAGGCAGTCTATCTTTCACAAAGCCAGTTGTCACACTTTTAGGATCCGAAAGGTATTCATTAGCCTCATTCCACGCCAAAAGAGCCCCTCTATAATTTAAGAGACTTTTTACCTTTTCAGAAACTTTCTCACTTTGAGGAAAAGTCTCTTCCCATTGCTTTAATTCTTCTGCCCAATCGTCCCCCAACGTCCTTTTTGCCAAAGTATCAAAAGCATCATAAGACTCTTTTGTCTCTGAAAAATCCAAAAGCGCATTAACAAGGGGCTTAAATTGAGATTCTGGATGCATTTTTTTTCCTTTCTTTTGTCTACTCTAGCATATTCTTTCTAAAAAATAAGTATTTTCTTTTAACTTTTCCTTGTTTTTTTTAAAGAGGGAACTTGAGCATAAGGATCTATCTCTTTTTCATCATCAAGAACAATATAAGACTCTGATACTTTTGAATCTTTTACCTCTTTTCGTTTGGGAGAAGAGAGGACTTCTTTTTCATAAACAGGCTCTTGTTCTTCAATTTCCTCTTCAGACGTTTCTTCTTCAAGAGGTTTATTTGAAAACCCTTGCGTTTCTTCATAAGCATCCTCAGATGTCTCTTCTTCAAAAGAGGACGGATTTTCTTCATAGGAAGGTGAACTTTCTTCTAAAGGCTGTTCTTCTTCTGATTTATTTTCTGATTCATCCAAATAAGATTCTTCTTCAGGATAGTCCCCTTCATAGGAAGACTGTTCTGGATTATACACCGCATCTTGATCAGAAACATATTCTGGAGAATAATAATCCGGGTTATCTTCCAAAATTTCATCCTCTGGAAGAGTTTCCACTTCATTAGGATATTCGCCTTCATAATAAGGTTGTTCTTGACCTTGCTCTTGACCTTCTTCATTCCAAACATTTTGATAGGAATCTGGGGTCATATCTTGATACGTCGAGGCGTTTTGATCTTGAGAAAAATTATTGTAATCTAATCCTAACGGCTCTTGATTCATAGAATTTGATAAAATTTGAGACGAAGAAAAAGACTCTTTTGGAGCCATCCAATCCCGTTGATTTGGGGCTTGTTGAGCAAGCTTTTCTTGGGAATCAATTAAATTTCTAGATAAAACGTCCAACTGTTGACGTGCCAATTCTTGAGCATCATGATGGGCTTGCGCCAAAACTTTTGCTTGTTCTCGGACAAGTTTAAAGGATTGCTCTTCCATCATATTTTTTTGTTTTTCTTGAGCCTCAGACAAAGCTTCTGCAATGACTTTAGCCTGATTTTCAGCGGCCTTCATTTGCGTTTCAGCCATTGCAGAAATTAAAGATTTCAAAAGATCTGATTTCTTTTCCTCTTGGCTTTCATTAAAATGTTCTCTTTTTTCGTCTTTTTGAAAAGACTCTTCATTTTTCTGCGTCTTATCTAAAATTTGAAGAAGAGTTTGATTGGTTTTTTCTTGCGTATCTTTAATTGCCGCAGCTAAATTTTCAAGCAAAGGACTTTGCCCTGTCAGTTTTTGAGGCTCTTTTTTATCTTCTTTATTTTCCTTGAGTTCGGAAACCGTACTGGCCATCAAATGAACAAGATTTTCCTGTGTCTGCCCCAAAGCTTTTGCAATAATATCGGCCTGATTTTTAGCAGATTTCTGTTGCAGTTCTATCATTGTCGCAATGAGCTGTTGTGCCATTTGTGGAGAAATATCAGAAGCTTGCTTTTTCACTTCTTCAAGAGACGTTTTTTCTTGACCAAAAGGTTGCCTTTCAACTAAAGCAGAAGGGGTTCCTGTCTGCTTTTGAGAAGACGGCTTTTCATCCTCTTCCTCTTCTTCTTGTGCAGATCCTGAATTTCCTTGCTTTTGGGCAAGTTCTTCCTCTTTTTCAAGGCGTTTTTTTACTTCCGCTTGACGCAAAGCCTTTTGCTTTTCTTCAACTTTGGCAAAATCTTCTTCGGAAAGACTTTCTCCTCCCTTGTTTTGTTTCTGCCTTAAAAAATCTAAATATTCCCGAACTTCAGAACCAGACGGCATAGACGGCAAACACTCAATCGCCTCTTCTGGTGTTGAAAGGAGCATTTGGTTATACCGTTCTATAGCCTCTTCATTTAAAATATGAAGCTGCCGAAAAATATTGATAAGCCTTTGTGCGATGAGATTAGGACTTTCTACCTCTTTTTTTGAAGAGCCGAATTTACCATCCCATTTCCCTTTGACTTCTGCCATTTATATACTCTTTCTTATGGGAAGATAATTAAAACAACTTTGTGTAAATTTTGTATCTCTTTTACAGATAAAGCAATCTTTTCTCCCGTTGATAAATTGATTGCTTGTTGTCCTTCGAGCGGACTTCCCTTTACTTTTACAAAAAAGGCTTTCTCTTTTCCAACATAGAATAAAGCTAAATCATTTTCTTGAATTTGTTGCTCTGGATTAACAATAAAAACGGCGCGTTGAGGAAAGGTATCTCCTAAGCTTGGCACCAAATACTTAACCCCGTAAACAGATTCTGTTTGAGCTAAATCAGAAGAACAAACAACTTTCCCAATAGAGTTGTCTTTATCGATTTTAATAAAGTTATCTTCTGTTTTTTCTCCATAAACATCAACAAAAGTATCAGAATTTTCAGCGCGTCTTACAATCAATCTGTTCATAGGAAGATCATTGTATCCCCCTCTTGGACAGCACAGAGCCCGCTTTTTACCCATTGGAGCTTCTTTAAGTTCTTGCAGGGAGCCAGCCATATCTAAATTATAAATTTCAATTTGAAGATCTTGACTTTCAAACCCAAATGCATGCGCAATATGGGAAAATTCTTTTTCAGAAACTTCCCGTTGCCCCATTTCAATCCGATGATAAACAGACAAGGTCATCCCCGCCCCTTTAGCCACATCAAGTAATGTTAAATTTTTTTGAGAACGGATATATCTTAATCCAGCCCCCAATGTCTTAAGTCCGCTTCCTTCATTGACTTGGGTTCTTCTTTCTTTTTCTTTTTCCCAAGAAGCAAGGACATCAGGATGAGATGTTTCTTCCAAAACCAAAAGATCTTGAGCTGGACAATCTAATAAGATTGCTGTCTTATTGAGTTGTTCTTCATCTAAACGCCGATACCCTTTTTCAATCTTACTAACCGCCGATAAACTGACCCTCAAAATATCCGCTAATTCTTTCATGGTAACCCCACGAACCCGTCTTAAAATACGAATTTGATTTGGGAAAATGATTTCTTCCATTTGACAAAACTCCTTAAATTACTTTTTCTTTGAAGAAACTATACTATATTCCAAAAAAAAAGGAAATAGACAAAATCATTTTTCTCAAAAAAGAAAAACAACTTGATTTTTTCCCAAAATCTCAACTTTTTATTAAATCTTCTTTTTCTTATTTGTTTACAATAAGTTATAAGTTTCCTATCTCGGTTCTTAAAATAATTTTCGGAAAAATATTTTTTAAGGCCAAAAGAAAAGCCTCATCTTGTGTCCAACTGGCCTTTAATTCAACAGAAACACCCGTTTCGTCAAAGGAACGACACTCTTGCAGCGCATAAGATTCGACTCCCTTTTCCTTTAAGTCTTCAGCCAAAATCAAAATATCTTCTTTTGTCAGGAGAGATTCGTCAAAAGTCGTCCGCGCTTCAAAAGGAAGTTTGCGTTCAACCAAATAAGTTAAACATTTTAAGGTTTCTTGCTCTACATTTTTTCGGCAGGTGATTTTTTCATATTTATCGAAGGGAGCTTTTATATCTAATCCCACCCAAGAAACAAGGGGCATAACTTCCTTAAAGCGTTCAAAATTCACCCCTGCTGTATGAAGAGCAAGTTCAAACCCCATTTCTTTAATTTGTTCGGCAGCTTCCCTTAAGTCTTTTTGAACTAAAGGCTCTCCTCCGCTTAAAACAACTGCGGATAAAACTTTTTTTCGTTTTTCTAAAAAAGCAAGAAAAGCTTCAAAAGAAGAAGCCCCTGAAAGAGGCTCCATCCCTTGAAGTGGTTTATTCTGGCAATAGGGGCATCTCAATGGGCATCCTTGAAAGAAAACCGCGGATGTAATATGATCCGGCCAATCGACACTCGTAAAAGGAATATATCCTGCAAGAATAGGCATTTTATGCAACTTTACTCTTACATGTATTCATCCGTTCAAAAGCCTTATCTTCGGTAAACCATTTGCGTTCTTTATATTCGCTTTGTTTCCCTTTGTTGAATTGAGAAACCGGACGGAAATAACCCATAACCCGTGTCCAACATTCAACTTCTTGACGTTCTTCGTCTTTAAGTACAATTTTTTCCATTTTTTCTCTCCTTTCTTTTATTTTAACTGAATTAAGACATTGAAACAACTTTTTTAAGCTCTTGCTCTTTTTCAAAAATAATTTCTTTGTCGCAAATCGGGCAATATTTATGAGCCCCTGAAATATACCCATGTTTTGGGCAAATAGAATAAACAGGCGTAATTGTCAAATACGGCAATCTATAGTTTGTCAAAGCGGTTTTAATGAAATCCCGACAAACAGAAACACTTGAAACCCGCTCATTCATATAAAGATGAAGCACTGTTCCCCCTGTATACTTGGACTGTAATTCTTCTTGCATATCCAAAGCTTCAAACGGATCATCGGTGAATCCTGATGGCAATTGGGAGGAGTTCGTGTAGTAAGGCGCTTCATTTGTTCCAGCTTGAAGAATATCTGGAAAGCGTTTCTTATCTTCTTTTGCAAAGCGATACGTCGTTCCTTCAGCAGGTGTGGCTTCCAAATTGAACATATGACCTGTTTCTTCTTGGAATTCAAGCATCTTTTGACGAATATGCTCCAAAAATTCAACTGCAAAATTATGTCCCCAATCGTCTGTAATGTCATGGGCATCATTTGTGAAATTGCGAATCATTTCGTTAATGCCATTCACCCCAATTGTAGAGAAGTGATTTCTAAGCGTTCCAAGATACCGTTTCGTATAAGGGAAAAGCCCTTTATCAATATGTTCTTGAATCGTTTTTCTTTTCATTTCTAAAGAGGTTCTAGCTAGCATTAACAATTCATCAGTTCTGGCAAGTAAAGCCTCTTTATTTCCTTTATTTAGATACCCTAATCGCGCACAGTTCAACGTCACAACCCCAATGGATCCTGTTTGCTCTGCAGATCCAAAAAGCCCATTTCCTTTAGCCAAAAGTTGTCTTAAGTCTAATTGTAGGCGGCAACACATAGAGCGCACTTGCTTTGGCGATAAGCTGGAGTTAATAAAGTTTTGGAAATAAGGAAGACCGTATTTTGCCGTCATTTCAAACATCGCTTCTGCATTTTTAGAATTCCAAGGAAAGTCCTTTGTGATGTTATAGGTAGGAATAGGGAATGTAAACGGACGACCCTTTGCATCCCCTTGAGACATCACTTCAATATAGGCCCTATTTAGCATATCCATTTCTTCTTGAAGATCCCCATACGTGAAATCCATTTGCTTTCCACCAATAACAGGGTGTTTTGCCTGCAAATCCTCTGGGCAAACCCAATCAAACGTTAAGTTTGTAAAAGGCGTTTGAGTTCCCCAACGAGAAGGCACATTCAAGTTAAAAATAAAGGATTGCATATTTTGTTTGACTTCTTCGTAAGACATCTTATCTACACGAATAAATGGGGCTAAGTACGTATCAGCAGAACTAAACGCTTGAGCGCCCGCCCATTCATTTTGAAGAGTCCCCAAGAAGTTAACCATTTGAGAAAAAGCTGTCCCTAAATGCTTTGGAGGAGCCGATTCGGTTTTATTTTGAACGCCGTTAAAGCCCTCTTCTAATAACACCCGTAAAGACCACCCTGCGCAATATCCAGAAAGCATATCCAAATCATGAATATGATAATCCCCAGCCCGATGCCGTTGTCCAATTTCTTCTGGATACACATGACTTAACCAGTAGTTTGCAATTACCTTTCCTGCAATATTTAGAATCATCCCGCCTAAGGAATATCCTTGGTTTGCATTGGCACTTACTCGCCAATCCAACTTATCCAAATATTCATTTACAGAGGAAATGGCATCAACCGTCACTTTCTTATCTTGTCTTAAGACTTGACGTTTTTGACGATACGTAATGAAAGCTTTTGCTGTCTTAGAATAGTTTGCAGAGATTAAAACTTGTTCAATGATGTCTTGGATTTGTTCAATTTTTGGAATGGAATCGGGTTGAACTTTGTATTTTAAAACCTTAATGACTTGAGAAGTTAATAAACGAGCCTCAAATACATCTAATTCTTGAGTCGTTTCTGAGGCTTTTAAAATCGCTTTCGTAATCTTTTCAACATCAAAAGGAACGCGTTTCCCATCCCGCTTACAAACCATTTGAAATGGCAGATTATAAGCTTCTTTCCCTTCAAACAAATCTTTTTGATCTAACAACATCTAGGGTCTCCAATTTTATTTAAATACTATATCTTGTGGTTTTTATTTCTTTCTTACAAAAATCTTACAAAGAGAACAGATCTAAAGTCAAACGATATTTTTATTTAAATTTAAGAAAATTTTTAACCCCTTCAAAAATATAAAGAATCTTTTTTCAAGATAAAAAAAGACTCTTTTTTTCATTTTTTCTTATTTCTCTTTTTTAATCCTTTAGAAGGCTTTGAATATCTGTTTTTTTCTTCTTTTTAGAATAAAAAAAGAAAGTTTGATTGGATGTTTTTTTATCTAAAAAAAGATTCCTTTTTTCCGACTCGTCTCTTTTTTTATTTTTAAAACTTAAAAAAATCCCTCCTTAAAAAACTTGCGTTCTCTAAAGAGGGAATTTCATTTCCTAAACACGGCCTAAAGCGTTATTTTAAAGCCCCACAACAATGTTTATATTTCTTTCCAGAGCCGCACGGGCAAGGGTCATTTCGCCCTACTTTTTTCTTTTTTTCAATAAATTCGTGAACAGATTCATCCTCTTTGTTTGTTGTCAAAGGAATTTCCTCTTGAACAGAACTCTCGGCGGCTGGTTGAATATCCATATGGGTCATCAAAATCGTAATTCGTTCCCGAATATTATCAAGCATATTGGCAAAAGACAAAAAGGCCTCTTTTTTATATTCATTCAAAGGATCCCGTTGTCCAAAAGCACGAAGCCCAATAGAATGACGGACAAAATCAACCACCTGCAAATGTTCTTTCCACGCCCCATCAATCATTTGAAGAAGTAAAGTCTTTTTAATGGACCGAAGCGCCTCTATCCCATAAAGCTCGTCCTTTTTATGCAAACTTTCAAACACCCCTTTTAAGAGACGATTATAAACCTTTTCAGACGTAATGTTTTCTTCTGCTGCCCATTCTTCTAAAGGCGCATCGATGTTAATTAAGCGAATACATTCGATTCGAAAAGCCGACATATCCCAATCAACCAATGTGCTTTTAGGCGGCATAAAAGAAAGACACATATTTTCAATCGACTCGGAAATCATCTCGTTAATCTTTTCTTCGATTTTATTGGCTTCCATAACCTCATTACGTTCCGTATAAATCACTTTCCGTTGATCGTTAATCACATCATCGTATTTAAGGAGGTTTTTCCGAATATCAAAATGATAAGCCTCAATTTTTTGTTGAGCTTTTTGAATAGCCTTGTTAATCCACGGATGAATAATGGCTTCCCCTTTTGGCATTCCAAGTGTTTTTAGGATTTGACTGATTCTATCAGAGCCAAAAATACGCATTAAATCATCCCCAAGGGAGACGTAAAATTTACTGGCCCCCGGATCGCCCTGACGCCCAGAACGTCCTCTTAACTGATTATCAATCCGACGACTTTCATGACGCTCTGTTCCTAAAACATAAAGTCCTCCGGCGTTGAGAGCATCCTCTTTGCCTTTTGCAATTTCCTCTTGAACTTTTTGAGTGATTTGTTCAATTTCTTTGGGATCTGTCTTGCCTTCAAGTTCGACTTCAAGGCGCATTTTTAAGTTCCCACCCAATTGAATATCCGTTCCACGCCCTGCCATATTTGTTGCAATCGTAATGGCCCCTGGCACCCCTGCCTGCGCAACGATATGGGCTTCGCGTTCGTGATGGCGCGCATTTAAAACTTCAAAGCGAAGGTCCGTTCTTTGACGCAAAAGCTCTGCCAAAAGTTCTGACTTTTCGATAGAGGTTGTCCCGACTAAAATAGGTTGTCCTTTTTTATGAACTTTTTCAATTTCCTTAATAATAGCATCGTATTTTTCGTCAAGCGTGCGATAGATTTCATCATGATAATCTTTTCGTTGACAAGGCAAATTTGTCGGAATCTCAATCACATCTAACTTATAGATACTGTCCAATTCCCCAGCCTCTGTCATTGCCGTTCCCGTCATCCCAGAAAGGGTCGGATAAAGCCTAAAATAGTTTTGGAACGTAATTGAAGCCAACGTTTGGTTTTCAGGTTGAATTTCAACCCCTTCTTTAGCCTCAATCGCTTGATGAAGCCCATCAGAATAGCGACGTCCAGCCATCATTCGACCTGTAAACTCATCAATAATCACAACTTGATTTTCTTTGACGATATAATTGACATCTTTTTGAAAGAGTTGGTGAGCCTGCAAAGCTTCTTCCACATGGTGCACAAAAGCGGCATTTTGAATATCATAAAGAGAAGAATTTTCCTCAATCAACCCTACTTCTTGAAGAAGAGACTCAATATATTCATTTCCTGCTTCTGTCAAAACAACAGAGCGATTCTTTTCATCTTTTTCAAAATGTTCTGGCGTTAATTTTTTAACCAGTTTATCTACAACTATATATTTTTCAGAAGAATCTTCGGCTTGACCAGAAATAATAAGCGGGGTTCTGGCTTCATCAATTAAAATGGAATCCACTTCATCAATTAAAGCAAAAAAGAAGGGGCGTTGAACCCTTTCTTCCAAAGAAAAACGCATATTATCCCTTAAATAATCAAAGCCAAATTCATTATTTGTTCCATAGGTGATGTCTGCATCATATTGTTTTTTTCTGTCATCGCCTTCTTGTTCATGCAAAATACATCCAACAGATAACCCCAAAAAGCGATAGATTTGTCCCATCCATTCACTATCTCGTTTGGCCAAATAATCATTCACCGTGACAACATGAACCCCTTTACCGGCCAAGGCATTTAAATATACAGGAAGCGTGGCAACCAATGTTTTACCTTCCCCCGTTTTCATTTCGGCAACTTGCCCTTTATGAAGAACAATTCCGCCCAAAAGCTGCACATCAAAGGGCCGTTGTTTTAAGGTTCTTTTGGCCGCTTCACGAACCGTTGCAAACGCATCCACCAACAAGTCGTCTAAGCTTTCTCCATTCTGATACCGTTCTTTTAACCAAGGAGTTCTCGCCTTTAACTGCTCATCTGACAAGTTTTCAACTTCAGCTTCTTGTTCATTGATTTGCTTTACGATTTTATGAAGACTTTTGATATATCTGTCATTGGCAGACCCAAATAGACGATGAAACAACATACTTTTTCCTTAAAAATAAATTAGCCTTGTTCTTATAGATAGGGATTCCTCTCTTTTATGTCAATGTTTTAACATAAGATTCAGCGGAAAGAAAACGAAAAAACTTTCTTTTTTCAAAAAAACAGGTTAAACATAGATAAAAAAAGAGAGGATTTTATGGAAAAAAGAAAAACACCCCCCGTTTTACCTGAACAAAAAGGGGTTCGCTTAGATAAGTTTTTAAGTTTATGCTTTCCTGATTTTTCTAGGAATCGGCTGGAAAATTTAATCAAAGACGGCGCTGTAGAGGAAGAATCATCCCCCTCTTTTAAGGTTAAAGAAGGGATGACATTTACCCTTACGCCGCCCGATTTAGAGGAAGCAAAACCTATTGCAGAAGATATTCCTCTTGATATTCTTTATGAAGATGAGGATTTAATTGTTCTTAATAAAGAAGCCGAACAAGTTGTTCATCCAGGGGCCGGAAATCCCCAAGGAACTTTAGTTAACGCCCTTTTGTATCATTGTGGAGATTCCCTTTCTGGTATTGGAGGGGTTAAACGCCCTGGAATCGTTCATCGGATTGATAAAGAAACCAGCGGACTTCTTGTCGTTGCAAAAAACGATACCGCCCATCACCGTTTAGCCAAGCAATTTGAAAAACACACGATCGAACGGACTTATCAAGCCTTTTGCTGGGGGCGGATGAACCCCATGGAAGGAACGATTGAAGGAGCCATCGGAAGATCCACACAAAATCGGCAAAAAATGGGAATTATTCCAGAAGGAAAGCATGCCATCACGCATTATAAAACGCTTGAACTTTCAGGAAATAGCCTTGTTAGCTTTATGGAATTTAAACTTGAAACAGGACGCACGCATCAAATTCGGGTTCATATGAAAAGTAAAGGGCACCCCCTTATTGGGGACAAACTTTACGGAAAAAATCCTCAAAATGCTCCGGCTTTCTTAAGACATTTCCCGCGTCAAGCTCTTCATGCTTTTTCTTTGGGCTTTATCCACCCAAGAACCAAAGAATTCCTTTTATTCAAAAGAGAAATTCCTGAGGATATGAGGGCTATTTTTAATGAAATGAGGAACTTTTAAAAATATTTCTTTCTTAATAAAAAATCACAAAGCAAAACCCCCCGTTCACAAAAGAACGAGGGGTTTATTGATTTAACTTCTGTTTAAGAAATTTAGAACTTATATTGGGCTTGAAGGCCAAATAAGTGGGCTCTTGTATGATATTTGACTTCCAATTGTGTCGTTGAAATCTGATGACGTGAAGAAGAATCGTGAACAAACATATAGGTATACCCCACATCAACTTTCATCGCCTCTGTATATTGGTAAGAGAATCCAGCAGACAACCAAACCCTGTTATTATCAGGAATACGTGCCGTTCTGTGATCCGCCCCATTGATTGGCGTTTCATCATATCCAATACCAGATCTTAAGGTCAATTTTGAATCATATTTGTAATCGGCCCCTAAAGAATAGAACCATGTATTCTTCCAATGTTCATCTGTAATAGAAGGACTGGCTAATAACTCAGATTGAATCGTTAAAGTATCAAAGCGAGACCATTTCGTCCATTTAGCCATAGCGGATAACGTTAATTTATCAGAAGTTTCATAAACGCCAGAGAAAATTAAAGATTCCGGTGTTGTCAAATAAGCAAACCCGTCTCCTTTTTTAGTATAAAGGATAGGCGTGCTTCCTTCTAACTTATGATCCCCCGTTAATTTATGTTTAATTCTGGAACGGTAAGAAACACCAAGTTTGACAGCATCTTTTTTATACATAAGACCTAAGTTATACCCAACCCCAAAATCAGAGGCGGTCACTTTACTAAATCCTGTGCCATCTAATTGCGTGTATTGAGTTAGTTTTGCATCAAACTTTTGAAAATTAACCCCCAACCCAAAAGAAAAGTTAGAGTTTACATCATAGGAAAGACTTGGCGTCACATCAATAGCTTGAACCTTAGAATCAATGGCGTGAATAGCCCCGACCCAATCCTCATGATAATTTGTGGAAAGCCCGAAAGGTGCATAAACCCCTAAGCCTAATCTTGTTTTTTCATTTAACTTATATTGTCCAAAAACATGGGGAATAACCGTATTTAAAATAACTTCTCTATTTCCATAGGAGGTTCCGGGAACAGGAGTGCCTGTCGCCGCCAAATTTAAAGTCCCTTTATTTTCATTTTTAATATTAAGGACTGTAAATCCCATTTGGGCCCCTGAATCATTCAAAGACATTCCAGCTGGGTTAAACGCGATTGCAGAATAATCATCCCCGACAAGTCCTGCTCCGGCATAAGAACGCCCTAAGCCTGTTGCACTATATTCAAGAAGTTGAAATCCAGAAGCATTGGCTTCCATTGCAGAGCAAACAAGAAGACTTCCCAAAGAAACCATTTTTAACATTTTCATCATTAAGATCCTTATAAAATTTCTTAAACATTTTCCGTTTACTAGAAGTTTTAGACAAATTCAAGAAACAGACCTTTTTTATGACAAAAATTCATACTTCTGTCTTTTAAGTGTCTTAATACTGTCACATTTTTTTGGGAATTTTTACAAAGAAAAAGCCCCTTTTCTTAATGAAAAGAGGCTCTTAATGTCTTTAATCTATTTATGAACTATTTGCCAGCTTTCTTATTGGCTTGTTCAAAAACGTCATTCAACTTTTCTTGAGAGAAAGCACCCGGTTGAATTTGACCATCCAAAATAAACATTGGGACCCCATTCATACCAAGCTTTTGGGCCATCATGATGTTTTTCATCATTTTATCTTTGTATTCTTTTGAATTGGCCTTTGCCTTTAATTTTTCAACATCCAATCCTAAATCTTTTGCAATTTTTTCAACGTTTTGAGCAGAAAGATCTTTTGTATCAATTAAAGCTTCATGGAATTCTTTGAATTTTCCATCGGCAACAGAGGCCATCGCCATTCTTGCTGCATAACTTGAATTTTCACCAAAGATAGGAGTTTCAACAAAAATCATACGAATGTTTCCGTTTTTGATAACCGGTTCCACCATCATCTTTGACATTTTTTTACAATATCCACATCCATAATCATAGAATTTTACGATTGTGTAAGCGGCATCTTTATTCCCCAAAACAGGATTTAAAGCATCTTTATAAATCTCAGGAAGAACATCTTTTAATTGCTTTTGAGCTTCTGCTTGACGTTTCATTTCTTTTTCACGTTGCATATTATTAAAAGAATCTATAATTTTTTGAGGGTTTTCCCAAATATATTTTTCAATTAAAGCCGTCACTTCTTTTTTCTGATTTTCAGAAAAACTTTGAGCAGGTTCTGTTTGTGCCGTTTTTTGAGGGTATATTTTATCACAAGCCACTAAAGCTGTCATAAAAGCCAACGCGGAAAAAAGAGCTAAAGATTTTTTCATAAGATATTCTCCTTTTGTTATTTAAAAACTTTCTTAATCAGAACTTTTTTTTATTCAAAATGCAAGAAAAAAATCAGTTTTTCTTTTTAAAAATAGAAAAACAGGCCTCGTTTTTTTAAAAAAACAAGATTCTTTCCACCTTTAGTGAAAAATAAAAAATAAGTTCCTAGACAAAAAAAATCCTTCTTTATATATTTAAAGAAAAATCTTCTACAAAAGAGAAGGATTCCGATGAAAAAGATGTTTCATTCTTTGTTTTTGCTTTTCAAAAAAATTATTTCTTTTAAGTCATTAAGTAAAAAACTGACTTTTTTCATTACGCTTGCCTTTTTGGTTATGGCGAGTCTCTTTATGACGATTTTTACAGGATTTTATTCTCGTCAACTGCTTTTCGAATGGAATCAAGCGCAAGAAAAATTAGGACAAATTACAAATCTTCTTTCTCAAAACCGAGTCCTTAAAAGCTATCTTCGAAATGAAATAAAGAAACAAAACTTAGTCAAAGATGTCCCTTTAGACATCCTAACGCACCTTGATGACATTCCTGTAAATGAAAATTTTACCACCATTCAATCAGAAAGCCAGATTCGTTATAAAGCCGTTCAAATGGGTTTTTTCGTTTTAATGCTTTCCTCTTTATTGCTTTTCATTATTTTGATGATACTGCTTATTTTGCTTAAAAAATACATCCTTATTCCTTTGAATAAAGTTGTCGATATGAGTAAGGAAATTTCCTCAGGGAATTTTAAGGCGCGGATTGATTTGGATAAGCGGGCTCCAGATGAAATTGACACTTTGGCCTTAAACTTTAACAGAATGGGCGAATCGTTAGAACAAAGTCTAAAAGACTTAGAGGAACGAGATAAATTTCAACAAGCCCTTATTGACTCCATTCCTGATTCGCTTTGTTTAATTGATAAGACTTACAAAATCCTAACCGTAAACAAAGCTTACTTAGAGCAGATTGGACTTAAAAATAAAGAACAGGTTTTGGGTCGAAATTGTTTTGAAATGAATCACAATCGGAAATTGCCTTGTGAACAAACAAAGGTGAAATGCCCCCTCCAAGAAATTATGAAAAACAAAAAACCTTTTAAGACTATTCAAAGTTTTTCTCCTTTTCACAAGAAAAACCCTTTTTATGTTGACATCAGCGCTGCCCCCTTAGATTTTTCTATTGAAGGCAAAAAGTTTACTTTTGTGGTTGAATCAATTCGGGATTTAACAAAGGATATTCAGTTCTCTCATCAACAAAAAGTTTCTTCTTTAGGCTTTTTATCAACCAGTATTGCCCATGAAATGCGGAATCCTTTAGGATCTGTGCGTCTGGTGATAGAAGGACTCTTGGACCAAATCGATAAAGGTAAAATTGAAAAGAAAGAAACTTTGTCTTATCTAAGGCGCGTAAATGAGCAAATTTCCCTTTGTATTGATGTGACGTCTAGACTTTTAAAATTAGCTCGATTTAACAAAAACCCCGTAACACAAAAAGTTGATATTCAACAAACTTTGATAGAAACTTTAGGCCTTTTAGATTATGAAGCCAAAAAAAGAGGTGTTTCCATTCTTTTTCATAAAACAAGAAGAAAGCCTTTTGTGCGAATTGTTGAATCTGACATTCAAATGGTTTTTGTAAACCTTATTCAAAACGCCTTCCATGCTATGAAATCTGATGGAAAGCTTGAGATTTCTTTTAAACGAAAAAAGGAAAATATTTTAATCGAAATTAAGGATAATGGAGAAGGCATTAAAAAAGAGCTTCTGCCGCGGATTTTTGAACCCTTTGTTTCCTCCCGCTTAAAAGAAGGCAAGACCGAAAGCGATTTGGGAAGTGGCTTGGGCCTGACCATTGTGCGGAATATTATTCAATCCAACCAAGGCACCGTTTCTGTTAAAAGTCAAGAAGGGAAAGGCACTTCTTTTACAATTTGTTTGCCTTCATGGCTTGAAGAAGAAACAGATGTCTAGACCTCGCGTCTAGCCTTTTTTGCCAGTATATAATTTTTAACAAACGGGCAAACCTGATCGCTTTTCTTTTCTGCTTTGTAAATAGGGAAAGATTTATACCCCTCTTTTAAGCACACAATTCTCTCCACAGATGAAACCAAAAGCGGTTTTTTCCCTGTATATTTTACAGCGACCCCTTCTTTGGTAAATTCTTTTTCGCCTTTCATAACTTCTTGCAAAAGAGCATTGTAATCCGCTAAAAATTCCTCATTCCTTTTGCAAAGGCGATGACTCATATCCAATAAAGCTATTGTTTCAGATTCCACATTTCCATAAGAAATATATTGCCCATGATGATCTTCAAGCTCAAGAGCATTATCTCTCTTTTTAAAATGAACAATATGGTGCCTTTCATTTCTATCTTGATAGACGTATTTTATATTCTCAACTTCTTCAAAATAACGTTCAAAAAGCTTTTTTACAAGAGGTCTTGCACACTCAAAATCAAATTGCCAAAGGGGATATTTAACCTCTTTTTTAGGAACCTTAACGCCAATAATAAACGCCTCTCGTTGACGGAAAATTTCAATCGCTCGGTCTTTTTTAGACATCACAAAGAAACCAGCTTCTCTATCGTATAATCCTGGCTTCCAAACTTTAGCTCCTTGTCTTAAAAAACTCTTTAAGCATTCCCGCTCTTTTGTGGCGTGAAAAAATTCAAAAGACTCTGATGAACAAGAATCTTCTTCTCTGTTTTCTAATGCTTTTTCTAACACGTGAGAGCTCCTTGATTAAAAATTCTTAAAAATATTTTTAATATATTAAAAAAACAAAAAAATAAAACGACTGTTTTTAAACACCTCTTTTTATCAAAGAGACCCTTTGTTTAAAAAAGAAAAAGGTTCTTAAAAAAGGACCTTTTTTTATTGGAGCGGGCAATGGGATTTGAACCCACGACATCAACCTTGGCAAGGTTGCGCTCTACCCCTGAGCTATACCCGCAAAAAACAATGTATGCTTTTTATCTTATTTTTTTCAAAAATGCAACCCCTATTTTTCTTGAAAAGAGTTTTTTAAGCCTTTTTCTTGATTTCTGAAAGTTTTCCTCTATGATATTACATAAGGATAAATGAGGATTTAAATGAAGCATTTTAAACACTATTTTTGGACTTTTTTCTTTTTTATATTAAGCTCTTCTTTTTTAATGGCCTTGATTTCTTATGACAAAAAAGATGCTTCTTTTAACACGACTTCAACTCAAGAAATTCAAAACTGGCTTGGAACTTTTGGTTCCTATAGCAGTGATTTTTTACTTCAATTTTTAGGAGTGTCCGCCTTCTTCCTAACCGCCTATATTGGTTTTATTACTTTAAGAACTCTTCTTCAAAAACCGCTTGTTTTTATGAAAACACGCCTTGTCTTTTTTATTCTTTTTATTCTTTCTTTTTCAAGCTTTTTAAGTCGAACCACTGAAAACTCTTTTGATTTTTTCAAGGCCAGCTTATCTGGATTTACAGGAATTTATATCAACTCCTTCTTCCCTGCATCCCCCCTTTTCACGGTTCTTCTTGCTTTTTTGGGAACCCTCTTTTTTATTTTGGCTTTTCCTCTTTCCTTTTTTAAATTCCATTTAACCTGCCTTTCAAAAATTCATGCCCTTTTCCAACGTCTTCTTCCTAAAAAAGCGCCTAAATCTATAAAAGTTGAAAAGAAGACCTCTTCAAGACGCAAAAAGAAAACCTCGTTGAAAAGAGAAGAACCTATCCGTCCTTTATTAAAAAAGAAAAGTTTTACCTTCCCGTCTGTTTCCCTTTTAAAAGAAGCAAAAGCTCTTAAAAACGCTTATTCAAAAGAGGCTTTAGAAAAAGCAGCTCAGAAACTTGAGGAAGTCTTTGAAGAATTTGGCGTAGATGGAAAAATTGTTGATTTTCAACCTGGGCCCGTTGTCACCTTATTTAAATTAGAAATCGCCCCTGGCATCAAATCTTCACGAGTCGTTGGGCTGGCTGATGATATTGCACGGGTGATGAGCGTCACTTCTGTTCGAATCGCTGTTATTCCAAGAACGTCTCTCATTGGAATTGAGCTTCCTAACGAAAAACGCCAAATCGTTCTATTGCGAGAGTTGATTGATACCGAGGATTATAAAGAAAACGAAAAACCGCTTCCTTTGGTTTTAGGAAAAGATATCGGCGGCAATAATGTCTTTGCAGATTTAGCCGCTATGCCTCATCTGCTTGTTGCAGGAACAACAGGATCTGGAAAATCTGTAGCCATAAATTCGATGATTCTTTCTTTACTCTATCGTTTTTCACCGGAAGAATGCCGCTTAATTATGATTGATCCTAAGATGTTGGAGCTTTCCGTCTATAATGGCATTCCGCACTTGATGATACCTGTTGTCACAGAGGCCCCAAAGGCCGTTATGGCGCTAAAATGGGCCGTGCGCGAAATGGAAGATAGATACCGCACAATGAGCGGGCTTGGTGTTCGAAATATTGAAGGCTATAATCTTAAAATCAAACAAACTGTGGAGGCGGGAAAAACAATCAATCGCTCTGTTCAAACGGGATTTGACCCCGATACAGGAAAACCCCTTTTTGAAACAGAAGAACTCCCTTTAACGCCTCTTCCTTATATTGTTATTGTTGTCGATGAAATGGCAGATTTAATGATGGTCGCCGGAAAAGATGTTGAGATCGCTATTCAACGGCTTGCCCAAATGGCAAGAGCGGCGGGGATTCACCTTATTATGGCCACGCAGCGCCCTTCTGTTGATGTGATTACAGGAACGATTAAATCCAACTTCCCAACACGGATTAGCTTTCAGGTCACCTCCAAAATCGATAGTCGCACGATCTTAGGTGAACAAGGGGCGGAACAGCTTCTAGGTAAAGGGGATATGCTTTACATGGCGGCAGGACGTCGTCCAAAACGGGTTCACGGTCCATTCGTTTCGGATGATGAAATTGAAAAAATTGCTTCTTTCTGGAAAGAACAAGGCGGAGAAAACTATATCTCCACCATTACCGAGGAAATCTCTTCTCCTTCCTTTGGAAACGCCTCAAATTCAAGCGATTCGTCGGATAAGGATAATGAGCTTTATGATGAAGCCGTTGCTATCGTCTTAAAAGATAGAAAGGCCTCTACAAGTTATATTCAACGTCAATTGAGGATTGGATATAACAGGGCTGCAAACTTGATTGATAGAATGCAAGATGAAGGCATTGTTAGTGCTCCCAATTCCGTTGGACGCCGCGAAGTTCTTCCCCCTGATAATTCATAACTTTTTTAAGGAATTTTTATTTATGATTAAAAAAACACTTTGTCTTTTTCTCTTTTCTTTTCTTTTCACCCTTCAAGCAAAAGCCGATGTAAAAGAGGAGCTTAAGACCCCTGAAAACACAAAAATTTTAACTTCTGTTGAACATCTTTTATCTTCCATAAAAACGTTTGAAAGCAATTTTGTGCAATATAACTCTTTAGATGAAGCCCATCTTTTGAATGGCACTTTTTACCTTTCGAGACCAAACAAAATGCGGTTAATCTATAAACCTCCTGTTCAACTGGAATTTATTGCCGATGGGAACAGTTTGATTTACCTCGATAAATCTCTTGATCAAGCCACGCACATTCCTTTAAATGAAACTCCTGCAGCTTTGCTTTTAAAGGAAGGGTTCCGCTTTAGCGATCCTGATTTTTTGGTGACGGATGTTCGTTCTGTTTTGGATGATTATGAAATTACGGCTGTTAAAAAAGACAATCCGTCTTTGGGAAGCATTACCCTTGTTGTGTCAAAAAACCCTATGAAATTACGGCAATGGGATGTTGTCGATATGCAAGGGGTTAAAACATCTGTTGCCCTTTACAACATTAAGCAAAACATTCCTGTTGATGAAACTTTATTTAAATTCAAAGATCCACGGATTAAAAAGAAATTAGGCGCCTTAAATCAAAGAGGAAAATAATTTTCTTTGTTTTAACGCTTTGAGAAAATTATTTTGGAGGATAGGTTATATGCAAAAGTTCTTGTTTTTATTTTTCGTTTTTATTCTTCCTTTAAAAGGGTTTTCTCAATACAAATCAGCAGACTCTTATGCGGAAAACATCCCTTTTGAAAGCGTTCAAAAGAAAACAGACGTCGTCCGTTATCTAAAGGCTTTTACAAAAGATGAGAAAATTCTGACACGTTTAATCGCCTCTTTTATTGTTTTTAATTTTGATGAAAATACCTATAAGCTGAGATACGACAAGAGAAAGGAGACCTCTTTTCTGCCTCCCCTCGGAGTCGACTCGGGCGATGTTTTTATCACACGGGTTGGCACTTCTGATGATTTTGCATCTCTTTTTACAGAACTTGCAACTCTCGCAGGGCTTAAAGCTCAAACAATAACAGGCTATGCCGGTCATCGCATTACATCAAAAAATAAAAACGATTTGAAGGCCTCTTGGAATGCCGTTTATTTGGAAGATGAATGGCGCCTTTTAGATATAGCTTGGATGATGAAAGGTTCCTCTTTCGGGGCAACTTTAAAAAATCTTGTCCAATATCAGGCTGAGTTAGAACGCCGTCAAGATTTGTCTTATTCGATTCGGAATCTTTCTAAAAATAAAAAGATTGATGAAAGATACTTTCTTTCGACCCCTTCTTTTATGATAAAAACGCATATTCCTTTGGAAGACAAATGGCAGCTTCTTCCTGTCGCACGATACTTTCCGCTTTAATTATTTTTGCGAATCTTTCGAACGCCAGAATTAGCCATTTTTCCAGTCTTTAAGCCAGACCCGATAAGCATGTCTGCGGAATTTTTGGCCCCATCTCCTTTGACGATTAATTTTCCTAAATTTTCCGTCGTTTTTAAGATTTTCCAAGAAATGAAAAACCACCCCATTGTCATCATTAAAAATTGAAGATCACCAAGAGCTTTTTGCCCCATCCCTATTAAAAAGGAGGTAAGCTTTTCTCCATTATCTGATTGTTCAGTTGAAATTGAAGAAACAATATCAAAAATATACGGAGAAATAAACGTTTCAAATAAGCTTAAAATAACCGGAATCATCGTGGCAAAAGAAATAAATAAAACCAAAGAAGAAAGAAAAATATTCCATCCAATTTGAGCATATTCTCGTGTTGATTTAAACACATAAGAGACCATCAAAAGCGGCAGTAAAATAACGACAACGCCAATCTTAATAATCGCATCTAAAAAATAAAACGGAATTAAAAACATCATCGCCGTAAAGCAAAAAATCAAAACAACAGCCGGTAAAACATACTTCACCTGAGGGGATTTTTCGTTATCTTCCAAATTCTGCGAGTCACTATTTTCATCCCAAACAATCTTATTTCCACGAGAATAAGACCACATAATCCGCCCCACAATAAGAGGGGAAACAAACTGTTTGTTAATTCGAGCCACCATACACAAAATATCACGCTGCATTTTTTGTGAAAAAACATCCGTAGAGCCAAAATCTGTTGAAATGAAATAATCATTTCTACAGTATTCTTCTTCTGGCTTTTCATAAACGAAAGAAGGTGTTTTTTTAATCAACTGTTCGGTCAGCAAGTTTTTGTTATAAAATGTATTGGTTTCATCTATAGCGCTTGTATAGGCCAAAGTAGCACTTATCGGCGTTGAAACAAGAATGCTAACCGCATTTTGAATTCCTGATGACGTTAAAAAAGAGCCGACAACAAGAGCCAATAACGCTTTTTGAAAAAGGGTTGAAATAAATTCAATATGATCTGCCGTTCCCAACCTAAAGAAATACAAAATGATTGTCATCAACATCCAAAAAGCCGTTCCCAAAGCTAAAAGTTGAAGCGTTGGGGTTAGGAGAATATCATTTGTCATCATAGCTACTTGGTTGATAGCAAAAAGGAAAGCTTCCATAATTTTACAGGGCCAACAGGTGTTTAAATCGCTCAAAAACTCTTTACTTGTTTTTATTTTTTCAGAGCAAATCAGGGTGGCCTTTCCCCCTTGTCTTAAAAAAGTTTCAATTTGACTTCTGTTATAGGAAAGTCCTTTGCTTGCACATCTTTCAGCAATCTCATCCACTTTTTTATTGATTTGAGTAGAGTAAGACGTGTTTGCCGCCATTTGTTTAAGCTTTGTTAAAATATTTGATGTTTTGGCAAAAGAAGGCATTGCTAAAAGAAAAATAAATGAAAAGATGAGGGCTTTTTTATAAAAATTTTTCATCATTTTAAAAACCCTCCGACGAAACCAAGTGCTTTCTTTCCAAGAGCAAATCCCACAGCTTTCGCCTTTCCAAAAAATCCCTTAAGGACAGAGCTATCAGGAGCTCCCCCAAAGGATTTAGACAAAGAAAAGAAAATATTTACCAAAATAAAAATGTAAAGACAGACAGCAAAAACAAGCAAAAATTCCATAGATAAAGCTAAAGCATCTTTAATATACCCTTCAGAATCTGCGCCCAGAAAAGTATAAATACTCGCTCCATTTCCAACAGAAATATAGCTTAAAACAATCACCACTAAAACTGTAAAAACAGAAAATAAGAAAATTTGAATCAGCGAGCTGATTAAAAGTTTCCAAGCCTTTATCACCCATTTACTTGTTGCAGGGAAAACCCACGCCACCAAAATAAACGGCAATAGAGCCAACACCAAACAAGAACGAATCAATCCATCCAGTAAATAGAAAGGAAACACAATCGTTAAAGCCAAAAAGAGGACAAGCACTCCCCCTCCAACAAAGGCAGATGAAAAAGTATTCTGTGAAAAGATAGCATACCCAAAACTAATTCCTCTTGAGAAAGAAAGCTGAATTTCAAAAATAATAGCTTTCATCATTTCAACTAAAGCAGCAGGAAGCATGGAATCGTTCCCTACTCCTCCAAAATGCGTGATTTCAAAGTTTTGTGTCAGCAAATCTATTGTCATATAAGAATTACAGGAACTCACTCCAGGGGAGGCCAACACATCCAAGGAGGAAGTCATAAAAGCTTGAAATACAGGCAAAATCAAAGAATTAAAAATCCAAATAAAAAGAGTTTCTGATGAAAGAATCAAACTGATAACAAAGGCTTTTAACAGAACGCTTAATATTTTTCGCCAAAAGTCTGTTGGTCGAGGATTCTTAAATTGAGAAATGAAATTCAAACTGTTAAAAACCAACCAAAAGGCAAGCCCTAAAGCCAAAAGAGTTCGACAATAAGAAGCCAAATTATTAAAAATTAAAAAGGTCAGCTTGCCCACTGTGTTTAAGACCACTTCATAAAGAGGACAGGCCCAA
Source organism: Alphaproteobacteria bacterium (assembly GCA_009929265.1). Lineage (GTDB taxonomy): Bacteria > Pseudomonadota > Alphaproteobacteria > CASFRQ01 > SAAU01 > SAAU01. The sequence continues at coordinate 33,104 of SAAU01000002.1, forward strand.
CATTTTTCAAGCAAAGCCTTAAATCCAACCTCTTTAATTTCATTTCCATCGGCATCTTTTACATAAGAAACACCACAAGCTTGAAGCGATAGCATCGCTGTAAAAAACAAAAAGACCAACACCATTTTTTTTGAAAAAAGCCCTCTCATTTCTTTTTTGAAAAAAGAAAAAGCTTTTTGAAAAATTATTTGTGTTGCCTTACAGTTCATTTTCTATTCCTTTGGAATCAAAGAGTTTTATGGCGTCGTTTTATTTTTTCGTTTTTCTATAGAATTCTTAATACTTGTCGAGGAGAGGGCAGCGACCGAAATTACCGCCCCTCCTGCAACATGAGCCCCCGCTCCAACAACTTGTGTGCCCTTTTTATTTATCTCGCCGCCAACGCTATTAGACGGGGCAGAAAAGTCTGTCACAGATTTTGCAATATCTGGGGCCATATCAATCAATTTAAAGGCAAAAAACATCGCCATAATCCCCAAAAAGAGTTCGACACTTGAAAAATTAAGTTGCTCTCTTAATTTATCAGGTTGTGGATCTTCTGAAATAAATTCAAAAAAGTTGCACGTCATCCCTGATTCACAGGTAAACGTCACTTCATTTGTTCCATTTAAGTTTTGAAGCGTTTCGGCATTACTTGCTGTCGGCAAAGCAAACGTCATAATTCTTAAAGCTATAATAAGCGTTAACGCAAGAGTGATGAACGTGAACACTGCCCCTACAAAGATGCTGAATGCTTTTTTAGCATAGCCTGCTGTTGCTGGGAAAACCCAAGCGATAATAAAGAGTGGAAGTAAAGCCCCTACGAAAGCTAAATGAATTAAAATATCGACAAATTTTAATGGCAAAACCACCAGTAAAACAAAATGTCCTAAGAAAATGATAATCCCCATCATAAAGACATCAAGCGACCTGAAAAATTCAATAATGGCTCCCCAATCGCCAAAGCATATTCGTATCATGGTTGTTCCAACGGCCAATCCAACCATCAAACGAGAACTTGCTGTGCGAAGCAAACAGTCTATCGTTCTAAAAGAAGTTTCATTAAAGACAGAATCAGTCGGCAAATCAATCTTTGTTTGATACGCCGTAGCACATGGATCTTTAGCCAACATAGAAATATCATCACTTAAATAAGACGCATCCGCCCAAGAGGTATCTGATTCCAAAATCTTCTGAGCAAAAATAGCACTTGTCTCGAAAACAGGGGAAAGAACTTTTCCGTAAATAAAGGACGGCCCTGCCGACAAAAGAGCCACCGCAACAATCCCCTTAAACAGACCTTTTGACAACGTCGTAAAGAATTCGGCAGGATCCGCCCCTTGGAAAATGGTGATATATTTAATTACTTGGAATAGAAGCCAAAAAGCAATGCCGAGCGCTAAAAACGGCAAAAGTAAGTCTTTAAATTTATTAAATAATTCTGTGCAAACGATACTGATACTGCTATAAGCCTTGGCAAATAAAGGGCAGAACCAACACCCATAATTATTCTTTGAACTTAAATATTTTTCCAAAGTTTCCTTAAAAAATCCATCAAGTTTTGAAGAATTATAGCTTGTTGAGGCAAAAGAAAGCGCCGAAACAGAGGCATACGAATTAAACGCACTTAACGCGCTTTCAGATCCTTTTAAGGAATCGAAGAACGAATCGACCGTAGAAATATCAATATTCTTGCAGTCTTCCTCAGAGACAGTTGAATCCTCGCAAATATATTTTTTAATCAAGCTCATCTGAGCCCCGTTTAGCTTTGTTTCCTTCCCAGCCAAAGAATCGATTAAGCCTGTATTGGTGTCAGACGCGGACTTTAAAATATTGTGCATCGCCTTACTCTCGGGGTGATCATAGGTCTGCCCGGCAAAGGTTGTTGACACAATATCGTCTAATTTTTCGGATTTTTTTTCATCAACGGCCGTTAAAAGAGTCTGCGCCGATTGAAGTTCATCGGCCGTTGCGGTTCCTTTTTCAACTTTTTCATAAAGTGCTTCGTATTCCTCTTGGCATTTTTTTCTTTCAGCCGAGGTGCCATCAAATAAAGCCTCCCTTTGGATCTTATCCTTACACATTTTTTTGGCAACTTTGGAGACATCTTTAGGTGTGATTTTGGCGTCTTCTAAGGCACTCGCATCGGCATAAGTTGCAATATAGCACCGCTTCACATCATCTTGCGTAATTTTTGCCCCTTGAGATGTGCAAGACGCCCTGCCGTTTTCCTCATTATAAGCATTCATATCTTCAAGAGCTTTTTGAGAGGCGCTATCAGATAAATTCTTCATACAAACAGGAAGAGCCGTCCCCGCGGAACAGCCTTCAGAAACCTCGGCCTGATAATCTGCAACATTTGCCCACATATCGCGGCAATTTTCGGCCCCCGTTTTAGAAGAAGCGCAGTTTTTACGTTGTTTTTGAAGAGTTTCAAACTGTTCAGGGGAAACTTCAATCGTTTTTCCATCTGCTGTTGTCAAACGGCAAGCGGTGCAATCCTTATTTTGCCAAATTCCCCCACCAATACAGTGAGACTCAATCATTGAAACATTTTGAAGGTCTTGCTGACTTAAACCCCCGAGCGCATCCATATCCATTTGGCAGTTTGTTGCGAACGCAAACGGGACCTGCCCAAAGATCAAAAACAAAAACAACCCTGAAAAGCGAAAGATTTTTGACATTTAAGATAAGCTCCCTACTAAAATTACAACAAGTATAGCAACGTTTCGACATAAATAAAAGCAAAAAGGCCGCATTAAGCCTTAAAAAATCAAGGAGTCGAGCCCTTTTTCTTTTTAGCCTCTTCTTCTTTTTGTTTTTTGTGGAAATCGTCACGGATACTTTTGGCGGCGGCGTATGGCAAAACGATAGACTTGAAAGTCTTGCCAAGCATCGTGCCCCCCATATCGTTGGAAGAACCAGAGACAATACTTGAAGATAACGTATTGGAAAGGCCAAGCATTTTCACCACAATAAACATAGCGCCCAACAATAAATACGGGGCAGAGGTATAGAGTACCGAAATCTTTGTGCGTAAAATCTCTAATGTTTCCTTATCGTTTTTAAAAACATCTTCCATAAATTCGTTCACATCAACGCCTAGCATGGTGACCATAAAATCGACCCCCAGCACCAAAAGCACTGAAATCACAATCAGCTGGAAACACGCGCCAATAAATAAATCAAACGCCTTTTTTGTCATGGCTTTTTGGGTAAAAGGAAAGACCCACGCCACCACAAAAATAGGGAACAGCGCGGTCACCACCGCAAAATCAATTAAAACATTCATCAGCTTAAAGGGAATCAACACCATCAAGGCAAAAAAGCTGATTAAAATAAAGAATCCTGAAAGCATGACATCCAAATATCGCAGAGAGTAAAAGGCTTTCCAAATCCAAAACCCACCATTTTCTTGAGAGGAAAAGACTAACTCCAATACATATTGGCCAAAGGCAAACCCCTGCGCTAAGCTCCAACTCGTCGTCCGTAAAAAGCAGTTGAAGGAATTATAAATATCCCGACTAAAGGGGCCCTTCGTTTCTTTTGGTTTTCTTCCAATAGCGCACGGATCTACAGATTCAAGGGACTTGGAAAGGCTGGGGTCAATCGCTTGGGATAGTTTAATGCGATTCTTAGAAACGTTCATCACTTCGGTTGCGTAAATGGTGGAAAATTCTACAACGGGCTCTAATGTGTAATGGAACGCCACCTTTAGCCCAACCGACAGAAGGGCTGCCGCGACCAAACCACGGAAAAGTCCGCGGGAAAAGAGCGTCACAAATTGTCCAAAGGAAGCAAACCCTTTTTTGGAGAAAATCGCCACATTTTTCAAAATCTGCCACAACATCCAAAAGGCCAACCCTATCGCCAATAGAATTTTCAAAAACGGGGTTAACACCCGATCAATCCCCATAGAAATATCGTTAATCGTGTCAAAAAAGATTTCAAATAACGGACAAGCGAAACACCCGGCGGAAAATTTATATTTATCCAATAGGTCAAAATATCCCGATTTTATGTAAAAACTGTCTGCGGGTAAAGACAACCCCGTCATCATAATCGCCACATTTTTGGTCACCGCATCATTAAGGACTGAAGCGGAACTATGAGTTAAAATTTTAGAAAAATCTTCATAAACCATTTCTTTTAATAATTTTCGTCTGGCTTCAGCTGTATCTGGTTCTGCAGAATAACCAAAATCTTCCAAACGACTTTTATCTATCGCCATGATTTCATCATCGGTTAATCCATTAACACTCATATCCCGAATTTGTTCATAGACCTCGCTTGATTTTCCATTTTTATCTACAGTCGACAAGACTTTTTCCCGATAAACCAAATCCTCATTTTGGGTAAGGGTGTCTTCTAAGCTCTCTGTTAAACTTTTCGGATAACATGAATTATAAACATTGCCATATTCAACACACTTTTTGTCTTTATAGTCCGACGCACAGTCTTGAAGAACCTCTGGAGTGATAATTTTTGCACCAGAACAGCCAAGTTGTCTATATAATGCTATTCTTGTTTTTTCTTCTAATTCATATTTCCCTTCGGCAAGTTCTTCTACAAAATCTTCTGGGGTATAGTCACTGTTAAAATAGCTGGTGCAGGTTTCAACCAAAACCCCTGGTTTACAATCATACACCTGTTTTTGGGGTTGTTTTTCAAGGGCGGCAGCGTATTCCTCCATAAATTTATCATAGGTGTCATCCCGAACGGATTGGGAAAAAAATTCATCCGCTTGTTCAACGGATTCTATGTCATCTTTAAATTTTTCAAGGCATTCTTTATCGGATATATTATAAACAACCCGTTTATCTGTTTTTAATTTTGAACAAAATTCCTCAACAGACATGGGTTTTTGTTCTTCCTGCTCCTCTGCCGTTTGGGCATAGGAAGGGGCCCCCGTCAACAGGGCTAAAAAAAGAAATATGCCTATTTTTTTTATCATTTTTTATCCTCTTTTTAAGGAAAGTATAGCGAACTTCATAAAAAAAGGAAATAAAAAAAGCATTCTTTAAAGAATGCTTTTTTCTTAATCCTTAAAAACCTATCTTCCATCTGATTGAGTGAGGGCTTTATTCATTTCATAGGCTGTATATTCACTGTCTGTTTTTTCCACACCAATCACATTTGTGTTTTCACGTGAATCCATATCAAGATCTTGCCATAAGGCTAAAACTTTTGGCATCGTTTCTTGAAGAGGTAATTCATTGATCCCTGTCGCCAAAATCAATTCATCCAACTCAGCCCCCGAAACGCCACGATTTTCAAAAGCGGTATAAATATAGCTCCATGATTGTCCAGCTGCTCCTGCATACTCATCACCTTTTTCTGTCATAGGACCATTTTCAAGTTTTTCTTTTTCCTCTAAATAAATATTGTAATACGCGTTTTGGACATGAAAACGGAAAGCGTCCTCAGCTTTTGAAACACCTTCAATTGCTTTCATTGAAGGTTCTTCAATCACATCCTCTGGAGCGATTTGATTCTCTGGTGGAAGTTCCCGCGTGATTCCATTTTCTTTGGTTTTTGAACTCAACTCTGCCGAAGTTGGATTATTCTCACACCCTGTAAATAAGGCTGCTAAATTGGCAAGCGTAAGAAGAGCCACCATAACTTTAACCTTCAAATGTGATGGTTTTGTTGCCTTTTCAGGTTTTTTCATTTCCTCAACAGGGGAAGTCATAATGTTTTCTTGCATGATATCCATCCTTTCTTAACTTAAGAAATTCATTTCTTTTTCTATGTTCATTCTAGCCCCCTCTATTTTTCTGTCAAGTCTTTTTTTAAAAAGATTTTTCACCTAAACCTCTTTTTTACTATTTTATTTAAATTATTAAATAACAATCACTTATCCTCTTTTTTTAAGGAAAGTATAGCGAACTTCATTAAAAAAGGAAACAAAAAAAGCATTCTTTATTTTCAAAAGAATGCTTTTCCTTCAACCCTCAAAATACTACCTTGACTTTTCGGCAGCTTTATTAATTTCATAGGCTGTGTATTCACTATCTGTTTTTGTCACACCAATCACATTTGTGTTTTCTTGCGAATCCATATCAAGATCTTGCCATAAAGCTAAAACTTTTGGCATCGTTTCTTGAAGAGGTAATTCATTGATTCCTGTTGCCAAAATTAATTTATCAAGTTCATCTCCTGAAACACCGCGGTTTTCAAAAGCGGTATAAACATAACTCCATGATTGTCCTGATGCTGCTGCATATTCATCACCTTTTTCTGTCATAGGACCATTTTCAAGTTTTTCTTTTTCTTCTAAATAAATATTATAATACGCGTTTTGAACATGAAAACGGAAGCCATCTTCGGCATCAGAAATCCCCTCAATTGCTTTTGCAGAAGGTTTTTCAATCACATCCTCTGGAGCGATTTGATCCTCTGGCGGAAGTTCCCGCGTGATTCCATTTTCTTTGGCTTTCGCATTTTGCGTTGTTCCATCAGCCTTTGAACACCCCGTCAAAATCACCATCAGTATTGAAGCCCCTAAAAGACCTTCCACGACTTTTCGTTTCATACTCTTTTTCATCTTTTCCCCTTTTCTTAGAATGACTTTTTCTCTTTTCTACTTTCTTTTTTTCATTTTGTCAAGTATTTTTAATTTATCTTTTTCTTGAAAAAAGTTTTTATTCTAATAAAATATCTTTAACACATTATGAAAAAGGCTTTAAGCATGACAAAAACAACCCTCCTTCCCACCGAAGAAATCCTTGAAAAGTGTATCTCTATTTATACCCTTTTTTACAATAACCGCCTTATCTTAAAACAGGCGCCAGAGCTTCATCTTTCCTTGGAGGAGGTTGAGAAAATTTCCACCCCTGAGGCTTATGAGCTTTTCCGTTCTGATTTAAGGAAGGTTTCCCTTTTCCTCCTTGGGATTCATTCAGAACAAGCTGTTGATATTGATCGTATGTTTCAAGGGCTTAAAACCTACTACAAGCCAGAGGATTTTTGGTATAGCGTCCTGCTTGATTATATTAAAGTCGTTTATGAAGAGGAAAAACTAGCCCTTGATGAAAAGCGATTCGACCTAATGGAAAAAACAGAAGATCTGTTGAAAGAGCTTCAAGGAAAAGAAAAAAAACGCCAAGGAATTATTGACACCATTACATTGGCTATTAAAGAAAAAGGATTTCCCGTGGACGGAGAGCGCCTTTTTAAAAATTACTTAACGTTATACGCAACGAATCCTAATTTGGCTTGGAAAACGTTGACCTCTAATCCGTGTTATTTTGCTCCCTTAAAAACCGTTGGTGAAAAGGGAAATTTTCTGATTCGCCCAAGAGAAGCCCGCCGAATTAACAAAAATTTGGCCTCTTTTTTCAAAAAGTTCAAGATTAACACCGAATTAAACAATTAACTGGACAAAAAAGACCCTTTTTGCTATTTTTAAACAAGCAAGAAGTTAGAAAAGGATATTCTGATGAGCGAAACTTTATTTGACATTAAAAGAAAAACGGACTTTATCACGCGGGCATCCCTTGCCGAAGAAGCGAACGCCTTACGCGCTGTTTTGTTTGAAAAAATTCCTTTAGAAGATGTCCAAAAGTTTATCCTTGAAACGGGACAAGCGGAGGATATTTTAAGCTCTGACGAAGAAGTGTTTAAGACGGCTTCCTCTCTTTTTACAGAAGAAATGATTGATGCCTATAAAAAAGACAACGGCGATACCCTTTCCCCGATTGAACGATTTAACTACCTCAACAATGTTATTCAAAAAGGGCAAGAGGATATTCCCTTGTCCAAAAGACAAAAGGAAAGCTTTTTCACCGCGCTAAGTGATGAGCAAAACGCGTCGGCTTTTCTCATTAAAAATGCGCCTTTTAATGAGATTTTTTCCTTTTTCAAAACAGATAATAAACCGCATTCTGCTGTTAATGTTTTGCGTGCGTGTGATAAAATCTTACCTGACGAGAAAAAGGACGCCATTCAAGAGGTTAACGAAAACGGATTTGACCTTCAAACGTATATGTCTTTCCTTGAAAACAAAGGAACAGAGAGCAAAACGCCGCTTGATAAGCAAGTCCAATATGACCGCCAATCCAAAGACAGAATGCTAAATGAAAGTCTCTCCTCTTTGGTTGAAAACAATCAAATCTCTTATGAGGAAGGGTCCTTAATTGCAAACAAAATGACGAAAAGTGGCTCTGTCGAGGCCTTAAACAAAGAAGAGCTTCAACTTATTTCCCAACTGATGGCCGATGCTATTCAAGAAAAGGTAGCAAAAGGCGAAATGCCAGAGGAGAAAAGCGTCCTTTTTGCCCAAAAACTAGACGAGATTCACAAAAGCAATTTAGCCGATTTTTACAAGGAGGCGATTCTTGATAACACAGGAACCGTTTCTCAAAAGCTTTTAGATGAAGAGACGCCCGCCAAAATAACGGAAGGGACAGACCTTCAATCAGAGGGACCTGTTTTGAAAAATCAACGGCAAAATCCATTTATTACAAACAGAAAATTCGATCCTTTATGGAAAGAGGCCGTTGCAGAGGTTTCCGATATTTTAGACTCGGCTTTTAAAGCTTCCACCGTTGAAGATGCTGCGGTTGACTTCTCTTTGAGACTTTTAGTCACACCTGTGACATCTGTCACAAGAGTTTTGACTCATTTCCAAAAACAGATACAAGAAAATATGAAGTATCGTCATGAACAAGAGGCTAACGCCCTTTCTCAATCGATAAAAAAAGAAGGGCATGACGCCAAATCGACAGCAAAATATATCCTTGAAGAGCTCGAAAAGAAAGGGCTTACCCCGCCTTCAAGCTCTCGTCGATTCTCAAAAAAGGGACGCTTTATTGAAAAGGCTTTCTCTTTTCAGCAAAAAAGAAATAGAGAGATAAACACAGCCACAAAAGATGTGATTTTGGATGCCATGGGACGGGCTTCTGTTTCGGGCTCTATGGCAAAACGCAAGGCTTTTAATTCTTTCCTACAAGAGGTGCAAACGCAATACAATTCATTCTTAAAATCTAAAAAACTCAATAATCCGGACCTTATCAAGTCTATAAATTCTTCTGAAGAGGAAAAAGAGAAAGTCAACCTTATGTCCAAGAAAAGTGAAGAACTTAAGGCACAAAAACAGACCATTCAGAAAAAGGGACAACAACTCAGTGCCAGCAAAGGAAATACGGGAGCAAACCCCTTCTTTTCTCAAAAAAATCAGGGGAAAGTGGCTTAAACTTTTCTAAAATTTAATTAAAAAAAGAGAGGGGAAAATGGCAGAGAAACTATATCTTCCGACAGAAGAACTTCTTGAAAAATGCATTGCCCTTTATACTCTTTTTTACGAAAATCGTCACATCTTAAAACAGGCTCCAAAACTTCATCTTTCTTTAGAAGATGTGGCAAAAATATCTTCTGTTGAACAATACCACCTTTTTCGAACAGATTTAAGAAAAGTCTCTTTGTTTTTGCTTGGGCTTCCCTTTCACAAACCCGTTCAAGTCAGTCAAATGGTGCAAGCCCTTCAAATTCACTATAAGTCAGGAGATTTTTTATATAATTTTTTGCTAGATTATATCAAAATTGAATATGAAGAAAATCAGATTTTGCTTAATGAAACTTTTATGGAAAATAAGGAAAATCAAGAAAGATGGCAAAAAAATATTTCTTTTAAGATTAAAGAAAAAGGCTTCCCTGTAGATGCTGATTTACTTATTAAAAATTATTTGACTTTTGCTTCAAAAAATCCTTCTTTCGCAAGGAAAATCCTGTTTTCTAATCCATGCTATTTTGCCCCTTTAAAAACGGCTGATGAAAAAGGAAATATTCTGATTAAACCTAAAGATACTCTTAAAAGAAATAAAGCTTTAGCGTCTTTTTTAAAGGACTTACTTCTTTCATCAAGCAAAAATACTTGACAAAAAAATAAAAGGGCGCTACTTTTGAAGATATAAAAAAGGTTCTTCCTAAAAAACGAAAGGAAAACACTTATGGCAAAAATAAAAAATCCTTCTCCTGTTTTAACGAACCAGCGGTTAAATCCCTTTCTTGCAACAAGAAAGCCCGATCCCCTCTGGAAAGAAGCTGTTGCTGAGGTTTTCGATATTCTAGACGCCGCTTTCAAAGGATCCACCGTTGAAGATTCTGCGATTGATTTTTCGTTACGGCTTTTGGTTGCGCCTGTGACATCTGTCACGCGGTTTTTGAATTATATCCAAGGACAAATTCAAAAAAATATGGATTATCGTCATGAACAAGAAGACGGTCATCTTACAAAATCTATTGAAAAGCCGGGGCACGATGCCCTTTCAACGGCGCAATTTATCATCCAAAATTTACGGATGAATGGATTGACGACTCCGCCACATGCTGGACGATTCTCCAGAAATGGGCGCTTTATTGAAAAAACATTCTCTCCTTTGCGGCGTATAGATACTCAAAGAAAAGACCTTATTCAGGATGCTCTCTTGGATGCCATGGGAAGAGCTTCTGTCTCAAATGGGATGTCAAAAAGAAAAATTTCAAGAGCTTTTCTTCAAGAAGTGCAACATCACTATAATAGGATTGTTTAATCTTCTCGTTCAAAAGTGTTTTCACTTTTTCATTAAAAAACAAATGCCTCTTCCTTTTCAGTTTAAAAGAAGAGGCCTTCTTTTTTTAAAAAACTTTTCTCATTTTTCTCATTTTTCCGTATCTTTTGAGTTGTTTTTAGATTTTTGCTTTGTTATGATACGTTATGTAATTTCTTTGTGACAGGAAAAGTATGAACGTCTTAAAAAATTTTGCCCGATTCGTCTTTCTATCTTTTTTTTGGGGAGTCGTTTGCTTTTCTTTCTTCTTTGCCTATTTCTTAAAATTTTTTGATTTTAATATCTTAAACGCTCTTCATTGGCAAACGCTTTATATTCACTTTTTTTACTTAAAGTGGGTTATTAAAGAGCGTTATGATGTAGCTTTTGCGGCGTCTCTTTTCCTTTTTCCTCTCTTTTTTCTAATAGGATGGCGTTTCGTCGTAAAAATACATTGGAAAAAGTTTTTAATGAAGCCCTTTTCCTGTCTATTAAAGAAAGAACCCGAAAAAAAGCCCGCTTTTCAAATACAAAGCTCTCATAGCTGCTCAAAATATTTGCGTCCTAAAAAAATGCGCACAGGGGGAAATTTAACCGATTTTTCATTTTTAGATAAACAGCTCTCTCCTCAAACATCAGAAATAAAAAAAGAAGCTGTTGATGATTCTCTTGCTTTAGAAACTCTCCCAAAAGAAGCCCCTTTTTCAAGACGAGAAATGCTTTCAAGGCCTTCTTCTGAAAAAAGGCTAGAATTTCCAGAACCCTCATCTCAAATGCCTATGTCTTCTTTAGACGAAGAATTTAAAGCCACCCAACATGTTGAAAAAATAAAAGATATTCCTCCTCAAAAAACATTACAGGAAGTTAAAGATCTTGGAAAAACCCTTGGATTTTCTGTTTTTGAAAACATCATGGTTAAAAAAGATATTATTCCTTTGGTTTTTTCCTATAACGAACAGGCTATTGCCCTTCAAATTTTAGAACAAGATTGCACAGAATGGATTGCAGATGAGGAAGAGTTTGACGGAGATCCTCCAACATGGTTTACAGAAAAAGCGCAAGTTCTCTCGCCTTTTTATCAACTCAATCAAATGGCCAAAGGGTTGGAAGAAGATACTGATTCAAAAACGACTCCCGTTCTTGTTATTTCAAAAGGAACAATCCTAAATGGTCAAAATTACATTGATACCTGGAAAGAAAAAGGCGGCTATGTTGCACGTTTTCATGAAGGAAAACCAGATGTTTTAGCTGAGTTAAAAGATGTCCTTTTAGAAATTAAAAAAAGAATAGATATAGAAAATCAAGAAAAAAATGAATAGGGGAAAAAATGAATATCTTATTTTTATCAAGCGAAGTTGTTCCTTTTATTAAAAGTGGCGGATTGGCTGATGTAGCAGGGGCCCTTCCAAAAGAACTTAAAAAGAAAAAAGAAGATGTTCGGGTCATCTTGCCCTTATATTCTTTGATTGATAGAGAAAAATTTGGGCTCACAAAACTTTTTGATAATGCTTGCGTTCAGATGGGAAATTGTCAGGAATTTTTTAGTGTTTATCACACCGATAAACCCGATGGATTGGATACTTATTTTATCGAATTTAATAAATATTTTGATAGAAATGGCATTTATGATGATAAACATTCTAAGGAAGAATACAAAGACAATGCCTATCGTTATGCTTTCTTTTCAAAAGCAGCTTTACAGGTCGCAGAAGATTTAAATTTTCATCCAGATATTGTTCATGTTAACGATTGGCAAACCGCTCTTGTGCCTTATTATATTAAGCGTCATGCGAATCCTTTCTTTTGGGGAACAAGAACAGTTTTAACCATTCATAATATGGGCTATCAAGGGGTTTATGGGGCGGACGTTCTGCCTTATATAGGTCTTTCTCTTGAGGACTTTAATGCCGATACGTTCGAGGATTATGGACGCATTAACCTTTTAAAAGGCGGCATTTGTTATGCGGATAAAATCACAACCGTTAGCCCCACGTATGCACGTGAAATTTTAAATCATCCGGGGGGATGTGGGCTTCAAAATTATTTGAATCGTCGAGCTTGGGATTTGACGGGTTTTATCAACGGAATTGATGAAGACGAATGGGATCCCAAAACTGACAAACGTCTAGAATTTCACTATGATGAAAAAACCTATAAAAAAGGAAAGGCTCTCAATAAGCAAAAAATCCAAGATATGTTTTATTTGGAAAGAAACCCTTCAAAACCTCTTTTTGCTATTGTCGCAAGATTGGTTTCCCAAAAAGGGCTTTGCCTTTTAACTCAATGTTTGGAACAAGTCCTCCAACATATGCATTGTCAATTTGTCGTTGTTGGAACCGGAGACGCCAAACTTGCAGATTATTTTTCCTCTTTATGCACAAAATATTTGGGTCAATTTGGCTGTTATATCGGCTATAGCGAGGATTTAGCTCACTTAGTTGAAGCAGGGAGCGACTTTTTCGTTATGCCTTCTCTTTATGAACCCTGTGGCTTAAACCAGCTCTATAGTCAGATTTACGGAACCCTCCCTCTTGTCAGAGGAACGGGAGGCCTTGAAGACACCGTTCAAAATTATAATGAAGTTAAAGGAACCGGGACGGGATTTAAGTTCTATGACATCTCCTCTGAGGCGCTTTATAATACCATTGGATGGGCCAATGCCACGTATTACGACCGACCAAAGCATATAAATAAAATGATTGTTCAAGCCATGAAACAAGATTTTTCTTGGAAGCATTCTTGCGAGCTTTATCTAGGTCTTTATCAAGAATTGTGTAAAAAACACTAAAAAGGTTGCTCCCTTTTAAAGGCTTCTTTTTTAATAAAAAGAGGCCTTATTCTTTGTGATAGGGATGTCCATCCAACATAGTTTGCGCGCGATAAAGTTGCTCAATTAAAACAACACGCGCCAAAAAATGCGGCAACGTCATCCGCCCAAAACTCAGCAAAAATGAGGCCTTCTCTTTTACAGCTTCTCCATGCCCAAAAGCGCCTCCAATTAAAAAACACACATCTTTCACGCGTTCATTTTGAAAATCAGAAATTTTTTGAGAAAACTTAAGACTCGAAAGTAAGTCTCCGTGCTCATCTAACGCAATTATTTTTGCCCCTTCAGGCACTTTAGAAAGTAATAACTCCGCTTCTTTTTCCTTCATCTGCAAATCGGGTAAATTTTTCTTTTCTTCCAGCTCTACAATTTGTATTTGAAAATGACATTTTTTTAAATAATCTTTGATTAAAGAAGCCTCCGCTCTTGATTGTTTTAACTTTCCAATACAAATAATATGAAATTTCATTTTTACTCACTTTTTACTGGTCAAAAAAAGAAAAAAAGGCTATCCTTTTCATACATGGAGAATAAACGGAAAAGGATTAAATTTCAATGAATAATCTTCCAATCAAATATAATATGAAATGGTTGCTTATTGTTTACCCTTTTGCAATCAGTCTTATTTTAGATGCTTTACCTGTTTATAATTTAGCATTCCTTTCTTTGTTTTTTGGAATAAATGCGTTTTTAATTTTACTTGACTGGGGCATTCTTAGAAAACAGGATAAAGCGCCTTGTTTTATTTGGGCAATTTTGGGATTTGCTCTTCCTTTTTTATACATCTTCGCACGACCGAAAGAATCCAGATATGGCGGCTTTAATGTTTGGCTTTCTCTTTTAAGCTGTTTTCTTGCTATTTTTCTTTCTGTCCATATCGAATCGGCATCAACGCCTATGCCTCCTCAAAAATTGGAATTGATTAACCCTGCCCTTTTGGAAGATCAACAGTTTTTAAAAGAAAAGATTGTTGAAGCCTTAGAAGGGTTGGAACTTGACGATGGCGTTATCCTACAAGATGCCTTACTTTTAATGGCAGGGGGCGATCTTAACCGTGTTAAATGGAGTGTTGAAGGAAACTTCTATGTTGCCTTTATTGAAAAGGCAGAAAATGTGGGGGTTCTTGTTTTTGAAAAAAATGAAAAAGGTATCTTTTTGGTGGAAGTTATCTTAAATGAAAAACTTTGCGCCACAACAGATATCGTTGAACAACTTCAATGTTTCTTACAAATTGAACAAGCCAAATAGGAGCTTTTTATGTCTTTACCTCTTATTTCCATCATTATCCCTGTCTATAATGTTGAAAAATATTTAAGGGATTGTTTGGATTCTATTCAAGCCCAAACCTATTCAAACTTTGAATGTATCTGCGTCAACAATGGGGATGAAGACGATTCGATTTCCATTTTGGAAGAATACGCGAAAAAAGATAGCCGCTTTATTGTGATTGATGATCCCAAAATTTCCTCTGTTGGGAAAGCTCGAAATGTCGGAATTCTTAAAGCAAAAGGGGACTATATCACTTTCTTGGATAGTGATGATTTTATGTTTACACAAAATCTTGAATATCTTTTGACTTTTTTAACAACCTATCAGGTCGACATCGTCTGTGGCAGCTTTATTCCAACACCAGAGGATTCTCATTTTGATAAAAGCAAAACCTATCCTGAAATTAACTCTTTTCCTTATCGGTTAACGTCTACCCCTTTTCTTGATTTCATAAAGAAAACTTTGCCCATTGAATCAATGGTTTGTAATAAACTTTATAAACAAGAAATTGTAAAATCGACTCTTTTTATTGAAGACCTTCATCGCGGAGAAGATGAAACTTTTGTTTTAGAGACTCTTCAAAAAGCCAAAAAATTGATTGTTATTCCAGTTCCTGTTTTTTCCTATAGAACACGCGGAAATTCCCTTTCCAAACAAACAATTTCTTTACAATATTTAAAAGATTATACGTTTATCTTTTCAGATATGTATCAAAAACTTTTTTCAGAAAATCTTTCTGTTTTAGAAAAAGAGCAATTCAAGACTTTTTTTGCAAAAAAGATTTATAAACGTTATATTTCCCATGTCTTGGATAAGGCATCAAAAGAGGATAAAAAAGAATTGAAAGCTTATTCAAAAAAACAGCTCAAGGCTTTTATCAAAGAAGGCATTTTGCTTCCCAAAAAGCTTGATTTTTTCAAACGGATAGTTCTTTTCCTTTTTATAAAAATCTAAGAAACTTATTTGAATAATATCTTAAAAAACCCTTCTTTAAAAGAAGGGCTTTTTTTGAACTTTTAAGGCCGGTTTTTACCTATTAAGTAATAGCTGTCACAGCTCTAATATTGCCATTTCGGTTAATTTGAACAACACGCAACTTATCCTTCATCTCTCGGTATGTCTTTTCTCTATCAATTGTGGGATACGTATGCAAAATACGCCCGATAAAGGCTTTATAGGCCGCCTCTGCACTCTCTGCATGGATGGTTGCAAAACAGTTTTCATGACCAGAGCCCATAAGCTCCCAAATCGCACCGGCATTGGATGTTGAAATTTCGCCCCCAATAATCGCATCTGGCGTAAAACGAACAGCTAAATCAATCACTTTTTTATAATCAAACCCGTTTGTTTGATCCGTTCTTGGTAAAACAATATGAACTCTGTTCTTTTGAGGAACAATTAACTCTCTTGTATCTTCTATAGTCAAAATCCGTTTATGTTCATCTAAAAGAGAAATCATATTATTTAAAAAAGTTGTTTTCCCAGTTGCCGTAGCCCCACTGATGAGGATATGATCCCCTCTTTTCATCGAAAGCAAAAGCCGTTCATAGGGATCATCAGGATCTTCAATATTTTTAAGCTTATTTAACGGGCGCAATTTATCGCCTTTTCGAAGGCCATAATCTTCCATTCCAAAATGAACCCCTTCTGAAAAAACACGAATACATAAAGCAATACCGCCTGTTAAATCTTCGTTATCATACATCACATTTCGACCAGAAATTGCCGAAAAACGATGTCCTCCAGGAAGAGTCGCATACACAACAGGTGTTCCACTTTGGGGATTAAAAGAATAATCAAAAGTATTGGCTACAATATATAAAATATTGCTTAAATATTCCCTTGTCAGAGTTTTATCTTCCTGACATACCCAAGGATAGAGCCTTTTCCCACGCATTCTAAGCCAAATATATCCAGGATTATTGACCGAAATCTCTTCCACATTATCTTGCGTATACCAATAAGATAAAGGGCGCAGAGCCGATTCCAACACGCGATAGGTTTGCTTAAGCGAAATCTCGGACATCTAAACTCTCCCTAGAAAAGATCTGGTGACATGGTTTGAGATTTTTGTATATCTCCTGTAGAAGGAAGAACAGGCTCGGCAATCTTATCCCCAGCAGAAACAGGATAAGAAACAACCCCTTGGTTTCCACTATAAATTTCGTTCAAAGAAAGACTTTTTCCTGTTGGATTTGCAGGTTTAGGAGCTGGCGTATCGGAAATAGGAACAGGATTGTCTTCTGCTCTTACTTTAGCATCCTGAGGATCTAAGGGTTTATAAGTTCCCGATCCTTGGATATAACGACCATCTTTGGTTTGAACGGTTGTAGGAATTTGTCTTTGCCCTTCCTTATATTCTTGAGGCGCATTTTTAGCTTTCTTATCTGCTTCCCCTAACTCTTTGACAAGGTCTTCCTCATCTTCATCTTCTGAACGAAGCCATAAATCTTCGTTAGAGAAAATTGTCAAACGCGTTCCAGATGGAACAAATACAACAGGAGGTGTTGAGCTTGAATCATCTATCAAATCCTTAAAGATTTGTTGCATATCATTGATGAAGTTAGCCCGTGCATCTTGAGCAGCTTGCGCTCTATCTGATTGAGCAACAGTTCCGCTGTCTGAATTTTCGGTCACAATTTCATCCGATGCTGTCACATAAGTCAAAGCCGAAATCACAGAAGAGGTCAAAATTGGCTTCCCGTATTTAGCAAGGAACATTTCATCCAAGTAAGCCGATACCCCGCCTCTTCCTTGCGCATCGCCAGAAGTTGCTTGGAAATTAAAGGCTGATCCGTCTGGACGAATAAGTCTGTTCCAAGAAATCTCCATTTTAGCAACACGATTTGTTCCAGGAGATCCTGACATACTTCCAATCACACGACTTCCTGATGGAATAATAATATTCCGTCCATCTTCTGTGTAGATATTACGTTCCACAACAGCCGTCACAGGAACATTTGGATAACGCGAGTCGATTGATCTGACAATAACAGCAGGAATGGCTTTATCCTTCAAAATCATCCGAGACATATCCACAGGATAAGTTGAAACAATTTTACCCAATCCCCAGTCCTTATCTTTTTTGATTTTAGCCCGAGCCAAAACACGACGTTCAGGAACAATCGTTGCCGATCCTAATCTTTGCTTCATTCCTTGACGACGAGCTATCATAAGGGCTTGAATTTGGGCCACTTCTTGAGGACTATATTTCGGTTGTTTCTTTTGTGGACGAGGAGGCACTCTTCGCGTTTGATTTTCCTCTTGATTGTCCTTCTTTTTCTTAACAAAAGAACTTCCGTCTGTGGCATAAGGACGTCCATCTTCGCCAATATAGCCGACAATATCGCCCACATTGTTCAAAATACTTCCATTTCCAGAGACATCAAAAACATCATCATCTATAAAGATTCGAACCCCTTTTGCACTTTCTGATTCTTTTTTAGAAAGCAGATCTTCTGCCAATCCTAAATTTTTCCCAGAAGTATCAAGAACCGAGCCATCTTTTTGAAGATTTCCAATTTCATCCCCTGCTGCATTAGAAAGCTTGCCATCTTTACCAATCTTCATCAATAAATCGCCTGATAAGGAGGAGACTTCCCCTTTTTCATTTAAGGATCCAATGACCTTTCCAGATTTATCTTTCAGCAATTCGCCAGAGACAACACTTCCAACAACTTTATTGTTTTCATCAACGACTTTTCCGCTACATTGAACATACCCTAAAAGTTCACCAGCAGATGAAATCACTTCCCCATTTTCTTTGACTAACCCTTGAACATTTCCTTGTCCGTCAACAACAACACCTTTTTCAAAGACACAGCCAATTTCAGAACCGTTTTGATCCATAACTTTTCCATCATAGGAAGCACATCCCAAGAAAGAACCCGTCATATCAACAACATTTCCGTTTGGAAGCACCCGTCCTAAAAGATCCCCTTGTTTTGAAATGACCATATTGCCATTTTCAATCAAGCCGCCAATCTTTTCCCCTTGAAGGGTTTGCGCGCTTTTATCAGGATTTAGACATCCGACCACTTCGCCTTGACCATTGATAATTTTTCCATCTGGACGCGGTTGCCCCACAATGCGACATCTGTCAACAACCAATCCTTTTGGAAGAACTTTTCCAAGGAGATTAAACATATGATCCCCTTTAACCAAACCATTTGTTGTGACACGCCCTTTAAGAGCCCCACTTGCGTCTTTAACCGTTCCGTCAAATTGAACCGTCCCTAAAACAGAGCAATTCTCTCCAACAGCAACCGATAAAGGAACAACCGTCCCGTTTACCGTGCCATCATTTTTAATAACAACACCGTAATCGTTGACTTTTCCTTGAGGCGCATTTTGCATATCAACGACTTGACCATCCAGAAGCGTTCTTCCCGTTAATTGGCCTGCAAAATCAATCCAAAGACCTTGAGGCGCATTCATCCCTAAAATAGGCATTGTGCCATACCCGTCTTTAGAATATTGACCCACAGCAACGCCGCCTGCAACCATACGTCCATTGATATCTTGATTTTTGTTCAAAATTATGCCGTCAGAAGCAACAACCCCTAAAGGCCGACCCACTCCGTCTACAACAACTCCTGATTTTAACACCTCTCCAACGTATTCGTTTTCATTTGTTAAAACAGAACCATAGGGCATCAATGTCCCGATTCTTCTTCCATCAAAGTTGACGACACTATTTGAAACGGACGTTCTGCCCACAACTTTTCCAGTCTTATCAACAACAACATTTGGTTTTGTAATCATTCCAGTTGTGACGTTTGAGGCGTCAAAAACAACAGAATTTGGAAAAGCTCTTGCAACACTTTGCGATTCTTTAATGACTTCGCCACTTTCAAATACATTTCCAAAAGGCGTTAAATCCAACCCTAAAGAAAGTCCTTCTGGAGCAAGTTTTCCTCTAATAAATCCATCAGGACCTATAACAGAACCCCCAAAAGTTAAAACACCATCTTGTGCATTTTTATAAACACTATAGGCTTTTCCATTTGGCATTACATAAGAAGTCACATTTCCAAGTGCATTCAAAACATAATGAGAAGAAATCAACTTTCCAATCAAAGTTCCATTATTATCTACAACTTGATTTTGACCAATCACACGACCAACAAACATTCCTTTGTCATTCTTAATTGTTCCTTCTTCAGACATAAAGCCAATCACATCTCCATAAGAGCCAATCACTTTTGTATCATAAGGGACATAACTTCCCACAACAGATCCTGTTTTTGAAATCAATCGATTGTCAAAGGTAATGGACAAATCTTTATCTACACCATTTGAAAGAATTTTGCCTTCAAAAGAAATGCGACCGATTAAATGTCCCTTTTCATCCAAAGCAACCCCAGGAATCAACAATCGTCCAATCCATAATCCTTCAGGAGAAATAATTTTTGTTCCAAAAAGCGTTCCGAGTACATTTCCAAGACGACCATAAACTTTCCCGTCAACAGAAACTCTTCCCAAGAAACGACCGTTCATATCTAGAGCAGATCCTTGTTGAATCAAAGAGGCAATATGCTCCCCTTTATCTCCAACAGCATTTCCATAAGGAAGGGCTTGAGCTAAATGCTTGCCTTCTAAATCCTTAACTTCCCCATTGAAATCTAAAGAGCCTTTAAGTTTACTATCTGTTCCAACAAAAGCGCCCAATCGAACCAAAGATCCAACATATTCTCCTAAAGGAGAAATCACATCAAACCCAAAAGTCAAAGAGCCAAACTCTTTTCCTTCTTTTCCAAGAATTTTTCCCTCAACGTTTACATACCCTAAAACGTTTCCTTCATTCCCGATTGCAAGAGAGAAAGCAGGGAAAACCCGTCCGATAACGATCCCTTTGTCATCAACAACAGTTCTATCTAATAAAACCGTTCCAATATTTGTCTTATCAGAGGACAAAACAGATCCGTCTTGAGAAATAAGACCAATTTGTTCATTATTCCAGCCTAGAACAGCCCCTGTTGGCATAACGCCCCCAATGACATTCCCTTCTAAATTAATAACAGTTTCGTCAGCTCGAACAGATCCAATTTCTTTTCCTGTAAAATCTCTAACTTTCCCCTCGTCTTGAAGAGCTCCAATAATTTTACCCTCTAAATCAATAATTCTTGCGCCATCTTGAATTAAAGAACCCAAAATCTTCTTATCGCCTAAAGAGATAACCGTTAAATCCGGAAGAACTGTAGCAAAAGGATTTCCTTCTAAATCAAACCCTTTTCCCTTTTCGGCATTAAAACGACCTAAGTATTTTCCATCCATAGAGATAATAGCCCCACTAGGAGGAATGAAGCCAGTCACTTCATTGTTTAAATTGACAACTTGACCGTTTTGAAGGACAAGTCCGACTTTTCTATTTTTTTCATCAATGACATCAGATCCGGAAACTTCCCAAGGTTGAATAGCTCCAAAAGCATCCAAAATCAAGCCTTTCCAAGTAGAAGAGAGCAACATTTTTCCATTTGTATCAACCATGCTTTTATCAGGATTGACACATCCGATAACATTTCCTCCTCTATCAACAACTTTTCCGTCAACACGAACCGTTCCGATGATTTTTCCAGAAGCATCTAATGCATTTCCAGAAGGAGACGCCGCCCCAATAATCTGTCCTTTTTCGTCAATCACATTCTTTGTTTGATCAACACATCCAACCTTTTGTCCTACCGTGCTATAAACAGAACCATCTAACGCGATAAGGCCTAATAAATGACATCCTTCAGAAATGGCCACACCCCGTGGAACAACAGCTCCGATGATTTTGGCATTCACATCTTTGACATAGCCAGAATCTGTCACATTTCCAATATAAGAAGAATTTTCGTTTAACACTTGACCATTTGGAATCACATATCCGATTTGTTTACATCCAAATCCCACAACGATCCCATGAGGAATAACAGATCCCAAAACACGTTCTGGCATACCCACATGACCATTCGTCATCAAGCACCCTAAAACATTTCCGTCTTTATCTACGGCTTTCCCTTCAGAATTGACAAAGCCCATAATCTTATTTTGAGCATCGATTAAAGCGCCTTCTCTGATAACCTTTCCAACAGGAATCCCATTCATATTAAAGACATTTCCGTCAATAGAGGCAACCCCCGTCTGTTTTCCAGAGGCGTCTAAGACTTTTCCATCCGCAGAAACACGGCCATAGGATTGGCAAGCGCTTCCAACAGCAACACCCTTTGGAACAATTCCTCCAATGATATTTTTATTATCATCTAAAACAAACCCTTCTGGGGAAATCATCCCCATTTTTTGGTAAGAAGAATTAACCACAGATCCGTCTGTTAAGGTAATTCCCATCACTTTTGATGTGAGATTAAGAGCAACCCCCCAAGGCATAACAGAACCAATAATTTTACCTTGTAAATCTGAAACTAATGCATTGGAAAGAACCGTTCCAACAACTGTTCCACTTTTATCTTGAACCGTGCCATCTTCCTTAACTCGACCTAAAACTTCCCCTTGCATATTCAAAACAGGAAGAAGAGGAACGACACCCCCTAAAATTTCCAGCTTAGAATTTACAATTGTTCCATCTGGGAGTGTTTTTCCAATTTTCTTATCTTCAAAATCAACCACTTCTCCAGTTGTTAAAACTTTTCCTATCACTTTGTTTTGTAAGGAAAGAGGAATTTTTTGAGGTTGAGCAATTCCAATAATATCCCCTTCTTTATTCATGACCATTTCGCGGTCAGAATTCGTCCCAACAACATTTCCGTTTTTATCAATCGTTCCAACCAAACGACCGCTTTTATCGTAGACTCTATCCCCCACGACTTGGAATCCTGTCGGACGCCCCTTGTCATCCACAATTTCTCTTCTAGAAAGAATCTTAAACCCTTTAATCTCGTTGCCTTCTAAATCAAATAGCTTTCCATTTTCATCAGCGTGCCCGACTAAAGTTCCGTCCTCGTCATAAACATCCTTTCCAACAACACGTAAAGAGGTTGGATTTCCATTTTGATCTAAAATAACTTTTCCCAAAACAGCTTTCATACCGGTTGGTTTTCCGTCTAATCCCAAAACGTTTCCGTTTTCATCAACCGTTCCGACCAAATTTCCATCTTTGTCATAGACTTCTTTTCCAATAACGCGAAGAGAAGTTGGACGTCCATTTTTATCCAAAACAACGCGACCTGGGACCGCCTTCAAATCCAAGATTTTTCCGTCTTTATCAATAGAGCCGACAAAATTGCCTTTACTATCATAAACTTCTTTACCGACAACTTGATAATCTGTCAATTTTCCGTCTTTGTCGACAATAAGAGTTCCGTCAACGGCTTTTAATCCTGTTGAAGAACCATCTAATCCTAAGACATTTCCGTCTTTATCAATCGTCCCGATAAGATTGTTCTTTTCGTCATAAACGCGACCTTTAATCACTCGGAATCCTGTTGGTTTCCCATCTACTCCGATAACATCTCCGCTTTCAGAAATATTACCAATCAAGTTTCCTTTTTTATCGTAAACTTTGTCGCCAACAATCTTCCAGCCTTCCGAAACCTTTCCTTTAGAACCGATAAAAGACCCTTCTTCAGAGAAAAATCCAACAATCTCGCCATCTTTATCAACGACATTTCCATTTTCATCAACATAGCCGACGACTTTACCGTCTAAACCAACAACAACACGACCTTTTGTGTAATCCTTTTTATCGCCACCGTTTTCACAAATAACGCAATTTTTCGAATCAATTGATTGGCCTATAATCGTAATTAAAGTCTTTTGTTCTGCCGTTTCCAAACGTTCATTAATACTTAAATCTTTCCATTTTAAGAGAAGATTGTTTTGAATACGCCGAATTGAAATTGGATTCCAGAGCACTTTAATTGTGCAGGAATCTTCAGCAGATAATCTTAAATTTTCAGGACATTTTGATTCAATTTCAAACCCCTCAGATTGGTTTTCAACAAAAAAGGCAGAAAGAAATTGAATATCGCCGCCCTTTGCCGTTAAAGTAATAATTGCCTCAGCGTGACTACCAATAACAACTTGATCCAATTCAACTTTTTTTGGAGCAACTTCTAAAGAAACCGGAACCTTTTTAACTTCCGATAAGACCTTTAAAGAAGTATCTTCAACTTTCTTAAACGGATCTTCCGTCGTTGTTAAATCAGGTTCAATAACGTCTACTTCCTTTTCTGGTTCATGGAATAAATATCCCAAACCAATAAAAAAGAAAACAACAGCCAAAAATCCAATTAAAAATAAAATTCGATTAGATTTTTTTAAATATCTCTCTGAAGAGCTTAATAATTTATCATCTTTCATTGTGTTTTTACAACCGAACAAGTTACACCACGTTTTGAAAGTCGATTACAAATCGAATCAGCTTTCTCCAATTTTTTCACAGGCCCAATTCTTAACCTAAAGAAGTCTTTTCCATTTCCATTGGCATTGGCATCAACAGAAAAGTAAGGTTCATATCCCCTTAAGACATCTTCATTTCTTCGAATAATTCTATCCCATAAAGTTTCTAATTTTGCAATTTGATCATCGGCACCTAATTCAATAGCAATCGTATCTGAAACAGCTGAATCCATTTCGTAAGGATTAACGCCTTTTGCGCTTATGCCGCTCATCACATCAACAATTCCTGATGCAGCTTGAGGAGAATTTGCAACTCCCTTTGGAAGTGGACGAAGAGGAGACATTTCTTTTTGCATAGAAGACCCCAAAGTCATCCCTGCATTCATAGAAACACTGCCTGCATTTTGAGCACTTTGTGCTTCTTTTTGCTTTGAACCACTGTAATCAACATATTGTCCTGCGGAAGGATCTCTACGAAGTTTTAAGCAAATAAGGCGCTTTCCATTTCTTAAAACCATATCGCCAATACCTTCAACGACAATCAAACGTCCATGATCCCCTTTTGTTCGAAATCCAACAGGGACTTCAGAATCTTGCACAAGCATATTAACAATAGGCCGTTGCGTCATTGTTAGAACCTTTGGCCCCAAATCAATATAAGTAAAAATATCATCTCTCCACACACGTTCTGGAGCAATTTCAATATCTTCAGGATTTGGAATATAAACATCTATGTCAAAACGAAAATTTTCTGGATTAACAGGGATGGATTCCATCATAGAATTTGAAGACGTTTTTGTCCCCGATTTAGATCCAAAAGAATTTCCAAGGCCCGAAGAAGAAGCCCGCATAGACACCCCTTGTTTATTATCAGAAAGTTGTCCCCCTGCATTTGAAGGCGTATTCTTTGGCCCCACCAAAACATCCACAACAGAGTGGGTAATTCTATCTGTGTTGTAGGTTTCACTTCTTAAATAGAAAACGTATCTATTTCCAGAGCGGCCAAAAATAATTAAGTTGCTATCAACCCCAATATAAGTTGGATCCGCGTAGAGCAAGAGTGAGTTAGGGGCGGCAATTTCCCCTCCAAAAGACTCGGGAGATCCAATATGGACTTTTTCAATCAATTCCCAAGGAGGCAGATTGATAAGGGTCATCATTCCTTCTCTTAACCGAACAGGAAGAACAACATCTGGCGTCCACATGTAGCGAGAGTATCCAGGCTTTGTTTGCCCTTCCCCTAAATGCTGCATCGGATCATTCCATGCTTTTTGTTGCATCCCTAAAGAGTGGATATAATTCAGGTTCATTGTATCAAATTCACCTGAGGTTTGCGCCACTGCATCGTTTAATTGGTTCACGTCTGTTTTGCTTGGCTGTTGGGCAGAAGCACTGACCGCAAACGCCCCAAAAGCAACAGTTGCTAAAATAAGTTTTTTTAAATAAATTTTTGCCATTGAATCACTCTTTTTTTTATGAAAAACGTCTCTTTTTATGTTTTACATCAAAAGGATAGGTAAAGTCTACTAAAAACCACTATCCTTTCGGCTGATTTTCTTTATTTGTTGTTCCTTTTTGCCGAATTGCATATTGAACAACCGTAAATCCCAAAGGATTTTTTAATCTATATGCGTATTGAACATCCTGATTAGCTCGATAAATAATCCTCAACATAATAAGCCATCTTGTGCGAACAGGCTCTTTAATCGTTGGGAGCATATCCACTGTATCAAGCTCAATTTGCCAAACGTCCCCTTTGGCAGTATTTGAGGCCGTCTTAAGAACAGAAAGAATCTCTATATCCCTTGTAAAACCTTCTTTACGAATTTTTTCAAACGCCCCAACCGTTGTTTTTACAAAATCATTAAAAACAACATCTGAAGACATCCATTTAACAGGGCCTTGTGTATTCCACCGATTAAGAACCTCGTTAATATCAAACGTAATTTTAAGACGAGCCAAAAGATATTGTCGAATATAAGACTCTGTAATTAAAGACATCGTCTCCTCTGACGCCCCAAGAGGACGCACCCGAACAATTTGCTCTGACTTATCTTGAAAAGTCAAATAAAACGGCTGAACCCTTGTCACTGGAAGGATATAAAACAACCCCAGCAACAGAACAATATTAGCGCATAAACTCATCGCCACAACAATCGCAAAAGAGCGTGCTGTCCAAAGATAGCGACGTTCTCTTAAACTTTCTTCTGAAATTTCTTTTTCTATATCAAAGGAGGCTTCGTCAATTTTAGGCAAAGACTGTTTTGAAGAAAAAGAAGACTTACGTGTTGTGGGTTTCATCTTCTATTCCTTAATGCTTAGGAAATAAACCAATTAGGTAAAGTTCTTGGTAAATCTAATTTCAAGCAAGCACAAGGAGATTTTTTAAGTTCGGAATGATCAATCCCAATTCCAACAGGCTCTTTATCGTAAAGAGATCCACAAGAGGCAAGAGCCGAACACAAAAGGATCGCCCCCATACATTTAATAACTGTTTTATTCATTTTAACCCCTTTCGTCTAAAATTAACTAAAATCACTATAACAAACTCCTTTTAGAGACGCAACAGCAAATTTATTCCCTTTTCTTTATGGAAAATCTATAATCCATTACCGTCATGCCGACAGGATTGATAATATTCTTTCCGTAGTAAATTCTTTCCTTTAAATCCTGAATATATAAAGCAGCAATATAGCGAACAACCAAAGGCGGTGTTCCGTCGGAGGAAAACGTCCTTGCATCAAACTCGACCTGCCAATTATTCCCCACATGAGACGTTTTAATAATGTTAATATCTACAACGGGAGCAGCCTCGTTCACATAGTTTGAAATATTGGTCATATATGTCTTGTAAAAAGAAGCATACACTTTATCTCCTGCCAACGTATAAATATCCCCGCCATAATTCCAACGGCGCGTTAATTCGATTTCGTCAGGGAAAGTTGAATGGTATCGCTCAACAAAAAACCGTATAAGGGTTTCATGGATTTTATCAATAGATTGAATCTGATTGTCAATAGGCTCAATTTGAACGGTCTCTTTTGACGTCATTTCTTGCGTCACAGGAAGAGCAACCACCCGAAGATAAGGAAGAAGCTGTAAAAAGAAGATAGTAAAAATAAAATTCAAAAAAAGCAGGAAAAAGGCCAAAATCATAACAAGCGAAGAAATCCACTCTGCTCGATAAATTCTTTTTTTCATCAGCTGAGAGCGAAGGTAAATTGTCTCTTCTTTATTTTCTTGCATGGCAACCTCTTCTTATTGGACTTTTTAAAGTCATACTCCAAAAAAAAATTTTACGCAAGTAGAAGATGAACCCGCCTTAAAATATCTCTTTTAAAAAGACGAACGCATCCAAAAATACTTTTTCTTTTAAAAAAGCAAAAAAAAGGCTTCTTAAAAAAGAAGCCTCCTTTTCATCTGTTTATCTCTATTCTCCACAAAGTGCTTTTAAATCCCCATCAAAAACACCCGTATCAGGCCAGTATTTTGCACGATAAAATCCTTTATTGGCATCAATTCCCCCTTTGATACAGTCTTTTTCAAGAATATTTAACTTATCCTTTAAGATGTCTTCAGATTTATCATCAACATAAGTTAAAAGTTCTTTTGAAGCTATTGCTTGCTTAAGTTCTTTTTTATATTCATTTTTCGGTTGAAGAGATAAAGACAAAACCCCGTCTTCGTCCCCAATAAGTTCATAAACAACTTTATTTAAGTTAATCCCTTTTGAAAGAACACTGTCATCAAGCTGATCTAAAATCCCTCTTGCCTCAGAAATCAATTCTTTTTTTCTGGCCTTAATTTGCGTCACTAAAGATTCTAATTGGGCTTTATCTAAAAAGCTTATCTTTGAAGAAATTGTCAAGCCAACTTTTGCAGCGCGTTCAACAAAATTATCTCGCTCTGCTTCAAAAATAGCTTTCTTTTCCTCTTTTGCATTATAAGAAAGGCACGCTTGGAATTTCAAATCCAAATAACTTGAAATCCGATTAACCGCTTCAATCCCATTCTTATCTGAAGAAGAAACCTTATCCCCTAAATCTCTAAAAAATTCACTTCCATTTGTGGAATCTTGACGATAAGAGGCGTCTTCATTTGAAGCTAATCTTTCTTTCAAAACTTCCCAAGGCATTGGCAATTCAGAATGAACAACCGTATCGGTTCCCCAATCTTCTTTTTGAATATAAGCCTTTTTATAGGCATCTTTATCTTGAATTTGAAGATAGAAAATTTCCTTATACGGTGGAAGAGGGAGATAATATGCCCCGCTTGCCCCTTCTTCTGCTTGAAGAGATTTTCCTAAAAGAGATTCTTTAAACACAGAACTCGTCGTGGCCAATTTTGGACGCTTTGGCGGGTTAATCAATTCTCCTTCATACGGAAGAGGCACCCCCGTTATCCCTGTTAAGGCGGTCAAATAACTCGTATAGGCCGATTTAATCTTAGAGGGATGAAGGTAATCTTTATCTCTATCTGAGAAAAGAGAATTTTCAAGCTCTTGCATTTTTGCCTTTAAAGAAGAGATCTTATCGGCAAGCCATCCTGCTTTTAAGGTCGCATTTAAGTAATATTCACGCACTTTTTCCATATGCGGATTCCAAACAAGCTTGTCATAAAGATACTTTTCATCTTCCCAAAGCGGAAATTCCGGAATGCCTCTTTTTGTGCCATATTTTTTTGGATTTGCATATAAATCAACTAAAATATCCCGACCAATTTCCCACTTTAAGAAGTCGTCATTTCCTTCTTGTCCATTCAAATCTTTAAGAGAGTATTCTTTCTGATTTGAAACGGTCTTGCTGGCTTTTTTTCCTAAATTTACCCCTTGTTTATAGCTTTCTTTTGTCATAGAAGCATTTAGATTTGAAATACTTTGTTCTTCCCCTTGAGAAATTTCATATCCCAAAGAAGAATCTAATTCATCTGCTTTTTGAGTCAAACGCCCCCAAACAACATCTGGGTTTTCAAAAGAAGCATTTAATCGATTTACATTGCATTGAAAATGATCTGAATAGCGCCGATAATCCACAGCAGAAACTTCAACAGCATCTTTATATCTTTGCTCTATCCGTTTTAAATCTGAAAGCTCTTTTAAGAAATTATGGGCCGTTAACGCATCTGATAAAACATCAATAGCCTGCGCTCTTTTCAAAGAACTTGTATCCACTTGCTTTGTTTCCGAAACAACAGGTTGCATCTTAACAATAGCGGAAAATCCCTCCTCTAGAGGAAAGAAAAATAATCCCGCAAGCAAGGCCATATAAGATACATATTTCATTTTTATTCTCCCTCTGTCGTCGATAAAATAGGTTGAGGCAACGTTTCTAATGTTTTGATATTTTGAATAGCTAACATTTGAAGACGAAGCGAAGCAATCTCTTGAACCACTAAAAGCATTTCATTGTAAAGCTCTTTGGCTTCATAGTTTATCCGAAAAGCTTTATCCTTATCTGTATCTTTAGCAGCTTTTTTGCGTAATTTGTCCATAGATTTTGTTAATCTCTCTAATCTGCTTTTTAAGAAAAGCATTTTAGCACCCATATCAATCATATTGTCTTGGACAAATTTTGTTTTCACATCCGCAACTTGACGAGCTGCAACAGAATCTTTAGGTTGAGCCACCAAAACATTTTCTTCAACGGCTTTAGAAACTTTCGCGGCATCTGATTTTTCCTCATCAGAGACAACTTTTGATGTTGAGGCAGAAGGATCTTCAACCGCCTTATCAGGAGAGTCGACTGAAAAATCTTCCAAATTTCCTTCCCCATGGGCTTCTTTAATTTTTTCTGTCTTTTTCTTAGCCATCGTTTCTTTTAGGGATTTTGTGTTATCCCCTATGGTTTCTACCGTCTCTAAAACGTTATTCACCGCATCGTATGTTGAAACAGTCATATATAAATATTTAATTAACTTTGCAAACCACCCATCAACCGTATCAAAAGCAAGATATAAAGAATCTAAAAAGCTTTTTTTATCTTCTTGCTCACTAGAAGAAATAGAAAGACGTTGTGTTGCAAACCCTCTTGAGGAGACATCAGAATCTGAAAAAACATTATAACTTTTCACTTCTGAAGAAGGATCTAAAGAAGCAGAATCAAGATAGCGATCAATATCGCTTTTAAGCTCTGCGTCAGAGGTGTATTTTTCTTTTAAAGACCCATCTGAAGAAGTTGTCCTTGCCACAGGTTGTGTTGTGGTCGGCGTTGTTGTGCTTGTTTTTGAGGCACTTTCTGTTGATGTGTCTGTTTTATCTTGCGCCTCAAGAGTTGTTTTAGAAACCCCAACTCCAGAAATAAAATCTTCAAAATCTTGATTAGAAACCCCTTGAGCAAACGAAACAAGAGTATAGGAAAAAAACAATGTCGTTAAAAGTATTTTTTTGCCTTTCATTTTTATTCTCCTTCTTTTGTCGTTTCTTGAGGTTCAATGTAATAAACTTCCTGATATTTTAATTCTTTGGCAAAATCTAACTCTAATAAAGCTAAGCGAAGTTGTATTTGTGGAATTGTTTCACTCATCAATAAGAAGATAGCCGCTGTATTATTAGAAACATCATCTCTTAAATCTGTCGCAGAGGAAATGTTTTGGATAAGGGCTTCTTCTTTTTCCTTAAAACTACTATCCATCTCTGCTTCGTAACTATCTATATACGCTTTTGTCCTTGACAAAACTTCTAACTGATAGGTCCCTCGGTGGGCTAAAACGGCTTTATATTTTTTACTTGAGGAACGAGCCTTTATTTGAAGAGGGTAGTAAAACGTTTCTTTTATATACTTTTGCGCATTTTTAACCGATTTGAAGGGTTTTCCATAAAGCTTCTCTGTATTTTTTGTCGTTGGGACATATTTCATTCCCGTATCTTTTTCAATTGCCTCATCAATACGTTCTTGTGTTTTTCCAAATTGACCAATTGACTTTAATTTTTGGTCTAAATCCGAATTTTTTGAAATTTTCCCATAATTTTCAGAAAGCTGATTGAGAAGATCTTCTGAATTTTGAACAAGATTTAAAGGATCTATGTTCAAAAAAGCTTGAGCATTTTTGACACAAAGAAGGGAAAAAATCATTCCAAAGAAAAGTGCATATCTTTTTTTCATTACTTTCTCCTTTAAAGCTCAATTTCTTTTGTCACAGAATCTTCTTTTTTTGGACTAAGAGCTCCCATAGCGCGAACCCCCTTTAAATCAGTCCACATCAAATCCAAATAATTAATCAATATCCATCGTTCTGTAATCTGGGCGCCAAGTTCGTTGATATAGGTTTGAACTTGTCTTGTATCTTTTGATTTCTTGACTTGTTTTGTTCTTTTCTTCGATTCTTCTTCTGATTTTTCTAAAGAAGATAAAGACGCCATCGAAATACTATATGCGTTGGTTGAAACAGCGGCTAAAAGTTCTTTTTGCTTTTTTTGATTTTCTAAAACTTTTTGAGTGTTTTCTGTTTGTGGGCGCAAAGTTTCTTCAGCAACCTTTTGAATGTCCTCAGTTTTACCTGTTTCAACAGCTTTAGAAATCTCTTCACTCGAAACAGTAGGGATTTCTTTTGAAGTTGGAATATTCACTTCATTTGTAAAAGATTCTTTAGGACCCACTTGCCCTTCTTTTTCAAGAATTTCTTCATCAAGAGCAGTGCCAGCCTTTTGTTGGATTTTCTCAACTTCCGAAAAAGATCCTTGAAGCTTTGTTAAAAACTCTGATATCACACTAAAGGCATATCCTTTTACAGGGAAAAGGAGAAGTCCCGCAACGATACATAACGCGCTTACAAATTTTTTCATTTTGTCCTCCTCAACCGCTTACGATACCTCTCATACTTTGAATCAGCATCAATTCCAAAATTTTAAGCTGGATATAGTTGTTTTCTGATTGAATTTTTGCTTGATGAAGCATGATTTTCGAATTTGTTTGGATGTCTGTCATCAAATCAACAGAATTTGAGATTTCATCCGAAAGATCGGCAACTTCTTCTGTTGTTTTTGCATTTTTTTGTTGAAGTTCTTTTGTTTCGGCATAAGTTTTAGAAACGGTTTCAACTTCCTCTTTTTCAATGGTTTCAACGCGTTCTTCACGTTCTTTTTTAGATTCGGAATCGCCCCCCGTTAAAGAGTCTTCAACCTTTTTTGCCTGTTCATTTAAAGAGGCGTTCACTTTATCTGTTGCCTCAGAAATCTTATCGTTCACGGCATCTGTAGCTTCAGAAACTTTATCATTTACAGCATCTTTCAACGCTTCCCCAGAGGCAATCTTTTTACCATCTTTATAACTTTGTTTCAAAGAATCTGTATCTATTCCCAGATCGCCCCCTAAGCTTAAAGAATCGGTAATCGCTTTATCCCAATCGCCCGAATCGATTCTATCCCCGATCGCGACAAGTTGTTTTACATGTGTTTCATACTGAGAAACTTGAGCTCTTAAATCTTCCAAATCTTGGGTAGATTTTTTCAACTGTGCGGAAAAGGTAGGAACATCTGCCGTTGGAATTTGGGCTTTTGCCGAAAAGGCAACCCCAAACACAACCATGAAGAAAACCCATCCCATTTTGAAGTATTTTTTCATTTGAACCCTCCTCTTTGAAAGTCTTTATTATTCTTCTGTCTTTATTACATCAGATAAATGTGGCAAAAAAAAGGCAGCACATTCTAATGTATTTTGAAAAAGCATTGAAATTGTCATCGGGCCAACCCCCCCTGGCACAGGAGTGATATAAGAAACCTTTGGAAGAACTTCTTCAAAGACAACATCTCCCTGAAGTTTTCCGTCTTTTCCTCTGTTCATCCCCACATCAATAACAATCGCACCTTCTTTAACCATATCTGCCTTGATTAAATTTAATTGCCCGACAGCTGACACCAAAATATCGGCCTGTTTCGTTAAGGAGCCCAAATCCTTTGTATGAGAATGGGCTTGAATAACCGAACAATTTTCCCTTAGAAGAATTTGAGCCATTGGGTTTCCTACAAGCAAAGAACGCCCCACAACGACAGCTACTTTTCCTTCAAGTGAAATCCCTGTGCTTTTTATCATTTTTAAGCATCCTTTTGGGGTGCACGGCACAATTCCTTGATTTTTCAGCATCAATTTTCCCCGATTAACAGGATGAAGGCCATCTACATCTTTAAAAGGAGAGATATGAAATAAGATTTCCTCTGGCTTTAAATGCTTTGGTAAAGGAAGCTGCACAAGAATGCCGTCAATATTTTTATTTTCGTTAAGTTCTTCAATCAAAGAAATCAAAGTATTTGCACTTGTCGTGCCATCAAATTCAAAAAGCTCTGTTTTAATCCCCACCTCTAAAGCATATTTTTCTTTTGATCGAACATAAAGATGACTGGCTTCATTATCCCCAACAAGAATAACAGCCAAAGCAGGGGCGCGAGGAAGTTTTTCAACTTTTTCTTTTATTTTTTGTTTTTCTAAAGCAGCCAATTTACGACCACTTATAAGTTTATTTGTATCCATTTAATAACCTCTTTTTTTAAGATAAGGGTATCTCCTAAAATTTGAACAATTTTATGCCTAGATGTTTGTCCAGAAAGAAGAGAAATTCTAGTTTTGGGTATTTTGAGCTCTCGAGCTAAAAAAGTCAAGAGTTCTCGATTAGCCTTTCCGTCTTCTGGAGCCTTTTGTCCTGAAATTTTAAGTTCTGTTTCATTCCAAATTCCGCTTAGTTTTTGCAAAGAAGCATGGGGTTGAAAAAAAACAGGAACTAAAAGCCCCTCTTTTGTTTCTTTTAAAAAAGAAAAATCGAACCTTTTTGATTCATCTAACATTTTTAAAGTTGAATGAGAAGATGCCATAAACTTCCTCGAATAAAGTCAACTAAAAACCAAAGAACTAAAGGGGTAAAATCAATCCCCCCAACAGGAGGAATTACCCGATGAATTTGACGATAAATAGGTCCTAAAAGCATTTCGAAGGCATCATAAATGGATTGCACAAAAGGCGATTTTAAAGACACGACATTTAAAACCACTAACCAGTTAAAAACAACCTGCAAAACAATTAACATTGATAACAAAGAACATAGTCCAATCGCTCCTTTTAAGATAAAAATCATTTTATTCTTCCCTTTTATTTTTAACAAACAGAGCTAATTTACAAAAATCTTCAACAGAAACATCCTGAGGACGTATCTTGGTCAAAAGCCCTAACTCTTCCTCTACCTCTTCAACTGAGACAATCTTTTTCAAAGTGTTTCGAAGCATTTTGCGTCTTTGATTAAACGTTTCTTTTGTTATTTTATCTAATGAGTCAAAATCACATGGAAAAGGATGAGACAAAGGCTTCAAAAGAACAACACTTGAATATACTTTTGGAGGAGGCGAAAAAGCCTCTGGTCTTAAAACCAATTTTTCTTCAAGTAAGCAGAGCCACTGTGTCACAACAGAAAGCCGTCCATAGTCATGAGAGGAGCATTCTGCTTTAAGCTTATCTGCCACCTCTTTTTGAAACATGAGCGTCATTCCTGAAAAAAGATGAATTTTTTTCAGCCATTTAATCAAAAGCACAGTTGAAATATTATACGGCAAATTCGAGACAATCCCAATTTTTTGAAGGTCTTGTTCTTTAAGAAACGCCCCTTCATCAAATGTCAAAGCATCCCCTTCTAAAATAACAAGGCGTTTTGGATATTCTTCTTGAAGCTCCTTTAACGCACGCACACATCTTTCATCTTTTTCTATGGCGTAAACTGTGGCCCCTTGCTCAAGCAAAGCCTGCGTTAATCCGCCAGGACCTGGCCCTATTTCCAAAATATTTTTATCTGGAAAATTAGATAAGGCAACCTCTGCGATGCGATGAAGCAAATTCTTATCTAAAATAAAATTTTGCCCCAAAGATTTTTTCGCATTCAGCTCATATCTTGTAAGTATTTCTTTAAGTTCGTATGTCATTTGACCTCAATTATAGCAGAACGCTTAATTTCATCCATTAAATAATCTGAAAAATCTTTCATTTTTTCTTCTTTTATCATTCTTTCAATTTGAGAATCAGGCGGGAGGAGTTCTTTTTCAATATCCTGACATCTCATAAAAAAGAGAGAAGACTTCCCCATCGGAAAAGGGCCTATAAAGCGATTCTTTTTTTCCGATTGAATAAGGTGGCGTGTCTTTTCTGGAAAACGAGAAGGCACGGTCACATTTTGTGAATAGATCCAAGATTTTTTACCAATTTCCTTGACCTTTTTTTGAAGGGATGGGCAGGACTCTTCCTTATACAATAAATCAATTGCCTTATCTTCCTGCTCTTTAGGAAGAAGAAGTTGAGCCATATCCCACAGCGTCATTGTTTCTTTTTTCGTGCCCTCTCTTTTTTCAATTAAAAGCAAAAGCATATATCCTTTTTTCACCCAAAAAGGAGAGGAAACTTGCCCAATATCCATTTTTTCAAGACGCAAAAGAACTTCTTTTGAAAGTGTATCTTCTTTTTGCCAATTCAACGAAACAAATTCCAATCCTTTTGTGACGTTTTCAAAGCGTTCCCCTTTTTGAAGCCGAGATAAAAGGCTCAGCGCTTTTTCTTTAACAGCTTCTTTGGATTGATTTTTCAAAACAGGAAGATAGACTTTTCCAATGAAATAAGCTGTTTTTTGAAGGTCTGCTTTTAAAGCTTTTTTCTTAGCGGCAACCTCTTCTTTAGAAACTGAAACTCTTGAATTTTCTTTTTGATTTTCCAAAATTTTCCACCATAAAACATTAGATTCAATCACTTTTAGCAAATCTTTTTTATCAATTCCCTTTTGACTTAATTCTTTTAAAAAATCTTTTTCTGTCTTTCCGCTTTGAAGCACAGGGCCTAAAAAATTTTGTTCAACTTCTTTTTTTGAAACCGAAATTTTTTCTTTTTTTGCATATTGTGTTTTTAGCTTTCCTTCAATTAAATTTTCCAACGCTTTTTGAGTCAGCTCTTTTCCCTTCAAACTGGGATTGATAAAATTTAACGTTTTTTTGCGAACGGAAAGATCAAAAGAAGAAATAATCTCATCATTAACTTTTGCTTTAATTTCTTGTGCAAACAAAGGAGAGGTGTATAAAACCAACCCTATCATCAGAAAAAATACTTTTTTAAAGGTCATTTTTAAAACCCTCCTAACATCTTTAAATTAACTCTCAATAGAAAGCTTAAATCCCCTTTGTAGTCTCTATCCTTCGTATATGAACGTTCAAAATCAAGAGCAAACACGGCACATTCATCTTCATAAGCCAACGTCCCGCCCATTTCAATAGGTCCTTTTTCTTCTTTTAATCCGTATTTATAATAAGAACTTAATGTCCAATTTCTCAAAAGTTTTGAGTTCAAAAAGAAAGTTATTTCCTCTCTATCTGGAAAGTTTGAGAATTGTGTATCACTTTTATTTAAGAACATATAATCCACCCCAAATCTTAAAGGATCCTTCCCAACAGAAAAGGTGACCTCAGAGGTTCTTGGATTAAAAGTTTTATAATCTAGACGAAATCTATATTGAAGAAACATATTTTGATACGTCACATTAACTCGCCCAACATAATCGGAAAAGTTTTGCCTTAGCCCCGATTCTTCTGGGAAAATATCCTTGTCTAAAAACTGATAAGATTGTCCTAAAAAGGCTGACACATTAGCCTTTCCATACAAGGCCCATTTCATTCCATAGGCCACATGTGTCCCATATTCTATTCTGTCTCTTCCTGTAAAACGGCTGGTTGAAAACAAGTTAGCATCATCAAATTCAACATCCAAACTGTCATTATTGGGAATATTTGTTTTATCTGAAGAAGACGGGGCTGTCACAAGTTTAATAACGGGCTCAATCACCTGAGATGATGTTTCTCCGCCCTGAATTAAAGGATATTTAAATTCTAAAGAAGCTGTTGGAACAAAACGAGAAACACGCCCGTCATAAGTTGAATCGGACACAAAATATTCATCCATTCGCATTTGAGTTTGGAAATTAAAAACCCCTCCAAAATCAGAAACATAAGGAAGTGTAAAAGTTTGAACCACAGAAATATTCTTTGAATTTTCATCATTATCGCGTTCAATATAGGCCGAATACACTTCTGTTGAAAAATATCCTCCCTTAAAAAGAACAGGCCCTTGATAGGCAAAATAGACCGGTAAAACATACGGCATTTCGTCGTCAGAAACATCTGCCCTTAAATTTTGGAAAGCAAGACCTGTTAAAGAAAAATAGGATTTTGGAGAAAATCTCTCAAACCGAACTTCATTTTGAAGCCAAGAAGCGCTTTCGTTTGTTCCATCAATTTTATAACGGCGAAAATATGTGTCATCGTTTGTCACGTTGACTTCTGATTTAAACCGCCAATTTTGATTTAAATCATAACCGAACTCTCCTTTTAAATGTCCCAATCTTTTATTGGCATCATCTTGTGTGAAACTGCTTTCTAAATCGATTTTTCCTTTTCTGAAAACGCCTCTATATTTTGAAAAGATGAGCGGCTTATGGGTAGAGGAAAAATATGGCGTAATTTCCAAATCTTGATGATCCGATAGGACCCAGTAAAAGGGAAGCCCGAGAGCCACTCCTAATTCTTGAGATTTTTTAATTTTAGGCGATAAAAATCCTGTTTTTCTTTTCACTCTAAAATCAGGATATTGGAGATAAGGCCAATAAATTAAGGGATAGCCTTTGATTTCTAAAAAGGTATTTTTTTGTGTAAATTCTTGTTCTTTATCATTATGCTCAACCTCTTCTGAATGAAGGGCCCACAAAGGAGAGGCAGCCACACAAAAATCACACGGCGTAAAGACCCCGTCTTCTAAATAGATGATATTTCCTTCATCCTTACGTTCTGCTTTATTCGCCCAAGCTTGCGATCCATCTGGAAAGAGTATAGAGATTTTTTCCAAAAACCCTGTTTTAAAGTCAGATGTAAAATTACCTTCTTCTGCAAAAAGCTCTGTTCCATCCTTTTGTGTTAAAGAGACATTTCCAAGAGCTCTTACCTTTTGAGTCTGCTTATTATAAATAATCTTATCTGCTTTTAGATTTGAATCCTCTTGCGTGGCTTCCACATTTCCAGAGGCAATAACTTCTTTTGTTTCTTTATCATAGATAACTTCATTGGCTTCAAATTCAATGGGCTGATTTTTTTTGCGATTCAAAGAATCTTCCTTTGTAGAAGCATTTGAGCAAAGGGGAAGACTCATTAAAAACAAGAAAAGAAAAAATCTTTTTTGAATCTTTTTAAGAAACTCTTTCTTTTTCTCTTCTTTTAAAAAAGAATATTCATCGAGCATTTTTCCTTTTAAAAGAAGCATGAGAAGCACCCCAAAAGGAATCAAAATATTTGCCGCCATTAAAAGCAAAAACCATAAATTTTTGTTCGCAAGATTTTCAAAACCTAAAGCTGCTGATTGCAAGAATAAAACAGTAAAGGAAGCCAAAACGACTTGTTTTGTTTGAGAGCCTCTCTTAAACCGGCTTAATAACGTAAAAACTAAAGCGACTAAGACAAAAACCAACGTATAAAAAGGAGAAGAGAGCCTTTTAAAAGCCTCGACCTTATACATTCTGTATTCTTCCTTATCAATTCCCTTTTGTTTTTTCTTAACTTCTAAAAGAGCTCTAAGCGGCAATTCGTTATCTCGAAGAGTCCTTTTTTTAGAAGAAGAAAACAACTCCGAAAAGTCCATTACATACTTATCAAAATAAAGCGTTGAATATTTTTCAGAGGTTTTTTTAATTTCTTGACGAGAACCGTTTACCATTAAAAGCTCTGCCTTCCCGCCGTGTTGCATAAAGTTTCCTTTTTCGGCAAAAACAACGGTTTGAAGATCTGGCTTTGTCTGATCGTAAATCATAATCCCGTGCAAAGAGCCATCTTTATCCCGCGAACGGACATAAATCGTATAGCCTTTTGAAACGTAATTAAATTGCCCTTCTTGAAGTAAGACATGCGTTAAATCACTTTTAACTTGGAATTGAAGCTCTCGAAAAGTTGTCACGGATTCTGGAATAATTTTAAGGGTCAGAAAAAAACCAAATCCCGTCAGGAAAATTCCTAAGAAAAGAACTGGTTTTGATAAATTCCAAGGGGTTAATCCTGCCGATTTCATGATAGTGATTTCTCTATCGGCATTCATTTTATTTAAAACAAAAAGCGTCACCACAAAAAAAGCAAGGGGGGCGATAATGGCCAAAAAATTTGGAAGAGCTAAAAAAGTTAGTTTAAGAAAAACAAGAACAGGTAATCCTTTTGTGACAAAAAGGTCTATCATTTTGAAAGATTGCGCCAACCAAACCAAAGACATCATTCCCAAGGAAACAAGGCAAAATCCAAAAAATATCTGCTGCGTTATATATTTAGAGAGAAGCTTCATTCTTGTTTTCCTAGTTCTTCAAATGCGATAGAGGATGTTTTGTTTTCATAATTTTTTTCAATCTGTCCTCCATGACATGGGTATAAATTTCTGTTGTCGAGATATCCGAATGTCCAAGCATTTTTTGAACAGACCTCAAATCCGCATCATGTGCCAATAAGTGACTGGCAAAAGAATGACGAAAAACGTGAGGAGACACCCTTTCGGGATTGATATTAGCTAAAAGTGCAATTTTTTTCAACTGCTTAAAAAAGGCATCCCGCGTCAAGTGCCCTAATTTGCTTTTTGAAGGGAAAAGCCATTTGCTCTCCCGCCCTGGTTTTAGGTGCATTTGACGAACAATTAACCATTCCTCTATAGCCTTTTTTGCGTGATGATTCAAAGGAACAATTCTTTCTTTTTGCCCCTTTCCCAAAATTTCTAAAGTCATCTGATTATTTAAAACCGCTGTTAACGGCAAACAAACAAGCTCACTAACCCTGATGCCAGAGGCGTATAAAATCTCCAACATTACCTTTAATCTAAAATCTTTCTTTTCGGCCTCTGTAATTAAAGAAATCACTTCTTTTTCTGTTAAATACTTTGGAAGCGATTTTTCTAAACGCGGCGTTTCAATCCCCAACGTTGGATTTTCTTTTACGGTTCCTTCTGAAAACAAAAAACGGTAAAACTCCCTTAAACAAGAAAGCCGTCGAGCCTGTGTTTTTGCAGATAAGTTGTTTTTTGCAATCGTTTGTATGTATTTTTGAACCTCTTTTTGAGAGACTATATTGAGTTTCTTGCCCCCAAGAAAAGCTATAAAATCCTTTAAATCTGAGCGATACGCTTTTATCGTTAAAGGAGATTGCCCCTTTTCCGCTGTTATGGCTTCCAAAAAGTTTTCAACGAATAAATTCATCTTCACACAGCTTTTCTATAAAAAGGGCTTGAGCTTCTTTTTCAAAGCCAAAAAGTTTTAAGCTTTGAAAGGCCTCTCTTTCCAAAACGCCTTGATTGGTAATTTCTAAAGAAAGAAAGATCGCTTTGGCTCGTTGCCAATTTTTTCTGGCATAAAGCAAGTTTTGCTCAAAAGCGCGGCTCATCCTTTTTTCCAAAAGGGGCGCTTTATCTTGAACTTTATCTGATAAGAAAGCCTTTTTATCCATCACTTGATAAAATTTTTCTAACAAAAGAGGCGTGTGATTGAAAAGAAGACCATAGGTTTTTACTTTTTCTTCTTGCAAGGAAAGATTTTTTTGCGCGCTTAAAATAGAAGCCATAAGCGGAAACACTTTGCTTGTTTTTTTCTCTTCTAAAGCATAAGAAATTAAAATCTTTAATGCCTTTGCTCTTTCAGATTTTGAAGAGGCCTCTTCAAGAAAAAGCGTTGAAAAAGAAGCCGCCCGCTGCTGTATCGGATTTAAGCTATCTTTTAAAGAAAGCCCTTTTCCATAACTTAAGTAAGCCTCTTTTGTTTCTTGAAGTGTTCCAATTTCTTCTAACGCCCTTATCTTTTCTTCAAAGAATATATCCTCGTCTCTTTGCTTCATAAACGCATATAAAAAGGAAGGAATCTCTTTTTCAAGCTTAATTTCAACCTTATTTTTTGAAAGCAAAGGCAGCATGACAGGTGTTATTTTTGAAGAAGAAATTTCTTTTACCTCGCCTTTTAAAAGAGATTTAAATCCCTTTTCTTTTTCAAACCCTTTAAAGCCCAAAGAAAGAGCTAATCTCTTCTCTTTCTCTTGCCCTTTTAAATCAAAACAAGAAAGTTGTGCTTCATAACGAAAAAGGCTATTTTCCTTTATTTTTGGTAAAAAAGCACACGCCTCTTCGTCTTTGCCTAAAGCAAAAAGAAGGCTTACTTTTTCTTCTAAAAAAGGATCATTTAGATCTTTTTCATCCACTTGATTGATAAGAAAAAGCGCGTCCTCAACACGACCAAAAGAGAGCAGCATTTCAACCCTTTTTTTCAAAAAATCACTGGCTTTAAATTCGAAAAGCGGTTGTGGTTCTGTTTTTGAAAGTAAGATAGAGCTCAAAAGTTCTTTTGCGCTAGAGCTTAAGGGCGTTTTTGAAAACAAAGAAAGTTCCTTTTCAAATTCTAAAAAAGTCATTCCTTTATAAAAATTTGCGGGAACGGAGGGGTTTTTTTGCCCCACATAGTCAAACAAAAGATCTGGCAAGGCCGACTCTTCAACTTGAAATTCAGCCCTTAACGGCGCGGGAGCAGGTTCAAAAACCGCCTCTTCTTTGACAGAAGGAGTCTCTTTTTCCTCTGTTGTTTTACTTAAAAGACGAAAGGGAGCATTCCCCTCAAAATCCCCTTTTGTCGGTTGAAAAAACAAAGAATCCGCCGCTTTTACAGCA
The DNA here is from genome assembly GCA_009929265.1 of Alphaproteobacteria bacterium. Taxonomy (GTDB): domain Bacteria; phylum Pseudomonadota; class Alphaproteobacteria; order CASFRQ01; family SAAU01; genus SAAU01. The sequence goes on from SAAU01000002.1 coordinate 74,716, forward strand.
AAAGAAAGTCCCATAAAAACAAAACAAAGAAAAAAAATTTTTCCTTGTTTTTGCTCTTGATTTTCTTTTTCTAAAAACAGCTTATTGTTTAAACGTGGCATTTGGTAAAACCTTTTCTTCCTGATGGACGTTTGGCTTCATATCCCAAAAAGCAACAAAAACAGCAAAAGCCAAAAGAAGGAGAAGAATTCCTTTAATTTTTTTCATTTTTCTTTTTTGATGCATTTTAACCTCTAGACAGCTTTTATTTTGAACGTTATACTTATATTTAAGGAGTTTACTGTGATGTCAGCGATGAGTCAATCAAAAGAACATAAATTTAGATTAAAAGAAAAGAAAATTATCCTCTTAGTCGGGCTTATGGGAAGCGGAAAAACAAGCGTTGGTCGGATTTTGGCAAAGACTTTAGACCTTCCCTTTTTGGATAGTGATAAAGAAATTGAAAAAGCTTCCAACCTTTCCATTTCGGATCTTTTTGCCTCCTACGGGGAAGAAGAATTTCGAAAAGGAGAAGAACGCATTATGGAACGCCTCCTGACGGGAAAGCAATGTGTTCTTTCCTCTGGCGGGGGAGCCTTTCTTTCCAAAAGAACACGAGCTTTGTCAAAAAAGACGACTCTTTCTATTTGGATAAAAGCTGATTTAGATATTCTTTGTTCTCGCACGCAAGGCAAAAAACACAGGCCTTTAGTTCCTTCCGAAGATAATAGAGATGCCTTACGCCATTTAATTGAAGAAAGCTACCCTCTTTATGAGGAAGCCGATCTTTGTGTTGATTCCTGTGAAGAATCCCCTTATCAAACAGTTTTAAAAATTATGCCTCTTCTTAAAGAAGTTGGCTTTATTGAGGATTAAAATGACTTTTTCCCTTTCGCTTTTGGCGCTCTTTTTCCTTCTTTCTGCCTTTTTTTCAGGAACAGAAACAGCTTTTACGGCCGCTTCTCGCCCTCTTTTGTATGAAATGAAAAAAAATGGAAATAAACGTGCTTCTTTGGTTCAAAAAATGCTTAAGACGCCTGAGAAACTTCTTGGCACTTTATTATTTGGAAATAATGTGGTTAATATCGCCGCCTCCTCCATTTCAACGGCCATTCTTCTTGAACTTTATGGGCAAAAAGGGGTGCTTATTGCAACCCTTTCAGTTAGTTTTTTTGTTTTGATTTTCTGTGAAACATTGCCGAAAACTTATGCTCTTAAAAATCCAACCTCTATGGCTCTTTTTTTAGCGCCTGTTATGCGGGGACTGATTTTTATTTCAGCCCCAGTTGTTCTTTTTCTAAATGGTGTTGTTAAAAAATCCTTATGGCTTCTTCACCTTACTGCTGTTGAAAAACAAGACAGTAAAGTTCGTATTGAATTACGCGGAGCCATCAATTTACCCGAAAATCTTTCCATTGAAAAAGAACAAAAAATGATGAATAACATCTTAGATTTAAGTGAAGTGACGGTGGAGCAAATTATGGTTCATCGCTCTCACATCATCTCTATTGATGTGGCAACGGATCCCAAAAAACTGATTGATTTTGTGACAAAGTGTCCCTACACGCGAATTCCCATTTTCAAAGATAAACCCGAAAACATCATTGGAATTTTGCATGTTAAAGCCCTTTTACGCGGAATTCAAAAAGCCCATAAAGATCTTAGTTCATTTAATGTTCAGGACTATATGACCTCCCCTTGGTTCATTTTGGAAACAACCCCTCTTTTGACTCAACTTTATTCTTTTAGAAAACGCAAAGAACACTTTTCTATTGTTATTGATGAGTATGGAATGATTTTGGGAATCGTGACCTTAGAGGATATTTTGGAAGAAATTGTCGGCGATATTGAAGACGAAACCGATTCTTTGGAAAAGAAACCTCTTTCTGTCCAGCTTCTTAAAAATGGATCTGTTTTAGCCAGTGGGGAAACCACCCTTCGTGATTTAAATAGGCAATTTAACTGGAATTTACCTGATGAAGAAGCTTCCACTTTAGCTGGTCTTATCCTTTATGAATCTGAGCGCATTCCAGAGGAACATCAAACCTATCTTTTCTATGGATTTCACTTTCAAATTTTAAAAAAACAAGACAATTATCTAAAGAAAATAAAAATTATTCCGCCCAAAAAATAAGGACGGGGAAAATTTAAGCTTTTAGAAAATCTAGGACTTTTCCTTTTTTATCCAGAAGGGCAACCCCAACAGAGCCATCATGCCCACCCCCTGAAAGAAGGGTGAGATAAAATTCTGTTTCACAAAGAGACGCATTTTCTTGATAAGGAAGCGTGCGAATAACTTTTGAAAAGCCTTTATAAGGCTCCTCTGTTTCAAAAGGAAGAGTTCCGCCCCAACAAAAAGCTTCCTCTTGTCTTAAAAGAGATTTTTGCTTAAACAATCCGCGATGAACAAAAAGAAGCGTCTCGTCCTTAGTATGAATCTCTTTTTGAAGCGCCATTAAATAATCAAAATGACCGTCATGGGCTTTAATTTTTTTCTTAAGCTCTGGAACAAAATAACTTAAAGCAACCGCCCCTTTTGAAGCGGCTATTTCAAGGTCCATTTTTTTAATGTTATATGTTTGAAGAAGCGCTTCTAATCCCTGATCAAACATCCATTTCAAAACAGGCTTTGGCGATGGACAAAAAGCAAGCTGCATTGTTTTTAAAAGCAAATCTTCACAAGAACCTTTTAAGAAAAGGATATCCCCTGCCTTTACCGAAGGAAGCGCCAATAATGCCCGTCTAAAAAAGAGGACCTCATTCACCGTTTTTAGGTTATCAGAGCCTTTTCCAAAAACATTTCCAAGGTAGATAACTTTATCGCCAATTTGAAATTTATCTGCGATTTTTCGGTGAAGCTGACGTGTTCGGACAAAATCTCCGCCTAAAGCAGAAATCGCCCAAATTCGATTATAGTCAGAAAGGATGTTTTTTTGCATTTTACGCCGTCTCAACTTCTTTCTTCTTCAAAGAAGAGGATTTTGCCGTTTTTTTAGCAGCTGATTTTTTAGCCGTCGTTTTTTTAGCAGCTGTTTTTTTAGCTGAGGCTTTCTTCGTTGTTGTCTTTTTTGTCGTTGCTTTTTTGGCAGAAGAGCGCCCTGTTCTTTTATTAAACGGTTTTCCTTTTTCTTTCAAAAGCAAAAGAGCTTCTTCAAAAGAAGGAACCTTTCCCGCCTCTTTATCTTTTTTAGACAACGGCGCCCGCAAGTTTTTCCATTCTAAATAAGCCCCATAACGTCCTATTTTAAAAAAGACCATCTCCCCTTCGGATTGACCTAATTCTTTGGCTTGATTTTTCTGAAGAGCGGCAGCAATTAGCTCTTTTGCTCTATCTAATGTCATTTCAAAAATCGAATCTGGCTTCCGAACGGAGGCAAAGGTTTTTCCCCGCCCGACATAAGGTCCAAATCGCCCTTGATTGAGGATAATTTCTTCATTTGTTTCCTTATCAAGGCCTAAAACTTTTGGAAGCGATAGTAATTCTTCGGCCATAAAAAGGGTCACGTCTTTTTCCGATAGCCCTTTTGGAAGGGAAGCGCGCTTTGCCTTTCCCTCTGAAGAGCTCTCTTCCACATAAAGGCCATATAGCCCTTTTTTAAGGAAAATTTCTTTCTTTGATGTTGAAGAAATGCCTAAAGATCTTTCCTCGTTTTGTTCGGCGTCATCCCCCTCTTCTGAAGAAAGGCTAAGCGGACGCGTATAGCCACATTCTGGATAATTTGAGCACCCAATAAAGACCCCAAAACGCCCAATTTTAATATTAAGTTTTCCGTCTTTACACTTTGGACAAACTCTATCTTCTTCGGATTTAAAGACCGTTGGATTTAAGATTTCTTGAATCTTATCAACAACCTCAGATCCTTTTAAAGCCAAAACATCCTGAACTTTTTGATGAAAAGGCGTCCAGAACTTTTCCAAGACTTTTTTCCAAGGAAGTTTCCCTGCCGAAATTTCATCCAATTTATTTTCCATATCGGCGGTAAAATTATATTCCACATAAAGCGGGAAAAAGTTTTCCAAAAAGAGGGTCACAAGGCGTCCCCGTTCTTCTGGAACAAAAGCCTTAGAGACCAACTTCACATAGGATCTATCTTGCAAAACGCTTAAAATTGACGCATAGGTGGATGGTCGCCCAATTCCCAATTCTTCTAACTTTTTAACTAAGCTTGCCTCTGTATATCTGGCTGGAGGTTCCGTAAAATGCTGGCTTTGATCTAGATTTTCCAAATCAACTTCTTTGCCTTCTATAAAGGAGTCTAAAAGGGCCTCTTCTGATTTTTCTTCTGCTTTATAAGCTTTAATAAATCCATCAAAAACAATTTGCGAACCTGTTGCTCTAAAGACATTTTGTTCATCTAAAGAAGAAACATCAATTCCCGTCTTATCAATCAAGGCAGATTCCATTTGACACGCCATCGTTCTTTTTAAGATAAGCTCATACAAACGATAGGAATCTTTATCCAAAACGCTTTTAAGCTCTGTTAAAGACCGCGATACTTTCGTTGGACGAATGGCCTCATGCGCCTCTTGCGCATTTTTCGATTTGTTTTTATAATAACGAGGCTTAGGAGGCAAATACGCCTTTCCATATTTTTTCAAAATCTCGTCTCTAATTTCTGAAATGGCCTCTTGAGCAAGCGAAATTCCGTCCGTTCTCATATAGGTAATAAGCCCAACTGTGCCTTCCTTTAACGGGAATCCTTCATAAAGCTTTTGAGCTAACTGCATGGTTTTTTTCGTGCCAAAGCCTAATTTTTTAGAGGCTTCTTGTTGTAAAGTGGACGTTGTAAAAGCAGGAGATGGATTCCTTTTTTCGCTCTTTTTTTCAATTTTTGAAATATGATAAGAAAGCGGAGACAATAAAGCTGTCACCTTTTGTGCTTCTTTTTCATTTGAAACAGAAAATTTATCGTATTTTTCCCCTTGAAGGAAAGAAAGTGTTGCCTTAAGTTCCTTTTTCCCTTCTTTAAAGAGGCCTTCAAAAGTCCAATATTCTTGAGATTTAAACGCATCTCTTTCATTTTCCCTGTCGCACACAAGCCTCAAGGCCACAGATTGAACCCGTCCTGCCGAACGACTGCCTGGCAATTTACGCCACAAAACAGGGGAAATGTTAAAGCCCACCAAATAATCCAACGCCCGTCGTGCCAAATAGGCATCCACAAGCTCTGTATCAATCTCCCGCGGCATTTCCATAGCTTTTAAGACCGCAGATTTTGTAATTTCGTTAAACGTCACCCGATAAACAGGCATATCTTTAAGTTTTTTTCGCCGCGTTAATTCTTGAATAATATGCCAAGAAATAGCCTCTCCCTCTCTATCAGGGTCACTGGCAAGATAAAGGGCATCTGCTTTTGAAAGAGCACTTGTAATGGCTTTAATATGTTTTTCGTTTTTAGAATCAATCGACCAGACCATTTCAAAAGACTTTTCAGGCAACACAGATCCATCTTTGGCAGCCAAATCCCGAATATGTCCAAAAGAGGCCAAAACCTCATAGTCTTTCCCCAAATATTTATTGATTGTTTTCGCTTTAGAGGGGGATTCCACAATAACTAACTTCATTTTACTTCTCTTCCAGAGCCTCTGCTCTTAAAAAAACTCTATTTCCCGCAGATCTTGATATTTTCCCGGCCAATTCAAGCTCTGTCAATACCACGTTGACCAAAGGAATAGGCAAAGAACATTCCCGAATTAACCGATCGATAGAAACCCCGTTTACATTGAGGTTTTGAAGAACAGCCGTCCTCACTTCTTTCAAAGCATCTTCATCAAATTGAATAGAATCGGCCTTATATTCACTTTTATTTATTACATCAAATAAGGTAAGAGGAGGGGTCTTGTCAAGTTCTTCAAGAACATCTTTTACAGATTCTGCCAAAAAAGCCCCTTGCTTGATGAGCTTATTACACCCTTCACTTCTAGGATCTAAGGGGGAACCTGGAACGGCAAAAACTTCCCGATTTTGCTCTAACGCCAATCTTGATGTAATTAAGGAGCCCGATCGAATCTGCGCCTCGATCACAACCACCCCTTTTGAAAGGCCAGAGATAATCCGATTGCGTTTTGGAAAGTTTGTCGGATGAGGTTTCACCCCAAATGGAAACTCCGAAAGCACCAATGCTTTTGCCTCAAGGTCCTCTTTTAACTTTTTATTTTCACTGGGATAACACACATCCATCCCTGTTCCCATAACGGCAATCGTAAAGGCCGGCACAAGCCCTGTCTTTAACGCCCCTTCGTGCACAGCAGCGTCAATCCCCTTTGCCATACCAGAGACGGCAACATAGCCTTCTTTAGCAAATTCATACCCAAATTTGGAGGCCATAAATTTCCCATTTAAGCTTGCATTTCGATTACCAACGACCCCAACACAGGTTTCTTTCAACAAACTCAAAAATCCTTTTGCATAAAGGATGGGGGGATTGTCTTCAATTTCTTTTAAAAGTTTGGGATAGGCTTCGTCACAGGAAAAAAGAAGAGAAACATTTTGTTCCTCTGCCTTTTTAAGCTCTTCTAAAGCCTTTTTTTTGCTACCCACACGAATAGGCTTTTTACGCCCCCCTTTGAGGGCAAAATCATTGATATATTTCAGCGCTTCGATTGGCTTTTTGAAATAATCAATTAAATCCCGAAACGTAATAGGCCCTACATTTTCACTTTGGGAGAGGACAATCCAAGCTAATCTTTCTTCTTCTGATAACATTATTTTTGAGAAATCCTTTTAAGTTTAATTTTCGATTCCGTTTTGTTTAAAAGCCTTTTTATGTTTTGGATATGGCGCACATAAGCAAGCCCGGCTAAAAAGAGATAAAAAAGAATATAAACAAGTCCTTTACCCGTTAAAAACGCATACAAAGGCGCTAATAAAAGAGAGACCAAAGCAGCTAAAGAAGAATATCTAGAAATTAGCGCCACTAAAAGCCATGTCCCAAGAGTATAAAGCCCCGCCAACGGAGAATTAACAAGAATAACGCCAAGGGTTGCCGCCACCCCTTTTCCCCCTTTAAATTTCAACCAAACCGGAAAATTATGCCCAAAAACAGCACTTGCCCCTGTGAAAAGGCCTAACAACGGACTATGCGTCAAGGCTAGCACAATTAAGGAGGCAACCCCGGCTTTTGAAACATCACACACCAAGGTTAAAAGCGCCACCCCTTTTCGTCCTGTTCTTAAAACATTTGTGACGCCAATATTTCCAGAGCCAATTTTACGAATATCTCCAATTTTGAAAAGACGACATAAAACAAGACCAAAAGGAATTGATCCTAGGAAATATCCTAAAATAAAAGCAGTTAATAAACTTTCAAATGGAATCATCTTTTTCTCCTCACAAACACTCTTTAATATATAGACTCTTTTTTTCTTATCTCTTTTTGCCTGAAAAAACGCAAACTTGCAAGCGGAAAATACGAACAGACTTTAAGTTTACTTCTTTTATCTTTTGAAAAGAAATGGCTCTAATGATGTTCTTTTTTTGCTTTTTATACAAAAAATCCCTTTTCCCAACAGAAAAATAAAATGAAAAATTCTTCCTTTTCTTTTTTAAATAAAACACCTATGATAAGAAGAATTCAAATAAAGTGGAAAAAGAAAATGATTGCAAAGTTAAAAGGACTTTTAGATTCTGTTGCCGAAGGCTTTCTGATTTTGGATGTTCATGGAGTCGGATACCGAGTTTTTTGTTCAAACAAGACTCTTTCCTGCCTGCCTAGAATTGGTGAAGCGGTCGCCCTTCATATCGAAACAAATGTACGCGAAGATCACATTCATCTTTACGGTTTTCTTTCTCTTGAGGAGAAAAAAGCCTTTAGTCTTTTGACGTCTGTCCCAGGCTTGGGCTTTAAAGGGGCTCTTGCTTTATTATCTGTCATATCTCCACAAGAATTAGGGGTTGTTTTGGTCAGTAAAGACGCCAAACGGTTAACCCAAGCGCAAGGCATTGGCAAGAAGTTGGCCGAACGCATTATTACAGAATTAAAAGGAAAAACAGCCCTTTTAGGTGGAGAGGCCCTCTCTTTTATGGCGCCTTCTTCAGAAGGAGCGGAACAAAGCTCTTCTGTTTTTGAAGAAACGCTTTCAGCTTTGACCCATTTAGGGTATATGCGCTCTGATACGGCCTTAATTGCCTCAAAAATTATGGAAGAAGATCCAGAAATTAAAACAGAGGCTCTTATCCAAAAAACGCTTAAAGAAATAGGAAAAATGAAAAATGGTTGAACAACGTCTTATCACACCACAGAAAATTGAAGGCGAAGAAGATTTCACTCTTCGTCCGCAAACTTTGTCTGATTTTATTGGGCAAAAAAAGACGTGTGAAAACTTAAAAGTTTTTATTGAGGCGGCTAAATTAAGGGGCGAAAGTATTGATCATATTTTGCTTTATGGCCCTCCTGGATTGGGGAAAACGACTCTTGCTCAAATCATTTCAAAAGAAATGGGAACAGGCTTTCGTCCAACCGCAGGCCCGATGATTTCAAAAGCAGGGGACTTGGCAGCTATCCTTACAAATTTGGAGCCTCACGACGTTCTTTTTATTGATGAAATCCATAGATTGTCTTCCTCAGTGGAGGAGATTCTTTATTCGGCCATGGAAGATTTCCAACTTGATATTATTATTGGAGAAGGTCCTGCCGCACGCTCTGTTCGAATTGATATTCCGCCCTTTACACTGGTCGGGGCGACAACCCGATCTGGCCTTTTAACCACCCCGTTAAGGGATAGGTTTGGGATTCCTCTTCGTTTAGATTTTTACTGCGATGAAGATTTACAAAAAATCGTCACACGGGCGGCTCACATTCTTAACATTGAAATCACGCCTGAAGGGGCTCTTGAAATTGCGCAAAGATCCCGTGGAACACCTCGAGTAGCCGGCCGATTGCTTAAGCGTGTGCGGGACTTTGCCTCCCTAAATTCAGCACACCCCAAAATCGATAAAGCAGAAGCAAATAGCGCCCTTTTAAGATTAGATGTGGATAAATCAGGTCTTGATATGATGGATAGACGCTACCTGATGTGTATTATTGAAAAATATGCGGGAGGCCCTGTCGGAATCGAAACATTAGCGGCCGCTCTTTGTGAAGAAAGAGATACGATTGAAGAAATTATTGAACCGTTTTTAATGCAGCTGGGGCTTGTCCAACGCACCCCAAGAGGACGCGTTATTTCAAAAGCGGGATATGATTATTTAGGGCTTAAAACTCTAAGCAGAGAAGATACGGAAGGAGAACTTTTTGACTAAGTATACTGTTCAAGTCTTTTATGAAGACACGGACGCGGGGGGAATTGTTTACCACGCGAACTATTTAAAATTTGCAGAACGCGCTCGGGGAGATTTTTTAAAACAAAATGGGCTGAGCAATCAAATCCTTTTGAAACAAGGAATGGGATTTGTGGTAAAATCTGTGTCGATTCAATATAAAGCCCCTGCCGTTTTGGAAGATATTTTAACCCTTGAAACAACCCTGCAAAAAATGACGGCGGCCTCTGTTTTATTCAATCAAAAAGTCACAAAGCAAGTTGATGGCCAAACAAAAGAACTTGTCAATATGGATATTTGCGTTGTCTTGATTGACGCCAAAACGATGCTTCCTAAAAAGATTCCCCCTTTTCTAAAAGAACAAATTACCGTTAAATAGAAAGAAAGCTAAAAAAATGAACACACCTGTTGAAGTGACCTATCATTCTTTTTCAATGCTCAGCATGTTTTTGAAATCAGACTTATTTATGCAAATGCTTATCCTTTTGCTTTTATTTGCATCCGTCTGGTCATGGAGCATTATTTTTGAAAAAATATCTTCCTTTAAAAAAATACGAGAAAGGACAAAAGCTTTTGAGGAAAAATTCCTTTCAGGACTTTCTTTTGACTCACTTTATCAAAGCTTAGGCAATGTTGCACGGGATCCGATGTCTGCCATTTTTATGTCCGCTATGAAAGAATGGAGGCGTTCTATCAAACAAGTTGGGAACTTTTCCCCTAAAGACGTTTCGTTTCAAGATAGACTGGACAAAGTCATGGAAATTACGATTGAAAAAGAAATTGATTCTCTTGAAAAACATATGACCTTTTTGGCCTCCACAGGCTCCGTTGCGCCTTTACTTGGGCTTTTCGGAACGGTTTGGGGAATTATGAACAGTTTTAATGCCATTGGATTATCACAAAGCACCAACATCGCCGCTGTAGCCCCTGGGGTGGCAGAAGCTCTTTTCACAACGGCCGTTGGCTTGATTGCAGCTATCCCTGCCGTGTTGGCTTATAACAAACTTTCTCACGATATTGAACGCTTTACAAAGCAAATGGACTCCTTTGCAGGAGAATTAAGCACCATTCTTTCTCGTCAAACAGAACAGAAAAAAGGAGAAGCTTAATGAGGCATAGAACACGACGTCGGATAAATAGTGAGGTCAATCTAACCCCGTTGATTGATATTATGACGTCTTTGTTGGCCATTTTTATGCTGACCGCCCCTATGATGACAAGTGGAATTTCGCTTTCCCTTCCAAAAGGGGATGGCAGTGCGATGTCTCAAAAACAAGATATTTTGGACATCAGTGTCAATGAAAGTGGCGCATTTTTCCTAGGTAAAAATGAAGTTTCCGCTGGTCTTCTTATTCCAAAAGTTAAAGCTCTTTATAAAGAAAATCCCTCTATTCAAATTATGATTAGTGGAGACGAAGCTGCGCCTTATGGGAAGATTATTGAGCTGATGTCTCTTTTAAAAGTCAATGGGTTTGAACAGGTTGGCCTGAAAACAGATCTTATCCCCATTTCAGAGGGTATGTTTATCCAAAAACACACAAGGAAATAGATTTTGAATCTTTCTTTTTTATATTCTCTTCTTTTGCACTTTAGTTTCCTTTTTCTTCTTGGGATTCAATTTATGCTGTTTAATTCTCCGTTGGAAAAAGAACAGAAAAAGACTCCTTCTTTTATTGTGGTTGATTTAAAAAAAGTTAAAATAACAAAGGAAACTGCTTTACCTGCCCCAACGCCTATAAAAAAGAAAAAGGCCCAAAAAACCACTCAAAAAGAGGAAAAAAAGAACGTTGTTTTGCCGCCTAAAAAACCAAAACTTACCCCCAAAAAGCCGCCTCAAAAGAAGGTCGAAAAGCCCATCCCTTCCTCTAAAGAGGCCGTTAAAATTGTTCAAAAAAATATTCCTGCCCCAAAAATAAAGCCCCGAAAAATCATCCAAAAAGAGCTTAAAAAACGCGCCGAAATTCAAAAAAAGAAGGAACAAAAGCAAACCGAGTTAGAACTTAGTTCCCTTTTGGCCTCGGTTGAGGAAATTAAAACCTCTGCGCAAAAGGATAAAAAAGAACAAGCCGAATTCCAAGAAAACATCAAAGCGCTTTCTTCTCCTTTAATTGAGCAAGAAATTGGTATCAGCGAAAAGGAAAAAATTGCCTTAATGTTAAGAGAATGTTGGAACTTAGACGCTGGGGTTCAAGATATTGAAAATATGAGAATTGAAATTTTAGTTTTCCTTGATAAGCAAGGTAATGTTCTTCAGGCCAAAATCAATGATACGGCACGTTATTCAAGCGATAAAACCTTTAAATCTGTTGCCGAAAGTGCAGAGAGGGCTGTTTATATTTGCAATAAAAAAGGCGAAGATTCCCCTTTTAAAATTCTTGCACAAAAATACGGAGCAACGTATAGTCAATGGAGAAAGATTCTTTTCACATTTAATCCCATGGACGGAGGCGTTTTTTAATGATTTTTAAGACTTTTTTTCAACTCTTTACTTTAACTCTTTTCTTTTGCTCCTTTGGGTTTAAAAGCTATGCCTTACTTAAAATTGATGTTTCAGGGGCAAAGTCTGATCCTCTGCCTATTGCTCTTTCTACTTTTTCTGGAAAGACGGAGCAAACCCGCTTATTTGGAAAAGAGTTAACTGAAATTATTGAAAAAGATTTAACGTCCTCAGGTCTTTTTAGGTCTTTAGATAAAGCCTCTTTTATTGAAATTTTGGATTCTGTTAATCAAAAGCCCACTTTTGAAAATTGGATGATATTAAAGGCTCAAGCCCTTCTTTATGGAGAAATAACTGAGCTTCCAGAAACAGAAAAAGTTTCTGTTTCTTTCCGTTTGTTCGATGTTTTTGCCCAAAAACAAATTGAGGGTGCTGTTTTTTCAACCAGAAAAAATAACCTCCGCCGCATTGCACATTTAATTGCTGATAAAGTTTACGAACGCATCACGGGCGAAAAAGGGTATTTCGACACACGGATTGTTTATGTGGCCGAAACGGGTCCTCAAAAAAACAGAATAAAACGCTTGGCGTTAATGGATAGAGATGGAGCAAATTTAAGGTACTTAACCAATGGAAATTATTTGGTTTTAACTCCTCGTTTTTCCCCAAATTCTTATCAAATTACATATCTTTCCTTCTTTAGAGGTATTCCTCGCATTTATCTTTACGATTTAACAACAGGGGAAAAGAAAGTCGTTGGGGATTTCCCAGGTATGACTTTTTCTCCACGCTTTTCGCCTGATGGACAAAGTTTATTGATGAGTTTAAGTCGCAAAGGAAACACCGAAATTTATCTCTATGACTTAACAACAAAAACAAAAGAACGTCTCACGCGTCATCCTGCGATTGATACGTCTCCGTGCTTTTCTCCAGATGGAACAAAAATTGTCTTCAACTCTGATAGAGGGGGATCGCAACAACTTTATATTATGAATAAAGATGGATCCCACGTCAAACGTTTGACCTTTGGAAAGGAAAATTATGCCACCCCTGTTTGGAGTCCACGTGGCGATTATATTGCCTTTACAAAAATTAAATCCGGAAAGTTTTATATCGGACTTATCCGTCCAAATGGCAGCGCTGAACGCCTGATTGCAAATGGATTTCTTGTCGAAGGCCCTTCGTTTTCCCCAAATGGACGAAAGCTTTTATTCTATCGCTCCTCTCCCTTTGATGATGACGGAGACGAAAGTTCTAGCTCTTCAAAAATTTATTCTATCGATATTACAGGATACAACGAACAACTCATTGCCACCGAAACGGATGCCTCTGATCCGACCTGGTCAGCACTTTTACCGTCCGCCTCGGCAAGGTAAAAATAAACTGTTGCGTTTTGTTTTAAATAGAAATAATATAGCAAAAGAAAAGACTTTTTTAACCTATAAAAAGGAACGTGCTATGAAACTTTGTTCTTTAACCCTTTTAGGATTACTTGCTTTATCCGGTTGTGCTTTTTACGGAGATCGGATTGACGATCAAACCTTACGTGAAATGAATCCAAAATCTCCTGCTCAAATTCGCGCCGATGATTTATACGAAAATGCCGCTCTTAAACGCCGTATGGAGCAATCTAGACGCAATCAAAAAACACGGAAAATTCGTTTTGAATATCCTAAATCAGAAAAAAGATATGCCGCGCCTTTAGCTGAAGACAAATCGATTTTAGAGATTGAAAAGAAGAAAAAAACTCAATCCTACAAACCAGAATTTAAAAAGGACATCATCTTAAAAGGGCCTGTGACAACAAGCAATAAAACCTTAAAAGATGTTGAAATTATTAAAACCAAACCCGCTCCTCAAAAACAGGAGAAATGCTGGTGCAAATTAGGGGATAATTGCGAAAAAAAATGTCCTCAAGATAAATAAAAAGGAGAATTTAAATGAAAAGCAAACTTTTAACTTTAGTTATGATTTCTGGTCTGCTCGCTGGATGTTCAACAATGGACAAGCCATCTGATATGGTCGTTCAAAATGAAAATGGAACATTTGGCTGGGGAGAAGATATTGACATTTCTTCTTTAAAAGCAACCGACTATGCAAAAAGATTCGAAAGCGATGTGGATGATATTGTTTTCTTCTCTTTCAACCAATACGACCTTTCAAAAGACTCTTTAGACACACTTAAGACACAAATTGATTGGTTAAAAGATCATCCAAAAGCGTTGGTTTTAATTGAAGGCCACGCTGATGAAAGAGGAACACGTGAATACAACCTTGCTTTAGGGGAAAGACGTGCCGAATCTATTGTTCAATATTTAATTGCAAACGGAATCTCTTCTGCAAGAATTAAACTTATTTCTTACGGGAAAGAAAGACCTATGGTTTCTGGTTCTAACGAAGAAGCTTGGTCTAAAAACCGTCGCGCTGTGACAAAAGTTCAATAAAAAAAAGAACTTCAAAAAAAACACTTTTTCTGTATACTAACAGAGGAAGTGTTTTTTTATGCAAAGGAAAATTTTATGAAACCGTTTATCTTTTCTCTCTTTTTAATCTTATTTTCAACAAGCCGTGTATTGGCCGAATCGTCAACGGATTATATGTATGAAAAAATAACTTCTTTGGAAAATCAGTTGACTGATATGACAGGGACACTGGAAGAATTTTCCCATAGGCTTTCTTTGCTAGAAGAAAAAATCCAAAAAATGAATGCCGATATTGATTTTCGCTTTGAACAATTGGAAAAGAAAACAGGCGTCATTGGATCAACAGAGGTTCCTCAAGTTCCAAAAACAGAGGCAAAAGAGCAAACGCCAACGCCAGAGACCCTTCCTTCTACGACAAAGGAAAAAACACCTGAGGATATTTATAAAGAAGCCTATGACTTTTTAACAAAGGCAGACTATATCACAGCCAGAGAAAAATTAACTGATTTTTTAAAAGTCTATCCACAAAATGAGCTGGCGGGAAATGCCCAATATTGGCTCGGCGAAACGTATTATGTTCAAGGATTTTATGACCAAGCAGCTGTCATTTTTGCCAAAGGATATAAACTTTATAAATCAAGTTCTAAAGGCCCAGATACCCTCCTAAAACTTGGCATGACAATGGAACAACTTAACAAGAAAAAGGAAGCTTGCTTTGCCTTTAAGAATTTGAAAAAAGAGTTTCCAAAAGCCCCGCTTCAAATCTTAAAAAAAGCAAAAGATGAGGCCATCAAATTAAAATGTGCTCTTTAATTTCTTACGCGGAATTTGAACAAAAAATTCTGTCTTTTAATCTTACGTTAGACAAGCCTTTTGTAGCGGCTGTTTCAGGAGGAGCGGATAGTTTATGCCTTGTTTTTTTACTTTTCGAATTTTGCAAAAAACATCACACCCCTTTACGAACCGTGACGGTTGATCACGCTTTAAGGCCTGAGTCTAAAAAAGAGGCTCTTTGGGTGCATGAGCTTTTAGAAAAAAAGGGGATTTCACACACCATCTTAACCTGGACGCATGAGGATATTACTTCCAGAATTGAAGAAAAAGCACGAGAAAATCGCTATCGCCTTTGTTTTGATTTTTGTAAATCCCATGGAACGCAAGCTCTATTTTTAGGACACCATTTGGAAGATAATGTGGAAACCTTCCTCCTCCGCCTCAAAAAAGGAAGTGGGTTAAAAGGCCTTTCTGCTATGAAAGAAAAAGTAAAGCGAGAGAACATCTTCCTCCTCCGTCCCCTTCTTTCTTTTTCAAAAGAGCAAATTGTCAAAACACTTGCTCCATATACCCCTTCTTGGGTTGAGGATCCGTCCAATAAAGATATGCGTTATGAACGTGTCTTTTTGCGTGAAAATAAGGAAAATATTGAAAAAATGGGTTTCTCTTACACACATATTTCAAAGTCCATTTTTCACTTACAAAAGGCGGAAGACTATTTAGAAGAGCGTCTTTCAAAACTCCTTTCAAACAATGTGCTTTTGGATGAAAAAGGGTTTGCACGACTTCCTCTTTCTTTCTTTGGCTCTCTTTTAAATGAAGAGAAAATAGGTCTTCTCTCTCTTCTTATTCAAAAAATTGGGGGAAATCTCTTTGCTCCAAAGCGGGAAAGCATCGAACGCTTTTTAGACAATGGGGCCAAAAAAACAACCTTAGGAAAATGCATTTTAGTCTCTTCCAAAGGATTTCTTTATATCGGGAAAGAACCTTCTAAAGTTGAAAAAGATATTTTAGTTGAAAAAGAAATCCCCTTCCTTTGGGACAGATTTGAAGGCGTTGTTTCAAAAACGCTCACTCTTGGACGATTAAGAAAAGCTGTTGTTCCTGATATTCCTGCTGTTATTCAACATAGTTTTCCTGCTTTTTACGATAAAAACACGCTTTTCTTTATTCCAAACCTTGACTATCCTGAGAATAAGTGCCATTTAAATTATAAACTTCATTTAATAAAGGAATACAAATGAATCCAATGAAACAAAAAAAGAACATGGCTCTCCTTTGGGGGGTTATCTTTTTAGCCGTTATCGTCTCGGCAAACTTATTTTACGCGCCACAAGCGTTTCAAGAAAAAAAAGAAATTAACTTTTCCGAGCTTATTTCTTATGTTGAAAAAGGACAGGTTGAGAAAATCACTTTAACGGGGAATCAGGCAGAAGGGAAATTAAAAGGAGGCGTTATTTTTACCGCTTATCTTCCAAATGAATCTGAGATTATGCCTCTTTTAAAAGAGCACAAAACGACTATTTTAGCTAAACCCGAAGAAAAAGAGCAAAATTCCTTTTTTAATATTCTTATCTCTTGGTTCCCGATGCTTTTATTCATTGGTATTTGGATTTATTTTATGAAACAAATGTCAGCAGGCGGCGGCAAAGCGATGAGCTTTGGAAAATCAAAAGCGCGCCTTTTAAATGGCAAAGGGGAAATCACTTTTAAGGACGTTGCAGGCATTGATGAAGCCAAAGAAGAGCTTTCCGAAATTGTTGATTACCTAAAAGAGCCTAAAAAATTCCAAAGATTAGGCGGAAAAATTCCAAAAGGCGTTTTGTTAGTAGGCTCTCCAGGAACGGGGAAAACCCTTCTTGCCAAAGCGATTGCTGGCGAAGCACAAGTGCCTTTCTTTTCTATTTCGGGATCAGATTTTGTTGAAATGTTTGTAGGCGTTGGGGCCTCTCGCGTTAGAGATATGTTTGAACAGGCCAAAAAAAGTGCACCTTGCATTGTCTTTATTGATGAAATTGATGCTGTTGGACGCCATAGAGGCGCAGGCCTTGGTGGTGGAAATGATGAACGCGAACAAACCTTAAACCAGCTTTTGGTTGAAATGGATGGATTTGAGACAAACTCTGGCATCATTTTAATTGCAGCGACCAATAGACCGGATGTTTTAGACCCCGCTCTTTTACGACCAGGACGCTTTGATAGACAAGTCGTTGTTCCAAATCCAGATGTTAAAGGACGGGAAGCCATCCTTAATGTGCACACGAAAAAAGTGCCCTTAGCTCCCGATGTTCAAGTTTCTATTTTGGCTCGGGGAACTCCAGGCTTTTCAGGGGCAGATCTTGCCAACCTTATCAATGAAGGGGCTCTTTTGGCGGCCAGACGGAATCACTTAAAGGTGACGATGCAAGATTTGGAAGACGCCAAAGATAAAGTGATGATGGGCTCCGAACGACGCTCTTTAGTAATGGATGAAAAAGAAAAAAGAATGACTGCTTTTCATGAAGCAGGGCATGCCATTTGCTCTTTATATCTTCCAGAATCAGATCCGCTTCATAAAGTGACTATTATCCCAAGAGGACGGGCTCTAGGGGTGACGATGCAGTTGCCGGAAAAGGATAAATATTCCCAATCTGAGACGTATTTAAAATCCAGACTTTGCATTTTATTTGGTGGACGTTTGGCAGAAGAGCTGACTTTTGGGAAAGAAAACATCTCCACAGGGGCCTCAAATGATATTCAAGTTGCCTCTTTAATTGCCCGCAAGATGGTCACGCAATGGGGAATGAATAAGGAGTTGGGCCCTATTTCTTATGAAGATCCGGATGAAGAAGTTTTCCTTGGCTATTCTTTAAATAAGCAAAAAAATGTGTCTGACGAAACTGCTTTGTTGATTGATAAAGAAATTAAAGATTTGATTTTAGATTCTTTTGAACGCTCGAAAAAAATCCTTGTCGACAAGAAAAACGAACTCACCCTTTTGGCAGAGGCGTTAATTGAACACGAAACGCTTTCAGGTGATGAAATTCGTGGACTCTTAAAAGGAAAACCTATTCTAAAAAAGAAAGAAGCCGTTAAAAAAGCGCGTTTAACAGTTCCTTCTACCCTTCCTTTAGAAGAAGTGAAAAAAGAAGAGAAGAAAGAGAAAAAGACTAGAAAAAAACCTTCTAAAACCCTTCAAAAAAAGAGCCTAGATGAGAAAAAAGCACCGCTTAAAAAAACAAAGCCCCCTCAACGCAAAAAGGATGATAAAAAATGATAGGACTTGCTTTCCCAAATATTGATCCTGTTGCGTTTCATATCGGCTTTTTTGCCATTCGGTGGTATTCTTTGGCTTATATTTTTGGTATTTTTGGCAGCTGGTTTCTTTTGCGTAAAATGTCTATTTTTACAAAATCAGCTTTCACCGTTCTTAAAATTGATGATTTTCTCATTTGGGGAATGCTTGGCATTATTCTAGGCGGACGTTTGGGGTATGTCCTTTTTTACAATCTGCCCTATTATAAAGAATATCCGATGGAAATTTTTGCCCTTTGGAATGGGGGAATGTCTTTTCATGGAGGGCTCATTGGCTTTGTCATCAGCACCCTTTTATTTTGCTTTTTGAAAAAATTAAATCCGCTAAAAGTGGGAGATATGTTTGCTTGCGTTGCCCCATTAGGCCTTCTTTTTGGACGATTAGCTAACTTTGCAAATGGGGAACTTTTTGGACGAAAAACTAACGTGCCTTGGGCCATTCGATTTCCAATGGGAGGATACCTTCCCCGGCATCCTAGTCAACTTTATGAAGCGTTTGGCGAAGGATTATTTTTGTTCCTTTTATTAAGCTTCCTTTGGTGGCGTTTTGATAAATTAAGGGAAAAGAAAGGCTTTTTTGTAGGACTTTTTTTCACACTTTATGGCCTTATCCGCTTTGGGATTGAATACGTCCGAGAACCCGATGAGCAAATCGGATTTTTATTCCATTCCTTCACGATGGGACAACTGCTTTGTCTGCCGATGATTTTAATTGGACTTTCCTTTATCTTCTATGCTTTTATTTCGTCAAAAAAGGAACCCTCTCATGCGTAAAAATATTTCCTTTTTGAGTAAGATTCTTCGTCTGGTTAAAATGAAACTTATTGTTCCTATTTTAAGAAGCCCTGGCCCCCCAGAATACATCGCAAGAGCCTCTATGGTCGGTCTTGTTTGGGCGATGACACCGCTTGTCGGCATTCAGATGTATATGGTCTTTATGACCTGGCTTATTACCAAAAAACTTAAATATTCCTTTTCCCTTCCCATTGGATTGGCCTGGACTTGGGTCACAAACATTTTTACCATGGGGCCTGTTTATTATATTTTTTACGAAACAGGAAAACTGATGACAGGGAAAGATCATTCTCTTGGGTATTCGGCTTTTCAACAAATTTTAACCCCTTTTAAAGGCGATCTTTGTTTTTTAGAAGCCGTTAAAATGTTCTTTAACGTTCTTTTAAAAGACTGGGGCTTTTTAATGACAGTTGGCTGTATTCCTTGGGCGATTTTTGGCGGATGGTTTGGCTATAAAATCACCTTAAAATGGATTAAATCCAGAGATAAGCGGCGCGAGAATATGAGGGCTTTACGTCGAAATGTCACTCAGATTTCAAAATCTGTCACAAAGAATTTTACCAACGAAGTAAAACAGATTAAAAGAAAAGCGATGCAAAAGCACTACCAACGAAAGGCCTTAAAGCAAGAACTTAAAAATACAAAACGGCAATATCGTCTTTTAAGAAAAGCGCTTAAACGAAAATTTTTAAAAAAGGGGGAGAAAAATGACAACAAAGGGCAAACCAACATCTGATTTTACATTCAAAAATATTACATATCGGTTTTTAGACGCCAAAGAGTCTCTTCAATTTCAATCCCCGTGTCTCTTAACACAAATCCATTCGCCAAACGTTCTTTATCTTCCAAAGAAGCGCTTTGATATGCCAAAGGCGGACGCTTGGGTCACAGATAAAAAAGGCATCCCTTTGACGATTAAAACGGCCGATTGTGCCCCTGTTCTTTTGGCCGACGAAAAAGCGGGTATTATTGGCGCGGCTCATGCAGGATGGAAAGGGGCTTTTCAAGGCGTGATAGAGCGCACAATTCTTGCCATGATATCGCTTGGAGCTGAGCTTTCAGATATTTCGGCAATGGTGGGCCCTTGTCTTCAAAAGGAAAGCTTTGAGACGGATAATAAAATGAAAAGCCTTTTCCCCGAAAGCGATTTTCAATTTTTTACCCCAAAAGGCGAAGGCAAATATCTTTTTGATTTTGAAGGCTACGTTGTTTCTAGATTGAAAGCTTGCGGTATTTCAAAAATTCAGGCCTCCCACATAGATACGTATACAACGCCTGCTTATAACAGCTATCGCCGAGACCCTTTAGATCCAGCGCGTCAATATTCTGTAATTTGGATAAATGAAGATTAACCCTTTTTAAGACACCTTTAAAAAACGAACCGCTTAAACTTCTTTTATCTCCATCTCTTGTTTTTCGGGATTAAAGTAAAAGACAATTTTGCCTTGAAGCAACAAAAGGGCTTGTTTTCCAAAAATATCAAAACGCCACCCTTTCAGACAGGAAAGCCCCTCTGTTTTTCCAAAACTTAAAGCTTCCAGATCCTTTGTTGAACATAAAATTTTAGGCGCCACTTTTTGCTTTTCTGAGATAATTTTCAAAAGGAATTTTAGGGCTTCTTCCCCCTCTTCTTGTCCTTTTGTTTTTACCTTTGCCCCCGTTAGATACGCGTCAAATTCATCCTTTTTAAAACTTAAAGAATCTATTTCATTTTCAAGAAATGAAAGCAAAGCTTGAACATCTTTGTTCTTATAAAAAGAAGCGTTTGCATTTCTTAATCTTGCAAAATCTTTTTCTGTTTTGGGATTGAAAAGAGCCCATTCTAATAATAAATCATCTTTCAAAAAACTACGTCTTGGAACGTCTCGTTGTTTAGCTTGCTCTTCACGCCAAAAGGCCAAAAGTTTTAACCGTTTTAAAGCGTCCACATTATGCGTATGAACTTTGATTTTCTTCCAGACTTTCCAAGAATCAACCTCATACAAGGAAACGTCTTGTTGCCCTTTTTGCTCTTCCTCAATCCAAAAAAGGCGATTTTCCTGCTCAAGAAGCTCTTTGATTTTAGGATATATGTCAAACAGATACTTAACATCATTTGCCGCATATTCCATTTGTTTTTCCAACAAAGGACGCTTTTCCCAATCGGTATAGCGCATCTCTTTTTGAATTTTGACTTCTAAAATCCCTTGCACAAGATTTTGATAACTAATGCTTTCCCCGTAACCCAAAACTTGGGCAGCAATTTGTGTATCAAAAACAGGGGAAGGAATAAAATTTCCCAAATGATAAAAAATTTCCAAATCCTGTCTTGAGGCATGAAAAATCTTTAAAATATCTTGCTTTTTCATTAAAGAAAAAACCGCCGTTAAATCCAAACTATTTAGAAGAGGATCAATGCAATAGTTCTTTTTTCCATTTGAAATTTGAATTAAACACAACTTTGCCCAATACGTTTTTTCACGCACAAACTCTGTATCAATGGCAAGGATAGAGCAAGAAGAAAGTTCCGCGCAGGCAATTTCTAATTCTTCTTGTGTTGAAATGTAATAAATATCTTTGTTCATATTCGAAAGTATACACTTTTTTCTAAAAAACGCTATTATTTTTCTTTCTTTTTGAAAAAAAACATCCTACTCTTTTCCCATGAAACAAATATATTTAACAGATTTAATTTCGTTTATAGACGATAAAAATATTTTTGAATCGTTGTTTTCGCTTTTTGAAAACAATCTCTTTTTTATTGGAGGGGTTGTCCGAGATGCCCTTTTGGGAGGCAAAAATAAAGATATAGATATGACAACCTCTTTCCCGCCTGAACAAATAGAAGCCCTTTTAACAAAAAATAATATTCCTTTTACTTCAAAAGGAAAAGCCTTTGGCTCGTTTAGATTTACCTATCAAGGGGAAAAAATTGAGCTGACTTCTTTTAGGAAAGAGTGCTATGGCTCCTCTCGTTATCCAAAGGTTTCTTACGAAAATGTTTTGATGAAAGAAGATGCTTTGAGGCGAGATTTCACCTTTAATGCTCTTTATTTAGATAAAAAAGGGCAGCTTTATGATTTTTTTGAAGGCAAAAAAGATTTAGAAGAAGGACGGGTGCGTTTTATTGGAGATATTTCAGAAAAACTTAAAGAAGATCCTCTTCGTCTTTTACGCTATCTTCGCTTTTTTTCTTCTTATGGAAAAGGGGACATTTTACCTAAAGAAAGAGGCCTTTTTAAGGACCATGCCTTTCGATTAAAAACGCTTTCTGAAAAACGAATTAAAAAGGAATATCAGCTTCTTTTAAAAACCCCTCAAAAGGACAAAATATTTGATTTATTGGAAGAAACAGAGGTTCTAAACTTTCTGCCTTCTTTCTTTAGATTAAAATAAATCATTGCCTTTTTGATTAAAAATCGTTATTGTTTAAAAAACAAATTTTCAAGGAGAAACCCATGAAAGAATCATGTCAAAAAGGCCGCACTCTTATTGAAATGATTGGCGTTCTTGGAATTATTGGACTTCTGACTGTTGGGGCCCTTTCTGGATATTCTGTGGCGATTGATTCTATGAAAGTCCGCGAAATGGGCGAAGATCTTTTTGCGGCCGCTCAAAATATTAAAAAACTTTATTCTTGGCAGAAAAATTATAAAGAAATTACATTAGAGGGCACAAATCTCCCTCAAAAACTCTGTAAAGAAGAAATCTTTCCATCAGGATGCATCACAAAAGATGGCACAACAACTATTAAACATGCTTTAGGGGGAACTGTGACGGTGACGGCTCCTGCAGATGGGGCGTCTTTTTCTCTTAATTATTCAGGCTTATCTTCCGAGGAATGCTTTAAGATTGCCTCTCAAAACTTGCATTTTATTGACATTGTCATTGATGGAGCTGCCCACACAGGCACAACTTACGAGGCGCCTTTAACTTCGGCAGAGGCGGCGGCAATCTGCCTTCCATCTTCTTGCACAAGTGATCCTTCTTCAAGTTCTTGTAAAAATGCACGTATGCTTGTGAGCTTTTATTATAAATGAGGTTTTCTATGAAATCGACACATGAAAACGGACGAACTTTACTTGAAATGATTGGGGTTATATCCCTTATTGCTGCGTTAACAATGGGCTCTTTAAAAGTCTATAATGGCATGATTGAAAACTACAAAATAAATAAAGTCGCAAGAAGTCTTGTCAATGCCGCAACCAATATTAAGAAACTTTATTCTTGGCAACGGGATTACTCAGAAATTACAAATAAAGGAACGTCCCTCAATGATTTTCTTTGTAAAGAAAAAATTTTTACAGAAGAATGTCGGGGCAGTGGGGTGACCACACGCCTTATTCATGATTTTGGCGGAAAGATTTCTGTTGCCGCCCTTACAGACGGATTTTCCATTTCTTATGAAGGCCTTACTTCTGAGCAATGTTTTAAAGTGGCTCGGCAAAATATTGGCTTTTTTGGGATAAAAGTGCGCGATCAAGAATTTGACAACCCAACTTTAGAGAACATTCAAACAACATGCACTTCACAATCAACAACGCAGGAAACTTGCTCTATCGTTGGTGGGTCAACGGTATGTAAAATGCAAACGGCTCCTGTTTTATTCAAATTTAACTAACTTTTTTTCATCAAAAAAAACGCCCCTTTTTTTGAATAAAAGGGACGCTTCTTCATTGATTATAAAATTTCTAAAGCCCTAAAGCTTCTTTTTGTTTTTGAGTTATTTCTCCCACCCCTTTTTGAGCTAAAGCCAATAAATCTAAAAATTGCTTAGGGGTAAAAGGTTCTTTTTCTGCGGTTCCTTGAATTTCGACAAGGCGCCCATTTGATGTTAAAACAAAATTGGAATCCACATCGGCAGAAGAATCTTCATCATAATCCAAATCCAAACACAAGTTGCCTTTGACAATTCCGCAAGAAATCGCTCCTACAAAATTTTGAATTGGAATTTGACGGATAATATGGCGTTCTTTTAGGGAGTTTAAGGCCAAATAAAGCGCAACAAATCCGCCGGAAATAGAGGCCGTTCTTGTCCCGCCATCTGCTTGAATCACATCGCAATCTACCTTAATAGAAATCTCGCCCATTTGTTTCAAATCCACAACAGAACGAAGGGATCGTCCAATCAATCTTTGAATTTCTTGAGTGCGTCCTGATTGCCCTTTTTTTGCCTCTCTATCCATTCTGTCAGAAGTTGACCTTGGAAGCATTCCATATTCTGCGGTCACCCAACCAGAGCCCGTTCCATGAACCCAAAAAGGAACTCTTTTTTCCAAAGAGGCTATGCACATCACATGTGTATCTCCAGCTTTAATTAAGCAAGATCCTTCCGCATACTTATTAACACCTGTTATCATTTCAACAGGACGTATTTCATCCAATAAACGCCCATATTGACGTTTAAATTCTAATAATTCACTCATTTTTTCCTCTCTTTGATAAAAAAAGCTTGAAAAATACATATCTAATGCCCAAATATATAGAAACTGAAACAAATGTAAACCAAAAACATAAGGATTATTTTATGACAACTGATAAAAAGCCTTCCAAAGAAGATAAAAAGAAAGATGTAAAAGACGATTCTCTTTCAACGGAACATATTGAAAAGTTAAAAGAAGATTTTGAAAAATTAAAATCCTCTGAGACAGAATGGAAAACAAATTGCTTAAGGGCCTGCGCGGACATGGAAAACTTAAAGAAAAGGACGCGGCTTGATATTGAAAAATCAGAAAAATACGCCCTTGGAAAATTTGTAGAAATGCTCCTTCCTGTGCTTGATTCTTTTGAACGAGCCTTAAGCTCTTATCAAAAAGATTCCTCTAATTTCGATGCTTTTATGGCCGGAATCGAACTGACTCATAAAGAATTTTTGGACGTCCTGAAGAGCAAAGAAATTACCCCGATTGATTCTTTGAATAACCCTTTTAATCCGAATTTCCAAAAAGCTATTCAAGAAATTGAAGATGCTTCCGTTCCACCACAAACCGTTGTTCAAGAAATTCAAAAAGGATATCTTATCGGCGGAGATCGTGTTTTACGTGAAGCGCTTGTCATTGTTTCTAAATAAAATTTTAGATAAAAACACGCAAAAAGCAAAAAACCTCTTTTATTTAAGTAAATTCTTTTCTATACTCTAAGAAAACTTATTTAAATAAAGAGGTTCTTTATGAGATATATCTTTTTCTTTTTAATGACATTCTTGGTTTCTTGCAGTTCAATGAGTTCTAAAAATAGAACAGAAAAAACAAAAGAAGCCTATGACAAAAAAGGCGTTTTGCAAACTTACTTTAAAAAAGTCCCTGAAAAACCTAAAATGCCTTATGTAAAACCTGAAGAATTTCCACAATCTTCTGGGGCCGAGCTTAAAAAAAGAAATTACAAAAAAAGCGAAAAACGGATTGAATGGGAAAAACAACGGGAAGAAAAAGCTTATCAGAAAAAAGCGGAAAAACTTCGCGTCAATTCTTTAAATAATTATGAAACCCATACGTTAAAGTTGACAACAGTTGAATTACAACACCCTGTTTTACGAGACGTTGTTTCTTGTTCTTATGAGGATTCAAAATGTATTTCAAAATACGAAAATCAAGGATATGTTCAGCTCAAAGATAAGCCTAAATTTACAGGAAAAGGCGATATTCCATCCCAAAAAGGATACCCCACACGTAAATGGCGCGACAACAATAATATTCCTAGATTCTAATGGTTTCAGAACTTCATACTGTTGCCTTTAAGGGAATTGATGTCCTTGATATTACTGTCGAGGTTCAGATTGCCTCTGGCCTTCCAGCCTTTACAATCGTAGGGCTTCCTGATAAAGCCGTGGGGGAAAGCAAAGAACGCGTGCGCGCTGCGCTTCATTCTTTAGGACTTTCTCTTCCTGCAAAAAGAATTACAGTTAATTTGGCCCCTGCTGATGTTTTAAAAGAGGGGTCTCACTTTGATTTACCGATTGCTTTAGGGCTTTTATGCGCTATGGATATTATTCCTCAAGAATCTTTGATATCCTATCTTGTCATGGGGGAATTAAGCTTAAACGCGCATTTATCTCCCGTTTCTGGAATTCTTCCAGCCAGTGTTTTTGCTGTTTCTCAAGATAAGGGTTTTATTTGTCCAAAGGAAAATGCTCATGAGGCTCTTTGGTCTGGCAATGAAGATGTTTATGCGCCAGATCATCTTCTTTCTTTAATGAATCATTTAAAAGGCGAACAGTTGCTTTCTCATCCTCAATTAAAAAAAGAAACAGCTTCCTCTTATAATTCTGCTCTTGATTTTAAAAATATTAAAGGGCAAGAACGCGCCAAAAGAGCGTTAGAAATTGCGGCAGCTGGAGGACATAATCTTTTAATGGTGGGCCCTCCTGGAGCAGGAAAATCTATGCTAGCCTCTCACTTTGCAAGTATTTTACCCCCCCTTACTTCTGAGGAAATCTTAGAAACAAGTATTGTCCACTCTATTGCAGGTTTTTTAAAAGAAGGCCATTTAATTACAGAGCGCCCCTTTCGAGCCCCACATCATTCCTCCTCTATGCCCGCTTTGGTGGGGGGAGGCGCTAAATCAAAACCAGGGGAAATCTCACTGGCTCATAATGGGGTTTTATTTTTAGATGAAGTCCCAGAATTTAATCGAAATGTTTTAGAATCCTTAAGACAACCTATGGAAACGGGAAATGTTCATGTCGCCCGGGTTTTATCGCATGTCACCTATCCGGCGCGTTTTCAACTTATTGCAGCTATGAATCCCTGTCGCTGTGGATATTTTGGCACACCTGGGCGTGAATGCACAAAGGCCCCCAAATGCGCGATTGACTATCAATCCAAACTTTCAGGTCCTTTTTTAGATAGAATCGATCTTTATATTGATGTGCCACCTGTTAATCCTTGGGAAATTTCTGATATTGAGGAGGCTGAATCTTCCTTAGTTATCTTAAAAAGAGTCTTACGATCCCGTCAAATTCAATATGAACGCGCCGCCGAATATAAAACAAAGGAAAAAATCAACGCCAGAACCGAAAGTTCTCTTTTAGAATCTGTTTGCCAAATGGATAAAAAAGCAAAAGATATGTTGATTACAGCTATGGAAAAAATGGGGTTATCCGCACGAGGGTATTTTAGAATGCTTCGAGTCGCAAGGACCATTGCTGACCTGGAAGAGGCCTCTTGCGTGAATTCTTCTCATATTGCAGAAGCCCTTTCTTACAGATCGTTTCCTGCGCGAAACCCGTCTTAAATATTTTTTTTTGGACGGAAAAGATAATAGCTTCCCACAAATAAAAGAATAAAGATTATAAGGGCAACAAATAAAAGTCCGTAAAGATAAGACCCTATTTCAAAAAGGGAAATAAAGGAGTTGCGCTCCAAAAACAGACTTAACTTTTTAATCCAATCTGGGGTAAAAAGAAGAAACCATAAAAAAGAAATAAATCCTCCTAATACAGAAAACCTTAAAGAAAAGACCATCTGAGGAATATGTAAAATTTCAACCTTTTGTGTTTTCTTTTGATAGAGCAAAGCCAGCTCATATCCTGCCCAAACAAGGGGAACCCCAAATAAAAACAGCCCCAATAACCCTGTCACAAGCGTTCCAAATAAAAACAAAAAAAGGGTTAAGACCAAATACCGGTGCGCCTTTATAAAATAAAGGACTGTTTGATTTTTTCTAATTTCATTTATAGGAATTTTCATCTTTTTTTCCTTTTAAATTTCAGCTTATTATATACCTTTTTTTAAAAAAGCCAATGCCTAGCTCAAAACAAAAAGAAAGGCTTGTCATAAACAAGCCTTTCGGAAAAATTAGGTTAAATTAACCCTGTCTAGCTTTAAAGCGTGGATTTTTTTTGTTAATAATAAACACACGACCTTTGCGACGAACGAGCTTACAATCTTTATCCCGTTCTTTAGCCGACTTTAATGAATTTCTAATACGCATAATAAACCCCTCTTCGTAAAGATTTGAGTGTGACTATAAAATTTATTTACCCTTTTGTCAAGAGCTATTTGTGATTCATTCTAAATGAGAAAAATTAAGATTAGATAATCTTATCTGAGAAAGAACGTCCTGCCAAAATATGGGTGTGATAATGGGCAACGGCTTGTCCAGAATCTTTGCCTGTATTCATCAAAAGACGATAACCTGTTTGACTGACTTGATTGGCAACCGTTTGAACAGCCTTAAAATATCCCATTTGCATAGAAGATGGTGCCTTTTGAACAAAGTCTCCAAAATCCGTATAGTCTCCTTTTGGAATGACCAAAATATGAACAGGAGCTTGTGGGGCAACATCTTCAAAGGCCAAAGCATATTCATCTTCGTAAACAACTTTTGCTGGGATTTCTTTTCTTAAAATCTTTGCAAAAATATTTTCTTTATTATAAGTCATAAAACCTCCCTAAATCTTGATTTTTTATTAAAAAATATTTATAAAAACAGCTATAGCATAATTTCTTGAACTTTTGAAGAGGATGCGTTATAAATATTGAAATATATTAAACCTTTTAGGAGATTGACATGTCCATCGAACGCACCCTTTCTATGATTAAACCTGATGCAACGGCTCGAAACTTAACGGGAAAAATAAATTCTATTTTTGAAGAAAACGGCCTACGCATTGTTGCTCAAAAACGCCTTCGCTTGACAAAAGAACAAGCCGAAGCTTTTTATGCCGTTCATAAAGGCAAACCGTTCTTTGATGGATTGGTTGAATTTATGACATCAGGTCCTATTGTGGCTCAAGTCCTTGAAGGGGAAAACGCTATCTTAAAAAATAGAGCCTTAATGGGCGCCACGAACCCAGAAAAAGCCGAAGAAGGAACTATTCGAAAACAATTTGCTGTTGGATTTACAGAAAACTCTGTCCACGGATCTGATAGCCCTGAAAATGCCGAAAAAGAAATCAGCTTCTTTTTTAATCATTTTGAAATTATAGGATAAAAATGAAACGTTTATCTGCTGTCTTTCTCTTTTTGGGAATGTTTCTATTTTCCTTAACGGCAAAAGCCTCTCCGCTTTTTTCGGTAAAGAATCTTTTTGTAGATGTCACAGCAGAAAGCGCTTTAGCGGCTAGAGAAAATGCTCTTGTTAAAGTTCAAATCGAAGCTTTTTCAAGCCTTTTAAAAAGAATTGCTCTTTTACCAGAGGCGTTTGATTTTACCTCCATTTCAACAGAAAACATCATTGACATGGTTCAAAATCTTTCTGTTTTAGATGAAAAAAATTCAAAGGTGCGTTATTTAGCCCATGTTTCTGTTGAGTTTAAAGAAGATAAAGTTAAAGAATTCCTCCAAGAAAAGGAGCTTTCTTTTGTGCCAGTTGCTTCCTCTCCCATTCTTGTTCTTCCTCTTTATTCAGATAAAAAATTCCCAGAAAAAATGTTGTTTTCAGAACAAAATGAATGGTTTTCTTCTTGGAAAAATGAATCTTTAGAAAGTCCTTTAACCCCACTTATCCTTCCTTTGGGGGATTTAGAGGATATGTCTCTTCTGTCAAGTGAGCAACTTAAAACAGATTATGATATTGATATTCAGCCCCTTCTTAAAAAATATGGAGCAAAAGAAGCCCTTGTTTTTGAAGCTTACTATGAAGAAAATTTACATTTAGCTTATTTCCATATTTACCCTTTTAAGCATGTAAAATCTGATTTTAAAGAATTTACGTTTTCAGAATCAGTTAATGAACCTCTTGCTGCTGTTTTTAAAAGAGCTTCAAAAAAAATCATTACTGCCCTTGGAGACGATTACCGAAAAAATAATGCCTTACGTTTTGATATGCCGTCAAGATTAACGGTTGTGACCCCTTTAGAAAACTTAAAAAGTCTTATTCAAATCAGAAAAAAAATTGAATCGGTTAAAGTCATTAAAAAATACGTTCTTCAAGCGGTTAAAAAAGACAAAGCACAAATGGAAATTTTCTATGCAGGAAATTTAAAAATGCTTTCAGATTCCTTGAAAAAGAAAGGACTTTTGCTTTTCACTTTGACAGATGAATTATGGGAAATTAAGCAACTTGAAAAAGCAACCGAAGAAGAAAAACAAAAAGATCCTTTCCTTGAAAAAGACACTGTAGATGTTTTAGATGAATCTCCTATGGATTATTATCCAACACTTCCAACTGCCTTATCCCCGGAAACAGAACAACCTTCTGATATTCAAGAAAATCCAGAAGCTTTGTCTTTCCCTCCCTATTTAGAAGAAAAAGGAGAAGAAAATGATTAAAAAATATGTTTTATTTTTCTGCCTTACAGCTCTTTTGGTTTTGGGATATTTTTTATTTAAATCCATTCTTTTTCCTTTTGTTTTAGGGTTTTTAATGGCCTATTTTTTAACGCCTCTTGCAAAAAAATTGAAAAAAAAGGGATGTCCTAAGTTCTTATCTATTTCCATTGTGTTATTTGGATTTATCTTTTTAATGCTTTCGTTGACCTTGATTTTTATTCCTTTTTTAGAATTTGAATTTATCGAAATTATCAATAAAATTCAAATGCACCTTCCGTTGCTTTTGGAAAAAATAGATACCCTTTGGGATAATGTCAAAATTCTTTTTACATCCTCTTCAAACCTAAATTTGTCTCAATTTATTAAGCAACAAACCAATGAAATTATTTCTCTTGGAAGCAATTTTATTTTCTCTTTGGTTAAGCAAGGAGTTGTCTTTTTCAATGTTCTTTCTTTACTGGTCATTGCCCCAATTGTTAGTTTTTATATGATGCTTTCCTGGGATAAAATGGCCGAACATTTTCTTCATCTTTTTCCTCTTAAAACCCAAGATAAAGTCATTGAAACTCAAAAAGAAATCAACCTTATTTTAAGAGGATTTGTGAAGGGTCAAAGCTTTGTTTGTTTGTTTTTAGGCCTCTTTTATGGGATTGGATTTACATTGATTGGATTGCCTTCAGGCTTATTGACTGGGCTTTTTGCAGGGGTCCTTTCTTTTATTCCTTATGTGGGATCTTTCTTTGCTTTCTTTATGGGATTATTATTGGTCTTTATCAATCAACTTCCCCCTTATATGTATGCTTTAACGATTGGAATCTTTGCGATTGGACAATCTATTGAAGGCAACTTCCTTACCCCAAAATTAGTGGGAGAAAAAGTGGGCCTTTCCCCTGTTTGGGTCATCTTCGCCCTTTTGGCTTTTGGAAGCTTGTTTGGCTTTACAGGACTTGTTGTGGCAACGCCGTTGTCCGCTATTATAGCTCTTTTCATTAGAAAGTTCGTTCAATTTTATAAAACCACTTCTTTTTATAAGGAAAATTAGAAATGCCTTTTTTACAAGTTCCTTTTCATTTTCCATTTAAACCTTCTTTAAAAAGAGAGGATTTTTTGGTCGCTCCGTGCAATTGGGAGGCTTTTGAGCTTATTACACACCCTCAACTTTGGGAAGGAAGTTGTCTTATCTTAAAGGGCCCAAAAAATTCTGGAAAAACGCATTTAGCCCACCTTTTTTCAAAGAAAAGAGAAACTTGTTCTTCTTTAAAAGAGGATAAAATCCCGTCTCTTAAAGCCCAAAAAATTGTAATAGAAGACATTGACGAAGATTTGGATGAAGAAAAACTCTTTCATCTTTTTAATTTTATCAAAGAAACAAAAGGGCAGCTTCTTCTTACCTGTAATAAAATGCCCTTAATGACGTTAAAGGATCTTGCCTCCCGCCTCAATGCGGCACAAAAGGTTGATATTGGTCTGCCAGATGACACCCTTGTTGCTAGCTTATTTTTAAAACTTTTTTATGATAAGCAAATTTCCATTTCAACAGAAGTTATTGATTATCTTGTCCTTCACACAGAAAGATCTTTCGAACAGATAGAGGAAACGGTCGATAAACTCGATACCCTTTCTCTGTCTGCAAACAGAAAAATTACAATTCCCCTAATTAAGACAATTTTATAAATTTTTTATTTTTTCAAAGAAACATCTCTGGTCATTTGAAGGAATTTATCCCGTCTTTTGCCTTTAAGCTGTTGCGTATCAATTTTATCGAGCTCTTTTAGATGTTTTTCAAACACATCTCCGGCATTCTTCATGGCCTCAGCTGGATTACGATGTGCTCCCCCTAAAGGTTCGGGAATAATCTCATCAATAACTTTAAGTTTTAATAAATCTTGAGCTGTTAAATGAAGGGCTTTTGAGGCCTCTTTTGCCATCGAAGCATCCCGCCATAAAATAGAGGCACATCCCTCTGGAGAAATCACGGAATAAATAGAATTTTCAAGCATTAAAACTTTATCGGCCACCGCCAAGGCAATCGCCCCGCCAGAACCGCCTTCCCCAATAACACAAGCAATTAAAGGCACCGAAATATTAAAGCTTTTTTCCATCGCTTTTGCAATAGCTTCCGCTTGTCCTCTAGCTTCAGCATCTACCCCAGGATAAGCCCCTGCCGTATCAATAAAAGTCAAAACAGGCAGATTGAAATGGTTAGCCAATTCCATCATACGAACCGCTTTTCGATAGCCTTCAGGTTTACTCATTCCAAAGTTATGCTCTAGGCGTGTTTGGGTCGAATTTCCTTTTTCTAGCCCTAAAACAACAACAGAGTGCCCACGAAAGCGCCCTAACCCAGAAACCATAGCAGCATCCTCTGCAAAGAGTCTATCGCCTGCAAGAGGGGTAAAATCGTCAATCAACGCTTCAATATAATCCAACGTATGAGGACGAGTTTCGTGACGAGCAACCAAAGTTTTTTGCCACGGATTTAAGCTTTTATAAATCTCTTCAGTCTTTCTTTTTAGTTTAGATTCGATTCTAGAAAGTTCTTTTGCAAGATTTTCTCTATTTCCAACCCCTTCATGACGTAGAAGATCGCGTTTTTGTTCCAATTCTTGTATTTCTTTTTCAAATTCTAAATATTTCATTTTTTCCTATTCTCACAAAAAAAGACTGTATTTATAACCAAAAGAAGTTTACTCTATTTTCATAAAAAAATACAAATCTTTTTTAAAATTCTAGGGAGAATTAGCATGCCTCTTTTCATTTTTTTCTTTCTTCTTATTCTTTCTGCGTCCTTTCTTTGGATTGGGGGTGTGATTGTTTATATTGAAAAAAATGGGGGCCTTACCCTTTTAACATCCATGCTGCCTCCTGATTTTTCACTTTTTATCGCCTCTTGTTTTTTACCTCTTGTCTTGCTGTGGATTATCAGTCTTTTCCTTTTTCATCTTTTTGAATCTAAGAGAAAAGATAAACTTTTGGAAAATAATATTATGGCTATTATGCGACTAGGTGCCAATAGTGAAGCGATGAGCCGCTCTTGCCTTGAAATGGAAGTAAAGGTAAAAAATGAAGCACTTTTGCAAAAGCTGACATTTCTTCAAGAAGAACTTTCACGCCTTATGGAAAAAATTCACTTTCTTTTATTTCAAGAAAAAGAAATTACTACTCCTTATTTGGACTTTTTGGAAAAAATTGCCCTTGAAGATGATTTTAAGGAAAAATTTTATCAGGACTTAAAAGAAGACCCTTTGCTTGTTTTCTACGTTTCTTTATTTTGTGAACGTACGTCTTTGTTTTTTGACATTTTAAATACCTATGAAACGGAAGGGGCTCTTAAAAAATCTTTTGAAGAAAGTCCTTTGGCAAAAGTTTATCTTTTCCTTTCTTCTTTTGAAACAGATTCTCTTGAACAAAAAACCTTAACCAACACTCTTTTAGAAGAAGATGAGTGGGAAAATGAGTAAGTTTGCTTTCTTTTTTCTTTGTTTCTTTTTTCCTTTTATAGGGGGAGCGCAAGAATATGGGTTTTCTCTTTATGGAGATTTAAAATATCCTAACTCTTTTACTCATTTTGACTATGTCAATCCAACAGCGCCAAAAGGCGGCACTTTAAGGCAAGCTACTTTTTCATCCTTTGATACTTTAAATCCCTTTGCCCTACAAGGCAGAAGTCCTACAGGTATTGGCCTTGTTTTTGATACGCTTCTGGCTCAATCTGGCGATGAGGTTTTTTCCCTTTATGGCCTCGTTGCGCAATCGATTGAACAGCCCTCTTCTAAAGAAATTATCTTTTACATAAATCCAAAGGCGCGTTTTCAAAACGGGGAGAAAATCCTTCCGTTAGATGTTTTGGAAACCTTTAAAACTCTTAAAGAAAAAGGACAACCTTTTTATCGTGCTTATTACAAAAACGTTATGAAAGCGGAACAAGTTGGCGAAAATGGCGTACGTTTTGTCTTTGATAAAGAAAATCGAGAGCTTCCCCTTATCTTAGGACAACTGCCGATTTTAAGTCATAAAGATTTAGAGACAAGAGACTTTAAGAAAACAACTTTAACCCCGTTAATTTCTTCTGGTCCCTATAAAATA
The DNA here is from genome assembly GCA_009929265.1 of Alphaproteobacteria bacterium. Taxonomy (GTDB): domain Bacteria; phylum Pseudomonadota; class Alphaproteobacteria; order CASFRQ01; family SAAU01; genus SAAU01. The sequence goes on from SAAU01000002.1 coordinate 108,955, forward strand.
GCCTCTTTCGATGGCGGGCGATATATCCTTTACGAGCGGGATAAAGCCTATTGGGCCAAAGATCTTCCCGTTAATAAAGGCCGTTATAATTTTGATTTTATTCGCTATGATGTTTATCGAGACAGCACGGTTGCGCTTGAAGGTTTAAAGGCAGGCGCTTTTGATATACGCATTGAAAATGAATCTAAAAAATGGGTAAATGCTTATCCAAAAGACGTCCTTTTGAAAAAAAATCTAAAAAAACAAGAATTTTACCATCATTATCCAAGTGGGATGCAAGGATTCGTTTTTAATACAAGACGCCCTATTTTCAAAGATAGACGGGTTCGAAAAGCCCTAAATTATGCCTTTGATTTTGATTGGGTGAACTTTCATTTATTTAATGGCCTTTATAAACGAACAGAAAGCTATTTTGATAATTCTGTTTTAAAAGCGCCGCCTTTGCCTTCAAAAGAAGAGCTCTTTCTTTTGTCCCCTTTTAAAAAAGACTTGCCTCCTGAACTTTTTGATACCCCTTTTAAAAACCCAAAAGCACATAAAAAGGAAGATTATCTAAAAGCTCTTTCCCTTTTAAAGGACGCGGGCTGGCAAGTGGACAAACAAGGCATTTTAAGAGATGTAAACGGAAATGCTTTTAGCTTTGAAATCCTTTTAGAGGCTGGCAGTCAAAGCACTTGGGAGCGCGTTTTTCGCCCCCTTCTTCGAAATTTAGAAAAATTGGGCATTAAAGCGTCCCTTCGCTTTATAGATTCTGTGCAATATAAAAACCGCCTGGATTCATTTGATTTTGATATGATTGTGCATGTTTTTGGGCAATCTCTTTCCCCTGGAAATGAACAACGCTATAGTTTTTGGGGGGCTTCTTCTACCCTAAAAGGGACGTCTAACTTTGCAGGGGTCAAAAGTCCTGTTGTTGATTTTCTAATTGAAAAAATAGTCGAAGCCAAAACCTATTCCGAGCTTAAAACAGCCGTTCACGCCTTTGACAGAGTTTTGCTTTTTAACTATTATGTTATTCCAAATTGGTATACCCCTTGTTTTCGTGTTGTTTTTCGGAATATTTTTGGCATTCCTCAAAAAGCGCCTTTTTCTGGAATTGATATTCAATCTTGGTGGATAAAATGAAACAGTATTTCTTAAAACGCCTTCTTTTTATTCCTTTGACTTTATTTGGCATTTTGCTGACTAATTTTATCTTTATCCAAATGGCCCCCGGAGGTCCTGTAGAACAAGTCCTTCAAAATATCGAAAAAACAAATCAAACAGAAGCCTCTATTTCAAAAGATTCATTTTATAAAGGCGCAGATGGGATTGAATCCTCTTTAAGGCAAGAATTGATTGTTCAATTTGGCTTTAATGAATCTGCCCCTAAACGCTTCTTAAAAATGGTTAAAGATTATTTACGTTTTGATTTTGGAAAAAGCTTTTATCAGGACAAAACGGTCATTCAGTTAATTTTAGAAAAAATGCCTGTTTCAATTTCTCTTGGTTTGTGGAGCACGTTTCTTATCTACCTTATTTCCATTCCTTTGGGGATAAAGAAAGCACTTTACCATACCTCCTCTTTCGATAAAATAACCAATGGCGTTTTGATTTTAGGATATGCAATTCCCTCCTTTTTACTGGCTGTTTTTTTAATTATTCTTTTTTGTGGAGGAAGTTATTGGAATATTTTCCCCTTAAAAGGACTGATTTCAGATAACTTTGAAACCCTTTCTTTTATAGGGAAAACGAGAGATTATTTTTGGCACCTTATTTTACCTGTCGGCACAATGACTTTAGGGGGATTGGCAGGATTAACTTTTTTAACCAAAAACTCTTTTTTAGAAGAACTTCATAAAAATTACGTCTTAACGGCACGGGCAAAAGGCCTTCAAAAAAAGCAAGTTCTTTATCGCCATGTCTTTAGAAACGCGATGTTGATTGTTATTGCGGGATTTCCCTCCACCCTTATTTCTCTTTTGTTTACAGGATCTGTTTTGACAGAAGTTATTTTTTCCCTAGATGGGTTGGGCCTTTTGGGGTTTGAATCGGTCTTAAATAGGGATTATCCCGTTATTTTTGGCTCCCTTTATATCTTTGGGCTTTTGGGACTTCTCCTTAATTTAATCAGTGACTTAACCTATCATTTTGTAGATCCACGCATTACGTTTAAGGAGAATTTATCATGAAAATTTTGGATTCAGCCTTAAAACGATTTTTCAAAAATAAAGTTGGAAAATATGGATTTTTTCTTCTTATTTCCCTTTTTATTCTTTGCCTTTTTGCTCCCTTTTTAGCTAATGAAAACCCTCTTTTTATCTCTTATAAAGGGCGGGCTTATTTCCCGATATTTAATACTTATTTGGAAAGCGATTTTGACGGAGCACTTCCAACAAAGGCAGATTATCAAGACAATATTCTCTTAAAAAAGATAAAATCTAACGGCTTTATTGTTTTTGCTCCCATTCCTTTTGGGCAAAACAGCATTGATATTCAAAGTGCTACTCCGTTTCCAAACGCCCCTTCCCTTCGCCATCCCCTCGGAACAGACGATATGGGACGCAATATTTTAGCCCGAAGTCTTTATGGCCTAAGAATCAGTCTTGTTTTCGGATTTTTACTAGCCTTTACGGCAAGCTTTATTGGGATTTTCTTTGGCTCAATTCAAGGGTACTTTGGCGGAAAAACAGACCTTTATTTTCAAAGATTTTTAGAAATTTGGACATCTCTTCCCCAGCTTTTTATTTTGATTATTTTATCAAGCTTAATTGTCCCTTCGTTTTGGAGTTTGTTTTTTATTTTACTTTGTTTTTCATGGACAACCCTTATCGGAGTCGTGCGTGCCGAATTTTTGAAAGTTAGAAATTTTGACTACATCAAGTATGCCCAAAGCTTAGGCGTTCCCCCGTTTCAAATTATGTTTAGGCATTTGCTCCCCAACGCTCTTGTCAGTGTGTTTAGCTTTTTTCCCTTTATTTTGGCAGGCTCCATCGTCTCGCTCACTTCTCTTAATTTTTTAGGATTTGGGCTTCCCCCTGATACCGCTTCTTTAGGGGATCTTATCCGTCAAGGAAAGGAAAACATCTATGCCCCTTGGATTGGGTTGACGGTTATTTTACTTTTATCCTTTGTTCTTTGCCTTTTGATTTTTATTGGACAAGCCCTAAGAGATACTTTTGACCCGAAAAATAAGGAGAGCGTAAAATGAGTCTTCTTTCTGTTCAAAATCTTTCTATTTCCTTTAAAAACAAATCTGTTGTTCATGACATTTCTTTTCATATTAAAAAAAATGAAAGTGTCGCCCTTTTAGGGCAAAGTGGCTCGGGCAAAACCGTGACAGGGCTTTCAATCCTTCGCCTTTTAGAAAATGCCAAAATAACGGGAAAAATTTTCTTTGACGATATAGATTTATTTTCCCTTTCCGAAAAAGAAATGTGTTTTCTTCGAGGACGAAAAATTGCCCTGATTTTTCAAGAACCTTTAAGCGCCCTGAACCCTCTTCATCCTGTTTATAAACAAGTTTTGGAAAGCTTAAGAATCTTCAATCCGAAAGCCAAATTCAAAGATACGCTTCCACTTTTTAAAGAAGTCGGGCTTGATAAAAACTTTAATCCGAAAGCCTATCCTCATGAGCTTTCAGGCGGGCAACGTCAACGGGTGATGATTGCGATGACGCTTTCTACAAATCCAGAACTTCTTATTGCAGACGAGCCGACAACCGCGCTTGATGTGATGACAGAAAATAAAATCCTTCTTTTATTAAAAGATATTCAAAAAAAGAGGAATTTGGCGCTTTTATTTATCACGCACAATCAAAAAGCAGCTCAAAAAATAGCCTCTCGTTTTTATGAGATGAAAGAGGGGAATATAAAACAAATTTCCCTTTTGCCTTCCTTAGAAACGCAAGCTTACAAAACAGAAAATAAAGCGGCGCCCTCCCTTCTTTCTGTTGAAAATTTTAATGCGTTTTATCCCTCTTTTCAGGCGTTAAAGAATGTTTCTTTTTCTGTGAAGAAAGGCGAAACTTTAGGCGTTATCGGGGAAAGTGGCTCAGGCAAAACATCTTTGGCCTTTGCTCTTTTGCGGTTAATCGACTTTTCTGGGCAGGTCGTTTTTGATGGAAAAGACATCTCCTCTTATTCAAAAAAAGAATTTTATCCCTTAAGAAAAGACATTCAACTTGTTTTTCAAGATCCTTCCTCTTCTTTAAACCCCCGTTTTTCGGTAGAGGAAATTTTAACAGAAGGGCTGCGGGTTCATTTTCCATCCCTTTCTAAAAAAGAGCGTCATAAAAAAGCGATTCAAAGCCTTTTAGATGTGGATTTATCCCCGAATCTTCTTTCGGCCTCCCCGCACGAGCTTTCAGGCGGACAACGCCAACGGATAAGCCTTGCTCGTTCCTTGATTTTGGAGCCAAAACTTCTTATCCTTGATGAACCAACCAGTGCTTTAGATGAAAAAACACAAGATCAAATTTTGTCTCTTTTAAGAAAAGTTCAAAAAGAAAAAAATTTAACTTACCTTCTTATTACACACAACATTTCACTTGTGAAAAAAGAAGCCTCCTCTCTTTTAATCCTAAAGGAGGGCAAAAAAATAGCCTTTGATTCTCTTCCAAATATCTTGAAAAATAAAAACCCCTTTGTTCAAATGCTTTTAACGAACGCCTCTTAAAAGTGTCTTTTTTCTTGATTCAATTCGAAAAAAGTCATATTTTAAAAGAAGTTGTGAATTTTAAGAAAATTATAGAATATAAAAGGGATATGATGACAAGTAAAAAGTATTATCAGGATCAGGAAGCTAAAGTTTCCTTTCCTAAAAAGGAAGAAGAAATCCTAAACTTCTGGAAAGAAAATAAGATTTTCGAAAAATCTATTGAACAAAGAGAAGGTTCTGAAGAATATGTTTTCTATGATGGCCCTCCGTTTGCAAATGGATTACCTCATTACGGACATCTTGTGACGGGATATGTCAAGGACATCGTGCCACGTTTCCAAACCATGCGTGGACATAAAGTAGACAGACGTTTTGGATGGGATTGTCACGGACTTCCTGCTGAATTAGATGCAGAAAAAGCTCTCGGTGTTTCTGGACACAAAAATATTACAGAATTTGGAATTGATAAATTCAATGACACATGCCGCACACGGGTTTTAAAATATACAAAAGAATGGGAAAACACCGTCACACGTCAAGCCCGTTGGGTCGATTTTAAGAACGATTACAAAACCATGCAACTGCCTTATATGGAAAGTTTGCTTTGGGCCTTTAAACAGCTTTATCAAAAAGGGCTTATCTATGAAGGATATCAAGTTCTTCCTTACTCTTGGGCGATTGAAACACCTGTTTCAAACTTTGAAACAAAGCTTGATAATTCCTATAGAGAAAGAACAGATACCGCTGTCACCGTGATGTTCACCTTGACCCCAAAAGAAGGCGAAACAAAGCCTCTTAAGATTTTGGTTTGGACAACAACCCCTTGGACACTTCCTTCTAACTTGGCCTTAGCGGTTCGAAATGATATTGATTACAGTATTTATGAAGAAGAAGATGCTTGTTATGTCATCGGGTCTGCGGTTGTTGGAAAATACAAAAAAGAACTTTCCCATGCCACAAAGGTCAAAGAAATCAAAGGGGAAGAACTTGTTGGCAGAACATATACCCCTTTCTTCTCCTATTTCAAAGATACGCCTAACTGCTTTAGAATCATCCATGCAGACTATGTTTCAACAGACGAAGGAACGGGAACTGTTCATTTAGCACCAGGCTTTGGGGAAGATGATAGATTGGCTTGCGCAAAGAAAAATATTCCTGTGATTTGCCCTGTTGACGTGAAGGGCTGCTTTACAAGCGAAGTGCCTGACTATGAAGGAATGCAAGTTTTCGAAACAAATGAACCTGTTATCAAATATTTAAAAGAAAACAGATTCCTTGTGAAGCGTGAAAATTACAAGCATGAATATCCTCACTGCTGGCGAACAGATACACCGTTAATCTATAGAGCGATGTCCAGCTGGTTTGTTAAAGTGACAGATGTTAAAGACGAAATGGTAAAATTAAATCAAAACATCACTTGGATTCCAGAACACATTAAAGACGGTCAATTTGGAAAATGGCTTGAAAATGCAAGAGATTGGTCTATTAGTCGTCATCGTTTCTGGGGCACTCCAATTCCTGTTTGGAAAAGTGATGATCCTAAATACCCTCGGGTAGATGTTTACGGATCTTGCGAAGAATTAGAAAGAGATTTCGGGGTTGAAGTTAAAGATTTACACCGTCCGTTTATTGATTCTTTAACACGTCCAAATCCAGATGATCCGACAGGAAAATCAACAATGCGCCGGGTTGAAGATGTTTTTGATTGCTGGTTTGAATCAGGATCTATGAGTTTTGCTCAAATCCACTATCCTTTCGAAAATAAAGAGTGGTTTGAATCCCACTTCCCTGCTGATTTCATTGTTGAATATGTTGCCCAAACACGGGGCTGGTTCTACACAATGATGGTGATGGCAACTTCTTTATTTCATAAAAATCCGTTTAAGACTTGCCTTTGTCACGGGGTTGTTTTGGATGAAAATAATCAAAAACTTTCCAAAAAACTACGGAACTATCCAAGTCCTGATGAGGTCTTTAATACTCAAGGGGCCGACGCTTTAAGATGGTTCTTAGTTTCTTCTCCTCTTCTAAAAGGCGGAAATTTAGCCATTGATAGAAACGGAAAAGAAATTGCAAAAGCGGCAAGAAAAGCACTTATTCCTCTTTGGAATGCGTTCTATTTCTTCTGTCTTTACGCAAATTCCGAAGGTATTGAAGGGAAAATGATTGAAAAATCTTCAGATATTTTGGATCAATATATCCTCTTCAAACTGAAAGGATTGGGGCTTTCTTTAACAGAGCTTTTAGATAAGTGTGACATTGTGACGGCTTGTTCTGAAACATCTGATTTCTTAGAAATTCTAAACAACTGGTATATTCGTCGTTCTCGGACACGTTTCTGGAACGGAGAAGATACAGAAGCCTTTAACACGCTTTACACTGTTTTGGTCACATTAACAAAGCTTTTGGCGCCATTACTTCCGTTGATGAGTGAATACATCTTTAAGGAATTAACGAAAAAAGAAAGTGTTCATTTAGAAAACTGGCCAGATGTTTCTGTCTTTGAAGATAAGACAGAATTAGCAAAGAAAATGGACTTTGTCAGAGAAATTTGTTCTCTTTCAAAAAGCGTTCGGGAAACATATAAGTTAAGAAACCGTTTACCTCTTAAAAACTTAACCGTTGCAGGGAAAAATGTTTCAATCTTGAAAGACTTTATTCCTCTTTTAGAAGAAGAAGTAAATGTGAAGGAAGTTTCTTTAGAAGAAAACATCGCCAAAGTTGCAGAGCCTATTCTTTACATCAAAACCCCTCTTGTTGGAAAACGATTAGGGCCAAAATTAAAGGATATCTTGAAAGCCTCCAAAACAAACGATTGGACAATTTTGGAAGATAAAACGCTTTCCATTGCAGGTGAAGTTTTAACAAAAGATGAGTTTGAACAACGTCTTGTCTTAAAAGAAGATGTCCATGGGGTTGCCTCCTCTGACAATACCTTTGTCATTACCTTGGATATAAATACTTATCCAGATCTTGAAGAAGAAGGCATTTCAAGAGACTTTGTCCGTTTGGTTCAATCTCTTAGAAAAGAACAAGACTTAGATATTTCTGATAGAATTCTTTTAAGCTACGAAAGCTCCTCTGCGCTTGTGCGTGAAGCGTTAGAAAAAAACAAAGAATATATCAAAGAACAAACGCTTGCCCTTGAAATGAAGGAAGAAAAAGTTGAAATGCCTTTAATGGAAGAGCAAATTGATGATGAATCCTTAAAGCTTTTCTTAAAGAAAGCCTAAAGCTTTTCACCTAACAAAAAAGCCTCCTTTAATTTAGGAGGCTTTTTTAAGGTGTGTTTTTCCTTACTTTTTAAAGCGTCAAAAAAGGACCTTTAATTTTTAAGACTTTTTCTAATCTTCTTTTTTAGGGAAGGTGCGTGCTAAAATCATATATAGTCTACCGACGTCAGAACCTATCAATAGAGCCATAAGAATATCTGCCCTATCATTTTCCTTAGCCTTTTGTGTTATAGCCTCAAATTGAGACATATAACGCGTGACGGCTAATCTAAACTCCTCATTTGTCTCGAAGAGCTTTTTAATAGATTCTACTTGCTCTTTATTTAAAGCTTTTGTTAAATAACGCATAAAGGCCGAATGATCCCCACCGTAGTATTTCTTCCAAAGCTCCTCTTCCATTTCTGGATTAAAGACTTTTGCCATATCCACAGACAAGAATTGAATTTCATCCAAGATAAAGCTGGCATACTTCATAAAGCGTTCTGTGCTCGCCTCTGTGTGTTCTTTTTCAAGAAGTGTTAAATATTCTTGTGCTGTCTTTGAAGCCGAAACCAACGCTTGAACTTGACGCGTAATCGCCCCACCTAATTTCAAGGAATTGGCAGAGGTGCTTTCGCTGACCTTACTCATTTCTTTTGAGTTTTTCTTCATTTGCTCAACCAAAGTTGTCAGTTGTTCATGTGTTTCTTCGGCCGTCACCTTTAAGGTTTGAGTTTTTTGAGAGAAGGATTCCCCTTGATTTTGAAGGGCTAAAGAAACCTTTTCAGAATAATCAGCAATCTCTTCAAAAGATTCTTTTAACTTATCGCCCGCAGAGACAATTTGTAAAACGCCGTTTTCGGAAGAGGTTTTAAGAAGCGTATTCATCTTTTCAACTTCAACAGAAAGACCCGAAATTTGATCTGAGGAAGAGGTTGCAATTTCCTTAAAGCTTCCGGAATTTTCTTGAAGGTTTTTAGAAATTTGATCTATCGCCTCAATCACATGCGTTGAAATTTGCCCCATACTTTCTGCTTGAGACGCAATTTCATCGGCCATAGATTTCATCTGATCTTGTGAAAGGGTTGCGGCCGTATTGATTGTTTCTGTTTGTGAAATCAAGTGAGAAGAAGAATCCTCTATTTTTGAAACAACAGTTTGAAGCATTTGATTCAACGCTTCTGAATGCGTATTTAAAGCCTCAATGGCCAATTTTGTTTTTTCAATACTTTGTGTTGTTTCCTCGGAAAGGTCTTTTCCTCTTTCTTGTAAATTTTCTCCAATAGATTTTAATTCAAATCCAATTTTGGCCGTTAAATCCAAAACACTGTCCGAAATGTTAGAAACCTCTGTATTCATGCCTTGAATTTTCGTTCCGATAATATCAGCCGTCTCTGTTAATTTTTGAGACTGTTGCATCAAAGAAGATTCGCCCAACCGAATTTGGGTGGAAACAATATTTGTGACATCTGTTAAATCTTCGGCTTGATGTTTCAAAGCTTCTTTTATCAACTTTGTTTGTTCATCTGTTTTTTCAAGATTTTTATCTAACATATCCGAATAAGAGACGTAAATATCCCCAACTTCGGAAGCCTTTTTCACCAATTCTTGACCCATAGATTCAAACAACATCTTGTTCTTATCAATTTGTTCTGTGGAAGAAGTAATATCCCCCATAACACCTTTTGTGGCCTCGCCAAACAACTGAGAAGAATTTAAGAATTGATTCATCAACTGTTCAACCTTAACCTCAATTTCTTCTACATTTTTAACCAAAGATTCTTTGTTTGAAGTAAGCGAATTTTCCACCCCAGAAATCTTATTAAAGGCATCATCTGAAGCTTTAAACAACTCATTTGTCTGAAGTTTTAGGCTTTCCTTAATCAAAGAAATTCGGCTCATAATTCGTTCAACATCTTGATCTAAGTTGGAAAAATGATTCTTCAAAGCTTCGGCAAAGCCTTCCAACTCCGTATTCATTTTCAAAACAGATTGTTGTTGACTTTCTTGTTGAGAATGAAGCATCTCCTCTATTCTAGAGACCTGAGAATCAATTTGGTTGGACATATCCGAAACCATAGAAACAGCTTGACTTGTTTTGGCAGAAAAAATATCCCCTTGTGTTTCAATAAATTTTGTAATTCCTTCCAAACTTTCAAACATATAAGACGTTGCTTTTTGAACTTTATCGCTTTGTGTCGAAAGTTGATTATTAACCGCATCAGACTGCTCTTTAACTTGTAAAGAAAGATTTTCAAAGGTTTCTTTTTGATGCGCCATCGTATTTTCAACTGCCATTGAAATATTATCTATTTTTTCAATCACATCTGTAATATCCGAAAGTTGATTTTTCAAAACAGATTGAACATCACTTGTTTTCTTTTGGACATTCCCAACATTTTCCAAAACATCAGACATCTGGCTTTGTAAAGAAGAAAGCGTCGATGTTGTATCTTGATCCAATGTATTTGACGCCTTCAAAAGCTCTTCTACCTGATATTTAATATCGCCTTTGACTTCTTCAATTCGATTGGTGGCTAATCCAATATTTTTAATTTGTTGAGACAAAGAGGCCTCTGTCGTTTTAGATTGCCCCAATAAAATTTCGGAAAATTCCTTAAATTCAGAAATTCTTTCGCTTAAAAAGCCTTCTACATTATTTACCTTTTCAGAAGAATCTTCAATATTATCTAAGATAAAGGTTGAACTTTTTTCCAAATCAAGGGAAATCTTTTGAAGCTCTTGCAAGGCTTTTTGCGAAGAAGAAACCATCTCAGATCCCTGATTTTCCGCATATCCCATCATATCATTCACTTGATCTGATGATTTTTCGATAAAGGTATTGAGTTGACTGATATGTTGTTCGAAAGAATCAAAAATAAGGGCGGACCGTTCCTCTGTTTCGGACATTGATTTATCCAACCGTTGCGAATACGTTGAAAAGTCGCCTTTAATTTCATCAAATTTTGAAAGAGCTTTCTCAGAAGATAAAACCAATTCTTGAATATGGGTGGAAATCCCCTCCTCCACTGATTTCATTTTTAAGGTCATCTTATCTGTTTCTTGATCTAAATTTCTTCCTTGATTTTTCAAAAATTCAACAAGATCTTTGTTCTTGTCTTGCATATTTTTATGAATATCATTTAAGGTTTCTGTATACCCTGTAATCTTCTTATTCAAAAGTTCTGAATTTTCCGTTAAAAGCTTTGACACCGTTTCTATTTGATTAAAGGTTTGACTGCTTTGTTCTTGAATAGAACGGATATTGGTAAATAAGACTTCTGATTTTTGAATTTTTTCATCTAAAGAATGCGTCAAAGAAGAATACACTTTATCAATCTCTTTCGAGCTTTCCTTCATTTCGCCCATTCGTTTTGAAATCAAATCAATCACTTCTTTTGAAGAAACGTTTAGGTTTAAGGTTGAATTAGACACATCATCTATGTGTTTTGAAAGCTGAGATACAGAGCCTACTGTTTCATGATCCAAATGATTGATAATATCACCTAAATCCTTAATCCAGCTTTTTAAATCGCCGCGCACTTTATCTGTTTGTGTTGTCACTTGAGAAAAGACATCTCTAAATTCTTTAATCTGAACCCTTAAAGCATCTGTTAGAGATTTAGTATACATCGCCCCTTCTTCGGTTGGGTAAATCAACTGATTCATATAGGCGCGAAGCATTTTAGACTCTCTGGCAAATTGAGCCCCTCTTTCAAAATAAGCCACCATCAACCAAATCAACACAATAGGTAAAACCATTCCAGAGACGAACCCCACAAATTCTGGCGGGTTCATTTCAAAACGGTTAGACCACCATCCAGCTGTCACAAAATAGTCCGTTGCAACATACCCCCAAACAACTGTCAGAAAAAGGGCAAAAAGGTTCATTTTGCGCCCAAACCAAGAGTTCTTAGATTGCGTTTCAGGAAGTTCTACATTTATCGGTGATGAAAAAGGACTTTCTTTTGATGAGTTCTCATTTAACATATCTTTTTATCCTCTTAAAATAATAGGTTAGGGGTATTTTAACAGAAACCTTTTAAAGAGCAAATCTTTTTATGACAAAACTTGCTTTATTTTAGGAAATTTCTTGAACAGAATGGCTTTTAAATTGGTTTCTAAAAAATGTATTTTGTCGTTTGGCATAATGCCGGGTTTCTTTTAAAGTTTCTTCAATCGCTTTTTCAAAGGAAATTTTTCCATCCATAAAAGAAATAATGTTTTTTAATCCCAAAGCATGATACAAAAAACATTCTGAAGAATAATGCGCTTGACGGAAATTTTCAATCTCTTCCAAAACCCCCATATCCACCATTTTATAAAAACGATTCTCTATTTTTTCGTAAAGAATTTCTCGTTTTGGATTGATAAAAATACACTTAAAATCAGCCTCAACGACTTTAATTTTGGGAAGATTTTGAAAATAAGAAAGAGGCTTTCCTGTTTGAATAAAAACCTCAAACGCGCGCCTTAAACGTTGAGGATCTTGATAGGGAAAAGACGAAAGTCTTGCCTTAATTTCATCTAAAGGCATTTTTCGAACCTTTTCTCTGACCTCAGGTTCAATATCTGGAATAGGAGAAAGGCCTTCTAAAAGAGATTTAAAATAAAATCCTGTTCCCCCAACCAAAAAAGGTTTTTCAATTTGTTCAATTTTCTCTTTGACTTTTTCAAGCCATTTTGCAACAGAAAAAACCTCATTTGTTTCCAAAATACCATATAAATGATGGGGAACTTTCTCTTTTTCAAAGGCGCTAGGTTGAGCTGTTAGAATAGGAAGTTCTTTATAGATTTGCATAGAATCAGCATTGATAATTTCTGCATTTTCCGCCAATGCGCGCTTAAAAGCATAGCTAGACTTTCCACTTGCTGTAGAACCAAAAATCAACTCAACTTTCTTTTTCATTCACTTGAACTTTCGTCTTTTAACCAAAGAGGATTTTTCAACTTTTTTACAAAAGTTTCATGTAAAGCTATCTCTTCAGATGAAGCGGCAATAACTTTCCAAGGTTTATCCGTTTTAAAAGTGCTGCGAACAATTTTTTTTTCTTCTTTATGCTGCTTTTTCTGGTTTTCTTTTAACTTAAAAAGAGGTTCTTTTCCGCCAATTAACTCCAAATAAACTTCTGCCAAAAGCTGAGAATCTAAGAGCGCCCCGTGAACCGTTCTTGCAGAAGAATCAACACCAAACTTTTTACATAAAACATCTAAAGAAACTCTTGATCCTGGAAAACGCTTCCTTGCTAAAACCAATGTATCAATCACTCTCTCTTGTGAAAGAGGGGGTTTATTGATATTTTGAAGCTCTGTATTTAAAAAATTCATATCAAAAGAAGCATTATGAGCAATTAAATAACTATCTGTTCCAATAAAATCTAAAAAAGAATCGACCTCTTCTTTAAAAGTTTTTTTATCTGCCACAAATTCGTTTGTAATCCCATGAACCTTAATCACTTCCTCTGGAATTATCATTTCAGGATTCAAATAAACCTGATATGTTCGCCCTGTTGGAAGATGATCAATAAGTTCTAAAGCCCCTATTTCAACAATTTTATCACCTGCTTGAGGATTTAACCCTGTTGTTTCTGTATCAAAAACAATTTCTCTCATTTTTTAGTCTTTCATATGCTCTAACTCACAACAAAGCTCATGAGTCACTTCTGGTAAAATACCAAAAAATTCTTTAAATTCATTTTGAGACTTTTTCAAAAGTAATCTTAATCCCGTTAAGGTTAAGTGGCCTTTATTTTGAGCTTCTTTAATAAAAAGTGTTTGATAAGGGTTAAACACAACATCCGCACAAATACAAGAAGGATTTAAAAGATTAAAATCTATTTTCAAATCATCCAACCCCTTCATTCCCAAAGGTGTTGCATTGATAATTAAATCAGCTTTAGGTAAAATACTATCCAATTCAGACCAAGGTTTTATTAAAATATTCCCTCGAATTTCTTTTAAGTTTTTAAACGCTTTTTCTTTATGTCTATAAATAAAGTGAACATTTTCAATAGGATGCTTTAAAAGGTGAAATCCAATCGCTTTTGCAGTAGATCCATTTCCTAAAATAACACACTTTTTTCCCTTAAAATCAAAATCAGGTTTTATTTCATAAAGAGCATCTATAAAACTTTTTCCAAGAAGATTATCACCTCTTTTTTTCTCTTCATTAAGACATAAATGGCTCACACTTTCAGAAAGATGAGCCTCTTGAGTCCAAACATCTAAATAATCAAAAACAATCTTAGAATAAGCTGTATCAACAATCGTATTTTGAATTCCTAATTTCGGAAGATCTTTTATAATATACTTTAAATCTTCTTTTTTAACCTCAAAAGGATAAATAAAAGCATCTAAATTATATTTTTTAATCCAATAAGAAAAAATAGATAAATTTCTTTTTTCAATAAAGGGATACCCTAAAAATGCGATTTTTTTCATCAATTTTATTCCTTAATATATTTTTTTAAATTTTGAAGGGGAAGTCCTTCTATTGCTTCTTCTTCTCCATCTAAAATCTCTACCCAATTATATCTCTTATCTTCTATATGATAAGCACCTAAACATCCTATCACACTTTTCCCTTTATTGAGAAGATAATTTTCAAGTTCTTTTTGATTAAAATTTTTCATTTTAAGAGTACTTGAACTTATTTCTTTAAAAATAAACTTTCCTTGATACCAAATAACTAACGCTGTAAAAAGGTTATGTTCTTTTCCTTTTAAAAAACAAAGTGTTTCTTCAACTTCTTTGATATTTTCAGGTTTATTTAATAAAACACCTTCACAATCAAGGGTTTGATCAGAGGCAATAATGACACATTCTTTATATTCTAGCGCTAAAGATAGAGCTTTTTTTTCAGCTAAAATCAAAGAAAGCTCTTGAGCTGTTTTTTCTTTATTTTCAGCTTTTATCTTTTTTTCATCACATTGATGTAAAACAGACTTAAAAGAAAGTCCTATTTTTTTTAATAATTTTTGACGCGTGGAACTTGTAGAGGCTAAAATAACCTGTGAATTATGGGGATAACTTCCTCTTTTTGAACTTTGAATTAAAACTGTGCCCATTTTGTTTTTTTTATACCTTTTTTATTTTGAATACTTTTAAAAACCTAACCTTTTCTGAATTACGGGGATAACTCTTTTATCTATTTAAAAAAGATTATTAAAAATAAGATAACAAAGTGTATAAAAGAGTCTATAAAAAAAATAAAAAACTTATCCCCATAATTCACTAGAATAACTACTACAACTAATTTTTAAATTTAAATATAATAAGAAAAAGGATTGTGTATAATTTTTTAACGATTGACATCATTTTTGAATAAGAATATGATAAAAACATCTTATAAAAAAGACTTTTCTTGTCTTTAAAAAAATTTCCAAACAAATTTAGGATTTAGACTATGCATCTAAAAGAATTAAAAAAGAAAACCCCAACAGAGCTTTTTACATACGCAGAAGAACTAGAGGTTGAAAACGCATCTTCTTACAGTATTCAAGAGTTGCTTTTTGCAATTTTAAAGAAATTAGCAGAACAAAATCTTCCGCTTTATGGAGAAGGGGTTTTAGAGGTTTTACAAGATGGATTTGGATTTTTAAGATCTGAAGGCTCTAATTATTTAGCAGGACCTGATGATATTTACGTTTCTCCTTCTCAAATCAAGAAATTAGGAATGAGAACTGGAGATACGGTTGAAGGCGAAATTCGGGCTCCTAAAGATGGGGAAAAGTATTTTGCTTTAACAAAGATAAATAAAGTCAACTTTACAGAAATTGAAGCCTTAAAATACAGAATAAATTTTGATAATTTAACACCATTTTATCCAAATGAACGTCTTAAGATGGAATATGATAATCCTGATTTAAAAAAGAAAGATTTTACGTGCCGAATTATTGATTTAATTTGTCCGCAAGGAAAAGGACAAAGAAGTTTGATTGTTGCCCCTCCTAGAACAGGGAAAACAGTTATGCTTCAAAATATTGCGCATGCTATTTCGGCCAATTATCCAGATGTTTATTTGATTATGCTTTTAATTGATGAACGCCCTGAGGAAGTGACGGATATGATTCGCTCTGTTAAAGGGGAAGTGATTAGTTCTACGTTTGATGAACCCGCTTCTCGTCATGTGCAAGTTGCTGAAATGGTTATAGAAAAAGCAAAAAGATTGGTTGAACATAAAAAAGATGTTGTTATTCTTTTAGATTCAATTACGAGATTAGCTCGGGCTTATAATACGGTTATTCCAAGCTCTGGAAAGGTTTTAACTGGTGGGGTTGATGCAAACGCCCTTCAAAAACCAAAAAGATTCTTTGGAGCAGCCAGAAATATTGAAGAAGGCGGCTCTTTAACGATTTTTGGAACAGCTTTAATTGATACAGGATCTCGTATGGATGAAGTTATTTTTGAAGAATTTAAAGGAACTGGAAATTCTGAAATTATTTTGGATAGAAAAGTTTCCGATAAACGGATTTTCCCTGCTATCGATATTACAAAATCTGGAACACGGAAAGAGGAGCTCCTTGTTGATAAACAAACTCTTCCAAAAATGTGGATGTTAAGACGTGTTTTAATGCCAATGGGTGTCACAGATTCTATGGAATTTTTAATTGATAAATTAAAACAAACTAAAAATAATGATGATTTTTTTGAAATGATGAATAGTTAAAAATCTTAAAAATAAATTTAAATACGTTATCAAGATAAAAGAATAAAAAAAGTTAAAATAAGAAATAAAAAAACGCTCTTTATAAAAATAAAGGGCGCTTTTTTAAGAGGTTTTTATAAAATTCTTTCTAAGGGGAGCTTAAAAAGAAGGTATTTTTTTAAGAAATTTTATTTTTGAGTTAATAAAGAAAGAAGCTCATTAAATTTATCAAAAGAATCAAAATGAATAATCATATCGCCAGAATTATCTTTATCAACACTTAGGATAACTGCTGTTTCTAAAGATTCTGATAGTTCTTTTTCCAAAGAAATCACTTCTTTTGTTTTCTCCTGATTAGGAATAATTTTTAACGTTTCTTTTTTCTTCTTAGGTTTTTTAGGTTTATTTTCTAACGTCGATTGAACTAATTTTTCTGTTTGCCGAACATTTAATCCTCGCTTTAAGACTTTTTCTTCAATTTCAAGAGGATTTTTTGCCGTTAATAATGCCCGAGCATGTCCCATACTTAAAAGACCTTCTGAAACATCTGTTTTAATTTTATCTGGTAAATCTAAAAGACGCACCATATTTGCAACATGACTTCGGCTTTTTCCAACAACTTTTGAAAGTTTTTCTTGTGTATGATTAAATTCCTTCATTAAACGCACATAGGCTAAGGCTTCTTCCATGGGATTTAAATTTTCTCTTTGTAAATTTTCAATTAAAGCAACCTCACAAGCATCTTTATCTGAGAAGTTTTTAATAATGACGGGAACTTCGCTTAATCCAACAATGTGACAGGCTCGAAATCTTCTTTCTCCAGCTATAATTTCATAAAAAGAAGGTTTTAAGGGGTTTTTTCGAACCAAAAGAGGTTGTAAAATGCCTTTTTGTTGAATAGATTCGACTAAATCTTTCAAAGATTCTTCTGAAAAAGTATGCCGTGGTTGGAATGTGCTGGCTTCCAATCTATCTAAAGGAACAAATTCTATTTGATTTTTTGAGTTTGTTTTTTCATCTAAATTGATAACTTCAAGCTCATCGCCTAAAAGGGCAGAAAGTCCTTTTCCTAATGTTCTTCTTTCCATAATAACTCCTTTAACCTCTTTTAATAAATTCTGATGCTAGATTGATATAAGATTGAGCTCCTTTACTTCTCCAATCATAAAGAAGAACGGGTTTTCCGTGAGAAGGGGCTTCTGCTATTCTTATATTTCTAGGGATAACGGTTTGATAAACTTTCTTTCCAAAAACAGATCGAACATCCTCTTCAACGCTTGAGGAAAGATTACTTCTTGTATCAAACATAGTTAAAACAAATCCGTTGATTTCTAATTTAGGATTAAAATTACAATGAATACGCTCGACAGTTTTTAATAAATCTACAACCCCTTCTAAAGAAAGGTATTCGCATTGAATTGGAATTAAAATATTATCCGCTGCAACCAAGGCATTAACTGTCAAAAGACCAACAGTTGGGGGACAATCAATAAAGATATAATCATAAGAAGAGGCGCTTTTTAAAAGGGCTTGTTGTAATTGAAATTGTGGTTTTTTTAAGGAATTAAATTCCATACTTATCCCACTTAAATCCAAAGAAGAAGCTAAAACATCAAGTGTTGGAATATCTGTTTTTATAACTGATTCTTCTAATGTTTTTTCCCCAATTAAAAATTGATAGGTATTTTTATCGTCTTTATTTCTATCTAATCCGAAGCTTATTGTTGCATTTCCTTGAGGATCTAAATCAATCAAAAGAACCTTTTTTTCAAAGGCCGCTAAAGCTGTGGCCAAATTAACTGTTGTTGTTGTTTTTCCAACGCCACCCTTTTGGTTTGAAATAGCTATAATTTTTGGTGTTGAACTCATTTTTTTAACTCCATTATTTTTAATAAATGGCCTTTATTTTTGTTTGGAATTATTTCATATTTGAAAGAATATTTTTGAAGAGCTTCTTTGATTTCCTCTTGAATTTTATCCCCTTTTAAGAAAAGAGCATACGTGTTTTCTTTAAAAAAAGGAAAAGAATAATCTAATAATTTTTTTAAGGGAGCTAAAGCTCTTGCTGTAATAATATCTGCTTTTAAATCAATATTTTCAATTCGTTCTCGATGAATAATAGGATGAATATGGCATTTTCTTGCAACTTCCTGTAAAAATATTGTTTTACGAAGATCGCTTTCAACAAGATGAATTTCTTTTTTTTCTAAAAGGGATTCATCTGTTTCATTTAAAATAGAAAGAACTAAACCTGGAAAACCAGCTCCAGAGCCTAAATCAATTAAAATTTTTGCTTCTTTTTCACAATAAGGATAAAGAAAAGCTGAGCCTTCAAAATGCTCTTGTTCTATATTTTTTAAGGTTGAAGAACTGATAAGATTTATTTTGTCTTGCCATTTTATGAGAAGATTTTTATAGATTTTTAGTTTTTCTAAGGCGTTTTTATTCATCTTACCCTCTAATGTTTCACATGAAACATTTATAAATTAAAAAAAAAGGAAAGTCTAGCTGTTTTCTTTTGTGAAAATTGTTTCACGTGAAACAATTTTATATAACAGGTTGTTTTTATTTATATTTCTTAAAAATAAATAAGTTTTTTAAATAAAAAAAGCAACCTTTTAAAAAGATTGCTTTCTGAATTTGTATATTATTTTTCGTTAATAAGTCTTAAAAAGAGGTTTTCCTTGAAGCATTTTTTCTTGCTGGGCTTCAATTAACGTTCCTAAGTTTAATTGGCCGTCTCGAATAATTAAGCGCATTTGATCGGCTTGCATTGTATTTGGATTTGCAAAAGCAAAGAAAACTTCAGGATGAAGAACTTTAATCCCTTGTAAACGTTGAAAGAGAACGCCTAAAATACCTCTTGAAAGAAGGTCAAAAGCAAGTTCTTCGTTTAAACCAGAGGCAATCGCGTATTTAACAATAGAGTTAATCGAATCTTCAATACTGTTAGCGTGAACCGTTGAAATAACAAGGTGACCAGAGATAGAAGCCCTTAAAACTTGAGCCGCTGTTTCCGGTGTTCTAATTTCGCCAACAAGAATATATCTTGGACGACTTCTAAGCGCTGATCGTAAAGAGCCGCCCCAATCGCTTTCAATAGGTTCCGTTTGTTTGCAAAGACCTAATCCTTTATTTTTAGCGCGATAAATTCCATCTAAAGGCATTTCAGGAGGATCTTCAATAGTATAAGCAAAACCACCTTCCATTTCTAAATAAGATTTTAATAAACTAGACGCTGTTGTTGTTTTCCCCATACCCGTTGGACCACCAATAAGAATAAGTCCTGAGGTGTTATTTAAGCTTAAAAGATATTTAATAAGGTATTCAGGATAGCCTAATCCTTTTAAATCTGGTGTTTTTTCAGGCATTCTTCTTGCAGAATAATGGACCCCAGTGACGGTTTTAACCCGTTCAACACGATAAAGTGATTTTTTATAACATATTGAATAACTTGAATTTTTTGTAAATCCAGACTGAAGAGTTTTATAAAATTCTTTTAAATCTGGTGTTTCGATAGCTTTGAGGCCCCATCTAGATTCTTTATTTTGAATATAGGCAACTTTTTCAGGGGTAAAGTAAATATCCGAAAAAGATAACTCGTCCAAATCTTTATCTGTGAAAACTTCTTTTTCAATCATGTTCAATCCTTATTTTAAATATCTGTTCCTATAGTTATAGGAAATATTTGATAAAAAAGGAAGAAGTTTTTTTCAACGAAAGCGTTTTGATAAAATTTATAAAAAAGAATACGGATCTACATCTATTTTAACCCGAATAGAAGAAGGCATTTTCTTTGGGAACCAAGAAGTTATAAGATTTTCAATTGGATATGATTTGGGAACCTTAATTAAAAAACGATATCTGTAATTTTGACGCAAAAGGAATAAAGGAGCTGGCGCTGGGCCATAAATTTCAATATTTTTAAGAAAAGGCTGATGACAGGAAAGCTCTTTTACAAAAGAAAGAAGCGTATTTTTGTTTTTAGCTGAAAGAATAAGCCCCACAAGCTTTGAAAAAGGCGGCATATCTAAAATTTGACGAGAAGACAATTCTTCCTTCAAAAACTCTTTTTGATTTTGCTCTATCATGAGCTTAAAGACAGAGTTTTCTGGATAATATGTTTGAAGAAGAGCTTTCCCTTTCTTTTTTTCACGTCCCGCACGCCCTGTGACCTGAGAGAGAAGTTGAAAAGTGCGCTCACTCGATCTTAAATCACTTCCTAAAAGCCCTAAATCTGCATCAATAATCCCGACAAGCGTTAAGTTTGGAAAGTGATGTCCTTTTGCTAGAATTTGGGTGCCAATTAAGATGTCTATTTGACCGTTAGAAAGGGAAGAAATCATCTTTTCGAAGTCTTTTTCAGATGAAATTGTATCGCTTGTAATGACTTTTGTTATGGCTTTTGGAAAAAGTTCTTTGACTTCCTCTTCAATGCGTTCTACCCCAGAACCACAAGAAACAAAGCTGTCTTCTGCGCCGCAATGAGGGCAAGAAAGGGGCTTTGACATACTCCACCCACACTGATGACAAATCAATTTTTTTCCTGTTTTATACTGATGCTCCACGAGACAGGAAGAACAATGTGGGCATTCCAATTTTTCTCCACATTCCTTACAAAGAACCACAGGAGCATACCCGCGCCTATTCAAAAACAGGAGGGTTTGCTCTTTTTTTTGTAAATGAAGGTCGATTTCTTTTTTTAAAGCCTCTGAAATCCATTTTCCTGAAGGGGTTTTATTTTTTTTCATATCAATCAGCTGAATGTCAGGAAGTTCTGCCTGAGCATATCTTGAAGGCATTTTGAAATGAAGATATTTTCCTTGTTTAACGTTATAGAAGCTTTCCAAACTAGGGGTTGCTGTTGAAAGAAGGATAGGGATGTCTTCAATTTTTGCCCGTAAAACCGCCATATCTCTGGCTTGATAACAGACGCCATCTTCTTGCTTATAAGAAGAATCGTGCTCTTCGTCGACAACGATTAAGCCTAAAGAAGAAAAGGGAAGAAAAAGGGCAGATCTTGCTCCAACAAGGACTTTAATTTCTCCACTCATTACCGATTGAAACGTATCACGTCTTTGTTTTGGCGTCATATTAGAGTGGTAATAGGCAGCTTCCACCCCAAAACGTTTTTTAAAGCGCTCTTTCCATTGTGTTGTCAGATTTATTTCGGGAAGAAGAACTAAAATTTGTTTGTTTTTTTCAAGAGCTTGCGCCATAACTTCAAAATAAACTTCTGTTTTTCCAGAGCCGGTCACCCCTTCTAAAAGAGAAACTTGAAATCCCTTATCAGAAGCAGGAAGAAGGCCTTTTAGTACCTCTTTTTGCTCTTCAGAAAAGCAGATAGATTGAAAAGTTGAAAGCGGTTTTTCAAAAGAAAGGGGTTTTTTGCTTTTCTTAAAAAAATCGGAAGAGGGCGATAAACAAAGCGCTAAAACAGCCCCTGTTGGAGAAGAGGTATATTGAGCAACCCACTTTATAAATTTAAGTAAAGAAAGAGGAAGTAGAGGAAGCGGAAGAACCTCTTGAACGGATTTTAGGGCTTTTGAAAAAGAACTTTTTTTGGAAGGAAAAGGCCAAACAACTCCTCTTTTTAAAGTGCGTCCAAAAGGAACAAGAACAAAGCTTCCTTCTGGAATTTTTTCCGAAGAAACATAGTCAAAACTCTCTAGAGGAGAGGGAAACAAAACTGAAATTTTATAACTTGACATAGAAGCTTTCATCGCTGAATAATACCCTTAATCAAAGTTAAGGAAATAAGATGTTTAACTATAAAGAAATTGAGGACTTTGTTCAACCCTCTTTATTAAAGATTATTCAAAATTGGGAGGAATGGCTGTTGCTTGAAAAGCGATTTTCAAAGCTAACGGTTAAAAATTATCTAATTGATATGAAAGAATTTTTCTCTTTTTTTTCAACGCATTTTAATCAAAGTCTTTCTAAAAAAGAACTTAAAAAAATTTCCGTTATGGATTTTAGAGCTTTCCTTGTTTTTCAGAATAAGAAAGGACTTTCGCGTTCTTCTTTGGCGCGTCATTTGTCTTCCATTCGAAATTTTTTTAAATGGCTTTCTTCGAATAATATTTTGAAAAATGAAGCCATTTTAGTCATTAAATCAGCCAAAAAGCCCCATTTTTTACCTAAACCGTTGGAAGTAGAAACTGTTTTTAAGCTTTTAAAAGAGGCAGAAAAACAACCTACTGAAAAATGGATGGGCTTAAGAGATTCTGCTTTATTGACCCTTCTTTATGGAGGAGGGCTTCGTATCAATGAGGCGCTTTCTTTGAATTTTTCTGATTTTTTTAGTCATGAAGATGTTTTATTGGTTAAAGGGAAGGGAAATAAGGAAAGACTCGTTCCACTCCTTGCTTTTGTAAAGAACTCAGTTCTTAAATATCAAAAAAGCTGTCCTTTTGAGATAACGGATAAAACCCCTTTATTTTTAGGAAAAAGGGGAGAACGTTTAAATGCGGGCGTGGTTCAACGTCAATTAAGAACGTTAAGAAGGATTTTGGGCCTTTCTGAAACCGTGACTCCTCACTCTTTACGACACAGTTTTGCCACCCATCTTTTGGAAGCCGGAAGTGATTTAAGGAGCGTCCAAGAACTTCTGGGACACTCCTCTTTAGCTGCAACACAGCGATATACAGAAATAACTAAAAATCAAATTTTAAAGGTCTACGAAAAAGCACGCCCAAGATCTTAATCCATGCCTAAAGCATTTTTATAAGAGTCCATTAAAAATTCGACTTCTGCTCTATCGGCAGGATTCATTTTTCTTAAACGAAGGATTTGACGCATCACTTTGGCATCATATCCAGCACTTTTTGCTTCGGCATAAACTTCACGAATATCGTCAGCGAGTTCTTTTTTTTCGGTTTCAAGACGTTCAATTCTTTCAAAGAAAGAAGTAAGTTTGAGCGTATCTATCCCGACTTTTTGCGTTTCTTGATTTTCTGACATTTTTTATTTTTCCTTAAATTTTAGGGTGACGCACACTAACGGCAACAGCTTGTTGAAGTTCACTTTCCGTGCAAAGACCTAAGATTCTAGGATCAAGAGGCTTGTTTTCTTTGATGTTTTTGCGAATATTTTCAATTGTTGGCTTTGTTGTATGCATCAATTTTACAAGTTGTGTATCGGATAAATCTGGATAGTTTTTTAAAAGCCATGCTACAGCAGAGCGTTTGCTTTCTCTTTTGGCAGAGGACATATAAGATTTCTTTTTATTTTTTTCCAAAGTTTCTTTTTCAATCAACGTTAAAGAAGCAGAGGCATCTTTTTCACAAGCTTTAATATTTTCTTCAGTCAGTTGTCCGTTTGCAATAGGGCTTAATCCCATAATATTGGAGGCAACATCTCCGTCAGCAATGGCTTGAATTTCCAAAACATGGAAGCCACAAAAATCGGCAATTTGTGTAAATGTTAATGTTGTGTTTTCAACAAGCCAAACGGCTGTTGCTTTTGGCATTAAAGGTAAAGTCATAAGATATCCTTTCTTTTCTATGTATTACGTGAATATTACCAAGTTTCTGTTTTTTCTCAAGTAAAATATGAATTATTTTTATAATTGACTTTAAATAACGGTTCTTTCTATACTTTAGGCACGTCTTTTTTTGAAACGGAGGATTTTATGAAAAAAAACGCATTACTTTTAACAACGATTCTTCTCTCTGGTTTTGCTTTTTCTAAAGCTCAAGCTGGAATGTATGTTGGGGCCGGACTTGGAATTGCTGGTAATTCAGGGGAAGCGGCTGAAGTTGCTACCTCTCAAGACTACGATTACAAATCATCCCCTGCTTATTCACTTTCTTTAGGATATGATGTTCCTATTCTTCCTATTCGGGTGGAAGGTGAATTTATTAGAAACTCTGCCAAATTAAAGGAAATTGGAAATAAAGTCTTTTTAAACGGGTTGATGGCAAATGCCTATGTTAATCTTCCTTTTCCAATTGTTTCTCCTTATATAGGCGGTGGGGTTGGTTTTGTTCGATTTAAAGGGGAAAATACTTCTGCTTACCAAGCTATGCTTGGGGTGGAGGCCTCTATTCCTTTTGTTCCTGTTAAAGGGGGAATCGAATACCGCTATTTAACAACAAAGAATGATTCAAAATTTTCAAGCGATCAATATAATTTAGACTATAATGCCCATATTTTAATGGCAAAAGTTCGGTTTGAATTTTAAAAATTGGATTTGATAAGAAAAAGGAGAGAATGAAAGTTCTCTCTTTTTTTATTTTTTATTTCGAATCTTAAAAAGGTGATTGATGATTTGAAGAACGATTTGAACAAACTCTTTATCCGTCATCATAAGGCGCCTTGAAATTTGTTCAATATCCTTACGAATATTTTTATCTCTGGGTATATAATTTGGGAAATAAAGAAGATCCTCTAGATTCACATCCAAAGATAAAGCAAGCCTAAAAAGAGTATCTAATTTTGGGGAAACTTTTCCACATTCTATCTGTGAAATTGTGTTCAATGTTAGATGAGTCTCTTTTGATAATTCTAATTGAGTAAGGCCGTTGAGTTTTCTAAGTTCACGAATCCTTTGCCCAAATAATTTCTGAAAAGAATCTGAGTTCATAAAAACCTTCCATTTTTAGAAATTTTTATTAAACAACAATATAAGAAACCTTTTTTTCTTTCAATAAAAACATTTGATATTATTTATTTAAAAAAGGTGTTTAAAAAATTCTAAAAAATTTATCGGATTTTATGAGTTCTATTTAATTTATAAAAAGGGCGGCTAACTTAACCAATCTTTTAATTCTTTTTCTGAAGGAACGCGTCCAGCGCACTTTATTTCTTCATCAACAACAAGGGCAGGGGTTGAAAGAACACCATAACTTATAATTTTTGCAACATCTGTTATTTTTTCAACCGTTGCATCTAAGGGGGTTTCTTCTATCATTTTTTCTATTTGATTTTTTAAGTTTGTGCAGGTTGAACAACGTTCTGCGCCTAAAACTTTTACAGATTTCATCTTTTTTTCCTTTTCTAAAAAATAAAGTTATATACATACCCGACGAAAATAAAGGCTGTGAAAAGAAAGAGTGTAAAGTAAACAAGGAGGCGAAGTTTTAACACTTTTCTTAAAATAATCATCTCAGGGAAAGAGATAGCCACAACACTCATCATCATCGCAAGAATTGTTCCAACAGGAACTCCTTTGTTAAATAAAGCTTCTGCAATCGGAATAATTCCCGTCGCGTTAGAATAAAGCGGAATTCCAATTAAAACAGCCAACGGAACGGAAAAGAAATTTTCAGAACTTGTGTATTTTTCGAAAAATTCTTGAGGCACATATCCATGCAAAAACGCCCCGATTCCAATTCCAATTAAAACATAAAGCCAAATTTTTCTTAAAATCTCTTTTGAATATCCATTTTTACAGTCACATTCTTAATGTTCTATAATCAGCTCCTAAAGAAAGGAGTTAATTATGACTAATACAAAAATACTACAAATTGAACAAATATCAATATTTTCTCTACGTACCTATGCGAAAAATGCTAAAGCTCACCCTGAGAAACAAATACAACAAATTGCAGCATCAATTAAAGAATTTGGCTTTAATAATCCGATTCTAATTGATGAGGCCGGTGAGAT
Organism: Alphaproteobacteria bacterium; assembly: GCA_009929265.1. Classification (GTDB taxonomy): domain Bacteria; phylum Pseudomonadota; class Alphaproteobacteria; order CASFRQ01; family SAAU01; genus SAAU01. The sequence goes on from SAAU01000002.1 coordinate 135,064, forward strand.
TATAGCCGGGCATGGTCGTGTGGAGGCTGCAAAAGTGATGGGATTAACCTCTGTTCCTGCTATTCGGCTTTCTCACTTATCAGAGGCACAAAAACGATCTTACCGCATAGTTGATAATAAAATCAGCGAAAACGGCGGTTGGAATGAGAATCTTTTAAGATTAGAAATCGCGGAGTTAGAAGCCATCTGCAATGATTTTGACATATCAATCACAGGGTTTAGTGATGTAGAAATCGATGTCTTGCTTAACGACAATGAGGAACAAGCAGATCCAAAGAGCAATGCTATACCATTCATCCCTGAGCATGAAATTGTCTCAAAACAAGGTGATATATGGACACTTGGAGAACACAGAATTATTTGCGGCAACAGTTTGGAGCCTGAAACATTCAAGAGCTTATTCAAAGACAAATTCGCCCAGATGATTCTTCAAGACCCACCATACAACGTAAAAATACAAGGGCATGTCGGCGGTTCCGGTTCAATAAAACACAAGGAGTTCGCCTTTGCCTCAGGTGAGATGAAATCTGATGAATTCACAAATTTCTTAAGAGTCAATTTTGAACTATGTGCCAAACATTCTGCATTAGGATCTCTTCATTATAACTTCATGGATTGGCGGCACATGGCTGAAATCCTCGCTGCAGGTAGCACCACTTTTAGCAGTTTTATCAACATGTGTGTATGGGCAAAATCCTCAGGAGGCATGGGCAGCTTATACCGTAGCCAACATGAGCTCTGTTTTATATTCAAAAACGGCAAAGCCCCTCATACCAACAACGTCAAGTTGGGAACAAACGGTCGTTATCGCACCAATATTTGGAATTATGCTGGTGTAAATTCTTTCGGCCATCATAAGAAAGACCTGAAACTCCACCCGACCGTCAAACCTGTTGAGATGTTTAAAGATGCTATTCTAGACGTTAGCAAACGCGGAGATATTGTACTAGACAGCTTTCTTGGTTCTGGCAGCACCCTTATCGCAGCCCACCAAACAGGTCGCACCTGCTATGGCATTGAATATGAACCACTCTATATAGACACTGCAATCAGACGTTTTTATGACTTATTTAAAATAGATGCTGTGCGTGAAGCTGATGGCAAAACCTACACTGAACTTTTAGCGGAGAAGCGTAATGAGCAACAATAAATATAATATCGGCTATGGCAAGCCTCCGAAAGAAAATCAGTTTCCCAAGGGCAGATCAGGCAACCCCAAGGGTCGTCCCAAAGGCAGCCGTAACACCTATAAGTTGCTAGAAGATCTGTTAGCGCAAAAAGTCACAATTATGCAGGATGGCAAACCTGTCCGCATTCCTAAAAAAGTCGCGATTTTGTTACAAGCTGTAAATTCTGCAACCAAAGGAGACCTTAAAGCCATTTCGGCAATCATTCCGCACATGCTTGCATCGGACGCAAAAAACGAGGCTTTAGGCCGAGATACTCAAGAAATGAGCAAAGAAGATAAAGATCTAATCAAACAATTTTTAAAGGACCATACTGATGAATGAACAACAAATGTTATACGCAATGCTCCGTGATGATTTCAAATTGTTTACCATCAAGGTATTTAACGAAGTATCTGGCGGGGCTGAATACAAAGACAATTGGCACATTGATGTTATATGCGAAGCTATTATGGATATGATGGAAGGTAAAAACAATCGGTTAATTGTCAATATTCCGCCACGCAATATGAAATCAATTATTGGCTCTATCGCTTTGCCGGCGTTTTTGCTTGGTCACAACCCTAAAACCAAAATCATCTGTGTTAGTTACGCAGATGACCTATCAACAAAGTTTGCAAATGATTGTCGAAATATATTGCAATCATATTGGTTTAAAGAAATGTTTCCTGCGACAAGGCTCAGTCAATCAAGAAAATCTATTAGTGATTTTGAAACAACTGCTGGAGGCGGACGTTTTGCAACATCCATCGGCGGAGTATTAACCGGTCGCGGAGCAGATTGGATTATCATTGACGATCCACTAAAACCAGCTGAAGCAATGTCTGACACTCAACGTGAAAAGGTCAATGAATGGTATAAATCAACCCTATATTCTCGTTTAGATGATAAGGAAACTGGTAAAATCATACTCATTATGCAACGCCTGCATCAAAATGATTTAACGAGATATCTGCTTGGGCACAGCAATAATTTTCGTCACATAAAACTACCTGCTATTGCCGAATATGATGAAGCATGGAAAATTTTTAGAAGGAGCTCACAAAAAGTAAAAATATTTACTCGGCAGTGTGGCGAAGCTTTACATCCCGCCAGAGAAAGCATAGATGTTTTACTTGAAACACAAAGAACTATCAGCGATTATGCATATGCAGGTCAATATCAACAGGCCCCAGTACCGCTTGAAGGTGGTATAATAAAGCGCAACTGGTTTCATACTTATGAAAACCTCCCCATATTAAGAGAAATCATTATATCATGGGACTTAGCTAGCAAAACAGGTACGTCAAATTCTTACTCTGCAGGGATTATTCTCGGAATTGGTAAAGATAAAATATATCAGTTAGATTGCATTAAGTTTCGAGCAGAATTTCCAGAATTGGTACAAGAGGTTATAGATATAAACCAACAGATGAAAGATAAATATAAGGTTTCTGTAACAACCCTGATTGAAGATGCGTCGGCGGGTACACAAGTTATCCAATATATAAAAAATGGCAGGCACTTCACACCAGTAGAAATCAGACCCAACCAAGATAAAAAGGTTCGTTTGGAGGGAGTGTCTGCATACATTAAAGACGGCACAATTCTTTTTCCCAACGAACGAGGTCCTTGGTGGGATGATTTTGCAGATGAGCTCACAACGTTCCCTAATTCTACATTTAGCGACCAATGTGATGCGTTCAGCCAAGGGCTCGAATATGCCGTAACTCGACTCAAAAAGCCAGAAGTAAGGGTAAGGATTTTATTTTAAGATAATACCTTTATTGAGTTGACTTCTCTCCTTTTGCAAGCGTTACTGGGCTTTAGTCTTCTTTCAGAGAAACAGCATTAAATTTGTTTTTGTGGTTTAACCATAAAGCTGTTTTTGCGATATTCGATCAGTCCGGCTTTTTGCATTTTGGAAAGCTCGTTCGATAGTGCGCTGCGTTCTACCATCAGATAATCCGCCAGTTGTTGGCGATTGAAGGGGATGTCAAACGAGTATTTTCCTTGTTTTTGTGCTTCATAGCATAGATAAGACAGCACACGTTCACGAATGCCTTTTGGCGTGATATGTTCGATTTTCCTGACTAGGCTGATGTTTTTTTCGGCAATGATGAAAAGCAGATTTTTAACTAGCGACTGGTGAAATACACAGCCGGCAGAACAAACTGTTAAAATCTTGTTTACATCAATAAAAAGGATTTCGCTTTTTTGTGCGGCGATGACATTGACTTGCGAGTATGAACTTTGCTGGCAAGCGTATGCTTCAGCGAAAAGTTCGCCAGCTTCGGCGTTTTGGAGGATATGGACATTGCCCAGCATGTCGTTCTTGGTAATATGCACACAACCCGATAAAACGATGCCGATGGACTTGATCTCGTCGCCAATGCGGTAGACGTCCTTGTCTTTTTCATAAACAGTATGCCTAGCCTTTAGGCACCCTAAAATGCTTTCTATCTCGGCTCTTGTCATGCCCTTAAACAAAGGGTTTACTGCTAAAATATCATATTTATTCATTATTTTCACTTTCGTTGTCAAAACAACATATTTTTCATAAGTTATGATATAGGCTATTGAAAGTCAATAAGTAAGGGGATGAAAATGAGCAGAAAGATTATTCAGATAGATGAAGAAAAATGCGTCGGTTGCGGGTTGTGCGCCAATGCCTGCCAACAAGGCGCTATTGAAATCATCGACGGCAAGGCGAAACTGGTGCGGGATGACTATTGTGATGGGCTTGGTAAATGCATGCCCAAATGTCCGGTGGGTGCTATCAGTTTTTCAGAAAAAGATGTAATTGAAAAGAAGCCGTTAGCTTGTGGTTGTCCGGGGCAAAATGCCCGACCGATAGAAAGAGCGGAACAGCCCCCGGTGCACGCCTGCGAAAATCAGGTGTCCGAGTTAAGGCAATGGCCGGTGCAGATTAAACTGGTGCCGACAAATGCGCCGTATTTTCAGGACGCCGATTTGCTGATTGCGGCTGATTGCACTGCTTATGCGTATGCTAATTTTCATCATAAATTCATTAAAAACAAAATAACCATTATCGGTTGTCCAAAGTTGGATATGACGGACTACACCGAAAAACTAACTTCTATCATTGCTGAGAATGACATAAAAAGTATTACGATTGTCAGAATGGAAGTTCCCTGTTGTGGGGGAATTGAGCAAGCAGCAACGCAGGCACTAAAGAACAGTGGCAAATTTTTGCCCTGGCAGGTTGTAACCATCTCTGTTGATGGCCATATATTATAAATATACAAAGAAAGGAGATAACTATGTTTTGTTTTCAATGTGAGCAAACTGCTCAAGGTAAAGGCTGTACTTTTGCACAAGGTGTCTGTGGTAAAAAAGCAGAAACTGCCGATCTGCAAGATGATTTGACAAGTGCGTTGATTGAGTTGGCAGTGGCTGGCAAAAAATCACCGGAGATAACCAATATTTTGGTCGATGGCTTATTTACAACCATCACAAATGTAAACTTTGATGATAATCGTATTATAAAACTAGTAGAAGAAGCCCGTTCACTCACTCCAAAATCTGATTTTAAAATATCTGAGGTTTGGAACACTGATGAGGATATCCGCAGTCTCAAATCCCTTATCCTGTTCGGTCTTAAAGGCATGGCAGCCTATGCGCACCATGCTCGTATTCTTGGTTATCAGGATGAGAAAGTGAATAACTTTTTCTACGAAGCATTGCAGGCGGTTGCAAGTAAGAACTCCGTAGACGAGCTTTTGCCTTTGGTTCTTAAGACTGGAGAGATTAACTTGGTTTGTATGGAATTGTTGGATAAAGCCAATACCGAAACTTACGGTCATCCAGTGCCAACCAAGGTTACGACCAATATCGAAAAAGGCCCATTTATTGTAGTTACCGGACATGATCTGCACGATTTGGAACTACTGTTGAAGCAAACCGAAGGCAAAGGTGTCAATATCTACACTCATGGCGAAATGCTGCCTTGTCACGCTTATCCGAAGCTAAAAGCCTATGCCCATTTGAAGGGCAACTTCGGCACGGCTTGGCAGAACCAGCAGAAAGAGTTCGCCGATGTTCCGGGTGCGTTTTTGTTCACCACAAACTGTATTATGCCGGTGAAGGAAAGCTATGCTGATCGCGTATTCACAACCTCTGTTGTGGCTTATCCTAACATGGTTCATATCGGTGCGGACAAAGATTTCACGCCGGTTATCAATAAGGCTCTGGAATTGGGCGGATATTCGGAAGAGCATAAAATGACCGGAATTAACGGCGGCGATGAATTAACCGTCGGCTTCGGACACCACACCGTGCTTTCTGTTGCTGGAACTGTTATTGACGCCGTTAAAGGCGGAGCATTAAGGCATATCTTCCTGGTTGGTGGCTGTGACGGCGCCAAACCTGGCCGTAATTACTACACCGATTTCGTAAAACAAACCCCGCAGGATACTATAGTTCTGACACTTGCATGCGGCAAATACCGCTTCAACGACTTGAACTTGGGCACACTCGGCGGTTTGCCAAGATTGCTTGATATGGGGCAATGTAATGATGCCTACAGCGCAATTAAAGTGGCGGTTGAACTGGCTAAAGCCTTTGATTGCGGCGTAAATGATCTGCCTCTTTCATTGGTGTTGTCCTGGTACGAGCAAAAGGCAGTTTGTATCCTTTTGACGCTGCTGCACTTGGGTATCAAGAATATGCGCCTTGGCCCAACACTGCCTGCTTTTGTTAGTCCGAACGTGCTGAAGATTCTGGTTGATAATTATGGTATCGCTCCGATTACAACGCCGGAAGAAGACTTGAAAGCGATTTTGGGTTAAAAGGAAAAATTCTTTCTTATTATCTCTATTCAAGTTGACTTCTCTCCTTTTGTAAGCGTTAGTGTGCTTACGAAAGGAGAGAAATATGGCAATAAGAAAGTATCGTAAAAAGATGCCAGGGTCACTGGAGGCGATTAAACGGATGGGAGAGGCGGAGCTGCAGGAATTATGGGGTTGTTATTTCTCGGGCGGGGTGCCACTAGCAAAACCCTTGTGGTACAAGATCATGTGCGAACAGTCCAGTGTGGCGATAGAGCAAAGACATGTCACGCGCCTCAATACCTACGCCAAGACCCCGGATGCATACATCGCCAAATCCTATAAACAGAAATACCATCTGAAGCCCGGCTCACAGATTGAAAAGACTTTCAAAGGCAAACAGCATCTGGTTATGGTCTGCCCGGATGGACGGTTTCGATACAATGCAAAATACTATAAAACTCTGTCGGCGGTGGCGTTTGATATCTGCGGACATAAGGTCTCAGGCAACGACTTCTTCGGGTTAAACAATAAAAACGGAGGACTGGTCAATGACGAACAGAATTAATTGCGCCGTTTATACCCGTAAATCCACGGAAAAGGGTCTGGGACTAGAGTTCAACAGCCTACATAACCAAGAAGAAGCCTGTCGAAACTACATCTTATCTCAAGCCTTTAATAACTGGGAATATTATAAAACCTACAGCGATGGTGGTATCTCAGGTGGAATGACTGAACGTCCGGCTCTGCAACAGATGCTGAGCGACATTAAGGCCGGAAAAATACAAACCGTAGTTGTTTACAAAGTTGACCGCCTATCACGCTCAATCATGGATTTTCACAATATGATGACAGAATTTGATAAGTGTGGATGTAATTTTGTATCAATTACTCAGGCTTTTGATACCAGTACCTCCATGGGTAAATTAACATTAAATATGCTGCTGTCGTTTGCCCAATTTGAGCGAGAGGTATCATCAGAACGTGTCCGCGATAAACTTCATGCCCAAAAGGCTAAAGGATTATGGACCGGAGGTATGCCCAAACTTGGCTATGATGCAATAGATAAAAAATTGGTTGTAAATGAGGCAGAAGCAAGAGATGTCAAAGACATTTTTGAAAAATATCTGGAATTTTCCTCGATTCTTGATTTAACAAAATATCTGCGTGACAAAAACATCACTCATAAAAAGTGGGAAACGGCAGATGGCAAAAAAAAAGGAGGAGCACCCATCGGTTCATCAGCATTAAGCAGACTGCTCCGTGAAAAGGTTTACATCGGATATATTGAAAATAAAAGAACAAAAGAAGCATTTAAAGGCCAGCATCAGGCAATTATCTCTAAAGAATTATTTAATGCTGTGCAAGAAAGACTAGCCGCCAACAACAATCGTGGCGATACCCCTTATACGCAAGGGACATCACTCCTCCACAATAAAATTACCGATGCCTCCGGAAACGTTTTTACCAACCAAAAAAGTTCCAAAAATCAGAAACAGAAATATCGTTATTATAAGCTGAAAGGGCTGTATTTGCCCGCCGGAGATATGGAGAAAATAACCTGTGAGGTCGTGCGGACGTTTTTAGATTCTGATATGAAAGGCTTGCCGGAAGCCACAAAGATGACATTCAAACAAGTCCGATATGACGAAAAGCTAATTCGACCAATGATTGACAAGATCATCTACCACGAAAACCGCCTGACATACTTCATCAACATTGCAGATTTATCTTATCTCGAGTCATTCAAACAAGATGCTCTAAATACTGTATCAAAGGAACTGTCCAGAAGTTACATCAGCAACGACAGTAAATTCTTTATCATCGAAAAACCTATATTCATCAGAAAAGGCATAGCCACCAATCGATACAACGGCGGCGAAACATCCATCCTAACCAAAACCGAAAACGCTCAAACATTGATAAAAGCTCTAGCATACGGCTGGCGGTATAAGAAATTATACGAGGCCGGAACCCCAGTCGAACATATTATGAAACAAGAAAAAATAGCCCACCGCACAGTTTACAAATACCTGAATCTAGCATACCTCTCCCCAGCCATCATCAACCACATCATGGACGGCAAAGAAGAAATTTGCTTAGGCCTCCAAGACCTCTTCAAAATCGCATCATCCTGCACTACATTCGCTGAACAAGAACAGGCATTTTTCCTCAATATCTAAGTGAGGTTGTCATTGCAGATTTTAATGTATGTTTAATGTCGATTTAATGTACCCAGTGACTCTGCAAAATAGGGCATTGTATAGAAAGTTCAAAAAATGGGCTATTTTGGGGTAAAAAAGAGGGTATACCAAAGTCATCCCCCGGTGAACCCCGCTGTCTGCGCGGAAAAATATCATGTAAAATCAATGACTTAGATATGGCGGAGGGAGAGGGATTCGAACCCTCGTTAAGCTTTAGACCTAAACACACTTTCCAGGCGTGCGCCTTCAACCACTCGGCCACCCCTCCATTTTATAGAGATAGATTTTTAGCCCATTTTCTATCAAAGGTCAATCTTTTTTTGAAAAGATACTTTGGTGGGCGTAGCAGGGATTGAACCTGCGACCCCTTCGATGTGAACGAAGTGCTCTCCCGCTGAGCTATACGCCCTTTTCAAAACACGAGCTAATTTAGTCTTTTTTTTGCCTATGTCAATTCCTTTTGTTTCTTTTTGAGAAGACAAGAAATAGATTCTACTTCAAAAGAAGGCGTTATCATCTGTGTTTTTGTTATCGTTTGATAGATTTTTTTATAAGCTTCTATTTTTGAGGCACGTGTCAAGATAAGCTCTTTTGGAGTGTATCGATGTGTTTGTTTTTCTCGATTTTTAACGCGAATAAGGGCTTCCTCCACAGGACAATCAATAAAAAGAGCTTGTGTTTCATAGCCTTGACAAGTGAGAATTTTAAAAAGTTCTACATGAGCTTCATTAACGCCGCTGTGTTCTAAAAGGATGTCACACCTCTTAGTAAGAGCCCTATTTAGGAGCTCATATCCTAAAACTCTGGCAGGGATTTCCCAAATTTTAAAAGCCTCAGAACTGCCTTTTTCTTTGACGTCTTTTTGATAGTCAGGGAGGGATTCCATAATCTTATCAAAGCTAATAAAAACAGAATTTTCGTCTTTGTTTTTTTGGCAATAAGTTGTTTTTCCCGCCCCAGGAATGCCACTGATTTGAATTAATTTTGGATTTTTTTGAGCAGGAATATCTTTTAAAAAATTGTCCAAAAGAGAATCGTATTTTGAATTTTTGATCACCGCATAATCATAAGGAATAAGCGTATAAAGACTAGGAATTTGTTGATAAATATTCATTTAATATCCTCAAATAGTGTCATAAAAAAGTACCCTTAAAGGATTTTTTCTTCCCTCAGGGTATATAAAATTTTTGTCTAAAATTCAATCTTTTTTTAAAGAAGAAGACTTGAAATTAAAAATAAAACCTTTTATACTTCCCTCTAAACTTAGGAAAAGTAGGAAAAAATGAGTAAGATTCAAGAAGTTCAAATTGATAAAGCTTTAAGCGAAAGATACCTAGCTTATGCGCTTTCAACAATTGTGTCGCGGTCTCTTCCTGATGTCAGAGATGGATTAAAGCCTGTTCATAGACGGCTTTTGTTTGCGATGCGTCAATTAAAATTAGACCCCAAAGGCGGGTTTAAAAAATGTGCACGTGTTGTTGGAGATGTGATTGGTAAGTATCATCCTCATGGAGACGCGTCTGTGTATGAAGCTATGGTGCGTTTAGCTCAAAGTTTTGCTGTGCGTTATCCTTTGGTTGAAGGGCAAGGAAACTTTGGAAATATTGACGGGGATAAGGCCGCCGCTATGCGGTATACAGAGGCTAGATTAACCCCTGTTGCGATGGCTTTAATGCAAGGACTTGAATCCAATGCCGTTGATTTTGCTTTAACCTATGATGGTCAAGAGGAAGAGCCTCTTCTTATGCCAGCTTCTTTTCCGAACCTTTTAGCAAATGGATCTTCGGGGATTGCTGTGGGGATGGCGACAAATATTCCGCCTCATAATTTATCAGAACTCTGTGATGCCTTAAAATATTTGATTAAACATCCAGAGGCCTCTGTTTCGGATTTGGCCAAATACATTCAAGGGCCTGATTTCCCAACAGGAGGAATTCTGATTAATTCCAAAGATTCGATTATCAAGACCTATGAAAAGGGAAGAGGGGTTTTTCGTGTTCGTGCCAAGTATGAGGTTGAAGAACTTTCTCACGGGCAATATCAAATTATTATTACCGAAATTCCGTATCAAGTTTCAAAATCTGATTTAATTACAAGAATTGCAAAACTTATTTTGGATAAGAAAATCCAGCTTCTTTCTGATGTTCGAGACGAATCAGATGAAAATATTCGGATTGTGTTAGAACCGAAAAACAGAACGGTTGATGTAAAGGTTTTGATGGCTTATCTTTTCCAACAAACGGATCTGCAAATCAATTTCAACCTCAATATGAATGTGATTGATAAGGAAGGCACGCCTCAAGTGATGAGCTTGAAGGAAGTTTTGAAAGCCTTTTTAGACCACTGCTTTGTCCTTTTAAAACGCAAAAGCCTTTACCGGTTAGATAAAATTGAACACAGGATGGAGGTTCTTAAAGGCTATATCATTGCTTATCTAAATTTAGATAGAGTGATTGAGATTATCAGAACTCAAGATGAGCCAAAGCCGTTTTTGATGAAGGAATTTTCCCTTACAGATATTCAAGCGGAAGCCATTTTGAATATGAAGTTGCGTTCTCTTAGAAAATTGGAGGAAATGGAGCTTAAAAATGAACATAAAGCCTTGGAAGAAGAAAAAAATTGCCTCCAAAAGCTTCTTGCAACACCTGATTTAATGTGGCAAAACATTGCCCTTCAATTTAATGAAGTCAAAAAGCTCGCCCCTGCAAATAGCACGCTTGGAGCGCGACGAACACAAGTTCTTGAGACCGAATTTAAACCTATTGAAGTTCCGTTAGAGGTTCTTATTGAAAAAGAACCTATCACCGTGATTTTATCTGAAAAAGGGTGGATTAAAACAATAAAAGGACATAATGATGACCCTGAAAGCTTAAAATTCAAAGAAGGGGATGAGCTTCAATGTTCTTTGAAGGCTCAAACAACAGATAAGATTGTTTTCTATGGTGACAATGGCGTTTTCTATACGGTGATGGCTGATAAAATTCCGTCAGGCAGAGGCTATGGCGAACCTGTGCGTTTGAGTATGGATTTACCGGAAGAAGTTAATATTCTTAAAATGTTTATTTATGAGGACGATAAAGTTTTCTTTGTTGCCTCGGAAAAAGGAAAAGGATTCTGCGTCAACTCCAATGATATTTTGGCCCAAACCCGTGTTGGGAAAAAGATTTTGAACCTTAAAAAAGGCGATAAAGCCTTTAAGATTCTAGAGGCTGATGGCGATACCGTTGCTGTTATTGGGCAAAACAGGAAAATGTTGATCTTTGGATTGGATGAAGTGCCAACGCTTTCCAGAGGACAAGGGGTTATCTTACAAAAATATAAGGACGGGAAACTTTCCGATGTTAAGATTTTCAAAAAAGAGGAAGGATTAAGCTTCCCCTTTGGGAACGGCACGCGAATTGAACGCGATTTGACAATGTGGGAAGGCCGCAGAGCAAGCGTTGGGAAAATTCCCCCCGTTGGCTTCCCCCGCTCCAATAAATTCTCGTAAGAAAATAAACACTTTAAAAAATAAAAAAGAGGTTGGAAACAACCTCTTTTCTTTTTGGTAGCGGAGGAGGGATTTGAACCCCCGACACGCGGATTATGATTCCGCTGCTCTAACCAACTGAGCTACTCCGCCACAAAACAGAAATCTTATACAAATAATTTTTTGCTCTGTCAATCTTTTTTTGAAGTAAAGCTTGAAAATGGACATCCTTTTCCTTTATGATAAGAAAAAATACTTTTTACGAAGGAGTGTATATGTCTGAAGTTTTTATTTCTAGTTTTGATTCAAGGCTAGAAGGGCGTTATCATCAAAGTTCTATGGAGGGAGCTCCTCTTGTTATTCTTCTTCACCCAGAACCAAAACTGAGGGAAACGATGAATAACAAAGTTGTTTATACCCTTTATCAAACTTTTGTTTCTTTAGGCTTTTCTGTTTTGCGGTTTAATTTTAGAGGGGTTGGTAAGTCAACCGGTGAGGTTAATCCTGAGGAAAACTGGCAGCTTTCGGATGCGATTACGGCCTTAGATTGGATTCAAGCCAAGAACTTAGAATCAACCGTTTGTTGGGTTGCAGGCGTTGGTCAAGGAAGTTTTGTGGGGATGCAACTTTTGATGCGCCGGCCAGAGCTTTCCGGTTTTGTTTCGGTTTCTCCGTATTCGCATAGTGCGGATTATTCTTTCCTTGTGCCGTGTCCAGCCTCGGGCATTATTGTTCAAGACGGGAAAAGCGGGCCAGAGATTGAGGCTCAATCACGCACTTTAGCAGAGCGCTTAAATGCTCAAAAGCATGTGAAAGTAGACTACCTTTCCTTTCCAGAAGCCGATATTCAATATACACATTATTTGAAGCCTTTGTATGACGCATTGAAAGAAAAAATCCCAGAGGTTTTAAAGCACAAAGCCTATAAAAATAGGAAGTCTTCTGTTCCTTTTATTTAAGAGAATTCTCTTAAGAGGGTTTTCCTTTTTAAAAGCCAAAATTTTAATTGACGAAAGATTAAAAATAGAGTAGAAAAGGGACACTTTGCAATGGAGAGTTGGCAGAGTGGTAATGCAGCGGATTGCTAATCCGTCACCGTGAAAGCGGTGCACAGGTTCGAGTCCTGTACTCTCCGCCAATAAAGGCTTTTCTTTTTGAAAGGCCTTTTTTATTTTTTAAACTTAATTTTTAGACATAAAAAAAGGGGACAATGAGAATCTATTAAAGAAACCCATTGGAGCCCCACTCAAACTTTATGATTATTATAGCTTCCTTTCCAAATCAGACATATAAAAATCAAAAATTTGATTGTCTCCATTCTATAATCTGTTAAAGTTGTAGTCAAGTATATTTTTAACAAAAAGGAGTTGAATATGAAAAGGGTTTTTGGATTTGATTTAGGAATAGCTTCCATCGGTTGGGCTGTTGTTGATTTTTTGAAAGAAAATGAAGAATTAGTGGACGTAGAAACAGGAGAGGTTTTTGAAGGAAAAATTGAAGCGTCAGGCGTTCGTATTTTTTCGGAGGCAGAAAATCCAAAAAATGGGGCTTCTCTTGCTCTTCCACGTAGATTAAAAAGGCTTTCTCGAAGAATAACGCGAAGAAAAGCCAGACGGAAAGAAAGTCTTAAAAATCTTTTTATTAAATGGGAATGGGCTAAAAGTATTGAAGAAATAGAGGACATTTGTAAACAACAAAAAGGCGGGGATGTTTGGGCTCTTCGTGTTAAAGGATTAACAGAAAAGCTTTCAAAAGAAGAACTTATGCGAGTTATTTTACATATGGCAAAGCATCGAGGATATCAATCCTATCGAAAAGCGGAAGAAGAAAAAGATAGTGAAAGCGGAAAAATCTTAAAAGCCATTAAGCAAAATAAAGAGAGTCTTGGCGATTCTTCTTATCAGACTTTAGCACAAATGTTTTATGAAAAGAAAAAAACACCTGATGAAAATGGGCGATTTTTTATCCGAAATTATGAAATTATTGATGAAAAAGGAAAAAAGAAACCTGTTTATAAAAATTCAATCCCTCGGACAGAAATTAAATCAGAATTTGAAAAAATATTTGAAAAACAAAAAGAGTTTAACCTTTTAACAGAAGAAAAATATCGCATTTTAGCAGGATCTGGAAAATCCGACACAGATCCTGAGGAACAAGGAATTATGTTCCGCTACCGGGATATCTCTAGCGTTGAAAAGATGATAGGAAAGTGTCCGTTTGAAAAAGGAGAATTTCGAGCTGCCAAACAGGCGCCAAGCTCTGAGTTTTTTGTGGCATGGAACAAATTGAATAATACTAAAATTTTTGAGCAAGGAAAAGAAAGAGAACTAACAAAAGATGAAAAAAATTCAATTTTAACCCTTTTAAAAGCAGTTCAAAAAGTGACGTATAAATCCATTAAAAAGAAAGTTTTAAAGAATGAAGAAACCACCTTTAAAGGGCTTTACTATTCTACAAAAACAGGGGCAAAAAATCCAGAAGAAGGTGTTTTTTGTAAAATGGAAGGGTGGCATCAGTTGAGAAAAGCGTTAGGTGAAAAGCGCTTTGAAGAATTGGTAGAAAAGGATATAACCTTACTAGATAAAGCTGTTTTTGTCATCGCTGCGCAAAAAAATGATAAAGCAATTGAAGAAGGATTAACAGAAGTTGGTTTTGAACAAACTGACATTGATATTTTGAAAAAATGTTCATTTAAAAAGTTTTTACATCTGTCGTTTAAGGCTATTTACAATCTTCTTCCACACCTTTCTTCGGGGTTATTTTATTCGGATGCTTGCGAAAAATGTGGGTATCATGAAATTTTAAAACTCGTTGATAAAAAATCAGAAAAACTTCCTGCTCTTCCCCCTGAAAGTTTACCTAAAAATCCCGTTGTTTGTCGAACAATTGCGCAATTTAGAAAGTTGTATAATGCAATGGTTCGTGAGTATGGGGTTCCAGATCAAATCAATATTGAATTTGCAAGAGATTTAAAGCGAACATATGAAGAGAGGATGGAAATCAAAAAGAAAAACGATGAAAATGCTCAAAAAAATGAGGCGCTTGAAGAAGAACTTAAAGCATTTAATATGGAATTGACAGGAAAGAATTTCTTAAAGTTAAAACTTTATAAAGAGCAAGGAGGAAAATGCATTTATTCCGGAAAGCCTATAGATATTAGTCGTTTGGATGAAATGGGATATTGTGAAATTGATCACGCTATTCCCTATTCCCGTTCTTATGATGATAGCTATAACAATAAAGTTCTTTGCCTGACAAAAGAAAATCGTGAAAAGACAAATCAAACGCCTTTTGAGTATTTGTCTTCAAAAGGAATTTGGGAGGAGTTTAAGGGACGAATTTTAGCTTCCCATTCAATCAATCGGCGTAAAAAAGAAAAGATTTTAATTGAAGAATTTAAAGATAAAGAGCAAGGATTTAAGCTTAGAAATGCAAATGATAATTCTTATATTTCGAAATTTATGAAAAAGTATTTAGAAGATTCTCTTGATTTTTCAAAAAGCGAACACACAGAAATTAAAAACAAGATTCAAGTGAGAAGTGGTTCTTTAACGGCATGTTTGCGGCATCAATGGGGACTTAAAAAAGACAGAAAAGCAGGGGATAAACACCATGCTCAAGATGCGATTGTGATTGCCTGCGCAACGCAAGGAATGGTGCAGTATTTATCAAGAATGTCTTCCATAATTGAAAATAAATATGCTCTTCAAAAGGAAAAAGGTCGCGCTTGGTGGGAAGGGTTAAAGCATAAAATTGGGGAACCTTGGTCTGGTTTTCGAAATGAGGTTGAAAAGACATTAGAAGGCATCTTTGTTTCACAATCTCCTTCAAAAAAAGCAACAGGACCTTTTCATGATGAAACAATTCGCTCTTTGAATGAAAACCATAAAAACTACTCTGCAAAGGATGTGAAATCTGGGATAAAGGTTCGTGGAGGCCTTGCAAACAACGGATCAATTCTTAGAACAGATGTTTTTGTTAAGAAAAACAAAAAGGGAAAGAATCAATTTTATCTTGTTCCGATTTATTTGTCCGATATGGGAAAAGATCTTCCAAATAAAGCTATTGTTGCATCAAAATCAGAAGATGAATGGGTGGAAATGGATGAAACCTATACCTTTATGTACAGTTTTTATGCCCATGATTTAATTTCGGTAAAAAAGAAAGAAAAAAAGAAAAAAGAAAACAATTCAGAAGAAGAGAGAGAAGGAAATAAAGAGGAACTTAAAGAAAGAGAAAAGGAAACAGAAATTATTGAAATTTTGGGCTATTTTAAAGGAACAGATAGATCTACAGCCTCAATTACAATAGAAAATCATGATAGAACGGAAGAATATAGAAGTATTGGGGTTAGAAATTTAGAGGAAATTAAAAAATATCAGGTAGATGCCCTTGGAAATTATTATCCTGTTCGTTTTGAAAAAAGGATTTCTTTAAAACAAATTAAAACCCAAAAACAACGCAAAAAGGATAGATATGTAAGCGATTTTTATCATCAACATTCTTGAAAAGGAGAAAAAGATGGGCTGGCGAATTTTACAAATAACAAAACCCTGTAAGTTAAACGTTAAACAAAACCAGTTGGTCTATGAGCCCTTTGAGGGGGAAGGAACAACCTTTCCCTTAGAGGATATTTCCGTCCTTCTTTTGGAATCAAAAGCTGTTCAAATAAACAGTTTTTGTTTATCTGAAATGGCCAAAAATAATATTATTTTATTTTCCTGTGATTTTTCACATATGCCTTCGGGTATTTTTTATCCGTTTCATAATTATTGCAGATATTCTTTGGTGGCTTGGTGTCAAAAGGATTTATCAGAACCCTTTAAAAAGCAGCTTTGGCAAAGTGTCGTGAAGGCAAAAATTCGAAATCAAGCAGAATCCTTAAAAATAGCAGGACGTTCAAATTCTGATAAATTGGAAAAATTGGCTAAAACTGTTTTATCAGGAGATTCAAAAAATGTGGAAGCATTGGCGGCTTCAATTTATTGGAAAAGTTTATGGGATGATTTTAATCGACATGATGACGCGGATTTAAAAAATGCGGCCTTAAATTATGGATATGCAATTGTTCGGGGATGTTTGGCTAGGTTTTTAGTTGGGGCCGGGTTGCTTCCTTGTTTTGGTATACATCACGCCAATCAACTTAACCAATTTAATTTAATAGACGATTTAATGGAACCGTTTCGTCCTTTTGTGGATCAAAAAGTTTATGCATTAAATCTTGATAAAAAAGGGGATCTAACCCCCACTTTAAAACATCAATTATTAGAAGTTCTAACAGAAAATTGTTTTATTGCAGAAGAGCAAAATTCTTTCTTAAAAAGCTGTGAAATTTGCGCAACAGCTTTTGCAAAAACAACGCAGACTAAAAAAAGAGGGGATTTAAAAGTTCCCTTTTTAAAAAATACGCTTATCCTTAATTTTAAGGGGGAATAATGTCAGAAATAGGAGAGAAATTTATGCGTGTTTTAGTCCTTTTTGATCTACCCACTCAAACGAAAAAAGAAAGAAAAATTGCGAGTCGTCTCAGGCAATTCCTAAAAAAAGATGGATATATTATGTTGCAGTATTCTGTATATGCTCGAATTTGTAAAGGTCAAGCGGATATAGAAAAACATGAAAAACGGCTAAAATGCTTGCTTCCAGAGGTGGGAAGTGTTAGAATGTTAACTATCACAGAAAAACAATACGTGACGATGAAAATCCTTGTCGGACGAGCCAAAAAAATGGAGGAAATCGGTGCAGAACAGCTTGTTTTACTGTAAAATTTTTTTCAAAAAAACGATAAAAATCGTTGTAAATCAACAACTTATTCGAAGCCTAGTATAGCATATCTAATTTGGAAAGGAAGCTATAACGACATTTAATGTTCAATAAAGAATTAAATAAGTATAGCATATCTAATTTGGAAAGGAAGCTATAACATTTGCAATTTCACGCGCTTTATTTTCTTCAGTATAGCATATCTAATTTGGAAAGGAAGCTATAACTAAAACACCTTCGCAGTGATACCACCCGTCAGTATAGCATATCTAATTTGGAAAGGAAGCTATAACCGTTTCACCAGATACAGGAATCACGCAAACAGTATAGCATATCTAATTTGGAAAGGAAGCTATAACCCCCAATTCCATGATGTGTTCGCCAGACTAAGTATAGCATATCTAATTTGGAAAGGAAGCTATAACGGTATGTTGGCAGTTAGAACGTCTTTGAAAAGTATAGCATATCTAATTTGGAAAGGAAGCTATAACAGCAATCAACTCATTAACGACTTTAACCGAAGTATAGCATATCTAATTTGGAAAGGAAGCTATAACTAAGTTAAAAGGTTAGTGAAGCGGCCTTTTAGTATAGCATATCTAATTTGGAAAGGAAGCTATAACATCTCTAATGTTCATTAAAATCACCTTATTAGTATAGCATATCTAATTTGGAAAGGAAGCTATAACGTGCGAAATCACTTTTATTTCTGTGCCTTCAGTATAGCATATCTAATTTGGAAAGGAAGCTATAACTAAAACTGTTGGAAGCATATTATTATAACGAGTATAGCATATCTAATTTGGAAAGGAAGCTATAACTAATGCAGTTGTGGAATATCAACTTAATACAGTATAGCATATCTAATTTGGAAAGGAAGCTATAACATGTTGATTTTTTTTGTTTTCATTGCTGTGAGTATAGCATATCTAATTTGGAAAGGAAGCTATAACTTGTCCATCGTCATTCCAAAACTTCATATCAGTATAGCATATCTAATTTGGAAAGGAAGCTATAACAAGTTGAGAGTAACGCTCCGGATATCCGGTAGTATAGCATATCTAATTTGGAAAGGAAGCTATAACCGTTATGTCTCCAAGTAGATTTTGTCCGGTAGTATAGCATATCTAATTTGGAAAGGAAGCTATAACTAATTCATATTGTGTCATTTTACTTCCTTTAGTATAGCATATCTAATTTGGAAAGGAAGCTATAACATGTGATGGACTTCTAAATAAGATGGGAGTAGTATAGCATATCTAATTTGGAAAGGAAGCTATAACTTTGACAGGATTATCTGTTGCTAGTTTTGGAGTATAGCATATCTAATTTGGAAAGGAAGTATCCTATTTTAGGCATAAAAAAAGCCTCCGTTTGGAGGCTTTCTTCAATAAGATAACTTAAAATCCCTCTGTAAAGAGTTTTTTACGGGCAAGCTTTCTAGCTCTTCTGATTCCTTCAGCTTTTTCTCTTGCTTTTTTCTCAGACGGCTTTTCAAAATTGCGGCGTAATTTCATTTCACGGAACAATCCTTCGCGTTGCATTTTTTTCTTTAATGCTCTTAAAGCTTGATCCACATTGTTATCACGTACGACGACTTGAACTATGATACATCCCTCCTTTACAAAGTTCTATCGAAATATCAACTTAAGGCCGAGTATACACAAAACATTTTAAAAATCAAGGGCTTTTCAAGCGATGATGTCGGGAAGTTCCTTTTCCAGACGGTCTAATTCCTTCTTAAGTGCATTTTTTTCTTTCCGAAGGTCTTTGATTTCCAAAAAGCTTAAAATAACAGGTTCACGAAGTTTTTGTATACTTTCCTCTAAAAGAGTCATTTTTTCATGAAGCTTTTGGAGACGTTCTTTAATTTCCTCTGACATAAAAATAGGCTCCTTTTGTAAGATTTTTTCTTAAATTATATAAAAAATAAAGAAAAGTTCAATTTTAAACTAGAAAATTTTCCCAAAAAAATGTATTAAGGGGTATATTTTTATTAAAGTTAAAGTTTTATATGAGGTTTTTATGTCTGCAATTAAAAGAATTGGTATCCTAACAAGCGGTGGTGATTGTTCCGGTCTTAATACAGTGATTCGCGCTGTTGTTTTCAGAGCGATTTTAGAATATAAATGGGAAGTTTTTGGTATTAAAAACGCAACAGACGGTTTGATTGCCCGCCCGATGAAGTATAAAAAGTTCTCCCTTTCTGATTTTGATTTCCCGTTTGCTAAAATGGGCGGAACAATGCTTGGGACGAATAATTCTGGGAATGCAAATCTTCAAATGACGGACGGAAAGCTCACCGAATTGACAAATGATGAGGTTATTAGTCGCTTTAAAGAAGGGATTAAGACTCTTGGATTAGACGCGTTAGTTGTTATTGGTGGAGATGGCTCTATGGCTATTGTCAGTAATTTCTGTCGTAAAGCAGACATTTCAATGATTGGTATTCCAAAAACGATTGATAATGATGCTCCTGTGACAGAATATTCTGTTGGATTTGCAACGGCAAAAGATGTTGTGATGGAGGCTTTAGATAGATTGGATACAACAGCAACGTCTCATAATCGTGTGATGATTTTGGAAGTTATGGGAAGAGGGGCCGGTCATTTGGCTTTAGAATCTGCCATTGCAGGTTTTGCTGATGTCTGTTTAATTCCGGAGATTCCTTATACGTATGAAGGGATTGTTAATAAGTTAAAAGAAGTTAAAGAATCGGGCAGAACCCACTCTTTGGTCGTGGTGGCGGAAGGGATTTCAACACCAGAAGGGGGACATTGTTATGCGGCAAATGGTCGCACTTTCTGTGGGGTTGCTCACTCCATTTCTGAAATGATTAACGAAAAGGCAAGTGAATTTAATGTCAGAACAACCATTTTAGGGCATGTTCAAAGAGGCGGCGAACCTTCTGCTGAAGATAGAATTATGGCTAGCGCTTTTGGGGTGCATGCGGTGGATTGTTTGGCACAAGGAAAAACAGATCAAATGGTGGCCTTTAAAGAAGGCAAAATCGAATCCTTTGACCTTTCTTATGTGCTTCAAGTGGCCAATCGTCCTGTTGATAAAGACAGCTATTTGGTTAAGACAGCTGAAGGTCTTGGCATTTATTTAGGTGAATTAGACGCCTAAAAGTCATTTAAGTTTTTTAAGCCTAGATATCTTTTTTTAAAGCTGATATACTTATCTTGTGTGACACAAACATCAAGGGAGGACACTATGGATAAACATATTGAAGCGTTAAAACAAAAACACAGTGCTTTAGAATTGGCTATTTTAGAGGAAAACACTCGAGTCGTTCCTGATGAAACGCGCTTAACAGAACTTAAAAAGAAAAAATTAAAAATCAAAGAAGAATTGGAAACTCTTGGAATCAAAGACTAGCTCTTCTTTCTGATATAAAAAAGCTCCTTTAATACAAAGGGGCTTTTCTTTTGCCAAAAGAGGGAATTAAAAAATTAAAAAAGCCCGAGGGATTTTAAGGATGTGTTTTCACTTGGCGAAATAATGAGATGATCATGAACGGTAATGTCCGCCGCTGAAAGCGTTTCGACAATTTTGCGGGTCATAACGATGTCGGCTTTTGAAGGATGAGAATCGCCCGAAGGATGATTGTGCGCTAAGATAACGGAAGTTGCGCCAACCTCTAAAGCTTTTTTTAAAATCTCGCGCGGATAAACAGGTGTTTGATTGACGGTTCCTTTTTGAACTTCCTCATCAAGGATAAGTTGGCAAGCACTGTTTAAAAACAGGCAATGGAAAGTTTCCATCTCTTTAAAGGCCATCGTTGCTTTGCAATATTCCAACAGACTATCCCAATCCTCTAAAATAGGATTTTGCTTAATTTTTTCTGAAAGCATTCTTTGAGAGAAAGCCTGGATAAGCTTGAAAAGTGTGATGGAACTTTCCTTAATATAAGGGCATTTTTTGAGCTGTTGAGGCGTTGCATAGATGATTTGCGATAAAGATCCAAACTCTTTCAAAAGGGCTTTAGCAAGGGGTTTTACATCAATCCGAGGGAGGGTATGCATTAAAAGAAGTTCTAAAAGCTCATAATTTTCAAAATTAGAAATCGGTAAAGAGCGGAATTTTTCCTTTGCCCTTTGCCGATGTCCTTTTACAAAATCATCTTTTTCCATTGAGTTATCCTATTTATAAGGGGGAAAATCCAATCCTTTTGGAGAGAGAGTAAAAATTTCAATGCCCGTCTCTGTGATACCGATAGAATGTTCAAATTGGGCAGAAAGAGATCTATCTTTTGTGACAACAGTCCAGTCATCTTTTAAGACTAAGGTTTCATCTCCTCCAAAATTAACCATAGGTTCAACCGTGAAAATCATACCTGGTTTGATTTCAAGGCCTTTATGTTTTGTGCCATAATTTAAAACATTGGGGGTATCGTGGAAAACTTGCCCCACTCCATGGCCACAATAATCTTTTACGGTGGTAAATCCTTCTTTTTCGGCTGTTTGGTTAATAGCATATCCAATATCGCCAAAGGTATTTCCCGCTTTTGCTTGTTCAATACCCGCCATCATTGAGGCGTAAGCATTTGAAACCAAACGTTTGGCTTTAACAGAGATTCTATCTCCTACAAAAAACATTCGACTGGTGTCCCCATACCATCCGTCGACAATCGGCGTAATGTCAATATTGATAATGTCTCCGTTATAAAGGCGTTTATCACTAGGGATTCCGTGACAAACAATATGGTTGGCTGAAATACAGCTTGCTTTTGGATAACCGTGATAACCTAAAGTCGCAGGAATTCCTCCATTATCACGCATAAATTCTTCTAATTTTTCATCGAGTTTCCCTGTTGTCACGCCTGGGACAACAAAAGGAATAATATAATCTAGTGTTTCGGCCGCCAAACGACCCGCCTTCCTCATTCCTGCAAAATCTTCAAGGGAATAGGTAGAATTTTTTTGTTTCATGATCCTCTTCTTTCGTTATTTTTTCTCATCTTATAACGAAACGAAATAATTTCCAGCATTTTTATGAAAAAAAGACCCGAAAAACACCAAAAAGCTTTTTTTTAATCTTAAAAATTGTTAGAGTAAAAATATCAAAGAAGGAGAAAAAGAATGTTTAAGATAAATTCAGGCTATGTTTATTCGGCAATCGTTATTCTTTTTGTGTTAAGCTGGCTTTTGTGGAATTCCCCTTTAAGATATGGGTATGACTAAAAGTAGATTTAGATTAAAAATGAATAGAGAAAACCTCCCTTAAGCAATAAAGGAGGTTTTTTTAAGCCCTAACTTTAGGTGAAGATTTTTTAGAGGAGCTCCTCTTCTTTAATAAAGTATTTCTTTCCGCAAAATTGGCAAGAAATTTCCAAAACGCCGTTTTTACAAAGACTTTGGAGTTCTTCTTTTGAAAGACTTTTAAGCATAGTTTGGACTTTTTCTAAAGAACATTTACAGGCAAAAGTTAAATCCTTTGCTGGAAATAAAGTGAGGTCGTTTTGATGAAATAAACGGAAGAGAAGCTTTTCTGGAGAAAGCCTTTTATCTAAAAGTTCTTCCTTTTTCACAGAAGCAAGAAGGGTGGAGGCCGTTTCCCACTTATCAATCGTTGTCTCTTCTAAAGTTTGATTCTTTTTTTCGGGCATTTTTTGAAGCATAATACCGGCAGCTGAAATATGTCCTGTTTCAAAATTGGTTTCGCCATAAAGCTCTATTTTCGTTAAAAGCTGTTCGGATTGGGCAAAATATTTTTCTGCACATTTGGCAAGGCTTTCGCCCTCTAATTCCACAACGCCTTGATAATCCTCTTGCCCTTTTTTATCGGATTTAACCATAAAAGCCAAAGAGCCCGTTCCAAAGATTTCTTTTAATGAGAAGGCACCTGTCGGAAGAGTATCTGGATTATAATGAGCAAAAGCACGCATTTTTCCATCATGGGTTAAATCAACAAGTAAAAGGTTGATGGCCCCTTCACTTTGAATTTGAAGGGTAAACGTGCCTTCGTATTTAATTGAATCCGAAAGCATTGCGGTTAAAGCCATAGCTTCGGCCAACATTTGTTCCACTAAAGGCGGATATTCTTTTAAGGTCCTCATTTGCTCTGTTAAAGAGTCAATTTTAACAGCACGCCCCCGAAAAAGGCCTTCATCAATCATAAATGGTAAAATTAAATTCATAGACTTTCCTTTCAAGTTTCGTATAATATGGAGAAGTTTTTAAGGAGTGTCAAGATGAAGAAGATGTCTTATAAAAGATTGTATAACAAAGCCCTTTTTTATCTTTCAAGATATTCGAGTTCTTCTGAAAACTTACGCCAAGTTTTGGAAAGAAATTTGAAAAAAGCCTCTTATGAAGGGCAAGAATTGCCTCCCGATTCGGCTGAATGGATTGATAAAATTGTGGCAGATTTCCTTTCTTTAGGGTATCTAGATGATAAACGCTATATTGAAGGGAAAGTGCGCTCTTTGGTCGATTCTGGAAAATCCACAAAAATCATTTTCTTAAAGCTGATTCAAAAAGGCTGTTCTGAAGAAGAGATTGAAAACGCCTTTAACTTATTAGAATTTGACAAAGAAAAGGTGGATATGAAAAATTCCAAAAAGCTTGTTTTAAAGCGAAAGATTGGATTTTGCCGTTCTTTAGAGGAGCAAGACCTCTTTTTTCAAAAAGACTTGGCTGTTTTAGCCCGCGCTGGATTTTCCTTTAATATTGCCCAGAAAGCCTTAAAAGGAGAAATTTAGCCATCTTCCTTATGAAGAAGAAGACTAATGCAAAGCGGAAGGGTAATCAGGATAGGGCCTAAAATACTTAAAGATAAAGGCAACGTTTGGGAAAGTCCAAAAGCTGAAATAACCTTTGATGTAAAAAAGAATAAAAACCCACAAACTACAGCCCCCATCATATAAAAGAGAATCTTTCCTTGTCTTTGGTTTGGATTTAACCCAAAAACAGCGGCAATAAGAACCATACAAAGCAAAGAGAATGGATAAGCTAACAGCCCATAAAAATGAGAGCGATGTTTTACGGAAGAAAATCCTGAGGCTTCCAAAAAAGAAATACTTTGAGGAAGATTCCAGAAAGAAACCGTCTCAGGGGTTTCAAAATTTTCCAAAATTTGCTCGACAGTTAGGGTAGTCGGCAAAGTCATATAATCTTTCTTTTCGGAGGTTTTTCCTGGGGTGATAATCCAAACATCATAAAGGTTTAAAAACCCTTTTTCTAAAACGGCATAAGAGCTTTCGAGTTGTTGCTTTAAGATTTCATTTTCAGAAAGTTCAAAAATAGAAAGATTTTCTAAAGAAAGCGTTTTGCCTTTTTGTTTTAAGGTGGAGGATCTTAAAATAACAGGTTTGTTTTCCCTGATTTCTCGCATCCAAAATCCCCTTGGAGACCAAGAAAGGGAAGAACCTTTCACAAGCCCAAGTTTTTCTTCTTGTCTACTAAAGCGTTCAATCATAGAAACAGAAAGCGGGTTTATAGCGCCAACGTCCAAAACGCCAATTAAAAAGGTTGCAACTAAAAGTGGGGCAATAAATCCCCAAACGGAAACCCCAATTGCGCGAACAATCACAAGTTCGCTTGTCTTTGTCAGACGCCAAAATACAGATAAAGAGGAAAATAAAATTGCAAAAGGAAGAAGCAAATGTATCATTCGCGGGGCTTTTAAAAGAGCCATATAAAGCACATTTTGAAAGGTGATATTTTCATAAGGGGCCGTTCGCCTTAAAAGATCAATCACATCAAATAAAGAGATGATACCCGTTAAAACTAACAGGAAAAACAAAAAACTAATTAGAAATGTTTTTGATAGGTATTTTGAAATCAATGAAAAAGGCAGCATTCTTTTACAACTTTCTTAAAAATAATTTGTCTTTAGCATAAATTAAAAATGAAAAGAAATCAAAAAATTAAAGAGCAAATAAGAACTTTTTTTTAAACTTAGAAAAAATAAGGAGGTTTTTGCTTTACATCATTTGAAAATCGGCTATCATTTCTAAGTCTATTGAATTTATTTTTAAGGAGAATTTTTATGACAGTTCGTGTCGCAATTAACGGCTTTGGTCGGATTGGTAGATTGGTTTATCGTGCTTACTTGGAATCGGGACGCAAAGATATTGAATTTGTGGCGATTAACGATTTAGCTGATGCTGATGCCAATGCTTACCTTTTAAAACATGATTCCGTTCACGGAATTATCAATATGGATATCCACGCAGAAGGGGACTACCTTATTGCTGGAGATCACAAAGTTAGAGTTATCTCAGAAAGAGATCCAAAACAACTCCCATGGAAAGAATTGGGTGTTGACATTGTTATGGAATGTACGGGTATCTTTGCTGCAAAAGAAAAAGCTATGGTTCACATTGAAGCGGGTGCTAAAAGAGTTCTTGTTTCTGCTCCTTCTCAAGGTGCTGACAAAACAATCGTTTACGGGGTAAATGAAGGCACTTTAACAAAAGAAGATATCGTTGTTTCAAACGCTTCTTGCACAACAAACTGTTTGGCTCCTGTTTGCTATGTTCTTGAAAAAGAATTTGGGATTCACCACGGCTATATGACAACAGTTCACTCTTTCACAAACGATCAAAAGATTTTGGACCAAGTCCATAAAGATTTACGTCGTTCTAGAGCCGCTTCTATGAGTATGATCCCAACAAAAACTGGGGCAGCAAAGGCCATTGGTCTTGTTCTTCCTGAATTAGCTGGAAAATTAGATGGCGGTGCTATCCGTGTTCCAACTCCAGATGTTTCTTTAGTTGACTTAAACGTCACCATGAAAACACCTGTCACAGTTGAACAAGTTAATGCAAAAATGAAAGAATATGCTGAAGGCGAATTAAAAGGAATTTTGGGCTACAATGAACTTCCTTTGGTTTCTATTGACTTCACACATAATCCAGCTTCTTCCACTTTCGATGCCTCTGGCACCAAAGTTATGGAAGGCACATCTTTGCGCATTATGTCTTGGTATGATAACGAATGGGGTTTCTCAAATCGTATGTCAGATACAGCTGTTGCAATGGGAAAATTGCTTTAATTAAAGCTTGAAGTATACGAAAAGGTCAGAGAAATTCTTTGGCCTTTTTGTGTATCAAATTTAAGGAGGAAAAATGAGTTTATATAAAACCCTAAATGATGTCGATGTCAGTGGAAAAGTTGTTTTTGTTCGGGCTGATTTAAATGTCCCTGCTCAAGAAGGTAAAATTACAGACAATACACGAATTGTTCGCTTAGCTCCAACTTTAAGAGAGCTTTCTGAAAGAGGAGCTAAGGTTGTTATTGCCTCTCACTTTGGACGTCCAAAAGGAAAAATTGTTCCAGAAATGTCTTTAAGAATTGTTTTAACTGAATTGGAAAACAATTTGGGCGCTCCTGTTCAATTTTGTGACGATTGTATTGGGGAAAAAGTTCAAGGGACTATTTCTCAATTAAAAGAAGGGCAATATCTTCTTCTTGAAAACTTACGTTTTTATGCTGAAGAAGAAAAAAATGATGCCTCTTTTGCCAGTGATCTTTCAAAAGGGATGGATATTTTTGTAAATGATGCCTTTTCTTGTGCTCATCGGGCTCACGCATCAACGCAAGGCATTACAGAGTTTCTTCCTTCTTATGCAGGACGTTTAATGCAAGCCGAATTGGAAGCTTTAGAAGGGGCTTTAGGTCAAAATCCAACGCGTCCAGTAGGGGCCTTAATTGGGGGATCTAAAGTTTCTACAAAACTAGAACTTCTTTCTAACTTGGTTCAAAAAGTGGATTATTTATTCATCGGTGGCGGAATGGCGCACACGTTCTTGGCAGCCGAAGGCTATCCAATGGGTAAAGGAAGTCTTGTTGAACCCACGATGATTGATACAGCTAAAGAAATTATGAAAAAAGCTGGAAATTGTAAGGTTTTACTTCCAACAGATTTGATTTATGCTGATGCTTTTGCCGAAGATCAAGAGCCACACGAAATTTCTTTGGATGAAATTCCAGAAGGAAAAGTTCTTTTGGATATCGGATCAAAGTCTGTTGAAGCTTTTGCCGAAGGCATCAAAGAATGCCGCACATTGATTTGGAATGGGCCAGTTGGGGCGTTTGAAATTAAACCTTTTGATGCGGCAACAAATGCATTGGCCAAAGTTGTGGCAGAAGAGACAAAAGAAGGGCGTTTAACCTCAGTTGCAGGAGGGGGAGACACGGTTTCTGCTCTCAATAAAGCAAATGTAAGCGCTGATTTTACTTATATTTCAGCCGCCGGGGGTGCGTTCTTAGAATGGATGGAAGGAAAAACTCTTCCAGGCGTTGAACCTTTAAAAAAATAAAACGCGTTTTTTGATTTGAAAAAGGGGAGGGAAACCTCCTCTTTTTTTATGTGTTG
Organism: Alphaproteobacteria bacterium; assembly: GCA_009929265.1. Classification (GTDB taxonomy): domain Bacteria; phylum Pseudomonadota; class Alphaproteobacteria; order CASFRQ01; family SAAU01; genus SAAU01. The sequence continues at coordinate 162,782 of SAAU01000002.1, forward strand.
AAAAAAGATAAAATAGTTTGATAAAATAATAAAAAATACGTATTCTTGAACCATACCCCCTTGTTGTATTTATAAAAGAGGAGACCAGTAATGGATGAACGTTACGGAAAAAGAATAAGAAAATACGCCAATATCAGTAAAGAAGAACGCAAAAGATTAGAGATTATTTTACATCTTAGATATTTAATTAGAGAAGATAATCTTAAAAAATTTATGAAGTTTTATAAAAAAGCCAAAAAAACGATTCCTCATTTCGATCTAAGAGAAGATAATGGGTATAATGATTATGTTTTTGATGACTCTGTTCATCCTATTGGTGTAAGAAAAACAGGATATTTTTATGAAAGAGTGCCAATTTATCTTCTCAATGAAATTGTTGAAAATAATAGAAAAGAATTTATCGACAAGTTAATTGAAGAAGGGCAAGTTTCTAAAGAAGCTTTTTTAGAAGAGGCTGTTTCTTCTGGAAATAAAGAAATGGTTAAAGTCCTTATTGATAAAGGAGCTAATATAGATGCCAAAAATAAGGAAGGAAAAACCCCACAAGATGTTTTTTATAAGAAAGAGGGGGAAAAGCTTTTAAAAACCGGGGAAAGTGTAAAAAAGGATTCGGGAAAAGATCTTCAAGAAATAAAAACTCAATTTATACTTTCTCAGAAAGCAAAAAATAGGTAAGTTTTTTCAAATATAGAACTTTAGTTTTGTTTTTTTGGAAATTTATTGACAAAAATTAAATAAAGGCATATTCTTATATCAATCTCTCATAAAACTCATTAAAAGGAAAGGGGCCTTTAAAATGACTGAGCAAGAGAAAATAGAATTCAAAAAGCGGCTAGATCTTTTAGCCGAAGATAAGCTAGACGAAATGCGTAAACTTTTAGATTCAGGCGTGGATGTAAATGAAAAAGATGAAGCTGGTCAAACACTTCTTCATTTTATATCTTCAATGGGATTATTGAATTCTGCAAAATTTCTTCTTGAAAATGGGGCGGATGAAAATATCAAAGATAATGCAGACAAAACCCCTTTAGATTATGCTCAAAATGAGGAGATGAAAGCCCTTTTTCATACATCTAAGACGTCTTCCAAATCCGAAATAAATCCTCTTCATGAGGCTGTTAAAAAAGGGGATATTGAAAAAGTCAAATCTCTTTTAGACTCAGGAATGGATGCGAATACACAGGATGAAGATGGGCTGGCCCCTCTTCACGAAGCCAATGAAAATAGAGATAAAGAAATTGTAGCTCTTCTTTTAGAAGCTGGAGCGAATATTGATATAGAAGACAACGATGGCTATACGCCGCTTCATTATGCGTGTGCAAATGGGGCGAAAGAAATAGTGGCTCTTCTTTTAGAAGCTGGGGCAAATGTGAATGCTAAAAATAAGAATGGCCGATCCCCTCTTTATTTTGTAAATAATAAGGAAATTGCACAAATTCTTTTAGACAAAGGGGCTGACTTTAGATCTAAAGACAAAGATGGAAACACTCCTCTTGTTTTTGCCTATGCAAATGAGGCTAAAGAGGTTATCGATTTATTAACAGAGAAAGAAATCCAAAAAAGAGCGCGACAAGAAGATCTCTCTCAGGAGAGCTCTCCCGTTCCTCCTTCTCAAAATTCGGGACAGAAAACTTCTCCTGCTCAAGAAAAAGAGGCTCCTCTTCCTGTTTCATCTCAAGATACTCCTGCCGTTATTAAGGAGGGAGAAAAAGAATCTCCCTCAACAGAACCTGAAAAAGGAAGTGGAAAAGGATATGGCAAAAATGACACTTCTGTTTGGACCTATCTTCAAAGGAAAAAGATAGAAGATTCTGAAAAAGGGAAGCATATTCCACTCATCGAGCATATCGAATATCTAGAAAAGAAAGAGGTAAGGCTCTTACATGTTTCCTTTGCTTCTGGGGCTTCTGTTGACGATTTTGGTAAGGATATGACGTATTATCCAAGTGTTTCGGATACATTGGATGAATATATTGCCATAGCCTCTGCTGTGCGTTTAAGAGGGGATAAATCTGTTTCTTTAGAAGGAAGTCCAGAATTTAAGCGAAAAATGTATTTAGCTTGTCAAATTGTGGGATTAAAAACACCTGATTATACTCCTTATAATGAGGCAGAAAAAGCAACAGCTAAAGGACAACATGACGCTAAAGAATTTCAGAACTATCGTTTCCACGTCTTTGGGGAGCCAACAGCAGAACAAATAAAAGCCCTTCAAGATAAGTTAAAACAAGAACAAATGGATAGAGAGGCCGCCCAAAAAGAAAAGGAAGATAAGACAAACACAACGAATGCCTCAAATCCAGAAGATTCTAAAGAATCGGGTTCCTCTGAAAATCCACAAAAAGAGGAAGTGCCTAGGGTAGAACCTGAAGTAGAGCCCGAAGCAAAACCTGAATCAAAGCCTGAAGCAAAGCCCGCAATAGAACCCGTTTCTGAAAAGGAATCTAGTCAAACGCTTCAAGAGAATCCTCAAGAGGCAAAAAAACCCTTAAATGAGCAGCTTCAAGAAAAGGAACGCCCGTTAAAGTCTTCTGAAAAGTCTGAAGAACAAGAGACAGAACAAGAAGAGGCAGAACAAGAAAAAGGTACTTTAGAAAACTCTTCTGAACCAGAAGATATGTTTGCTCCAATTAAAAGACAAAAAGAAACATGGGGGAATGAATATCGACCTTTAAAAAAAGAAATTGATGCGAAGCTTCGAAAAGGGGCTGTCGAGGATCTTTTAAATTTACCACTCTATTACAGAAATAATGATTTAAATTTAATGTTCTCAAAGGATGCAAACGGTTATAATCAATACATTAAACAATATGGAGATGAAGATCCAAATCATTATTATGAACCAGGAAGTGCGTATCGCTCTATTATTGAAACTGCGTTAGCAAGATATGAAAATGAATACTTAAAAGAAGAAATTGAGGCAGAGGCCTGTAAGAAGGGGGCAACGCTTATTACTTTGAATGGAAAAAAATATGTCCTTTCCTTGCTTTCATCAAAGATGGATAAACCCTTCGTGGACAGTATTAAAGCGGCCTATAATGCGATTTGGCGCTTTAGATATATTCAAAAAGTTTCTCAAGAAAAAACGCAGCTTCATCAAAAAGCATTTGAAAAATATGTTGCTGAATTTGATTTAGAAAAAATGCATCAATTTGATAAATACTTTTTCTTGACTAATACAAAAAATAAAAAGAATACGTCTTACAGACAATATATTACTTTTGTACATGAAGATAAAAATGGAAAGTTAAAGTTAGATAAAGTTGATCTTGTCTTTATGAAAAGTTGTTTGGAAAAAGTTGCAAATACTTCTTATGGGAAGTTTACGATTTCAGAAGAAGAAAAGAAAATGTATCTTGAGAATATTGATGAGAAATTTTCCTCTGCTCTTGATGAAAAAGAGCTTGAAGTAAAAAGTTTGCAAAATCTTTCCGAGCTTTCTAAGACTTTATTTAATAGTGAAAGAGGTCAAATTTTAACTGTTGAAGAATGTGAATCTGATAAACTTTATAAAAAGGAAATTGAAAAAGCGATTGAAAAAATTGAGTTAAATAAAGGCAATTCAGGAGTTCCTGTGGATCTTTCAAAATATTCAATTCAAGATATTTTAAAAAATCTTGATAAGACAATAGCCGCTGGGATGAGTTCACATTACAATGCGATTTACAGATATTATCAGTTGCCGGCAAAGGAAAAGAAAATTCTAAATATGGCGGTAAACATATATCAAGATCACTATGAGGCCAGAAAGTCTTTAAAATATTCGGAACATTTAACGCAGCTTGCAAAAGGGCAAAATTTTTCTTCGAGATACACAGGAACCATTGCTTTTGAAGAAAATGGACGCGTTGCTTTGACAAAAGTAGATATTCCCTTTATGCGAATTTGTCTGGAAAAATCTGAACGACTTCTTTTAGAAAAGGAGAAAGAAAAAGTGTCAGAAAAAGAAAGCTCAATTATTAAAAATCAGCTTGAGACGCTTTTAAAACAAAAAGAAATAACGCCAGAGGAATTTCTAAAAGCAAGGGAAGCTTATCAAGAAAAGTATAAAACCCTTTCTTTAGAAGAACGAGAAAGCTTAAAAGAAAAAGATCCAGAAAAAACACTTTGTTTTGTAGGTGAAGATGGGCAGAAAACTTCTGAAAAATTTCATGCAGGATTGCTGACAAAATATTTTAAAGAAAAGGAAAATATTAACCATCTTTTGAAAAACAAAGAAAGATTTGGAAAAGACGGTATTTAGGCCTTCATTGTCTTTTTTATATCGGAAAGATAAGGAATAATTTTAACGCCAGCCTTTTTGAGGATGTCTTTTTTGTAAGAAGCGCTTTCTTGCTCTTTAGAAATAATGGCGCCCATGTGGCCCATGTATTCTCCTTTTGGAGCATTTTGTCCTGCAATATAGGCAAAAAGAGGCTTTTTATCGACAAGAGAGGTATAATATTTGGCCAATTCTTGTTCTTGATAGCCCCCAATTTCACCAATTAAAAGAATGCTTTTTGTATTTTCATCAGCTTGCATCATCTTGAAGGCATCAGTCAGAGAAAGTCCTGTTAAAGGGGCTGCTCCCGTTGTAATTGCCATAGAAATCCCAACGTCTTTAAGTTCGTTTGCTGCTTCATAAAATAAAGAAGTAGATCTAGATAAAATCCCAATTTTTCCCAGACGGAAAACCTCTAAAGGAAAGAGGCCTAAAGGGGAAAGCCCTTGTTTAAAAAGGCCGGAAGATGCAGGCCCAATAAGAATGCTTTTTGAAGATTTAAGAAAATCTTTTATCTGCATCATTTCTTGAACGGGCACTTTTTCTGTCGTGCAAATGATTAAAGGGATTTGCTCTTTTAAAGCTGCTTTGATTTCTTGGAAGGCTCTTTTTGGGGCAGAATAAATCAAAACCACATCAATTTTATGATTTTTTTTAGCTTCGGCAAAGGAGCTAAAAAGCGGGAAAGGGCATTCTTCTTGTTGGACAGAAACCGAAAGCCCGCCAATGATATGGCCGCCTTCTTCTTTTAAACGTTTAGCTTGATGAAGGCCTTGTGTATTTAATCCTGTGCAAAGAATATTCATATCGGGGAAAAGAGCTAAGGTCATAAGGCCTCCAATTTCAAAAGAGCTTGTTCAAGGTCTGATTCCAAAATAAAGGGGATATTTGAATCTTTTAAGAGACGTTCTCCAACAGGGGCATTTAACCCTTTTATTCGAACAAGAATAGGCATTTCTAAAGACATTTCCTTACACGAATCGATAATCCCTTTGGCAATCAAATCACAGGTTGTAATGCTTCCAAGGAGGTTGATAAAGATTTTTTCAACATTCCCCTCTGAAAGAAGCATTTTAAGGGCAATAGAAATTTTATTTGAACTGGCTCTTGGTCCAATATCAATTAACGAAGCAAAAGAAAGCTGTTCTTTTAAAAGCATATCTAACGTCGAAAGAGCCATTCCAGAACCATTAACTAAACAGCCAACATTTCCTGTCCCTTCAAAATAATGGAACCGATTATGAAGGGCCTTTTGCTTTTGACTTGAGACTTCTTTGAAAAGAGGAGGAAGATCTTGTATAAAAGCATTTTCATCAAACTGAACATCCCCATCAAGGACGAAAAGATTTCCGGAAGTATCAAACCCAAAATCAGAGACCCCTAGAGAAAGGAGTTGATACATCTTAAAAATGTAAAAAAGTTTTTGAAGGAGATCTTTAACTTTGTCAAACAAAGAAATTTGAAAATCCTTAGAAATCTTTGAAAATAAATCCTCTGGTAAAGGGGAAGAAAGAAGAAGGGGATATTCTTTTTGTTTCTGAGCATCCGAAAAACGAAGAAGCGTTTGTTCTTTTTCAAAAGAGATAAAAAAGTTTAAAGAAAAAGACGATAAAAGAGAGACATCCTCTTCAAGATAACATTTTGGAATGAGGCCTTTTTCAGCCATGTTGATAAGAAGAGAGACGGCTTCTTTTTGAAGGGTCTTTTTATCATCAAAAACGGCCTTTGTTTCATCAGATTTTGTTAGAATCCACTTTTTTGAGGAAGAAGATGTGATGAATTTTTGAATTTCTAAAGGGGTATAGCAAATTTGTCCCTTCAAAATAGGAATACCATTTTTTTGAAAAAGTTTTTTCAGTTGATAATGATAAATTTCCATCTTTTTCCTTTTTCTTTCGTTTTTATTATAGTAAACTTCCCTACATATTAAGGAGTTTAATCTAGTGAAATTTGTTTATCAATCTTTTTTAATTCTTTTTGCTTTAGCCGGATGTTCTCAAACAAATACGTTTGTTGATTCCAGAAGAGAGGCAGGTCAAACCTATAAAGTTGGGCAGTCCACTCCAGACAAGGTGGCTATTTGCTATCGATTTTGGGAAAAAGAGCAAAAAAAAATTATGGAATTGGCCGTCAATGAATGTGCCAAAACAGGGCGTCGTCCTGTCTTTTCCCATAAAGAAAAATTTAATTGCCGCCTTTTTATTCCCAACACAGTCTTTTTTGATTGCGTTAAATAAAGATAAAAAAACTCCCTAAATTTCTTTAAGGAGTTTTTTCTTATTAAAAGACGTTTATTTCTTTTCGAAAGTTGTCTTTTCTGCAATACGAGCTGCTTTTCCTCTTAAAGCTCTTAAGAAGTAAAGTTTTGCACGACGGACTTTCCCGACGCGGATAACTTCAATTTTTGCAACGTTCTTAGAGTAAATAGGGAAGACTCTTTCGACCCCTTCACCAAAAGAAATTTTGCGCACTGTGAAGTTTGAGTTAATGCCAGCGTTTTTACGAGCAATACAAACTCCTTCGTAAGCTTGAAGTCTTTCTTTTCCATCAGCATCAGCGATTCTGTTGTAAACTTTAACCGTATCGCCTGCTTTGAAATCTGGGATTTCTTTTGCAATCTTTTCGATTTGTTCTTTTTCTAATGTTTGAATAATATTCATTTGTTTATCCTTTCTTTGATGTTCTGTTTATACGTTTCATATAAATCAGGACGTCTTTCTTGGGTGATTTTTAAGGCTTGTTCTTTCTGCCAATCTTTAATTTTCTTATGGTGTCCTGAGGTTAAAACTTCTGGAACCTCTTGTCCTTTATAACTTTGGGGACGTGTATACTGAGGATATTCCAAAAGGGAATTATAAAAGCTTTCCTCCTTTATGGATTCTGGGTTGCCCAACACATTTGGAATCAGGCGAATAACAGAATCTAAAAGAATTTGGGCGGCACCTTCTCCTCCTGAGAGGATGTAATCTCCGATGCTTACTTCTTCAATATTCCAAAGAGAGAAAATTCTTTCATCAACTCCTTCAAAATGGCCGCAAATTAAAGTAATTTCCTTTTCTTTTGCAAGGTCTTCAACACGAGATTGGGTCAACCGTTTTCCCCGAGGAGAAAAATAAACCAAAGGTCCTGTTTGATAGGTATTTGAAAGGGCTCTGTCTAAAACATCGACTTTCATAACCATTCCTGCTCCTCCGCCAAAAGGCGAATCGTCAACAGTTCCGTATTTATCGTTGGCAAACTCCCGTATATTGACAACATTTAAATGCCATTGATTGGAAGCTAATGCTTTTCCTGTTAAAGAATGTCCCAAAATTCCTGGAAACATCTCTGGAAATAAAGTTAAAACGTTAGCTTTCATTTTACTTCCTTTCCTGTTTCAAAAAATTGAGGAGGATTCAAAACAATCTTTTTTTCATTTAAATCCAAAGAAACGACATAGTCCTTTCTAAAAGGGATGTATTCGCTTTTTTCTTTAGATCCAACGGCCAAAAGGGCGCCAGCGCCAAAGTCTTGAACATCTATAACAGAACCTAAAGAGTTTCCGTCTTTAGATAGGGCCTGTAATCCAATAAGATTATGAAAATAAAATTCATCCTCATCTAAAAGAGCCGGAAGCTTTTCTTCTTGAATAAAAAGAAGGAGACCGATAAGCTCTTCTGCTTGGGTTCTATTTTCAACTTCTTCCAAAGAAACGAGAAACATCTCTTTTTCCTTGGTTGGATTAAACGGGCAAAAAGAACGAAGAGAAAAGGTGAGAGTTTCTTTTTCATTGCAAAGCGGGAAATAGCCTTCAAGCGCCATAGGAGGTTCAGTAAAGCTTTGAATTTTCAAAGCCCCTTTGATCCCATGGGGTTTTAAGATTTTTCCAACGCAAATTAAAGAAGAACTCATCTTTTATTCCTTAAGCTTCAACGTTTTCTTCAGCTTTTGGAGCTTCGACTTCAGCTTCTTTTGGAGCCTCGGCTTTAGCTTTTGCTTGAGCTTCCGTTTCTGCCTTTGCTTCGGCTTCAGCTTGTTTCAAAGCTTCTGCTTTTTCCGCTTTTTCTTTAGCTCTTTCTTGAGCTTTCGCTTTAGGTTGTGGCTTCTTTGTTTGTTCATTGCGAACAGGAGCTTCACAAAGGCCTAAAACTGAAAAGAGTCTTGCAATTCTGTCTGTTGGTTCTGCCCCAACAGAGAGCCAATAAGCAACTCTATCAGCGTCAACTTTGACATGTTCTGGATGATCTTTTGCAACGAGTGGGTTATAAAAACCAAGCTTTTCAATATATCTCCCGTCGCGAGGGCATCTGCTATCTGCAACGACGATTTTATGGAAAGGGCGTTTTTTTGAACCACCTCTGGCTAATCTGATACGTACTGACATATTTTATTTACCTCATATCTTGTTAAAAGTTAAAAGGAGGAAATCCCCCTCCATTTTGTGGAAACCCTTTTGGCATGAGAGATTTCATTCCCCCAAGCATCCCTAAAGGTCCCAATTTCTTCAGTTTCTTCATCATTGTTGCCATTTGCTCATATTGTTTTAAGAGCTTATTGACATCATTGACAGAAACACCAGATCCTAATGCAATTCGTTTTTTACGAGACGCTTTAATTAAGTCTGGATTTTTTCTTTCTTTCGGCGTCATAGAAAGAAGAATAGCTTCTTGCCGGGCAATCAATTTATTGCCGACAGGTGAATTTTCGATTTGTTTTTTAAATTGGGAAAGACCTGGAATCATCATCATAAATCCCTTGATATCCCCTAAATTTTTAATCTGTCTAAGCTGGGCTAACATATCATCTAGGTTAAAAGACCCGCTCATCATGCGTTCTGCGATTTTTTCGGCTTCGTCTTGTTTGATTTTTTCCATGGTTGTTTCAACAAGACCAACAATATCTCCCATTCCAAGAATTCTGGAGGCGACCCGCTTAGCATCAAAAGTTTCTAAATTTTCAATTTTTTCGCCAACACCTAAGAATTTGATAGGTTTTCCAGTCACTTCGCGCATAGAAAGAGCAGCGCCCCCTCTGGCATCGCCATCCACTCGCGTGAGGATGATTCCTGTTAAAGGAAGTTGACCTTGAAATGCCTCGGCCACGCGAACGGCATCTTGTCCCATCATAGAATCAACCGTCAAAAGGGATTCTAAAGGCGATACGCTTTGATGAATTTGGATAAGTTCTTCCATCATCTCAGAATCAAGGTGTCCCCGTCCTGCTGTATCAAATAAAAGAATGTCATTCCCTTTTTTAGCCGCAAAATCGAACGCCCGATGGATGGTTGTTTGAATCGCCTCTTTAGCAAGAACTGGCAACATCAAAAGCCCGTTATCGTCCGCTAACGCTTGAAGTTGATCTTGGGCGGCTGGACGATGAATATCTAAAGAAATAAGAAGAGGATGATGTCCTTCTTTTTGAAGTTTATAAGCTATTTTTGCACAAGAAGTTGTTTTCCCTGTTCCTTGAAGTCCCAAAAAGAGGATAGAAACAGGTTCTTTTCCCTTAAGATTAAGGGCGCTGTTTTCGCTTTCAAAAAACTCAATAAGTACATCGTTTACGATTTTGATGAATTGATCCGAAGGTTTAATCGATTTAAAAATTTGTTGACCTAAGGCTTTTTCTTTAGCTAAATCTAAAAACTTTTTCACGACCGGAAGAGCCACATCGGCCTCTAAAAGCGTTTTTTTCAACTCTTGCAATGTTTCGTCCAAAAGGGATTCTGTTAAAACCCCTCGTTTTGAAAGAGATGAAAAAAGTGTTTTTAATCGATCTGAAAAAGTATCAAACATTAAGCGTCCTTTTTTAACATAATAAACCTACCGCATCAGTGCGCGTATTCGCGGGCTGACGTATCTCCGTAGAGACTGTTTTTTATACAGTTCTTGAAAGAGGACTTAAATTTTGCATATTTTTTCTGATTTGTCAAGGGGTTTTAAATAATTATATAGAGGAAAGCCCTCCTCTTTTTTTAGGGAAAAGAAAGAAAAAATAAAAATTGTCTATTTTTTTGTTGAAATAAAAGAACGTAAGGTTCATTATTTGTGAAAAAGAAAGAAACAAGCGCGTTTTACTGAAGTCAGAACTGGAAAACTTTTACTCTTTTATCGAATATAATGAAAGGATGTTCTCAATGTATCGGGTTGCTTTTTTAGATTTATACGACACAACAAGGAAAATGATTTCTTATTTAGCCTCACGGCCTGATGTTGAAATTTGTTTGATAAATGAATCTTTAGGCCTAGAACAAAGACTTCAACTTTTGAAAGATGAATACACGCAAGATGAAAAAGATTTTACCTTTACGTATCCAAAAGAAGATATCCTTTTATTTAAAAAGAATAAAATTAAACTGTTAAAAGAACCCGATATTGGAAAAATTATCCCCAAAGATTATGGTGTTGATACCGTCGTATGCTCTATTCCTATTGGAAGAGATCCTTATATAAAAGAAGTTGTAAGACTTATTTTAAATGGGGCAGAAAAAGCTTTTATTATTCAAAATTTTGAACAAGGGCAAATGTGGATGTATAATTATGAGCTTAAAAATAGTGGACGGTTTAAAAGTAAATCTAAACTTCTTATAAATCCACAGCAAATTATTAAAAGTTTTCCTTATAAACCAGATAGACGGCTTTCTGTTATTGTAAATGGAAACAGTGATGAGGCTTTTCATTTCGTTGAAAATTCTTATAATCAAAAAAGTTATAAAGTTGATTATTTTGGTAGATTTATTCCACGAAAAGATCTTTTGGTTGTCGATCCAGAACAGCTCTTTTTTGGAGCAAATAAGCTTTCATCAAAATATGATTGGTCTTATTGATTTTTCAAAAGAAGAAGCGGAAAATACGGTAAAACTTATGCAGTTTTGTCGCCAAAAAGAAATTCCAAAATTTATTTCTTTTGAAGAAGGAAAACTTACGGAATATAAGATTCCAAGAAAAAATGAAAATTTAAAGGTGCGGAGTATTTCGTTTGACCAAGGATTTTCCAATCCCTTTTATAGAGATCTATTTTCTAGTTTTCTTAGTAAAAATGAAAAATTCAAACAATCTGCCACACTGAATGCGCGCAAAACGTTAATTCAAGAGGGAAGATAGGGCCAATCTTAAAAAGTTTAAGGAAAAGTGGTGTCCCCGAGAGGAGTCGAACCTCCGGCACATGGTTTAGGAAACCAACGCTCTATCCTGCTGAGCTACGGGGACATTTGGTTTTTTAAGTATAGGGATTTTTCCCTTAAAAACAAGTCTCTTTTTTTAGGAGGCTTTTCCTTTTTAAAAACAAAGAACATTCATAAAAAAAGAATCTGGATTTTAATTTTTCAAAAGATTGAAAAAGCTTGTCTTTTTCCTGTCCATTCAGTATAAATTATAAAGAAAAGGATGACACATGGGAAAAAAGATTTTTTTAGTGGACGACGATAGATCTATTTTGACAACGCTTACGCTTTTGTTAGAACAAGAAGGCTATGAAGTGGAAAGCTTTACAGAAGGTTTTTCCTTTTTTTCGCGCTTTGAAAAACAAAAGCCAGATTTGATTTTATTAGACATTAAAATGCCTGGAATGACGGGGATTGAGGTGTTGAAAAAAATCCGTCAATCAAGCGCCATTCCTGTGGTTTTTGTGACCTCAAAAGAAGAAGAATCAGATGAAATTCAAGGCTTTTCTTTAGGGGCGGACGATTACATTAAAAAGCCGTTTTCCCCCACGTTATTATTGGCACGAATACAGGCGCTTTTTCGCCGCTATGAAGGGCAAGAAGAACGCGCTTCCTTGTTTGAAAAAAAGGGACTAGTCTTAAATAAAGAAACCCAGAAATGCTTTTGGAAAAACAAAGAGGTGGACTTAACTCTGACCGAATTTCAAATTGTGTTATGTTTGGCCGAACGAATGGGCGTTGTTAAGACAAGAGAAAACCTGATTCACGCTTCTTATGGGCAAGAAACCTATGTAGACGATAGAACGATAGATAGTCATATGAAACGGATTCGCCATAAATTTAAATGCGTCGATGAAGATTTTAATCAAATAGAAAGCCTTTATGGGTTGGGGTATCGCTGGAAATGAACAAGCTTTTTTTGAAAGTTTTTTTGGTTGTTTTAATTGCACCGCTTGTCTTTGCATTCGGGGTGTTTTATTTGAACAATTTTGAAAAAGCTTTGGAAGAAAGTGCATTAGATACGCTGGAGCTTCATGCAAAAATGATTACCTCTTTTCTTTCAGAAGAAGTTTTACAAAAAACCCTTTTTGAAGAGAATTTGGCCGAGAAAGAAAGGCGAGTTAAAGATGGATTTATTTCCAAAACGTCTTTGTTTTCGCCTTTAGGGGAATACATTGAAAAAAAGGATAAGATTCAAAATGAATTTTTTGAACTTTCCAAAAAACGGTCACAAAAAATCATTGAAAGTTTAAGCCCTTTTCAACAAGTTCGCATTCGTTTATTTGATCACAACGGTCTGTTAAGGGCCGATACCCATGAAAAGCACTCTTCCTTTGAAAGCGGGGTGCAATACGACAAAATGGGGCAAGTTTTAACGCAAGGACATAAAATCCGTTTAAGGGATAAGGTCAAAAAAGAGCTTCAAGTTTTGATGCCTGTTAAAAAAGATGGGAAAATTGCAGGGGTGTTGGTGGTTCAATCTTCCGATAAGGGAATTGAGAAGAAAATGCAAGAGATTCGCCAAATTTTGTTGAGCTTGTTTATTCTCACCCTTCTTTTGGGGATTTTACTTTCTTTCTATTTAACGCGGACCATTGTTAAACCGCTTAATCGATTGGCAGAAGGGGCATTAAGGACAACACAACACTACGCTGCTATTCCAGATTTAAGTTTACGGGGCGATGACATAGGCCGCTTATCCAAGGCCTTAATTAAAATGACGAAGGATTTACAAACAAGATTAGAGGCAATCGAATCTTTTGCCGGGGATGTGGCGCATGAGCTTAAAAATCCACTGGCTTCCCTCATGAATGCCGTCTCTGTTTTTCCTGCGATTAAAGCAGAAGAAAAGAAAGCCGAACTTTATCATTTGATTGAAGAGACTGTTTTAAGGATGGATAGACTGATTACCGATATTTCAAACTATTCTAGATTAGATGCAGAGCTTGAACGAGAACAGTGGAATAAATTTTCTCCATTTAAAATGCTCACCAAAATGTATGGAAAAAATGCTCTTAATTTTGAACAAAAGGTGCAAATTTCTTTTTCAAAACAGGCTCAAAAAAGCCTTGTTGCAGGGGAAGAAAATCGTTTGGCGCAGGTTTTTTCAAATCTTGTGTTAAATGCGGTCTCTTTTTCGCCCAAAAACGGAAAGATTTTAATTACAGGCAAAAAGCAAGAAAATGAGTTGATTATTACGGTTGAAGATGAAGGCGTTGGTCTTCCAAAAGGGCAGGAAGAACGTATCTTTTCAAGGTTTTATTCCTATCGTCCGTCCACTCAAAATGGTTTAAACAAGCATTCGGGCATTGGGCTTTCTATCTGCCAAAAAATTATCAATGCAATGGGGGGCGAGATTGAGGCTTCTTGCTCTCAAACTCTTAAAGGGGCGTGTTTCACGATACGTTTACCTCTTGAAAGAGAGTCATAAATGATTCTTCATGCTTCTGCTGTTCAATTTTTGGGAAAAGGGGTGCTTCTTTTGGGCGATTCGTCAAGTGGAAAGTCTGATTTATGCTTAAAGCTGATTGAGCAAGGCGCTTATCTTATTGCTGATGATGTCGTGTCTTTAAGGGTTGAAAAAGAGGGCGTTTTTTTATCGCCTTTGGATAAGAATAAAGGGCTGCTTGAGGTTCGAGGGCTAGGGATTTATGCCCTTCCTTTTAAGGAGGATATTCCTCTTTACCATGTCTTTTGCCTTGAAGAAAAATACGAACGCCTCCCAACGCCTGAAGTCTACGAGATAGAAGGATTTTCATTTCCAAAAATAAAACTTAATCCGTTTGAACAATCGGTTTTAATTAAGATAAAGTATGCTTTGGAAAAGAAGCCTCTTCCTTTTGATGCTCTTTTATGATACTTTTTGAAAAAAGAGGGAAAAATGATAGGAATACTTTTAGTCACACACGGGAATTTAGGCGCTGAATTAAAATCGGCGGCTGAATACGTTATTGGAAAACAAGAGAAAATTGCAGCCGTTGGCGTTTTTGACTCTGATACGCCTTTGGAAAAAGAGGCTGAAATTAAAGAAGCTTTGGAAAAGGTAAGGGGCGATAAAGGGACGGTCATTTTAACAGATATGTGCGGGGGAACGCCATCAAATCTAGCCCTTAAAGTTAAAGAGAAAGGGGTCGAAATTTTAGTTGGGGTCAACTTGCCTATGCTCCTAAAGCTTATTCAAAGGCGGGATATGTCTTTATCAAAAGCCGTTTCAAGGGCCGTTAAAGCCGGGGGAAAATATATAGGGCGAATCTCTAAATTTCGAAAAGAAAAATGCAAGAAAAAGTGTTAAAAATTCAAAATAAAAAAGGATTGCATGCAAGAGCGGCAGCCTTATTTGTTAAAACGGTAGATACATTCCTTTCAAAGGTCAAAGTGACAAAGGATGATCTAACCGTTGATGGGGATTCAATTATGGGATTGATGACTTTGGGCGCTTCAAAAGATACCGAAGTTCTTGTTTCTGTAGATGGGATTGATGAAAAAGAGGCTTTAGATAAGATAGAAGAGCTCCTTTTTCAAAAATTTTATGAAGAGGAGGTGTAGGAAGTGACGTTTGGAAATCCTTATTTTTTCCTTGTATTTCCGCTGTCTCTTTTTATCTATACCTTTTTTCCTAAAAAAAAGAAGGAAGGTAAAGTTGCCTTTTATATTCCTTTTTTAAGCGACGTTAAAATTCTTTCAACCAAAAGACAACAGGCTTTTTGGGGGGAGAAAATAAAATTTATTCTCCTTTTTTTAAGTGTTTTATTTTTTGTGTTAGCTGGAATGCGTCCGCAATATGTTGGGGTAAAGCGTCCGATTCAAAATAAGGCAAGAGAGGTTATGATTGCTCTTGATATTTCAGGATCAATGGCCGAACAAGATTTCTTTTTTGAAGGCGCACAGGTATCAAGATTTTCTTTGGTTAAGAATAAAACGTTGGCGTTTTTAAATCAAAGAACGGGGGATAAAGTGGGCCTTATCTTATTTGGGACGCAAGCCTTTTTGGCTGTTCCCTTGACGCAAGATTTAAAAGCCATTAAGCAAATGTTAAAAGAGGTTTCTGTCGGAATGGCAGGGGGGCAAACGGCTCTTTTTGATGCCATTGGGCTTACCTTAAAATCTATGAAAGACTCCAAAAGTTCATCAAAAGTGCTTATCCTTCTTTCAGACGGAGTGGCCAATGCCGGACATTTACAGGTTCAAAAAGCCCTCTCTTTGGCCAAAGAAGAACGCCTTAAAATTTACACAATTGGCCTTAGTCCAAAGGAACGTCGTTTCCCGTCTTTATTTGGGGGGCTTACCCTTCCAAGCGGGGAGTTAGATGAAGCATTATTGCAAAAGATTGCAGACGAAACGGGGGGGCTATATTTTAAGGCAACGGATGAAACTTCTTTTTCAAAAATTTATAAAAAAATTGAAGAATTGGAGCCTGTTTTAGGAAAGAAAGCTTTTTATCAACCAGTAAAAGAGGTTTTTTACATGCCTCTTCTTATCAGCCTTTTATGTTTTTTGATTCTTTTTTTATTAAAGGGAGGGGATGAATGATTTTTTTGCGACCCTTTTTCCTTCTTTTTTTAGCTATGCCTTTTCTTTTGAAGAAATTTCAAATAACAGGCGGGAAAAATTTTAAAAAACTTTGTGATAAGGAATTTTTGCCATTTTTAACGATTCGAAAGGATAAACGCCCCCTTTATAAAAGAGGAAAAGTTTTATTTTTATTGTTTTGGATTTTAGGCTGCCTTGCCCTTGCCGGGCCTGCGTTTGAAAAGAAAAAAGTTCCCGCTTTTAAAGAGGAAGAAAGAATTGTTTTAGTGCTGGATCTCTCTCCAACGATGCAGGATGAAGAAAAATTGCGTCTAAAACTTTATGATATTGTTGAGGCATTAAAAGGAAAAACGGTTGGAGTCGTTTTGTATGATTCAAAGGCCTATCCTGTTGTTCCTTTAACGGAAGACCTGAACATTATTAAAAAAATGATACCGCTGTTATCGCCTAAAATTATGCCAGATGGATTTTCTTCTCATCCCGAAAAAGCCCTTGAAAAAGCAGAAGAGCTTCTTAAAGCAGGAGTCATATCAAAGGGTCAAATTTTACTTTTAACAGGGGGTATTTTGGAGGAAAGTGCTTTTTCAAAAGCGGTATCAAAACTAGATTATCCTTTAGGGATTTTGGGGGTTGGCTCTGAAGTTCCAAAACCAATGCTTTTGCCTGACGGGGCCTTTTATAAAGATGAAAACAATCGGCCGCTTATGAATAAAATCAATCCTTCCTTTTTGAAAAAACAAGGCCGCTATGCTCCTCTTTCTTTTGATGGGAAAGACATTCAAAGACTTCTGTATTCTGGGCAAAAAACCTCTTCAAAGAAGGAAGGAAAGCTTCTTGTTGATTGGAAAGACGCAGGGATTTATTTGGTGTATATCATGACGCCATTTGTTTTGTTCCTTTTTCGCAAAGGGATGTTTGTTTTTGGACTTTTCTTCTTTCTTTCTTTTGGGTCAAACGCCAATCCGTTTTTAAGGGCAGATCAGGAAGATTACCTTCTTCGAAAAGAAGCCGTTGAAGCTTATCAAAAGAAGGATTTTAAAAAAGCTCTGGATTTATTTACCTCAACCAAAACTCAAACGGCAGAAGATTTATATAATCAGGGAAATGCTCTGGCGCATCTTGGAAAAATTGAAGAAGCGATTGAAAAGTATAAAAAAGCCCTTGTTCTTAATCAGGAGCACAAAGACGCTTTGTTTAATAAAGAGTATTTGGAAAAACAACTTCCAAAGAAAAATAAAGAAAACAGGACAGATAAGAATAAAGAACAAAATCAGCAGAAAAAAGCAGGGCAAAGTCAAAATCAAAATGAAGACAAAGACCAAAATAAAAAAGATGAGCAAAAGAAATCGTCGCAGCCTTTAGCAAAAAAAGAACAAGACAAGGGACAAAAGGGGATGACCCCTTCCGCAAAAGATAAAGAAAAAAATAAAGAGCAAAAAGCTGAAAATAAAAAACAAACAGCTTCCCCTTCTTCTGTTCAAAATCAAAAGGATAAGCCCGTTCCTCAAAAACCTTTAATTGTGAACGTCGCGGCAAAGGGAAGAGGGTCTGAAAAACAAGAATGGCTTTTAGAAGTGCCAAATGATCCGACGTTGCTATTAAAAGCGCGTCTTAAAAAACAATATGAGGAGGAATAAAATGAAAATAATATCTCTCTTTTTGTTTCTTTTAATCGGAAGCATCAATACGGCTTCTGCCAAGGTGTATGCTTTTCTTTCAAACACTAAAGTAAAAGAGGGAACGGCTGTCACGCTTACTTTTAAATCGTATGATAAACATCTTTATAGCCTTCCCGATTTAGCAGGACTTGATGAAAATTTTGAAATTGAGGGCAAAAATTCAAAAACAAATATGGAATATAAAAATGGAAAAATGCGAACGTTAAGTGAGCTTTCTGTTTCTCTTCTTCCAAAAAAATCAGGAAAAATAACGATAGGCACCTTTAAGATTGAAGGCGAAGAAACATCTCCGCTTTCTTTGGAAGTTGTGCCTGCCTCCTCTGAATATAACGAAAATCAACCCGTTCAAACGAAGGCTAGACGGATTTTCTTAAAGGGCGAAATGATTCAAAAAACAGGGTATGTGGGGCAGGGCTTGCTCTACCGCCTAAAATTGATTTATGATGAAGAAAACTTAAAAGGGGAAATTTTGCCGCCTCAAGGCAAAAATATTGAAGCGCGTCAAGTAGGAGAAGACACTTCAGGCGTTCAAGAAATTGACGGAAAACCCTATGAGTATATTGAGCGAGATTTTCTTATCTTTCCAAAAACAGCAGGGAATTTTAAGGCAAAAGGGGCTTCCTTTCGAGGGACAATTCCAGAGGCTTTTACAAAAAAGCAGGAGGATATTTTTGCCCCCTTTGGCATGAGCCCAGATATTTTATATCAAGGAAAAATGGGCGAAAAACAGCTTTTCTTAAAAGAAAAAGAAATTTCTTTTTTTGTAAAACCTATTCCCGCTTCGTTTGATGCATCGACATGGCTGCCTGCTAAAAAAGTTTTATTTACCGAGACGTATAGTCCAAAAGAAATAGATTCATTTAAAGTGGGAGATAGTTTTTCAAGAGATATTGTGTTGGAAGCGGTAGGTCCTTTACCTTCTTTTTTGCCAGAACTTTCTTTCCCAAAAATAGAAGGGTTTCGCATTTATCCAGGCGAGGCAAAAGTTGAAACACGCCTTTTAAAGGGAGAGCTCGTTTCTAAAAAAATGCAGTCTTTTGTTTTTGTCCCAATAAAAAAAGGAACATTGACTTTGCCAGCTCTAAGTCTAAATTGGTTTAATGTTGAAACAGGGAAAAAAGAGCAGGCTCTTTTGCCGTCAAAGACAATTAAAATCAAAAGCTTAAAAGAAAATGAAGTAAATACTTTTGAAAAAACAGACGCAAATACGCCCCTAAAGACGTCCAAAATAACAGATGAAAAAAGAAAGGCTTTAGAGCCCACGGCTTTTGTTAAAGAAGAACATATAAACACGGTTTCTAATCCAAAAGAAGAACAGATTTCCCTTAAAACAGCGCTTCTTTTGATGATAGGCGGGATGGTTTTTGGTGGACTTTTTATTGGATTTGGTGTATTTCTCTTTCTTAAAAAATCAAAAAAGAAAACAAAAACCCCTTTAAATCCCCTTTATCCGTATTAAAAGGAAAGAGGAAAATTGCTTAAATTGTTATTGAAAAACAGGAAGAAAGATGAAAGTTATTACCTTTGGATGTCGTTTAAATAGTTATGAATCAGCCCTCATCCAAGAACTTGGAAAGGATATGGAAAAAGCTATTGTTATTAACACATGCACCGTCACGCATGAGGCTGAACGACAATGCGCGCAGGAGATTCGAAAACAACGTCGACAAAACCCAGATGCCCTTATTATTGTGACGGGGTGCGCCGCTCAACTTCATCCTGAAAAATATTTGAAAATGAAAGAAGTGGATCGGGTCTTAGGCAACTATGATAAATTAAGGGAAGAATGCCTTCATTCTGATGATCAAAAAATCGTCTCTGATGTTCAAACACAAACCTTAGATTTACCTCTGGTGTCTTCCTTTGAACGCAAGACTCGTGCTTTTTTGCAGATTCAACAAGGCTGTTCGCATGCGTGTACGTTTTGTGTAATTCCTTTAGTGCGGGGTAAAAATCAATCTGTTGAACCCTCTCAACTGGTTAAGCAAGCCCAAATTTTTGTGGATAAAGGGTATCAAGAAATTGTCCTAACCGGGGTGGATATTTTGTCTTATTCTTTTGATTTTATAGATCTTTTAAAACGTCTTTTTCATGAGGTTAAAGGCTTAAAACGTCTACGTTTAGGGTCCTTAGATCCTGCTGTTGTGACGGAGGAATTGCTAGATTTATTTAAAACAGAAGAAAAAATGATGCCCTCGTTGCATCTTTCTGTTCAATCGGGCGATAACCTTATCTTGAAAAGGATGGCGCGTCGTCATACCCGGGAAAAAGTGATTTCCATTTCAAAATATATTTCCAAAAATGTGCCAAATATCTCCATTGGGGCGGATATCATCACAGGGTTTCCAACAGAAGATGAGGCCGCTTTTCAAAACACGTTTGATTTGGTAAAAGAGGCAAATCTTGTTCATTTGCATGTTTTCCCGTATTCGATTCGACCGGGGACAAAGGCCGCGTTAATGCCTCAAGTTGAAAAGAAAATCGCTAAAGAGCGCTCCGAACGGTTAAGAAAAGAAGGCGAACAGAATCTAAAACACTTTTTGGAAACGTTCATTGGAAAAGAAGTGACTGTTTTACTTGAAGACAACCAAAGAGGCTTTACAGAAAATTATTTATCAGCAAAGGTGCTTGCCTCCCATTTAGAAGGGGATCTTGTCACAGGAAAAGTTAAAGGAATAGAAAATAATGTTTTGGTTCTCTAAGCTTAAAAAAGGATTAAAAAAGACCTCCGATTCCTTTCGAGAGATTTTCATCTCAAAGGATATGAAAGAGGCGCTTGCTTTGCTAGAGGAAAAGTTGATTCTCTGTGATATGGGGATTTCAACGGCAGAAGAAATTGTCAAAACGCTTAAAGAGCAAAATATCAAGGAAAGCTCATTTTTAAAAGAAGAACTTAAAAAAATCCTTATCGAGAAACTAACGGGGGCTGAGGGTAAAATTTCTTTAGAAGGGCAAGCTCCTAGAGTCTTTTTATTCTTTGGCGTGAATGGATCCGGAAAGACAACAACGATTGGAAAACTTGCTGAAAAGATTAAAAACCAAAAGAAAAAAGTCCTTTTGATTGCGGCAGATACTTTTCGGGCGGCGGCGATTGAACAGCTTGAAGTTTGGTCAAAGCGAGCGGGTGTTGATATTTTTTCAAAACCCATCGGATCGGATCCTTCAAGCGTTATTTTTGAAGGCTTACAAAAAGCACAAAAAGAAAAATTTGATGTTGTTTTAATTGATTCATCAGGGCGACTTCCTAATAAAACAGATTTAATGGCCGAGCTTCAAAAAATGGTGCGTGTGATTAAAAAATTTGATGAAACAGCCCCGCATGAAAGTCTGCTTGTTTTGGATGCAACAATTGGGCAAAATTCCTTAAGACAGGTGGAGCTTTTTTCAAAAGAGGTTCCTCTTTCTGGATTCGTTATTACAAAATTAGATGGATCCGCAAAAGGGGGCATGCTTATCCCTGTGTTTTTAAGTGCTCACCTTCCTATCTATTTTATTGGGGTGGGGGAGAAAACGGAAGATTTAGATGTCTTTTCAAAAGAAGAATATGTAAAAGGTCTTTTAGAATGAAAAAACAATACAAGCGCCTTTGTCAAAAAATGAAAATGCTTCAAGGAAAAGACCTTTTCTTGATAGGGTTGCTTGGAAGTGCTGCTTTTTTAAAATCTCTTCTTGTTGTTTTGTTTGAAGCGGGCATTTTGGAGAGCTATTTTAACGAAAAATATATGTATTTTTTGCCCTCTCTGTTTCTTTTTTCAGGTCTTTTTTCAATAGGAATAGGCTTCCTTCTTTTTCGTCTAAAGACAAGATTAAGTTCGTTTCCTATTCACGTTTTGGGCTGGCTTCTTTTCCTTCTGCTTTTAGGATTTCTCCTTTCGTCTTATTTTGATGAATTTTATTTGGTTTTGGGCCTCTTTTTGTTTCCTGTTTATTTGCTGTTTGAAGGGTGTTTTTGGTCGGTTATTTTAAGATTTATTGTGCCTGATTTCGATTCTAAAAGGTTTTTGTTTGTTTCGTTTTCAGAAATGACAGGATATATTTTTTGTGGGACTGTGGGACTTTTCCTTTCCTCTTTCATTCTTCAAAATTATACGCTGATTTTTACAGGAATTTATGTATTATTTATGGGGGTTCTTAAGGGGATTTTAAAATTTCCTCGCCAAAGCGCTTCTTTTCCTATAAAACCTGCTGCACGCATTGTTTCAAAACAAGAATCAAGATATGCGCTGTTATATAAAGGGCAAATTTTTCTTTATTTTAGCTTTTATGCGATAACCTTTTTCTTATTTTACCTTTCTGTTTTAGAAAATTCCTTTTTAAAAGGTTTTTCTCCATTTATTCTTGTTTCTCTTAATTGGCTTATTTTAGGGGTGTTATCTTCCTTTTTCTTAGGATTGGTCCATTTTCATAGATCTTTCAGTCGATTAGAAACGGCGTCTTTTTTATTTATTGGGGAACTTCTCCTTTTTTCCGCAGGGCTTTATTTGTATGATTTCCCCTTCATTTTTCTTGCGCGAATTGGGATGTTTATCTTAAATTATTTTTTCTTCTATTCCTATTTTTCGTCCTTTTGGAGTGCCTTTACGCGAAGCAAAAAATTTCATAGCTTGTTCTTTTTGGAAAGCTTAATTGCTCCTTTAGGGATACTTTTGGCCTCTTTATATATCTATTTCTTTTCAAAGGCCGAAATTGCCTTTTTACTGATTCTATCAGGGGCGCTTTTTTCTATCGGATTTTTCTTTCTTGTTCAAGAGTACAGCCGAATTTTATTGCTTTCTTTTAAAAATAAAAAAGCCAATTCTTTCCAGTTTCTTATCTTAAACAATAAAGCTGTTTTTCGATTTGTTATGAAAGGCATTGAATCAAAATCTCCAGAAAAAGCCCTTTATTTTTTAAATGTCCTTGAAAGAGCAAAACATCCTATTCTGGAAAGTGTGATGTCTCGTTTCATTGATAATCCCTCTGTTCTTATTCGGGAACGAATTTTGTTTTTCATTCAAAAATATAGATATGAAGAAACTTACCCGCTTTTAAGACGGCGTCTAAAAAAAGAAACAGACTTCTTCTTAAGACAAGAAATAGCTTGGTTTTTGATGGGCGAATTTGAAGGGGCTCAACGAAAAAGGCTTCAATATCGCTTGGAAAAAGAAGACTATGGCCTTGCCTTTATGATGTTTCATTTGACAGAAGGGGCAAAAGAACAAAGTGAAGCTCTTTCAAAAGTTAAAAAACTTCAAAAATCGTCAAAGGTAAAGGAAAGAAAAGAAGCGGCGTTCATCTGCCGAAAGGTAAGGGTGAAATCTTTAACCCCTGTTTTAGAAGATCTTCTTTTCGATAAGAGTCTTTCTGTTCAAAAAGAAGCTTTGCGTGCCGCACCTGCTCTCTTTTCTTTTAAGATTTTCAAAGGTATTCTTTGTTTAATTGAAAATGAAAAATCCCATGAAGACGCTTTGCATGTTCTAAAGAAAGCGGGGGCTAAGACGTTTCCATTTATTAAAACAGCCTTTTTATCTCAAAAAGATATGGATGAGAAGAGAGCGGATTTCTTGATTAAATTTATATTCTCATTTGAAAAAGAAGACATTGAAGACTTTTTATATAAATTATTTCCGGCCCTGCCGCCTTTCTTGCAACAAAATGTTTTAGAAAGAATGTATCAGACGCACTTTTTATGTATGAGCTTTAAGGAACAGCGTTTTTTTAAAAAGGTCTTTGAAGAAACGTTGGCTGAAGTTGATTTTCTTGAAAATCAGCGCCTGCTTTTGACGTCTCCGCTTTTTCTAAAAAAACATCCAAAATCTAAAAATCAGTTTTATAATCTTCAAGAAAGGTTAGAGAAAAAACTCTTGATTTCTCTTTATTATTCAACATCTTTCAAGATTCTTAAGAACGCTCTTAAAAACTTTTTGGAAGAAAAAGAAGATCTTTATATTCCATCACTTGGGATTATAGAAGATGTTTTACCAAAGAAAAAAGCTTTGAAGATTCAAAATTTACTTAAGCTTTCAAAAAATATTGCTTAAAGAGAAATAAATTTAATTGCTCTTTTTTTTAAAAGATTATAAGATAACAACAGATTAAAAGATATGTAAGGAGAATAAAAATGAAAAAATTACTCTATACTGTTGCAGGAGTGGCTCTTGTTATTGGGCTATACGGAGCTGGCTACTATTGCGGTCAAAAACGGATGAACCCGTTTTATGGAATGCAAAAAGTTGAAACGCAAAAAACGCCTCTTATTGCCACTGTGGGAAATAAAAAGATTTATTTAAGCGATGTTCAAAAATTGAAAGATTCTATCCCTCAATTAAAAGAAGCGCCTTTAGAAATGGTCTTTTCTCAATTAAGAGATGTTGTTATCAATAATGTCGCTATTTTGGAGCTTGCTAAACAAGAAAATTTCTTAAAGAATCAAGCTGTTGTGGATGAGGTAAAGAAAGCCTCTGAGCAAGCTTTAGTCAGAATTTATTTGCAACAAAAAATCAAAGAAAGTATGACAAGGGAAAAACTCTTTAACCTTTATAAAGAAAGCTTAAAAGAATTTGTCCCTGAAGATGAAATTAAGGCGCGTCATATTTTGGTTGAAACTGAGGCAGAAGCCAATCAAATCATTTCTGATTTGAACAAAGGGGCTGATTTTGCAAAGATTGCTAATGAAAAGTCAATCGATCAAGGGGCTTCCAAAAATGGGGGAGAACTTGGGTATTTTGTTAAAGAGATGATGGTTCCTGAATTTGGTAAAGTTGTTTTTGCCATGAAAAAAGGGGAAATCACTTCAAAACCAATTCGCACTCAATTTGGCTGGCATGTTGTAGAAGTTGAAGATAGACGGATGGCTCCGCCTCCAGCTTTTGTTGAAATGGAAGATCTTTTAAAGAAAAAATATGCAGAACAAGCTTTGCCAGAAATCTTAAAGCAAGAAAAAGCAAAAGTTCAAATCAAATTGGAAGAGATGCCTTCTTTGGAAAAAGAGTTTTCTGGAAAAGTAGAAAAACCAGAGTCCGAAACAGAGATAGAAAAAGAATCTCTTGAGGAACCAGAGGAAGTTCAAGAGCCTCTTCCTCCTACTGAGGCGGAAATAGAAACAGAAGAAATGGATGATGATTCGATGGATGTTTCTGAAGAATCTGATGAAGCAGATGTAAAAGAATAATCTTTTTTACCTTTTAAACCCTCGTTTTTCCTAAAAGACGAGGGTTTTTTTATATGTTTTTAATTGTGATAAGATATTGAAAAGGAAGGGAGAAGGGGGAGGGGAGGAGAAAAGATAAAAAAAAGATAAAAAAAGGGGAAAAAAAGTATTGACAGGATAAGGGGGATGAGTTAT
>SAAU01000008.1 GCA_009929265.1 Alphaproteobacteria bacterium
TTGATTGCTCCAGTTGCAATGGAAGAAGGACTTCGGTTTGCTATTCGTGAAGGCGGTCATACGGTTGGTGCCGGTGTCGTTTCTAAAGTTATCGCGTAAGGAAAGAAAATGGTAGAAAGTCAAAATATTAGAATTCGTTTAAAAGCATTTGACCATCGCTTATTGGATCAATCCACTCAAGAGATCGTTAATACAGCCAAACGGACAGGGGCTGAAGTTAAAGGACCAATTCCTCTGCCAACAAAAATTGAAAAGTATATTGTTAATAGATCTCCGCATGTAAATAAGAAATCTAGAGAACAATTTGAAATCAGAACTCATAAAAGAGTTTTAGATATCGTAGAGCCTACACCACAAACTGTTGATGCGCTTATGAAGCTTGATTTGGCAGCTGGTGTTGATGTTGAAATTAAATTATAAGGAAAAAGTCATGCGTTCAGGTATTATTGCAGAAAAAATGGGCATGACACGTCTTTTCCAAGAAGATGGATCTCATGTTCCAGTGACAGTTTTGAAAATGGATAACTGCGAAGTTGTTAGTGTTCGAACAAAGGAAAAAGACGGGTATGTAGCTCTTCAAGTAGGGGCTTTTAACGCGAAACCTAAAAATGTTACAAAGCCGGAAAAAGGGCATTTTGCTAAAAATAGCATTGCTCCTAAAAAGACAGTTGTCGAATTCCGGGTGAGCGACGATTGTGTCGTTCCAGCGGGAAGTGAATTTAGTGCTTCTCACTTTGTTGTGGGACAAAAAGTTGACGTTGCAGGAACTTCCATCGGGAAGGGCTTCCAAGGACCTATGAAAAGATATAACTTTGCAGGGTTAGAAGCTTCTCACGGTGTTTCTGTTTCTCATAGATCCCACGGGTCAACCGGTCAATGCCAAGACCCAGGTAGAGTTTTTAAGAATAAGAAAATGGCCGGTCATATGGGGGCCGAAAGAATAACGGTACAAGGTCTTAAAGTTGTTGCGATTGATGAGGCTCGTGGTCTTATCATGGTCAAAGGGGCTATTCCGGGTTCTAAAGGTGGTATTGTTTTTGTCAAGGATGCTGTAAAATGTGCGCTTCCAAAAGAAGCTCCTCTTCCAGCAGGCTTGAAAGCAAAAGCAGAAAAGGTTGAAGAACGTGTGTCTTCAGAAACAACTCAAGAAGAAAAGGAATAACGGCGATGAATTACGACGTTATCAATTTAGAAAACAAAAAAGTAGGTTCAGTTGAGCTCAACGATACTGTCTTTAATATTGATGTTAGAGAAGATATTATCGCTCGTGTTGTCGACTGGCAGCTTGCAAAAAGAAGAGCCGGAACTCATTTGGTAAAGACTCTCTCTACAGTAAGCGGAACAACAAGAAAGCCTTTTAAGCAAAAAGGAACGGGAAGTGCTCGTTCAGGGTCTTTAAGAGCCTCTCAATATCGCCACGGTGGTGTTGTATTTGGTCCTGTTTTAAGAGATCATGGCTATTCTCTTCCTAAAAAAGTTCGTCGTTTAGGGTTAAGAAGTGTCTTGTCATCCAAGCAAAAAGATGGTAAGCTCTTTATCCTTGATGAGGCTGTTATGGCTTCTCCAAAAACGAAGATGTTGAAAGATAGCTTTGAAAAGCTAGGCTGGAAGTCTGTTTTAGTCGTTTCTGGGAAAGAGTTGAATGAGAATTTTGCTCTCTCAGTAAGAAATATTATTGGCGTTGATGTCTTGCCAGAGCAAGGGACAAACGTATATGATATTATGAAAAAGGAAACATTAGTGCTTACAAAAGAAGCGCTCGAATACTTAGAGGAACGTTTAAAATGAGTAAGAAAGAAGAAAATTTAGTTCGTGAAGAGCTCTACGACATTATTCGTCGTCCGCTTATCACGGAAAAGGCTATGAAATGTTCCGAACACAATCAGGTTGTTTTTGAGGTTTCCTTAAATGCAACAAAGCCTGAAATTAAAGAAGCTGTAGAGGCTTTGTTTGGAGTAAAAGTAAAGGCCGTAAATACTTTGCGTCAAAAAGGGAAAGCGAAAGTTTTCAAAGGGACAAAAGGTAGAAGAAGTGATATCAAAAAAGCATTTGTGACACTTCAAGAAGGTCAAAACATTGATATGACGACGAGGATTTAAGGAAAATGGCTTTAAAAACATATAAACCGACGAGTCCTGCAATTAGACATTTGATCTCTATTGACAGATCTGAACTCTACAAAGGGACTCCTCTCAAATCTTTGACACAGGGCAAAAAAAGCTCTGGTGGTCGAAATAACGACGGACATATTACTTGTCGCCACAAAGGCGGTGGGCATAAAAGAGCTTATCGTTTGATTGATTTCAAGCGCCGTAAGTTTGACGTGCCAGCTGTTGTGGAAAGATTAGAATATGACCCAAATAGAACAGCTTTTATCGCTCTTGTAAAATATGAAGATGGGGAACTTGCTTATATTTTAGCTCCTCAACGGATGCAAGTTGGTGATAAAATCATTTCTTCTGAAAAAACAGATATTAAACCAGGCAACGCAATGATTCTTAAGAATATGCCAGTCGGGACTATTATCTATAATGTTGAAATGAAACCTGGTAAGGGGGGGCAAATTGCTCGTTCTGCTGGATGTTATGCTCAACTTGTTGGGAAAGACAATGGTTATGCTCAACTTAGGTTAAACTCTGGGGAACTTCGTTTAGTTTCCGAAAAGTGTTTAGCTTGTGTGGGTGCGGTTTCAAATCCTGATAATCAAAATACAACAGTCGGGAAAGCAGGCCGCTCTAGATGGCTTGGCGTTCGCCCAACTGTTCGTGGTATTGCAATGAACCCTGTCGATCACCCTCATGGTGGACGGACAAATGGTGGACGTAATCCTGTCACACCTTGGGGTAAATGTACAAAAGGGATGAGAACTCGTAGTAATAAACGGACAGACGCAATGATTATGCGCTCTCGTCATTTAAGTAAGAAGAAATAGGAGGTATTGTGACTCGTTCTATTTGGAAAGGTCCTTTTGTAGAAGGACATCTGATTAAGAAAGCGGAAACCGTTCGTGCGTCTGGTCGTAATGACATGATCAAAACTTGGTCACGTCGCTCAACAATTTTACCAGATTTTGTGGGACTTAATTTTGCTGTATATAATGGAAAGAAATTTATTCCAGTATTTGTGACTGAAAATATGATTGGTCATAAGTTTGGCGAATTTGCTCCATCACGGACTTATTTTGGTCATACAGCAGCCGATAAGAAAGCCAGAAAGGGTGCATAATGGTAGAAAAGCTTAAAAAAGAAGAAAAAGTTTCAGTAAAAGCGATTGACAGAGCGATTCGTTGCTCTCCGCAAAAACTGAATATCGTAGCAACAATGATTCGGGGCATGGGTGTTTCTCGTGCTATTTCCGAACTTTCTTTTTCGAAAAGACGCGTTGCTACTCATGTGAAAAAAGTTCTGCTTTCAGCTATTGCAAATGCAGAAAACAATCATAGTTTAGATGTAGATCGTTTATACGTTGCGGAAGCTTATGTTGGAAAATCAATGGTTATGAAACGCTATAAACCAATGGCTAAAGGTAGAGCAGGACATGTTCAAAAACCATTTTCAAATCTGACAGTCGTTGTTCGCGAACAAGAGGAGAAAGCATAATGGGGCAGAAAGTTAACCCAATTGGTTTACGTCTTGGTATCAATCGTACATGGGATTCCAGATGGTTTGCCCGTGAAGATTATGCAAAGATGTTGCATCAAGACATTAAAATCCGTGACTATGTCACAGAAAAATTGTCTCAAGCAGGAATCAGCAGAATCATTATTGAACGTCCGGCTAAAAAAGCTAGAATTACAATTTATTCAGCTCGTCCAGGTGTTGTTATCGGTAAGAAGGGTCAAGACATTGAATCTCTTCGTAAAGATTTGCAAAGAGTGACAGGAGAAGAAATCAACTTAAACATTGTTGAAGTTCGTAAACCTGAATTGGATGCAAAACTTGTTGCAGATAACATTGCTCAACAATTAGAACGTCGTGTTTCTTTTAGAAGAGCCATGAAAAGAGCTGTTCAATCAGCTTTAAGATTAGGCGCAGAAGGAATTCGTGTTAATTGTGGTGGGCGTTTAGGCGGTGCTGAAATTGCAAGAACAGAATGGTATCGTGAAGGACGTGTTCCTCTTCATACATTAAGAGCAGATGTCGACTATGGATGTTCAACAGCACATACAGCTTACGGCTGCTGCGGTGTCAAGGTTTGGATTTTCAAAGGTGAAATTTTAGAACATGATCCAATGAGCCAAGATAAACGTTTAGCAGAAAAAAGATAGAAAGGTTAGGATAAAATGTTAAGTCCGAAACGTACAAAATATCGTAAAGCCTTTAAAGGTCGTATCCATGGAGACGCCAAAGGTGCAACAAAATTAGATTTTGGTTCTTTTGGCCTTAAAGCTTTAGAACCAGAAAGAGTGACAGCTCGTCAAATTGAAGCTGCTCGTCGGGCCATTACCCGCGCCATGAAACGTCAAGGACGTTTATGGATTCGTATGTTCCCAGATGTTCCTGTTTCAAAAAAGCCAGCTGAAGTTCGTCAAGGTAAAGGTAAAGGATCTATTGAATATTGGGTTTGTCGTATTAAGCCTGGTCGCGTGATCTTTGAAGTCGAAGGTGTTTCTGAAGAGATTGCAAGAAAAGCCTTTACATTGGCTTCTGCCAAACTTCCTATCAAGACGAAATTTATCTCAAGATTAGAAGGTGAGGAAGCTTAAAAATGGAAAAAATAAAAGATATTAGAGTTAAGACTGATGATGAACTCGATACAAAAGTAAAAGAGCTCAAAAAAGAGTCTTTAAATTTGCGCTTTCAACAGGCAAGTGGGCAGCTTAAAAATACAGCTCGCTTCAACCAAATTAAAAAAGAAGTCGCAAGAATTAAAACCGTTCAAACTGAACGGAAAAACAGTAAAAAAGGTGCATAAGGAGAAAAAACATGCCCAGACGTATTCTACAGGGTGTTGTCGTAAGCGACAAGATGGACAAAACAGTTGTTGTTAAAGTCGAACGTCGTGTTATGCACCCGCTTTATAAAAAATACATTAAGCGTAGTAAAAAGTATTCTGCTCATGACGAAAACAATCAAATTAAGATTGGTGACGTTGTGCGTATTCAAGAGTGTCGCCCTCTTTCCAAAACTAAGACTTGGGAAGTTTTGGCTGACGCTGAAAAATAATCGTTTTGAAAGGTGAGGAAAACCCATGATTCAAACACAATCTACCCTAACTGTTGCGGACAATTCTGGTGCCAGACTTGTTCAATGCATTAAAGTATTAGGGGGCTCAAAACGTAAGGTTGCTTCTATTGGTGACGTTATTGTCGTTTCTATTAAAGAAGCAATACCACGTGGAAAAGTCAAAAAAGGTGACGTTCAAAAAGCTGTTATCGTTCGGACTAGAAAGGAAATTAAACGTTCCGATGGAAGTGCGATTCGCTTTGATTCAAATGCCGCCGTTTTAATTTCCAAAGATGGTGAACCTATTGGAACACGTATCTTTGGCCCTGTCACAAGAGAATTGCGTGCTAAAAAATATATGAAAATTATTTCTTTGGCGCCGGAGGTTTTATAATGGTTTGTATGACAATTAAAAAAGCAGATAAGGTTATCGTTATTTCTGGAAAGGATAAAGGAAAAACTGGGGAAGTTTTAAAAGCAATGCCTCGGGATCACAAAATTCTTGTTCAAGGAGTTAATCTTGTCAAAAAACATCAACGCCCAACTCAAGAAGCTGCAGGTGGAATTATTTCAAAAGAACTTCCAATTGATGTTTCTAATGTTGCCTTGATTGATCCTAAATCAGGAAAAGCAACTCGTGTTGGATCCCAAGTTAAAGATGGACGTAAAGTCAGAGTGGCAAAACGTTCTGGTGAAATCATTGAGGAATAGGAATTAAAAAATGTCTCGTTTAAAAGAACTCTATGAAAAAGAGATTTGTCCAACTCTTGAAAAAGAATTTGGATACAAAAATAAGATGGAAATTCCTCGTATTGAAAAGATCGTCTTAAATATGGGCGTCGGGGAAGCTACCCAAGATCATAAAGCGTTGGAAGGCGCTGTCACGGATATGACAGCTATCGCTGGTCAAAAACCAGTGGTCACAATTGCTAAAAAATCTATTGCAACTTTCAAATTACGTGAAGGTATGCCAATTGGATGTAAAGTGACTTTACGAAAAGAGAGAATGTATGAATTCTTAGATCGTTTAATCACAACAGCTTTACCTCGGGTTCGTGATTTCAGAGGTATTTCTGGTAAAAACTTTGATAGAAATGGTAACTTTTCTATGGGTTTGAAAGAACAAATTGTTTTCTTAGAAATCGACTATGATAAAGTAGATAAAATTCGTGGTCTTGATATCACAATCTGCACATCTGCTAAAACAGATAAGGAAGCAAAAGCTCTTTTAACAGCCTTCAATATGCCGTTTGCTAAATAAGGAGAAAGATTATGGCAAAACTTAGTGTTATCGAAAGAAACAAAAAACGCGAAAATCTTGCTCGTCGGTATGACAAAAAACGGGCGGCATTGCGGGCTATTATCAAAGATATGAATGTTCCTGCAGAAGAAAGATTTCAAGCTGTTATGAAATTAGCAGCTCTCCCAAGAAATTCCGCAAGAGTAAGACTTCACTTAAGATGTGAACTTACCGGAAGAGGTAGAGGTGTTTATCGTAAATTTAAATTAAGCCGTATCAAGTTGCGTGAAATGTCCAATTCTGGACAAATCCCTGGTATGGTTAAGTCTAGTTGGTAAAGGAGAAACGACAATGTCGATGACAGATCCTTTAGGAGATATGCTTACACGTATTCGGAATGGTCAAAGTTCCAATAAGAATGTGGTAAGAGCTCCTGCTTCCAACCTTCGTGCAAACGTTTTGGAAGTTTTAAAAAGAGAAGGTTATATTCGCGGCTATAAAAAAGTAAATATTCGTGAAGGTATTGATGAATTAGAAATCGAATTAAAGTATCATGAAGGTCGCCCTGTGATTAGTGAAATCCACAGAGTTTCAAAACCTGGTCGCCGTGTATATTCAAAGGTAAAAGATTTACCAAAATATTACAATGGTCTTGGAATTTTTGTTTTGTCGACTCCTCAGGGTGTTATTTCAGATCATGAAGCTCATCAAGCCAATGTTGGCGGTGAAGTTTTATGCAAGATCTTTTAGTTAGGAGAAGAAAATGTCACGTGTAGGGAAATATCCTATTAAAGTTCCTGCTGGCGTCACTGTTACAGTTAATGGTAAAGATGTCGAAGTAAAAGGGACAAAAGGAACAATGCAATATAGAGTTCCTGAATGTATCAATGTTTCTTTAGAAGATTCTTCATTAAGCGTTCAACCTGTTTCAAAAACCAAAGAACATGGTGTTCTTTGGGGAACAGCGAGAGCTCGCTTAAACAACATGATTGTTGGGGTTTCTGAAGGTTTTACGAAAAATTTAGAACTTGTTGGAGTTGGATATAAAGCTCAAGTACAAGGAAAAGATTTGAAATTATCTTTAGGCTTCAGCCATGATGTATTCTTCCCTATTCCAGAAGGAATCAAGATTGCTTGTGCTTCACAAACAGAAGTCGAGATTCATGGAATGGATAAGAAAGTTGTGGGGCAAGTTGCTTCAGAAATTAGATCTAAGAGACCTCCAGAACCTTATAAAGGAAAAGGGGTTAAATATAAAAATGAACATATCTTCCGTAAAGAAGGTAAGAAGAAATAAAGGGGTGAAATAATGAAAAGTTCAAATATTCAATTTGAACGGAGAAAAAGAAGAACGAGATATGCTATTTCTCAAAAAGCAAGTGGACGCGCTCGTCTTTCTATTTTCCGATCTGAAAAAAATATTTATGCCCAAATTATCGATGATTCTATCGGTAAGACTTTAGCTTCTGCTTCTTCTCTTGAAAAAGAGCTTAAAGCAAAAGGATCTACAGTCGCTGGTGCAGAAATTATTGGTAAGGCTGTAGCTGAAAGAGCTCTTAAAGCAGGCGTAAAAGAAGTTGTGTTTGATCGCGGTGGGTATATTTATCACGGACGTGTTAAAGCGTTAGCTGATGCCGCGCGTAAAACTGGTTTATCTTTCTAGGGGACGGTGAAAATGGTTACAAAAAATGAAAGTCGTCGGAAAGATGACAAAAAGAAAATAGTTAAGGCTCATGATGAGTTAATCGATAGATTAGTTCATGTTAACCGTGTGACTAAAGTTGTTAAAGGTGGAAAGCATTTTGCTTTTGCTGCTTTGGTTATTGTCGGAGATCAAAAGGGTCGTGTTGGTTTTGGTTCTGGAAAATCAAAGGAAGTTCCAGAAGCTATTCGTAAAGCAACGGAATCAGCTAAGAAAAATATGATTAGAGTTCCTTTAAGAGAAGGCAGAACACTCCATCATGATGTTCAAGGTCGTTTCGGGGCAGGTCATATTATCTTACGTTCGGCTCCTGCTGGGACGGGGATTATTGCTGGAGGTGCTATGCGTGCCATCTTTGAAACAATGGGAATTCAAGACGTTGTTGCAAAATCTAATGGATCTGCAAATCCTCACAACATGGTTCGTGCAACATTTGATGCGTTTGCTCGCATAAATTCTCCACGTATTGTTGCTGCAAAACGCGGAAAGAAAGTTGGCGATGTTGTTGCTTGTCGCGATGGTGAAAAATCTGAAAAAGCTTCAAACGAAAAGGAGGCATAAGATGAACGCTAAAGCTAAAAAGAAAATGATTAAAGTTCGCCAAGTCGGAAGTACCATTGGCCGTCCTGAAAAACAAGAACTTATCTTAAGAGGTTTGGGTTTGAGAAGAATTGGGCAAGAACGTCTTTTAGAAGACACGCCTTCTATTCGTGGAATGGTCAATAAGGTTTCTCATCTTGTTGTTGTTGAAGATGTCTAAAAAATAGGAACACAATTATGAAATTAAATGAAATTCGTGATAACCAAGGTGCTCGCAAGTCAAGAACTCGTGTTTGCCGGGGTATTGGATGCTCAAAGGGAAAGACAGGAGGCCGAGGTCAAAAAGGTCAAAAGTCTAGAACCGGGGTTTCAATCAATGGTTTTGAAGGCGGTCAAATGCCAATTTACAGACGTTTGCCTATGAGAGGATTTAAAAATCTGTTCAAAGTCAACTATACGGAAGTAAATTTAGGTTTGATCCAAAAAGCAATTGAAAATGGTCAACTCAAAGAAGGCGAAAAAGTTAACGCCGTTTCTTTGATGGAAGCTGGTCTTATCAGCAAAGTCAGAGATGGGGTTAAAGTTCTCTCTTCTGGAGATCTTTCTGCAAAAATCGATCTTTTCGTGGCTGCAATTTCTAAAGCTGCTCAAGAAAAAGTTGAAAAAGCAGGTGGGTCTGTTGAGCTTGAAGTTAAAAAATGCTTCAAGGGAAAAGACAAAAAGAAAGAAGAGAAGTAATTCTCTTCTTTCTCTTAAATTAAGAAAATTTTAGGATTTTAAGAGGAATCAAATGGCATCTTTATCAGAAAAAATGGCTCAAGAAATGAATTTTTCCGCTTTTTCAAAAGCTGGAGATGTTCAAAAAAGAATTTTATTTACGCTTGGGGCGTTAATTATTTTTAGATTCGGGGCATTTATTCCTCTTCCTGGAATTGATCCAAATATTTTTAAAGGTATTTTTGAACAAAATGCTGGTGGAATCTTGGGCATGTTTGATGCATTTTCAGGAGGGGCTCTTTCACGGATGTCTCTTTTGGCGTTAAATATTATGCCTTACATTTCTGCGTCTATTATTATCCAACTCGGAGCTTCTATTTTTCCGGCTCTTATTGCTTTGAAAAAAGAAGGTGCCTCTGGGATGAGGAAGATGAACCAATATACACGGTATCTAACGGTTTTAATCGCCTCTTTACAGGGATATGGGTTGGCTCTTGCTCTTGAAAAAATGACAGGGGCGTCAGGCGCATCGGCTGTTATTATGGATAATCTGCCGCTTTTCCGTTTGATGACGGTGGTTTCTTTATTAGGTGGAACAATGTTTGTTGTTTGGCTTGGGGAACAAATCACAGCTCGCGGGGTAGGGAACGGATCTTCCTTAATCATTACTGTTGGGATTATTGCCACTTTCCCTGGATCTTTTAGTCGGATGCTTGAACTTGTCCGCGTTGGAGAAATTTCACCTATTTTGTTGTTAGGTTTATTGGCCTTGGCTTTTGGGCTTATTTCTCTTGTCGTTATGATGGAAAGAGCTCAACGCCGAATCGTGATTCAATATCCCAAAAGAGGTCAAATGACTTATAACGGGGATATGTCTCATCTGCCTTTAAAAATCAATCCGACAGGCGTTATGCCTCCTATTTTTGCAAGTGCTTTACTCTTGCTTCCAATGTCAATTATTAAATTTTCTGCTGAAAGCAATACGCATTCAGAATGGTTGAACTGGTTAGCTGGGAATTTAAGCCATGGGCAATGGGGCTATATTGGGTTGTATGGATTTTTAATTGCGTTCTTTACGTTCTTTTATACAGGGCTTGTTTTTAATCCAAAAGAAACGGCGGATAATTTGAAAAAATATGGCGGTTTTGTGGCTGGGATTCGTCCAGGAAAAAGCACGGCTGACTATTTAGATTATGTCATCACTCGGATTACAGTTTTAGCGGCTATTTATCTTGTTGGGTTATGTATTTTACCAGAAATTCTAATTTCACAACTTTCTGTGCCATTCTTCTTAGGGGGAACAACTTTATTGATTGTTGTGACAGTGATTATGGATACCATTACGCAAATTCAATCTCAGCTTTTTGCGTATCAATATGAAAGCCTCATTAAAAAAGCCAAAACTAAAGGACGTTTTAGATGACATCTTTAAAAAGAGGTAAAAAGCTTGTAATGATTGGTCCCCCGGGAAGTGGAAAGGGGACTCAATCTTTACTTTTGCAAGAGATTTTGAATGTTCCACATCTTTCAACAGGAGATATGTTGAGAGAAGTAGAAAAAGAAAATACCCCTCTTGCACGTCAAGTCGCTTCTTTGATTGACGGGGGAAATTTTGTTCCAGATGAGCTTATTTTAGAGCTTATTTTTAAGAAACTTTCCTCAAAAGAGTGTGAAGAAGGGTATATTTTAGATGGGTTTCCAAGAACGGTAAATCAAGCTAAAATTTTTGATGAAAGACTTCAAAAGGAAGGAAAAGAGCTTTCTTATGTGATCGCTTTGCAAGTTCCAGATGAATATATTATTGAACGGATTGTGGGACGCTATTCTTGCTCAAAATGCGGAGCTGTTTACCATGATACGTTAAAAAAACCTTTACAAGCAGGGGTGTGTGATGTTTGTGGAGGATCTGATTTTGCGCGGCGCGCGGATGATCAACTCGAAACAGTGATGCTTCGGTTGAAAAAATATCGCGCTGTGACGGCTCCTATTTTGGCATTTTATGAAGAAAAGGGGCTTTTGGTTTGCGTTGATGGGACAGGTCCGATTGACGTTGTAAATGAAAAAGTGAAAAAAATGATAGGATTAAAGACTAACTCTTGACATAAAAGTATTTTTTGAGTAGAATTCGACGTTCAAGTGTAAAATTTAATAATTATTTTTAAAATATGGAGAAGAACCTTGGCACGTATAGCAGGTGTAAACATTCCGACAGAAAAACAAATTTCAATTAGTTTAACTTACATTTTTGGAATTGGTCGGACAAAAGCAAAAGAAATTTGCGGGAAAACAGGGATTCCTGAAGATAAAAGAGTCAAAGACTTAACAGATGATGAAGTCTTAAAAGTTCGCGAACTTATCGATTCCCAATATCATGTAGAAGGTGAACTTCGTAGACAAGTTGCCATGGACATCAAAAGATTGATGGACTTGGGCTGCTACAGAGGTTTAAGACATAGAAAAGGTCTTCCAGTTAGAGGACAAAGAACTCATACGAATGCTAGAACTCGTAAGGGTCCTGCGAAACCTATCGCTGGTAAGAAAAAAGCTGTTTAATTTTTTAAGTAGAGAGAATTCATGGTAAAAAAAGAAAACGGGGCGCGCGTTTCAAGAAAGCGTCGGGAAAAGAAGAATATCACATCGGGCGTTGTTCATGTGAATTCAACTTTTAACAACACAATGATTACGATTACAGACGCTCAAGGGAACACAATTTCTTGGGCAAGTGCTGGTGGTCAAGGGTTTAACGGATCTCGTAAATCCACCCCTTATGCCGCTCAGGTCACAGCAGAAGATGCTGGACGGAAAGCTGCAGAGCACGGCATGAAGACTGTTGAAGTTTTGGTAAGCGGCCCAGGTTCGGGACGTGAATCAGCTTTAAGAGCTCTTCAATCTTTAGGATTCGTTATTACATCTATTAAAGATGTGACACCAGTCCCTCATAATGGATGTCGTCCACGGAAACGGCGTCGGATTTAGTTTTAAGGAGTTAACTCGTGATTCAAAAAAATTGGCAAGAATTGATAAAGCCTTCCACTTTAAAAGTTGAAACTCTTGAAGAAGGACGTAAGGCGGTTATCGTTGTAGAACCTCTGGAAAGAGGATTTGGACTTACATTAGGAAATGCTCTTCGTCGTGTTTTATTATCTTCCTTACAAGGGGGTGCTGTAAATGCAATCAAAATTGATGGCGTTTTACATGAATTTTCCTCTATTCCTGGTGTTCGGGAAGATGTGACGGACATTATCTTAAATGTAAAGCAGGTGGCTTTAAAAGTAGAAGAAGATAGACCTTATCATCTTTTCTTAAAAGCAAACGAAGCTGGGGAAGTTAAAGCTTCAATGATTGAAGTTAATCACAGTGTGGAGGTTTTAAACCCTGATCTTGTGATTTGTACACTTGACAAAGGGGCAACCTTTAATATGGAAATGTGGGTTGGAACAGGAAAAGGATATGTTCCTGCTATTCAAAACAAACCTGCAGAATGCCCTATCGGACTTATTCCAATTGACTCTATGTATAGCCCTGTTTCACGGGTCAACTACAAAATTTCCAACGCTCGTGTTGGACAAAAAACAGACTATGATAAATTGATTTTGACGGTCGAAACAAACGGGGCTGTCACACCAGAAGATGCTGTGGCTTTATCTGCTCGTATTTTGCAAGACCAATTCAAACCTTTTATTAACTTTGAAGAACCAGAAGAAGTTGAAGATATTCAACAAAAAGAAGAACTTCCATTCAGCAAATATCTTCTTAAGAAAGTGGAAGAACTTGAACTTTCCGTTCGTTCTGCTAACTGTCTCAAGAATGACGATATTGTCTATATTGGAGATTTGGTTCAAAAGACAGAGGCCGAAATGCTTCGCACACCAAACTTTGGGCGTAAGTCTTTGAATGAAATTAAGGAAGTTTTATCGGCTATGGATCTTCACCTTGGCATGCAAGTAGAAGCGTGGCCTCCAGAGAATATTGAGGCTTTATCCAAGGAATTGGAAGAAAATTTTTAATCTAAGGTCCTTAAGGGCTTAAGGCACGAGGCTTTTCACCATAAGGTGGAAGTCATCGGAACATAATCCGTCTTGTGAGCAAGACAGCAGAAGAAAGGAAAACAAATGCGTCACGGATTTTCAAAAAGAACATTGAATAAATCAATTTCACATCGCAGATCAATGTTTGCTAATATGGCAAATTCTTTGATTAAACACGAACAAATTAAAACAACTTTGCCAAAAGCAAAAGAATTGCGTCCTATTGTTGAAAAACTTATCACGTCAGCAAAGGAAGGATCTTTACACAGAAGACGTATTGCAATTTCTTATTTAAGAGATAAAGAAATGGTGCAAAAACTTTTTTCTGTTTTGGCCGAAAGATATAAATCAAGAAACGGTGGATACACACGTGTCTTAAAAGCCGGTTTTAGATATGGGGATGCTGCTCCTATGGCTGTGATTGAACTCGTTGATAGAGATGTCACTGCAAAAGGAAAAGATTCTGGTGTAGAAGAAGTTTCAGAAGTTGAAACAAAAGAACCTGCTAAAGAAGCCAAGAAAGCTTCTAATAAAAAAGAAACTTCTGTAAAAGAACCAAAGAAAATGGCAGTCAAAAAAGAAACAGCTAAAAAAGTTGCAATAAAAAAGGTTCCTGCTAAAACAACAAAAAGAGTTCCTGCTAAAAAAGAAGGATAAGGTTTAATTTTTTTTATAAAATCCCTGAGAAATTTCTTGGGGATTTTTTATTTTTAAAAAAGAGGAATGGGCCTATTTTTCTAAGATAAAACCTAAAAGTGTATGATTTTGTAAAATACTCTTAAAATTTGAAAAAAGTATTTGACAAGAAGATTTCTTTTTGTCACTATGCTAGTGTCCTTATGAAAATAAGGGCAGGGGGTGAAAGAGATCTTCTTTAAAAGAAGGTCTCTTTCTTTATTTAAATCTTTTATAAAAGGCTAGAAGACCTGTAAGCCGGATTCTGTCGAAGGACGGTTATTCGTCTAAAAAAGCAATCGCTTACTTTTTTTATGCGACCTACCTCTGTGGTAAGGCGGGAAATCCTTAGTTCTGTTAAAAAACAGCCACGCTTTGGTCTTGCTTCTGATGGGGTTTACCATGCCTTTTTTATTGCTAAAAAAGCGGTGTGCTCTTACCACGCCGTTTCACCATTTCCTTTGCGAACAAAGGTTGTTTGTTTTCTGTGGCACTTTCCTGAGGGTTGCCCCTACCAGCCGTTAACTGGCATCATTTTCCCGTGAAGTCCGGACTTTCCTCATATTTCTATTTCAAAATACGCAACCGTCTAGTCTTCTAGCCAGGATTCTTATATAGAAAATGAAATGAAAAGTCAAACTTTTTATCAAAAGAAAGACTCTTAAAATCTTTTAAATAAGCTTAAAATAAGAGATGAAAAAAGAGGGGTGTTTCATAGAGGTATTATAATACCTTGCTAAAAAAGTAAATATTTCTCTTGACTTATTGAAAATATTTTGCATAATTAGGTCTGTTTTTAATTTTAACAAAAGAGAAAAAGAAT
The DNA here is from genome assembly GCA_009929265.1 of Alphaproteobacteria bacterium. Lineage (GTDB taxonomy): Bacteria > Pseudomonadota > Alphaproteobacteria > CASFRQ01 > SAAU01 > SAAU01. The sequence goes on from SAAU01000008.1 coordinate 14,891, forward strand.
GGTATTAAAATCAACATCTGTTGCAACACCAGAACAAAGAAAAGCAGAATGGTATCTTATTGATGCTTCTGGTTTGGTTCTTGGTCGGTTGGCATCTCAAATTGCAAAAATTTTGAGAGGCAAACACAAGACATGTTTTACTCCAAATATTGACTGTGGCGATTATGTCGTTGTTATCAACGCTGATAAGATCGTTTTAACAGGTAAAAAGTTGGAAAACAAAACATATTATCGTCATACAGGATTTATCGGCGGAATTAAAGAGATAACAGCTGAAAAAGTTATAGAAACTCACCCGGAAAGAGTTCTTTACAAAGCTGTGGAAAGAATGATTACGCGTGGAAAATTGGGCCGGGCTCAAATGACAAAATTACGTATTTTTGCTGGAGCAGAACATGCCCATGAAGCCCAAAATCCAAAAGTATTAGATATCGCTTCAATGAACCCTAAAAATACAAGGAGTGCTTCATAATGGTTAGAGAAACAAAAACTTTAAAGGACTTAAAAGAAGTTGCTCAAAAAGTAGAAACTCCTGCTGTTTCAAAAGAAGAAGTTAAAGCAGAAATTCCTCAACCTAAAAAAGATGCCTTAGGGCGTTCTTATGCAACAGGGAAAAGAAAAGACGCTGTTGCTCGTGTTTGGATTAAGCCGGGTAAGGGAAAAATCACAGTTAATGAAAAAGAATTTTCAAAGTATTTTCCACGTCCAGTACTTCAAATGATTATCAATCAACCTTTTGTTGTTGCCAATAGAGTGGGTTCTTTTGATGTTGTTTGCACCGTTTGCGGTGGGGGTCTTTCTGGCCAAGCTGGGGCTTTACGTCATGGAATCAGTAAATGTTTAAACTTGTTTGAACCTGAGCTTCATACAATTTTGAAAAGAGCCGGATTTTTAACACGGGATTCTCGTATTGTTGAACGTAAGAAATACGGTAAAGCAAAAGCAAGAAAAAGTTATCAATTCTCAAAACGGTAATTTTATTCTTCAAAAAAGAAAAGGAGTGGTGTTATGCCACTCTTTTTTTATGCCAAAAAACCCTAGAGTTTCTTTTTTTAGAAAAAAATAATATTTTGTCCATTTTTTTTGCGAAAATCTCTTGCATTTAAAATAAAATGATATAACCTTTTGGATACGTAGGGATTTAGTTCTTAATAATTAAAAAAAGGATTTAAAATGTTGGTCCAAAAAAACTTTAAAACAATTGATCTTTTAAGCGTCACATCAGGATATATGCTAACGTCGAAAAAAGATCTTAAAAATGTCTGTTCTTATCTTCTTTCAAATAAAGGGAAAGAAGTTCTTCTTCCTCAAAACAGAAAAAAAGCAGCCTATGAAATCTTAAAGCAATATCCAAGACTTGGAAAAACAACTTATCTTTTAGCGTGTTGGTTGGAAAAAAATAAAGATATTTTAAAAGAAAAATCTAAGCTAAAAGCTAAAAAAGCTATTGAAGAAAGTGTTAAGAGCTTTCTTAAGGAAGCTGGAATCGCTGAAAACCTTCAAATAAAGAAAGAAGAAACGGAAGTTTGTATCTTTAAAATGATGAAGGATAATTGTGCAACAATCTGTTAAAATTAAAAGAATTTAAAAAATGTTTGACAAAAGCTTTAAAAAAAACTACCCTTTTGTCAGAGGTTAAATTTTTACTACAAAGAGGTGTGAGATGAAAGATAAAGAGTTAGAGAAAACTTCCAAAATCTTGTTTGGATCTTCCGCTGTCTTGGGGGTGTTCGCTCTTGCAGGGAAGTTTATACAAGAGGAAGTCTCTCGAAGTCAAGTGACTTATGCCCAAGCAGGAATTGAATTTCCTGAAAAACTTGCTATTGTCCCAAATCCAAAAGTTTTTTTAGGGATTTCTGTTGCTGTAGGGGTTGCTGCGGCTGGATTTTTGGCGGTTCGTGCCTTTAAAAAAATACAAGAGAAAAAGAAAGAATCGTTTCTTGCTAACAACACATTAACTTTTCAAAAAGTTTATGAAAATTCAAATGTTAAAGAAGTTAAGAGCGAAAAAGATTTTGAAAAGAATTCTGAAATAATCTTTTTAACAAAAAGTAAATCTTTTGCAGGAGAGATTGTTCGATTTAATAATCAACAAGCTCGCGCACGTTAAAAACGGGTATCATTTAAAAACTCCTCTCTTGTTTAAAGATGAGGAGTTTTTTATTTCCTTAAGAAAACAGAGAGGTTATCTTAGGTATCTATTCCTTGGACTGTTTTGGCCATTTATGATTTGACTTCTATCAAAGAATTTTTGAAGAGAGGCATGGATAAGGCCGTTAAGAGTCTCATTTTCCCAATTTCCATTTTCATCTTGTATTCCGGCTTTCATCCCAAAAAGAAGAGGAATGCCATCATCAACAGTTTCTCCCGTATAGATATGAAAGAGGCCTTTTTGGACGGCATCAATAACGTTTGATTTTAGGATAAGGTTTTTTACATTTGTTTTCGGAATGAAGACGCCTTGTTTTCCTGTTAATCCGCGTTGTTCACAGAGCTCAAAAAAACCTTCAATTTTTTCATTTACGCCCCCAATGGCTTGGATTTGCCCCAGTTGATTCACGGATCCTGTGACGGCAAAAGATTGAGAAATAGGGCTTTTTGAAATAGCCGAACAAAGAGCGTAATATTCTGCGCAAGAAGCCGAGTCGCCGTCAATTTCTCCATAAGATTGTTCAAAGGCCAAATTGGCATCTAAAGAGAGGGGATTTCTCTGTGCGAATCGGGAAGTCAAAAGAGAAGTTAGAATTAAAACTCCTTTAGAATGAATAGATCCCCCCAGTTCAACTTCGCGTTCAATATCTAGAACATCTCCCTTTCCAATGGAAACTTGGCATGTAATTCTAGAGGGGCGTCCAAAGGAAAAAGTGCCGTAATCATGAACAGCAAGCCCATTGATTTGTCCTATTTTTTCCCCTTCTGTATCAATCAAAAGGATGCCTTTTTTAATCTCATCAAAAAGCGATTCTTTAATAAGATTTGATCGCAGTTCTTTAGCTTCAATAGCTTGAACGAGTTGGGCTTTATCGATAAGTTTTTTATTTTCCAGAACAGCAAAGTAATTTGCTTCTTGAATAATATCAATAAGGCGCGAAAAATGGGCCGTTAAGCGATCGTTTTCTCCAGCTAAACGTGAAGAATATCTTATAAGGTAGGCAACGGCTTCTTTTGTAAGGGGATTTAATCCTTTATCTTTTCCTAATGACCCTAAAAGATTAACGTATTGTTTTGTATAAGTTGTTGTTTTTTCAAAAGAAGATTTGAAAGAGGCTTCAACCTTAAAAAGCTCTGCAAAATCGGGATCTTGTTCTGACAAGGTGTAGTAAATTAAAGGGCTCCCCGTTAAAACAACCTTGATTTCCAAAGGAATAGGCTCTGGCTCTAAGGATGTTGTCATCATAGGGGCGTTTTCTTCTGATGTGTTTTCAATGTAGATTTTTTTGCTTTTAAGACAACGTTTTAGGTTTTCCCAAGCCAAGGGCTGTGAAAGCAAATCTTTTGCCTCCAAGATTAAAAAACCGCCGTTTGCTTCGTGAAGAGCCCCTGCTTTTAAAAGAGTGAAGTCTGTCATAAGAGCCCCCATTCTTTGCATTTTCTCCATACGCCCAAAAAGTTGGATATTTGAAGGGTTATCAAGGACTTTAATCGGGGCGCCTCTTTGTTCCGAATGAGTGACAAAGACATTTATTTTATAGCGATTAAGAAGGGCCTCTTCAGAGGAAATATTCTCTTTTTTGCTGGGGTTTATGAAAAGATCTTTGTTTTCCAAAATGTCTTGTTTCATATCGTTCAAGTAGGGACCAAGTTTTTTATAATGTGTTAAAAGAGGAGCAAAAACCTTGTCCAAGACATGATTGGTATATTTTTCTTTTAGGGTATTGATTTTTTCTTTCCTTTTTTTATCCCATTCAGGAACGTTTAGAAGAGCCTCTTCTAGCTTTTCTTGCGTTTCATTAAGATCGTTTAAGATGAGGTCTTGTTCTTCCTTTGGAAGAGTGTCAAATTCCTCTGGGGTAAGAACTTCTCCGTTTGAAAGAGGGGCGACAACAACGCCAGAAGGGGTTTTAAGAACAGAAACCTTTTTCCCAGCAGCAAAAGATTGTAAAGAGGAAAAATAAGCTGCTTTTTCTTTTTTAAACCTATCCTCTATTTTTTTAAGGGTGTTTTTGTAGGTGTCGCTTTCAAAAGTTTCAGGCAAAAGAGAAAGAAGTTCTTGAATAGCCTTTTCAACATCTTTAGAAAAAGGGATAGCCTTTCCAGAGGGAAGACTAATGGCTTTTGGTTTATGAGAAATCTTAAAGTTATTGACGTAGCACCAATCTAAAGGCGTTCTTTTGTGAAGAACTTTTTTCTTAAGCATTCTTAAGACAAGACTTTGTTTCCCAATCCCCTCGGCCCCTAAGCAGAAAAGATTATAGCCTTCAGCATTAACATTCATAAAGAAATTTATTGCATTGACGGCGCGTTCTTGGCCGATATCCATATCAAAAGATTTAATTTCTTCGGTTGTTTTAAAAGGAATTTCTGAAAGGTTTTCTTGAGGACAAAGATCATTAAAGTTCAGTTCTTCTAACATATGTTTTTCCTTAATCTGTTTTTAATTGCCTTCATTAAAGTCAACTATTTCTTTCATATTACTCATTTTTTTAGCCTCTGCGACACTTTTTTGAAAAAAATATTCTCTTTTTTATAGAAAAATGAAAAAGAACCTAAAAAAGCTTTTTTTATCAAGGGGTTATTTTAATATCTTTTTTAAGGTTTTTCTTTGAAAAAAACAGGGATTTTCCGTTTTTTTACTGTTCATTTTCTATCTTTTTGTTATAATGTTTGCAAGGTTAAAATAAACCGAAGTGATGAAACAAAAAAACGAGGATATTATGAAATTTATTGTGGAACGCGCCTTTTTATTAAAATCCCTTTCTCATGTTCAAAGCATTGTTGAAAAACGTCAAACAATTCCAGTTTTGGCCAATGTTTTAATGGAAACGATTATGGAAAATGATGGAGGGAAACTTTACCTTCATGCAACGGATAATGAAATTGAAATTTCAGAACAAATCCCCGTTGAGGTTTCTGAAGGCGGAAAAATTACCGTTGTGGCTCACTTGCTTTATGATATTATTAAAAAGCTTCCTGAGGGAAGTCAGGTTGAAATCAGCCTTAATCCGGAAGAAAATGTTATGAAAATTAAATCCGGTAAAGCTAAATTTTCTCTTCCAACATTGCCAGCCGAAGGATTTCCTTTAATGCAACAAGAGCCTTCTGCTAAAACATTTACGTTAACAACAGCAGAACTTCAAGGGTTGATTGAACGAACACAGTTTGCTGTTTCTGTTGAAGAGACTCGGTATAATCTAAACGGAATTTATCTTCATGAATTTCAAGAAGAGGGTAAAGAAAAACGTCTAAAAGCAGTCGCAACAGATGGACATCGCTTGGCGTGTGTTGAAATGAAACTTCCAAAAGAAGCCGAAGATCTTCCTGGAATTATCATTCCACGGAAAACAATTTCCGAAATCAATAAACTTGCCGGTGAAATTTTGCAAGACGTGACGATTTCTATTTCCCAAAATCAAATTCGTTTTTCTTTGGGCGATGTTGTGTTGACGTCTCGTTTAATTGATGGCACGTATCCAGATTATCAACGGGTTATTCCTGTTGGAAATGATAAAGTTATGATTACAGATGCAGAAGAGCTTAAAAAAGTCGTAGATAGAGTTTCTGTTGTTTCTGAAAAAACAAAAGCCATTAAGATGGCCCTTAAAAGAAGTTCGGTTATGGTGTATGCCTCCAATGTAGATGAAGGAAGCGCTGAAGATGAAATTGAAGCTTCTTACGATCAAGAAACAATGGATATTGGGTTCAATTACCGTTATCTATTGGAAATTTTAGGTCAGATTAAAAGCACTAAAGTTCGCTTTACGTTAATGGATGGAACGGCTCCTGTTATTGTTCAAGATGTTGAAGATCCATCTGCTCTTTATGTTCTTATGCCGATGCGGGTGTAAGAGGAGGATAGATGTCATTCCGACCTTTTTTTTCGGCTCAAGGTGAAGGGGTTAAAAAATTAAAGCTCTTTAACTTTCGAAGCTATTTGGGTTCTTTTGAAATGAATTTGGAGGATTGTTTTTCTCCTGTTGTTTTGATTGGTTCAAATGGGGCTGGAAAAACGAATCTATTGGAAGCTCTCTCTTTTCTTGTTCCGGGACGGGGGTTAAGGTATTCTCGTTTATTGGATATTCCTTTTCATTCAGATATTCGTTATCAAGATGAAAAGGTGATTGAAATGCCATCTCGTTGGTCTGTTTTTGCGGAAGCTTATCGTGGAGAATTTATGACAGAGGTTGGGACAGGGGTAATGCCCAATCAAAAACGGCGTCAGGTGAAAGTCAACGGGCAACTTAAAAAAAGCCAAGAAAGCTTAGAAGATATTCTTTCAATGCTTTGGATTACGCCCGCTTTAGATAGGTTGTTTTGTTCTGATCCGTCTTCCCGTCGTCAATTTTTAGATCGGTTGGTGCAAGCTTTTGATGGGGCCCATGCGGCACGGTGTTCAAATTACTATAAGGCGATGCGTCAATGGGGACGTCTTTTAAAAGAAGGTCGGGTAGATGAAAAATGGTTGTCGTCTTTAGAGGAAGTTATGGTTTCAACAGGGGTTGCCATTGGCGCAGCGCGTTTAGATATTGTGGAGCGGATTTCTCGTTTTTTAAAAGAAGAAACAGATTCGATTTTCCCAACAGCAACTCTTGAAATTAAGGGGTTTTTGGAGCAAACTTTGCAAGAAAAACCGGCCCTTTTGGCAGAAGATTTATTTCGCTTTAAGATTAAAAAGTCTCGGGCAATTTATGCGGACGGGGGAAGTTTTTCGGGCCCTCATACGACGGATCTTAAAGTGTATTATCAAGCGAAAAATCAAGATGCTGCCCTTTGTTCAACAGGGGAGCAAAAAGCACTTTTGATTTCGATTATTTTGGCGCAACTAAAGGCTCAAATGAAGGAGAAAGGCGTTTGCCCGATGCTTCTTTTAGATGAGATTTATGCGCATTTGGATAAAAAAAGACAGGAAGCTTTGTTTGAACAAGTTTCTTTGTTCCCAAGCCAAGTTTGGTTCACAGGGACAGATGTCGATTTATTTAAAGGCCTTCAAAAGAGGGCACAGTTTTTTAATATTGAAAATTCAACAGCATCATGTTTTCGCGCTGTTGCTTAAAATAAGATGAAGGAAGGTAAAAATGACTCCTGAAGAAGAAAAAAGAATGGAATTAGCGGAGAAAAAATACGATTCAAGCTCTATTAAGGTCCTAAAAGGTCTAGAAGCTGTCCGTAAACGTCCAGGAATGTATATTGGGGATACGGATGACGGAACAGGTCTTCATCATATGGTTTATGAGGTTTTGGATAATGCCATTGATGAGGCGCTTGCGGGATATTGCGATAGAATCGAAGTCATTTTAAATTCCGATGGCTCTGTTTCTGTGACAGATAATGGTCGTGGAATCCCTGTTGATATCCATAAAACAGAAGGGGTTTCTGCAGCAGAAGTTATTATGACTCAACTTCATGCCGGGGGAAAATTTGATCAAAATTCCTATAAGATTTCTGGTGGCCTTCATGGGGTGGGGGTTTCTGTTGTCAATGCGTTATCTGAAAAATTGGAATTGACAATTTACAGAAATAACAATGAACATTATATGGAGTTTAAAGACGGTGTTCCTGTGGCTCCTTTGAAAAATATGGGATCTGCTGAAGGAAAGCAAGGGACAAAAGTGACATTTTACCCTTCAACCGAAACCTTTACAGATATTGAATTTAAGTTTGAAACGTTAGAGCATAGAATGCGCGAATTGGCCTTTTTAAACTCTGGAATTTGCCTTTATTTAATTGATGAAAGAGGCAGTGATAGACGGGAAGTCAAGTTGCATTATGAAGGAGGGATTTTGGCCTTTGTAAAGCATTTGGATAAATCCAAAAATCCGCTTCACGAAACGCCTTTTGTGGCCTCTGGTGAAAAAGATGGGACTTTGGTTGAGCTGGCTTTGGAATGGACAGATAGCTATCATGAAACATGTCTTTGCTTTACAAACAACATTCCGCAACGAGATGGGGGAACCCATTTAGCAGGTTTCCGTTCGGCGTTAACACGGACAATCAATAATTATGCTGTTTCTTCTGGTTTAACAAAGAAGGAAAAGGTGGATTTAAGCGGGGAAGATATGCGTGAAGGCTTATCTTGCGTTCTTTCGGTTAAAGTGCCAGATCCAAAGTTTTCTTCACAGACAAAAGATAAATTAGTTTCCTCTGAGGTGCGTCCGGTTGTGGAAAGCGTTGTTTCTGAAAAATTGGATCAATGGTTGGAAGAACATCCTCAAGATGCCAAACGAGTTATTGGAAAAGTGGTCGAAGCCGCAGCTGCTCGTGAAGCTGCTCGAAAAGCACGGGAATTGACTCGAAGAAAAGGGGCGTTAGATATGGCCTCTTTGCCAGGGAAATTGGCAGATTGCCAAGAAAAAGATCCGGCGTTATCTGAAATTTTCATTGTTGAAGGGGACTCTGCTGGTGGATCGGCAAAACAAGGGCGTCATCGGGCAACACAGGCTATTCTTCCTTTAAGAGGAAAAATTTTGAACGTTGAAAAAGCGCGGTTTGATAGAATGCTCTCTTCCCAAGAAATTGGGACAATGGTGACAGCTTTTGGAACGGGAATTGGACGAGATGATTTTAACGCCGATAAATGCCGGTATCATAAAATTATCATCATGACCGATGCTGATGTTGATGGGGCGCATATTCGGACTCTTCTTTTGACATTCTTTTTCCGTCAAATGCCTGAATTGCTTAATAGAGGCTATATTTATATTGCTCAACCTCCTTTATATAAGGCAAAACGCGGAAATTCTGAGGTTTACTTAAAAGATGATAGCGCGATGGAAGATTTTTTAATTAACTATGGGACAAATGAGGCTGTTCTTATCTCTGGAAATGATGAGCAAATTGCAGGGGCGGATTTAATTGCTCTTGCTGAAAAAGCCAAAAAGGCAAGGGATTTAATTCTTTCTTTATCTCATCATCTTCCTGTGAAGTTAATTGAACAAATGGCCATTATGGGTAAGTTTTCTTCAACAACTGTTTATGATGAAGAATTTGAAAAACGCCTAGATTCTTTAGAAGAAGAATATGAACGCGGTTGGAAATGTTCTTATGATGAAAATCAAGGCTATATCTTTACACGAACTCTTCGCTCTGTGACTGAAAAGCATGTTGTTGATAAAGTGATGTTGAATTGCTTAGAGGCAAAACGACTTTCAAAAATGGCAGAAGAATTGAAAGAGGTTTATAAGAACGCTGGTGTCTTGCGGTTGAAAGATAGAGAAATCAAAATTGAAGGTCCTGTTTCCTTAATGGATGCGATTTATGCGGCAGGAAAGAAAGGGATTTCTATTCAACGCTATAAAGGGTTAGGAGAAATGAATCCAGAACAGCTTTGGGAAACAACATTGGATCCAAACTCAAGACGGCTTCTTCAAGTAAAAGTTAGCCATATGGAAGAGGCGGATCAGGTCTTCTCAACATTGATGGGAGATATTGTGGAGCCTCGGCGCGAATTTATCCAAGAGAACGCCTTAAAAGTTGTTAATTTGGATGTTTAGAAAAAAGGCCCCTTCTCTTTATTGTTAAGAAAGGGGCTTTTTTAAAAGCTGCCTTATTTATGCCATAATTTTAAATTACCCTATAAGTAGGTAGAAGACTAAAAGAAGAGGAGGATGTGATGAGGATGTTCCAAAAATCTATGTGTTCCGTATTATTAGGACTCGCATTGATTATTCCTATTTCTGCTGAAGCAACTGTTCAAAAAGGGTTGTTTGAACGGTTAATTGCAAAAAATAAATTAGAAAGAAAAACAAGAACTGCTGCAGAAAAAGCCTCTGATAAAAGCACTTCTCCGTCTCAAAAGGACGCAAAAGGGGACACAACTGTTTCAACCTCTATGAATGCGGGGGCCGCTGTTAGAAATGGGGAAGCTTCTGCTGCTGCGGGAATTAAAACTGAAATTTCAAAACCAAATTCTCATACAACACTTAGCACAGGAGCAAGCGTTGATGCGGCCGGAAATGTGACGGGACTTATTGGTGCCTCCAAAACAACCAAGACAAAAAAAGGAAATCTTCTTTCAAACGCGATTGGGATTAAGTTTGACAATAATGGGAAGCTTTCTGTTAATGCCAAATCAGGAATTCTTTCCAAAAATAATAATTTAATTAAGCTTGATATTGGATTTAATCAAGACGGATCGATTCGTGCCAATGTTAAAGGCGGAGTTAAGTTGGGCAATACAAACTTAACGGTCTCTGGTGGGGTGAAGCGAAATGCAGATGGATCCTTTTCTACAAAAACTTCTGTGGGAAGCAAAACCTCTTTCAAAATTGGGGATTCCACGATTAAAATTGGCGGGGACGCTTCTCTTCAAGACGGAAAATTTGGGGGAGCCTCTATGTCTTTGGGCGGGGATACAACCCTTGGAAAAACAGATTTAGGGTCAAATACAAGAATTGGAATCGACTCTAGAGGAAACACCTATTCTGATACAAGGATTAAAACTTCAATGACCCTTGGGGATGCCAAAAATGGGGATTCCTTAGGGAGCAATATTCGGCTCTCTTCAAAAAATGGTCAATTAAAGTCAGCTTCCTTAAAAGGAAACTTGGATATTGGTAAAAATGAATTAAATACAGGACTTTCAGGGCGCAGAAACTCTGATGGATCTGTGACGCATACGGCGTCTTTAGGCGGAAAAACAAATCTTGCCGGACAAAAACTTTCTGCCGGCACGGGGATGTCTCTTCGAACAAAAGATGGACAAAAGATTGCCTCTTCTTCTTATATGACAGCTGGTCTTTCTAAAGATGGAGATAATGGGTACAGCTTAGGAGGCACAACATTAAAGAAGAAAGACTCTGAAGGAAATGTGTATCGGACAAGTATGGCTTCAACAAGAATGACAATTGGAAAGAGCCAAATCGGGGCAAATGGTCGAGTCTCTTCTTTAAATGGGACAACGACGGGTGTTTATACAGGCGTTTCTGGCAGCACAAAATTGGCGGGGTTGGATCTTTCTTTAGGGGTCGGCCGTTCGCGTAATTCCGAAGGGAAAGTTGTGCACAATCTTTCCTCTGGGTTGAGCGGGGATAACTTTAATATTAGAAATAGAACAAGAATTTCTGATACGGGGGTTCAAACTACAACAAGTGGAAAAATGACTCTTGGAAAGACAAAATTAGGGGCTGCAAATACAACAGCTGTAGATGAAAGCGGAAATGTCAGCACGTATTCCAGAACAAGTGCCTCTCGAGGAACAGGATTTTCTGCTGTTGGATCAATGGCTACTAAAAACAAAGAAATTACATCTGCGTCTTTAGGCTCTAACGTTGAATTCAAGGTGACAGATAAAACAAAGGCTGGATTGGGAAGTGCTGTGAATTGGAAGGACGGGAAAGTGTCCTCTTATTCTACAACAGCGGGAACAAAAACGACTCTTTCTAGTGGCACAAAGATTGGAACGCGTGCCGGCCTTCAAACACGGATTGATTCTGAAACAGGGAAGGCGACGTATAATGTTTCCTCTGGGGCTGAATTAAGAACGAAAAAAAACTTGAATGTTGATTCTGCTACAAGGGTTCGTGTTAAAGAGGGGGAAGGGATTACTGCTGCTCAAATGAGCCTTACAGCACGGAAGAAAATGAAAGACGGAACGGTTGTTGGAGCCGGCGAAAAGGTCAGCGCCTATAAAACATCAGATGGAACATATACAGTTCGCAATCAAAACGAAGCCTATGCGCGGAAAGATCAAGCTTGGACAACTGGGGTTAAAACAGGGCAAGTCTTTAAGGCAGGAGAGCTTGTTGATTCGACGGCAAGTGTTCAAGGTGGCGTTCGGTTGAGCAATAAAACTGAAGTGGGCTCTGGCGTTGATGTGCGTTCTTATAAAGGCAGCGATGGTAGCTTTACACATAAAGTCACAGGTCAGGCAGCTTTAGATACAGGAAATTTTGCAACGACAACAACAGCTGGGGTTGCTCTTAAAAAAGGCGAAGTTGTTGGAACAACTCTTGGAACTTCTGCAGCGGTTAAAGGGGAATCAGGGGCATATGTCGGAGGCGGTGTCTTGGTCGAATCTGAAAAAGATGAAACCGGAAAAATGGCGCGCACGCTTAAGGCCGAAACAAAAGCTGGCATTGGAGATACTTTTGTCAGAGCTGATAGAAAGCAACATAGAGACGGGACAGGAACTTTGACGGCGTCTGAAACCTCCTTTGGGGGCTATGTGGATACAGGATCCGATACGGGCTTAGGGGCCTCTAAGACGATTCGCCAAAGAGGGAATGTTGTTGAAAGCGAAACCATCGGCACAATGCATGGCGTTAAAGGCGATATAAAAGTTGGGGTCAATAAAGATAACCAAGGTCATAAAGAAATTGCCGCTGTCGCCAATAATAAAGGAGATACGATGGATACCATGATTGGTGTTGGGGCAACTTATGAAGATGGAGAGCTTCAAGAAACCAACCTAGTTGTCGGAGGCGCCGGTGAAAATCATGTGTCTGAATTCTCTGAAAAACGAGATGCAGAGGGAAATATTATTTCCGAAGAAGCAAAATCAACACACTATATTGGTGATAATGTTGAAATAAAAACCGTCACAAAAACAGATGAAGAAGGCACCGAAAAACACGTTGTTCAAAAGACGGAAGGTGACTTTGGAACGATGAAAGAAGAAGTCCATACAGACAAAGATGGCAACGTTTCAACCAAATTAAAAGTGGATGCCGCCGTGGATTCTGATTTTGATTTGAAAGGTCAGCTTGAAGTCGAAACGAAATAGGATTTTTCTTCAAAAGCCGTATTTTTTGATTGATTTTCTAGTTGTTTCAGTATAAAAGAATGTCAGTGCCGATTTAGCTCAGATGGTAGAGCAACGCATTCGTAATGCGTGGGTCGAGAGTTCGATTCTCCCAATCGGCACCATTTCTTTTTAAAATTCATATAAATTTAAAATAGAATTCTTAACAAAAAGCCTTTTAATTTCTGATAAAAGAAAGGTTTTTGATGAGAGGACTTGTGTCAGTAAAAGGAATAAAAAAGCTCTTAAAAACGCCTTAAAAAGGGCCCACTTTGATAAAAAAAGAAAATGTAAAGAGCTAGATATAATCCTTTTTAATTTTTTAAGGAAGAGGCTCTTTTAATAAAAGGCGATAGGTCCCTCTTTTGTTTTAGGGAAATCTTTTTAAGTCATAAAGCCCATAAAAAAACCCTTCATAATATTGAAGGGTTTTTGTTTGTGAGGTTTCCTATTTAACAGGGCGAATATAAACAGGTTCTTCAACCTCTTCTTGTTCAAAAGGATAGGAAGAACAAAGCCCTATCGGACATTTACGCATAACAGCTACTCGATGATGAGGCTTTTCCTCTCCATAAAGGGCCATAATTTCGACCGCTTCCATTCCGATATTCATATCAAAAACAGTAAACGTTTTTTGACCTGTTTTATCTTGCCCTAAAATCATAATCTTAAAGGACTCCTTTTTAATGGGAGGAATACCAGAGAAAGTCAGTGTCTCAGCATCAAAATGAAGCCAATCAGGAAGTTTTGACCCATCGTCTAATGTGGCCGTGAATGTGGCATCTTCTTCCAAGCAAGCTTCATCAAAAAGTTCTTTTGGAACGACCAATTCAAATTTCGTATTGGCAATCGGATTGACTTCCTCTAAAGAAATAAAGGTTGGGACAGGCGGTTTAAGACGTGCCATTGGAGGAGGAAGAGGAACATTTTCCTTTGTAAAATCCCCAAAGTCTAAGCTTAAGCGTCTGAGTTTTAAGTCTTGTAAAGTCGATTCGTTGTCAATTGCTTTTAATCCAGAAATGCTATGTAAAAGAAGGCCTAAAGAATACTGTAAGTCAGCATAGGCAAAATGTGTATCAATTGTTTTTTCTAAGAAAGCGATATTCTTTTTAATATCTTCTTCTTTTAAGTTTTTATCATAACATTTGATAACTTTAATCTTCTTTTGAGCACTTTGAAGTTGGTGAGACAACAAACGATAATCTTGCAAAACAAGGTTATAAAGGGCCCAAGAAAGATGGAATTGATTTAGGATGTTCACCCCAAGGGCATGTCTTTTTCCTTCTGCAGAAAGCGTTTTATTATAGCCCTCTGTTGAAATGAAATCACTAATTTCAATCCAAGATGTTGCATAAGAAGAAAAGTGAGACTTTTCACTTTGTTTTTTCAAAAAAGGCGTCAGAGTTTCGATTTGTTTAAGTAAAGCCACCCGTTCGACTTGAGGTTCAAACGTATAAGGCTTTAACTCTACTCTATCGTTTAAGGCCTTAATTTCATAGCCAATTGAATTTTGTGGAGCAAAGGGAAGGGCCATTTTTTCTTGTCCAAGAGGACGGAAACGATAGTCATCTCCTTCTTTTTCGATAAAGGCAAAGAATGCTTTAGAAGCTTTTTTCAATTTGTTTGAAAGCTCAACCAATTTTTCTAAATCGTCTTCTAATTTATCTTTTTTATCGCAATCTTTTTCTCGTTTGATTTCGTTTTCAAGAGCATAGATAAGATTGTAGAGCTTTTTTTGCATCTTTTCTGCACTTAAGGCTTTCCAATAAAGCAAGCGTGTTTTTTCTGCTAAATAAGAGGCTTTTGATTGATATTGATAAGGTGTCTTTTCTTTGAGAGGATCTTTTTCCAAAACCTGCAATCCAAATTCAAGGCGATACCAAGCTTCTTGTATATCTGTTTTTAACTTGGAATTTTTGGAAATAAGGTAAGTATCCCCCGCCTCTTTTGTTAAGGCGTTAAATTCCTCTAAATCATCAGGCGTGTCTGAAAGAGCATCTGATAAATCTTCAAGCTGAGAATCTAAATGTTCTTTAAGGGCAAAAGCTGTAGCCTCAGGCAAGGAAATCTCAGCTTTTTTTACAGGGGTGGATGTCTTTTTAACCTCCATGAAAGAGCAGGAAGCAAGAAGCAACATACAACAAAAATAAACGAAATTTTTTTTCATGGAGACCTCTCATTTCTAATATAAATGGTGCCATTGGAGAGAATCGAACTCTCGACCCCACCCTTACCAAGGGTGTGCTCTACCACTGAGCCACAATGGCGTCGTTCCATTTCCTCCACAGAATATAAAAACAAGAGCTTTTATGCAAGTTTTTTCTTTTGTTTTTTCAACAAAAGGAAGGTTTTTTCTTTCTTTTTTTATCCGATTTTAATTTTGCTTCTTTTAAAAAGATTGCAAAAGGAATAAAAAAGAGTAATTTTTATAGAAAAGAGTTGATTTCCGCTCATTTTTATATACAAAAGAAAGAGAAAGGGGAATTCCATGGAAAATAAAAAACTCAGTTTTGAAGAGGCTTTGAAAGAGCTAGAAGAGATCGTTCAACGTCTTGAAAAAGGACAGGTTAAATTGGAAGAATCTGTGACCTTTTACGAAAGAGGAATGTTTTTGAAAACATTTTGCTTAGAGAAAATTAAAGAAGCTAAATCTAAAATAGATCTCTTAAAACTTGATGCCGATGGAAATGTGATAGGAAAGGAAAATTTTGATGGTCAAAGTCATTGAGGAAATGAAAAATTTCCATAAAACAATAAATGCTGAGTTGGATAAACTTCTCCCTCAGCCCAATACTCCTGAAAAAGAGTTGGTTGAAGCGATGCGATACGCGGCCATTGCTGATGGGAAAACAATTCGGGCGTATATTTTAGTTAAAGTTGCAGAAATGTTTGATGTTCCTTTAGAAAAATCTTTAAGAGTTGCCGCCGCTTTGGAAATGATTCATACCTCAAGCTTGGTTCATGATGATATGCCGATTATGGATAATGATGATTTAAGACGGGGAAAGCCAACTTGTCATCGTGCTTATAATGATTGGACGGCTTTGTTAGTGGGAGATGCGTTATTGATTCGGGCTTTCAATGTGATTGCCTCTGCCAATACGGTTTTGGATCCTGCTGTGCGTTGTGAGCTGATTACAGAGCTTTCACGGGTTTCTGGAATGAACGGTCGAATGGCAGGTCAAATGCTTGATATGGGTTCCGAAACAAAAGATGATATCAAATTGATAGATGTTAAACATATGCAAGAGCTTAAATCTTCACGTTTATTTGAATTTGCTTGCGAAGCAGGTGCTATTATGGGAAAGGCTGACTTTGCTGCCCGTCAAGCTCTTCGCTCTTACGCAACACATTTAGGGATTCTTTTCCAGATTACAGATGATTTGTTAGATGTTGAAAGCTCTGTAGAGGAAACAGGAAAGGATGTTCGTAAAGATGTTCAGGCCAGTAAAGCCAGCTATGTTTCCTTTGTGGGGGTAGAGAAGGCCTTTCAATACGCAAAACAGGAAATGGAACAAGCTCTCTTAGCGCTTTGTCATTTTGGGAAAGAAGCTGATTTTTTAAGAGAATTAGCTCAAGTTGTCTTGAAACGAAGAAAATAAGAATAGGTAAAAAGCATAAAAAAAGAGGGGATATCCCCTCTTTTTTATTTTAAAAGCGTTTAATTTTGGAAAAGGGCATCAAAATAGATAGTTTAAGTTTAAGGATGTTAAAAACTTTTTTATTATCGATAGGATACCCTTTTCTCCCCCCTATGTCCTTGTTAAAAACAAGAACGATTTGCATTATCGTGTTTTTTATCCATCAAGTCAAGAAAAAAACACTCTCATTAGATGTAGATTAAAGTATATATAGATTTCTATAAATAAGGATTAAGCGCTTTTTGGGTATTTTATAATTATTTTTGCACGTAAAAGTTTATTCAAGGTCTTTGTTTTTGAAAGCACTTTTTAACTGTCCGCAAGCGGCCATAATATCTTGCCCTCTTGAAACACGGATAGGCGCAGGATAGTGATGACTTTCTAAAAACGAAGCAAACTTTTGAATTTGATTTCTTGTAGAGGGTTCAAAAGGACACCCCTCCCAAGGGTTAAAAGGAATCAAATTAAATTTAACTTCTAATTTATTTTTTTCAACTAAATCAACCAAATCATGGGCTAAAGCAAGGGAATCGTTCAACCCCTTAATCATAATGTATTCCATAGTGATATATTGACGATGTTGTTGTTTTCTTTGAAATTCTTGGCAGGCTTCCATTAAAACTTCCAAAGGAAATTTACGGTTGATAGGCATAATTTGATTCCGCACCTCATTGGTTGGGGCATGAAGGCTGATAGCCAATTTTACACCCGTATCATCTGCCAAACGAGGGATATTATCGGCTATTCCCGCGGTTGAAACAGTGATTTTACGCCGAGAAAGAGCAAGACCTTCGGGATCTAAAAGAATATTTAACGCCTTAACCAAATTATCATAATTATAAAGCGGTTCTCCCATTCCCATAACAACAATATTTGACAGGAAACGGGTTTCATTTGTTGGGGTTGGCCACTCTTGATAACTATCCCGAGCCACCATAAACTGGGAAACGATTTCCCCCGCGGTCAAGTTGCGTTTCATTCGTTGCGTCCCGGTATGGCAAAAAGCACACTTTTGCGCACACCCAATTTGGGTCGAGATACAAACGGCGCCTCTGTCTTCTTCTGGAATATAGACGCATTCTACTTGTTCTTTATCTTGAAATTCAACAAGCCATTTGCGGGTTCTATCGATAGAGTTTTTCTCATAAACAATAGAAGGACGGGTGATTTGGTAAGAGTCTTCCAATTTTGCACGCAAAGATTTTCCCAAATTTGTCATTTGGGAAAAATCAGTGCAGCCTTTATTGTAAAGCCAAGAGAAAAGTTGTTTGACACGAAAGGAGGATTCCCCAAGTGTATTCATTTCCGAAAGAAGTTCTTCTCTCGAAAGGCCTATCAATTCTTTTTTCATTTGCAAGCTTTTTTAGAGGCGTTATACGCTTTTGTAAATCCTTTTAAGGAGAAGGTATCGGTTGTCAATGTCCCTCTAGAGGACGTGCCTTCAACAACGGCGATATTGCCGCTTTTCATAGCGCTTACAAGGCGTTTATCCATTTTTGATGTATTTGTCCAAGCTTGTTCTTCATATGTGAATAAAGGAAAAGCTGGTTTGGCATCAATTTTGATAGAAGCTTCGGTTTTGCTTTTATAAATATAGCCGGCCGTCACATTGAAAACATCATACATCTTCATTTTTGGACGTTGGGTAATCATTAAAAATACATCCCCCCGTCGTGTGTATTTCCCTTCAGATTTTTTAGGGTTTGAAAAGACATAACAAACCTTCCCATCTTTATCTTGATAGGAATAAGCTGACCAATCGCTATATGTCCCAAGATGTTTCAAGCGTGTGTTGAGGCTTTGCGCCATAACATTTCCGCCTAAAAGACCGAAAATAACTAAACTTATAAGTAAAAATTTCTTCATCGTTTTGCTCCTTTTTCTTCTTTTTTACACTGTTTCGGTTTGTGTTTCAACTTTTTATTTTCTCTTTCCTTATGAACGGTGAAAATTCCGGTGAAAAACCCTGTCATTTCTTCATCTGGAAAGGTTCTTAAAAAGCCATCTGTTGTTTGATATTTTTGATAAGCTAAAGGAAGGGGAAGAGGGGTTAAATGAGGATGATTAAGAAGAAGATTCTCTGCTTCTTCCTTTTCTAAAGAACAAGTGCTATAGACAAGACGTCCGCCTTCTTTGAGGAGTGAAATAGCTTTTAAGAGGAGTTCTTTTTGTAAGGATTGAAGCCTAAAAATATCTTTTTCTTTTAAATGAAGGAGAAGCTCTGGATTTTTTCGAATCGTTCCTGTCCCCGAACAAGGAACATCCAAAAGCACGATATCATAAAGGTTTTCGCCTTTTATTTTGCGTCCATCAAGGGCTTGAATACGGTGGACTTTGAGGTGGAGACGGGTTAAGTTTTCCTTTAAGATTGAGAGTCGTTTTTCGGAAATGTCAAAGACATCAACAGTCGCGTTTTTATCCAAAAGTTGAAAAGTTTTCCCCCCAGGGGCAGCACATAAATCGGCCACCATTTTGCCTGTTAAATCCTCTTCCAATAAAAGAACAGGGAGGGAAGCTGCTTTATCTTGAACCCACCAAATTCCTTTTTCATAGTCAGGAATAGACGAAATGCGTCCTTTAAAATCAGGGAAATAAAGAGAGCCATTGTCCTCTAAAACGACACTTTCTTTTGGAAGGCGATTTAAAAAATCCCGATTTTTTTGTTTAACAGATAAGTAAAGAGGCGCTTGCTTTTGAAGGGAGGAGGCGATGGAATAAGCTTTTGTTTTTCCGTAGGCTTTTTCCCAGCGCGCTAAAAGCCAAGAAGGGGTATTTAAACGTGTCGCATCCTGTTTTTCAAGGAGGGCTTCTCCTTGTTTTTCAACTTTTCTTAAAACAGCATTAACAAGTTTTGTATAAAATTCATCCCCCACGTGTCGCATCAATTCAACACTTGTGTAAAGGGCGGCATGCGCAGGTGTTTTTAGAAATAAAAGCTCTGCGGTTCCCAAACGTAAAATGGTTTGGGCCTTTTCAGCCCTTTTGGGAAGTTTCTTTTTCAGAAAACAGGAAAGAATGAAGTCAATTTGTCCTAAATTCCGAAGCGTTGTTGTTAAAAGAAGGCGGGCAAAAGCCAGATCCCTTTCTTCTAGATCTTTTGCGTGAAAAAAGAAAGCTTCATCAATCGTTTTTTTGAAAAAAACAACATCATTAAAGGCATAAAAGACCGCTTTTCTTGAAAAATCCATAAGAATTAAGACCTCCGAAAGAAGGCTGGAATTTCAAGTTGCTCTTCTGTGATTTGAGGAATATCAGAAGATTTTTCAGATTCTTTTATGTGAGGAGAAACCTCTTTTTTGGATTCTTTTTTAGATCCTCTAAAATCAAAGAAGAATGATTTTTGTTTCTTCAAAGGTTTTTCATTTTTCCTCTCTTGCTCTTCTTTTTTCTTTTCCTCTTCAATAATAGGAAGCGAATCCTCAATTTCAGGAGGCAGCGTTTCAACTTTCATCGGTTGTTTTGGAATGAAGGGCGTTTTCTCTTTCTTTTCAATGCCTAGGAGGGAAGGCTTTTCTAAGCTTGTTAAAAGAGGCTCATCCTCAATTTCTTCAGCACTTAAATCAATGACCATTTCAACAGCAGGGGAAAGATCCTCTTCTTTTTGTGGCATTTCTTGAGAAGCATTTTCCTCTTCTAAAAGGCTAAATAAAGGTTCCTCTTTTCTCTTTGATTTGATAAAAGACGGGCGTTCAGGCAGGACTGAAATTTCATCTGTTATCTCTGGAAAAAGAGAAGGTTTTTGAACCGTTTTTTTAGGCTCAAAAGAAGAAGGACGAGACGTTTTGTTAGAAGGTTTTTGGACTTTTTCCTCTTCTAAAGGCTTCTCTTCTTTAGAGGGGATAACAGGAGCCTCCTCTTCTTTTTTCTCAAAATTTTCTTTATTTTCAACAGCGCTTAACCAAAAAGAAGGTTTTTCTTCTTGAGGTTTTTCAAGGGTCTCTTTTTCGGTAGGTGTTTCTTGTTGTTTTGAAAGCCCCGTTGCGATGATAGAAATTTTAAATTTTCCATCCATTTCTGTATCTTGACGGAAACCAGAAATGATTCGAGTCGTTTCATCTAGATCCTCTTGAATACGTTCGACGGCTTCATCGATTTCTTCCATCTGTAAATCGCACCCGCCTGTGATGTTGATGAGGACGCTTTTTGATCCCAGAATAGAAGTTTCATCCAATAAAGGATTGGTGAGAGCTTTTTCAACAGCGCTTAAAGCTCTATTTTCGCCTTCTGCTTCGCCAGAGGACATCATCGCGCGTCCCATTTCCTTCATAATGGTCGTCACATCAGCAAAATCAAGATTGATTTTTCCCGTGTTCATAATCAAATCTGTGACGGTTTTAATGGCTTCCATCATCACATCATCGGCCATTTTAAAAGCCTCTTGAACATTGGTATTGGATTTTGTTAAACGGAAAAGGTTTTGGTTAGGAATAATTAAAAGGGTATCTACGTATTTTTCAAGTTCTTCTAAGCCTTTTTCGGCTGTCTTCATACAAAATTTTCCTTCATAACGGAAAGGCTTTGTGACAACCCCAACCGTTAAAATCCCCATTTCTTTTGCAAGTTTTGCAACGACAGGAGAGGCCCCTGTCCCTGTTCCACCGCCCATTCCCGCTGTAATGAAAAGCATTTGGAAAGGAGAGATAGCTTCTTTAATTTTATCAAGAACTTCTTCGGCGGCCTGTTGTCCGATTGTTGGGCGTGCCCCAGCCCCTAACCCTTGTGTAATATGGGCCCCAAGTTGAATACGTGCTTTACACAAAGAATGCATTAAGGCTTGCGCATCTGTATTGGCGACAATAAAACTGGTGCCTTTAAGATCCGATTGAATCATATTTTGAACAGCGTTTCCTCCGGCTCCTCCGACTCCAATAACCCCAATTTTTGGCGTAATAAGGATTTCGGGGGCAGGTTCTGGCAACCCGATTGAAAAATCATCGATGGGAAGTTCTTTTAAAAATTCTGTATCAGCCATTGAATAATCCTTCCAAAAAATCCTGTTTTTTTAAGCGTTTTTATCTTTTTTTGTGGGCCTTTTGCTTCTGCATACTTTAATAATCCAATTCCCGCTGAGGCTGATTCCTTTAGAAAATCAGGCACGCCCTTTATCGATTCGGGTTTCCCCATGCGGATATAAGGCGTTAAAATATGCGTTGCTTTTTCCCGTAAGCCTCTGAGTTGACTAGCCCCTCCTGTTAAAACAATTCGGTGTGTTGCGGCTCGATATAAAACGAGAGCATCTAAACAATTTTTAACTGTTTCTAAGATTTCATCAATTCTAGATTCAATAATTTCATTTAAATAGCTGCGCTTAATGGAATATTTTTCAAGGTTTTCATTGTCGCCTGTCACCGAAATTTCTAAGGTATCAATTCTGTCTTTTGAAATGGTAAAGGCTGAGCCTTCTTTCGTTTTAAGAAGTTCTGCTTTTTCAAAAGAGGTATGAAGACTTTGTGCAATATCCCGTGTAATCAAATTTCCCCCTAAAGGAAGGGTCAATGCTTTGACCAACTGTCCATTTGAAAAAACGGCAATAGAGGTTGTTTCCGCCCCCATATCAATAAGAGTAGCGCCCACTTGTTTTTCATCTTCACTTAAGCAAGAAAGGGCGGAAGCGTAAGCAGTTGCTTGTCTTAAATCAATATCCAATCTGCATTTTCCAAGGACCGTTTCAATATTTTTCATTTGATTTCTTGGAAAGGACAAAACATGAAGTTTAACCCCAAGCGTTTTTCCAAGCTGTCCTCTTGGATCTTTTCCAACATCTTCCCCATTAACAAGATAAGCCAAAGGCATTTGCAAAATAACATCTTCATCATAAAGATTTATTTTCTGTAAAGTCTTGTCAATGAGCTTTCGAATGAGAGCCGAAGAAATAGGATAGTCTTCTTCAAGAGGAATTTCCGAATCGATAAGTCTGGAATTTAAAAGGGAAGAAGAAATATTTACAACAACAGAAGAGATATGCAACTTTGCTGTTTTTTCCGCCATTAAGACGGCTTCTTGAATCGACTCGACAGCTTCTTGAATGTTGACAATCATCCCCTTTTGAATGCCTTTAGATTTTTTAATGCCATAGCCCAGCACTTCCAACGAAGAACTTTTTTGCTCTTTCGTTGCAATAAAACATCGAATCGTGCTTGAACCGATATCTAAAGAAGTAATGTATCCCTTTTTCCTAAAATCAGGCATTCCGCTCTCCAACTAATTGTTCGGGCGTGATTTTATCATTTTTCAAAGGTTTCTTTTTTCCGCCTTTAACAATCAATCTATCTTTTAGACGTAAATCAATTTCGGAAAGATTTTTTTCCAAAATTTTTTGTTCTTTATTAAGTTTATCGAGTCTTTGAAGCGCCTCTTTTTCAGATCCCTCAGGGAGCAGAAGCGTCAGCCCATAATCTAAGTCATCCAAAATGATATTCCAGCGTCTGTCTCCGATGCGTTTAAGGCTTTTTACGCGATTGTTAAGTTCGGGATAATCTTCCAATAAGGAAATGAGAGCTGGCGCTGTTTTAGCAGACCCTTGCCCTATGACAATCGGAAAGTTTTCCAAGCCTTGAACACTTGTCTCAATAAGGTTTCCTTTGTCATCTAAAGGGATATGAATACTTTTTTCCTGATAAAGAGCAATCGGAGTTTTTTCTGTTAAAAAAATATAAAGAGAACTGGGTAAATAGCGTTCGATTCGTGCCGATTCAACCCAAGGCAATAGTTCCAAATTTTCTTTAATTCTTTCTAAATCAATTGCCATAATGGGCATATTTTCACGCACCGAAAGAGCCAAATGAATATCATTGACACGGGTGCGAACACGCCCTTCAATAAAGACTTTTTTCAAAGAAAGCCCCGCATCAGCAGAAGCTTTTTGTGTCTTAAGCTTTAATCTATCCCACTCATTTAGGAAAGAGCCTGTTTGAATAAACCAGGTCAAGCCGCCGGCAAGAAGGGTGAAAAATAAAAACAAAAAGACAGCAAAAAACCTTGAAAAAAAGTTTTTAAAACGAGTTAGAAATGAATCAAAAAAATGCATTAACAACTTTCTCCTTCTTTTAATCTGGGAATACCGATTCGCTTAACTTCCCATTCTAGATTGATACCACATTCTTTAAAGACCCGCTTACGAATCTCTTCTCCCAAAGCTTCTATATCCGAAGAAGTCGCTTTTCCTGTATTGATAAGAAAATTGCAGTGCTTCTCAGAAACTTGCGCCCCTCCGATTTTAAGTCCTCGGCAATGGGCTTTTTCAATTAAACGCCAAGCCTGTAAGCCCTCAGGATTTTTAAAAGTTGAGCCGCAGGTTTTAACTCCAAAAGGTTGATTTTTTTCGCGTTGTTCTTTATAGGAACACATCGTTTTTTGGATTTCTTCTGGATCTGAAGGCGTCCCTTTGAAAGTTGCGCCCAAAAATATCCAATCTTTAGGAAGAAGCGTTTCTCTATATCTAAAGAATTCCTCATCAATAGGGATTGTTTGGATTTGTCCATTCGAATTGATAAGGCGGATAGATTGGAGAATATCTTTCATTTCTTTTTTATAAGCTCCGGCATTCATACGAATGGCTCCTCCGACGCTTCCAGGGATACCGCTTAAAAATTCAAAGCCAGAAAGTCCTGCTTTTTGGGCTATTTTTGAAAGCTCAATCAAAAGAAGAGAAGAGCCACAGGAAAGAGTATCGCCTTCAACAGTGCAAGTTGCAAAATTTTTGCCTAAATGAACAACAATTCCAGGAATCCCTCCATCTCGAATAATTAAATTTGATCCCGCCCCAATTAAGGTAATAGGAATATTTAAATGTTGAGAAATAAGACATGCTAAATCATGCTCATCAGCAGGTTCAAAAAGAAGCTCTGCATTGCCGCCAACGTTAATCCATGTCATTTTAGCCAAGGGGGCATTTTCAATCACTTTCCCTCTTAAAAGAGGCAACCTTTCAGAAAGAAAAGACTTTTTTTGTTTAAATAAATGGAACATTTTAACCTCTAATTTTGTTGAACCAATTGATGGGCGTAATTCGAAATGCTTCCTGCGCCTAAACATAAAACAATATCGTCTGTTTTAACTTTTTGTAAAAGAATTTCTTTTAAGTTTTCAATCTTATCAAGAGGTTCAACAGACTTAAATCCAGATTTTTGAATTTCTCGACAAAGAAAGTTTTTATCAACGCCTAAAATAGGTTTTTCTCCTGCCGAATAAATATCTGTAATCATAACACAATCCGCTTCATTAAAACAAGTAGCAAAATCGCGAATCAATGTATAAACCCGCGTGTATCTGTGCGGTTGGAAAACGACATAAACTTTGCCTTTTGCAATGCTTTTAGCCGCTCTAATAACGGACTTTATTTCAACAGGGTGATGGGCGTAATCGTCATAAATCATAGCTCCGCCCAAAAGACCTAATTGGGTAAAGCGTCTTTCAACACCTTTGAAGTTTGAAAGGCCTTCTTTAATTTTATCAGGGTCAATTTGAAGAAAAAGTCCCTGACAAAAAGCAGCCAAAGCATTTAAGACAGAATGCAGACCAAAAACCTGCAAAGTCATATCTGAGATAATTTTCCCTTCCTCTCGATTGAGGCGAATATCAAATTTTTGCTGATTGTTTTCAAGGCGAAGATGAAGGGCTTGCACATCTGCCTTATCATCAAAGCCATAGGTTAAATGGCGGTTAAACGGAAGCGTTTTTGCCAAAGCACGGGTTTGAGGATGTTCATAACATAAGCTAACCGAACCATAAAAAGGAAGCTGATGGGCAAACTTTCTAAAACTTTTTAACATATTTTGAAAATCCCCATAATGATCAAGATGTTCTGGATCAATATTGGTGATAACGGCATTTGTGGTGGGAAGTTTTAAAAAAGTGCCATCAGATTCATCGGCCTCTACAATAATCCAACTTCCTTTTCCAACTTTCATATTGGAGTGGATATTATTTAGAATGCCTCCAATAATAAGATTTGGATCTTCTTTTGCAGCTTCTAATACCGAGTAAATCATTCCCGTTGTTGTTGTCTTTCCATGGGTTCCAGCAATAGAAATGCAGTTATATTTTTTCATAATTTCGGCCAACATTTCCCCCCGATGAAGGATAGGAAGCTTTTTGTTTTTAGCCTCCAAAAGTTCGGGATTGCCTTCTTTAATTGCCGTTGAAAAAACTAAAACTTTTGCGTTTTCAACGTTTTCTTTTTTATGCCCGATAAAGACAGAAATTCCAAGGTCTTGTAGCCTTTTTGTATTTGCGTTTTCAACATCATTAGATCCTTGAACATCAAAGCCGATTTCTTTCATAAATTCGGCCAGTCCGCTCATTCCGATGCCGCCTAATCCGACAAAGTGGACACATCCAATGCATTGAGCTAAATCAAACATTAACATTTCTCCTTGAGATAAGTTTGAACTTTTTCAGCAAACTTTTTTGTTGCTGTTGTGTTGGCTTGTTTTAAAGCGCAAGCACTTGCTTTTTCGAGAAGCTCTGGGTGATTAAAAAGTTCTAAAAGTCGATTTGAAAAGTCTTTTACAGTAAGATCTTTTTCATGAATAAGGTAGCCAGCCCCTGTTTCTGTGAAGTATCTAGCATTTTTGAATTGATGATTGTCAGCCGAAGTGGGTAGTGGGATTAAAATAGCCGGACGTCCCATGGCGAAAAGTTCTGTAATGGTCGAGGCTCCAGCGCGTCCAATAACAAGATGAGCTTGTGCCAAAATCTCTGGCATATTTGAGAAGAAAGATTCACAAACAACTTTTTTAAATCCAGCATGTTCATAAAGCGTTTTTACTTTTTGCAACTCTTCTTTTCGAACTTGTTGCGTTAAGCAGATTTTAGATCGAAGCTCCTCTGGAAGGTTTAAAAGGGCTCTTGGCATAAATTCGCCAAAAATTTTTGCCCCTTGAGATCCCCCAAAGATAACCAAATTAAATTCTTCCTTAAAAGAGGGGTAGGGGGCAGGAAGCTTTTCTAAAATAGGAGCCCTCAAAGGCATTCCAATTTGAATAGTTTTGATTTTTTGAGGAATAAGTTCTGTTTTAGGAAAGCTTGTGGCAATAAAAGCAATGCGGTGAGCTAAAAAGCGATTAGATTTTCCAAGTAAAGCATTTTGTTCATGCAAAACAACAGGAATACAAAGAATTTGTGCCGCAACAACCGTTGGAATCGAAGCATATCCCCCAAACCCAATAACCATAGCTGGCCGACGACGGATTAAAAGAAAAAGGGCTTGTAGGAGACCAATTCCAAGCTTAAAAGTCCCGACAATCTTTTGTAAAAAAGGCCCTGAAACAGTTTGTGCTCGAATGTGTTTTGTGGGAAGTTTTTCTTCAAAGTTTAATCCTCTTTTATCTGTGACGAAGAGAATATCAAACCCTTTTTTCAAAAGCTCTAAAGCTGTTGCTTCGGCTGGAAAAATATGCCCTCCAGAGCCTCCTGTTGTAATAATGATAAACGTATTCTTTTTCATGGTTTTATTCTCCTGTTTGAGATAAATGTGGTCGCGTAAGAGAGAGCAAAATTCCCATTGCAAAGGCAACAGAAACCAGGGAAGATCCTCCATAAGAAATAAACGGAAGTGTCATCCCTTTTGTAGGAATAAGGTGCATGCTCGAACTCATATTAATGATGCCTTGTACTCCAATTTGGGTTAAAATACCAGCAGAAACAAGAATACTGAAAAGATTATTTTCTTTTTTATTCAAGCTTAGGCCATGATAAATAATCAAAGCAAAAACAAAAATAACAAGACCACAAAGCAAAAATCCAAACTCTTCTGCGGCGGTGGCTAAAATAAAATCAGTGTGAGCATCAGGAAGATAGACTTTTGCCAACCCTTCTCCAGGGCCCGTTCCAAACCAACCTGCATTTTGAAAAGTAGCTAAAGCTTTATCGACTTGATAAGAATCTCCTACTTGAGGGTTAAGGAAATTGTTGACCCGATAATGAATGTGCTCTAGCGAAAAATAGGCCCCTATAGCCGCCCCAATTCCTGCTAAACCCAGAAGGCTAAGAGCTTTGATGGAAATCCCAGATAAGAAAAATTGAACCCCTAAAATGGCTCCAAATGTGACAAGCATTCCAAAATCAGGTTGATTCCAAAGAATAACGGCAATAAGGATAAATAAAACAGAGGAAATTATTTTTGCAGGAAAAGATTTAACAAGTTTTCCTGTTGCCAAAATCCAAGCACAAACAACGGTAAAAAGAGGTTTTAAAAATTCGGAAGGTTGAAGTCCAAATCCTAAAAAAGAAACCCAGCGGTGGGCCCCTTTAATTTCGCTGCCTGAAAAAAGAGTGAAAATAAGCAGAACGAAGAAAACACAAAAAGCAATAACAGAAATGCGTCGAATGGTTTTTGGGGATAAAAAGGAAGTTCCAAGCATAATTCCAAGGGCTGGAAATAAAAAGAAGAGTTGTCTTTTAATAAAGTGATAGCTTTCGACATGGATTCTATCTGCCACAGAAGGAGAGGCCGAAAATGTCATAAAAACACCAAAGGCGACAAGGCTTAATGCTGAAAAAAGAAGAGTTCTATCAATGGTCCACCACCACGTGACGAACGCTTTTTTTAAACTAAAATAAAATTCTCGAAACATAAAGCCCCCTAGCGAATTTTAAAGCTTGATAGTGCCAAAACAGCCAGTAAGATAGAAACAATCCAAAAACGGATAACAATGGTTGTTTCACTAAAGCCTTTCTTTTCAAAGTGATGATGAAGAGGGGCAATCAAGAACACCCGTTTGTTGAAATACCTTCTGGAATAAATTTGAATGATGTCCGAAAGGGCTTCAACAATAAAAACCCCGCCTGAGATAGCCAAAACAAACTCAGACTTTGTCATAAGGCTTAAAAGACCAAGGGCGCCTCCCAAAGCAAGGGATCCTGTATCGCCCATAAAAATTCTGGCAGGGGGAGCATTATACCACAAAAAGCCCAAAACCCCACCAACTAGCGTTGCTGAAAAAATAAGGAGTTCTCCCGTTCCTGCAATGTAGGGAATTTGTAAATAATTAGAAAGAATAACGTTTCCTGTTAAATAAGAAACAACCCCAAAGACAATCCCGTTTGTAATTAACGGGAAACTTACCAAGCCATCCAATCCATCTGTAATATTGACCGCATTTGACGCCCCCACCATCACGAACAGGCCAAAGACAAAGTAAAAATAACCAATATTTAAGACAAAGTTTTTGAAAAACGGAAAATGAAGTTCAAATAAGGTCGCTTGAGAGCTTTCAATTTGGGTCAAAATAAAGAGGGACAAAACACTCACTAAGCCTTGAAGGGCAAATTTTCCTTTAACGCTCATCCCGTCTGAATTTTGATAGTAAATTTTTAAAAAATCATCCACAAACCCAATCATCCCAAAGGACGTCATACTTGCCAAGATAAGCTGGATATAGGGGTTTGTAATATCGGCCCATAAAAGAACCGAGAGGATGATGCTAAATAAAAGCAAAAGGCCCCCCATCGTTGGGGTTCCTTGTTTTTTTTCGTGATTGAGGTATTGACGGAGGGGTTGGCCTTTGCCTTGGATACGTTTTAGAAAAGCAATAAAGGGTTTGCCCAGAAAAAAATAAAGGAAAAAAGAGGTGAGAAACGCTCCGCCTGCGCGAAAAGTTAGATATTTGAACAGATTGAAAATCTGAAAGTGTTCGGCAAGGGGATATAAAAATAAATATAGCATTCTTTTTTGTCTCTTATTCCAATAAGGGTTTATAACTTGGCTTTAGAATAATACGAAATCGTAAATTCCTTCAAGTTTTATTTGTTTTTCGTTTCCTTTTTTTTCGAAAGGTTTTTCTTAAGGGAGCTCTTAGGGTTGCTCTTCGTTTTTGCAGCACTTTTGGAAGTACTTTTTGGGGCCGATAAGGAAAGCTCTTTTAGAAAGTCCAAAGCAACGGTTTTGTCATTGAACGGAATGATTTTTCCATTGATTTTTTGTCCTTCTTCATGACCTTTTCCAGCAATAACTAAAAGGTCACCTTTTTTAAGTTCCAAAATTGCGGTTTGAATGGCTTTTTTCCGGTCCCCGATTTCTGTTCCTTTTGGACAAGCTGCCATAATAGCTTTTCGAATAGGGGCGGCTTCTTCAAAGCGGGGATTGTCATCGGTCACAATTGCGTAATCGGCTAAATCATTTGCGATTTTTCCCATAAGAGGGCGCTTCGTGGTGTCTCTATTTCCGCCACATCCAAAGACAACGCACAGCCTTTTTTCTGTAAGGGGACGGAGGGTTTTTAAGATATTTTCCAACGCGTCTGGGGTGTGGGCGTAATCAATTAAAATTCTGGCGCCTTCTTTCGTGCATCCGACAAGCTCTAAGCGTCCTGGAGGGCAAGAAAGACTTTCCAAAGAAAGAATGACGTCTTCTTTTTTTAAGCCAGATCCAACGGCCATTCCAATGGCACATAAAAGATTCATTGCTTGGAAATCCCCCGTTAATCCAACATCAATAGAAAGGGGGGCGCCAAAAAGCTCTAACTCCAAGAGTTGCCCAAAGTTATGGTGCGTCTGCTTGATAAGTTTAAGTTCTTTGCCCTTTTTTCCATAAGAAAAAACCTGCAATCCTTGCTCTTTACAAACCTTTTTAATTTTATCAAAAACAGGAATATCGGCGTTTAAAACGGCAATAGATTCTTTCGTTGTATAGTTTTTGAAAAGTAAGCATTTAGCCTTTAAATACTCATCCATTGTTTTGTGATAGTCCAAATGATCTTGTGTCAAATTCGTAAAGCCGACGGCCTTAAATTTTAATCCATGAAGGCGGTCTTGATAAAGACCATGGCTGGAAGCTTCCAACGCAGCATGCGTAATGCCGTTTTTGAACAAGGCATTCAAGTCTTGATAAAGCTCTGCTGTGGACGGGGTGGTTAAGGTGCCTTCCTTTTCGAAAGATTCCGATTGCACGCCGATTGTTCCAATACTGGCGCCTTTAATTCCACACGCTTTCCAAATTTGATACATATAGTAGACGATAGAGGTTTTTCCATTTGTGCCTGTGACGGCGACAAGTGTTTGCGGAATTTTGTTTTTATAAATAAAGGCGGTTCCTCTGTTTTTCAAAAAATGATAAGCTTTAAGTCCTTTTTTATGAAGGAGAGCGGAAACGGTTTCTTTTTCTGACATTTTTATGCCTTCTTTCGATTTGTAAATTAGTGTTTCTCTTTTTCTTTTATCACATAAGCCGCTTCAATGTAAGGGGGTTTTTCAAGTTCTGATTGAGGACTTACTCCCAAATAGGGTGCTATTTTTTGAATAATTTCCCCGGCGCACGGAACAGCGTTCCACCCCGAAGTATTATACCAAAAGGTTTCGGCACTTTTCTTTGGATTTTCAAGCATAACCATCAGCGCATATTTGGGGGAGTTCATAGGAAAGGCGGCAATAAAAGACGTCCGAAGAGAGCCAGAAATATAACGCCCGCGTTCGTCTTGCATTTCGGCAGAACCCGTTTTTCCTCCAATAAGATACCCTTTTACATTTGCATTTTTCCCTGATCCAATATCAGAAACGGCCCGCATCATATAATGGATTTCTTCTGACATTTTAGGCGATAAAATTCGTCTTAAAGGTTTATTTTTATTCCCGCCTAATAAAAAGGTTGGCGCTCGATAAAGCCCGCCATTTACAAGGGCACTCAGCCCACTCATAATATGAAGCGGAGAAGTAGACATCCCATAGCCATAGGAAATGGTGGCGGTGTTAATGTCTCGCCAAACTTTGGGATACATAGGATGGGCTTTTTCTGGAAGCTCAATATCTAAAGGCTCTAAGAAGCCTAAATCGGTTAAAAATTCTTTTTGATTTTCTGTGCCTGCCATTAAAGCAATTTTGGAGGAGCCAATATTGGAAGAATAAATCAGAACCTCTGGCACCTTAAGCATTCTATTTTTGGCGTGATAGTCCGAAATATAATAATGCGCCATCTTAAAGGGTTTTGTGGCATCAATTTCATCATCCGGTGTAATCTTTCCTGTTTTAAGCCCTAGGGCTACACTAAACACTTTCATAATGGATCCAAACTCATACACCCCAAGGGACGCTTTGTTGAAAAAGGCATCTTTTGACGGAATTTCGAATGTGTTGGGATTGTAATCGGGGAGGGAGACAAGCGCCAAAACCTCTTGTGTATCTACATTCATCACAACAGAGAGCCCGCCGGTTGCCTCAAACTTTTCAATATATTTTAAAAGCGTTTCGCGAACCATATCTTGAACATTTACATCAACGGAAAGTTGGAC
Organism: Alphaproteobacteria bacterium; assembly: GCA_009929265.1. Taxonomy (GTDB): domain Bacteria; phylum Pseudomonadota; class Alphaproteobacteria; order CASFRQ01; family SAAU01; genus SAAU01. The sequence goes on from SAAU01000008.1 coordinate 46,651, forward strand.
GTTTTTGTGATGGATTTTAAGGTCGCGGTTAAAAGCCTTTTCAATACCAGAAAGGCCGTTGTTGTCTACATCTGTTAATCCCAAAATATGACTAAAAAGCTCATTTTGAGGATAGATTCGTTTTTCGCGCGTGGAAAAATTTAAAGAGGGAAACCCTAAATGATTAACGGCATATTGTTCTGTGGGAGTGAGATTCCTTTTTAAATAGGTAAATCGTGATTTTGATTTTATCTTTTTATAGGTTTTCTCGAAATCTAAATCAGGAAAAATCTCTAAAAGTTTTTGCGTTTCTGTTTGGGCATTTGAAACAAATTTTCCATCCACAAATAAATCAACAATAGGCAAATCGGTGGCCAAAATAACCCCGTTTCGGTCCAAAATATTTCCCCGTTGCATCATAAAAGCAGGAGGCTCTTTTGTGATGAGAATAGGCTTTTTTTTAATGACAGTCAGATAAAAAAGGCGTGAAATTAAGATGAAAAACGCCAAAGAAAATGCAAAAATAAGGAAGCTGAGCCGCCATTGTCCGACAGAGGTTGAAGCAATGGTTTTTTTATCCAAAGAGGTGTATCGATTTTTTGAATTAAAGGGGATTTCTTGCCCAACGGGATAAAAAACGTCTTTTTTGAACCACGTCATTCATCCTCCTTCTTAAGTGTTTTAAAGGAGGCCAAGGTAAATGGCGAAAACGGTTCGTCTTTTTTTAAGGAAAAAGAATAAAGTTGTTTGACAGAAGTTTCTTGCAAAGCCCCTACTTTTTCGCCTAAGAACTTTAAGCGCTCTGGAGAAGAAAGATAGCTTTTTTCCGCCTCAAGCACGTGAATCTCTTCTTTCGTTTGAAAGATTTTTCTTTGCAAAAGAAGATGCTCTGTTTCCAAAGATTTAACTTCCCCTTTCAAGACATACATCCCAATAGAGGAAATAAAAGCCACAAAAGAAAGGACTAAATTGATAGTTAATTTATTCATCCCCCCTCCTTTCTGCAACGCGTAATTTTGCAGAGTGTGAGCGAGAGTTTGAAGAAAGTTCTTCGGCTCCAGGCAAGATAGGTTTCTTGTTAATAAGGCGTAAAAAAGCCTGTTTTTTTTCTTTCAAAGGTAAATAACGTGAAGTTGCCTCATATTCTCTTGAATTTTTGACCATAAAGGTTTTGACGATTCTATCTTCCAAAGAATGGAATGACACCACACAAAGACGCCCATTTGGTTTTAAAGCCTCAAGAGAACTAGAAAGTAAAGTCTCTAAATCTTGAAGTTCTTTATTGACATAAATGCGAAGGGCTTGAAAGGTTCGCGTGGCCGAATCGATTTCCTTCTTTTTTGGGCGAGGCATCACATGATGCACAATTTCGGCAAGTTCTAACGTTCTTGTAATTGGGGCTTTTTGTCGTGCTTTAACAATGGCAGAGGCGATTCGATAAGAGGCGCGTTCCTCCCCATAAAGATAAAGAATATCGGCCAGTTCCTTTTCCTTCATTGTATTGACAACATCGGCGGCGCTTTGGCCTTCTTGGCTCATCCGCATATCTAAAGGGCCATCTTTTTTGAAGGAAAATCCTCTATCGGCTTGGTCGATTTGCATGGAGGAAACCCCCAAATCAACCACAATACCATCCACCTTTTCTAAGTTTTCTTGTTCTAGAACCGATAAAAGATTGGCAAAAGAATCTTGATGAAGAAAAAGCCTGTTTTCAAAAAGCTTTTGAATAAAAATGCCTCCTTTAATCGCGGAAGGATCTTTATCAATGGCAATGACCTTGGCTTCAGGGTGCTTTTTTAAAAGAGCAGAAGTATATCCTCCAGCTCCAAATGTGCCGTCCACATAAACGCCCTTCTCATTGGTGACAAGGGATTCTAAAACTTCATTTAACAGAACGGGAATGTGTAAAGAGGCCATGTCATTGCTCCTTTTTTCTTAAAGAAAAAACGGGCAGAGATGTTTTTTTAGATAAAGCCTTTTGACGGATAAGTTTGTTCTCTTTCTCATAAAGCTTTGGATTCCAAATTTGAAATGTTCGTCCTTTTCCAACAAAAGCCACTGTATCGGTTAAAGAGGCGTGTGAAATCAGTTTTTGGGAAAGCCCGATGCGTCCCGTGCTATCAAAAACAAAGGCATGGGCATCTGCATAAATTAAATCAGCCAAAGTTTCTTGCTCTTCTGAAAAAAGAGAAAGGGTGTCTTCAATGCCTTGTGCTAAATTTTCTAAAAGCAGGGAGGAACAACATTCAATGCACGGTTTGTTAAAGGATCGAAAGACCACAAGATCTGTTTCGGTCTTTTCAAAAGAGGATCGATAGGAAGCCGGAATACAAACCCGTCCTTTCGAATCGATTTTCCCAACAAGGGTATCAAAAAATAAAAGGCTTTTTTGTCCCATCTTTTCCCTCTTTAAATGTCATACTATGGTCTCTTATGGGATAGCATGGAATAAAATGGGCGTCAAGGAATTTTGTTGGAAAGTCTTTAAAAATAAAGAGAGAAGATAACCTTTTGTTTTATAAAGATATTTTTATATTAAAAAAATGAAAAAGTTAAGTCTATTTTTTCAAAAAATATATATTTTTATAGAGGGTTTCCCCCTTGAAAAAGGGAATTAAAATCCCTATTTAAAAAGACGAGAAAATAACGTATTGTTTTATCAAGAAAATGACGAAAGAGTAAATAAAATTAAGGAGAGAAAATGACTAAAATTTTATTCAACCAATTTGTAGAGCAAAAAAGCGTTGATGTTGGACTAAAAACTTATATGCAAAAAGTATATGGCTATATGTCAGGGGGATTATTATTGACCTCTTTAACAGCGTATTTAGGAACCCTTCCGTTCTTTTTTAAGCTGTTTTTTAGAGTTTCTAGCAACAGTATTTCGTATTCGTTTTTGGGGTGGATTGCTTTACTTGCGCCCCTTTTTATTCTTTTCCCCTTTAACGCAGCGGTGATGAAAAACGATGGGCCAAAGGCTAAAAAGCTTTTTTGGATTTTTTCAGGATTGATGGGAATTTCCTTTTCAAGTGTTTTTATGTTTTTTCCAGCAGCCAATATTATTCAAGCTCTTTTAATCACAGGCGGTATGTTTGCGGGGATGAGCCTTTATGGCTATACAACAGGGCGTGATTTAACGTCTATGGGATCTTTTATGACAATGGGGTTGTTTGGGGTGATTTTGGCAAGTCTCGTTAATCTTTTCTTACAAAGTGCGGCCTTAAATTACGGATTGTCGTATTTGATTGTCTTTATTTTCTTAGGGCTCACCGCTTTTGATACGCAAAAGATTCGTTCCTACTATACACGAGCAGGGGGAAATGAAGCGTTGGCCGTTTTTGGGGCGTTAGCACTTTACTTGGACTTTATCAATATTTTCCGCGCTATTCTCTTCCTTACCGATAGACGATAGCTTTTCATATCCCCTCCAAAGAGTTGGGTTAGAGCTTGAAACTTGAAAGGTCGTCAAGAAAAGAGGTACGCGCTTCTTCCTCGGTTTTTGGAAGGAGGCGCGCTGATCCTTTGGTTTCAAAAACCTCTGTAGGATAGGATAGCAAGGTTGCCGTTTTTGTTTGTTCAAATTTTGGGGGATAAAACATGGGCAAGAAAGACGTCATAACTATTTTTTTTGAAAAAAGAAGGGGGGCTGCCTTTTGATACGGGGTGAAGGCGATCCTTTCTATCCTTTGATAAATATGACGGACAAAGGCTTGCTCGACTTTCTCTTGGAAAAAAGGGATATGGCGTTCCCTTGGAGAATAGGAAAAAGCGTAAAGGCATGCTTGATTAAGGGGGGTGAGCTCCTCTTTCATTTCGTAGGTATAGCCAAAATCCATTCGAAAAAGGGTGTTTTTTGGGCTTAAAGCTTGAATCCGATAGCCTAAGAACTTAAAAAACTCATCAATAAAAGCAAGGGCTCGTTCTTCTTTTGACCTATCTTCATCAGGGATGAATTTAAAATGAACAAGTTGGGCGATCTGTTTTTGTACATCCTCTTCCAAAAGAAAATCATAAGCAAAAGCATCTTTTTCGCCAAAGATAAAGGGACAAACGACTCTTTTTTCTGTTGGATTTTTCAAAAGCTCTAAAGATAACAAAAGGAAGTTGGATCCGATTAGAACTTTATCTGTTGAATAGGTTTGAAGCGAAACCCCGTAAGGAAAAGTGTTTTTTAAGTCGCCCTTAAAAGGAATGGAATTTTCCTTCATCCCGTAAAATCGCCATAAAAGGGAGGAGGGCAAGGGAAAAACCTTTTTCAAATAGGCTTTTTGGCTTTTTTTCAAAGAAAAAAGAGAGCGTGGAATCATTTTTGCACCTCTTTTAACGTGTCTTTCAAAAATTGGGTGAATTCTTTTTCAGAGCCAAAGGCTTCAATACATCCTTGTCTAACGTTTTTGATAAGATTTTGAGTGGGTTCGGCTTCTAAAGGCATTTTGCCATAAAAACTTTCAAAGGGTTCCTTTAGAAATGGCAGGTTGCTGTCGTTCAAGTCTTGCCCTAGGTCAAGACTTAAGGTTTGCTTGAAAAAGAGGCTTAAAACCGTTGTAAAGGGGAAGACGACCCCTGCAAAATAGTCAGCAGAAAAGTAGGCCTTTGCGACCTTTTCCCAAAGCTCTTTTGGAAAATGCCCCGCGTTATCAGGCAAAAAGACAAGGCTAAACGGCGTCATAGAGGCCGCATCCATTAGCTTTAAGCTTTCAAAGGTTTGCTCCGGGTCAATTTCAAGAAAAAGCGTCTTTTTATCCATGGAAAGGCCAATTAACACATCCAAAATATCGGTTTCGAGTTCTCCTCTTTTATCAAAACGAGCTTTAAAAGAGGCCTGAAGTAGTGCTTTATTTCCAAAAGTTTGCGGAATATCTACGTCAATGTGGTAAGCCTTTTGCTCGGATAAAGCATTTACTTGTGACCATTTCATTTGTTTGTCCTTTTTCAAAAAGTTTATTTCAAAATAGAATAAATTGATTGACAGCTCAAGTTATTTTGTTAAAATATCATCTGTTGGCGCTTTGAAAAGAGGCCGACAAACTATATCGCTTATGAAAGGGTATAAAAAAATGACAACGAATGCATTAGTATTTCCAAAAGGTTCAAATTCATTAACATCGTATTATCAACAAATCTCTCGTTTTCCTATTTTGGAGGAAAAGGAAGAATATATGTTGGCAAAACGGTATATTGATTATGGGGATTTAAAAGCGGCTCATAAGTTGACAACGTCTTATTTACGTTTGGCTTTTAAGGTTGCTATGTCTTACCGTCATTATGGACTTCCAGTTAAGGATTTAATTTCAGAGGCCAATATTGGCTTGATGAAAGCGGTTAAAAAATTTGATCCAGAAAAAGGCAATCGTCTTTCAACGTATGCTGTTTGGTGGATTCGAGCTGCTATTTCGGAATTTATCTTAAAGACATGGTCTTTGGTTAAAATCGGAACGGTGGCAACACAAAAAAGGCTTTTTTATAATCTTCATAAAATTAAAGCAAAATTAGGCCTTTATGATGCAACCTCTTTGGATGATGAAAATGTAGGTAAAATTGCCGATATACTTCAAGTTTCCGAAAAGGAAGTTAAAGATATGGATGCCCGCTTAGGACGGGATTTATCCTTAAATGCTCCTGTTTCAGATGAGCAAGAGACTGAGCAACAAAATCTACTTGTTGATGAAACACAGGATTTTGAAAGCCGTTTAGCGGAAAATGAGGAAGAATCCTTACGCAAAAAAGCACTTTATAAAGCCATTGAAACGCTTTCTGATAGAGAGCAAGAAATTATCAAAGCCCGTTATTTACAAGAGCCGAATCTAACCCTTGATGAACTCGGACAACAGTTTCATATTTCAAGAGAACGGGTGCGTCAGATTGAAGCGCGAGCCTATCAAAAGATTGCTGAAATTCTTAAAAAGCAAATCGTTCAAAATTAAATAAAAAAGTTAAAAGAAAAGGCCCTTTAACAGGAACGTTAAGGAGCCTTTTTTATACTTAAAAAAGAAGATTGAGCTAATCGTCACTCATTTTAAGAGCCTTAATAAAAGCGTTTTGTGGAATTTCAACCCGCCCAAATTGACGCATCTTTTTCTTGCCTTCCTTTTGCTTTTCAAGGAGCTTGCGTTTCCGCGTAATATCCCCGCCATAACATTTGGCCGTCACGTCTTTTCGATAGGCTGAAATGGTTTCTCTGGCAATAACTTTTCCGCCAATAACGGCTTGAATAGGAATCTTGAATTGATGTCGAGGAATAAGGTCTTTTAGGCGTTCACAAATTTGGCGTCCCCGTCGTTCTGCTTGTGATTTATGTGCAAAAAAGGCCAAAGCGTCTACAGGTTCGGCATTGACCAAAATCCCGACACGCACCAAATCACTTTGCTCATAGTCAAACATTGCATAGTCAAAACTAGCATATCCTTGAGAAATAGACTTTAACCTATCATAAAAATCAAAAACAATTTCACTTAAAGGCAATTTATATACCGCCATAGCCCTTTTCCCAATATAGGTTAGGTTTTCTTGAATGCCGCGTCGCTCTGTGCACAGGGTCAAGATAGAGCCCAAATATTCATCAGGAGTGAGGATGGTGGCTTTTACCCAAGGTTCCTCAATTTTTTCAATTTTCGAAATTTCTGGCATATCGGCAGGGTTATGAAGACTTAAAACCGTGCCGTTTGTTTGATAAATTTTATAAATAACACTTGGAGCTGTTGTAATAAGGTCTAGGTTGAACTCTCTTTCTAAACGTTCTTCAATAATTTCCATATGAAGAAGCCCTAAAAATCCGCACCGAAATCCTTGCCCTAAAGCCATAGATTTTTCTGGAAAAAATTCAAAAGAGGCGTCGTTTAATTGAAGCTTTTCAAGAGATTCCCTTAGAAGGGTGTATCCGCTGTTATCAAGAGGAAACATAGAGCAAAAAACAACAGGGACGGAGGGCTTAAAACCGTTTAACGCTTTTGACGCAGGATCTTTTAAGGTTGTAATCGTATCCCCGATTTTTGTTTCCCCAACGGTTTTAATGCCGGTAATGATATACCCAATTTCACCTGGGTAAAGAATGTCAACTTCCTTCATTTTTGGGGTGAAAATACCCACTTGTTCAATTTGATGGGAGGTGCCAGCTTTCATCATTTTAATGGAGGTGTATTTTTTTAAAACACCTTCTTTTATTCGAACAAGAATAACAATGCCGAGGTAAGCGTCATACCAAGAGTCAATCAATAACGCCTTTAATGGGGCATTTTCATCGCCTTTAGGAGGGGGAAGCTTATGGACGATAGCTTCTAAAACGTCTTGAATACCAAGCCCTGTTTTGGCTGAGATATAAAGCGAGTCAGAAGCATCCAATCCGATAACTTCCTCAATTTGCTCTTTGACCTTTTCAGGTTCAGCGGCAGGCAAGTCAATTTTGTTTAAGACAGGTAAAATTTCATGATTTTCATCAATAGCCTTATAGACATTGGCAAGGGTTTGTGCTTCTACCCCTTGAGAGGCATCAACCACCAACAAAGATCCTTCAACAGCTGCCAAAGATCGACTGACTTCATAGGAAAAATCGACGTGTCCCGGGGTGTCAATTAAATTCAAAGAATAAGTGACCCCGTCCAAGGCCTTATACATCAAATTAACTGTTTGCGATTTGATAGTAATGCCTCGTTCCCGTTCAATATCCATGGAATCAAGGTATTGACTTTTCATCTCGCGAGAAGAGACGGCTTGACAAGCTTCAATTAGCCTATCTGCCAAAGTTGATTTCCCGTGATCAATATGGGCAATAATTGAAAAGTTTCTAATTTTTGATTGGTCTTGCATTTAATCCTCTTTTAAAATTTCATACATTAAAGCGGATTTTGCCTTTTGAAGCAAGGTTTTTGTTTAAGAACGGAAAAAAAGAATAAAATAAAGATTTTCTAAAAAAGATTGACTTTTCTTAAATTTTGTTTAAAATTCCCTGTTAGATAAATGAAGATATTTAAGAAAGGTTTTTTATGCCAAAAATTGATGTTCATGTTGGTGATTTTTTTAAGAAAGTCGACAATGTTGCTTCCAAATGGGAAGTTGAGAAGATTATTGAATATACAGATATCCCAATTCATGTGCGTTTAAATGAACACGGGGGAAATAACCGAACAACAACGGTTTCAGTGACAACTTTGCAAGATGATAACTATTGGATTCGTCTTTCAAAAGAATAATCCAACGAAAGCATCGTCTAAGAAATAACTATTTAAAAAACAGGCCTTAAAATTTTTAAGGCCTGTTTTTTTTGGAAAGGGTGTCTTAAAGTTCTTTTTGAATAAGGGAATCTAAAGCCTTTTGATCTTCTTTTTCATAAGAGACGCCTTCATATTCTGGATATTCTTGCCTGATTTCTTTTGGAATTTTGTCTCTTTCTTTGAAAGCTTTTGAAGTTTCTTTTATGCTTTCTGCCGAAATTTTAAGTTTTGAAATTTCTTTTTGTGGAATAAAGTGCTTTAAATAATTCGTTGATTCAACAATATATTTTTCAGAAAAACTTCCTTTTGAAAACTCAGAAAGACTTCCTTCTGGAAGGACAAGGGTGAAGCAAAAATAAGAAATTGAAACCAAAAGGGTGCCCCGAAGAAGCCCAAAGGCAAAACCCAAGATTCTATCTAATCCGCTTAAGGCGCTTTTATGGAGCATTTTTGAAATAAATGTGTTGAAAAAGGCAAAAATAATCAATACAAAAAGGGCGGTAATTCCTGCTGATAAAATGCTAACAAGGGAAGGGTTTTGAAAAAAATTTCCAACGTAAGGAATTACATAAGGGGCGCCATAAAGGGCTGCAATTCCCGCCACAATCCAAGAGGTAATCCCTAAAAGCTCTCTCACAAGACCGCGATACCACGCAAAAACACCAGATAAAAAGAGAATAGCAAAAACAATTAAATCAAGCATTTGAAGCTCCTTTAAATAATTCAACGAGAGTTCTTAAGTTTCCAATTTCCTTCTTTTTTAGAGAACTTAAATGAAGTTCTTTTTTTGTTTTGGAGAGAATACGGGGAACAAGGGCTTCTGTAAAGCCCAATTTTTCAGATTCTTTGAGGCGTAAATCACTTTGAGCAACAGCGCGAATTTCGCCAGAAAGGCCAATTTCACCGAAAAGAACACTTTGGGGCGGAACTGGTTTTCCAGTAAAGGCAGAAATTAAAGCTGCGGCAACAGCCAAATCAGCAGCAGGCTCGGAAATTTTCATTCCCCCTGCTACATTTAGGAAAATGTCTTTTTGCCCAATTACAAGACCACATCTAGATTCTAAAACGGCCAAAACCATGGAAAGGCGATTCATATCCCAGCCCACAACGGCCCGTTTCGGATAGGAGCCAACAGGTTGTGAAAGCAACGCTTGAATTTCAACAAGCATGGGGCGCGATCCTTCAATTCCGGCAAAAACACAAGAGCCTGAGATATTTCCCCGTCGTTCGGCCAAAAAGAGGGCAGAAGGATTGGGAACTTCCATTAAGCCTTGTTCTGTCATTTCAAAGACGCCAATTTCGTCAGTGGCCCCAAACCTATTTTTAACAGCGCGTAAAATGCGGAAATGATGCCCCCTATCGCCTTCAAAATAAAGGACAGTATCCACCATATGCTCCAAAATTCGAGGACCAGCAAGGGTGCCTTCCTTGGTGACGTGTCCCACAAGAAACAGGACAAACCCCTTCTTTTTTGCAAGACGAATCAGCTCATGAGCGCAAGAGCGAACTTGACTAACCGTTCCGGGGGCCGAATCAAGCTCCTCCATATACATGGTTTGAATGGAATCAATCACGGCAACGTCAATTTGTTCCATTTTATCTAAGGTGGTTAAAATATCGCGCACATTTATGGTGGAAGCAAGATTTAAAGGAGCCTCGGAAACCTTCAATCGTTCAGCACGCATGCGAATTTGATCCACCGATTCTTCTCCCGAAAAATAGGCAACAGAGGCGATTTTGTCCTCTGCATTTTTCTTTGATGTTAATTTGGCAGAGGCTTGCAAAAGAAGGGTTGATTTCCCGATACCAGGATCCCCCCCCACTAAGATAACAGATCCTCTGACAAGGCCGCCGCCGCAAACCCTATCAAATTCTTCAATATCTGATTTTAACCTAAAAAAGTGACGGGGGGAGCCCTTCAAATGGGTAAAGGCAATAGTGCGCCCGTCTTTTGTGTTCTTAAATCTAGAGCCTTCTCTTTCGGGAAGAGCCTCTTCTTGAACGGTGCCCCATTCTCCACACGAATCACATTTTCCAACCCAACGGGGAAACGTTGCGCCACAGTTTTGACAGACAAATTGAGATGTTTTTTTGGACATATAATTAAAGTATCCTTTTATGAGAATGAAGTTTTATAAGCTTAGACAACTTCGACAGGAATAGGGCCGTCGGAAGAGCCTTCTACAAATTGACGGATATAAGGATTATCTGTTTTATCCATTTCATCAACGGTTCCTGTCCAGATGATTTTACCTTCATAAAGCATGGCGACTCTATCTGCAATTTTTCGAACAGAAGTCATATCGTGCGTAATGGAAAGGGCCGTTGCCCCCAGCTTTTTCACACAAGAGACAATCAAGTCGTTAATAACATCGGCCATAATGGGGTCTAATCCTGTTGTGGGTTCGTCAAAAAAGATAATGTCAGGTGAAGAAGCAATTGCACGTGCAAGACCTACCCGTTTTTTCATGCCGCCTGAAAGATCGCTTGGATAAGCATTCGCGATACTTTTGCTTAAGCCCACTTGATTAAGTTTTTCAAGAGCAATGTCGTAAGCTTTCTTTTTGGGATATTTCTTTCCTTGAATCAAGGCAAAGGCCACATTGTCAATCACAGACAAACTATCAAAAAGAGCAGCGCCTTGAAAGAGCATGCCAATTTTTCCATTGACTTTTTCATGCTCTGAAAGGGAGAGGCCGGCCGTTTCATTTCCAAAGATTTTAATCGAGCCTTCCTCTGGTGTTAAAAGCCCCAAAATGCATTTTAAGGTGACGGATTTTCCCGTGCCAGATCCCCCGATAATGACAAGAGATTCGCCCTTTTTAACATCAAGTGAAAAATCTTTTAAGATATGCTTATTTCCAAATGACTTTGAAATATGATCAATTTGAATAATAGGTGTTGATATCATTTTTACCTCTAGCTGTTAAAGAAAATCTCTGTGATAATGTAGTTGAAAATAAGAATTAAAATGGAGGAAGAAACCACCGCATTTGTTGTGGCCGCTCCAACGCCTTGGGCGCCTCCCTTTGAATTATACCCTTGATAACATCCCAAAAGCGTGATGATAAACCCAAAAACAGAAGCCTTCACCAAGCCAGAGATAATATCAATCGCCTTTACGTAATTCCACGTGCTGGTTAGATACGTTGTGGCGTTAAAGTCTAGCTTATAGACCCCGATAATATATCCGCCACAAATTCCAATAATATCCCCAATTAAAACCAAAAGAGGCAACATTAAAATTCCCGCCAAAACCCTTGGAGCAATTAAATAACGATAAGGATTCGTGGAGAGGGTGGATAGGGCATCAATTTGCTCTGTCACCTTCATTGTGCCAAGTTCGGCGGCCATGGAAGCCCCGATTCTGCCTGCAACCATTAAGCCAGCCATAACGGGGGCAAGCTCTCTGGTAATGGAGATAAGAACCACTAAAGAAACGGCGTTTTCTGCCGATAAACTTGAAAACCCTGTATAAGTTTGAAGGGCAATAACCATCCCAGAAAAAAGCGTTGTTAAGGCCACAACGGGGAGGGAATAATACCCCACCTCAATCATCTGAGAAAAGAGCGTTTTAAAGTAAAAAGGCGGGGTCACACAATAATAAAGAGTCTTTAAAGTGAAAAGAGTTAATCGCCCTGTTGCTTGTAAAAAGTTAATAAAAACCTGTCCAAGTAAAGTCAAAAATTCCATGCAAAACACTCCTTTTATGAATGTGTAAGAAAGCTTTAAATTCAAGGCCTTAAAAAGGAATAAAAGTATGAAAACTTTAGAAGATTAAGGCAAATATGCTTTCAAATCTTATTAAACATTATCAAAAGTATACTTCTTTTTTTTTGAATTTCAATAAAACATTTGATTTTAAGTTGCTTTTAAGGGTAAAGGATTTGTCAAAAGAGTTTCTTTTTTATGAATAAAGGTAAAAAAGACTTGCAAAAATAGAAAAAATTGTGTACAAACCAAAAAAGACTTTATATGAAAGTTATGGTTTAAATTTAATTTTTTAAAGAAAAGAGTTTTAAAATGGCAGTTCCAAAAAGTAAAACATCTAAGTCTTGTAAAGGAATGCGTCGTTCCCATGATGCTGTTTCTACAAGTGCTTTCGTTGAATGCCCAAATTGTGGCGAAATGAAAAGACCTCATCACATTTGTGAAAGTTGTGGATATTATAGAAAAAAAGAAGTTATTTCAAAGGCTTCTGAAGAAAAATAGTCTGATTTAACAAAAGGACAACTAGAATGCTTGTAATAGCTGTCGATACGATGGGGGGGGATCATGCTCCCTCTTCTGTTATTGAAGGAGTGAAGAAAGCGCAAAAGGAAAATCCAGATGTGTTCTTCCTTCTTTACGGCGATAAGAATAAGGTAGCCCCTTATCTTGAAAAATATCGCTTAGACGACACAATGTATAAATTCTATCACACCGAAGATGTTGTCTCTTCCGATGCAAAACCCTCTGTTGCGGTGCGCACAGGAAGAAAAAGCAGCTTATGGAAAGCAATTTATGCCGTGCGTTCTGGGGAAGCTCAGGCCGTTGTTTCTGCTGGAAACACAGGCGCCTTTATGGCAATGAGTAAGATTTGCCTCGGGATGATTGCCAATATCGATAGACCCGCTTTGACGGCTATTGTTCCTTCAAGTAAAGGCTTTAAGGTTTGCCTTGATTTAGGCGCAAATGCCGAATGTCATGCCTCAAATCTTGTTGATTTTGCGTTGATGGGATCTATTTTGTATCGGATTTCTTTTGATAAGGAAAACCCAACCGTCGGACTTTTGAATATTGGCTCTGAAGAAGTCAAAGGAAAAGATGAAGTTCGTGAGGCGGCCAATCGCTTAAGGGAAATTCCAAACAAAGTTAATTATAAGGGCTTTGTTGAAGGGAATGATTATGGATTGGGTTCGGTCGATGTCTATGTTTCGGACGGGTTTTCTGGAAATGTGGCCTTAAAGACAATGGAAGGGACTATGAAAATGGCTTCTTTTTTAGTGAAACAGGCCATTAAAAAGTCACTTCTTTCCAAGATTGGAATTCTTCTCATGATTCCTTCTTTCTTGGGGTTAAAGAAAAAAATTGATCCGCGTCTTTATAATGGGGCGATGCTTTTGGGGTTGAATGGGCTTTGTGTTAAGGCTCACGGAAACTCAGATGCGTTCAGTCTTCTATGTGCTATAAATCGGACCGTTAAATTGGTTAAAAATAATTTATGTGAAACGATTCGTTCGGAAATTGAAACAGTCGTCTTTGGCGAAGAGATTGATATAAACGAGCAAAAAGAAATAAAGGAAGATTAAGATGGATAAAACACTCACAAGATCTCAAATTGCTCAAGCTATTTATGATAAAGTGGGATTTTCTTATGTTGAGAGTGCTTCATATGTGGATGAAGTTATTGATGAAATGATTAAGGCTCTTCAGGAAAAAGAAGAGGTTAAAATCACTTCCTTTGCAACATTTAAGGTAAAATCTAAAAACAAAAGAATTGGTAGAAACCCTAAGACAAAAGAGGAATATCTTATTGCTCCACGTCGGGTGATTTCTTTTGTCCCTTCTCAAATCTTAAAGAAAAAGGCTAATAGCGAAAAATGAAGGATAACGAAGCGTATTTAACAATTGCAGAAGCCTCTCAAAAAATTGGGGTTCCCGCTCATGTTTTGCGCTTTTGGGAGAAGAGCTTTAAAGAATTAAACCCTATAAAAAAAATAGGGGGTCGGCGTTTTTATTCTCCAAAAGATATGACTCTTTTAGAGGAAATCAAATACCTTCTTTACGAAAAAAAATTGACGGTTAAAGGCACGGCACAACTTCTTGGAAAAAAGGAAGAAAAGGCCGATGTCTTGGAGGATAAACGGCAAGAGGATTTTGTAAAGGAAATTGGGGAAATAAAAGAATACGTCGATACGATTCTCGAAAAAATGGGGTAAAGGAAAAAAACGGAGTGTAGCGCAGTCTGGTAGAGTATTTGCATGGGGTGCAAAGGGTCGTGGGTTCGAATCCCGCCACTCCGACCACAAAAAAAGCGGAAGGTTTAACCTCCCGTTTTTTTGTATTTTAAACACCCCCGCATTCCCCTAGAACAGCCACCGCCCGCATGATGGATATCGGCAATAAATCCTTTCCATCAGAAAATTACACAGTCAAAAAATATCCAGGATTGACTAGATAATAATTTTATGATTTTATAATTTTATTATATTAAAAGGGATTAATTATGACATATTACAATAAACATTCATCATGGTTAGATATTAATATTTCAGATGATTCATTTTTTTCTTTTATTTCAAAAAGAGCTTTAGTAGCTTTAAAAAATTATCATAAAATTCCTACAAATCAACTTTCTGAGCGAGAGCAATATCTAAGGTTAATCTTAAATAAAATCTCTTGTGAAGATTCCAATAATGAAAAGCATAAAAATCAAATAATTTCTCATATAGAAAAAAGAATTAATTATTTTGAAAATTTAAATTTTTTATATGATAATGAAATCATTTTTCCAGATAATAATCCTTTAATTTATGATGTAGATAAAGTTGAAAAATATTTTTTTAATAATCATCTGCCAATGAATAATGAAAAAAAATTTATCAAAAGATATTTAAATAATCAATCACGATATGATATTAAAAACAATAATAATTGGGGTGAACTTTGGCTAGAGATGATAGATCCAGCTCACAGAGAATTAGATTTTTATAAACACAAATGGTTGGAAAGTAAAAGTAAAGATCCTTTCTTTTTATTTTTAGAAAAACAAAATATTTCACACAGAGAACCATATATTAATTTTATACTAGATGATGAATTGCAATCGCATACAGCTAAACAAAAAAATGGATTATTATACTTAAATGACGTTTTAATTACATCACCTAAAATATGTGGAAGACATAATGAGATCTTATTTATTATAGATATAAATCAAAATATTATTACTGGTATATCTTCACCAAATCAACGCCATGTTTCATTATCAAGAGGAGTCCCTGTTCTAGGAGGTGGTTTATTAACTGTTGATAACGGGGTTGTGAAAGAAGTTAAAGGAAATTCGGGACATTATTTATTTTACACAGCACATATGTTACAAACTATTTCTCTTCTAAGAGAAAGTGGAGTGCAACTTAATGATGATGTTGAAATTACTAACTTTACCGATTTCTACAATTGTGAAAAAATTAAAATAACAGAATTTGAAAAAAAGTATAAAAAGGAGAAACAAAATAATGCGCGTAAATATAAGAGCTTTGATAATTCGGGGCGATAAAATTGTTTTATGTAAGAATATAAAAGGTGGTTTTTATTTTCTTCCTGGAGGAGGTTTGGAAGAGGGCGAAACTATAAACCAATGTATTATTCGCGAACTTAAAGAAGAAACAAACATTAAAGAAAATGAAGTTTTAATTAATAAAAGTATTGAAACAATAGAGCATATTTTTGAAGACAAAGGTATTGTATATCATGAAATTAATCTTATTAAAAATGTTTATGTTACAACGGATGTGATTGAATCTCGTGAAGATCATTTAGAATTTGAAGAAGTGAAAGTAAACGTGCTTCACACTTATAAATTATTACCAGAAAAAATTAAAAGTCATATTTTAACACAGTTAGAATTATGAGTTTTTTATTATATATTATAGGTGTTTTCATTTTATTAGATGCAGTTTATCATTTGATAAGATTTTTTGTTGCACGTTGTTTTGTTTTTAATAGGCGAGTGGCAATTAATTCTTACTTAAATGATTTTACTATTGTTATCCCTGTTTTAAATGAAGCTAAAAACATAGCTAGATTAGTTAAATCTTTTAAAGAGATGAATTATATAAAAAAACATTTTAATGTTGTTTTTATTACAACTGAGAGAGAGTTCTTATATCCAAGTCCTCTTAATACTATTGATTGTTTAAAAAAAGAATTAAAGCAAAATATTACTGATTTTATCCAGTGCATTCATTGTAACGATATTAATGGAAATAGAATAACTCAGTTAAACTCAGCTTTAAGCATATTAAAGAAAAACACTGATTTTAAAAAGCGATATTTTGTTTTTATTGATGCAGATACTGTTTTTAATACAGAATTATTAATAAATATCAATAATTCTATTATTGACCCTCAAATTGAATATTATCAAATTGCTCAAAACTGGTTTCGAGGATTTGATAATATATCCTTTTTAATGAAAGGATTTGCGACATTACAAACCTACAAAGTCTTTAGTGAAGAAGTTATAAAAATTTCTGAAAAGATATGTCCTGCTAGAGGAAAATATTTTGTTGGGAATGGAATGATTATAAAGGGGAGCTTTTTTAATAAAGTACCTAATTTCAGTGATTATGTTGAAGATGTTAGACTAGGGCATATTTGTTCTTTTCTAAATATTAAAAGTCAAAATATTAAAAATGTTATATTACAAACAGAAAGTGCAAAAAGCTATAAAGTAATGTTTCAACAAACAGCTTTATGGTTTCTGGGATGTTCTTTGATTTTTGAAGATTTTAAAAAAGCTAAGCAGATTAACAGCAATCTTTCTCTGAAAAGATGTTTTTTTAAAATATTTTCACTATATTTTGAAAACAGTAGATGGATGTTAAAAAATATATTAAATACTATTCTTTTAATAACTGCCATTATTAATTCTAATATATCACTTTGTATAATTACGATAATTGCATATTTTATTAATTGCATTATTTCAAGTATGTTAATTGTTTTTGACGACAATATTGTTAAATTTAGCTTTAAGCAAAAATTATCAGCTATTTTGGGCTCTTTCTGTATTTATCCTTTTTATTCATTAGGCACTTTTTATGGATTGATAAAACTTATTAAGTATTTTTTTGTTAAAAAAGTATTTGTGTATAAAACAGAAAGATAATTTATTAAATTCTTTTCCCCGCCTCGCGCGGGGTTTTTATTGCTTAAAAGGAAAAACAAATGACACATTTTGCAAAAGTTTTAAGACTTCTAGGTTGGTGTTTTCAAAATATTATAGGTTGTTGGTGTTTTTAAAATCAACACTTCCTAATATATTTTTAGGAGCTTAATTTTTTCAAAATATCATACATTTTAGAAATTGATGTTTCTGCCTCGGCAAGGGATTCTCTTTTCCCTTCGACAACAGAAGGGAGAGCTTTTAAGATAAATTTTTGATTATTAAGCTCAGCTTTTACTTGTTTTATAAAAGAGGAGAGCTTATCAATATCTTTATTAATTCTATCTTTTTCCGCTTTAATATCAATTAATCCGGCAAAGGGTAAAATAAAAGTAAAGCCGTCAAAAACTTGCATAATTGCATCTGATATAACGTCTTGCACAAATTCTATATCGTCTACGCGGGCTAAAAACTTTAAAATGATTTCATTTTTTGTTAAAATTTCTTTTTGAGAAGGGGTAATCCCTTTTATTTTTAATTGAATTTTAGCCGAGGCCGGAATATTTATTTCAGAACGCAAAGAGCGAATGGAGGATATAAAATTAAACACCCAATCCACTTCAGATTCTGTTTGAGAGTCTTCAAATGCCGTTAACTCTGGCCAATCTGTTTGCATAAGCATAGAAGAACGAACGGCTGTTTTTCTCCATAAATCTTCCGAAACAAAAGGCATAAAAGGCTGTATCAATCGCAAGGTGTTATTGATAACAAATCCCATTACATGACGTATCTCTGTTTTAACTTGTTCATCTTCGCCATAAATCAAAGGTTTAACCGCTTCCAAATACCAATCACAAAAATTGCCCCATATAAATTGATAAATAGCTTTAGAGGCCTCATTAAAAAGATAAGTATCAAGATAATCTTGAGTTTTGCAAATCGTTTGAGAGAGCTTTGTTAATATCCATTTATTAACAGGTAATTCAATATGTGTAGACAAATTCTCTACATTAAAATCAGCCCCATTCATTTCTGCAAATCTTACCGAGTTCCATATTTTAGTCACAAAGTTCCGGTAATTGGCAACTCTTTCTTCAGACATTAAAATATTTCTTCCACTTCCCGCTTGGACTAATAAAGAAAATCTTAAGGCATCTGTCCCGTATTTTTCAGAAATCACCAAAGGATCTATTCCATTGCCTTTTGACTTTGACATTTTCTGACCTTTTTCGTCTCTAACGAGGCCGTGTATGTATATTTCTTTGAAAGGGATTTCCTTTTTTATATGCATGGCCATCATAATCATACGGGCAATCCAGAAAAAGATAATATCAAAAGCAGTAATTAAGACCGATGTTGGATAATAATATTTCAAATATTCATCATCGTTAGGCCATCCGAGTGTTGTAAATGGCCATAAAGAAGATGAAAACCATGTGTCTAAAACATCGTTATCTCTTCTTAAATCAACCTTTTTCCCATAGTGTTGCTCAGCTTTTTTGAAAGCTTCTTCAAATGTTTCTTCACAAAAAATAGTGTTGTCGGGGCCATACCATACTGGAATTTGATGTCCCCACCAAAGTTGTCTTGAAATGCACCAGGGTTGAATGTTTTCCATCCATTCATAATATGTATTTTCCCAATTTTTAGGAATAAAGCGAATTTCTTCATTTTTTATAACGCGAATGGCATCAACAGCTAATTTTTTGGCATCTACAAACCATTGATCCGTTAGCCAAGGTTCAATAACAACACCTGAACGATCTCCATAAGGGATACTCATAAGGTTATCTTCTTCTTTTTCATACAACCCCAAGAGTTTCATTTCTTCCAAAACTAATTTGCGAGCCTCTAAAACTGATAATCCTTGATATTTTTCAGGAGTATTTTCGTTGAGTTTTGCATCCTTATCTAAAATATTAAGAACAGGTAAATGATGACGTTTTCCTACTTCAAAATCATTAAAATCATGCGCAGGGGTTATTTTTACAACGCCACTTCCTTTTTCGGGATCTGCATGTTCATCGGCTACGACAGGGATGGGGCGATTTACAATTGGCAAAATAACATTTTTCCCGATGAGGTCTTTATATCGTTCATCTTCGGCAGATACAGCAACAGCGGTATCACCAAACATTGTCTCTGGGCGAGTTGTGGCAACAAGGATATATTTTGAGTTCTCTGTTTCAAGAGGATATTTCAAATAATACATTTTACCAACGGTTTCTTTTTGCTCTACTTCTAAATCAGAGATAGCCGTTTGCAATCTAGAATCCCAATTCACGAGCTTTTTATCGCGATAAATCAATCCTTCTTTATAAAGTTGCACAAAAACTTTTCGAACGGCACAAGATAATCCTTCATCCATTGTAAAGCGTTCACGAGACCAATCCGCTGAAGCTCCCAGATGTTTTAATTGATTAAGAATTTGTCCGCCTGATTGTTTTTTCCACTCCCATACTGTTTTGATAAATTCTTCTCGGCCTAAATCATGTTTTGTTAGACCTTTTTTAGCCAATTCACGTTCAACAACCATTTGTGTTGCTATCCCAGCATGATCCATTCCTGGCTGCCATAAAACGCTATACCCTCTCATTCTTTTATACCGCACAAGAGTGTCCTGTATGGAATTGTTAAGAGCATGTCCCATGTGTAAATTTCCCGTCACATTCGGGGGAGGAATCACAATAGAAAACATAGGTTTGGATGGATCAACACGAGAAGAAAAAAGATTATTTTCTTCCCATTGCTCTTTAATTTCTTTTTCAGATTCAGATGCAATAAATGATTTTTCTAACATGAATTTCTCTTTTTAAATGGAGTTTAATAACACAAATGTAGGCGATTTTAACAATTTAAATATTAAAAATCCTTTTGAAATAATTTTAGCCTATAATATTTTGAAATATCAAGAGAATAAATTTTTTTTATTTGACAAGTTCTTTAAAAAGAACAACACTTTTAAGTGTTAATTTAATATATTTCTATCTTTTAAGGAGAGGGAAAGTTATGGAAATTTTAATAGAATCAACTAAAAAGCCTAAAGCTCTGGAAGGTATTAATTTATATCTTAATGCTGGATGGGGAAAAGAAGAAGACTATATTCATAGCGTAGATGTTTTTGAAAAAGCTTATCAAAATTCTTTTTTCATTACAGCTAGATATCAAAATAAACTTATTGGGATGATTCGTTTTTTTACAGACGGATTTCATGATACACAAATTATTGAATGTGTTGTTTTAGATAAATTTCAAAAAAAAGGAATTGGTCGAAATATGTTAGATAAATTGAAAAATTTATATCCAAACAACGCGATATATATACAAGCAACTGAAAAATATCAAGATTTTTTTATAGAAGAAAAGTTTAAAAAACATGCTCTTGTTGGATTAAGCTACGTAAAAAAAGGAAATTCTTTCACTGTTAAAGAAAAGTAATGTTGAATTAAGACAAATAGTCCGTCCCGCTCTTTATTATGTTTAAAATTTGGGATATCTGGCTTTATTTAAATATTGTAATTTTTACGATAGTTCTATATCTTTAATGCAGTTTTTAAGGTGTTTAATAAGGATGTATTATGGATATAAAAAAGATAGAGGAAAATTTAAAAGAAGTTAATAGCAATAGGATAACTTCTTTTTTCGCTTTAAAAACAGTAATAAATTCTAATATTGCTTTAGAAAAATTCAATAAAACGCCTGAAGCTCATACTTTTTTGTTAATAAAAAATTCTTTATGGATAAGATGTATTGTTGAGTTAAGGAAAGTTTTAGAGCCTAAAGGCAAGGTCAAAACCGTAAATTTGCAATTTTTAGTTAATCAAGTTTCTGAAAATGAAGATTTTTTTGCTAAAAAACATTATGAAGATTATTTAAAAGTTCCAGAGACGTATATAAGAGTGACAAATGGGGAGGATACACTTTTGCCTGTTGAATCTTTTCAAAAACAAAGAGAAGAAAGAGCTAAAGATGCTGAAGAAAAATGTCGGAATGATATACATTTATTAAAAAAAAGATGGAAGTGTATGTGGGATTTACTTGGAAAAAAGCCTTCTTTTTCTTTCTTGAAAGATGAGAGAGATAACTTAGTTCATAGTCTTGATGAAAAAGGAATAAAGTATTATTCTATTTATAAAGTTGGAAAATTATTAAATATAACAAAGTGGTTTATAAAAAAATTAGATTTTATTGTTTTTAATAAGGATATTCCTTTGATGTTTTCAGAAAAAAATTTGGATGATCTTTCAAAAAGTTTTTGGACTAAATGCAATAGGGAATAATATGGAAAAAATGATTTTAGGGGCCTTAAAGGACTATAAAACGGGTGATGAAAAAGAACAGGGCTTTGTCAAGCAAACGATAAAGTTTATTGAGAAAAATGAAACCTGTTTTGAACGCTTTAATCTTAAAGGACATATCACGGGGTCGGCTTGGCTTTTAAGTCCTGATGGGAAAAAAGTTCTCCTTACACATCATAAAAAGTTGAATTGTTGGTTGCAGTTAGGGGGACACTCTGACGGCGAGGCAAATACTTGGAATGTGGCGTTAAGAGAGGCTCAAGAAGAATCTGGAATTGAAGGGATAGAGTTTGTTTCCAAAGATATTTTTGATGTAGATGTTCACACGATTCCTGAAAATAAAAAGAAAGATGAGCCAGAGCACCAACATTATGACATCCGTTTTCTTCTTAAAGCCGAAACTGAAAAGTTTAAGATAAGTGAAGAATCAAATGCCCTAAAATGGGTGACAAAGGCAGAGCTTCTTGAGATGAAAAAGCAAAATCTTTTGCCAAAAAATATGGATCGCATTGTTGAAAAATGGATAAATATGGGAGAACCTTTTTTAAAATAAAGGGAAAATAGGCATGTTGATTGTTAATATAAATGGGCCAATCAATTCTGGAAAAACAACGGTTTCTAAAATTTTAGAAAAGAAGATGCAAAACGCTGTTTTTATAGAAGGGGATGATTTACTTTATGAAACGTTCTTTATGTCATCCGAGGAAAAACGCTGGAGTGCAACTTTGCCGCCCTTAATGAAGGCAGAATAAAGCGCTAACCCCTTTGCGGTTAAAGATAACTTAAAAAAAGAAAAAGCGGAAGGTAAAAACCTCCCGCTTTTTTTCATCTTTATATGTTGGGTTTAGTTCTTATTCCAAGGGAAAAGGGCGAGGAGTTTTGCCATTCCACAAGAATTTGAAATCCCTGCGTAAAAAAGGCCAGCCCCGATAAAAAGAGGAAGGATAAAGAAAGCTGAGGAATAAAATATCCCCAAAAGCGTGCCTAAAAAGACAAGCGCTCCTGCCAAAATTCTGACTTGACGTTCCATCGAAATAACCGATTGCTTAATCAGGGGAATCCCCTCTATTTCTGCATTATCAATGCCGCCTTTTATCACAAAAATATGAGGATATCCTTCTTTTTCGAAAAGTTCGGCGGCCTTTTGGGCTCGTTTTCCAGATTTACACATTAAGTAAATAGGGGTGTCTTTTAGATCAAAGTCTTTTATGAATTCTTTTGCGTTTAAGTTGGACAATTCTCGGAAAAAATGAGGTTGTCTTAAAGCTTTTTCGCTATGTTCACTTCCCATTCGAACGTCTAAGATAAAAGCGTCCTTTGGCAAGTCTTTTGGATTGATTTCTTGAATGCTCATTTGAGTGCTCCTTTGATTTCAGTTGAATATTGTTTATAGCCCCCCGCATAGCTGTAAACATTTTCAAAGCCGTTTTCCATTAGAATGCGGACGGCAACATAACTGCGATATCCTGTTTGGCAGTGGATAAGAATGGGTTTATCTTTTGGAAATTTATCCAAGCTTTCTTTGATGTTTTCCAAAGGAATATTGACAGCTTCTGGCAAATGCCCTTTTTCAAAAGCCTCGTTTGAACGCACATCAACGACAAACATCCCCTCAAAACTTGTTCCAAAATAGGGTCTCATTAACCCTTGACGGATATTTTCAATGGCCATCCCGATAATATTGACAGGATCTTTTGCACTGGAATAGGGCGGGGCATAGCATAGCTCGGCATCCCGTAAATCCGTTGTTTTTCCATGAAGACGCATCACCGTTGCAATCACATCAATGCGTTTGTCAACCCCATCATAGCCCACGGCTTGGGCGCCAAAAATAGTGCCGTCTTTCCCATAAAGAACTTTCAAAACCAAAGGTTTGGCATCAGGGTAATAGCCCGCGTGAGAGGCTTTCCATACAATCATCTTTTCGTAAGGGATGTTCTTGGCTTGAAGTTGTTTTTCGTTATTGCCTGTAAAAGCGGCGGTCATATCAAAAACTTTAACAATTCCAGTGCCTTGTGTCCCTGTGTAAGGGTAGGGGGCTTTGCCCAAAATATGATCCGCAATGAGACGTCCTTCGCGATTGGCAGGGCCCGCAAGCGCAACCATATTTTCCTCTTGATTGACGAAATCTTTAACCGCAACACTGTCGCCGCAAGCATAAATATCTTTGAAGTTTGTTTGCATAAATTCGTTTGTTTTAATCGCCCCTTTGGGGGTTAGCTCAATCCCAGCGTCTTTGGCAATTTGGGTTTGGGGACGAATGCCAAGGGCCAAAACAATCCCGTCAGCGGAAAGCTCTTTCCCGCTTGAAAGAAGGGCGCCTTTTTCGGTGATTTCTTTAATCCCATCGCCCAAGATGAGTTTGACGCCTTTTTCGGTCATATGTTCATGAATTTGGCAAACCATATCGGCATCAAGCGGTGGCAAAACTTGCGGTGCAATGTCAACAAGGGTTGTTTGAATCCCTTGATGGACAAGATTTTCGGCAACTTCAACACCGATAAACCCACCCCCCACAACAAGGAGAGATTTTGGGGTTGTTTCTTTCAAAAAAGCTTTAATTGTATCTGCATTTTTAAGCGTTTTAAGGGTGAAGGAGGGTTTCTTCTCAAGGCCTTTAATAGGAGGAACAAAAGGCGCCCCTCCTGTTGAAAGGATAAGTTTGTCATAAGGGAAAACTTGTCCGTCTGTTGTTGTGACAGTTTTAGCTTTGGCATCTATTTTTTCAGCCTTTGTCATCAAATGAATGTCAATATCAAAAGCTTGTTTAAAAAGCTGGGGTGTGGCGACCTGTATATTCTCTCGATTAGAGATGACGTCCCCCACAAAATAAGGAAGCCCGCAACTGGCAATAGACGTTTCATTCGTCTCTTCCAAAATATCAATTTTGGCGCTATTGTCCAAACGCCGCATTCTAGCTGCAAAACTGGCACCTCCTGCGCCGCCTCCAATCACAACAATGTTCATTATAAATCCCCTTTTTTGTTTTTGTATTCTTTAAAATATGGGGTCTTTCACAAGCTCTGTCAAGGGATAAAAGGCTTGATAAAAGAGGAAACTTTGCTATTATCGTTTTAAAAAGTGAAAAGAGAGAAGGGAAGGGGGACTTTATATGCAAAAATTGATTTTTAAATGGCAAAAACGTTTTGCAAAGCCCTATGATACAGGGTTTTTGCCTGAAAAAGAGGGACATACTGTTTTCTATCAACAAGTTGGAAATCCAAAAGGGCAAGTTGTTCTTTCTTTTCACGGGGGACCTGGGGGAAGTTCCAAACCCTATCAAGCGGTAGCATTTGATTTAAGAAAATATCGCGTTATCCTTTTTGATCAAAGAGGATGTGGAAAATCGGGCTTTCAAAATCCAGTTTATAAAAACACAATAGAAGAGACGATAAAAGACGCTGCTCGTTTGTTGGACTTTTTAAAAATCAAAGAAAAAGTCATTGTGACGGGGGCTTCCTTTGGATCAACATGTGCTCTTTTGTTCTCTGAAACGTTTCCTCAAAAAGTAAAGCGTTTGGTTGTTTACGCCATCTATTTGGGACGAGAAAAAGATTCCAAAAATATGTCTTCGGTGGCGCCTTTTTTCTATCCGGATGTGTTAGAGGACTTTCAAAAAATGGCTCGTAAAAAATCTGTTGATGATTATTTCTATGATTTGGTGTTTTCAAAAAAGAAAAAAGACAGAGAAAAAGCTCTTCAATATTATGGCGCTTTTGAGCATCAGATGGGGGAAATAAAGATTGCTTTTCCTGAGGTTCAAGAGGATGAAAAAAGGATAAGTAAGTTTCAAATTTTTATGCATTACCAGAAAAATAAAACCTTTTTGAAAGAAAATCAGTTGGTTAAGGGAGCTTCAAAGCTTAAAGGAATCCCAACAAAAATTTATCAAAATCGATTGGATTTTTGTTGCCCGCCCTATCAGGCGTTTGAAATCCATAAGGCAATTAAAGGTTCCATTCTTCATATTTTGCCCTATCAGGCGCATATTTGTGATGAAATGCTCTTTGAATTATGGAAAAGCTCGCTTTAATTTATTTTCTTTAAGTTAAAAAAAGAAAAGCCCTTTCAAGTGAAGGGCTTTTTTAATGAATAAATGAGGGCTTTTTTTAAAACAGGTTAGCTTTTCCGTTTTTTGTAAGGAATCTTCTTTTTGGGAACGGGAATTTTCTTTTTCACCTTAAAAATTTTTTTAGGGTAAGATTTTCGAACGGCACGTCTTCTTTTTAAAGAAGGCTTTTTAAACGAATAAGATTTTTTCTTTTTTGAAGATTGATAACGTCGTGTGGACTTTTTTGGAATTTGATACCTAAATAAAGGATTAACCGATTTTGCAAAAATCTTGAAATTTTTTAAGTCTGTTCTTGAAAGGTGATATCCAATAATCACATGGGTATGAAGGGGATTAACAGCCTTTTTATATTTCCGGATTTCATAATGTAAATGCGGGCCTGTTGATCGGCCGGTAGATCCCACATAACCAATGATTTGACCTTTTCGAACAAAAGCGCCAACCTTTGATTTGCTGGCGTATCCAGACATATGCGCATAAAGAGAAGAATACATATTATTATGCTTAATTTGGATTTGTTTCCCATAGCCCCCACGTCGCCCCAACCTGACAATAACGCCATCAGCGCCTGCTGGAATAGGGGTGCCTGTTCGAGCCGGAAAATCGATCCCAGAATGGAAAATACGATATTTTAAGATAGGGTGCCGCCGCATTCCAAAGGGAGAGGAAATGCGTCCTCTTCCCAAAGGGCGTTGCATTAAGATTTGATTTCCTGTTTGCCCGTATTTATTAAAGTAGGCTGATTTTCCGCGTTTTGTTTTGAAATGATAAAGCTCTTTTATCCCTTGTCTTGTTTCAAGAGAGATAAAAAGAAGCCGAATTTTAGGAGCGTGTCTGCTAAATTCAACTCTAGTTTCATCAAAAACGATGCGAAATTTTCCGTTTTGTTTAAGATCGCGTCGCATGTTAATGATGTCTTTCAATGCTCTTGAAACTTCAAGTGCTAAGGCAGGGGGCGCCTTATGTTTTGAAAGTGTTTCGGCAATAGAATTTTTAACAACCCCTTCTAAAATTTTGCGTTCGGTATGAAGCTTGCCTTCTTGCGTAAAGGCTTCAATTTTTCCCGAAGAAGCGTCTTTTTTAACGGAGATAAAATTACCCTGACGCGTTTCAAGAAAAAGCCCTAAAAAGGTTTTATTGGATAAGAAAATGATAAATTTTTGCCCGGCTTGAATTTTATTAAGCGGGTAAAGCGGATCTAAAGCTTTGGCCACTTGAAGGGCATCTTTTAGCGATAAATCAGCGGTTCTTTTCAAAAATCCAGAAAGCGTTTCTCCTCTTTTAAAGGACTCATTAAAAGATTCGATTTTTTCTTCGGGGCCTAAATTTTCAAAAAAAGGATGAACTAAAAGCTCTTCTTCGGAAAGCTCCTCCTCTTCTGGTTCCGTTTCTTTTAAGATGATTTCGGGGGGCTCCTCCAATTTATCTTCTTCTGTGAGCTTATCAACCTGAACATAGCGGACAAGATTGTCATAGGAAGGGGCTAGAAAAAAGGCAAGTCCTGTTCCCAAAAAGCACCCTAAAAGAATGACTTGAAAAAACAATCCCCCTTTTTTGCCTTTAAAAAGCTTAAACTTTTTGCCTTTTAAAGGGGCGCAAAAGCAAAGGCTTTTTTCTTTTATTTTGCCCAAATGATGTTTGATTTTTTCGCTTTTAGATGTTTTTTTAAAAAGAATCGTTATTTCCTTTTTTACAAAAAGGAATCCAATTTTTGCTTCTTTTAGAATAAAAACAAGAAGGCGTTTTATGGCTTTTATTATAAAGGGAATAAGCGTTAGTCTCGTCCATTTTAGAAAAGCTGAAAGGGGCTCAAAAACAAAAGAAATTTGTTTTTTTATTTTTGAAAAAACGCCTGAAAGTCTTGTCTTTAATCGTGTCCAAAAAGGCAAAGGGATTCTCCTTAGAATTTGATAGAATGAAGACGATTATACTCATAAAGAGCAATAGCGCAAGCATTTGATACATTTAAGCTTTCCATTTTTGGACTAATCGGCAGTTTTATTAAGTAATCGCACATCTCTTGAGTGAGACGACGCAATCCTGTTCCTTCGGCCCCCATAATAAAGACGACTTTAGCTGGCAGTTTCGAATCCCCGAAAAGTTCATCGGCCTTCCCATCTAGTCCTATAATCCAATAGCCTTCTTTTTTTAATTCATCAAGCGTTCTGGCTAGATTCTTAATATAAATCAAAGGCGTTTTTTCAATGCCTCCACAGGAAATTTTACTCATAACAGAGGATTCTCTTGGACTTCCCGCCTCTGGAAGCAAAATCCCGTCGGCTTCAAAAGCAGTGGCAGATCTTAACATGGCGCCAATGTTATGAGGGTCAGTCACTTGATCTAACGCAATTAAGCAGCTTTTTTCTTTTGTGCTTTTTGTGATTTCATCTAAAAAAGGAGGGGAAAGAGGGCGTGCTTTTAGAACTAATCCCTGGTGGAGACCTCTCTCTGATAAAGAATCGAGTTCTTGCTTTTGAATGATTCGTTTTTTTAAGCCTGTTGGGATTGTTTTTTCTATATTTTCAAGGGCTTCCTTGGTTCCTAAGAGCTCTATCTTTTCTCGTCTAGGGTTTGAAAGGGCATCCACAACACTGTGGTGTCCATAGATATAAATGAAAGAATTTTGAGAATGTTGTATTTTTTTTGACATAGTTTCTTCTTATTTTTCAATATGTTAATGTTTTTTAGGTTCTTTTTTCGACTATACACTCTTCTTTTCATCTTGACAAGAGGCGAAAAATAGTAATATTTCTATTAGCGTTATCGAACAGGATAACGAGTCTATGAAGACGGAAGGGTGGCCGAGTGGTTAATGGCAGCAGACTGTAAATCTGCCCTCTTTGAGTACGGTGGTTCGAATCCACCCCCTTCCACCAGTTCATAGAGATGCGGGTGTAGCTCAATGGTAGAGCCCCAGCCTTCCAAGCTGGTCACGAGGGTTCGATTCCCTTCACCCGCTCCAATTTTTAGTTGATTTTTTTGCTTAAATACCATGTAAGGAATAGAAAAGATGGCGAAAGAGAAATTTGAGCGGAGCAAACCGCACTGCAACGTAGGGACGATTGGACACGTTGATCACGGGAAAACGACCTTGACAGCAGCGA
>SAAU01000011.1 GCA_009929265.1 Alphaproteobacteria bacterium
CTTGAGCAAATTGCTCTACGTCTATTTCTATCTTCATATCTGTGTCCTTGGGTATTTGTTATTTTACCCGATTGACACAGAATTCTGAACGGTCCCCTTTTCTCAAAAAGAAAGTGGTCTAATCTCGCTTTTTTTGCATCGGACACTGCATTACGCGACTACTTATTTTTTTTCTCCACCACATTTGCCATCAGCGGGCTTTTTCATTTCTTTTTTTTCGCCACCACATTTACCAGCTCCACATTTTGCATCAGCTTTTTTCATATCTTTGGTAGAGTTTTTATCACCACCACACTTACCTGCTCCGCATTTTGCATCAGCCGCCATAGCACCTGTGACAAACAAAGACGCAACCAACAATCCCGCAACCAATTTCGCCGTACCAAATAACTTCATCGTAACTCCTTTTCGTAAAATATGTGACATTATAATTATTTTTTGTGTAGCCAATATGTAGTCACTACACAAAAAATTTACACTCTCGTGGTACAATTTCTTCCATGAACAGAAGAACTTTTATAGCACTAAGTGCTTCAACCCCTTTTCTCTTACATGTAGATATTCACGCTCGTGAGATATCGCCCGCCATTTGGCATACCATAGAAGCAGTGCAGGATGTTCTTTTTCCTCAAACTACCACGATGCCCAGCGCCAAAGCGTTTAATGCTCTGTCTTACCTGATGAAAAATATCGACAATGAGCATTTTGATAAAGATGATGTTGAGCTTATCACCAAAGGTGCTTTCTTTTTTAAACGAGACTTTCCACAATTTTTCACACAAAATCTCAAAGCCAAACACCAAACACTCCAAAAAGCCAGCGAGGATGACTATTTTGAATATTGGCTCTCACGGGTGATGTATTATGGCTTTGAAGCGATGTTGGGAGACCCTATTTATGGGGGAAATACCAACGAAATTGGATGGAAATCGACTTTACATGTAAGCGGAGAGCCTCGCCCTACTCAAAAATATGGAGAAAAATCATGACGTACGATATCTGCATCATCGGCAGTGGTGCGGGAGCTGGGCCTATTGCGTATGAGCTTTCCCGTGCAGGGAAAAAAGTGGTTATCCTTGAAAAAGGAGATATTTACAGTGAAAAAGATTTTTCTAAAGATGAGATAGCCTATACCAAACGCGATATCTTTACACCCAAACTGAAAGAGCAATACCACACCATCGAAGCCTACGAAGAGGGAAAATGGGTTAAAACTCCCACGTATGAGAGCGGTTGGAGCTTTTGGAATGGCTCATTATTAGGAGGCTCATCAAATTTTATGAGCGGTTTTTTTCACCGCCTCAAACCTGATGATTTTAGACTCAAATCCGTTTATGGCGAGTTTGAAGGAGCCAATGTTGAAGATTGGCCTATCTCTTATGACGAACTTGAGCCTTTTTATGATTTGGTTGAAAAAGTCGTAGGTGTTTCGGGGAAAGTGACCCCATACGCACATCAAGAAAAGCGAAGCTCACCAGAATATCCTTATCCTCCTTTAGCGGAACATCCTATTGTAGAGCATTTTGACGCTACATGTAAGGCTTTAGATTTTACACCCTTTAAAACACCTAGAGCCATTATCTCGGAGTCCAAAGAGGGAAGAAATCCTTGCTACTACTCTAATTATTGCGGTTCGTATGCGTGTTCGAGTGGTGCAAAAGGAAGCTCTCGTGCTACCCTTATCCAACCCGCTCTTGCCACACACAATCTTCACATCATCGCCAACGCATTTGTGGTTAAACTACTCACCGATGAAACTAAAAACATCAAAAGTGCTCTTTATCTGACCAAAGAGGGAACGCAAAAAAGCGTGGAAGCCAAACTTTTTGTCCTTGCCGCCCAAGCGGTGGAGAGTTCAAGACTTTTGCTCAATTCTAAAAATAAAGAGTTCCCAGATGGACTTGCTAACTCCTCAGGAGCAGTAGGCAAAAATATGCTCTTTACAGGAGGAGGTATGGGTTCTGGCGAATTTGACCTTAGCCATTTTTCACAAGAAACACTTTTGCAAAGTGGACTTTTTGTCAACCGTGCCTTAAAAGATTGGTATTTTACCAAAGAGTTTAAAGGCGGTGTTGTTGACTTTTTATTTGAACATCCAAACCCCATACGAAGAGCCAATAGCCTTAAAAGAGAAGATGGCAAACTCCTCTTTGGAAAAGCACTTCAAGACAAAATCTTCCAAACTTTTACCACCACAAGAACACTCAGTTTTGAAGTTTTTACCGACTGGATGCCCAATGATAACTGTTTTGTAAGCGTTGATGAAAACTATCAGGACAAATACGGCATTCCTGTGGCAAACATCCGTATCGGAGCACACCCTCAAGATGTTAAAGTAGGAGAGTTTTTAGCCCAAAAAGCTCTTAAAGTACTTGAAAAAATGGAGGCAAAAAATATCACTTATGATATCTCGCCCCTGCCTTCACAAAACCTTCAAGCAGGAGGGTGTCGTTTTGGTGATGACCCAAAAAAACATGTACTCAATCGCTACTGTCAAAGCTACGACCACCCCAACCTTTTTGTCACCGATGGCAGTTTCATGCCCACAGGAGGGAGTGTGCCTTACACATGGACAATTTACGCTAATGCTTTTCGAGTGGCGCACTACATCAGAGATAATATTAGAATTTAAAATTTATTGCACAAACTGTTGCAATAGGAGGAGAAAAAGAATGAAAATCATATTTTTAATCGTGGCAATGTTCGTATCCTTACAAGCAAAACAGCAAACAATCGTTTTTGGAGCTGGGTGTTTTTGGGGTGTTGAAAAACATTTTGAAGGGAAAAAGGGTGTGATAGAGGTGAAGTCTGGTTTTGCAGGGGGCAATTATAAAAATCCTACTTATAAAACCGTATTGGACCACAGGCTAAGCTCACCAAAGGGAGTTGTAAACCACACCGAAGTAGTGCAGGTTATCTACGAAGAGGACAAAATATCTGCGGATGAGCTTATAAGAAATTTTTGGGAGCTTCATAATCCAACGCAGGGCAACAGGCAAGGAAATGATATAGGAAACAATTACAGGAGTGCTCTTTACT
This sequence comes from Alphaproteobacteria bacterium, assembly GCA_009929265.1. Taxonomy (GTDB): domain Bacteria; phylum Pseudomonadota; class Alphaproteobacteria; order CASFRQ01; family SAAU01; genus SAAU01. Next base: position 3,040 of record SAAU01000011.1, read on the forward strand.
ATACAAATGAAGAGCAAAAAAAGAGTGCACTTGAGACGAAAGATATGTATCAAGTGCTTTTAAATAAAGCAGGTTATGGAAAAATCACCACAGAGATAAAAGCTCTTGAAGAGTTTTATGTTGCCGAGGCCTATCATCAAGACTATCTGAAAAAAAATCCTAATGGATACTGTCCTAATCATTCAACTGGCATAAAGTTTGATAAACAGACACAAAAGCAAGTGTTTATAACGCCATATGCTGGAAAAGAGATCGTTGTTATAGACGCCAAGGGTTGTCCTTATTGTGAAAAATTTGAAAAAGATGTCACTTCTTTTTATAAAGGAGATATTCCTCTTCGAACAGCTCAAAAAGAGCAATTAAAAGGCTTTGCTATCAAAACTAAGCTGGATGCAACGCCAACTATTTTATTTATCCAAAATGGAAAAGAGATAAACGCTCATAGAGGCTACATGGATGCGAAAACTTTTTATAAAGCACTCGCGGCTTTTAAATTAGGAACCAGCTCAGAAGCCTTCAATGTCGCTTTCAATCAAGGAACAGATGCTAGATTTTGTAAACAGTATGATAAATTTAAAAATACTCCTGATGGTGTTTTTATAGACGCTCTCTCGGGCGATATTTTATTTGACACACGAGATAGATTTAACTCAGGCACTGGCTGGTTGAGCTTTTATAAAGCGGTAGAGGGTGCAACAATAGAGAAAAAAGACATAAGCTATGGCATGGTAAGAACAGAAGTACTTGCAAAAAAGAGTGGCATGCACTTAGGGCATGTATTTGACGATGCTCCTGGGGGAAGGCAGAGATTTTGCATCAATGCAACCGTGCTAGAGTTTATTCCAAGAGATAAAATTCAGTAAAACAGCAGACACAAGACTCTGTTTTTATCATGGTATTTCGTTTTGCTTATCCATGCTTTTGAGTGGAAAAATACCTTTCTTTTTCTACTCTTAAGT
>SAAU01000012.1 GCA_009929265.1 Alphaproteobacteria bacterium
CAATCAACTGACACAAACCCATTTGGATAAAACCACTCGTAACAGTGGAATTTCGTACTTAAGCTTTAGCCTTTTTGTAGGGTTGAGCTTTTTCATTGGTTTTGGTATCGCCTTTTTTCTGCGTAAAAAGTAGGCTGGGTTTTTACATGTAAGACTATCTCGATAGTTATAGGGTATAACGTCTTTTAGATTCAGGTGGGTCTCTTCATTTTGGAGTAGAGCTTTTATCTCGTTTTCTTCTTCTTGTGACATCATGCCAACTTCAAAAGGGTCGATAACTTGGACTTTTTATTTGGGTAAGAGTGACAAAAAAGCTTTGATTCGCTCAAAAACTTAAAAGTAGGGTTTGCATTTTTTGCTCCTTTAAGTTTAAAATATTGTAGTGAAAAAGAGCTATGAAAAGGGAATCTAAGCTCTCCTTATAGCACCTTCTTCCACACCTCTTTAAATTCGTTCTCTCTCTGATAGGTATAAAATGGCAATCCGATGATTTTCATATGTTCTTTATCGACCAATAAACCCTCATTTTCTTCTACAATCGCAAGTTCTGCTAAGTTTTGTAAAAATGACTCTTTCCACGCATCTAGTAGCCTTAGTTGTTCACCTTTTGGTTCAATGAACACTTGCAACACTCTATTTTCTTTTGTGGTAAGCAATAAAATAAAATCAGGTTCAAACCGTCTGCCATTGTCTTTAAAACTGTAAATCCAATACGCCTTTTCATTGCGGATGAGTTTTATTTCGTCATATTTCTTTTTTAAGTCATTGATGTGGGTATTTAAAAAGTGGATAAACTCCATCTCTTCACTTGTACCGTAATTTTCATCAAACACATACCAATCAACAGCCGAGACATCAAGTGGTTTTTCATAGTGTTTAAGCCCTTTTGCATTGGGTTTGAGTTTTGTTTTAAGAGGAACATCTTTCAGTCTTTCACGAAGAGGAACGGTAAAAAACTCTTTGCTTCCCTCAAAGTCTCGGTCATTTTTAAGTATCTCGTTTTTGATACTTTCTAAAACTTTCATAAACGCATAACGTTTTTCGTACTCGCTGATGATGGGATTTTCCACATCACTTTGCACATTCCACTCTACATGTCCTAGATAATTTTCATGATTTAAAAATTCATCGATAGATTTTAGCTTTGGAAAGAATTTTTTGAGGTTTGAAAAGTAAAAAAAGTCTAGTTTATTGAGTCCACTGCGAAGCGTAAAAGGCGAAATATCGCCTATTTTGAGTTTACATGTAAAGCCATTTTGTGGTGTTGCTTCTGGCTCATTTTCATCAAACCCCACCGATAAAACAGCACTATTCATGCACTTAATCACAGGATTGACATTGCCAAAGTTTGGAATGTAACTTTTAATGCCATCAAAATTGCTTTTATCAACCTCTATTTGTTTGTTGACCGCAATGCCACCATGTAGAAAATAAGGATGATTCTTAAAACTCTCTTTGAGTTTCATGGTCACAATGGTCTCATCTTCCTCATCAAAATCAGCAATACCACTTTTACTCAGTTCCTCTTTAATCACCGTGATGTAACGGTTTTCGTTGATAGAGTGAAACATCATCTCTTCAAGCACTCGTAGTTCATGGCTTAGGTCGTTGTCAAATTTACGTTTGTAGCGTTCATCGCCCTCCAAGCTAAACGGATAGTACCTAGCCCCTCGACCGATAAGTTGTGCTTCTTTGGTGGTAGTTTTATTTTTACTGTGCGGTGCTTCATCGAGTTTGACGATGTCAAAAAGGTTAAGCACGTCCCAGCCTTCATTGAGAATCTCAACCGCAAAAATGGAGCGGATATGATTGTAAGGGGCTTCCATCTCGTTGAGATTTTTAAGCGTGGCTTCTTTATCGGCAGATGTGCCATAGATTAAAACCGTTTTATCTTTGTTAAAAGCATGTTTTAAACGTGCCGTAAAATCGTTTACATGTAAAAGATTTTCTTTCATTTTGGCGATGATGGAAACGTGTTTGGAGTGTTCTAAGATGTGTTCGATATGTTTCGTTTCAAGCTTTTCGATAAGGGTGCAAAAGAGTGCGTAGTTTTCATCGGCTTGTTTGGTACTTTTGTTTTTAAACATCACCACAGGCTTTAGGGCGATGCTGTGTTTTTCAGCGATGATTTTTCTATACTCGCTTATCATAATGGCTTGAAGCATACGCAACGCTTTGTCATCCAGTGTTTCATACGCACTAAAGTTGCTTGAGAGGAGGCTTACCTCTTTGGAGTATTTGTCCTCTCGAAACTTTTTAAGTGGATAGTCGTAGATGATTTTGTCATCATAGTAGTGGTTGTGAAGGCGTGCGGTGGCGGTAAATTCGAGTAAGATATTTTCACTATTGGTTTTTAAAAGCGTTTGTATGGTTTTCCACCATGTGCGCTCGTTTTCGTTTTCGTTGTCCAAATGGTGCGCTTCATCGGCGATAAGCACGAGTTTTTTCTCTTGAAAGTCGGTGTAGGTTATGCTATTTTCTCTCAGCGTTGTGAGGCTTACATGTAAACCTTGAACGGTGGTAAAAAAGAGGTTAATGTCACGCTCTTTCGCCTCTTCAAAACTGCTTTGAATGATGTTTGTGGAGACTTCTTGGTTGTCAATGATGATTTTTGGCTTAAAAAGATACTTCGCTGAGAGGGCATTGGCTAAGTTCTCTTTAGTTTTTAGGATGATATTTTGCGTGTTCACAAAAAAGAGAAAGTTACGATAACCCCGTGCGTAAAGCTCCAAAATGGTACTCGCAATGAGCATCGTTTTTCCGCTTCCTGTTGCCATGTGAAAAAGCAGGTGATTTTTGGGTTTGCTATGTTGTAAAAATATAAAATTTTGAAGTGCGTTTATCTGATACTCTCGTAACTCATGCTTTAAATTTTCGCTGATATAAGGCGGAATTTCTGGTCTTTGAGAAAAGCCATTTTCAAAAAAGCCATCTAACTGTTCAAAAAGCAATGCCATTATTCCACTCCATAAAACTGTTTATTGAGGGTTTTTTCACTCTCGCTGATGCCATAGCTTTCATCGTCTATCTCGCCCAAAGGGAGGTAGCGCATATTGTCATTGAGTTTTCCGATGGTGTCAGCTTCGTTAAAGGTGTCGATGGTTTTAAGTTCGGCGTAGATAAATGAGCCTTCTTGATTTTTTTCGATGACTTTTTTCACACGCTCACATGTAATGGTTTCTATGTAGTCCATTTGTTCAACAAGGATAAATTTGCGATTGCCTTCATCTTCTTTGTTAAGCTCAAGTACGGCATGAGCCGTTGTGCCACTTCCTGCGTGGAAGTCTAAAATGATGTCATCTTTTGAAGCTCCAATTTTTACTAAAATTTTAAGTAGCTCAACTGGTTTTGGGTAATCAAATACTTTTTCATCAAATAGTTCTTCTAAATCTTTAGTGCCTTTTGTGTTTAAAACTTCGATATTCGTTGATGGTAATATTTCTATTTCACCAATAAATCTATCTTTTAAAAATACTCTCATTGAATCAAAGTCAAATTCTATTTCTGATTTTTTTTCTAATAAAGATTTTGCTTCCCATCTCCAAATTCCATAGCCTTTAGCTGATTTTCGAGGACGAAAGCATGAATAACCCTTTTGTAATAGCGTTTCATCAGGTGATTCATAAATATTTTTTTCTGCAAGGTTATAATCCATTTTTGTAATAATATCTTTTGAAATAGGATGTACATAAAGAGAATATCCAAGATTCTTTCTATTTCCTAAATGAACATCTGTACCTTGC
>SAAU01000013.1 GCA_009929265.1 Alphaproteobacteria bacterium
TGTGCTCATTTAAAAGCCCATACATTCCATTTACCCATAGTCCCAACGCCATATCTCTTTTGTTATAAGGGTTTTGCAGAGCAATCTTGATTTCTAATAGAAATCTAAAGAGCCCAAATTTTTTCATTACAGTCTCCCAAAAAGCTTTTGCCATGTAATTAGAAAATCGTTTCTGATTTCTTCCTCACTAGCACCAAGTTTGTAAAGCTCTGCATTCGCTGGTTCGCCATATAATGCTACCCAATCAAAGTTCGGATTTTTTTTCATTAAAGCTAAAGCTTCCATGACCATCAATCCCCTATCGACTGTTTTAATGATAGCTGGTGTAGGCGGTGTTAAATCATACAATCTCGCAAACTGCTCTAAAGCTTTGTTCTCGGCGATTTTGTATTCAGGCATTTTCTTTTTAACTGGTGTTGGAATATCCATTCCAGTTAATGCTTCAAATATCTCGTGGCTGATAGCCCATTGCTGGAGCTCCACATTTCCATCAAAATATTTGACCATTGATAAACAATGTTGCGCTACTGTATATGGATAAATCGTTTGACACCAAAACCTTCTAAGCCCACTCAGTGTAACGGCTGCTTGCATAGCAATGTCGTCAAAATCACTGTCTTTTAGGTTAAAAGGATCAAGAAGCTTGCCGTCCCAATTTAATACTAAACCATCATCTAAAGTTTTCATCTCACTTTCCTTTTTTTGGATAAAACAGAACCCTTAAAGCTACCACGGGTGAAAATGCAAATAATGCAATCATCTGCCAAGAGGTGAGCTTTTTTAAAGAGTTTCTGTTTAAGACAACCATACTCGCGGAGAGCAAGATGGCAACAATAAGATAAATTCCGATAATCCACTCAAACATTCGCTGTTCCTTTCCAACAAGTTATTAGTTCACCACCATTAAGACCCAATTTTTGAACAACAACTGTAATGCCGTATAGAGGATGAGTGTATTTCAATTTTTCACCTGGTGCGGCTTTTGCTATTGCTTTCTCGATAGTCTTTTCTAATATCGGTAAATCTTCTTGCGAAAATCTTTGAATCATGCGTTCGTTGAAGTGAGTGGTAAGTCTTTTGATAGTATTGAACATGTCGCCCTCCTTCGAGCGTAAGCATAAGAACGCCTAGCCCTTACGGGAGGCAATCTTCGCTTTGTAAGACTGACTCCCATTGGGAGAAACTAAGATTAATAGTAGAGAGGAATTTCTACCCTACATGTTTTGTCTTAGAAGCTTTTCTTTCTTCATTACACCAATAGGTAAAGTTTTCAAAAGCTTCTTTTATATTTTTAAATACTTCTTTGTAAGGTTCTAATCCGTCTTCATACAACAAGGTTGTACCATCCATCGTAATTCTGCAACCGTTTGGAGCAATAAAAACTTGATGCTCCTTAATTGCATTATTAGACTTTTCCTTTTTTTTGGGTTGGGGTAAAAAATCCAGAATTAACTGTGTCATCTTTACCTCCTTAGCGGATGCCTTGGTCTGCCCATCCACCTAATGCAAACAGAAAAAATAAAAAAGACAACAAAGCGTATGCTTTAAAAGTCTCATATTTATATCCGCCTATTTCTGCATAGATATGAGCAATAAGTCCAAGCGTTCCTAGTCCAAAAAATGAAGAATATGGCATACCCATTGCATAACCAATAAGTGTAGCAACTGAGAGTGGAAAAAGAATTGACCATACGGCAATTTTTATTTTGTCTTTCGCTGAAAGTACCATAATTTGTCTCCTTAACCCAAAGGTTAGATTTGAGACAAAACACTCTCCCTTTTTGAGGAGAAATATTTCATCCCCTCTTTGGGTGTGTGGTATAATGTGATTTTTTGATTAGGAGTACAATGTTCACCAACGGCTACTTATATGCACTCTTTCTTTTTATAACCGCATTCTTACTTACTGCTAGCGATAATCCAAAAGATATAGCACTATGTACTTTTTTAATCTTTATTGGAGTTTTATCTGTTTTGTTTCAGTATTTTAAACGCAGCGTTCTTGTACAAAACCTTTTAAAAAGGTTTTTTTAGTTCATTTAACAATGTTTTCAATTATCCTAATTGGTAGGGTAATCGTATAAGCTACTCCAACAGCAGCTGCACCTACGACTTGTCCAGCAGCATTACCAATGTTAGCTTCTGCCTTGGTGGCGTTTTCATCAGAATTGTTTTGAAATTCTGTATCCTTTTTCCATTCGCTAGAAAAAGTATTTTGAGTATAACGCTCACCATTTTGAACCATAGATTTTGTAGTACACCCACTAAAAAGCACAATGATAGTGATCATGGCAATTACAGTAATATTTTTCATTTTATCCTCCTCACACAATTCTTAATTTTACAGAGCTTTCACCTTCTCCAATGACAACATTTGCAACTTCTGGAAATTGTGTTTTAAGAGCCTCAATAGAGACTTTTTCTCGTCCAACACTTTTCATTAAAATTGCATTGTGTTTGGTTCCGATACCACGTTTGATGTTCGCAGCATCCATGAAAGCCTTGATGTTTTCTCTAAGCTCTTTTGCTTTTTTCTCGGCTTTTGAGAGCTCTTTGAGTTCATTAATCATCATATCTACTTCTTCAGGCAGGTTTTCGCCATTTCTCAAAAGAGTGTTGCAACTATTTTTATAGGGACAATACGCACACAAATCTGAAACCTCACCTTCAGGTTCAGTTTTTGATTGCATCGCATTCCATAATTTAAGTGCCCTCTCTTTTGCTTGTTGAAGTAAAATCTCTGAGAACACAACAGGAAACTCGTGACGTTTTGCTGTGTTAAGGTCGATTGCCGCAATAATCCCCCTCGTTTTTCGTCCAGTTGATTCATTTGCCAACCACATTTGAATGTGATTTTGGTAAAGCCAACTAAGACGAGGTTTACCATTTGGTAAATCTGTTCTAAACGTCTTACCTTCAACGGCGACATCTTCACGAGGAAAACTTACATGTAAGTCAAGATGTGTTCTAATGAAAGACCACTCATCTTTTCCTACAAATTCAAGTTGTTTTTTGAA
>SAAU01000003.1 GCA_009929265.1 Alphaproteobacteria bacterium
GATTTTGTCCCGGATATCTTAAAAGGAAAATATGTTAAAAGACAATATGTTTATGATGAGAATTTTTTACTGAAAAACATAATAGAAATTGAATAATTTAATGATTTTAAACATGTGAGTTTATGATGTAAATTTTTGATAATATAAATAATATATTAAAAAATGATTTAGCTGAAATAGTCTAAAAGAAAGTTTTAATATCTATTTCTTCCGCTTGTTTTTCCATATAGGGACATTAATTAAAGAAGTAATAGAATATAAAATCTGACGTAGAAGCTCTTTAAGTAGGTTATATTTCCTGTTCTGGCTCCAGATTTAAAATCAATAAAGGCCATTTAGAAGAGTTCCTACATGTTATTATTACTTTTAAAAAATCAAAATTAGATACTCTCTCCTTGACAAAAAGGATCGGAGAAAATTTTTTATGGATTCTTGTATCAAAAGAGAAGCCACTAAAAAAAAGATGTTGACGGTCAAGTTAATTGATGGAGATGAGGGGATTCACGCTGACTTAATTATTGCAAAATTCTGCGCTCTCCCATCTGTTTTATTTCAAAACAAAAAAATATTAAACAATCAAAAAAACATACAATTAAAAAACATAGAAATTCAAACATATTAAATTCAAACTCATTACATCCACATAAAATTCTTGACAAGCACATTAATTGGTATTATAGTTCAATTATAGCAATATAAGGAACTATAATTATGTTTAAAATATCAGAATCAACCGCTATTGCTCTTCATTCCATAATCTATATTGCAAATAGAGAAGGAAAAACAATTCCGCTTAAAGAAATTGAAACCCGATTTAATATTTCAGGAAATCATCTTTCAAAAGTTTTACAAAGACTAAAAAAAGAAGGATTTATTAAATCTGTTAAAGGACCTAAAGGAGGATTTTCAATCGTTCCAAAATATAAGAATCTAACTTTTTTAGATATTTATGAGCTTATGGAAGGTAAAATCCAACAACATGCTTGCCTTTTTAATTCTCATCCAAATAATTGTCAAAATTGCATTATGGGAAATTTAATTCAAGACACAAACAACAACATTATTAATTTTATGAAGAACAAAAAAATCACTGACGTTTCTTTATAATCTTTTTAAAAAGATTTTACGTTAATTGAAAGAAAGGATTTAACAATGAGTATGTTTTGCTATCAATGTCAAGAAACCGCAAAAGGAAAAGGCTGTATGCTTAAAGGAATTTGCGGAAAAACAGAAGAAGTTGCCAAATTACAAGATCTTTTAATTTACACAATAAAAGGAATTGCAGAAATTATCGTTAAGGGTAAACTTGATGTTTCTAAATTAAAAAACACCAACCATCAGGTCATCACCGGCTTATTTTCAACCATCACAAACGCTAATTTTGATGATAAAGCCCTTGAAAAACAAATAAAAGAACTCTTAAAAACAAGAGATAAATTAAGGGAAAATCTAGACATTTCAAAATTTCACGATTCAGCAACTTTTAGCGTCAATTCAAAATCTTCTATGCTTTCTAAAGCTTCAATTGTTGGAGTTTTAGCAACTAAAAATGAAGACATTCGATCCTTAAGAGAGTTAATTATTTATGGATTAAAGGGTATTTCCGCCTATGCAGAACATGCTTCAAATTTAAAAAAAGAAGACCCTCAAATATATGCTTTTATTTACGAAGCCTTACACGCCACATTAGACGACTCCTTATCTGCAGAAAAACTTGTCGCCTTAACTTTAAAAACAGGAGAATATGGCGTTAAAGTTATGGCTCTTCTTGACGAAGCAAACACTTCAAAATACGGAAATCCAGAAATAACACACGTTAATATTGGCGTTAGAAAAAATCCTGCTATTTTAATTTCTGGACACGATTTAAAAGATTTAGAACAACTTTTAGAACAGACAAAAGGAACAGGTATTGACGTATATACGCACAGTGAAATGCTTCCTGCTCATTATTATCCTTCCTTTAAAAAATATGATAACTTTGTTGGAAATTATGGAAATGCATGGTGGAAACAATTAGAAGAATTTGAAACTTTTAACGGTCCAATTCTTTTTACAACAAACTGCATTGTTCCCCCAAAAAAAGAAGAAATTCGCCAAAGAATATTCACAACTGGAGCAACAGGCTATCCAAATTGCAAACACATTATTGCTGATAAAAACGGTAAAAAAGATTTTTCTGAAATCATTAAAATGGCAAAAACGCTTCCTGCTCCAAAAGAAATTGAAACAGGAAATATTACAGGAGGCTTTGCCCATAATCAAGTTCTAGCTCTTTCTGATAAAATTGTCGAAGCTGTAAAATCTGGAGCAATTAAAAAATTCTTTGTTATGGCTGGATGTGATGGACGAATGAAATCAAGAAGTTATTATACTGATTTTGCAGAAAAACTTCCTAAAGACACTGTTATTTTAACAGCAGGGTGCGCAAAATACAGATATAATAAACTTAACCTAGGGGACATCAACGGCATACCAAGAGTTCTTGATGCGGGACAATGTAATGATAGTTATTCTCTGGCTATTATCGCACTTAAATTAAAAGAAGTTTTTGAATTAAACGACATTAACAAACTTCCTATTGCTTATAATATTTCATGGTACGAGCAAAAAGCTGTTATTGTTTTACTCTCTCTTCTTTATTTAGGGGTTAAAAACATACATCTTGGTCCAACCTTACCTGCTTTTCTTTCTCCAAATATAGTAAAAATTCTTATTGAGACTTTTGGAATTTCTGGAATTGGAAAAGTAGACGACGACATTAAACTTTTTATGTCTTAACCGTTTATTTTTAATAAAATACAAGAAAAGAATTTAATTTAAAAACAAAAAAAGGGAGCTTTTATTAAGCACCCTTTTTCTTTATATTGGTGTGGAGTAAGGGAAAGGAATTAACATCTTTACATATAGGGTGAGTATATAAAGGTTGTAAAGCAAATAGATTTTGAAAACCACAAGAAGTGAAAGAATTAGAAACACCAAAATATGATAAAGCATTTCTTGTAAATTTTTTCTTTTAAGATTAATATGTTGAGAAACCTAAATGAAGACGATGGAGTTATAAGTGAATAAACAACAATTGGCTAATAAAATTTGGGAGTCCGCAAATAAAATGCGGTCAAAAATTGAAGCAAACGAATATAAAGATTATATTTTAGGCTTCATTTTTTATAAGTACTTATCTGATAAAGAATTGAAGTTTTTAAAGGATAAAGATTATACTGATGCAGATTTACCAACAGTAACAGAGGATGATATTGAAACTGTAGGGCTTGTTCAAAAGAATTTGGGATATTTTATTGCTTATCCAGATTTGTTTTCTACATGGTTAAAAATGGGTAATAATTTTGATGTTGCAAATGTAAGAGATGCTCTTTCAGCATTTAGCCGTTTAATTAATTCAACGCATAAACGAGTTTTTGACGGTATTTTTGATACATTACAAACGGGATTGAGTAAATTAGGAGATAGTTCCGGTTCTCAAACAAAAGCCATAAGTAGCTTACTTCAGTTAATCAAAGATATTCCTATGAATGGAAAGCAGGATTATGATGTCCTCGGTTTTATTTATGAATACTTGATCAGCATGTTTGCTGCCAACGCAGGTAAGAAAGCCGGCGAATTTTATACACCACATGAAGTTTCTTTATTTATGTCTGAAATTGTAGCCAATCACTTACAAAATAATAATGAAATTCAAATTTATGACCCAACCAGTGGTTCGGGTTCCCTTTTAATTAATATAGGTCGCTCAGTTGCAAGACATATTACAGATGAAAACCATATTAAATATTACGCCCAAGAATTAAAACAAAACACTTATAATTTAACCCGTATGAATTTAATTATGCGGGGCATTTTACCAGATAATATTGTTGCTCGGAATGGGGATACACTGGAAACAGATTGGCCATATTTTGATGAAAACGATCCAATTGGTACTTACAACCCTCTTTATGTTGATGCCGTAGTATCAAACCCACCTTATTCTCAAAATTGGGAACCAGCTAATAAGGAGAACAATCCTCGTTTTGCTGGTTATGGGCTGGCACCAAAAGGAAAAGCAGATTACGCTTTCTTATTGCATGATTTGTATCATGTGAAACCAGATGGAATTATGGCTATCGTATTACCCCATGGAGTACTTTTTAGGGGTGGAGAAGAAGCTGAAATCAGAAAAAATTTAATTGAAAAAAACAAAATAGACGCCATTATTGGATTACCTTCTAACATTTTCTTTGGAACAGGTATTCCTACAATCATTATGGTCTTACGTCAAAAGCGTCAAAATACAGACGTTTTAATTGTTGACGCTTCTAAAGGTTTTGAAAAAGTTGGAAAAAACAATAAATTACGTGCTTCTGATATTAAACGAATGGTTGATACCGTAATCGGCAGAAAAACAATAACCAAGTATTCTAGGGTGGTAAATAGGGAAGAAATCCGTCAGAATGATTACAATTTAAACATTCCTCGATATGTTGATTCTTCAGAAAAGGCAGAAAGTTGGGATATTTTTGCTTCAATGTTTGGAGGAATCCCTGCAAAAGAAATTGATGGGTTGCAAAAATACTGGGATTCATTTCCTGGGTTGCGAGATTGCTTATTTGAAAAAAATAAAAACGGGTATTATAATGTGAAACCAGCAGATGTAAAAGATGCCATCAAAAACCACGATAATATAACACAGTTTAAATCTAGTTTTATACAAGCGTTTTCCGATTTCAAAATATTTCTAAAGTCTGAATTAATCGAAAATATGACGACATTAAATATCCCTAAAGAAGAAAATATTTTAAGCGATAATATTTTTGCACGTTTAAAGGATGTTTCGTTAATTGATAAATATGATGCATATCAGATTTTGGACGATGAATGGTCAAAAATAGCCATTGATCTTGAAGTAATTAGAACAGAGGGGATGTCGGCTATCAGAAAAGTTGCCCCTAACATTGTCATAAAAAAGAAAGGTGGAAAAGATCAAGAAATACAAGATGGTTGGATAGGGCGTGTAATGCCATTTGAATTAATTCAGTCCATTATTTTAGGCGATCAATTACAAGCATTAGCTTCTAAAGAAACTCGTGTGGCTGAAATTGCTTCTATGTATGAGGAGATTTTAGATTCGATGAGTGAGGAGGATAAAGAGAGTGCGGTTGTTAATGATAATAAAGATGCCTTTGTCCCCTCAGAAATTACAAAAGAAGCAAAAAGGATTAAGGCAGAGACCAAAGGTTTAGAGCTTGATATAGAGTCTTTTGAAGCTAAAGTTCTAAAAGTTTTTGATTTAATCGCAAAAGAAAAGGTCTTAAAATCTAAAATTAAAAGAGAATCTGCTGAACTTCAAACAAAAACGAAAGAAACTATTGAAAATTTAACCGATGAACAGATTCTGCAATTGCTTGAGGCCAAGTGGGTTGAGCCTTTAGTCACATCAATAAATAAACTTCCGGATGGAATTATCAATGATTTAGCCTCAAAGGTAAAGGTTTTATCTGAAAAATATGCTGTGACATATTCTGAAGTTGAACAACAGATCCAAACGATGGAAGCTAGTTTATCAGCAATGATGGATGAATTAACGGGCAATGAATACGATATGAAGGGGCTCGAAGAATTCAAATCGTTGTTGAAAGGGGCATAAATGAATAAAAATTCATTAAAACCATCGATTAGGTTCAAAGGATTTGCTGACGCTTGGGAACAGCGTAAGCTAGGAGAAGTTTATAAGGTAACGAGAGGATATGTCCTGGCATCAACAGAGACTTCTGATAAAAAAAACGCAGAAAATCCATACCCTGTGTATTCATCACAAACAAAAGATAATGGATTGATGGGATACTTTAAGAACTACCTATATTCCGATGCAATTACATGGACAACTGATGGCGTTAATGCTGGTACAGTTAGATTCAGAAAAGGCAAGTTTTACTGTACAAATGTCTGCGGTGTTTTGTTATCCGATGAGGGGGTAGCAAATAAGATGACAGCCGAAGCTTTAAATAAAATTGCTTGGAGATATGTGTCAAAAGTTGGGAATCCAAAACTAATGAATAATATAATGGCCCAAATTGAATTCAAATTACCCATTTCATTAAAAGAACAAACTAAAATATCACAATTTTTTGATTCATTGGATGACCTTATCACTCTTCATCAGCGTAAGTTGGACAAACTTAGTAATATTAAAAAGGCTCTTTTGGAAAAAATGTTCCCTAAAAATGGTTCTGATACCCCTGAAATACGTTTCAAAGGATTTACTGACGCTTGGGAACAGCGTAAGCTCGGTGAGTATGCCAATATTACGACAGGTAAGCTAGATGCCAATGCTATGAATCCTGATGGACAATATGATTTCTACACCTCTGGAATACAAAAATACAAAATTGATTATCCCGCTTTTAGAGGGCCTGCTATAACAATTGCTGGAAACGGAGCGACTGTTGGATACATGCACATTGCTGATGGGGAGTTTAATGCTTATCAACGCACGTATGTATTGACTGAATTCAAAACTAATCGAGAATTTTTGTATTTTCAAATCGGTCAAAAATTACCACAAAAAATAGCATTAGAAGCAAGAACCGGAAGCATTCCTTATATAGTTTTAGATATGCTTACAGATTTAGAAATACAAACGCCAAAAGAAATTGAGTGCATAAAAATTGGAACGTTTTTCTCAGACCTTGATAACCTTATCACTCTTCATCAGCGTAAGTTGGACAAACTTAATAATATCAAAAAAGCATGCCTCGAAAAGATGTTTGTATAAAAAAAGAAAGGATTCAATAAAATGGCATTTGCAGAAGAAAAAGATTTTGAAAAAGCTCTTATTGAGTTGCTTTTAACAAAGGGGTGGGAAAAGAATGTCCTAAAATACCCAACAGAAGAACAATTATTGCAAAATTGGGCGGATATTTTGTTTGAAAACAATCGGGAAAAAAATCGTTTGAATGACTTTCCGATGACAAAAACGGAAATGCAACAACTCATTGAACAGATTACAGCCCTTAAAACACCATTTAAGCTTAATGAATTTATAAACGGAAAAACGGTTTCCATAACAAGAGACAATCCCAAGGATGAGCTCCACTTCGGGAAAGAAATAAGCCTAAAGATTTATGATAGAATGGAAATTGCCGCTGGACAAAGCCGGTATCAAATTGTTCAACAGCCTATTTTCAAGAGTAAATCACCCATTTTGAATGATCGCCGAGGTGATTTGATGCTTTTGATTAATGGTATGCCCGTTATTCATATAGAACTTAAAAGGACGGGGATTCCTGTAAGCCAAGCTTGTTACCAAATTGAAAAATATGCTCATGAAGGTTTATTTTCCGGTATTTTTAGTTTGATACAAATATTTGTTGCCATGAATCCAGAAGAAACGCTTTATTTTTCAAATCCAGGAAGAGATGGACGTTTTAATAAGGATTTCTTCTTTCATTGGGCGGATTTTAATAACAATCCGATAAATGACTGGAAAGCCATTGGGTCTACTCTATTATCTATTCCTATGGCTCACCAATTAATTGGATTCTATACTATTGCTGATGAAACAGACGGTATTTTAAAAGTGATGCGCAGTTATCAATATTATGCCGCATCTGCCATTTCTGATAAGGTGGCAAAAACTGATTGGATGCAACCAAAATTGCTTGGCGGATATATTTGGCATACAACTGGGTCGGGCAAAACTATGACCAGCTTTAAATCGGCACAGCTAATCGCAGATTCTCAAGATGCAGATAAGGTTGTATTTTTGGTTGATAGAATTGAATTGGGAACGCAATCCTTAAAGGCTTATCAAAACTTTGCAAATGCACGTGTTACAGTGCAGGGAACAGAAAATACAGGGTGTTTAGTTACAAAACTTAAAAGTCCTAATCCAGCTGATACGCTGATTGTTACATCAATTCAAAAAATGAGCAGGATTAAAGAGGATGCGGGATTAAAAACTCATGATATTCAGGTTATGAATTCTAAACGAATAGTCTTTATTGTTGATGAAGCGCATCGTTCAACCTTCGGCGATATGTTGATGACAATCAAAGATACTTTTCCGCATGCTATTTTCTTTGGATTTACTGGAACTCCTATATTAGAAGAAAACGAACATGAAAAAAATACAACCGCTACGGTATTTGGGAATGAATTGCATCGCTATAGTATTGCAGATGGTATTAGAGATAAAAATGTCTTGGGCTTTGACCCATATAAAGTTTTAACATATGCAGATAAAGATTTACGGCAAGCTGTTGCATTAGAACAGTCTAAAGCGAAAGATGTAGCAGAAGCTGTAACAAATCCAGAAAAACGAATCATTTTTAATAAATATATGCGATTAGATATGGTTGGACATACCAATAGCGCAGGAAAATATGTCAAAGGCATAGAAGACTTTATTCCAGTAAGTCAGTATTTGCAGAAAAAACATCGTAAAGCAGTTGTTCAAGATATTTTGGATAATTGGATAACTTTAAGCCTAAATAGCAAATTCCATGCCATTTTAGCAACCAATAGCATAAAAGAAGCAATTCAATATTATGAGTTAATTAAAAAAGAACATCCGTCATTAAAAATAACAGCTTTGTTTGACGCAAGCGATGTGGCTAAGAACGAAAAATCGACGATATTTAAAGAAGATGGATTAAAAACAATTATAGCTGACTATAATGCTAAATACAATCAGGATTTTTCTATCGCTACACATGCAAAATTTAAAAAAGATGTTGCATTAAGGATGGCTCATAAAGAACCATATTTATATATTGAAAAAACACCTGAAAAACAAATAGATTTATTAATTGTTGTTAATCAAATGCTAACTGGATTTGATTCTAAATGGTTAAACACACTTTATTTAGATAAAAAACTTCAATATGAAAATGTTATTCAAGCCTTTTCAAGAACAAATCGTTTGTTCGGATCTGAAAAACCATTTGGAACAATACGGTATTATCGATATCCACATTCTATGGAAGCTAATATAGAAAAAGCTGTTAAATTGTATTCAGGGGATAAGCCGTTTGGATTGTTTGCAGAAAAATTGCCTGAAAATTTATCAAATATGAACAACAAATATAAAGATATTTTAGACCTTTTCAAATATGCTAAAATTGATAATTTTGAATGTTTGCCGAAAAATATTAATGAAAGAGCTAGATTTGCACGTCTATTTAAAGAATTTAACGATTATTTAGACGCTGCAAAAATACAAGGTTTTAGATGGAAAACGCGTCATTATGAGTTTGGTAAGGGAAAAACAAAGGTAGTTATTGATGTAGCTTTAAATGAAACAACTTATAAAATTTTGGCACTGCGTTATAAAGAATTACAAAATGGAGGTGCTGGTCCTATCCCTCCAGAACAACCTTATGAAATTGACACACACCTAATTGAAATTGATACAGCCGTAATAGATGCAGATTATATGAATTCACGCTTTGAAAGTTGGAAAAAGGTTATTGAACAAAAAAATATTGATCGCGATGAGGCTGAAAGAACTTTAAATGAATTACACAAATCTTTTGCAACTCTTACCCAAGAAGAACAAAAATATGCAAATATATTTTTACATGATATAGAACGTGGTGAAACTGTAATGGAAACAGGTAAATCGTTCAGAGATTATGTTACAGCGTATATGACTAATGCAAAAAACGACCAAGTTTCTAAACTTGCCTTATCTTTTGGGTTAGATGCAAAAAAACTTCATAATTTAATAAACGGGGATGTAAATGTTGCTAATATCAACGAATATGGAAGATTTGATGAACTCATTGATTCTGTTGATAAAAAAAAGGCAAAGCAATACTTTGAGAAACTTGAAGGTAGAACTATTTCTCTTTCAAAAATAAATATACGGGTAGATAAATTGTTACGAGATTTTATTATAACAGGCGGAAACTTTATAGAGATCAAAAATTAATCTAATTTTTTAGAAAAAGTTAGATTATTGTACCGTTGTCTGTGTAGTTTTATTTTCAGAAATAGGTCAAGCAAATAAAATAAAAGAGAAAGAGTTAAATCAAGTTGAACGGAGGTTTCTCTCAAAAATTGATAATCCAAAATTAGTAAATAATTTTATCTCCTAAATTGAATTTAATTTACCAATATCTATATAGGAACAAACAAAAACCTCTCGTCTAAACGAGAGGTTAGTGGAAAAAATAAAGTTTATTATAAGCTATTAATAGCTATAATTTTAAATCCATTTTTTGTTTTAGTAAACCAAATAGCTCCATGTCCTAACATGTATTCATCAACATGTCTCCAAAACAACCTTTCTGATTGAACGCTTTTTATAATAGATTTTCTAAATTCTATTTTAGAAAAATAATCAATTAGTTCCTGTTTATTGTGAATTTCATTTCCTTTAGCGTATATTGGATATTCTTCTACTAAATCAAAAAGAGCATTTTTATTCTTGTCTGCGTATACTTTTTTTATTTTATTTGCAAAATTAATAGTTGGCCACATACTCATATTAAAAAGAAAACCACTGCCACCACTACAGGCGCATCCAAGTTTTTCCATTAATTCAGGATTTTTTCTAACTTCTTCAAAAGTAGGACAACGTTCGTTTGTAATGTCCTTGTTAATCTTTGCTAAATAGAGTGAAAAAGCAATAAATATAGAAAAAATAAACATAAAAAATTTTGACATACTTTTTTCTATTGTCAAATAAGTCAACATGATGATTGGCAATGGCAACAGTCTTAGTATGATATATTTATTAATAATTTAATTTTTTTCTAAATTTGAAATTAACTATATAAGTTATTTAAAAATCTTTTGATTCTTCTTTTGAGTTTAATTAAAGCGAAAAAAGAAATTTTTTCTATAGGAATATAGGACCTAGATTTATTTAAAGATTTGCAGTCAATAAAATATAATTTATAAACATTTTTTGATTTTTCTTGAATAATAAAATTATTGAAATTGTAGTCATATAAAAAGAGCTTGTTTTTAATGACTATTTTAATAAATTCTTTTAATTCTTTTTGTATTGAAAAAGGAATTTTTTTGTATTTTTTTTTAAATTCTCCGATACTTAATGATTTTTTATTATCATGGTCTATTATCATTTCAGAAACCAATCCTAATCCCTTATCTGTTTTTAACAATCTATCTTCATAATGTGGTAAAAATGGATTCAAATACTTTTTTAGTATTTTATAGTTTTTTAAATCTATGAGATTTATATTACAATCTAAGTTGTCTGGATTTGCTATTTTAATACACTTTTTTTCTTCAGTTGGATGTTTATAAACTAACCGACTCTTTCCTTTAAAAATTATTTCTGTTAAATTCATTTTTATCTCCATATCTTTACGATGGTCTTTTTTTAAAATTTTTTTCTATCATTTAGGGATAATTTAAGATTTTTAATCCATCATGAGGTATCTCTAAAAGTTTTTTAGTTTTTTTGCATTATTCTATTTTGCCATGTTTTATCCTAAACAACTTGTTGGGGTGTATGAACTGATTTTATTTACTCTAAAATATAAAAGAAAGGTTTTAAAATTACAAGTTATTTACTATAAAACATCAAAAATAGAGATGCTTATTTTTTCATTTAAAGCTTGTGATAAACTATCAACCTGATCTTTATATTTGGTATTTGGAAATCTCATGAGCTCATTTTCAAAATCAGCCCACCAACCTTGTTTTGTTTCTGGAAATAAAACATCTCCTCTTTCTATTTTTACACTAGCTCCTCTAAATCTAGTTATTTTATCTCCTTCAGGTTTTATTGGTTGAATAATAATACCAGGCTTTTCTCTCTTTAATATTTGAATAAGTTGTGTTCCAGAAGATTGCTCTTCTATAAATACTTTATGTACATATCCTATATTTTTAAAATTGTTATACATAAAAATTGCTTTATCTACTAACTCGGGCATTTCTAATCTAGCTCTATAAACATTTAAGAGATAGTATTTATAATCATCACTAATGCCCCAAGTCGTACAAACAGAATATGCATTTATTTCTTCTGTTTTGCTAGCTGTATCCCAACTATGAATTATAAATTTAAATTTTTCAGGTAATTCATTGGTGTTATAATATTTAAACCATTCTTTTTTAATCAATCCTCCATCTAATGGAGCTGGATTTTGCTGATATTGCCCAGAAAATACAAAAGCTCCCATTTGAGTTTGGAATTCTTTTAAAGTCTTTTTACTAAGTTGTTTTGAATTTAAAACAGCTCCTGCTTTACGAATAATATTTTTACCATTTGATAATTTCCATAATTCATCTTCTTCTGCAATAGCTGGAATTCTAAGATGATACCATCCATTTTCATTGTTTAATAAATATCCAGATAAATCATTTTCGTGGACTCTTTGCATTATAACTATGATAACTCCCTCTTCTTTATTATCTAATCTACTTAATAAAGTATTCTTATACCAATCATTCACCTTTTCTATATTATTTTCAGACATTATATCTCCTGGCTTTATAGGGTCATCAATAATTATCCAGTTTCCACCTCTGCCTGTTAAAGTTCCTTCCACAGATGTAGAAAATCTACCCCCTCTTTTAGTAGTATTAAAATCATAAGCAGAATGTCTATCTTTAGAAATCATTGTTCTAGGAAAAGCTTTTTTATACCATTCTGTATTCATAACAGTTTTAGTATCTCTAGCAAACTTTTCTGATAATTCTTGAGAATAACTAACACTAACAATCTTTTCAGTAGGATTATGACCAAGTAACCAGCTACTAAAACCAATGTTCACAATTATGGATTTTAAACTCCTGGGAGGTACATTTATTATTAATCTCTTTATTTCTTTTCTGCGACATTTTTCTAAAGTATCACATATCAATTCTAGATGCCAATTAGGTATAAAAGTTTCTCCGCCAGTTGCTTCATAAAAAACTTTTTGAATATATGCATAAAAATCTGTTCTAATTAAGCTATTTATAGCTTCTTTATACTTAATCATTTTCTTCATCTCTTTCTATAATTTTTAGCACATTCTCTCTTTTTCTTCTTTCTATAAAATTATTCAATATCTCTATGTCATTTTTACGAATACTTTCTATAATTACTTTGGATTGTTCTTTGTATTGATCGATTCTTTCCATGTATTGTAAAGCTAAAACTCTATCTTTAAAGCTGCCTTTAACAGCTTCATTAATAGTTTGAGTAATGATAGCTTGTTGTTTAGTTATAATTCTTGTATTCCCTCCTTTTTTGACAGGGATTTTAGACTGAAACTCTTTTTCTATTAAGTTAATTGTGTTTATAGATTTTTTAGGTCTTCCTTTAGGATTACCGCTTTTTCCTTTCTTAAATTGAGTTTTTTCGGGAGGTTTTGCGAAACCTACTTTATAGTCTCTAGACATAGCAATCTCCTTTCTTTATTCTTACTGCTTTTTCTCCAGTAAATTCTTCCCATCTACGAATAGTGGTGTCTATATACAGAGGTTCTATTTCTATGCCAAAACAAGTTCTACCTGTCTTTTCACAGGCAATTAATGTTGAACCACTCCCTAAAAAAGCATCTAAAACAATATCTTTTCTCTTTGTAACATCAAGAATAGCATCTTCAATCATCTTTACAGGTTTTACAGTAGGATGCATTTTTAAATCATCTTTATTTCCAGCGAAACTATTAATTCCCGCATAATCCCATACATTAGTCCTATATCTACCATTTTTACCTAGTTCAACATTATTGATATGTGGAGCTGTGCCATTTTTATAGATAAATATAAGTTCATGTTTTGATCTATACAGACTTCCCATTCCTCCATTATCTTTGTTCCATACACAGAGATTTTTCATTTCTGTATAAACTGCATTTGCTGATGTCATTAATTCCATGATATGTCTCCAATCCATACATAAATAATGCAAAGAACCATCAACCGAAAAATTTTTTAGATTTTTAAATATAGTTTTTAAAAACTTTTTAAATTCTTCAGGAGACATTTCACCTGAAGCCATAGCAAATTCTTTATGTTGAGTTTTTCCCAGCCCACAAACATGACCATTTACAGACACATTATATGGAGGGTCTGTAAATATCATTTTAGCCTTTTTATCTCCTAATAGATTGTTATAAATTTCAGATTTTGTAGAATCTCCACAAATGATATAATGTCTACCAAGTTGCCAAATATCTCCAATTTTAGAAATTATGTCCGCCTCATTGATATAAGGGATTTTATCTTCTTTTAAATCTTCATTTAAGGATAATCCTTCTATCAGTAGGTCTATTTCAGAAGTTTCAAATCCTGTTACAGATAAATCAAAATCTAGGTTTAATTCTGATAAATTTTTAAATTCTATTCCTAGTAAATTTTTATCCCAATCTCCTCGAATAGTAAGTTGATTATCAGCTATACGGTATGCTTTCTTTTGAGCTTCATCTAAATAATCTATTCTAATTACAGGGATAACATCTAATTTTAGATTTTTTGCTGCTAACAGTCTTCCATGCCCTGCAAGAAGTTCATTATTTTCATCTATAAGAACGGGATTTGTAAATTTAAAAGTTTTTATAGATGACGCAATTTGCCCTATATGTTTTTCATCATGAACTCGCGCATTTTTTTTATAAGGTTTGATTTCTGAGACTTTTAACTCAGTTATTTGTAATTTATTCATATTATTTCCCTTCTTTCGCAGACCAATCTTTATATTTAATAATATTCTGATTTCCAGAAGATGATATTTTGCTTCTCCAATTAGGGTAATTATCAGATTTTTCTCTATTGTTTTCCCAATGTAGTGGAATTTTGTTTTCTAAAGAATCATCTCTATAAATGGAAAATGGTTTTTGGTGATCTATTTCCCAGCCTAATAGAGAATTGGTGTTGCCGTGCTCAGATTTTTTAATCCAAGCTCCAGCATAATCTTGTCTATATGTGTTTGAATCCCATGCAGGAATGGATTTTGCCTTGTTCCAAACATAGTCTATTTCAGATTGAGATTTTGTTTTGTTATAATTCATATTATAATCCTCTCTTTTTTCGCCATCATTATGGTCCTTTCTTTTATTTAACGAATCGCATTATTGCTCATCTGCTTATCAGCGTATCAGCAATACAAGAGATTGTCAATAAAAAAATACGCAAAATAGCGAATTTTTAAAAAAGTGAAGCTTGAGGCTCTTCTTCGGAGAGTATTTTTAGGTTTTTTAAACGATATTTTATAGCTTCTTTAGAAACTTGGAATTTATCTGAAGTAAGTCTTATTAATTCTTTTGCATTCTCAGAGTCCTCTTGAAAGGAGTAAGTGTTTTTTTTAGCACAGAATTCGTTAATATATTTTAATAAAAATGTTTTGGGAGTAAGAATGGATACTGCAAAAACATTGGCTTGATATTCAGCCCAATTAAATGTATTACTGCTGTTGATATCATCTATATTGCATGTAATTTCTTGATCTTTTTTTATTTCAAATAGAGATTGTTGAGTATATTTTCTATCAAAAAGAGGCGCGTGTAGAATTGTATGACCTAGTTCATGAGCTAATGTTGTTCTTAATCTATTTTTAAAATAGTCTTGTTGTAGATATTTGTTTATTTTTATTTTTACATTCTTACCGCAATTACTAATTACATTTGTACCTTCAATATTGTTATCTAATGAAGCATATAAATCTAAGTCATCAACATATTCTTCTATTAGAGAACATAAATCATCTGTAGAAATGGGTAATTCAACTTTCTTATATTTTTTATTTAAGAAGTTTATTACAATCTCTTCTGTAATTTGATCCATCTCTTTTGGAGGGTAAAATGGCTTTATGGGAAAGTTCCCGCTATTGTCTTTACTATAAGTAGGCATTTAAGAACTTTTCCTGTGTAATTCTATAGCTTTTTTCAGACTTTCTTTTGATATATTTTTCAAGCTTGGAGGTAGTTTATCAAGAGTGGTACATAGGTAATCCGCATCCAAATTTAAGATCTTTGCTAAACTGCCTAATATGTAATCAGAAGGGGCTCTTCTGTCCTTTTCAATGTCGTTCAAATACTGCGGTGAAATTGAGGAACCATTTTCTTTTTTTACTTGGTTAGCGAGCTCTTTTTGACTCATTAAAAGTTCTTTTCTTTTTGCAGATATTTCTTCTCCAAATGTTTTTTTCATAAGATGTCCTTTATAATTATATGCTGATAAGCTTATCTGACTTTATAATATAATTAATTTTAAATCAACATGTTTTTTCAAAGAAAAATTTAAGTTTCTTTCTCCTTGACTTCTTGTCTTTTGTAAGCGGGAATGTGTTTGTGTTATAAAAACATATTAAATTAACTATATAATACAAGGAGTTAGATATGAATAAACAGGAATATTCAAGTATAATTTTAACAGTATTAAAAAGCTATAAAGAGGAATTAACAAAGCTTATTTTAGATGTCTCAGAGACCATTAAAAACGAAGAAAAGGGGGTTGATACCAATTACCTAAAAGCATCAATCAAATCACACCATAATAAATTAACTGAGCTAAGTAAAACTCAAACTACATTAAACCTACTTAAAAATCTAAAATTTATAAAGTAGGTAATTATGTATAAACAATCTCCTCAAAAATCAAAATTCAAAAAAGGGCAATCTGGGAATCAATTGGGCCGTCCTTTGTCTGTGAAGACTTACCTTTTTAATCTTACTATAAGTTTTTTATAAACTACTATTAAAGTAAGTCAAAAAGATAAAATATCTATGAATAAATTAAAACGAATAAAGGGAATAATAGATGAAAGATAAAATTTACTTACCTAAAAGCTATGAAGAATTAATCGCTCTTTCAATAGAAGAACTTACTCCATTATGGAAAAGATATTTTAATATTTCAGTTAAGAAACTTAAAAGTGCCATGTATAGACCCCTATGGTATAAGATACAATGTGATAATATGAATTTAAAATTAGATTCAAAGCATATAACCAAACTCAATCGTTATTCTTCAGATCCCAATAAATATGTAGAGAATTCTTATAAAATCAAATACCACATAAAACTCGGCTCTCATATTATTAAAACTTATAAAGGTAAAACTTACAATGTGATTGTTAAAGATAAAAATATTTTTGAATATAATGGAGAGATTTACAAAACTTTGTCAGCTGTAGCAAAAGTTATATGCCATAAGAAAGTATCAGGCTATGATTTTTTTGGCTTAAACAATAAAGGAGTAAATAAAGATGTCCAAAATTAACTGTGCGATATATGTTCGTAAATCTACTGAAAAAGGCTTAGAGCAAGAATTTAATTCTCTTAATAATCAAGAAGAGGCTTGTAAGAATTATATTCTATCACAAACTTTTAATAATTGGGAGCATTATAAAACCTATGAAGACGGAGGTATCTCTGGTGGAACTATGAAACGTCCTGGTTTGCAAGATATGCTTGCTGATATGAAGGTTGGAAAAATACAAACGGTTGTTGTGTATAAGGTTGATAGATTATCCCGATCCATTATGGACTTTCATAATATGATGAAAGAATTTGATAAATATGAATGCAACTTCGTATCAATCACACAAGCATTTGATACAAGCAATTCAATGGGTAAGCTTACTTTAAATATGTTGTTATCATTTGCTCAATTTGAACGAGAAGTATCCTCTGAGAGAGTTCGTGATAAAATCCAAGCATCTAAAAAGAAAGGGTTGTGGACAGGAGGTAACTTATATCTGGGGTATGATGTTAAAAATAAGCAATTAATAGCAAATAAGGAAGAAGTTGGAATTGTTAATGATTTGTTTAAGCAATATCTTGAAGTTAAATCCATAAGTAAGCTAAAAGAATACACAGATACTCATAATATTAAAAGTAAGCAATGGATAACAGCAAAAGGTATAGCGCGTGGAGGACACAGTTTATCAAAATCTATGCTTGTAAGAATCTTAAGAAATAAGATTTATATTGGTAAGATAACTAATAAAAAGGCAGAAGCTATTTATCCCGGCAAGCATAAAGCAATAATTAATCGAGAATTGTTTGATGAAGTGCAAAATCTTTTAACTGAGCAATGTAATAGAAAAAACAATACTTATTTTAAAGATGCCTATTTACTAACTGGGAAGATTATAAATAGTGAGGGAGAGAAGTTTACTAATCAAAAATCATCAAAACATGCAATTAAAAAATATAGATATTATAAACAAAAAGGATTGTATCTTCCTGCTGGAGATATTGAAAAAATCACATTTAATGTTATTCAAAGTTTTTTAAATACAGATTTAGAGTTGATAGGGAAAGATAAGTCATTAGACTTTAAATTAATTAACTGGGATATATTAGGACAGTATGAAAAATCAGATTTAACAAAAGAGATTATAGACAAAATAATTTATACAGAAAACAAACTAACTTATTTTATTAATATAGAAAATACTTCTTATCTAAATAAATTTAAAACAGAGAATTATTACAACAGTAAAGCCCAATCTATAAGCAAAGATATCTATTTAAGCACAGATGCAAAGCGCTTAATTTTAGAGAAAGAGATTTATATAAACAACAGAATCTCAACTAACAGATATGAGGCTTGTGGTAAGAAAATTTTAACCAAGTCAGAAAATTCTAACTATTTAATTAAGGCTATAAGCTATGCTTATAGATATAAGAAGATGTATGAAGAAGGATTAACTATCAAAGAAATAAGAGTAAAAGAACATACAAGCATTAGAAATGTTTATAGATATGTAAATTTGGCGTATTTATCCCCTAATATAATAGGGAATATACTTGATAGTCATGTGCCAGAGAGTGTTGATCTACAAACCTTATTCAAAATATCTACAGAGTTAGACTTTATAAAACAAGAAAAGTTATTTTATCAAGCCTAATTTGTTTATTTTTTTCTTTACGTTCTGATCTTATTTTAGAAACCATATAAAACATCTAATTAAATTTTAATATCCTTTAGATAAGTCTTTTTATTCATCAAACATTTGAATAGCTATTATAAATTGTTGTGAAAGTGAATCTCCGGAAAATGACTTAAGATATTAATTCGTTTTCTAATTTAACAAATATAGGCTCATATTTAATACTGATGCGAATGATATCCATATCAGATAAGGGATGAGAAGATAGGTAATTTTCCGATCAATATGATAAGTAATATGCATAAAACAAATCAATGTAGTAATTAATAGAAGAAGAACTCCAAACGCTATTAATAAGAAATGCAACTCAAAAAATACATACGACCAAAGTGCATTCAAGATTAAATGTATGCCTAATATAATAAAAGGGAGACGCTTAACTCAAATATATTTGGAGCGGTAAGGTATAATTTTTAAGTATATCCTTTTCTTTAATAGGTAGTGACTATGCTAAAATGGGCATTGTATAGAAATTGGTGGAATTTTGGTTTTTAAGAGCTTGCCGCAGTCAAGGGTCGTTATTTCACCTGCTATATGGCGCGGAGCCGCGCCGAAAACAACAAAAAACACTTTAAAATCAACAGGTTGATGTTAATGGCGGATAGGGAGAGATTCGAACTCCCGGAGGGTATCACCCCTCAACGGTTTTCAAGACCGCCGCATTAAACCGCTCTGCCACCTATCCTTTTGAACGATAGGGTATTATTTATAAAAATTTCAAAGAAAAGTCAAGCTCTTTTTAACAAAAAACCCATTTATTTTTTAGGAAAGAAACAGAGTCATTAAATACGCGTCATAATATTTGTTTCCAATACGAATAGTCTTTTTCAAAAGCCCTTCATACACAAACCCAAAGCGTTTAAAAATCTCTAAAGCCCGCTTATTTCTTGTGTTCACATAAACTTGAACCCGTTTAATGCCATTTTTCTTTGCAAAAAGAATCGCCTCCATCAAAAGATATGTCCCGATAGAGCGCCCCCAATAGGCTTTTAACACAGAAAGGCTAAGCTCTGCATTATGTTGAACTCGTTTTTTTACTGGACGCCTTAAGGAGCAAATTCCAACAATTTTCCCCTTCACAACGGCTTTGAGGAATACCCCCTCCTCTGGCGTGATTGTGTCGTATAAAGAGGCCAAATATTTCGTATCCACTAGCCATTCTAGGGATTGAGAAGCCAAAAACTTTGTTTCATTTGTCACTTGTTGAAGGTAAAACTTAACTTCCTGCGCATCCTTAGAAACAAGAGGCGAAATCTTAACGTCTTCTTTTCTTAGTTTCCCGCGCAACCTACGCATATCTTTTTTAATATAAAGAGCAAAACTTTTAACCGCTTTTCTTGCATCTAATCCAAAATAAAATCCCATAATATACAAGAATAAAAACCTATCTAATTTTGGCAAGAACAGCTTTTTGCGTATCCGAGTGACAGTCTTTTCAAAAAGAGAGGTAATCGGCTTTTTGGGACGTAAACTTGCATAATAAATATAGTTATACCCCGCCTCCAATAAGCGTTTTAAGATGACTTTTTCTTCTTCACTATTCATAGGAATTGATTCGAAAAAATTATATCTGGCAAAAAATCCATCATAAAGAACTTGACGGTAATCTTTACTTAACAAAACCTCATCTGGAATAAAGGGCACAAAAAAAGTCGGCTCTTTCATTAAAACCATAGATTTTGAAGCAGCAGCAATTTTCAACATAAAGGCCACATCGTGTGTGAAAAGCCCCTCTTCAAAATAGCTGCTTTTTTCTAAAATAGACTTTTTAAACAACACGCAAAGTCCTGTTAAATCCTTACGCGTTAAGACTGTTGAAAGCGGATTATCGGTTAGAAAATATTTCTTTTGAACTTTCATCTTTTTGCCCAAAAGCTCCTCTGGAATAAGGCCAGAGCGTTTTGGCTTTCCGCGGACAATATCGGCCTTTGATTCATACATCGTCTTTTGCATTTGATAAATGGCATTTTGGGGGAGAATATCATCCCCATCCATCACAAAAAGAACTTGGCCTTTTGCCATTTCTAAAGCTTGATTTAAACGAATAGAGGGACCTAATTTTTCCTTGTTTAAGACAATCTTAACATCCCGCATTTGAAGCGCGGTTGTTTTTTGCTTAATGACCTCAACAGACTTATCGGTTGAGGCGTCATCGATAAAGATATATTCGGCGTTATAGACTTCTTCTTGATCAAAAAGAGACTGTATCACAAAAGGGAGAACTTTTTCCTTATTATAAACTGTTAAAATAAAGCTGATATCTTTCATTTCTCACCTCTTTGTGTAAGGGTTTATTTTTTCAAACGAACCGTTAATAGGTCTATAATTCTCCCCAGAGTTTTATTCAAATCTTTTCTTTTAACAATCATATCAACCATTCCATGATCATGCAAGTATTCTGCTGTTTGGAAATCATCAGGCAATTTTTCCCGAATGGTTTGAGCAATCACACGTGCCCCTGCAAAGCCAATGATTGCCCCTGGTTCAGAGAGTGTAATATCCCCAAGCATTGCAAAAGAAGCCGTGACTCCTCCTGTTGTTGGATGTGTTAAAAGCACTAAATACGGCAGACCTTTTTCCTTTAATTTTTGAACGGCCATTGTGGTTCTTGCCATTTGCATTAAGGACAAAATCCCCTCTTGCATTCTTGCCCCACCAGAAGCGGGCACAATAATCAAAGAAGCCTCTTGCAAAAGCGCCAAATCCACTGCGGAAATTAAAGCTTCCCCAACGGCGCGCCCCATAGAGCCCCCCATAAAGCCAAAATTAAAAACGGCAACGACAACCCTATGTGAATTGATACGTCCATGAGCTACCAAAATAGCATCTTCTTGATTTGTTTTCGCACGAGAAGCTTTTAACCTATCTGCATATTTTTTCAAATCCGAAAAATGAAGCGGATCATCTGCCACTTGAGGAACAGAAACCAATGTATATTCCCCATTGTCAAAAAGCAAAGAGAGTCTTTTTTCTGGCGTAATCTTAAAATGATAGCCACATTCAGGACAAACCCTTAAATTTTTATCCAATTCTTTAACAAAAATAATCTTCTCGCAAGAAGGACATTTTTCCCATAAATTATCAGGAATCTCCTTTTGAGACATCATATTTTTAATTTTTGGACGGACATAATTCGTTAACCAGTTCATTTTTTCATCCTACACATTGTCTTTTTTAATAAACGGATTCTTCGTTTTTGATGGAGCACTTCAAGATACATAAAAAAGCCCCCCAATATGAAGAAAATTCCCGCAACAGAGAGCACCAAAAAATAAACAGGCATTTCCACATGATACGCAGAAAAGAACAGTTGCACAGGAACATAAGTCCTATTATACGAAATAAAAGAAGCTAAGAGTAAAATAATACACGAAAAAAAAGCAAAACGAATAAATCGCATTTAATATCACCTATTTGTTAATAGATTCCTTCAAAAGCTTTCCAGACTTAAAAAATGGAACCTTTTTCTTCATCACACGAACAAATTCTCCTGTCCGAGGATTTCTTCCCCCGCGAGCGGCTCTTTCACGAACAGAGAAAACACCAAAGCCACGAAGTTCAACTCTATCGCCTTCAGCTAAAGCCTTCGAAATCTCATCAAAAAAAGTAAGAACAATTTTTTCAGCATCTACAGCCTTTAATGTTGGGTGTTTTTTCAAAATAAGTGAAACAAGTTCAGAACGAGTCATTTTTTCTTTTCTCCATAATAAAAAATAAAAGTTAAGCAAATAAAATTATCCGCGATTTGAGCTAAGAATGTCATAATTGACCTAAATTGTAAAGTAAATTTTAAGCCTCAAAAGTAAACTTTCAAAAAAAGTTCATTAAATAAAAAATTTAGTCTAAAAATCTGGACAAATCCTTGCTTTTAAAAAAATCCTTTTGAAAGAGCCTTGTATTTTTTTTTATTTTGTGTTAGATGAGGAGAAAAGAAGTTATCTTTAAGAGAGGTTTTTTTATGAAAAAATTTATTCTAGCTAGTTGTTTATTTCTTTTAAGTGGGTGCATTCAAGTGACCCCTATTGCAAATACAACAAACGTCACGGATGTTGATTTTTCAAATGTTGAACAGTTCAAAACAGGAGAAGATTGCACCTATTTCTTGCTAGGTCTTATTGGGCCTTTTGGCGACATTCAACTGACAGAAGCTGTTCGTAAAGCACGTATTTCAAAAGTAAAAGTGGTGGATAAAAGCTTTTCTTATTATGTTTTATTTTCCCGTTCTTGTTTACATGTTTATGGGGAATAAATCCATTTATGAAAAAGGGAACCTGCTATAGGGATCCCCTTTTTTATTTAATTTTCACAAAAAGGCTTTAAGGAAACTTATTCAAATGAGCAAAAAAGGAATTCTTTTTATATTTTTTTGTTTTTTCTTTTATAGTTTTTCAGCCTTTTGTGTTCAAAAAGACTCTTTAGTTGCGGATGTCTCAAGTGGATATATTTTAACGGCCGAAAACGCCGATGACATCATTTATCCAGCGTCCTTAACAAAACTGATGACGCTTTATCTCACTTTTTCCGCTTTAGACAAAGGCCTTATCAAATGGGAAGATACGCTTTACATCTCAAAAAAAGCCATCGCCCAACCCAAATCCAAAATCTATATTGATACCAAACGCCCTTTAACTGTTCGGGAAGCTGTCATGGCCTTGATTGTAAAATCGGCCAACGATGTTGCGGTCGTTTTGGCAGAAAACCTTGCCCCAACAGAGCACGACTTTTCGATTTTAATGACGAAAACAGCCCATAGATTAGGGATGCAAAACACTGTTTTTATGAATGCCTCTGGCCTTTATAATCGCAAGCAAATCTCAAACGCAAAAGATATGGCAATTTTGGCGTTGGCTCTTTTAAATCATTTTCCGCAATACTACCCTTTATTCAAAACGAAATTCACAAAAGTTCAGGGTAAAGTCTATGGCAATCACAATAACATTATTCATTATTACAAAGGGTCAGAAGGCCTTAAAACAGGCTATCTTTACGCCTGTGGCTATCATGTGATTAGCACGTGCACACGAGGGAAAAACCATCTCGTTGCCTTAAGCCTTGGGCAAAACTCTGTTAAAGCACGTGATAAAAGTGTTGTCCATCTTCTAAACGCAGGATTTAAAGAAATTAAAACGCTTAAGCACTCGAATAAAGAAAATCCCAACAATCCTTTTGAGAAAAAAGCCCTTCTAAAAAAGCCTCCTTTAGACGATATTCTTCACGAAATGAAAACGGCCTATGCAGAAAAACACCCGAATCCGTCAAAGGTTTTCTTGCCAACGAAAAAGCCTCACATCCCTGTCTATGCCACGTCAAAGGAAGAAAATACTTATTGGCAAGCTCAAGCAGGGGCCTATTCGTCTCTCTTCACCGCTCTTAAAAAAGCCAAAGACATTGAGACTCTTCTTGGTGGGTTTGGAAGTGTTCAAATCTTACCTTTTAAGGATATTTATCGCGTCCGTGTCTTTGACCTAGAAAATCGAAAAAAAGCTGTTGAAGTATGTAGACTTTTGGAAAAAAATGCATTACCTTGTTTTGTAGTTGCCCCGTCAAAGGATTAACTCTTTGACTTATTGATTCTTGAAGGAACCCTAAATGAAAACAAGATATGTCTTTGCCTTTCTTCCTCTTTTTTTAAGTGCCTGCTCTACCCCTTCTGAAATGAAAGAGCTTAAAGTTTCCGATAAAACTGTTTACTTGGATGCCTTAACCCTGATTGATAAAGGCGAGTATACAAAAGCTGTTTCGGCCTTTGATTCTTTGGAAAGAAATTATCCTTACTCTTCTTGGGCAAAAAAAGGTCAACTTATGGCCTCCTATCTTCTTTATCGGAAGGGAAAATATGCTGATGCCCTGCTTGTCTTAGATAGATTTATTGCCCTTCACCCTGGGGATAAAGACGCCCCTTATACCTACTTTTTAAAGGGAATGTGCTTTTATGAACAAGTCGTTGATGTTGAACGGGATCAAGAGTTTTCAAAAGAGGCTTTCAAAACTTTTAATGAGCTTCTTTTACGATTCCCAACCTCCCCTTATGCTAAAAAAGCACAAGAACTTCTTTCCATCAGTCTAGATCAACTCGCGGGCAAAGAAATGGAAATTGGCAGGTTTTATCTAAAGGACGGTAATATTTCGGCTGCAATTTCCCGCTTTCAAACGGTTCTTCAAAGATACGGCAAAACGCCTTATGTAGAAGAGGCCCTCTATCGTCTTGTCGAAAGTTATCATATTTTAGGATTAAAAAGCCAAGAAAAAGCTCTTTTAATTACGCTTCAAAAGTCATATAAAGATTCTAAATGGACGGCAAAAGCCACCGCTTTGTTAGGAAAATAAAGCTATGTTAATTTCTTTATTTATTCAAAATGTTGTTTTAATTAAAGAGCTCTCTTTGGATTTTTCAAAGGGATTAACCGTTTTAACAGGACAAACAGGGGCAGGAAAATCAATCTTACTTGATTCGCTCTCCCTTATCTTAGGGGAAAGAAGTGACGTTGGCCTTATCCGAAAAGGGGCTGAGAAACTTTCTGTTATGGCCGAATTTAGGGTTCCAAAGAATCACCCAGCGCGCGCTCTTTTGGAAGAAAATGATATTGAGATGGAAGAGGACACGCTCCTTGTTGGGCGCCTTGTTTTTTCTGATGGAAAAAGCAAAGCCAAAATGAATGGCACGCCTGTTCCTATGGGAACTTTGAAAAAAATCATCCCTCTTCTTTTACAAATCCATGGGCAGTTTTCAAGCTATTCCCTCCTAAACCCGGATACGCATTTATCTGTTTTGGATAGGTTTGGGGACTTTGAAGACACTCTTTTATCTGTTCAAACCCTTTTTAAGGCTTGGAAAAATTCAAGAAAAGCTTTGGAGGAAGAAAAAGAAAAACTTATGACCGCCAAAAAACAAGAGGAATTTTTAACCTTCTCTGTTCAAGAGCTTTCGAATCTAGACTTAAAAGACGGGGAAGAGGATGCCCTCCTTCAAAAACGAATGGCCCTTATGAATGCGGAAAAAATTGCAGAGGCCATTAACCAAGCTTATGAGGTTTTGGCAAACCAATCGGAAAGCCCCTTCTCTCTTTATAAAGTTGAGGAGAATCTTCAAAAAGCCTCTCGCCTTTCGGATGGTTTGTTTGATGAGGAAGTTAATTCTTTGTCCGAGGTGACAACGCTCTTGGAGGAAATTACCTCCAGCCTTGAAAATAAAGTCAGTGATTTTGATTCTCCCAAAGAACAATTAGAGGCCTTAGATACACGACTCTTTGCCCTTAAAGATATGGCCAGAAAATATAACTGTTCTATTGTTGAGCTTACACCCCTTCTTCAAAAATACCAAACAGATCTCACCCTTCTTGAACAGGGGGAAGAGGCCTTAAATCGCCTTCAAAAGCAAGAAAGCGAAAATAGACTGGCTTATCTAAAAGAAGCTAAAGCGCTTCATCAAAAACGGGTAGATGCTGCAAAAACCCTAGATTTAGTTATTGAAAAGGAACTTCCAGCCTTAAAACTTGAAAAGGGTCGCTTTAAGACAGAAATTACGCCTTTGGAGGAGAAAGATTGGGGCGACACGGGCCTTGATAAAGTCTCCTTCCTTGTCGCGATGAATGAAGGGACGGATTTGGCCCCTCTTCATAAGACAGCCTCAGGGGGTGAACTTTCCCGCCTTATTTTGGCCCTTAAAGTCAATTTGGTTGAAGAAGATAACGACTTTACCCTTATCTTTGATGAAATTGACTCTGGTGTCTCTGGCGCCACAGCTCAAGCCGTTGGAGAACGCCTTGAAAGGCTTTCCAAGACCATGCAAATTTTGGTCGTCACCCATTCGCCGCAGGTTGCTTCTTGTGGGAATGAGCACCTTCTTGTTGAAAAAGCATCTAAAGACGGCCAAACCGAAACAACTGTTCTGCGCCTTTCAAAAGAGGAGCGCATTAAAGAGATTGCTCGTATGCTTTCGGGGGAGAAAATTACAAATACAGCCTTAGAACACGCCGAAAGCTTACTTAAAAACTAAAGGGATAATGATGAATAAGCATATTGAAAAGAAAATTGAAGAACTTTCTGAAAAAGAAGCCAAACAAGAACTTGAATTTCTAGCAAAGGAACTTTCAAAGCTTGACATTGCCTATCATCAAAAAGACGAACCTTTACTTTTTGACTATCAATATGACGCTTTGAAAAAAAGAAATGAGCAGATTGAAAACCGCTTTCCTGCCCTTATTCGCAAAGATAGCCCTTCTTTAAAAGTCGGTTCTCAAATTTCAAAGGGTTTTCAAAAAGTCAAACATCAAGTCCCCATGCTTTCCCTTTCTAATATTTTTGAAGAAAGTGAGATTGCCGATTTTGTTTCAAGAGTCTCAACTTTCCTTGCTTTGGACGAAAAAACGCCTTTGGAGTTTATTGCAGAACCGAAAATTGACGGTCTTTCTTTTTCGGCCTTTTATCAGGACGGCCATTTTATTCAAGGATCCACACGGGGCGACGGGAAAGAAGGCGAAGATATCACCGAAAACCTTAAGATGATTCAAGGATTTCCTTTGGAAATTACAGGCAAAAACATTCCTCAAAAAATTGAAATTCGAGGGGAAGTTTATATGAAAAAAGAAGACTTTTTCGAGCTGAACCAAAAGCAAGAAGCCTTAGGAAAAAAACTGTTTGCCAACCCAAGAAATGCGGCAGCAGGCTCTTTACGGCAGCTAGATCCTTCCATTACTAAAGAGAGAAAACTCAGTCTTTTTGGGTATTCTTATGGGATTTGCTCGGATATTTTCTGGGATTCTCAAGAAGGATTTTTAGACTTCCTTAAGCAAATTCATTTTCCTATCAGTCCAGATATTCAAAAATGCACTTCGATTGAAGAATTAACCGCCTACTACCGCTTAATGCAAGAAAAACGGGCGTATCTGTTTTATGATATTGACGGGGTTGTTTATAAAACCAATCGTTTGGATTATCAAAACCGTTTGGGCTTTATTGCACGCGCCCCTCGCTTTTCAATTGCCCATAAATTTCCAGCTGAAAAAGCCGAAACTTTGCTTGAAGACATCCGAATCCAAGTTGGCAGAACGGGTATCCTCACCCCTGTTGCGGATTTACGTCCAATTAATGTGGGGGGCGCCCTTATTTCACACGCCACCCTTCATAATATGGATGAAATTGAACGCAAAGACATTCGCGTTGGCGACACGGTTATTTTACAACGCGCCGGCGATGTCATCCCTCAAATTGTTGGGGTAAAGTTAGAAAAGCGCCCAAACAACTCCAAACCTTTTGAATTTCCAACACACTGCCCTGTGTGTGGAAGTAAGGCTGTTCGAGATACAGACGAGGCCTATATCTACTGCACAGGGGGTCTCTTTTGTAAAGCCCAAGCCAAAGAACGCCTCAAACACTTTGTATCAAAAGACGCTTTTGACATTGAAGGCATGGGCGAAAAGAATGCCGAATTCTTTTATGATATCGGGTGGGTTAAAACGCCAGTTGATCTTTTTTCTTTGGAAGAAAATCATAAAGAAGAATTGATAAATAAAGACGGTTGGGGTGAAAAATCAGCCTTAAATTTATTTAAGTCCATTAACGAAAAAAAGGCCCACATTTCTTTTGATAGATTTCTATTCGCTTTAGGAATAAAGCAAATTGGACAAGTGACAGCCCGTCTTCTTGCCGAACATTATAAAACGGTTGAGGTATTTTTAATTGCCGCCAAGCAAGAGGATTTTAAGCAAGATCTGATGACCTTGAGTGGCATTGGAGAAGAAATCGCCCAAGATCTAACAGACTTTATGACAGAAGAACATAATGTCGCCCTTGTTCAACGGTTCTCTGAAATCTTAACAATCGCACCGTTTGAAATTTTCCATAAAGACACCGCCTTTTCACAAAAAAGTGTTGTTTTTACAGGCTCTTTGGAAACCATGACACGGGCGGAGGCCAAAGCAATGGTTTTAGCTCAAGGAGGAAAAGTCAATTCCTCTATTTCAAGCAAAACGGACTTTGTTGTCATCGGGGAAAAGAGCGGGAAAAAGGCGGAAGAGGCACAAAAATTAAACCTTAAAATTCTAACTGAAGAAAATTTTAAGCAAATGCTTGAAAGTTAAAATAAAACCCGTTAAAATATGCTTTAAGTTTTTACAAGGGGTTAAAAAGGGAAACGACATGGAAAACAAAAACGAAAATCTTTTAGATAAAACGCCTTCTGAGGATACAGAAAATCAAGATTCTCTTACGGATGAACTTCTTAAAGAAGAAGACATTATCGATTTGGGAAATGAAAAATCCCTCAAAGAAGATGAAATTGATGAATCTTCCATTTTTGATGTTTCTCTTTTGAATAAAGAAGAAGAGCAAAAGAAAAAATCTGAAGATGATTTTGAATACGACACCGACCTTCTTGAAGACACCCCTATTGTCAAAGATGAAATGCCGCTTCCTTCTTTAAATGAACCCCTTGATCCCTCTATTGAAGAAGAAACTCCTATTTCAGAGGAAATCCCTACCGATGAAGATCTTTCTAAAGAAGAAACACCTACTGACGAAGAAACTGCTGAGGATGAAACCCCTGTTGAGGAGGATGAAGTTTCTGAAAAAACACCTGTTGAGAAGGAAGCACCAGCTGAGGATGAAGCCCCTGTTGACGAAGAACCTTCTGTCGATAATGAAGCCCCAGCTGAGGATGAAACACCTGAAGAAGACATTTCTTTAGATGAAGAAAGCATTTTGGAAGTCCCTTCCTCAAAAGGACCTATTGGTCCTCCACGCGCACATTCATTTGAAAAAAAGGACGTTGAAGGAGAAGAAAACCCTTCCGATATTTTAGAGGGGGCCCCTTTACAAGATGAGGAGGAAAAAGAAGAGGTTATCTCTGTTCCTAAAAACGAAGTTTATGAAGTTGTCACGCCTTCCATTTTAAACACAGGAACGAAAAACGGCAAAAATACAAAAAGAAGACGGGTTGTTATTCAAACGACTTGTCCTGTTCAAAATAAAGCTCCTCTTTTAGCTCAATTTTCAAGAACTTTTAAGTGGTATCTTCTCTTCCCTTTAGCAGGTCTTGGAATTATTTTTCTTGTTGGCGCTTTGGTTCTATACCTTTCAACGCCGCATTTTGTAAACAACTTTATGAAACGACAACTTCCAAATATTAGCTATACATTGGATTCGCACAGCTATAGCATGTTGGTCTTTAAAAATATTTCAGATAAATCTAAGGTCTTAAAAGCCGATAAAATTATCGTTTCTTATAATCTGTTTGATATTTTCTCAAGACGGGTGCAATCCATTGAAATTAAAAATATTTCCGTTCCTATTAGCGGGATTTCTAAAGATTATTCCATTTACGCAGGAGAACTGCCAAAAATCTTGAAATCTCTTACAGATAAAGAAAAGGGCCTTTCTATCAGCTCTATTACGTTCTCTTCTTCAAAAGGGCTTCTTTCTTTAGAAGGAACAGATATTCCTTTCTCTTTTTCTGCAACAGGACAAATGAAAGGCATCCCTCAATTCCACATTCCCTTTAGCTTTAAGGAAAAAAATGTGGATGTAAAAGACGGATTTTTAACCTTAACGCAACTTTCAGATAAAACAAATTTGGATTTCAAGATAAAAGGAGGAAATGTTGTTTTAAATAAAAAACCTTATAATTTCTCTGGCACAGTTCAAATGGAAATTGCGCCAAATGCTTTAATTAAAACAGTGACATTCAACTTCAAAACAGAAGATGATTTCTTGTTAAAAGCCACTCTTTACCCCACATTAGAAGGGGAAAAAGTTTATAATTTTGAGGCTTCTTTAAAAGGGAGTTATTACGAAAAAAAATTCTTTAAGACAAAAATGCCTTTTGCTTTAACGGCCTCTTTAAAGAACATTTCTTTTTCGGAAAATCTAGATAAAATTTATTCTAATTCATCTTTGTTAATTTCTGGAGAAAACCTTGAATATAAAAATATGTTCGCTAAAAAAGCACAACTTCTCTTGAATGGACTTTTCCTTTGTGAAAAAAAGAAAGATTGTTTTTACACATTAAGTCAGGAACATGTTTCAAAAATTGGGTTAACAGAAATTTTTGTTAAAACAAAAGATGCCATTCTTCGGACACGCTCTTCTTTTGTTTCTGAGATTGAACCTGCAAAAGATGGGAAACCCCTCTTTGCCTCTAATGGAAAAAATTTGGCCTTAAACGGGGTATTAAAATCAATTGCCTTAAAAGGAGAAGCCCTTAGCTTTTCAGAAAAAGACGCCTTTGATTCTCTTATTCGCGGCTTATCTTTTAACTTAATTGCCGAAGATAACTTTGTTCTTTCCTCTTCAGATTTTAATTTTGCCAATGCGCAAATTTCAATTATGAATGGACAATTTAATCTTTCCTCTAAAGGAAAAGAAAAAACCTTGATGTTCAACGCGCCAAAAATAGAACTTGCCGATAAATCTGTTTTGAAAGACCCGTTTTCCCTTTCTTTCTCAACGAATACGAAAAGAAATGTTCTATTTTCTGCTCAAACCCCTTATGTTCAAATGCAAGGCAATGGCGTCATTCGAAAAGATTACAGATCTGCTTTGTTGAACTTTAAGACCAACTCTATCACTTTTGAAAAAAACCTTGAACCTGTCCTTATTTCTCCTGAATTTGATTTTCTTAAAAAAGGAGTTTCTGGTCGCGTTTATGGCACAGGAACGGTCTTAGCAACTTCAAGAAAAATCTTCCCTAAAAAACTTTCTTTGATTGTTGATTCTGGTTTGAATTTTTCCTTTGAAAATTGGAACTTTAAACAGCTTAAGGGGAATTTTGATTTCTTACATTTGTCCCCTTTGACAACCTCCAACGAACAAAAAGCTTTTATTGGACAAATTAACTATGATCCTTTTACCTTTAGTAATATCCAAATGAATTATGAAGTTGATGGAAAAAATGGGTTGATTAAACTTAAAGACCTCTCTCTTAATTTAAAAGGGTATCCAACTTTCTTGAAAGAAGGAAATATCTCTTACCAATTCGTAGGGGCCCCTCTTGTTTTGAAATTTAAATCTGTAGAAGAACGTCTGATGGAATATTTCAATACAGAAGAAAGAAAATTAAAAGCCTCTGAATTGAACGCAGATTTCTCTTTCCAAATCAAAAATGATGTCCTTTCTTTATTGAAGATTGAACTTTATTCGGCTCAAAAGATTTCTCTTTCCTTAACGGGAAAAAAGCCTTCTCTCTTAAACGTTTCTGATTTTGAATTTTTGAAAGATGTCAAATTCAAACAAGTTGAACTTAGACCTCTTGCCGATAAAAAAAGCTTTTTAATGAGCTTTCCGGAAAAGAAAGACATCAACGGACGCATCATTTCAATCAAGCTTCCACTTAAGCTTTTGAATGACTTCTTTAGGGCAAAATAGTTTTTTATAAAAGGAATATCGCGGATGATATTAAAGGAATTAACCCCCTCTCAAGCAAAAGGATTTGAACTGGTTTATCCTCTTTTTGTTCAAGGAACTTTTATCGAAAATGGACGCCCATTAACCGAAGGAGATATGTTTCTTTTGAAAGAAGCTGGCATTACATCCATCTTGGCGGTTAAATCTGAAAAAGATGAGCTTTCCCAGAATATGGCGTGCGAAATTTTGGCCAATGAAATTATTGGATTAAACACTTATTGGACCCCTCCATTAAATGGATTATTAAAAATATACGCAGCAGATAAAGGAATTTTAAATGTCTCCAGAAAACGGCTTGAACGCTTTAATGAAAAAAATGAGACTTTAATTTTAACCACAAAAACACCTTTTCAAATGGTTGAAAAAGATGAACTTATCGCAACGCTTTACATTTCCCCTCCCTACCTTTCAAAGCAAAGTATCGAATCTTATATCTTGAAACTTTCAGGATTGAGCTCTCTCATCAAAATCAATCCGTTAAAGGAAAAAACTTTTTCTTTTTTAAGAACAACTTTTTCCAGTTTTTCGGAAGAAAAGCAGAAAAATTTTGTAAAAATAATTGAAAAGAAAATCTCCTCTTATAAAGGAAGCCTCTCTCATTTTGAAATTTGTTCACATACGATAGACGAAGTAGAACGTCAGTTGGAATTTTTGCTTGATGATACGCCTGATTCATATTTGTTTATTTCGGGGGCTTTTCCAAGCATTCATCAAAACGATGTTATTCCTCAAGCCCTTCATAATAAAGGGGCAGATATTGAAACCTTTAATATTCCGATTTATCCGGGGTTTCATTTGGTTAAGGCCTCTTTTGGAAGCAAGCAAATCTATATTCTTCCTGAGGATATTGAAAAAAGCGAACAAAACTCATTCGACTTTCTTTTACGTATGATAAGTTCTGAAATTCCAATAGATGAATCTTTTCTTAGAGGACTCTGTGTAGGGGGACTATTAGAAAAATCTATCAATACGAATCAAACTCTAAAAAGAACACATAGAACGGTAAAAACAACAACGAATATCGGTGTGTTAATCTTAGCTGGAGGGCTTTCTAAGAGATCTCTAAAAGGCAATAAACTTCTTCTGCGACATCAAGGAAAAAGCCTTATCCAAAGAACGGTTCAAAATGCGATAAAATCCAAAGCTTCTCTTGTTTTAACCGTCACGGGCTTTGAAGCAGGTTTAATTGAAAAAGAGCTTGCTTCGCTTGACACACGGTGCATTTTCAACCCAAATTTTGAAGAAGGCGTTTCCCGTTCTATTTCTTTGGCAAATAACTTTTTTCCAAAAGAAATTGATGGGGTTCTTATTCTTCCAGGCGATATGCCCTGTTTTGATGAAAAGGCGATAAATACACTTATTGAGGCTTTTGAATCTGACAAAATCATCATTCCAACTGAAGGAGGATTAAGACATAATCCTGTCCTTTGGTCTCGACTCTTCTTGAAAAATAGCCTTCTTTTAAACGAATTTCCTTCTATTAAGCAAATCTTTCCAACTTTAGAAAAGAATATTAAAGAAATTGAAATGAAAAAAGAAGATATTTTCTTTGATTTGAATACGCTTGGGGATTTTGATAAATTTTTAGAAAAATAATCGTTTTTTTTCAAAAAAAGCATTGAATCTTTTATACGTTTTCCTATAATAGAAACGTTAGTTAAAATTTATGGGGGATTTTATTATGACTAAGAAAAAAACTGAAGAAGAAATCAGGGTTGCTGCCTATTACATTTGGGAAAAGAAAGGCTGCCCAGATAATTCTGACTTTGATAACTGGATTGAAGCTTTAGATAAAGGGCTTTGTGATTGCGGCGAAGAATGCACATGCAAAGAATCTGTTAAAGCAAAGACCCTTACAAAGGCTCCTAAAAAAGTTAAAAAAGCCAAAAAATAACTTATATACAACTTAAAAAAGTCTTCTTTGATTTCTAAAGGAGATTTTTTTATTTTGAAATAAGGTTTTACAAAAAAACACTTGAAAACATTTCAAAATGGTGTATATATAGGACTTCCGAACTCCTTGCTAGGAACGGACTAGCTATATTTTAGGCTGCTTTTTATGGTAAAGGGCAGTTGTTAAAATGAGAATCCATAAGGGGAAAACATGTCTTTTTATGAAACTACATTTATAGCACGTCAAGACTTAACTCCTAATTCTGTCGAAGAATTGGCTGATAAATATACAGCTCTTCTCTCCGAATTGAATGGGAAAGTCACAAAACGTGAAAACTGGGGACTTAGAGTCCTTGCTTACAAAATCAATAAAAACCGTAAAGGGTATTATATGTTTATGAATATTGATGCTCCAGCGGATGCCATCAAAGAAATGGAACGTCAAATGCGTTTTGACGAAAACATTTTAAGAACATTAACTCTTAAAGTTGATACTTTAGAAGAAGGTCCTTCTGCGATGCTTGTTCCTAAGGGAAGAAGATCTCAGAGACAATTCGAAGATAATGGAAGCGAGGAATAAAATGGAAAAAACATATCGTTCTTACAAATCTTGCCCGTTTTCAGGCAAAGATGCTCCAAAAATCGATTATAAAGATATCAAATTATTACAACGCTTCATTTCAGAAAGAGGAAAAATGCTTCCAAGTCGCATAACTTTTGTTTGCGCAAAGAAACAAAGAGAGTTGGCAAAAGCCATTAAACGCGCTCGTTTCTTAGCACTTCTTCCTTATGTTGCAGATTAAGAGGAGAATGTTATGAAAGTTATTTTATTAGAACGTATCGAGAAACTAGGAAAAACAGGCGATGTCGTTGAAGTTAAAAACGGCTATGCACGTAATTTCTTACTTTCCCAAAAGAAAGCTTTGCGTTCCAACAAAGAAAATATGGCTTTATTTGAAGCCCAAAAGAAAGAAATTGAAGCAAGAAATGCTGAAACATTAAAAGATGCTCAGGAAATGGCGAAAAAAATGGAAGGAATTTCTTTAATTCTTATCCGTCAAGCCTCAGAACAAGGGCAACTTTACGGATCTGTCACAGGTCGCGATATTGTTTCTGAATTGAAAGATAAAGGCTACAGCGTTTCACGTTCTCAAGTCGACTTAACACGTCCTATCAAGGATATTGGGGTCTTCTCAGTGAAAATGATTTTATACCCAGACGTCTATCAAGATATTGAAATCACGATTGCACGTTCTGAAGCAGACGCTAAAAAAGTTTTAAACGCTCATAAAAAAGCGCTTGAAACAAAAGCCGACGAACAAGAAGTTAAAGAAGAAGTTAAAGAACTTCCTACAGAAGAATCTAAAGAGGAATCTAAAGAAGCTTAACTTTCTTTACAAAATTAAAAAAGAGGAGGATTTATTCCCCCTCTTTTTTTTATAAAAGAACACATCAAATAGTTTAAAAAATAAATTGACTTTCTTTTTTTACAAGCATATATTTATGTCGTTGAAGTTTCAAAAAAAAGGATTAAAAATGTCATACATTAAAAACACATTGTCAAAAGACGAAGAAATAAAGGAAGTAATTAAACTTCATTGGTCTAACTACATTATTACAGGATTTCTAACTTTTCTAGCTTTTTCATCTATTCTTATGTATTTTTTTGACAAAGAAATACAAAAAGACCCTAGTGGAAAAGTTGGCATATTTTTCATAATCATTTGGGCCTTATATGATTTTTTAAAATTATACAGAACGGAAATGGTTGTTACAAACAAAAGAATTATCTGCAAAAAAGGAATTCTTAGTACTCGAACAGAAGAACTAAAAACAAAACAAATAGAATCTATTGAAATAAAACAATCTATTTTAGGACATCTTTTTGGATACGCAACCCTTTGGTTCTCTGGAACAGGGACATCAAAAGTAAAATTTGAATCCATTGAAAATCCATGGGCTATTAAAAGTCGAATCGAATCTGTCATCGAAAATTAAGGAAACAGCGGTATATTTTTTATACCGCCTTTTTTTAATTTTAACTTATTTTCATTCTATTTTAATGTTTATTTTTTTGAAAAAATCAGGCAGCGCACAATGCCACCATAATCTTTTCTTTGTCCTTCAAAACAAAGATTTTCTTTCGTCATTAAGGCTTTAACCTCCTCTTCTTGATCTTGTCCAATTTCAAGAAAAATGCGCCCGTTTTCTTTCAACAATAGCGGAAGAAATTTACTCAGCTGACGATAACATTCTAAACCGTCTTCCCCGCCATCTAAAGCTAACAGAGGGTCAAACCCTTTCACCTGTTCATCAAGGGTTTCAATATCCTCTCTTTTGATATAGGGCGGATTAGAAACAATCACATCAAATCCTTCTGGAAAAAGCTTAAGACATAGGGCGACAAAGGCCTCTTCTTGCCAACTGGCCTTCAAAAAGGACGAGTTCTTAAAAAGACAAGCATTTTCCGTTGCGATATGAAGAGCTTTTTCTGAGACATCCACTCCAAGGCCTTTGGCGTTCTTATATTCACTTAAAAGACTTAAAAGCAAACAACCACTGCCCGTTCCTAAATCCAAAATAGAGGAAGAGGCGGCTTTATCTGGAAAAGATTTAAGAACTTCTTCAATTAAAACTTCGCTATCGGCTCTTGGATCCAAAACATCTTTTGACACGTTTAATAAAAGCGACCAAAACCCTCTTTGCCCTAAGATTTTTGATAAAGGTTCCCCTGCCCGTCTTCGATTTAAAACCTTAAGCGGCGAAACTTTTTCTTGTTCTAAAATAAGACGTGCTTCGAGAAAAGGATTTTCAACAAAGGGAATTAAAGAAAGTTCTTTTATTAAATCTTTTCGTATCATCCGTTATTAAACGCCAAAAGTTTATCCATTTGATCTTGATGAATCAAGGCTTCCACAACTTCATCCAAAGCACTTCCATTCATCACATCTTCAATTTTGTAAAGCGTTAGATTGATTCTGTGATCCGTCACACGACCTTGTGGAAAGTTATAGGTTCTAATTCGCTCAGATCTATCGCCAGAGCCCACTTGA
This sequence comes from Alphaproteobacteria bacterium, assembly GCA_009929265.1. GTDB lineage: Bacteria > Pseudomonadota > Alphaproteobacteria > CASFRQ01 > SAAU01 > SAAU01. The sequence goes on from SAAU01000003.1 coordinate 37,210, forward strand.
GAACGGCGTGCATCAGATCTTTCTTTATCTTTTTCTTGGCGTTCCTTATCATAAAGACGAGACCTTAAAATCGACATAGCCCTATCCTTATTTTTGAACTGAGAACGTTCATCTTGGCATTCTACAACCAACCCTGTCGGCAAATGGGTAATCCGAATAGCAGAATCTGTCTTGTTAACGTGCTGTCCGCCGGCGCCAGAGGAACGATAGGTATCAATCCTTAAATCCTTATCATTGATTTGAACATCCACCTCTTCGGCCTCTGGAAGGACAGCAACTGTCGCGGCCGATGTATGGACTCTACCCGAAGATTCCGTCGCAGGCACCCGTTGAACACGGTGAACCCCTGTTTCAAACTTTAATCTTGAGAAAACATTGGTGCCAGAGATTTTGGCAACAGCCTCTTTATAGCCGCCAATGCCAATTTCATTTGTGTTGACCACTTCAAAAGACCATCCTTTAACGGCAGCATAATGTTCATACATTCTAAATAAATCATATGCAAAAAGGGCAGCTTCATCCCCACCTGTTCCCGCACGAACTTCCAAAATCGCATTTTTTTCATCCGCCTCATCTTTGGGGAGAAGAAAAAACATCATTTTTTCTTCTAAGGCTTCATTTTTTTCTTTTAGAGCATAAAAATCATCTTCTGCCATTTTGCGAAGTTCTGCATCAAGAGAAGTATCTTCCTTCATTTCCTTGGCATCGTTCATTTCTTTTTGTAAAGAAAACCACTCTTTTCCAACGGAAACAATATCCTCCAACCCCGCCAATTCCTTAGAGAATTTCACGAAATCAGATCCATCCGTTGCTGTTGAAAGCAAAGCCGTTAATTCCTCATAACGCGTCATTAACGTCGTTAACTTTTCTGAAAAATTCATATTTATTCAACCTTTAATCTATCTTTTAAACTTTCTGGAGATAAAAATACCCCACTATAAACAGCCCCTCTTTTTCCTAGAGGAGGATATTTTTTCCCATCAATAAAAATATCTAAGCCGCCTGCATTTCCTGTTTTTAGGAAATACTCTCCTTCTTTTGGAACGTAATAGCTATCCCCTTTTTTAAGGACCAAGGACAAAACAATCGTATCTTCTTGCGTAATTTCAACCCAAGAATCTTCCGTTGCAATCAACCAAATAGCAGCAGATTCCTTTGTTGTTCCATATGTACGGGAAGAGGGCTTTTCTTCCAAATCTTTCCGTAAAGACGCCACGTATTTCTTTTGAACTTTTTCCCCTTTTTGAAGCACTTCTTCTTTTGAGATATCTGGAACAAGAGGCGCCGGCTTAACTTCCTCTTTATCTTTCATAATTTCTGCGGGGACCTTCTCAGGGGTAAGATCTAATGGCTTTGGCGTTAAAACAAAATGCCAAAAAATATACACAAAGAAAAGTAAGAAAAAAGCCATTAACAAAACACTTTTCGTCGGAAAAACAAATTGTTTTCTAATAACAGGAGGAAACATATCATTTTCTTTTTTCTTTAAGGTTGCCGTTTTTTGGCACAGACGCAAAACAAGTTCATCTGAATCTAACCTTAAGAAAGAAGCATACGTCCTTAAAAACCCATAGACATAGGTGACCGCAGGAAAAATCTTATAATTTTCATCCTCTAAAGCCTCTAAATATCTTAAACGAATACACAAACTGTCAGATATTTCTTCTAAAGAAATCCCCTTTTTCAAACGGGCTTCTTTTAGGATAATTCCTATCGGTTTTTCTTCAATTATTTCTTCTTTTTCAACCTCTTCACCTTCTGTTAAGCGGTCAATTTCTTTTTCTTCTTCTTTCATCTCACTTTTCTCAGTTTTTGAATAAACCTTCTCTTTTTGGGAAGATTTTTTCTTAGATTTCTCCTCTTTTTTTGAAGACAAATCCTGTTTAACTTCTTCTACAATCTCGCTTTCCAAAGGGTCAAATAAATCTTGTTTTTTCCGTATCATCATTTTTCCTATTGAATAATTCTAAGAAAGGGCCTTAACCATTCAAAATTGAGAGTCAATATAAAAAGAACAATTAGGGCTGAAATGGCTAAAGATGGCCCATAAGGACCTGATTTCTCTTTCGTAAATAAAGTAAAAATCATAAAAACAACACAAGATAAAAGCAAGGTAAGATTTAATCCTACAAATCCAAGCCAGGCCCCTAAAGCGGCCAACATTTTGACGTCTCCCCCGCCAAAGCCGCCTTTAATCAAAGGATAAATTAAAAAGACCGCAACGGTTGGCAAGAAATAACCAAATAAAGCCCCTAACACGCTTGTTTCAGGAGAAATACCCTCCCCAAAAACAGAATAAGCAAACCCAAAAATTAAAAGGGGCATTGTGAGCACATCTGGCAAAAGCATCAATTTTGCATCAACAAGCGCCAAAAGTAAGGAAAGAAAAATCATAATTTTAATAAAGATTTGAGAAGTTTCAGAAAAATACAAATCTGTCATTCCATAAAGGCTCATCAAAATCAATCCAAAAAGAACACAACTTCCAAGTAATTTCATCCAAAGGTTTTTAAATTGCATTTTATAGGCTAAAGTCAGCCCTTTTGAAAAACGTGGGCGATGAAATAAGCTTGCCAAAGCCGTTCCTGCGTCTGCGGGCATAAATTTACCAAATCGACTCGCCATAAGAGGTAAAAGAAATCCTAGAGTAAAGCCGGTAAAGAGAGTTAAATACATCTTAAAATCCTATTGTTAAACAACGCTTCGTTTATAAATAAAAAAGGAGGAACCCTCCCCTTTTTATTCTGCACTATCCAAAACATCCATAGCAGCAGTTGTCAAATCCCCAATCACAGGAAGTTTTGTGACCCGACGAACGGGGACAACATATTCACGGACAATGTCTTCATCTCTTAGCTCTACGACCAAAACATCCTTTATGTTCATAAAGGCCTCTCTGACTTGCGGATGAATATAATCCAAAATAACGGTTTGATCGACACTTCTATAAAGCAAAGCATGTTCCTGACCATCGTATAAAATTTTAGGGCGTTCAGATCCCCCCATTCTGGCTTTAATGGCGATCAATAGCTGCCCTTCTGCGTTCTTAAGAATATTATACTTATTTTCAACTTCGACCATCGTATTCATCTAAAACATCCTTTTCTAAAAGAGGGACTTTAACATTTTAAAAGGTTTGATATTTTACCTTGCTCATAAAAAGCTTGTTATTTTTCCTATTTTTTCTATACTCTACAAAAAATTGAAGCTGTTTTCAACAATGATTTTAAAAAAAATACAAAAGGCAACAAAAAAATGAAAGAAATTACCTACCCTTTTATAAATTTAGCAAATGTTAAAGGTGTTTTAATCGACTTAGACAATACGATTTATGACTTTGAGACCCCTCATCAAAAAGCTATCTTAGCAAGCTATCATTTTTTTAAAAAAATTATTTCATTTGAAGAATTTAAAGAAAAATACAGCTTTATCTTACACGAAAACATAAAAGGCGGACTTCCTTGCCAACACAGCCGCTATCATATTTTTCGCCAAATAGCCGAAGAAAAAAACCTCCCCTATCCTTGGCTTATGGCAGAAAAAGTAAATCTTGCGTTTTGGAATGTTTTTATTAAAAATATGAAAGTAGATAAAAACGCCCTCGCCTTTTTAAAAGAAACTAAAAAGAAAAATATTCCCGTTTGTCTTGTGACGGATCTTTTGGCCTCTATCCAAACCCGAAAACTTAAAAGATTGGGTATTGCGTTTTATATCGACTTTATGGTTTCAAACGACGAAGTTTATTGCGATAAACCCGATAAAAGAATGTTTGAAGCTGCATTAAAAAAGCTTCATCTTTCGGCTCAAGATGTGATTATGATTGGCGACAATCCTAAAAGAGATATTTTAGGGGCTGATAGAATGGGAATTAAATCCTATTTAGTCACTTTTAAAGAAGGTAAAAATAAATTCCTTTAAGCCTCAATACGTTCTTTCCTTGAACCTGTTTCCTAAAATGAATCTTTTTTGTAAAAATTCAAAAAAAGACTTGTGCTCAGATTTAAAAAATGCTACAAAAATTGGGTAAAAAAATATCCTTAAGAAACGGTTTTAAGGATGTTTCAATTTAAATTAACAAATGATAAAGGATACGCATCCATGACAAAATGGGTTTACACATTTGGAGACGGAAAAGCCGAAGGCAGTGCTGATATGCGTAACCTACTCGGCGGTAAAGGGGCAAACCTTGCCGAAATGAGTAGCATCGGAATTCCAGTTCCTCCAGGATTTACAATCACAACAGATGTTTGTACTTACTATTATGACAACAACCATTCTTATCCAGAAGAGTTAAAAGAAAATGTTTTAACCGCTTTAAAAGAAGTTGAATCAACTCTTGGACGGAAATTTGGGGATGAAGAAAATCCTCTTCTTTTCTCCGTTCGTTCTGGGGCTCGTATTTCTATGCCAGGGATGATGGACACCATCTTAAACCTTGGTTTAAACGATAAAACAGTTGAAGGATTGGCTAAAATTTCTGGCAATGCAAAATTTGCTTATGACAGCTATCGTCGTTTCCTTCAAATGTATGCTGACGTTGTTCTTGGGGTTCATGGTTCTCTCTTTGAAAATGTTTTGGAAAAAGTCAAAGAAGAAAACAACTATGAATTTGACAACCAAATGACAGTTGAACAACTTAAAGACGTCATTGGACAATACAAAGCTATTTGTGAAAAAGAAGGCAAACCTGTTCCACAAGACCCATACGAACAATTATGGGGTGGCATTGGCGCTGTATTCTCTTCATGGATGGTTGATCGGGCTATCTACTACAGAAAGATGAATAACATCTCTGAAAAATGGGGAACAGCCGTTAACGTTCAAGCTATGGTTTTCGGAAACTCTGGTGACAATTCTGCAACAGGCGTTTGCTTCACACGTGACCCTGCAACTGGGGAAAACCTTTTCTATGGTGAATACCTTAAGAATGCTCAAGGGGAAGATGTTGTTGCAGGTATCAGAACACCACAACCTATGAACAAAATTGTTAAAGAACGCCGTGGCGTTAATCTTCCATGTATGGAAGAAGAATTTCCAGAAGTTTATGCTGAATTAGACGCTATCCGTTCCAAACTTGAAGATCACTATAAAGATATGCAAGATATGGAATTCACAATCCAAGACGGAAAATTGTGGATGCTTCAAACAAGAACAGGGAAAAGAACTGGGACAGCTGCTTTAAGAATCGCAGTTGAAATGGTTGAAGAAGGTCTTATCGACAAAGAAACAGCCATTATGCGTTTAGACGGGGCTGCTTTAGATCAACTTTTACACCCTATGCTTGATAAGAAAGCTGAAAAGCAAGTTTTGGCAGAAGGGCTTCCTGCTTCACCAGGGGCTGCAGTTGGGGAAATTGTTTTCTCTGCTGAAGATGCTGAAAAAGCAAAAGACGCTGGGAAAAAAGTTATTCTTGTTCGTCAAGAAACAAGTCCTGAAGATATTACAGGGATGCACGTTTCTGAAGGTATCTTAACAGCAAGAGGCGGGATGACATCTCACGCTGCTGTTGTGGCTCGAGGAATGGGAAAACCTTGTGTTTCTGGTGTTTCTGCTTTACGCGTCGATGCCGCAAACAAAATGCTTAAAATCGGTGACGTTATCTTGAAAGAAGGCGATATGCTTTCTTTAGATGGAACAACGGGCGAAGTTATTAAAGGCGCTGTTGCTTTAGTTCAACCTGAAATGACAGGAAACTTTGGTAAATTTATGGGTTGGGTTGATAAAATCCGCTCTTTAGGTGTTCGCACAAACGCAGAAACACCATTGGATGCTCAAACAGCTCGTGACTTTGGGGCAGAAGGTATCGGTCTTGCCAGAACAGAACATATGTTCTTTGATGCAAAACGGATTATCCACATGCGTCAAATGATTTTATCAACAAACGAAGCTGATAGACGCGCCGCATTAGAAAAACTTCTTCCTTACCAAAAGCAAGATTTCATTGATCTTTTCACTATTATGAAAGGTCTTCCTGTGACGGTTCGTTTACTCGATCCTCCTTTACATGAATTCTTACCTAATAAGGCAGAAGAACAAGCTGAAGTTGCTTTAGCTCTTGGAATTGATGTTGAAACTGTTAAATCAAGAACAGCACAACTTCACGAAGCTAACCCAATGCTCGGTCACCGCGGATGCCGTTTGGGAATTACATACCCAGAAATCAACGAAATGCAAGCTCAAGCTATTTTAGAAGCCGCTTTAGAAGTTTCTGAAAAAGAAGGCATTGAAGTCGTTCCAGATATTATGATTCCACTTGTTGGATCTAAAAAGGAACTCGACCTTGCAAAAGCTTCCGTTGAAAAAATGGCAAAAGAAGTTTCCGCAAAATACGGTAAAGAAGCAAAATACAACATCGGGACAATGATTGAATTACCTCGCGCTTGTGTCATGTCAGGTGAAATCGCCAAAACTGCTGAATTCTTTAGTTTTGGAACAAACGATTTAACACAAACAACACTTGGGATGAGCCGTGACGATGCAGGATCTTTCCTTCCAGAATATGCTAAGAAAGGCATTTATGAAAGAGATCCATTTGCAAGTCTTGACCAAGAAGGGGTTGGGTCTTTAATTAAACTTGCTGTAAAACAAGGGAAAGAAACAAGACCAGACATTCACCTTGGAATTTGTGGAGAACATGGTGGAGATCCAAGAACAGTTGAATTCTGTCATAACGTTGGATTAACTTATGTTTCATGCTCACCATACCGTGTGCCAATCGCAAGATTAGCCGCAGCTCAAGCTGAAATTAAAAATCCAAGAAAGAAATAATCTTTTTTAGATTTTTCAAAAAAAAGCCTTCTCATTATTGAGGAGGCTTTTTATTTTGATGCCTTACTCTCTTCATCATTGATAAAAAAGAAGTTGCAATTTCAAAAAGAGTTAGGTATACTTCTTATATAAAAAAATAAATGCCACAGTGTTTCTTAAAAACACTGGGTCTTTTTTTTACTTTTAAAAGAAAGGATAGAAAAATGGAAACTAAAGTTCCTATGACAAAAGAAGGGCACCAAAAACTTCAAAAGGAATTAACAAAGTTAAAGCTGGAAGATAGACATGAAGTCATTGCCGCTATTGAAGAAGCACGCTCTCATGGGGATTTATCCGAGAATGCAGAATATCATGCTGCACGCGAAAAACAAAGCTTTATAGAGGGTCGTATTTTGGAACTTGAAGCCGCTTTAAGTCGGGCTCAAGTTATTGATGCGTCAAAATTTTCCGGAGAAAAAGTCCTCTTTGGTGCAAAAGTTGAAGTTTGTGACGAAGAAACAGGAGATTCAGCTATTTACCAAATTGTTGGCCAATACGAAGCGGACCTTGAACAGGGAAAAATCTCCCTCACTTCCCCTCTTGCAAAAGCGTTAATTGGAAAAGAAATCGGCGACTCTGTTGAATTTGTTTCTCCTCGAGGAAAAAGAAATTACGAAATTTTAGACGTTCAATTTTCATAATCTTCAAAAACCTTTTTTAAAAAAGCCTTTTTTTAAAGGCTTTTTTTTATGTCCTAAAAGAGAATCTTCCTAAAATTCCATTTTTTTGCAAAAAGAGGCCTTCTTTTTGAATTTATATTCATTTTTTATGAAAATAACTCTTTACTTTTCTAACTTTCTATTATAAGTATAACAATAAATATTTATATTCGACCAAGAAGAATTTGGAACTATTTAGGATGTATGAAACTAAAACCTCCCCTGTCCTTTTTAAGAAAAAACAAGCCAATGTTGTCTATAAGGAATTTGAAGAGCTTATAAAGGATTTAGATAAGCTGGGGTTTAAAGAAGCCTGCTGTCTCGTTTCGGCGGCACAGGAATCTTTTGAGGAAAAAGTTTTTACCCATATCAAAAAAGAAGATACTCTCAAGAAAACAAATTTTGGTTAAAATTAAAAAAACTCCCTCTTTTATAGGAGGGAGCTTTTCTTAAAAATGTGCAGTTTTAGAAAGGCATTGAAACCTTAATTCCATAGCTGCTGGCATTCTTTACGCCACCATATAATGCGGTCATTTCTTTCATATGGCTAGAGAATTTATGATATTCTGCATACGGCGTTAAATAGATTTTTTTATCAAAGACTGGATACGTAATCCCGACATGGAATGTATCAACAGCATTTGTCGCTTTGAAAGTTGAAGTGTATCTATAAGCGACTTTTCCTTTTGCGCCTCTAATCCAACCTAAATCAAGAGAAACATACGGGTTCATTTGATATTGGGCGTCAATTCCATAATACCACCCTGTCATTCTTCTTGTATTTGTGGAACCGGAATCTCTAAAGTCAAACATGTAAATATATTTTGTAAAGGCAACCATTGTCCAATCGCCTTCTTTAAATCCAACGGCAATTTTTCCATCAACGGAATCAAAAGATTCTGAATATTCCCCTTCGGAAAGTTCAAACCCATAGTTGGCTTCGGCGGCCATCATGGCTTTACCCATTTTTGAAACATATTTTACCCCAACGGAAGGAGAACTGGCAAGTTTCCCTGTGACCATTGAATGATATGAAGATCGTCCTTCTTCATCGTTAATTTTAAGAACAACAGAAAAATCATCTGTCACCCCATAGCTTCCTGAAAAGAAGACAGGGTTTGCTGTTTCAAAATAGGTGTTTTCGCCTGTCCCATCTTGATATCTCATCCAAGCAGTTTCAAAAGTCACAAGTCCTTTGCCCTTTTTCGGAGCATAGAACGGGTTTGTTGGGTTCATTTCATCTGGGGTCATATTACTATAGTAGCCAGGGGCAGCCATAGCCATAGTTGAAGCGGTCATCAAAAAAAGTGTTGAAAGTAAAAGCTTTTTCATCGTTATTCTCCTTTGAAAAAATAAAACTAAAAAGTCTCCATATCGGGTATGGATGGATTTAGTATAAAAGAGATGATTCGAAAAACAAGTAAAATAATATAACAAAAAACAACCCTTTATAGAACAAAGAGAAACAAAGAAAAACATAACCTTTTGTTTTTATAAGATAAAAAAATATCTCTCCGTTTTCTCTTTACTTTTAAAAAAGAAGCAACACGTTTTAGTTTATTAGCGTCCAAAAAGAACTCTTTTTTCTTTTCATTCCCCGACTCAAAATCTTAAAAAAAATTTTCATTTATTTTTAGATTATTCTGCAAAAAAATCATTTTTTTACTTGCAATCTTTTTTAAAAATGTGTAAAAGAAACCTGTTTCAAAGGTGGGGCGTGTAGCTCAGGTGGTTAGAGCGTTACGTTGACATCGTAGAGGTCAGAGGTTCGAGTCCTCTTACGCCCACCATAAAACTCCAAAATGAAAGCCTGCATTTTATATGCGGTCTTTTTTTTGTCCTTAATTTAAGGAAATTTTTTATCTACTCTTTTGCGTAAATTGTTTTGTTTTATACATTGGAAGATACGTCTTTCTTTGATTTTTCTTTTTATCTTTTGCCATTAAATAAATATCCTTAAAGCTATTTATTTTGTTAAATATTTTAGAAATCTTATCTTTGTTTTTCAAAGCTTTTTCTTTATCAAAAATCACTCTTAGTTCATACCTTCCCAAGCTTCTATCATAATAGAGCATCGCATTTTTACCCTCTTCAAAAAAGGAACAAAAATCAAAAAGATAATCTATTTTTTTGGAAATTCTTTCTTCCTGATGAAAAGGCAATTTCGTGTGATGAATAACCTTTTCAAGCCTGGCATAGGCTAAAATTTCATCAGAGGGAATATGTTTTCCTTTTAGAATTTCTGGATAATACTCATTGGAATCAAAACAGGATAATTTTTCTTCTATGTTTTTTGATAAATAAGCCCTCTCCATACTTTCTTTTAATTTCAAATAATCAGAAACTTTTATCGCACTTCGATGATATTCTTTTAGATTATTCGTATCCCGACAGAAAGCATTATACATTTTTTCTTCAGCATCTATTTCTATCACCACAAAATCTTGTCGTTTTGGCATTCGTTCAAAAGGAGTCACAAAGACATTTTCCTCTCGATTAAAAGGAGATCCTGGAACTTGAAACGGAAAATGTTTTTCAAAAAATTCTCCCCCAAAGTCATTCTTAAAGCTAAAATACCTATCGGTATAACTTTCTAAACGTCCTTCTTTAATCAAAACTGAAACGGATTTTAGCCCTTCTTTTAAAATACGCTCAATTGAAGCCCTTGCTTTTCTGCCATGGATATGCCCCAGCTCATGAAAAGCATAAATCTTATTCTTATTCATAGTTTTCCCTATTTAATTTGTATAGAATCTAAACTCCCCTGTTTAAATCTTTGGGAATTTATCAAAAAATTAAAATTAAATCAAATGTTTTTAAAAAATAAAAAAAGACTACTTCCCCTTTTTTGAATTTCTGTTAGAATAAAAGGCACGTTATTTATAGACAATTTTTAGATAAGGAAAGGATTAAAAATGTCTGAAGATCTTCCAATTTATTCTCCTTTCAAAGGAGTCCTCCCCTCCCCTCAATATGCAAAAGAAGTTATCGCTCCGCCTTATGACGTCCTTTCTTCAAAAGAGGCTTTTGAGAAAGCTCACCTTAATCCGAAAAGCTTTTTGCATGTATCCAAGGCAGAAATTGATTTATCAGAGGGAATTGATGTTTACTCTGATTCTGTTTATCAAAAAGCAAAAGAAAATTTTAACCGTCTTTTGATGGAGGGGGTTTTATCCCGCTCTTCTAAGGATTCTTATTATATTTATCAGCTTCAAATGGGCGATCACGTTCAAACAGGGTTGGTCGTTGGGGCCAGTGTCAAAGCCTATAACGAAAATAGAATCAGACGGCACGAATTTACCCGTCAAGCCAAAGAAGATGATAGAGTTCATCAAATTGAAGCTGTGAATGCCCAAACGGGCCCTGCCCTTTTAATCAATAAAGAAATTCCAGAAGTTCGTGAGCTTTTGAAAAAAGAGACCGAATCGCGTCCTCCATTTTTCAGCGAATCTGCTGATTATGGCGTTTTTCATCGGCTTTGGGTTATTGACGATGAAGAAAAAGTAGCCTTCATCACACAAAAATTTCAAGAACAAAATTGCGCCTATATTGCAGACGGACATCATAGATCTGCCGCTGCTTCACGGGTTGCTGCCGAAAAAGGCGGAGACGGACATAACGCTTGGGATAGCTTCTTGGCTGTGGCCTTCTTTGCAAAAGATATGAAAATCTTGGAATACAACCGCGTCATTAAGGATTTAAATGGCTTAACAAAAGACGAATTTTTAGAAGCCTTAAATAAAAGCTATACAATTCATGAAAGTCCTGTTCCTTATCAACCTAAGGAAAAAGGACGCTTTGGGATGTATTTGGACGGGGCGTGGTATGAACTCATTTATAAAAACCCTCTTCAAAATGATGTGATTAAGGATTTGGATGTTAGCATTTTATCCGATACCGTTTTAACCCCCATCTTGGAAATTTTAGATTTGAGAAAATCCGAAAGAATCGACTTTGTTGGTGGAATTAGAGGACTGCCAGAGCTTGAAAAACGCGTCAATAGTAAAGAAATGCGCGCTGCCTTTTCTCTTTATCCTACTTCGGTTCAAGAGTTAATGAAAGTGGCTGACAATAAAAAAATTATGCCGCCAAAATCCACTTGGTTTGAACCTAAATTGGCGGACGGGGTTGTCTCAAAGCTTATTTAAAACAAAACTCCTCTTCCTACAATTTAACGGGAAGAGGAGATTTTTTAAGACTAATAATGAGGGGGCGGTGTTTCTTCACTTTGCTTTTTGATTTGACTGTCTTTCAAAAGTGTTTGGATAATGGATTTATGTTCCAAAAGCAATTTTTGAAGGAGAAGACTTTGGCGGATAACCTCTTGATTCAAATCCTCTAATTTTTTTTCTTGAGACATAACCATAATTTCTAGGTCCTCAAAGCGTTCTTCGGTTGTTTTCATAAAAAATCCCTTTCATTTTTCTGCATTCTACTTTATTTTGATAAAAATGCAATACAAGAAGGAACGATAAATGGAATTTAAAAAACAAAATGATACTTACTTTATCCGCCTTGAAAAAGGGGAAGAAATTGTTGAAACCTTAAAAACCTTTGTTGAAAAAGAGAACATTTCAGCAGGCAGTCTTGAAGGCATTGGCGCTTTATCAGAAGTGACTTTAGGCGTTTTTTACCCTGCAACAAAAGAATATAAAGAACGTAAAATGACGGGTATCTTTGAAATTACAAGCCTTTTGGGAAACATCTCCCGAAAAGACGGGGCGCCTTACCTCCATCTTCACATCACCGTTGCTGATGAAAAAAATCAAGTCTTTGGCGGGCATCTTGTTTCTGCTAAAATCAGCGCAACAGGAGAAATATTGGCCAGATCTGTTGAGACGAAAATCTCTCGCAAAATGAGTAATGAAATTGGCCTCAACCTTTTTGAATTTTAATAAACCGAAAGAAAAACATATGCTCTCCTCTCTTCTACATCAAAAGAAAATCCAATTTCTCTTTGCCTTTCTTTTAGGGGCTTTGAGTGTTCTGGCGTTTCCTCCATTTTCCTATCTTTTTGTTTTATTTGTGAGTATTCCAGGGTTTCTTTTTCTTTTAGATATGCAAGAAAACAAAAAAGGGGGCTTTTGGGTTGCTTCTTTTTTCGGGTTTTCTCATTTTATCTTTTCCCTTTCATGGATTAGCAACGCGTTGAAGATAAGTCCACAATTTGAACCTTTAATTCCAATGGCCCTTATTGCCCCTGCTCTTTTCGGATTTTATGTAGGACTTTCTGGCTTTTTTGCCTGTTTTACCCCCAAAGGTTTTAAAAGGACACTTGTTTTTGCAATTTTTTGGGGATTTATGGAATGGATACGATCTTTCTTTCTAACTGGATTTTCATGGAATCTTCTTTCCAGTGTTTGGGTTGAATTTTTACCTATGCTTCAGACGTTAAGCCTTATAGGACCTTATCTTTTGAGCTCTTTGACGCTTCTTTTCTTTGCCCTTCCCCTCTTTCTTTATAAGAAAAAAGACTATAAAATTTCACTCGGGCTTCTTTTTATCTTTTTAATTTTAAGTCTTTTTGGCTTTGAAAGAATAGCCCCCAATAAGTCTGTTTTGGGCATTAAGTTAAGGCTTGTTCAACCTAATATTGCCCAAACCGATAAATGGAATAAATCTATTCGTGAAGAAAACTTTATGAAGCAAATAAAGCTGACCCGAAAAGATATGCCAAAGGATGTCACACATGTTATCTGGCCGGAAGCTTCTATGGATTACTATATGGAAACCCCTCTTTTTCAGGAATTTGTGATTACCGCTCTTAACCAAGGACAACGCTTGATTTCAGGCGCCGTTCGTTTAATCGACAGGAAAAAATTAACTGTCGCAAATAGCATTTTAGTCATCAATGATTTGGGCTATATTGAAAATGTTTATGATAAACACCATTTGGTTCCTTTTGGCGAATACATCCCCTTAAAAGACTTTCTGCCCTTTCAAAAAATCGTTCAAAGCCAAGGTGAATTTCAAAAAGGAAATGGCAAAAAGACCTTCTTTCTTCCCAACACACCTCCCGTTGGATTTTCTGTTTGTTATGAAATTATCTTTCCTTTAGAAGTTATTTCTGCCCCGCGTCCCAAATGGATTTTAAATGTTGCTAATGACGCCTGGTATGGACTTTCAGCAGGGCCTTATCAACATCTAGCCTCTGCCCAAATGCGCGCGGCGGAAGAAGGCCTCCCCGTTATTCGCGATACAAACTCTGGTATTAGTGCTGTCATCTCTCCTTTTGGAGAAATTCTAAAACAACTCCCTCTTGGCTCTCAAGGCGTTTTAGACACAACTCTCCCCATGGAAATTCACTCAACTCTTTACAGTAAAACCGGAAATATTCCTCTTTTTTTGGTTGCTTTTGGAGTTCTTTTATTTCTTTTTTTCAAAAAGAGAGAGTGATTTTTTGATTGACAGAACTTGAAGTTATGCTATTCTCTAATACAGGTTGAATTTTAAGGAATATAAAATGGATAAGAAATTTTCTATGCGCGGAAGAACCGCGGACGGCTCTCCAAATCCGATTGACGTTCATGTCGGAATGAAATTAAAAAGCCGTCGAATCTTATTGGGGTTAAGTCAAGAAAAGCTTGGACAAGCTTTAGGATTGACTTTTCAACAAATACAAAAATACGAAAAAGGTTTAAATCGTATTGGGGCCAGTCGGCTTTATGATATTGCAAATGTTTTAAACATCTCTATTCAATACTTTTTCGAAGATATTTCTGAAGAAGTTGGAAAACTTAGTCCGCGAAACATTACTGACGCGGAAGTGCCTTATGCCCTTGAAGAACAAACAAAAATGTTTAAGGGAAATCTTTTTAATAAGAAAGAAACTTTAGAGCTTCTTCGCGCCTATTATTCTATTGAAAACAGAACGATTGCTCAAAAAGTCTTAAATCTTGTTAAGTCTTTAAGTGCGAATCCAGAAGAAGATGCTTAAGAAACCCATTTAAAGAAAATGCCTTTTGATTTTTCAAAAGGCTTTTTTTATGGGTAAAATTTAGAAGAATCAATAGAAAGAAGGGCTATAAAAAACACCCTTATCTTTATAAAGCTTGTTGATTCCCCTTTTAATTTGAAAGGGACTTGCTATCGTTCTTTGATAAAGCTCAGCATAATTTCCATGCTTTAAGATTTCCTTAAAGAAGATCCGTTTGGAAAGCCCTAACGAAGTTGCCACATTGTCTGTTTCTCCTAAAAAAGACATCAATTCAATATCTTTTTGAGATTGAAAATCAAATATGTTTTGGCTTGTTATTCCCTTTTCTTCTGCAAAAAACAAAGCCGAAATCAACGCATTGATTAAATATTTTGCATTTTTATCTTCCTGTCTGATAACAGGGGCAAAGGAAACACGTCCAATCGAATCAGGAAATACAGCCACATTTTTTAGAGTCCCTAATTTTTCGGATTTTAAGGCAATTTCGTAATTGGCATATAAAGAGCATTGCTTGGCCTTTAAAAGAGCCTCTGCCGCTTTAACCCCAGGCACTGGAATGATTTTAAGATCCAGATTTTTGGCTTTATTTACTCTATCTACAGCCATTAAAACAGGGAAGATTTGATAAACACAAACAGATTCTCTTTTAAAATCTTCCAAACTTTTTTTATTCGCATCAAAAAAAGTCAAAAACTTAATATCGGAAAAAAAGTAAGGCATTAAAGACTCTGTTTCATACAGAGATTCTTTTTTAAGGCTTTTCGAGCTCATCCCTAAAAGGACATCAACTTCTTTATTTCTTAAAAGCTCGAACCTGTTTTTTCCTTCAATATCAACCAGTTTTACAGAAGCTTCCTCCCCTAAAATACTTTCAGAAATCATCTGACAAAGCTCTAATTCCATCCCTTTGTCGGGAAGCGAAGCCATTGTTTTGCTTTCAAAATCAACCCCACAAGAAAGGCTGCCTTTATTTTGAATATCTGAGATAAAATCGGCTCGAGCTGAAAAAGCACACAGTAAACCTAGGAAAAGAACAAAATATTTTTTCATAAAAACTCCTTAAACATCTTGTTTCAAGAATGCGAATTTTTATTATTTTTGTCAATGAAATATTTGTTTTTTTGTTTGCTTTGTTTTTTATTCTTCATTATACTTTTCTTACCATATATATAAAAACAAGGAGCGTTTCATGCCAAAAATTTCAGTTATTATTCCGCTTTACAATGCAAAAAATTATTTAAGAGCTTGCCTAGATTCTGTTCAAAACCAAACCTTCACGGACTTTGAATGCCTTTGTGTTAATGATGGATCAAAGGATGAAACCCCTCAAATTGTTGAAGAATATGTCAAGAAAGACCCGCGTTTCCGCCTCATTACAAAGGTGAATGCAGGCTGTTCTATGGCTAGAAATACAGGAATTGATGAAGCTAAAGCTCCTTACATTTGTTTTTTAGATCAAGATGATATGTATCACCCTCAAGCTTTAGAACTTCTTTACCATTTAATTGAAAAAGAAAATGCAGATGTGGCTTCTTTCAAATACAAATCTGTCCCTGACGAATTTGTCATGCCAAAAGATTTAGAAATGAAAGATGTTAAAACTGTTCCTTATAAAGTCATTACAGATCCGTATCACTACTTTATGGCGGATCAAAAAGGGCACGGATCCCAAGTTGAAATTTGGGTGCGTATTTATAAAAGGGAATCTGTAAAAGGCCTTTATTTTCCAAAAGACATTCAACCTACAGAAGATACAATCTATTCTTTACGTGTGATGAATCGCATTAAGAAGTTTGTTTTAACGCAAGAAGAATATTTATTCTATCGCATTTCAAAAACATCCATTATGCAACAAGGCACAACGAATAAATATATCTTGCGTCATACGATGGCCGGTCAAGTTTTACATGATGATTTTGTGGCCTCTCACATTTTATCTGAAGAAGACGAAAAAGTGATGCGGAAATATATTGCAAGAATGCTTTATAAAACCTGCATCTCACAACCTTTGCGCCGCCGTAAAACGGACAAGAAAGAAGGCTTTATGTATTCTTACAGCCTCTTAAAACCGCTTTTGGATAAGAGGGTTTTCTCGCCTTGCTTATTAAAAAGACGTCACGCAATATGTATCTATTTCTTTATGAAAAAATGCTTTAGATTAGCACATCTTTTCGTCTAAACGGATAACTTTACTTCTAAAAAAAGCTTCCCTATTTATGATAAGGAAGCTTTTTTCGTGTCAAAAATACTTATCTTTGGTTTTCTAAATACCATTCAACGGTTTTCAAAATCCCTGTGTCAAAGTTTTCATCTGCCTTCCAATGAAGAAGGGTTGAAATCTTTGTCGCATCAATCGCATAACGCATATCGTGCCCTGGGCGATCCGGCACAAAAGTCATCAACTCGGAATGCTTTTTCCCATTTTTGCGTGGAGACTTCTCATCCAAAATCTGGCAAATAGCGCTTACAATTTCTAAGTTATTCCGTTCGTTATGACCGCCGACATTATAGGTCTCACCTGCTTTTCCTGTATGAAAAACCAAATCAATCGCCTTACAATGATCCAAAACATAAAGCCAATCCCTCACATTTTTCCCATTGCCATAGATAGGAATATTTTCTTCTTTCAAGCATTTTTCAATCACTTTTGGAATTAGCTTTTCTGGATGTTGCTTTGGCCCATAGTTATTGGAGCAATTTGAAATTGTCGTATCCATGCCATAGGTTTTAAAATACGCATGAACAATCATATCAGAAGAGGCTTTACTTGCCGAATAAGGAGAACTTGGCGCAAAAGGCGTTTCTTCTGTGAAAAAGCCTGTTTGGCCTAATGCCCCATAAACTTCATCTGTAGAGATATGATGAAAACGACACCCTTCATACCCTTTTTTATACTCATGAGGCCCCTGCATCCAATGCAAACGCGCTGCATCTAAGAGATTAAACGTTCCTCCGATATTCGTATCGATAAACGCCTTGGGCCCTGTGATAGAATTATCGACATGAGATTCGGCTGCAAAATGAATAACCCCTCTAAAATCATACTTTTCAAAAAGAGAGTTAAGTAAAGCTCTATCGCAAATATCTCCTTGAACAAAAGTATAATTCTCTCTATTTTCACATTCTTTTAAGTTTTCCAAATTTCCCGCATAAGTCAACTTATCCAAATTAACGATATGATAGGTTGGATATTTTTCAGTAAAATACGGCAAGAAGTTGGAGCCAATAAAGCCCGCCCCACCTGTCACAAGAATAGATTTCTTCATATCTTATTCTCCTTTTTCTTCTAACAAAGTAATACATTTTTCAAGAGACTCTCTCCAATATGGAATCTCCACTTGATACGCCTCTTTTATGGCTCTTTTATTCAAAACACTAAAGCAAGGACGCGTCGCCTTTGTCTTATATTCAAAACTTTCAATCGGCAGCACATGGCAAGAAATCCCGCTTAAGCGCATAATTTCTGTGGCAAAATCATACCAAGAGCACACCCCTTCATTGGAATAGTTAAAGATCTTCTTTTCCCCTTCTTTGATTTGAGGCAAGATCTTATAAATCGCCCTTGCTAAATCCAAAGCAAAAGTTGGGGAGCCTACTTGATCAAAAATCACGGTTAGCGTTTCTCTCTCTTTTCCAAGGCGTCTCATTGTTTTGACAAAGTTATTCCCATAAGGCGAATATAGCCAACTTGTCCTTAAAATCAGAACTGTTTTAGCTTCTTTTAAAAGCAAATCTTCACATTCGGCTTTTGTTTTTCCATAAACTGAAAGAGGACATTTTTCATCCCCTTCTTTACACGGCGTGGACTTTAACCCACCAAAGACATAATCTGTTGAAATTTGAACAAGCTTTGCGCCTGTTTTTGCCAAATTTAAAGGCCCTAAAACATTAACTTTATAAGCCCTTTCTTCGTCATCTTCGGCTTTATCAACCGCTGTATAGGCCGCACAGTTGATAATTTCCGTCACTTGGTTAGATTTTACAAAGTCTGCTACCTCTTTTTCATCTGTGATGTCAAGCTCTTCCACATCTGTAAAAAGGGCATCAGGATAAAGCTCTTTTAATGTTTGTCCTAATTGACCTTTAGAACCTGTAACTAGAAGCATCATTTATCCCTTTCCATAATTTATCTTTATCAGAAATAATCCATTTATCTTCTGGAACTTTCCAATCAATACCTAAATCTTTATCGGCAAAATAAACCCCGCCTTCACTTTCCTTATTGTAGAAATTATCGCATTTATAAGTAAACACGGCCTGTTCACTTAATACAGAAAAGCCATGCGCAAATCCTCTTGGAACATAAAGCTGATAATTATTTTCCTCAGAAAGCTCTTCTGCAACATATTGGCCAAAAGTAGGTGAATTTTTCCTTAAATCCACAATAACATCTAACACTTTTCCTTTTAAGACTCGAATAAGTTTTGATTGGGCAAATTCGCCTTTTTGAAAATGAAGCCCCCGAACAACCCCATAAGAGGAAGAGGAAATATTATCTTGAACAAATTCGTCTTTAATGCCAACTTTTTCAAACTCTTTTTTGGAATAGGATTCGAAAAAGAACCCTCTTGAATCTTTATAAATCGTTGGTTTAATCAGGAAAACACCTTTAATTTCTTTTTCTTCAAATATCATTTTTAGTCCTCTAATAAGAGATTTTTTAAGTATTGTTTGTATTCAATATCGGCTTTTATTTCATCTATTAACCCTTGAAGCTCCTCTTTAGTGATAAAGCCGCAACGATACGCAATTTCCTCAAGACAAGCCACCTTTAAGCCTTGCCGTTTTTCAAAGATTTGAACAAATTGCCCCGCATCCATCAAGCTTTCCGGCGTTCCCGCATCCAACCAAGCATTTCCACGCTTCATTTGAACAACCTTCATCCGGCCTTCTTTTAGGAACATATTACTAATGTCTGTAATCTCAAGCTCCCCTCTTTTAGAAGGCGTTAATTTTTTAGCTTTCTCCACCACATCTTTGGGATAGAAGTAAAGCCCAACAGAGACATAATTTGACTTTGGATTTTCAGGCTTTTCTTCAATGGAAAGCACATTGTCGTCTTTGTCAAACTCAATCACGCCAAAATGCTTTGGATTAGATACATGATAGGCAAAAATGGTCGACACTTTCCCTTCGTTCTTATAAACCTCTTCCTTAAAGTGGTTAAATTGCCCGCCCATATAGAAAATATTATCCCCTAAGATAAGGCAAACATCTTCGTCAATAAAATCATCGGCGATAATAAAAGCCTCTGCAATTCCTTTAGGTTGATTTTGAATTCTATATTCAAGGTGAAGCCCCAATTTATGCCCATCGCCTAAAAGACGTTGGATATAAGGGGTATCTTCAGGGGTTGAAATAATCACAATATCACGAATGCCAAAAAGCATAAGAGTCGAAAGCGGATAGTAAATCATTGGCTTATTGTAAACAGGTAAAATATTTTTACTGACGGCTTTTGTTAAAGGATAAAGGCGAGAGCCTGTCCCTCCTGCAAGTAAGATTCCTTTCATAGAAATTCTCCTAAAATATTTCTTAACGTATTTAATCTTTAGCATACAAAAAATGGAAGGAAAAGGATTTTTATAAAAAAAAGGCTCTTGACTAGCACTTTTTGTATTTGTTGAACAATTTTGTAAGGATTTTTTGTAAATCCTTATCCCTATTATTATACCTAAACTCACATTCTTTCAAGTGATAAATGAAAGCTTCATCTTTAAGTCCATTGAATTTCGTAAGTCTGCGCTTAGCAAAGCTCCAAAAAGCTTCGATACCGTTAACATGGCTCTTACCCCGTGCGAACTCATTATGGCTATGGAACACGCGATAGTGGTCATACCCGTTCAAAACTAAGCCATCATAGGCCTTCCAGCCATCCGTATGTATAGTCGAACCTTCCAATATTTTGCCTTGAATAATAGGCAAAAGTTCTTCCCTAGAACAATTCGGTACGATATTCACAAACACCTGCCCATTCCTTTTTAAAAGCCCAAAAACAGGTGTTTTACCAGCCGCTCCACGTCCTCGTTTGCCACGCACCCGTCGAGCACCAAAATAGCTTTCATCAAGTTCAAATATTCCAAAATCACGGGAATTTTCTTCAAAGCTTTGGCGTAAAATTATATCACGAAAATGATTGTAGTAGAGATTGATAGTATTGCGATTCAAGTTCAAAATTTTGCTTGCGGAAGACGCTGTAATATCTTCACAAAAATATAAAATAATACGACCTATTTTATAACTACTTAATCTACTGAATTTTATCATTATTTATCTTAACTGCCTTCTTTTTGCTAGTCAAGAGCCAAAAAAAAATATTTAAGAAAACTAAAAAATTTCTTGCTTTTTGAAAAAAGATGCGTTATAAATTTCCTCGTTTTAGGACGGGTGCTTAGCTCAGTTGGTAGAGCAGCTGACTCTTAATCAGCGGGTCGGGAGTTCGAACCTCCCAGCGCCTACCATAAAACAAAAGATGGATAGAAATACCCATCTTTTTTTATGCCTAATTTCCTGGCAACTTCCTCAACTATAAATTTATATATATTTTTTTATAAAAACTATATCTATCGTTATAATCTTATTACAATTATTTGTTTTTTAACATAATTTTAAATAATTTTTGATTTTCCCAATTTTCAGGAAACCCCATATCTTTATAGTTAATTTTATCTTCTGATAGCTCTTTATATTTATCAATTAAATTTTTTATTAATGTACAAAATTTACTTTTTGGATCAATAACCAAAAGATATAAAGATATAATATAAAAAATTGGATATAACCTATCTGTCCTTCCAAACTTAACACTAAAACAACTTAAAGAAGTATTGTATAAAGCTATATTCTTTGGTTTAATTGAAATTTTTTTATCGTATAATCTTGAATAATGCGCACAAATATTTCTGATATAGGATAATACATGTAAAGAATTTTGAAAAAATTTACTATTCATTTCAAATGCCATTGCGATTCTTTTTTTATCCTCTTTTTTAAGATAGCTAAAGATATGAGAAATTTGACCAAATGCTAAAAATTGATCTACCATCCAAAAAGGCAGCCCTTTATTTGAATATTTATTATGAAAATCTTTTAAAATCTTGTTTTTCTTATTAGAACTTTTCTCCAATTCTTCCTTAATTATGGCAATGGGATCATTAAAATTTTCTTTTTTACATTGATAATTACCAAAATCCATATACCAATAAGGACCAACTGTATTACACATATAATAAGAAATATGCGTACTGATAGAAATTTCAATTTTTTCTAGAGCGTCTAGAATTAAAGACCTAAGTTTTGAATCGAAACGATAAAAATTTATAACTTCTTCAAATGAAATATTCTCTTTGAATAAATTCTTTTCTGTTGACTTATCCTGATACTTGAACCAATATCCTGATAACCTATAATACCCAATATGAAATAAACATCTTCTTGCATATTCTTTGTCTTTAATCTTCATATTTCGAGATTCAAGTAAAGAAACCTGTTCTTCTATCGTTAATGCAGGTTTGTTAAAATTTATTTTATTATCCATGAAAATTTCTCTAGATAAAATTAAACCCCTCCATGGCTTTCACATCATCAATCTCTAAGATTGAGCTAAGTGGGAGGGGTGCGTTAGATATATTTATATTATACTTTTGTAAAAAAGTCAATTACTTTTTTACAAAAGTGTTAAACAACTCAAAAAGAAAGGTCTTAAAAATTTAATAAAAAACTTTTTAAGTTTATTTATACGTTTTTTAATTTCAACCCCTCTCTTAGTTTTTATATAAAAATTGAAATTGTAAAAAAACATTCACTTTACTTTTTTCGAATCTTCTATATTATTTTATGGTAGAAGAGGAGAACAGGTAAAAAAATGAAAACATTAAAAGAAATTTTACTTTCTGGTAAAAAAGTCTTTCCCTTAATTGAAGGGGGAAAAGGCATTAACGCAACAGACGGCATCAGTTGCGGAGCTTGGGCTCGGGAAAATTGTGTAGGGACTTTTTCCGCTGTAAGTCCTGATTTTTATGATGAAAAAGGAAATGTCCTTGGGTATCATTTTGAAAAAAAGAATCGGAAAGAAAGACATTTAGAGCTTATTGAAATGGTTGTCAAAGGGGCTGTTGCTCAAGCAAAAAAAGCTTACGAAACATCCAAAGGAAAAGGCGCTATTCATATGAATATGCTTTGGGGAATTGCCGATTCTCACGTTATTATTGAACGCATTTTACAGAAAGTTCATACCTTGATTGACGGAGTTGTGTGTGGGGCTGGAATGCCTTTTCAACTTGGCGAAATTGCAACAAAGTATCAAACTTACTACTACCCTATCGTCTCTTGTTCAAGGACATTTCAAATCCTATGGAAAAGGTCTTTTAAGAATTACGTCGAATATTTAGGAGGCGTTGTTTATGAGGATCCTTGGCTTGCAGGTGGGCATAATGGTCTAACAAATGCGGAAGATCCGAATATTCCTGAGAATCCTTATGAACGTGTAAAAGCGCTTCGTGAATTTATGAACTCTGTAGGACTTCAAGAAACGCCTATTATTTTGGCAGGGGGAATCTGGTCTTTGGAAGAGTTTCAAAACTATATCGACAACAAAGATCTTGGTAAAATTGCTTTCCAATTTGGAACGCGCCCTTTAATTACAAAGGAAAGCCCTGTGAGTGAAATATGGAAAAAGGCTTTGCTAAAGGTCAAACAATCCGACATTATCTCACAGAGATTTTCACCAACTGGGTTTTATTCCTCTGCAATTAAGAATCTGTTTTTAAAAAGACTTATTGAAAGAACGCATGGGGAAATTCCTTATAAAGCTGAAAAAGATGACATTTTTACAAAAGAACTTCAAACCTCCAAAACACAATGTGTTTATGTAAAGCCTGAAGATTTTAAAAAGGCAGAGCAGCAACTTAAAAAAGGCCTGACAAACATTGTAAAAACACCTGACGGGACGGTTGTCTTTATTTCTGATAAAAATTGGAATGAAATTAAAGAAGATCGAAAAAATTGCTCTGGATGTTTAGGGTATTGTGCTTTTTCCGGCTGGTGTGCAAGTAAGGAAAACAACAGCACAGGAAAAATTCCAGATCCTAGAAAATACTGCATTCAAAAAACGCTTTATTCCATTGGGCATGGGGGAAGCATTAAAGAAAATCTTTTGTTCGCAGGAAGCGTTGCCTATAAGTTTGCAAGCGATATCCTTTATAAAGCAGGAAAAATTCCTTCAACAAAAGAGCTTATTGAGACCCTTAAATCTGGAAAATAAAAATCGGTTTCTTCCTTGAAAGGAGATTTTGTGTTTACCGCACAAGTCTCCTTTTTTGTTTATCTATTCTTTGTCTGACTTTTAAAACCATATATTAAAGGTTTTTAGCTTATCTTTTTATTTAAAATTTGAAAAACCTGAAAAACAAGCTATACTTTATATTCAAAAAACAGACAAGAAAGTCAAAAAAATGGCAAAAAAATTCCCTTCTATGCAAGAAATTATTGAATACATCAATTCCTCAGAAGAAGGGGTAAAGAAAAAGGATATCTCCCGAAAATTCAAAATAAAAGGCGAACAAGACCGCATCCGTCTTAAAGAAAGCCTCAATTCCCTTAAAGAATCAAATAAAATTGAAAAAGAAAAAGGAAGGTTTGTCTCTGACAGTGGCAAACAAAGTGTTGAAATTGAAGTCACGGGAAAAGATTCTGAAGGCAATTTCATTGCGCGTTTATTTCATCAAGAAGAAGATCTTTTTCAAATCATCATCCCTCATGAAGAGGTTATTCAAAAAAATCTTAAAATTGGCGATTTTGCAAGGGCAAAGCTAACCTCTTTATCGTCCCGCATTTCTGAAGCTAAAATCATTCGAAAATTGGCAGAGTCTTCTACCCAAATGGTGGGTGTTTTCTTAGATGGAAAGGTCCAAAGCGTTGATAGGCGCTTTAAGGAAGAGCTTGCTTTGCCTGACTTTAATAAATACGGCCTTAAAAATAAAGATGTGGTTTTGGTGCGCGTTCTTAACATTTCAAAAAACAAACATCAAGCCGAATTGATAAAGAAAATTGGCTCTGAAACGGATGCTTTTTCGGCCACCTTGCTTTCGATTTATGCGCATTCACTCCCCCTTTTCTTTCACGAGGAAAGTCTAAAACAGACTGAACATTTAACCGAACATCCTTTGGGAAAACGCGCAGACTTACGTGATTTACCCTTTGTGACAGTGGATGATAAAGAAGCCAAGGATTTTGATGACGCGGTTTATGCTGAACCCTTTGAAGGGGGATTTAAGGCTTTTGTTGCCATTGCGGATGTCAGCTCCTATATCTTACCTGAAACACCGCTGGATAATGAGGCTTTAGAACGGGGCAACTCTGTTTATTTCCCTGATAGAGTGCTTCCGATGTTTCCTGAGAAAATATCAAACGAGCTATGCTCTTTGCGTCCAAATGAGGATAAATCTGTCTTAGTTGCGGAAATTATTTTAGATAAAAATGGAAATAAAAAATCCCACAGCTTTAAACAAGCCCTTATCCGCTCTAAAGCGCGCCTGACCTATGATGAAGTTGAAGCCTTCTTTTGCCAAAAGCAAGAGCTCCCTTTGGCATTAAAAGACACTATCCCTACCCTTCATGAAGTTTATCTTGCCTTGACAAAAGCACGGGACAAACGAGGCGTCTTAAATCTTGAAATTCCAGAACCTATCATTAAACTGAATGACAAAGGGGAAATTAAAGAAATTGTCGAAAGAAAGCGTTATCAAAGCCATAAGATGATTGAAGAGCTGATGATTCTTGCCAATGTTGCCGCCGCAGAGGAGCTTGAATCGGCCAAGCTTCCAACTATGTATCGGGTGCACGAATCTCCCTCAAAAGAAAAGTTTGATGCTTTTTTAGAGACAATTCAAGCTATGAATTTATCTTTTAAAGCCTCTCATCCTTTAGAGCCAAAAGATTTTACGAATTTTTTAAAGCAAAATGAAACATCCACCTTTGTGTTAAATGAGCTTGTTTTACGCTCTCAATCTCAAGCAAGATACAGTTCTGAAAACCTAGGACACTTTGGGCTTAACCTTAAAAAATATGCGCATTTTACTTCCCCGATTCGACGCTATGCCGATGTTTTGGTTCATCGCGCTTTAAGGAAAAAAATGGGCTTAAAGGAAGGCATTTTGCCGCCAGAAAATGAATTTGAAAGAATCGCTGAACATATTTCACAAGCTGAACGCAATGCAATGATGGCCGAACGAGAAGCAGATGAACGTTATATCGCTTATGATTTCAAGGACAAGATTGGACAAGTCTTTGACGCTTTAATTGCCAGTGTCACTGAGTTTGGCCTTTTCGTTCGAGTTGGAAAAATCCAAGCAGAAGGATTTCTCCCGCTCCGTCTTTTAGGGCGCGATTACTTTGAATACGATAAATCAAAAAATATTCTTGTTAATACAAGGACAAAGGAGACTTTTTCTTTGGGAGATAAAATCTCTGTCATCTTAAAAGAATGCTCCCCCTTGACTGGAGGGTTGCTTTTTATCAAAGCCCCAAAAGGAAGCGCTTTTAAAAAGACTTTTACAAAATCAAAAGATAAAAAAAATAAAACCTCTTTTGAAAAAGGGAAGCCCTTTTCATCAAAAGGAAAACGAAAAAGAACTTCTTTAACAGAAAAGAAAAAGCCTCAAAAAGGAAAGACTCACCCTAAAAAAGCTTAAAAAAGTTAACTTTTCATAAAAAAAGGAAAGATTCAAAACCTTTCCTTTTCTTTTGCTCTTTTTATAAAAGAACTACCCTTTTTGGTTTTGGTTTTGCATCAAAACACTAAAAAGCGTTTTTCCTCGAACCAATGTCTTTGATAAGCGATTAGCTCCTGAAATATCTTGAACAGAAATATAGGGACGCATCGGACGAATAAAATCAGACAAAACGTTTAAGACCTGTTCATTATACGGCGTATTTAAAATATCCCAGTCTTCCGTAAAGGGTTTATAGGAATCTTCTTGAAGTTGGGTTTTAAACTCCCCTGCCCGTGTTTTGATAATTCCTTGTTTTTCGGCATTCTCTTCGCTTAATCCGTCAAGCAAAAACCCCCTATAATTAGCCCGATAGCGCAATTCATAATTTGAAAAATCTTCAAAAGAAGCCCCTAATTCATCAAATTGAAAATAGGTAAACTCTGTGGGATGTTTATAAAAAAGTTCCCGCACAATTTCTAACGTATCAACTTTTTTCTTCGCCCGCTCTAGCTTATCGAAATTTTCAATCGTTTGATCGTCATAAACAGGATATCCTTCATCAACGAATTTATCTTTATAAATTTCAACTTCTCTCAAGCCTCTTGCAAGAAGGATAGGAAAGCGTTCTTCTTGATTTTGCCAAGCAATATTATCTGCCAAAGAGATTACGAAATGACCCTCTTCAAACCCGGACGTCATTTGACTGGCACCTGCCAAATAGCGGACACGAATCTGTGTATTTGTTGTTGCATTCATAATCAGCTCTTGCCCTGGAATCGTTTCGGCTAACCTATCAATGGCATGATAAATACTCTCTTTATCTGCATAGACCGTTTCAATAGAGACAGCATTTTTCAACAACAAAATTTTGACATCTAAGTCAGTTGTATTTGAATTATTTTCTTCTGGAGGATTATTTTCCATATAAATATTTAAAATATCATATTCACAACCTGTTAAAAATAAAACAGACCCCAAAGTTAAAAGGGAAAACCCCATCATCAATTTCTTTTTAAGTTTCATTTTCTTCTCCCATAAAGAAATAATTTATCAATAGGTTATCCCCTTTTTTTATTTTTGTCAATTTTTGTTTTATAAAAAGAATTAAACATCCAATTTTATAAAAAATAATTTTCACATAAAAAAATGTGTGGATTATTTTTAAATTTTAATATATATTGTGATGCTTATGGAGGGAGTATGAAAGAGTTTATTTATTGTCCAGAGGATTGTCCTTTTTTAAAGGAAGAGAAGAATTTAAAAAGCAAAAAACTTCCCTACTTCTGTGGACTTTTTGGCTTTTACTTAGCCACACATGAAGAGAATATCTTAAGATGTGAAGAATGTATCGGATTTCAAAAAGATGTCAGTAAAAGTGATATGGAGGATAGCAGAAATAGCGATCCAGAAAAAGAAGATATTGAAAAATCTTTAAGGCAAAAAGGACTGGGCTATATTAGTAGTTCAAACGATTTTTCTATTCATAAACAAAACACAAAGTGGGGATTTTCGCGTCTTCCTCTAAATTGGCAAAAACGTTTCGTCTCTGTTGCACAGAAAATGGGCGAAATGGATGGGGTTCCCAAAGGGGTACCTTTAAGATCTGTTGAAGCCCCTAAAATATTACTTTCCAGCCTTTCTAAAAAAAGAATCACCCGAACCGCTCTTCCAAAAGACGCCCAAGAATTTAGTGATTTACTTACATCAAAGGCAGAGCAATTTCCGAACCTTTTGGATAAGAAAGCACAAATCCTTTTAACGAATCTCTTTCAGGTTTTAGATTCTAGTGAGAAATCAATTTTACAAAATATTATTAAACAACCTGCGCTCTTAAAAAGCTTTATGAAAACCTTTAATTCTATGCCTAAAAAAGAAACTTTATTAAAGGATTTAAGAAGAGAGCTTGAGGAAATCGAAAAAAAGAGAGAAGACGAACTTTTCCAAGAACAGCAACAGCAAAAAGAGACATCTCTTCTTAATCAAAAATTGCGCCAAAATCAAAATATACGGATAAGTTAGCCTTTTTTTAAGACTTTTTATACCTACGACTTTTTTGAAAATTTTATTTTTTTGAAGCTTCAAGATACTCTGTCAAAATCTTCAAAGCCTCTTTTCCCGTCACATTTGTTTCTTCAAAAGACAACAAAACCGGCGGAAATCCAAGAAAAATATTCACCTTAAAAAGCCCTCTTAAAACGGGGTTTTTAATATGCTTTGCGCTTTTTGAAACATCTTTTAGCTTAATTTCAATAAAATTATGGTGTGCGACAGGATGTAATTCAATTTTCTCAATTTCATCCCATTCCAATTTTGGAATAGAAAGAATGGAATAGGCATCAAAAAAGCCCTCTTTTGTTAAGCGGAATACTTTTTTATCGGAAAAAATCTCAATCCCGTAAAAGAACGCAAAGGCGAAAAGCAAAAACGTCACATACTTGAGAAAATAAAAAGCATGAGGCAAAATATCAATGGAAAGGAACAGTAATCCCACCAAAAACATTAAAAAGAAAAGTGAAAATTTAAAAAACATTTTCCTTTTATTATAACAAATTGTAATTTCTTTCATTTGACATCTCCCCTTTTATTTTTTTAAGGATACCCCCAAATGTAAAAAAATCAAAGTAAAATATTTTAAGCCTCTTTTGTGCGACAAACACTTAAAACTGGAAGCTTTTCTTGCATTTCTTTTGATACAGGAAGCAAAATCTTTTGATCAGGCCGCCCACAAGAAATTTCTTCCAAGGGTTTTCCGTTTCTTTCTTCAAAAAATTCTTTAACTTGATAGGAAATCGGGGCAAAGGCGGAAGGCGAAATAAATTCCAAGGCCATCCCTGTTTTAATCTTATGACGAATGGTTAAAATCATTTCCCCTTTTGACGTATATCCCACCACTTGGCCTGCCGCCCTAAAGGATGAAGTTGAAGCGGTTGCATCATAGTTTTGGGACTCTGGCCCTGCATTTCCTGTTAAAAATCCTGTTGTATAGCCCCTATTTTGAAGAGTCTCAAGCTCTTTCATAAATGGGCGATAATCAAACTTTTCCGGATTTTCAAAATAAGCATCAATCGCATGACGATAGGCATGAGCCGTCATCGCAACATAATGTTCGGATTTATTTCTTCCTTCAATCTTAAAAGAATCCATCCCCACTTCTAAAATATCTTTAAGAAGTGGCATCGCGCATAAATCCCTTGAGTTCATTAAATAGCTTCCATGATCGTCTTCGTCTAGTTCAAAAAATTCATCAGGCCGCGTTTCTTCTTGCAAGAACATTTTATATTTCCAACGACAAGAGTGGGCGCATTTTCCTTGATTAGCGCTTCTTCCCGTTAAGAAATTTGAAATCAAACAGCGTCCAGAATAGCTCATACACATAGCGCCATGAATGAACATTTCAAGCCGTAAATCAGGGCAATTTTTTCGAATTTCGGCAATCTCTGAAAGCGGCACTTCCCGCCCCAAAACACACAAAGACGCCCCTTTTTTCTGCCAAGCCCTTGCCGTCAACCAAGAACAGACATTGGCCTGCGTTGACACATGTAAAGGAAGGGATGGAATTTGCTCTTTCACATAATCAAAAACACCCGGATCGGCAATAATCACGCCATCGGGTTTAAGGTGTTTTAACCGTTCCACAAATCCTTTTAAGGTTTCAATATCCCGATTGTGTGTAAAAAGGTTAAGCGTTAAATATATTTTTTTACCCAAATTATGTAAAAACTCAATTCCCTCTTCCATATCTTCCAAAGAAATGGACGTCCGTGCCCGCAAAGAAACAGCAGGAACCCCTGCATAAATGGCATCGGCTCCATAAAGGGCGGCCGTTTTTAGGCGCGCCAAAGATCCGGCTGGAAGAAGTAATTCTGGTTTTTTAATATTCTTTATCATTTTTAACTCTTATCCTTATAACAAAACTATTGATACCTTAAAGCATCGATTGGGTTAAGCTTCATGGCTTTATAAGCAGGAAATAATCCTGACAAAATTCCAACCGT
Source organism: Alphaproteobacteria bacterium (assembly GCA_009929265.1). GTDB lineage: Bacteria > Pseudomonadota > Alphaproteobacteria > CASFRQ01 > SAAU01 > SAAU01. The sequence goes on from SAAU01000003.1 coordinate 67,319, forward strand.
TATGGCAACAGAAGCTGAAACAACGATGGTCCACACCGAAATAGGAACCGTTGCGCTGTAGATTATACCCACAATTTGAGAAAGAGCAATCCCTAAAAACAAGCCTGTTAAACTTCCCAAGCAAGAAATGAAGGTTGCCTCGGTTAAAAACTGCAAAACAATCCATTTGTTGGAGGCCCCTAACGCCTTTCGCGTCCCAATTTCACGCGTTCTTTCGGTCACAGAAACCAGCATCATATTCATAATCCCAATACTTCCGACCAAAAGCGAGATAGAGGCAATCACCGAAAGCAAAATTGTCAAAGCTTTTCCAATGGATCTGATTTTGTTCATAATTTCGGTTAAATCTCTGGCCGAAAAATCATCTGTTTGCCCCGTTTTTAGATTATGGCGTGCCCGTAATTTATAGATAACCCGTTGTTGGACAATCTTCACATTTTCTTCTTTATCTATCTTTATAAAGGAGACATCGACTGTTTTTGGATGACGAGAGCCTTTTAATTTTTGACGCGCCGTTGTCACAGGGACCAAAGTCACGTTATCTTCATCATCCCCCGTCATGGATTGGCCTTTTTCTTTTAACGTTCCCACCACCCGAAAAGGAATATTTTTAATCCTGATATATTTTCCAATCGGATTTGAAAAACCGAATAACTCTTTGGCCACCGTTTGGCCTATCACAATCACATTTCTGGCCGATTTAATGTCACGATCGGAAAACATAGCCCCTTTATCAATTTCCCAATTTCGAACGATTAAATAGTCCTCTGTTGTGCCAGCTATTCTTGAATACCAGTTATTGGAGCCATAAACCATTTGCCCACTTGTCCCGATAATGCCCACAACAGAAATAACGTTTTTAATTTTCTTTAAAGATTCAATATCACTTAACGTGACTGTAGGCCTTGAATGCGCCGTCCGAATCCCAGAACTTTCCCCTGTCCCTGGGACCAAAATCAAAAGATTTCCACCCATAGAATCAAAGGACTTATTGATATAAATTTGAATAGCTTGTCCGACTGACACCATAATCACAACCGCACACACCCCGATAATAACCCCCAAGGTTGTTAAGAAGGTTCTCATCTTATCCGACATAATAGAAAGCCAGGCTTCCTTAAAAATAAGTTTAATCATTTTTTATCCCTTGAGTTAATCCTCTTTATAGCCTTTAACCGACCCATCATAGAATTTTTGACCGTCTTGAATCCGGATAAGACGCTTGGCGTATTTGGCAATATCAGGCTCGTGCGTAATTAAGATAATCGTCATTCCTTTTTCATTCAGCTCTTTGAATAACGTCATAATTTCATGACTTGTCTTTGTATCAAGGTTTCCGGTTGGTTCATCTGCAAAAACAATTTCTGGAGTGTTAATCATTGCGCGTGCAATGGCGACCCGCTGTTGCATTCCCCCTGAAAGCTGATTTGGAAAATATTTTTCATAGCCCCTTAAGTTGACCTTTTTTAAATATTCATCTGCCAAAAGATAACTTTCTTTAGAACTTTTCCCAGAATAAATAAGGGGGATGACAACATTATCCTCCACCGTCCGGCGCATCATCAGATTAAATCCTTGGAAAACAAAGCCGATTTTCCTGTTGCGAATAAAGGCGAGCTCATTTTCATTCATCTGACTTGTTTCAACGCCATCCAGAAGATATTCCCCTTTCGTGGGTTTATCCAAACAGCCCAAAATATTCATTAACGTTGATTTTCCAGAACCAGACGGCCCCATAATGGCCAAAAATTCCCCTTTTGAAACAGAAAAGTTGATGTCCTTTAAAACCTTCTGCTCTAGGCCTTCTCCCATAAAATAGGATTTATCGATGTGCCTTAGCTCCAAAACTTTTTTTTCAAACGGTTTATTCATTTGATTTTCCTTTTATTTCTTTCGAGAGATATATTCAGAAATAATTTTTATTTTCTCATCTAAAGGCGTTAAAATTTCCGTGTAATCCATATCAGAAAGCCCTTTTTTAATCACAACAGGCTCAATTTTATCTTCTTTAAGGAGGTAAACAATCGTCTCAGAGGCTGACAAATCCTTTTTTATCTTCTCTGTTAAAAAGCCTTCTAAACCCTTTGGCAGCTTAAACTGAAGGACCATATTTTCAATTCGAAGAACATTTTCCCTTTTATCTGTTTGAATTTTCACAAAAGCTGTCATCCCAGGAAGAAGTTTTTTTCCCTTATTTTCAAAACGAACAACCACCGTATACATAATGACATTTTCTTCCTCTGTCGGATTGAGGCGGATCTGATAAACCTCTCCTTTAAAAACCTCATTTGGATAAGCATCTACCGTAAAGGAAGCCGTCATCCCCTTTTTCAAAAGCCCAATATCGGCCTCTGAAATATTGGCCTCAATTTGCATTTTGCTTAAATCCTCTGCCACCGTGAAAAGCGTTGGGGTTTGATAGCTTGCCGCCACCGTTTGCCCACTATCTACATCTTTGGAGATAATTGTTCCAGAAACAGGAGATACAATTCGCGTATAGCCCAAATTTCGTTTCGCTTTAGCATAATTAGCTTCCGCTGTTTCTAAATCAGAAGACGCCGTTTCTAAATCTATTTCAGCCTCTTCAAACTCCGACTTTGAAATCAGATTTTCTTTATAAAGATCCTCAATTCTTTTGTAATTAAGCTTACTGATTTTAAGTTTTGCCTTTGAAAGGGTGAGTAAAGCTTCTTTTTCTTTCATTTCCTCGTTTAAAAGGGATCTATCCAAATCGGCCAAAATCTGTCCTTTTTTAACCTCTTCATTATAATCTACATAGACCTTTTCAACAATTCCAGACACCTGCGTCCCCACACTAACAACGTTAATTGGTTGAATTTGACCGGATCCTGTAATGGAATGAACGACATCCCCTTTTGAAAGAGAAGTTAAAATAAAATTATTCTTCTCCAATCCTTTGGGTGAAGTCATTTTCCAAGCAGCAAAAAGGGAAACAAGGATTAAGCCTATGACAATACTATATCTTTTTTTCATTTCTTTTCTCCAACGGCTTTTAATAAATTAAATTTTGCAACCAAGGCCTCAAATCTGGCTGAGGCATAATCTGTTCGGCTTTGACTTAATATTGCCAAGGCATCGAGCCATGTTGACATATCTTCTTTCCCAACTTCATAAGAACGTTTGGCAAGTTTTTCGCTTTCTTTCGCCCCTTGAAGGACTTTTTCAAGCTGAGCATAGCGCTTTAATTTGTTTTGATAGTCATAAAAAGCATCTGACACTTCTTTTTCAATCGTATCTTTTAAGGCCTCTATTTTGGCTTCCCCTTGACGGTAAGAATGCGTCGCCTTTTGCTCACGATACGTCTGATTAAACCCTGTAAATAAAGGAACAGAAAGGGTAAGCATCGCTTTCCCATCATAGGTGTTTTTATCCACATCAAAATCGCGCCCCGTATTCATAGAGGCCTCTAGTGAAATTTCGGGATAGCTTTCCCGTTGAATGGAAGAAATTTCATTTTTCAAAGCTCTTTTTTGATATTCTAAAGCTTTAAGATCCGGCCTATTTTGGGTAGCTGTCTTTAAAAACGCCCCTAAAGAAGGGAGTTTTTCTTGCAAAATCTTGTTTGATGAAACGGTATCAAAGCTTAATGAAATATCCTTATTTACAGGCATATGGAGTAAACTTAAAAGTGTTGCTTTAATCACTTTTAAATCTTTTTTAGCATCATTCGTCTTAATTTCGGCTTGCGCAAGGGATGTTTCTGATTGCAACTTATCTAATTTTTTAACAAGGCCTAGTTTATAACGCTTTGAAACGATATTATAGGCAACCCGATAGGCCTCCTCCGACATTTCAGCACTTTTGACAACATCTTCGGCTGACAAATACGCGTAATATCCCTCAATCACATCATACACCAAATCTTGAACATTTTTTTGATAGGAAAAATCGGAAGCCGTCATTTCATTTTCCGCTTTTTCATAACGCATAGAGCGTCCCCCAAAATCATAAAGCAAATAAGAAAGCGCTACTCCAGCTGTGCTTGATGGTGAATACTCTCTTTTTTCCTGCTCAATTTTACTTACCTTTGCTGTGCTTGAAGCCGACAGAGAAACCGTTGGTAAATATTCAGATTGGGCTACCCCAAAGAGAGCAGATTGGCTTTTTGCCGTCAAATACGTTTGACGTAAAGCCGGATTTTGGCAAAGAGCAATCTCCAAAGCCTCCTCCAAAGACAGAGTCTTTTTTGAAAGTAAAGTTTGACAAGATTTTGGATATAAATTTTTATCTATTTTGGAATAAACATGAAACGGATCCAATTCCCCACCTTGTGCCGAAAAAGAAATCATAGTTCCCCACAAAAAACAGAAAAAATAAGTCCTTTTAAAATAAAAACGCATCTTTTATCCCTTTATTTAATTTTTGTTTGAGTATACTCAATTTTTCCCCTTGAAGCAAAAAAATTATAAACTCCTTTAAAAAACAAAACGATTTTATTCAAAAAAAGTTCATTTTTTTCGCTTTTGTTTTTCTTGAACTTGATAAAAATTCTGATATGCTAAGAGAAATTTTAATTTTTTAAGGACGATAAAATGAATTCTTTTATACGATTGTCTTTGCGGTTTTTCTTTTTTCTTTTCAGAATTACATCAAAAGAAAGCGCTCATCTTCCAGCCCTAAAACCTGTTGTTTATATCAGTAATCATACAAGCTCCCTCGACATTCTTTATCTTTACGCCTTTTTACCTAAAGATCCTATTTTCTTCCTTTCAAAGGAAATGGAAAAGCGGAAAAAATTTCTCCGTTTTTTCAAGATTAAAAACACCTATTCTTTTGAACCGTTGAATCCAACTTGCGCAAAAGATGCAATTTCTTTTATTGAACAAGGTAAATCGCTTGTCATTTTTATTGAAAATAGACTTTCTGTGACAGGACATTTAATGAAATGCTATGAAACGGCTGGAATTATCGCCGATAAATCCAATGCGCCTTTGGTTCCTGTCTTTATTCAAAATGCCGAATTTTCTATCTTTGCTGACACAAAGGGAAATAAACCTGTCCACCTTTTTCCAAAGATAACAATTCATATCGATGCCCCTGTTGCGTTTCATATTGATGACGACAAACGTAAAAATCGGGAACATATTGTGGCTCGTCTTTCAAAGATTATGGCAAACACTATTTTTGAAGGAATTTTTAATCCTCATGAAACTTTGTTTTGCCACCTTCAAAAAACAGCCTCTTTATATAAGAAGGCAAAAGAGCTTAAATATAATGTGTTAGAGGATGCTTCGAGAAAGTTTTTAAATTATCCTCGACTTATTTGTAAAATTTTTATTTTTGGAAAACTTTTTTCTGCCTTAACAAAGCCCCAAGAAGCTATCGGAATTCTTTTACCAAATTCCTTAATGAACGTTATCAGCTTTTTTGGTCTTTCTGCCTATGGACGAGTGCCTGCCATGCTTAATCCCACAATGGGTAAAGCTAGCTTGCTTTCTGTTTGTAAAACAGCTTCTCTTCAAAAAATCATCACGTCAAGGGAATTTATCGAAACCCTCAAGGCAAGCGATTTGATTGAAGCGTTTTTAGACAAAGGGATGCAAGTTATTTATTTAGAAACTCTTGCCCAAGACATTACTTTAAAAGAAAAACTTATTGCAAAGCTTAAATCCCTTGTCTCTTATACGCCGTTCAAATCTTATGCTCAAAAACGGGGGTGTATCCTTTTTACATCTGGATCTGAAGGCTCGCCTAAAGCCGTTGTTCTCAGCCAAAGCAATATGCTTGCAAATGCGCTTCAACACGCCTCCTTTGAACGCTATTCTTCTTTAGATGTTTTCTTTAATGCCCTTCCTATGTTTCATAGTTTTGGGCTCGTCACAGGAACACTTAGCCCTCTTTTGAATGGTAGCCGCTTATTTTTATACTCTTCCCCGCTTCATTATCGAATTATTCCAGAACTTATCTACCAAATCGGCGCTACGGTTATGTATTCAACAGATACGTTCTTAAAAGGATATGCAAGAAACGCCAACATTGCCGATTTTCAAACCATACGCACCCTTTTAGGGGGCGCGGAAGCCGTCAAGCAAGATACGCGACTAATTTATAGTGAAAAATTTGGCATTTCCCTTCAAGAAGGCTATGGGGCAACAGAATGCGCTCCAATTTTAACAATTAACACCTCCAACCTTAGAAAGGCCGGTTCTATCGGACAAATTATCCCGGGAATTGACTATAAAATCAAACCTTTAGAAGGGTTCCAAGAAGGCGGACTTTTGGAAGTTAAAGGTCCTAATATTATGATGGGTTATCTTTATTCTAAAAATACAAAAGAATTGGTGGCTCCTGAAAATGGGTGGTATTCAACAGGAGATGTCGTCAAAGAAGACGAGGAAGGCTTTATTTTTATTTTAGATAGAGTTAAACGCTTTGCAAAAATTGCAGGGGAAATGGTTTCCTTAACAGCGGTTGAAAAACTGGCCTATTCTGTTGGATTAAAAACAGATGGTATTTTTGAATATGGCGCTGTCTGTGTCCCTCACCCGACAAAAGGGGAACAAATTGTCTTAGTGACAAATAATAGAGATCTTACTCAAAAAGACCTCCTTACTTTTTCTAAAAAGAAAGGCATCACAGAACTCTACGTTCCAAAGACTATTCTTTATAAAGAAGCTCTACCTGTTCTTCCAACAGGGAAAAGGGACAATAAAACTCTTAAAAACCTTGTTCTTCAAGAACTTCATTTAGAAGAAGATATTTAATATATACTTTATAGCTAATTCATAAAAAGAAGAAGATTTAACCCCCTCTTCTTTTTTTATATAATCAACAAAAAATTCCTTAAGAAAAAGCTTGTATTCAAAAAGAATATATTTTACTGTAATTTTAGTTTAGATTTTTATGTCAACCTCTAGAGAGAGTAAAAAATGAAAATACGTTCTATTTTTCTAAATTCAATTTCTTTTATTGCTTTAACTTTTACGGGGAACGCTTTTGCTGAAGCTCTTCCAGGGGATTGCTCCTCTGGCAGTTGTGCTCCTGTGGCAGGCACTTATGAAATTGATAATGCAACCGCTCCTGTTGCAGGATCCCTAACCATCAATCCAGGTGTTAGTATTTCTTACCAAAGAGATGCTGTCGGATTTGGAATTACAGGCAACCTTATTATCAATGGAGATGGCACTTCTGGACAAGGAAGCTTTCTTTTAGAAGGAACCAGCACAGCCATGGAAACGGTGTTTGTAGGTGGAGACATTGAAGTAAATGGCGGGGATCTTCGATCTATTCCTCAGGTTCCAACCTCGACAAGTCTTTATGGCGCTCAAATTGCCGAATTTGGTGTCGAAACAAATGGAAGTTTTACAATTAAAGACAATATCTCAACAGGTTCAACGGTCACTTTCTCTGGATCCAGTTTTAGAATTAAAAATGATTCACCGACCGCATCAAGTTTTATTATGGAAAATGGCACGTTATTAGTTGAAAAAGGAACCGCTCCAGAAGGGTCGCGAGCTGCTTTTGTAATGGAAGAAAATTCAACAGGATCTTTTGAAATCCAAAACGGGACAGCAACTTTTGAAGATGCTATTGTTTCAAGACTTTCTAGTGGAAATATGGTTATCGGAGAAGATTTAGGAGATGATGAAGATCCTTTCCTTGCTTCTAATCAACCTGTTGTTAATTTAACGCGGTCAAACTTCTCTCTTGAAGGGGCAACGGGCGATATTCATGTCAAGAAAGGGGCTCTTACTTTAACAGGGTCTGTGATGTCAACCTCTTCTACAAACACATCGACATCAAACATAACTTTTGAAAATGCTATCCTGTCGATGAATCAAAATAGTAATCTTATCGCAGCCTCCTCAAATACAGGCAATATGACTTTTACAAATACGCATATTGAAATGGGGATTGGGGATACGGCAGATGCTTCTATTATTCAACAAGTCGGAAAAGGAAACCTTAGTTTTACAGACGGTTATAAAAATGGAGACTCCTCCTCTCTTATTTTAGAAGGCAGAACTTCTTTTAGTTTGAATAACGCTTCTCAAGGAACTTATTCTTTAACCGTTGACGATGCTTCTTTGAAAGATTTAGCTTCTATTGAAAATAACGGACTTGGGGCTACAACCCTTTCAAATATTAAACTTACAGGGGGCGCTTCTATTGAACATAACAATGACGCTACTTTCACTCTTACAAACGGAAGTTTTATGGATACAGCGTCTCTTACTATCGGAATTGGTGGCGCAACAAATGCAACATTGGGCGCTGAAGTCGGCGAATTGTTAAGCTTTAGTGATCAAACCTCTATCACTTTTTCCTCAGAGGGAATTTTAACCTTATCGGGAGGCACAATTTCCTTAGGAACAGACGCGGCTCCTGAAGATGAGAAAATGACCGTTCTTTTAAGACATGCAGCCACTTCTGCTCTCACAATTGATGGGGCTGATACGGTTGTTAATTTAGGGCTCATTGATTTACAATATACAGATGATGCTGAGGCCAGTGCTTTTAACTTTGATTTAAAAGCCGGAACAATGAACCTTATCAATTACACAACGTTAACGACAAATTCCTTAACGGTTGATGATTTCACAATCAATGGGGACTTTACATTAGATCTTCAAGGAATAACCGCTTTTAACGGAACGTTAACTGCTTCTGGAATGTCCTTAACAATTCCTGATGATCCTTCTAACATCGCATTTGGGGCAACTTCCCATGTTGTTTTGAAAAACTTAACTATTTCAAATTCCTATGATGGAATTCACGACTTAACAGTTGGCAGCACCTTAAATCTTGGGGAAAATATCTTAACGTTAAATGATTTAACACTTTCTAATGCTGCAACAATCAATTTATATCTTCCAAATACAGCAACAGATACAAATGGAGATGTTGTTGCCGATTATGGGCGTATCAATGCAAACTCCATCACTGTCGGCACAAGCAGTGAAGACAGAGTGACGGTCAACTTAACCGTTCAAGAATGGATGTATTTCAAGCAAGACGGAACGACCTTTAAATTCATTGGCACAACAGATGCTTTAGATACTTCTCAATTTAATCTTGTTAACAACAGATATGAATTTGAAGCTGTGACATGTGCTGATGGAAACGGGCTCTGTTATATTGCAAGATACTCAACAGATGGCGCGGATGCGACAGAATCTATGGGTGGTGATGAAGAACAAGTTGCCATTGCAGGGGCTTTCCTTGATGGACGTCCGTTTGACAGTTCTGCTGAAATCTTCCCTGTTGCCGATGCCTTAAATGAGCTTTCTCAATCAACAGACGCAACTGAGCAAGCAACATATCTTAAATTGCTTTCTTTAGTTGGCCCTGAAAAAGAAGGACTTGAAAGACAAACTGCCATTACATCAAACAATATGGTTCTTCAAACGATTTCAAATCGTTTTGGAAATCCAACATTCCACGTTTACAGCGGCGGGATGAACAGTGGCGATAATTTCTTTAATTCTGGCTTCTGGGTTCAAACTTTGTATAACAGAACAAAGAAGATTGATGAAAGCGACACTTTGAAAGATGGTTACGAAGGAAAAAGCATCGGAGGCGCTATGGGGTTAGATGCTCAACTCTTTGATTCTATGATGGTTGGGTTTGGGTATTCTTACACATCCTCATCTATCGACAATTCAGATAAAACGAGAGAAATTGACATCAAAAACAACAGCGCTTTTGTTTATGCCAAATATCAACCCAATAACTTCTATGTCAACCTCATCGGAACCTATAGCACTGGGGAAAATGAGATGCATCAGACAATGACAGTTGGCACAACTTCTTTAACAGAACTTGATGTTAAGAGCACCTATGATACAAAATCATACTCTGGACAAGTTATGTTTGGCTATGAAACAGACATCATCACACCAAGCATTGGGGCTCGCTACTTTAAGATTACACAAGACGCTTACACGGATGCTATTGGACAAGAATTTGGCGAAACATCTTCTGACTTTGCAACAGCCATTGCGGAATTAAGCTATGCTTCTACTTTCGAATTTTCAAGAAGAGCTCACTTCTCAACGGCCTTAAAAGTTGGTGGAACTTACGATGTTAAAACATCAAAAGGGGAAACCGTTGTTTCTTTACCAAATGGGAATACCTACACCGTTGAAGGCAAAGAATTGGATAGAGCAGCCGCAACAGCTGGGGCTTCCATTACCTTTGAAATCGACGGAAATGCAGAAATTGAGTTAAGCTACGATTACGAAAAACGGAAAAACTATCAATCCGAAACAGGATCCGTTAAAGCAAAACTTTATTTCTAAGCTTTAAACAAAACCCTTTCTTTTCCATTAAAGAGAGGGTTTTTTCTATCTAAATCTTATTTCTAAAGGAGAATATACATGGCAAACACATATAAAAAAGGCGATAACGACATACGGCCTTGGGGAACTTGGGAAGTTTTAGAATCTGGAGATGAATTTATCGTCAAAAAAATTGTTGTCAATCCACATCAAAAACTTTCACTTCAAAAGCATAATTACAGAAGTGAACATTGGATTATTGCACAAGGAACAGGACACGTCACTATTGGGGATAAAACCTTTGACGCCCCACAAGACACAGCCCTTTATATCCCCGTTCAAGCCATTCATCGTATGGAAAACCAAACAGAGGATATCGTTATCTTTATCGAGGTTCAAACAGGAAAAACATTAGACGAGAACGACATCATTCGACTAGAGGATTCCTATGGTCGGAAATAGATAAATCCTTTTCCATCCTTAAAAAAAGAGCTTCTCAAATAAATGAAAAGCTTTTTTTTATAACTTTATATCGTTTAACTTATCTAAGGTTTCTTCAAAGGAAACAGGCGATTTTAGAATATTCTCTTCTGCTTGCTCAAATGTTTTTTCAAGAAATTCTGTCTTTATATTTTTATCCTCTTGTTTTTTCATTTGAGAGAGGCGATTTTGCATCTTTTTTTCTAGCTTTTCTTTTGTTTTTTTAAGAGACTCTTTATAATCTTCTTCTAAAGATTCAATTTCGGCTTCCGCCTCCTCTTTCATCTTTTTAAACTCTTTCTTTTTGGTTTTCACTTTATAATGATAGTGATGTAATAAATCATCTGCTTTATCTCTTAAAGTAAGACTTTCATTGATATTTTCTTCGATTTCTAAAGATTTGGACTTTGCATAAGCTTTGAATTTTTTGAAGGCAAACGGGCCAAAAACAACCAAAACAAAAGAAAAACTTAAGATTTCACCCCACTCCAAATTCATCAAAAATTCTTTCATTTTTTATTCCCCATCATTTTAATCGAAATCCTCAAAGCTAACTTTTTTGATTTTTGAGAGAGCAGTGTTCTTTTTTCTTCACTTTGAAGGTGATATTCTTTTTCTGCTCGTTCAATTTTATTTGAAAATTCCAAATTCAATTTAGCTTCTTCTTTAGAAAATTTTTCCTCAATTTTCCTATGGACTTTAGAAACAATCTCTTTGGTTTCTTGCTCTACTTTATTAACCTCAAGCGCATAACTTTTCATAATTTTTTCGGTTTTTAAATTTATCTTTTTGGCGTCTTCCACATAGAAATTCAAAAGATCATTGCGTTTTGAAATTCCCTCTTCAATACGAGGAATCACATATTTCTTTACAAAAAGAAATACGGTGGAAAAACACAGAAGAACCCAAAAAATTTGGCTTGAGAACCAATAAAGTTCAAATTGAGGCATCTTTTTTCCTTTTTAAGAATAAAGAATAACGATAGCCAAACCCAAAGCGTAAAGGGCAATAGCTTCGGTAATGGCCACTCCCCCCCAAGCAAAAAGGCTGACATCTTTTTTAACTGAAGGATTGCGACTGACAACAGAAATAACCGTCACCCAAATTTGGGAGACCCCTTTTGCAACAGCCAACATCACCAACGAACAAATTGCCGCCGAAAGAAACTTAGCAACTTGAACAAAAACTTCCATTGATTGTGGTTCCATATTTTTCTCCTTAAAATTTTATTGATTTTCCAAACTTTCGCCTAAATAAATGCAAGAGAGCACTGTGTAAATATAGGCCTGTAAAAAGCTAATTCCCATTTCAAAAACGATTAAAACCCCCGAGAAGGCAAGAGGAATAATCCCTTCAATCCCTAAAATAACAATAAACCCAGTCAAAAGCCCAATCATAATGTGCCCAACAATCATATTCATAACAAGACGAATAGTTAAACTAAACGGCTTTGCCAAAAAAGAAATCATTTCTATAGGAATAATTAACGGGGCAATTAAAAACGGCACTCCCTCGGGCAAAAAAGAGCGAAACCAAGAAAATCCTTTCTTTTTTAAGCCTAAAATAGTGCTGTAAATCAAACCCAAAAGCGATAGCGCCCCAATCGTTGATAAATGAGCGGTCCAGCCAAATGAATAAGGAAGCAAACTTAAAAAATTTCCAACAAAAATAAAAAGAAAAAGACTCATGGAAAATGGAATAAACTTTTTGCCTTCTGTTCCAATTGTATCTTGGATAATTTTGTCAATAAAAGCGTAAATCATCTCAGATAAAACCTGTGCTGAATGCGGAATAACCGAGCGTTTTTGTGTAAGCAAAAAAAGACTTAAACAAATCACAAAAACAGCCATAAGCATAGATAAAGATGAATTTGTAAGTGAAAAATCCACTCCAAAAAGGGAAAAAGGAATAAGCGGGGTGACCTGAAATTGGCTTAAAGGATTATTCATCTTCTTTGTCCTCTAATTCCTGCCTTTTTTCCAAGGATTGGATATACTTAAACACAGTCCACAAAGAAGTTAAAAAGCCTAAAAACAGAAATGTTGTTGTAAAAGTCGGCTTTGATCTAAAAATTTCATCTAAAAAAAGGCCTACCCCCCAACAAACAAGGGTAATTCCAGCAAAATCAGAAAGAATACGAACAGAAATACCGACCCCTTCTAAAGAAGATGTTTTTTTCACATCTTCTTTTTTTATTTTTTTCTCAAAGGAGGCTATTTTTTCACCTAAATCTTGGTATTCTTCGTCCATTTTTCTCCCCTTTTTAGACTATCTATCCTTAAATAATGTATTGATTTTCTTGAAAAGTTTGTTCTTATCCGCCCCAATAACTTTACGAGTTTCATCCCCTTTTATAAGAACAAAACTTGGAGTGCTCATTACATCATATTTCTCAATCATTTCATCTCTTTTTGAAATTAAAGTTCTTAAAGTTTTTTGATTTGAAAGACATTTTTTAACATCTTCCTTGGAAAGCCCCTCTAAAGAAGCATAACCCATCACAATTTTTTGAGCATCTTTTTGGAACGCCCAATTTTCTTGGTTAGAATAAAGAACGTTGATAAAATCAAAATATCTGCTTGGCGCAACACAATGGGAAATCATGGCGCCTGCCAAAGCACGTCTATCAAAAGGCATGTCTACATACGTTAATTGAACTAAACCTTTATCAATATATTCTTTTTTTAATTCAGGAAGAATTTTTGTATAAAAAACAGCACAATGAGAGCACGTTAAGGAAGAGAACACATACATTTTCAAAGGAGCTTTATCATCGCCCATCACCCCAAGTTCTTTTACCTCAGTTGGTTTTTCAACAGATTTTTGTTCCTTTTCTTCCGCCTTTTCTTCTATTTTTTGAGAAGGCGTTGTTTCTTTGGCCGCCACAACTTGTTCCACGGGGGCCTTATCTGCCGTTTTTTGGATTAAAGCTTCATCTGCTTGTGCAGAGGCAACAGAAAAAAGTCCAACTAAAGCAACTGTTGTCAATAGGTATTTCATTAAATTATCTCCTTTATAAAGATATAAATCGTATCAAACTTTCTTGGAGTTTAAATTTTTTTATTTTTAAGTGCAAGTCTTTATTTCGATTTTTTGCTTAAAATAGACTTTCCTAGCTTTTCAAGAAGGGCTTTCAGCTCTTTGTCTTCTACTTCTTTGACCGCATTTTCAATAAAGCCCATTTCTTGATCTGAAATTTCGTGAAGAGGCGTTTCCTTTTTATTAGAAAGTGGCTCTTTTTTAAAACGGGCCCCACTTGACTGAGAAATTCGAACCCCTTTTACCGCTTTATAGCCAAAAATCCGATTGATTTTTTGAACAACTTGCTCTTTTCTGTATTCAAAAAGAAGCGCATATGAGCCATTTTTTGCCGTGACAAGCAGCGTTCCATCGGTTTGTTTTCCTTTTGGATAAGAGATTCTGTCAGGATGAACCCCTATTGATAAATCAGATCCAACGATATCCTCCCAATTCAAGATAACATCGCTTGACATAAGCCCATTTTTCTTTACCAAAGGCTTTACAACCTTCCGAATACCTAAACTAACAGGGTGAAGGCCTTGCATCCTCTCTTCCGGAGCAACTGGTCTTTTTTCGTCTTGTTGTTGATTTTTCATTTAAAATCCTCCAGATTTTTTTTCTTAACCCGCTTACCACTTCAGATTTTTTGCAAAAAATTCTTTTTGGAAAGTATCAAAACGTTCTTCTTCAATCGCTTGACGAATATCCTTCATCAAATCTTGGTAAAATTGAATGTTGTGCCATGTCAGAAGCATGGGGCCCAAAATTTCTTTGGCTTTAAATAAATGGTGAATATAGCCTCGCGTATAATTCCGGCAAGCAGGACAAGAACATTTGCTATCTAAAGGCTCGTGAGAATCTTTATGACAAGCATTATGGATATTTAAAGACCCTTCTCTTGTAAAGACTTTCCCTGTTCTGCCAGATCGAGAAGGCATCACGCAGTCAAACATATCTACCCCTCTTGCGACCCCTCCCACAATATCGGAAGGCGTCCCCACCCCCATTAAATAACGTGACTTTTTTTCATCCATATGCGGGGTTAATTTATCCAAAACATCAAACATCACAGATTGAGGTTCCCCAACGGCCAATCCTCCGATTGAATAGCCATCAAAGCCCATTTGACTTAAAAGAGAGTAGGATTCAGCACGCAAATCATCAAAAACACCGCCTTGAACAATCCCAAAAATACCGTATCCGTCTCTTTCAACAAAGGCTTGACGGCACCGTTTTGCCCAGCGCATAGACATATGCATTGATTTTTCAACGGTGGCCTTGTCTGCAGGATATTTCACACATTCATCTAAGCACATCGTAATGTTAGAATCGAGTAAGTGTTGAATTTCAACCGACCGCTCTGGCGTTAAGAAAAATTTTTCCCCACTCAAATGCGAACGAAAAGTAGCCCCTTCTTCGGTTAATTTATTTAACTTAGATAAAGACATCACCTGGAATCCCCCCGAATCAGTTAAAATCGGCTTGTTCCAGTTCATAAATTTATGCAATCCCCCAAAAGAGGCCACCCGTTCGGCCCCAGGACGCAACATCAAATGATACGTGTTGCCAAGAAGAATTTCTGCCCCTGTAGAGGCAACCGATTCGGGCATCATTGCTTTGACCGTTCCAACGGTTCCTACAGGCATAAAAGCTGGTGTTTGGACAGAGCCGTGATGAGTGACAACTTCCCCACGTCTAGCTCTTTTATCTTGTTTTTTTAAGTTAAATCTTAACATTTTTTACCCTTGCTAAATCCTAAAAAGATTGTTAGTATAATTTTATATTTTTTAATGACCTTTTAATTTCAACATGAATGAAGGATACTATGACTGATTTAAATCAAAACGTCAAAGGGCAAGTGATAAAAAAATCAAAAAAAGAGGTCCTTTTTGACAATCTTAAGACTATTTTTTGGGCTTTATTGATTGCACTTTCTATTCGTTCCTTACTTATTGAACCTTTCAGGATTCCTTCAGCTTCAATGGTTCCCTCTCTTCAAGTTGGGGATTTTTTATTCGTTTCAAAATATACATATGGCTATTCAAAACATTCTTTTCCTTACAGCTTACCTCTTGTAAAGGGACGCGTTTGGGCGGCTACACCAAAGATTGGGGATGTCATTGTTTTCCGTTTACCTCAAGACACTTCCGTTCATTATATTAAGCGGGTTATCGGACTTCCTGGTGACAGTATTCAAGTTAAAGGCGGACGTCTTTTCATTAACAATCGCTTAATTCCTCGCCGCTTTATTTCCAATCGAATTTATAACTCTCATGTCTATAAAGAATATGAAGAAACTCTTCCAGATGGCCTCACTCACCTTATTTATGAAATGAGCGATACCGGGGTTGCGGACAATACTTACGTTTACACCGTTCCTGAAAATATGCTGATGGTCATGGGCGATAATCGGGACAATTCAACAGACAGTCGTTTTCCTCAAGTGGGATTTATTCCTTTAAGTAATATTATTGGAAAAGCCAGATTTATTTTCTTTTCTTGGGAAAATACGTTTCCGTTCTTGAGATTTAAAAGATTCTTTAATTTAATTAAATAAGACACATGATAAAAAAGCATATAAATATTACAAAATTGGAAGAAGCTTTAGGGTATTCTTTCAAAGAAGAAAGCTTGATTGAAAGGGCTTTAACCCTTGCTTATGGAAAGAAATCTGGCGCTTATGAACGGTTAGAGTTTTTGGGCGACAGGGTTTTGGGTCTGACCATTGCAGAGCTTTTATTTAAGAAGTTCAAAAAAGAAGATGAAGGCGATCTTGCCAAACGCTTTACCGCTTTGGTAAAGGAAGGCGCTTTAGCTTTTGTTGCAAAAGAGCTTTCTTTAGGGCAATTTCTCATCACAAATGAAGAAGAACTCCGCCAAAATGATTCTGTTCTTTCTGATGTGACAGAGGCAATTATGGCTGTTATTTTCTTAGAATCGGGCTTTGAGACGGTTCACGATATTATTGAACGGCTTTGGAAAGATTCAATTGAAAAATATGAAAAACCGCCTCAAGACGCCAAAACAACTTTACAAGAATACGCGCAAAAGAAAAAACTCCCTCTTCCCACTTATAAAACGTTGGAAAAACGGGGATCCGATCATGAACCTGTCTTTGTGATGAGTGTCAGTGTCAAAGGCTTTCCTCCTCTCTTGGCAGAAGGAAGCAATAAACGCGCAGCTGAACAGGCCGCTGCAAAAGTTTTTTTAACCCAATACGTTTTAAAGGATAATAATAAATGACAGACACTTTCTGTGGCTTCGTTTCTTTAATTGGGGCATCAAACGTTGGAAAATCAACTTTGATGAACCGCTTTATTGGGGAAAAAGTCTCTATCGTCACGCCAAAGGTTCAAACAACGCGTTCCAGAATTCGGGGCATTTATGTCAAAGACAACACGCAAATTGTTTTTGTTGACACCCCAGGGGTTTTCCAGTCTAAAACACGTTTGGAAAAAGCGATGGTTTCCTCTGCTTTTGAAAGCATTTCGGATGCGGATGAGGTTTTATTTTTGGTGGATGCCTTAAAAGGAATGGATAAAAACACAAGTATTCTTTTAGACAGATTAAAAGAAACGCATCAAAACGCTATTTTGGTCATTAACAAAATTGACCTTGTTTCCAAAGAGCAACTCTTGCCTTTAATTGAAAAACTGAATAAAACAGGTGTTTTCACGGACACTTTTTTGGTCAGTGCAGAAAAAGGCGATTGCACAGAGACTTTGCTTGATTTTTTAGTTAAAAAAATGCCTCCCCTACCTTTTATGTTTCCAGCAGATGAAGTTTCTGATCTTCCAAATCTCCTTTTTACCGCAGAAATCACACGCGAAAAACTGTTCCTCTTCCTGCAGCAAGAATTACCCTACTCCATCGCGGTTAAGACTTCTCGCTTTGAGGATAAGGGCGATAAAGGTCTTGTCATTGAACAAAACATCTTTACACAAAGAGACTCTCAAAAAGCCATTATTCTTGGCAAAAAAGGATCAATGATAAAAAAAATCGGGATGAGTTCAAAGGCCGAACTTGAAAAGCTTTTTGAAAGACCTATTCATCTTTACCTTTTTGTTAAAGTGAAATCAAAATGGGAAGATGATCCTTCTTTCTATCAATCCATTGGATTGGATTTTAACGCTTAAAAAATCTTCTAAGCTTAAGAGGATATGAATGATTAAATGGACAGATATTGGACTTTTGCTTTCAAATAAACGCTTAGGGGAAAACAAATTTATCTCTAGCATTTTTACAAAAGAGCATGGGAAAACACTGGCCATTACCTATGGGAAAAAGCCTCAATTTGAACCCTTTTCCTTGGTGCAAACCCATTTTACTGCCAAAACGGAAAATCAACTAGGCATCTTTAAGCTTGAATCCTTAACCCCGTTCAGTCTTTTTTTCCTTGAAGATAGAAAACGGTTGCAAGTCCTTCTCATGTCTTGCTTCTTAATGGATAGACTTTTGCCTCAAGGCGAAACTTTTTCCCTCTTTTTTGAAAAAACAATTGATTTTGCTTCTCATTTGGAAGAGGAAAATTGGCTGAAATTTTACATTCTTTGGGAAATAGATCTTCTTTCAAATCTGGGTTTTGGGTTAAATTTAAGCTGTTGCGCCTTAGGGGGGGATGTTGATACGCTTTGTTTTGTTTCCCCAAAAACGGGATGCGCGGTTTCTTTTGAAAAAGGAAAACCTTGGGCGGGAAAGCTTTTACCCCTTCCTTCGTTTTTCTCTCATCCAGAGGAAGACGCTTCAAAAGAAGATCTTTTAGCCGGCCTTGCCCTAACGGCGTATTTTTTACAAAGAGAAGCCCTCAACAATACCTCTATTCCCTTTGATAGAAAAAGTTTAGTTTAGCCTTATCTAAGAATCATCAGAACCTAAACGTCCAATTGTTCGAGAGCTATTCACATGCACGCTTTCAATCAATCCAAAACCAATAAACAGGGTGACCAAAGCTGTCCCGCCATAGGACACAAGCGGAAGCGGAACCCCAACGACGGGGATAAGGCCCATAACCATCGCCATATTGATAAAGACATAGAGGGAAAAGTTAATCGTCAATCCTAATGCTAAAATCTTTCCAAAAAAGTGATTGCATTTTATGGCATATACAATCCCATATCCAATCACAATCAGATACAATAAAAGCAAGGCATAGCAGCCAATCATTCCAAATTCTTCAGCCAAAAGAGTGAAAATAAAATCTGTTTGCTTTTCAGGCAAAAAGTTCAAATGGCTTTGCGTTCCAAGACCAAATCCTTTTCCAAAAAGCCCCCCTGATCCAAAGGCAATTTTGGATTGAATAATGTGATACCCCGCCCCTAAAGGATCCGCTTCCGGCGTTAAGAAAGTCAACACCCGTTGCTTTTGATAATCATGCAGAAACATCCAGGCAATCGGCAAACAGGAAAGTCCCACCACGCCAAGCAAACAAAACTTCCAAATCTGCACACCCACAACAAAAAGTAAAGAAAAAACAATAAAAGCCAAAAAAAGAGCCGTTCCCAAATCAGGTTGCACCGCAATTAAGGCAAAGGGAACGCCTGTCAACAAAAGAGGGATTAGAAGAAAACGCCACGTTCTGGCTTCTTCAATACTTGTTGTATGAAAATATCTTGCAAGGGCTACTATCAAAGAAATTTTCATCAATTCAGAAGGCTGCACCCGAATAAATCCCAAATCCAACCAACGCTGGGCCCCCATTCCTATGGTTCCAAATAAATCTACAGCAACAAGTAAAATTAAGGTCAACCCATAGATTTTATAGGCGTGTTTCATAAAAAATCGAATATCAATCAGCCCAATAAAAAACAACAGGAAAAGCCCAATTCCATAGCGATAAAATTGCCGTAAAGCCCATGGAGAAAAACTTAAATTCCCCGCAGAATACAATAAAGCAATCCCCGCAAAAACAATACAAGAAATAAAGAAAATATAAGAATAACTTAACCCCAAAATCCGTGCTTTGAAGGAAAGATTATAATCTTTATAGTAATATCTATGATCCTTAAAAAATTCCATTTTTATTCCTGTCTCATTTTAATTTTAACGCCTCTTCCATCAACATCGAAGCCAAAGGGGCTGCAACAGAACTTCCTCCGCCGCCATGCTCCACCACGACAACAACGGCATATTTTGGCGCATCACTAGGGGCAAACCCAACAAATAAAGCATGATCCCTTTCTTCATAAGGAATATTTTTCTGTTTCCCTTTTTCCCGTTGTTTTAAGGTTATTCTTTTTACCTGTGTTGTTCCTGTTTTTCCGCTCATCGTGTATTTTGAATCGGAAAGTCTTGAATGATACGCCGTTCCATATTGTTCATTGACAACCGCATACATCCCTTTTTGAATGGCCTTCAAATACCTTTTTGACACGTTAAGAGACTTGCCTTTTTCTTCCTCTTTTCCCTTTAGAAAATGAGGTGAAATTTCATACCCCCCATTGGCAATCTCGGCCGTCATTTTTGCCAGTTGAATGGGCGTGACTAAAATAAAGCCTTGCCCAATACCGGCATTAACCGTGTCTCCAGGGCGCCAAAAATCGTTAAAACGCGCTTCTTTCCAATTTTTTGTCGGGATATTTCCCTTTTTCTCATTTGGAACATCAATTCCCGTCTTTAAACCCAATCCAAAGTGTTCAGCCATTGTTGCAATTCTGTCCATTCCTGTTTGCGGAGCGATTTTATAAAAGAACACATCACAAGATGTTTTCAGAGCATGCCTTAAATTTACCTCTCCATGCCCATAGCGATTCCAGTCATAAAAGGTATGGTTCCCAACTTTTAAAAAGCCTTCACAGTAAATTTTCGTGCTTGGCGTGATAACTCCTGCCTCTAGCGCAGAAAGGCCCGTCATCATCTTAAATGTCGATCCGGGGGAATACAATCCAGAGACAACTTTATCCACAAAAGGGGATCGTGGATTTAAGATAAGATTCTGCCATTCTTCCTGCAAACGATTAGGGTTAAACGTCGGCGTTGAAACGGAGGCTAAAATCTCTCCATTTTGAACATTTATTAACACCAAGGAGGCGGCAATACCTTTTAACAAATTATAAGCTTTTGTTTGCAAGCGAGCATCTAAAGTTAACGTTAAATCTTCCCCTTCATGAGGCTCTTTCTCTTCAAGTTCGCGCATTTCACGACCAAAAACGTTCACCTCTATTTTACGAAGGCCCTCTTTCCCTCTTAACTTTTCCTCATAAAATTTTTCAATTCCCCGCTTGCCTATTTTAAATTGAGGAAGCTCTAACAAAGGATTGTTATAGGTATTATCTTTTTCCGTTATGAGCCCTGTATAGCCTAACGGGTGAGCAAAAATTTCCCCGAAAGGATAATATCTGCTGACCCTTTCTTCAACAAAAACCCCTGCTAAATCTGGAAGGTTAAGCTCTATCTTCACCCGCTCATCAAAAGTCAAATTTTCCTGAATTAAAATAGGCATAAACCGTTTTTTTTGCGAAACATCTTTTTTAATCCGCTTGATTTCATCTTCGCTTAAAGGGGAAATTGAAGCATACCGCTTTAAGAAATTTTCAAGAGAAGTTCCCAAATTTTCAAACACGAAAAGAGCACGAAAGTTTTTTTGATTCACAGCAAGAGGAGTGCCATTTCTATCATATATCCACCCTCTTTTTGGCGGGAGAATCTGAAAAGAAATTCTATTTTTATCAGACAAAATTTTATAGTCACTCCCCTCAATGATTTGAAGGTAGTAAATTCGAACCATCAGCCCTAGAAATAGTAAAAAGCAAAAAAGGACAAGGGCAATAAGGCGATGGGAAAAAACCTTAATCTTATCTGAAAGCCATGTCATAACAAATCATCCGAACTTGTGATATAAATTTTTGTGCAAATGAGGGCAATAAAGGGATAAAAGGCCACCAAAAAACACCATTGTGCCGCATCGTAAATAAAGGGAGTAAAAGCCTCCAAAACAAGACAGGCAAACAACCATTTTAACAAGAGAAATCCCGCCGAAAACATGGAGAAAATAAACCAAAGAAGCGGAAAGGAAAATGCAAAAAGATACTTTCTTTGTGAATATGTCAAGGCATACAAAAAGACCAAGGTGACCGTTTCAATTCCTAAAGGTCCAAAGGAAAGTAAATCCAAGAAAAACCCCAAAAGAAATACTTTTCCAATAGAAAGTAAATTTGGCGTATAAATGGCAAAGTAAAACACACAAATCATAATCAAGGGAGGACGAACCACACTTGTTAAAGAAACAGCTGTCGGAAAAAAGGAAATAAATCCAATTAAAAAGGCAAAAAAGAACGGCATATTTTTAGAAAGCCAAAAAGAAAGCCTTAATCGAAAATCACTTACAATCATAAATCCTCCTTCGGTATCAAGACGGAAGATAATCCAAAATCAACCAATTCAACAAATTCTAATTTTTCCCGTTGCCCAAAAAGATGAACACGTATTTTGTTTTTCGAAACCTCTGATACGACCCCAACGGCCAATCCGGAAGGATATACCCCCACATGACCAGAGGAAGAAACTCTATCGCCTACTTTTATATCAGGTTCTTCGGGTAAAGCCTCTAAATAAGGATCTGCTGTGTTGTCCCCAGACAAAACAGAAAGAACACGATTTTTTCCCACAATAACAGGAATTTTAGAGGATAAATCCGTCAGCAAAAGCACCCGAGACGCCTCTTGCCCTACTTGGACAACCCGCCCTAAAACCCCTTCACCAGACATGGCCACATCGCCGCGATTTACCCCTTGTTTTTTGCCGGCCAAAACAATCACAGATCGTGAATACGTATTTCCAGAATCGGCCACCAATCTTGCCGTTAAAAGCTTTGCCTTTTTGGGCGGGATATAGTTTAACAAGCGGCTTAAATACGTATTATCTTCCTTTAATCGATAGGAAGCGGCGCGCCACGTTTTTAAGATTTTAACCTCTTGCTTGAGGCGTATATTATCTTTACGAATTTCCCAAAGATCTTTTACCTCATCTAGCACCTTTTTTCCATAGATAAAGGGCTGAGAAAGCGTTGAAATAAAGGGATAGAAAAAGGCATTTGCCCGAAATCGAATTTCTTCAATTATAGGTGTTTTAGATACTCCAAAGAAAAGAAGAACCAAAGAAAGAAACATATAAACAAACGTCCTAAAACGCTTAAAAAACATACGAATATTTCTTAAGCGTTCTAGTCTATTTTTCATGTTAAAATCTCTATTTTTAAAAGTTTAATAGGAAAATTTTCCCATTAAAGGTTAATACATTGTTGTTAATAAATTATCAAACTTTGAAGCCTCTTCCAAAGCACGCCCTGTTCCAACGGCTACACACGTTAAAGGATCTTCTGCAATAGAAACAGGAAGTCCTGTTGCCTTACGCAAAACAACATCTAGGTTTGAAAGCAAAGCGCCCCCTCCTGTCAACACAATCCCTTTATCGACAATATCGGCTGCCAATTCTGGAGCGGTATGTTCTAAAGCCACTTTAACCGCTTCAATAATTTGACTAATTGGTTCAGAAAGACTTTCTGCAATTTGTTTTTCGTTGACCGTAAATTCGCGTGGAATCCCGTTCATCAAATCGCGTCCTTTAATTAAAATCGTGCGCCCTTCTCCTTTTGGAGGCATAGAGGCAGATCCAATTCCTTTTTTAATTCTTTCAGCCGTAGCTTCCCCAATGAGTAAGTTATGGTTCCTTCTGATATACGCGATGATAGATTCGTCAAATTTATCGCCCCCAATGCGAACAGAACGAGAAAAGACAATATCCCCTAAACTCATCACAGCAACTTCCGTTGTGCCGCCCCCAATATCAACAATCATAGAACCAGCCGGTTCATTCACAGGAAGCCCAGCCCCAATAGCCGCTGCAATCGGTTCTTCAATTAAAAAAACCTTACGTGCTCTTGCGTTTTCGGCCGCCTCTTGAATAGCACGGCGTTCTACAGCTGTGGAGCCTGATGGCACACAAATCACAACCAAAGGTCTAGAAAGTGTATTTCTTCCAATCGCCTTAAAAATAAAACGTTTAATCATCTCTTCTGCAACATCAAAGTCGGCAATAACACCATCTCTAAGTGGACGAATAACCTGAATTTTACCTGGAGTTTTTCCAAGCATTTGTTTGGCTTCATCCCCAACTGCAATCACATGTTTTTTCCCTTTTGTTTCTGCCAAAGCAACAACAGAAGGTTCATTTAATACAATTCCTCTTCCCCGAACGAAAACAAGCGTGTTTGCTGTCCCCAAATCAATGGCCATATCGCAAGAAAAGTATTTCATTATTTTATGGAATTTAAACATTCTAGAAAGTTCCCTTTTTCATTATAACGCTTTGTTAAAGAAAGAATAAATCTTTCCTATAATAGACTACTTAAATTCATACAACACGAAGAGGTAAAACACAACAAAAAAACGCGAAAAAACATAAATATTTTTCTATCTTTACTTCAATTAAAATTTTACCTATACTGAAGCAAATTTATAAGATCCTAAAAGGGGAGAAAGAATATGCCTCAAAACCCAAATGAAAAAGAAAAATTAAGTGCTGAAAATCGTCAAAAAACACCCCTTGTTTCGGAAAAGGAAAAGGGGGAGAGCCCTCTAAAAAAAAGAAAAAACATCCTTCTTTACAAAAGGAATTTTGCTCTTTTTGAAATTGTCATTTTGATTTTATTTGGTGTCTTTTTACTCACCTATCCTGTTTTTTATTTTTCCAAAGTCAATCGGTTTGAAAAAGACTCTCCGCATATTTTTTCTAAAAAAGAGCAAAAAGAAAAGGCACTTCCTCTTGTTTTCAAACCTATCCCCCCTAAAGCAGAAAATTCTTTAGTAAAGGATTTGGGAAAAACCGAAAAAAATCCACTTTTGAAAGAAGAAAAAAACGAATCTCTTTTAGAGGAAGAAACACAAGCCCCTTTAAATACAGATACGCCACTTCCTGAAGGGCGAGGACAATTCTCTTTTGCAAAAGACGAATCGATTCCCTCTTTGAAAGAAAAAGAAACGACACCCCTTTCCCCTACATCAACAGAACAAGAAGCCACTTTCCGCTCTACAGAGCTTATGAAAACCGTCTTTGAACTCAAACAAGATGTAAAGCTTCTTGAAGAGAAGATGAGCCGTTCTTCTTTGGCTAAAAAGAAAGATGCCGAAAGCTTATTTTCCCTTCTTCTTTTAAAAGACAAACTGAAAAAAGGGGCTCCTTTTAACGAGGAACTTTCCCTCTTTTCAACCCTAAATCAAGGGAATCCGGTTGCAGAAGGATTAACGAAAATTTTAACAGAGAAAAAGCCGTTAACCTATAAAGACCTTTTGCGAGCCTACAAAAAAACTTATGAAGTAGAATACATTAACTCTTTCATAAAAAAAGAGGATTTATATTGCATTAAAAAATTAAAGGAAATCTTCTTTTCAGCCTTTAAGATTCGGCAAGTTTCTGTTTCAAATAACGATACCTCAACCAGAGGCCTTCTTAATCGAGCTTACCTAGACTTAGAAAGAGGGCATATCTATCAAGCTTTAGACACCCTTTCTTTAATGAAAAAACCGCCTAAAGAGTTTATGGATAAAGCCGAAACCTATCTTGTCATTCAAACTTATCTTGATACCTTAATTAAGAATGCTTTGATTTCCCTTTCTGAAATTCAAGGAGGGCTAGAAAAATGAAAAAATTTCTAAAAACTTTTATTCTTTTAACTCTCTTTTCCTTTTTAGCTGTTTGGCTTGCCAATCACCCAGGGCAAATTGATGTGCGTTTTTTGGGGTATCATCTTGAATTTTCAATTATTGCCTTTTTGGTCTTTTTCATAGCTTTATCAACGGCACTTTTCTTCCTTTATATGCCCATTCATTTTGGGAAATATGTCAAAAGAAGTTTTAAGAATCGCTCTTTAAATGCGCTTCAAAAAGAAATGAATGAAACTCTTTGCTCTCTTTTGGAAGGAGAAAAAATTCCTGCTGAAAAAGCCCTTAAAAAAGCCCTTTTCTTGTTTCCAGAAAATCCCTTAGGACAAACTCTTTTAACGGCTTTAATTTCGGAAAAAAAGACAGATGGCGCCCTTCTTTATAAAAAGGAGGAAACAAAGCTTTTGGGGCTAAAATTCCTCATTGAAGAAGATTTTGAAACGGGCGATATTTCTTCAGCCTATCATCGGGCAAAAGAAGCCTTTAACTTAGATAAAAAGAAAACGTGGGTTTTAAAAGCCCTTTTTAAAGCAGCTTTTTTATATGAAAATTACGATAAAGCACGGGAAATCCTAAAACTTCTTTTCAAGCAAGACAAAATATCCAAAGAAACCTTTGAGGATAAAGAAGCCCTTCTTTTCTATAAGCAAGGACTTTTTGAAAAAGCGTTTAATAAAGCCCCGATTGAATCGCTTTACTGTCTTTCCTATGTTCAATCCTTAAAGGACACGAAAAAAGCCGATAAAATTCTTTCAAAAGCTTTTGAAACAAACCCTTCTTTTGAGATTTACGAAACCTATCTTTCCCTTCATAACACAGAAGAAACACTTGTCTTATTGAAAAATGTTGAGCGTCTCTTCACAAAAGGAAAAGAGGACAAAATCTCCCTTCTCATCTCGGCCAAAATTGCATTAAAAGCTCACCTTTGGGGAGAAGTACGGCAAACCTTGGAAAAATATCAAGCACTCTATCCGTTAACGAAAGACGTTGCCCTTGAAATGGCCGCCCTAGAGCGTGAAGAAAATAAAGACGAGGACGAAGCTTTACTTTGGGAAGAAAAGGCCAATGAGCTTGATAAAAAAGACAAAGAAACCTCAAAAACCTTCTTCATTGAAGATATTGATTTATAGCCCAAGAGGAAGTGCATGAGATTAGCCCTTTTTGAACCCGATATTGCCCAAAATACAGGAACGATGATTCGGCTTGCCAGTTGTTTTAATTTGCCGATTGATATTATAGAGCCTTGTGGTTTTTTGTGGAATGATAAGCATTTTAAACGGGCAGGCATGGACTATATTTCAAAAGCCGATATAACGCGATACCTTTCCTTTGAGCATTACCTTGAAGAAAAGCCGAAAGGACGCCTTATCCTTTTAACAACGCATGCGAGTGAACCTTACAGTGAATTTACCTTTGAAAAAGAGGATATCCTTCTTTTAGGGCGTGAATCAGCAGGCGTTCCAGAAGAGGTTCATCATAAAGCAGATGGCCGTGTTCGCATTCCAATGGCGGAAGGGTTTCGATCCTTAAACGTTGCCTTAAGTGCAGGCATTGTTTTAGGGGAAGCCATGCGACAGACAAATTTGTTCAAAGGCCTTGTGTAGCTTTTTCCTTAACTTTTTCAATTTATTTTAAGAAGCTTAAACCCGTTTTTCAGGAGACAGGCATAAATCCGCCACGGGACACGTTTCACAAAGTGGTTTTTTGGCTTTACACGTATAACGACCCAAAAGAACAAGCCAGTGTTGCGCCC
Organism: Alphaproteobacteria bacterium; assembly: GCA_009929265.1. Classification (GTDB taxonomy): domain Bacteria; phylum Pseudomonadota; class Alphaproteobacteria; order CASFRQ01; family SAAU01; genus SAAU01. Next base: position 94,468 of record SAAU01000003.1, read on the forward strand.
TTGATTTGTATTTATCTGGCACCCGTTTAGAAAGCTTCTTTTCAACCTCTAGCACGCTTTTCCCAAAGCAAAGACCCAACCTGTTGCATAAACGAAAAACATGCGTATCCACCGCAATTACAGGGGCATCTTTTGTCACATTCAAATAAACAAGCGCTGTTTTCCTGCCCACACTTGGCAACGTGATAAGGGTTTCAAAATCCTCTGGAATTTTGCCGTCATAGTCGTCTACCAAAACCTGAGCAAGTTCCAAAATATGCCGTGCTTTTGTGTGATAATAGTTAATGCTTTTCACAAAAGATTCTAACTCCTCTATTGATAAAGAAAGCATTTCTTTTGGACTGGAGGCGCGTTCAAACAAAGCAGGCGTGATTTTATTGACCCCTTTATCTGTGGCCTGAGCTGACAGAATAATTGCAACCAATAAGCTAAAGGGGGTCGTATGGTTAAGCTCCGTTTTCGGCGCAGGATTAAGAGCTTCTAATTTTTGAAAAAAAGCCTCAATTTCCTCTTCTTTTAAAAGGCGGGGCGCGGGAATAATCCCTTTTTTTGCGGCTTTTTTATAGCTTTTTTCATCCTTTGATTTTGCCAAAGTTTTTTCTTTTTTTACACCCTTATCCATATCTTTTTCCCTTTTATTTATCTTAAAGCCCCAACACATCTTTCATTGAATAAAGACCTGTTGTTTTATCTTTCAAAAAACAAGCCGCTCGAACAGCGCCATTTGAAAAGCTCTCTCTAGAAGAGGCCTTATGGGAAAGCTCTACCCTCTCTCCAATGCCAGCAAAAATAACACTGTGATCGCCGACAACATCGCCCCCTCTTAACGTTGCAAATCCAATTTCCCCAAAAGGACGGGCGCCTGTTTTTCCTTCGCGCGATAAGCGGGCTTTTTCATCAAGCAAAACCCCTCTTCCTCGTGCAATAGAACGCCCCAACTCTAACGCAGAGCCAGAAGGGGCATCCACTTTCGCCCGATGATGCATTTCTAACACCTCAGCGTCATAGGTTTCAGGAAGTATTGAGGCTACTTTTTCAGATAACGCAAAAAGGATATTCATCCCCACACTCATATTTGGGGAAAAGACGATTGGAATTTTTTTCGAGGCTTCCTCAATCTTCTTTTTTTCATCTTCAGAAAATCCCGTTGTGCCAATAACCATTTTTTTACCATATTGAACAGCTAAATCAAGGTGCGCAAGCGTTGCTTTTGGCGCGGTAAATTCAATAAGACAGTCAGCTTTTGAAAAAAGGGCATCCACCTTACTTGTTGCAAAAATATCCAGCTTTTCCTGCCCGATAAGAAGGCCAATATCCTTTCCATTGGCAGTATCATCTTCCAACACAGAGCCTCCCAAAAGTGAACATTCTTTGGAAGCCAAAACACTTTTTGCAATCATCTGGCCCATTTTACCGGCAATTCCCATAACAGCTATTTTCATAATTCCCTCTTTTTTCTTTAAAAATATTTCTTCTTTCGTTATACTCTATTTCGTTCATATTGGCAATTTTTTTAAGAGATTTAATTTATGTTTAACCTTAAACAAACTTTTCTAAAAGGGTATGATTTATTCCTTGATTTTCTGGATGATTTCTTTTTCCCTTTTTTCAGATCTAAGTATGCTTTTTTCTTAGGGTTAATCTTATTATCTTTAATCAGCTTTTTATTTCATGAGTTTTTTGAATGTTTTTTTAATTTCGAATTTATCTCTTATGCCTTAAGCTTCCTTATTTTTTTGATTGCTCTTTTTAAGAAAAACGGGGGCATCTTTTTTATTAACTTTTTATGCTTCATCACCCACTTACTGTTTTCTTACCTGTTTAATGAAGGGCCGGCAAACGATGTCATCTGGACAATTTTTTTCCCCTTTTTATGCATTATTTTCCCTTTGAATTTTTGTATTAAAAATTCATTTGCTTATAATGAAAACGCCCTTTATTTTATCAAGAAAACATTTTCTTTCCTTGTTTTTGAAAGTTTATTTGTCTTTTTCATTATTTTTCTTTGGCCTGTTTTCCTGCCTTTGTCTGAAGCTATCAATTATCAAAAAGTTCTTATTGCTCTTTTGAAGGCGCCTCTTTTTGGGATAGGATTTGAAAATACAACGCTCATCCCTCCTCTTGCCTTTTTATGTTTTTTAGGAACCGCCCTTTGCCTTCTTTTTAAGGAAATTTTTTGGGACACCCTTATCAACTTGTCTTTTTTAACAACCCTCATTTTGTGCTTTTTTGCCTTTTTATCGGTTAAGGATATAACCGCTTTTTCTTTATTTTTCACATTTGCTTTTTTAGCCTTAGCTATTCCTCTTTTCCAAAAAGAATCATAAAAATCCTTTTCTTTATATCCAAAAGAGGTATAATAATAAAAAGTGTTTAGGAATTTTAAATAATGAAAACAAACGAAAAGACAAACAAATGGATTAAACAGAAGGGCTTTTTAATTTCCGCCCCATGTGGTCTTGTTTGGAAGGCAAAGCAGAAAGATACCGCTCTTTTGAAAAAGCTTGTATCAAAGGGACAAAACGAATGATACAAGAAAAAGATTTTGAAATATTTTTAAATCCTGATACGGATGAAATTATGATTATGATTTCAGAAAAAGAAGGGATGAATGAGCGCGGATGTTCTTTGATTTACGATGGAAAAGACCATGCCCTTTTATATAGAACAAGCCGACAAATTATTCTGTTAGATTATATCAATCCTTTAATGAAAGAGCCTTTACTTAAACAAAAGAATGTTTATGTCATTGAAATTGGACATAAGGGAAATGTCTTAAATGAATATACCGCTCGGGTTAAGATTGTTCCTGAAATTCCTTTGGATGAGGTTGATTTAGAGCCCCCTTCCCATTACCTAAAGAATAAAGAGGATTTATGACACATTCTTACTACTTAAAAAAAGCCATTGAAGAAAGCTTAAAAAGCGTTGAAAATGGATCTTCTCCCTTTGGCGCCCTTGTCGTAAATGAAAAAGGCGAAATTATTGGAACCGGACACAATCAAGTGGTTTCTTTAAATGACCCTTCTGCCCATGGGGAAGTTATGGCGATTCGGGATGCTTGCCAAAACATTCATTCCTTTGATTTATCAGGCTGCACACTTTATAGCTCTTGCGAACCGTGTCCGATGTGTTTAAATACAGCAAAATGGGCAAATATTAAAGAAATTGTTTATGCCGCTACACGGGAAGACGCCGAAAAAATTGGCTTTCGCGATAAAATCTTTTATGAAGAGGATCCTCTCATCCTCACCCATCTTGAGGAAAGTTCTGCCCAAGACGTCATGCAAAAATGGTATCAAAAAGAAGATAAAAAAGAATACTAGTATTAAAAATCAACATTAAAAAACGCCCCTTCAAATTGAAAGAGCGTTTTTATTTTATCTCTATGTTAAAGAAAATCTTTACTCCACAAATTCATATAGATTATCAAATCGAGCCGCAAACATTACATCCTTAACGCGTCCTTGTACCCCTTTTATTTTAAGTTTTGTGCCGTGAATACTGGCTTCATCACTTGCAATCACAAACATTCCTAAAGCAGCAGAATCAATGAAATCACATTGAGAAAGCTCAAAGACAATCTCTTTATCCCTTCCCTTTTTAATCAAAGAAATAATTTCAAAGAATTTGTCATGGTCACGAAAAGTAAACGTTCCAATTAAGGAAACCTCTTTTTGAGATTTAACAGCTTCTATTTTATAATCCATCTTTTATCTCCATGCTCCCTTTAACATTTATAGAACTATATTCCGTCATTTCGAAAGCAACGTCAAGCTTATTTTTTCGTAAAAACGAAATAATAAGGATTTCTTCCGGCTTTTATTCCTTTTTCCTCATAACGTGTAGGAATCCAATCTTTTGGTCGAATTCTTATCTCTTTATTTTTCAGCTCAAAAAGGTTAGATTCCTGAACTTTCGATTCGGTCCATTCGGCATAAAGTGGCACATCTGTTGCAACAATCAACTCGCCCCCTTTTTTCAATAAAGAAGCTAAAACGGGTAAATTTTTCGGACCAATAAATCTTCTCTTTTCATGACGTGTTTTAGGCCAAGGATCTGGGAATAAAACATATATTTGCGAAAAAGCCTCCCTTTTTAACAAAGGAAATAACAAACGAACGTCTTCATGAAAAATTCTTAAATTATCAACGCGTCCCTTTTGAAAGGAAACAGATTTATCTTGATTTACCTGCCCGATTAAAGCCAATAAATGTGCTACCCCATTAACAAAGACCTCGGCGCCTAAAAACCCTGTTTTAGGGGAACGCAAAGCCATTTCAGCAATATGCTCTCCGCCCCCGAAACCAACTTCTAAACAAAAGTCATCCTTCTTTTCTGGGAAAAAATCTTGCATATTCAAGCATTCTAAAGCAACTTCTTCTTTATGAAGCTCTTCAATAACTTCATCTGGGGAAAGGTATCCTTTTTTCTTTACATCAGGAATTTTTAAAGAAACTTGAGGCAAAAGTTTTTCCATTAAAATCACTCTGCCAGGTTTAAGGGCTTTCCCCTTACGACGTCCGTAAAACTTTTCTAACATTTTTGAAATATATCCATTAAATCTAATTTTTCCCAAGAAAAGGACCCGTCTTCCAATGCTTTTCGACCAAAGTGCCCAAAGGAAGCCGTCTTTTCATAAATTGGACGGTTTAAGGAGAGTTTTTCCCGAATACCATTTGGTGTTAAATCAATATTTTCTTGAATTGTTTTGATGATTTTTTCTTCCGATACTCTCCCTGTTCCAAAGGTATCTAAATACAAAGAAAGCGGTTCTTTCATCCCAATGGCGTAAGAAAGCTCTATCAAGCATTTATCCGCCAGAGAAGAGGCCACAATATTTTTGGCCAAATAGCGCGTCATATAGGCCGCAGATCTATCCACTTTTGACGGATCTTTTCCAGAAAAAGCCCCGCCGCCATGTGGGGCGGCTCCCCCATAGGTATCCACAATAATTTTACGCCCTGTAAGGCCCGTATCCCCCACAGGTCCGCCAATGACAAAGCGTCCGGTAGGGTTCACATAGACTTTATTTTCAGGTAAAGACCATCCTTTTGGAAGAACGCTTTTTAATGCCTTTAGTACCACAGCTTTAATTTCATCCAAAGAGGCCTCTTTCGTATGTTGATTCGAAACAACCACACTATCTACCCCAACAGGCGTATCTTCGTTATATCGAATAACAAACTGACTTTTCCCATCAGGAAGCAAGAAAGGCGCTTTTCCTTTTTGACGCAAATGAGTTAACTCTTCCAAAAGTCGATGTGACAAATAAAGTGGCATCGGCATATATTCACTGGCCCCTTCATTGACAGCATAGCCAAACATAATTCCTTGATCGCCAGCGCCGCCTGTATCAACACCTAATGCAATATCCCTTGATTGCGTATGAAGGAGATTCAAGACCGAAACAGTTTCAAAATGAAAGCCCTTTTGTGTATAGCCAATCTTTTTAATTTCTTGACGCACAATATGCTCAATTTCTTCATTTGAAACAGGGGAAAGGCTGGAAACCTCGCCTGCTAAGACAACTTTATCAACTGTCACCAAAGTTTCAATCGCACACCTTGCTTGACTGTCCTTAGATAAAAATAAATCAACCAATGCATCTGAAATTTGATCGGCCACCTTGTCTGGATGTCCGGCCGAAACAGATTCACTTGCAAAAAGATAGTCTTTCATTCATGTCCTCCTCATAAAAATAAAATTTTTTAGAAATTTTCTATTTTTCTTCATCTAAAGTAGATTGAACATGCCAAATATCTCGCGCATATTCACAAATTGTCCTATCTGAAGAGAATTTTCCAGATCTTGCAATATTGATTAAGGACTTTTTGTTCCATTCTTTTTGATTAAGATAGTTCTTCGTCAATTCGTGATGAACCTCTAAATAAGAAGCAAAATCAGCCAACGTCATATAATAATCATTAAACATAATGTGTTGGAAAATCGGTTGGAAAATCCCTGGTTCATCAGGACAGAACCTATTGGATGAAACCGCATCCATCACACGTTTAATTCGTTCGTCCATATTGTAGTAATCCCAAGGACGATGAGTTCCTTCCTTTTGACGGCGTGCAATTTCTTCTGCATTGAGGCCAAAGAGATAGAAATTATCGCCCCCAACTTCTTCACGAATTTCGATATTGGCTCCATCTAACGTTCCAATCGTCAACGCGCCGTTAAGCATAAACTTCATATTCCCCGTGCCTGAGGCTTCAAACCCAGCTGTTGAAATTTGTTCACTGACTTCCGAAGCTGGGAAAATCTTTTCTGCAACAGAGACCTTATAATCCGGAATAAAGACCACTTTGATTTGCCCTTTTGTGCGTTCATCGTTATTGATAACTTTTGCAACATTATTGATAAATTTCACAATTAACTTTGCCATTTCATATCCAGGCGCCGCCTTTCCTGCAAAGATATAAGTCTTTGGATACGGTAAATCTATCCCATCTTCCACAATTTGAAGATACTCTAAAATGATATGAAGCGCATTCAAAAGCTGACGCTTATATTCGTGAATTCTTTTAGCTTGCACATCGAAAATAGAATGCGTATCGACAAGAATCCCCGTCTTTTGGGAAATAAAGTCTCTTAAAATTTCCTTATTTTGAAGCTTAATTTGACTTAAAGAAGTCATAAAGTCCTCATCTTCCAAAAATGCCTCTAATTGATGAAGATGGTTTAGGTCTGTAATCCATTTATCGCCAATATGCGAAGAGATTAAATTTGCCAAAGGCATATTACAATCCAAAAGCCAACGCCGTTGCGTAATTCCATTTGTTTTGTTGTTAAACTTTTCAGGGGTCATTTGGTAAAAGTCTGGCACCAGTTTTGTTTCAATTAAATTTGTATGAAGACGCGCTACACCGTTGACAGAGAAACTTCCCGCAATCGCCAAATTTGCCATACGAATCTGTTTTGATAATCCCTCTTCAATCAAAGACATCCGAGACATTTTTCCAAAGTCCCCAGGATATTTGTCTTGAACTTCTTTCATTAACCAATCGTTTATATCGTAAATAATCATCAAATGACGCGGCAAGAGTTTTTCAAACATGGCAACAGGCCACTTTTCCAGCGCTTCTGGTAAAAGCGTATGGTTGGTGTAAGCCATTGTCTTTGTTGTAATCTCCCAAGCTTCATCAAAGGGCAGATTCTTTTCATCTATTAAGATCCGCATCAATTCCACAATCGCAAGGGTCGGATGCGTATCGTTCATTTGAATAACTGCTTTTTCAGGGAGTTTATGAAAATCTGTATGATCTTCTTCAAAGCGACGCAAAATATCGCTAATGGAACAGGCTACAAAAAAGTATTGTTGCATCAATCTTAAATAGCGCCCTTTTTCAGAAGAATCTGACGGATAAAGAACTTTTGAAATCGTTTCGACCTCAATTTTTTTATCAACGGCGTCTAAGTAGTTGCCTTCGTTAAAAATCCCAAAGTCTAAATTAGAAGACGCTTTTGCCGAATATAACCGAATATAGTTAACGCTTTTCCCTTCAAACCCAACAATAGGCATATCATAAGGAATGCCATAAATTTCGTCACAATCCACCCAATGAGGCACACGCATCCCGTTCTTTTCTTTATATTCAATGTGTCCATGAAGAAGAATTTTACAAAGTCTATCCCCACGTTCAATTTGCCAAGGGGAAGATCTGTCTAACCAAGAATCTGCACTTTCTTTTTGATATCCATTTTCAAACTGTTGACGGAACAAACCAAACTGATAGTTAATCCCATATCCATATCCTGGAAGTCCCAACGTTGCCATTGAATCCATAAAACAAGCGGCTAACCTTCCCAACCCTCCATTTCCTAAAGCAGGATCATATTCGGCATCTAAAACACTTTTGAGCGGGATATCATTATTGAGTTTTATTTCGTCCAATAGATGATAAATTCCAAAGCTATGGAGATTATTTTCAAGTAATCGCCCAATTAAATATTCTACAGATAAATAATAAACCCGCTTTGGATCTTTTTTTGAATGACGCGCCGCTGTTTTAAACATGCCATCAACACAAAAATCCCGAACAGCTAAAGCCAAAGCCGTAAATAAATGTTCTCTATTGGCCTCAGACTCTTGCTTACATAAGGAGTATTTTAAATGAATTTGAATTCTCTTTTTTAATTCTTCTGCCGTTATTGTGTGGAGAGTTTTTTCTTTTTCCATCAGATTTTCCTATATTTTTTGATAAAAAACCTATCTTTTTTTCAAGTTAAGTTAATCATAAAAATAAACGAAAAAAATATCAACTTTTTTCTTTTTTTTAAGGGAAAAAACATAAAAATCTCTTGCATATAAAAAAAGAACAAGATATGAATAAAAAAGAGGTATTTTAACTTAGGCTTTATAAAGCTAGGATGGAACGTTATGAAAAAACAAATCATTTCACTTGTTTTATTGACTTTTGCATTTGGAAGTTGTGCTTTTGCTCTTCCGAAAAATCAAGAACTTTTTTGGACTTTTGACGAAGATGGGAAAAAGGCCATTATTCCTCAAGAATGTGCAGCATCTACTGATGCCGAACAACTGTTAAAAGATGGGCTGACTTTCTTAACCCAAACAGACGGCACGGAAATGGGCGCTGGATATTGCCTTCTCTCTGCTGCTTTCTTGGGAAATGTAGATGCTCAATTTACAGTCGCTCAACTTTATCACCATGGGGCTCTCCTTCCTCAAAATGATATTTCTGCGTATAAATGGGCTCTTTTAGCAACGATTAACGGGAACAAAGAAGCCGACACCCTTGGCGTTTCCATTGAAAAGAAGCTTTCTCCAGAGGAAATTCAAATCGCCCATGATTCTCTTGATAAGCTTATCGAAATTATGCAAAATCGCTCTGATTCAAAGTTAGAATCTTTGGATAAAAAGATTAAAAATCTCCGTCAAAAGTTGATTGCAACTGAAATTGATATTGAAGATATTAAATACTTTGGAAAAACAGAAAAAGAAGCTGAACTTGAAAAAAAGGAAGCCTCTAAAACGATTGATTATTCCAAACCTCAAGAAGCCTCCTCTCTTTCGGCGCGGCCTTTTAGACGAAATTCCATGAAGCAATCTGCACCTAATTTCAACTTCAACGATGTTTATAGAACTGAAAAATAAAGGGATTTGGTATGTTTCGAAAAACAATCTTCTCTTTCTTCTTTCTTCTTATTATGCTAGGTGGCATCTGTTTTTCTGCTTTAGCTGAAACATTTGTTGAAGGACTTGAAGATATCCCTTTAATGCAGGGATTAACCCAGTTGGAAGATGAAAATATCTCTTTTGATGTCCCAGAAGGGGCCTTTAAATCAATCAAGTTGGAAACAAAAACTCTCACACAGAAAGAAATCCTGACCTTTTATGAAGAATCTTTGAAAAATTTAGGTTGGAAGAAAACAGCAAAAAATACGTATGAACGAGAAAATTTAACCTTGCGCGAATCTTTTGAAAGAGAAGGAAAAAAACTTCTTTTAATCTTTGAATTAACAACAAAAAGCCTTATAAAAAGGGATAAAAATTAGGGAGAACCGATACATGAATTTTAAAAATATTTTGGTTGAAAAACAGGGGCACGTCGGTTTTATAACCTTAAATCAACCAGCTTCTTTAAATGTTATTACCTCTGCTATGGTCTCGGAAATTGAACAAGCAGTTTTAACTTTTGAAGAAGATGAATTTGTTTCCGTTATTGTCTTAAAAGGAAGCGATGAAGCTTTTTCCAGTGGATTAAATTTAGAAGAAATTGAAAATGAAAGCTATGCTCATCTTCTTAAAACCCCTTTCTTTGATAAAAAATGGAATGCCCTTTTAGAGGCTAAGAAACCCATTATTGGGGTGGCAAGCGGCTATACACTCGGTATGGGATTTGATATTCTTTTAATGTGTGATCTAATTTTGGCCTCTGATACAGCCGTTTTTGGATACCCTGAAATCAGCATTGCCTTAGTTTCTGGTGTTGGTGGGATGAAACGCTTGAAAAACAGAATCGGTCTTGCGAGAAGCTCTGATATGCTTTACACAGGGAAACTTATTTCGGCCGATACGGCGCTTGAATACGGACTTGTTTCCCGAGTTATTCCGCTTTCCCTTTTGGGCAAGGAAGTTTCAGAAACAGCCAAACGGATAAGTTCTTTTTCTTCCCCTGTTTTACGATTGATTAAACGGGAACTTACTCAAAACGAACCTTCTTTAGATGACAGTGCTTTCAACACATGTTTTAGTTTAGAAGACACTTTAGAGGGCATTAAAGCGGGAATAGAAAAAAGAACCCCTCAATTCAAAAATAAATAAATGGATTGAAAATTCTTTTTTTTACAAAAGAAACAATAAAATGAGTTGACTTTTTTTCATTTTAGCGATAAAGAAGTTGACTTGAAGGTTTAATTTAAATTTTTAGGAAAATGAAATGGCTTACTACAAATCTGCAAAAACAAGAATTAAAAGAAATAAAAAAAGAGAAATCATTAACGGGATGCGTCGCGTTGCTTTAAGAACAGCTGTTAAGAAAGTTGAAAAAGCTTTGACTGCTGGTTCTGTTGAAGAAGCAAAAACAGAATTTAACACAGCACAAACTCTTTTAAGACGCGCTGTTAATAAAAAAGTGATGAAATTAAACACATCTGCTCGTACAATTTCTCGTTTGGCACAAAAAATTAAAAAAGCTTCTGTCTAATTTTGACATCTTAAAAATCCTTTAGTTTTTCTGAGGGATTTTTTTTCGAAAAATATATAGACAAAAATATTTTTTCTGTATATTCTTATTTTATAAATAAGATTTAAGGAAAGAAAGGATTTTTTCATGCTAACTGTTGAAGTTGTCAAAACTGCGATTGATGTTGTTGGGATTGCTATGGGAATCGCACAAGTCCTTAAAGGCATTAAGGAAAAACGTCAAGGGAGAGGCAAAAAAATGTCTCCTTCTTTATTAAAGAAGGCTAAATTATTTCCCGCAAGATAAAGACATTTTAGAATACTTGTTTGAAAAATATCCAACAGGCCTTTATAGAGCTTACCAAAATCCCTAATTTCTTTTGGGGATTTTTTAATTTTATAAACAAAGAAATATTGCTTTTTGAAATCAAACTTATTAGAATGGGCTCAATCATAAAATATAAATAAAAAAGGAAATAAAGTGGAAACTCTACAAACACAATGGAAAGACGTCTGCACGCGTCTTGAAGAAAGTCTTGGGGAGAAGGTTTTGAATCGCTGGTTAAACCAAATCGCACCTCAAGGGGAAGAGTGTGGAGTTCTCACGTTATATGTCCCTACCCGCTTTATTAACGAGTGGATTCAAAAGCATTATGCCGAAGATATCTTATGCGCTTGGCAAACGTTTAATCCAGATATCACTTCGTTAAAATTTAAGATTAAACCTGTTGAAATGTCTTCCTCAAAACAAGTAGATTCTATCGATTCTTCTTTTGAAGACGATACCCCTTTGAAAAACTTAACGCTTGAAGACAAAGAAGAGGCTCCTTCAAAATCAGAAACAGATGAAATTTCAACATCTTTAGATCCTCGTTTTTCCTTTGAAAACTTTGTTGTCGGAAAGCCAAACGAATTTGCCTATACCGCTGCACAACGAGTCGCAGAAAGTCAAGATGTTGCCTTTAACCCACTTTACCTCCACGGCGGGGTTGGACTTGGGAAAACCCATTTAATGCAAGCTATTGCTTGGCGTATTCATGAATTAACCCCCCATCGGAAAGTTCTTTATCTGTCGGCGGAAAAATTTATGTATTATTTTGTGAAAGCTCTTCGTTATCAGGAAACTTTTTCCTTTCGAGACCTTTTTCGTTCGGTCGATGTTTTGATGATTGATGACGTTCAGTTCTTGTGCAGTAAAAAAGCAACTCAAGAAGAATTTTTTCATACGTTTAATGCTCTAGTTGATCAGGGAAAGCAAATCATTTTAACAGCCGATTCTTCCCCTGTTGACTTAAAAGGGATTGAAAGCCGCCTAAAAACCAGAATGGGCTGCGGCCTTGTTGTGGATATTTATCCCACAACTTATGAGCTTCGCTTAGGTATTTTACAATCAAAAGCCCAAATGATGAACACCAATGTGCCAAAGGAAGTTATTGAATTTCTAGCTGAACATATTTCAACCAATGTGCGGGAGTTAGAGGGGGCTTTACGCCGCGTTATTGCTCATGCACAGTTAATTGGACGCCCGATTTCCTTAGAAAGCACGCAAGATTTATTGAAAGATTTGTTGGGGGCTTGTGAACGCCGTGCTACGGTTGAGGAAATTCAAAAAAAAGTTGCCGAACATTATAACTTAAAAGTCATTGACTTAAAATCCGCTAGACGGGAACGCAAAATTGCGCGTCCTCGCCAAGTGGCTATGTATCTTTCTAAAACAATGACAACAAAATCTCTTCCTGAGATTGGTTTAAAATTTGACAGAGATCACACAACAGTTATCCACGCCATTAAAACCATTGAAAAATTGTTAAAAGAAGACGCCAATATTGCAGAAGACGTTCGTATTTTAAAAAGAACCTTAACGATTTAAAGAGGATATTATGGCCAGAATTGGAAGTTTTACAAATCCCCTTATGCTTGGTTTTGAAGAGCTTGAAAGCCTTGCTTTGCAGCTTTCGAAAAGTCCTTGCGAAGGTTTTCCTCCCTATAATATTGAGCTTTTAAGTGATACTCAAATCGAAATCACTTTGGCTTTAGCGGGCTTTAAAGAAGAAGATTTGGACATCACAACCGAAGGAAATCGCCTTTTAATTCAAGGGCGTGTTGAGGAAAAAGAAAACCACCAATATCTTTACCACGGCATTGCTCTTCGTAAATTCCAACGGGCTTTTTTACTTGCCGATGGAATGAAAGTTAAAAATGCTGTTTTTGAAAATGGGCTCTTAAAAATTGATATTCAAAAAATCGCCCCCGAATTTAAAATCACAAAAATAAAAATCAATCAGGGGCATATCCTGACGAAAAAGGAATAAAATGGCAACGACACAAAAATCAAAGGAAAAGCCCTTCTTAACAGAAGAGGATGAAAACGATTTCTTGGAAAAAGGAATCGACTCTGACATGGCTTATTTCAAAAAAGATTTAATTGATAATAAGGTTGTTTGGGCCATCTATGAATCAAGTGGTTCTTTCATTGGGCAAGCCTCTACACCAGAGGCCGCTGAAGTTATTATTTTTCAAAATGATATGACCCCTGTTTGCTTGAACTAGCCTTATTTAAAAACTCCCCCTCTGCCTTCATATAAAATCGTCTTTGACTTTTTTTCAAAGAAACAGTCTTTTTTTATTTAAAATACTGGACTTTTTTGATAAAAAACTCTATCTTTGAAAGAGTTTGATTTTAAATAGAAGGGCTTAAAATGATTGATAAAACAATTATCCACGAAATGGCAAATTGGGTTCGTCTTCGCTTAACACCTGAGGAAGAAGAATCTATGGCAAAAGAGTTTTCCGAAACTCTTAAATGGATTAACGATGAGATGATTACAAAAGAGCTAGAGGGCGTAAAACCGATGCCTTCTGTTATTGAAGGGACGATTCCTTCTTTTGAAGACAAAGTGACAGACGGAAACTATCCTGAAACGGTGACAAGTTGTTCGGAACATACTGTTGATGGCTTTTTTACAGTTCCAAAAATGGTGGAGTAAGCAATGACAGATTTAACAAAATTAACATTAACAGAGGCCTTATCTGGTCTTGAAAAAAAGGAATTTACCTCTGTTGAATTAACGCAAAGCTATCTTGATAAAATGAAAGAGCTTCGCCGTTTAAACGCTTTTATTACCGAAACACCTGAGATAGCCCTTCAAATGGCAGCCGAATCTGATAAACGCAGAGCCGAAGGCAAAGCCGGCAAATTAGAAGGTATCCCAATGGCTGTTAAAGATCTTTATTGCACAAAAGGGGTTTTAACGACAGGGGCTTCCAAAATTCTTTCAAATTTTGTACCTCCTTATTCGGCGACAACCTGCGCTCATTTATGGAAAGAAGGGGCCGTCCTTTTAGGAAAAACAAATACAGACGAATTTGCAATGGGTTCTTCCACAATTACAAGTTATTACGGTGTCACCCATAACCCGCATGATGAAACACGGGTTCCAGGGGGATCCTCTGGCGGGTCAGCTGCTGCTGTTGCCGCCCATCTTTGCGCGGCCGCAACGGCAACAGAGACAGGTGGATCTATTCGTCAGCCAGCTGCTTTTTGTAAAACAGCGGGGATTAAGCCAACTTATGGCCGGTGTTCACGTTTCGGAATTTTGGCTTACTCAAGCTCTTTGGATCATCCAGGGGTTATTGCCAGAACGATTGAAGATGTGGCAAAGGTTTTGGAAGTAATGGCCGGTCATGATGAATTTGATTCAACCAGCTTAAATATGCCCGTTCCTGAATTTTCAAAAATGCTTGATAAAAATATTAAAGGCATGAAAATCGGAATTCCAAAAGAATATACTGAAATGGTTCCTGAAATCTGGGACAGAGCTTTGGCTTTCGTCAAAGAACAAGGCGCAGAACTTGTTGAAATTTCTCTTCCTCACACAGAACAAGCGGCCTCTGTTTACTATATCACAACAATGGCTGAAGCTTCCTCAAACCTTGCCCGTTATGACGGGGTGCGTTTTGGAACACGGGTTGATGGAAAATCTTTGGATGAAATGTATATGGAAACTCGGATGGATGGCTTTGGAGCCGAAGTGCGTAGACGGCTTATCTTGGGGACTTATTTCTTAAGTGCAAAAGGATATTTTGAATATTTTGTTCCAGCCCAAAAAATGCGGCGCTTAATTGCAGAGGATTTTGATAAAGCCTTTGAAAAAGTGGATGTCTTAATGGCGCCAACTGTTCCTATTGAACCGTTCACAATTGAAGAAGCCAAATGTGGGGCTTGTGCAACAAAGATAAATGACACCTATTCTATGCCTTCTGCTTTGGCTGGAATTCCTGCAGCATGTGTTCCTTCTGGATTACAAGTTATTGCCCCTCGTTATGAGGAAGGATTGGCCTTAAAGGTGGCTCAAGTTTTGGAGATGTGTAAATGAGTTATATATTAAAAGGAAAAACAAACAACTGGGAAATCGTTGTTGGACTTGAAGTTCACTGTCAGATTATTTCTAATGCTAAAGTTTTTAGTGGATCTTCCGCAAAATTCGGGGGGGTTCCAAACAGCCACGTTTCTTTTATTGATGCAGCGTTTCCTGGAATGCTTCCTCATTTGAATAAAGAATGCCTTTATCAATCTATCCGAACAGGGATGGGGTTGAATTCGAAAATCAATTTGTATTCTCGCTTTGACAGAAAGAATTATTTTTACGGAGATTTACCACAGGGTTATCAGATTACACAGCTTTTTTACCCTATTGTTGGGGAAGGTTATATTGACATCACACTTGAAGACGGCACCAAAAAACGTCTTCGCGTTGAACGGTTGCATTTGGAACAGGATGCTGGAAAATCTATCCATGATAGAGCCCCTCACCTGTCCTTTGTAGACTTAAACCGTTCGGGCGTTGGGCTTATGGAAATTGTGGGCATGCCTGACATTTCCTCTCCTGAAGAAGCAGGGGCTTATTTACGGAAATTGCGTTCTATTGTGCGGGCGCTTGGCACATGTGATGGGAATATGGATGAAGGCTCTATGCGCTGCGATGCAAACGTTTCTATTCGCCCTGTTGGGGATAAAAACCTTCGCAATCGAGTTGAAATTAAAAATTTAAACTCTGTTAAATTTGTAATGCAAGCCATTGAACTTGAAGCCCATCGTCAACTTGCCATTTACGAAGAGGGTGGACATGTGACGCAGGAAACACGGCTGTTCGATTCTATCAAAATGGAAACAAGAACGATGAGATCAAAGGAAAATGCTTTGGATTACAGATATTTCCCTGATCCTGATCTTCCTCCTGTTCTTTTAACTCAAGAAGAGGTGGACGAAATCAGAAGAACATTACCTGAGCTTCCTGAAGACAGAAAAAATCGCTTTATCAAAGAGTATCATTTAAACGAATACGACGCCGATATTCTTTCTGGAGACAACAAAACAGCCGAATATTTTGAAACTGTTGCCAAAGGAAGAGATACAGATAAAGCCGCCCACTGGGTTATGGGGGATTTATTTGGCGCGTTAAACAAGCTTGGAAAATCCATTGAGCAAAGTCCTGTTAGCCCTTCAAACTTAGGGAAACTTTTGGATTTAATGGCTAAAGACGTCATCTCTGGCAAAATTGCAAAAGAAGTGTTTGAACTAATGCTTGAAACAGGAAAAGACGCCGATATTATTGTTGAAGAAAAAGGCCTAAAGCAAATCACAGACACCTCTGAAATCGAAGGGATGATTGACACGATTATCGCTGAAAATCCAGAGACTGTTTCGGAATATAAAGCTGGAAAGACAAAACTTTTGGGTTGGTTTGTTGGTCAAGCGATGAAAGCCTCTAAAGGCAAAGCAAACCCAGGATTATTAAACCAACTTTTAACAAAAAAATTGGGATAGGAGAGAAAAATGACAGCAAAAACAATGGACCAATTGGTCTCCTTATGTAAAAGACGAGGATTCATCTTTCAAAGTGGTGAAATCTATGGTGGCTTACAAGGGGCTTATGATTTTGGTCCTTTGGGGGTTGAACTGAAGAACAACCTGAAAAGTGCTTGGTGGCGTTCCATGATTTACGAACGGGACGATATTGAGGGCTTGGATAGCACTATTTTAACCATGCGTGATGTGTTAATCCACAGCGGTCATGAAGAAACTTTTACCGATCCTTTGGTCGATTGCAAAAACTGTAAATGTCGGATTCGGGCCGATCATCTTGTAGATGGAAAATGCCCACAATGTGGCTCAACAGATTTGACAGAACCTCGTGATTTTAACTTGATGTTCAAGACAAACGTTGGTCCTGTTGTTAATGAAAAATCCTATGCCTATTTACGTCCTGAAACCGCTCAAGGCATTTTTGTTCAATTTAAAAATGTGGTGGATTCAACAGGTCGCAATGCTCCTTTTGGAATTGCACAAATGGGGAAATCCTTTAGAAATGAGATTACGCCTCGAAATTTCATCTTCCGTGTTCGTGAATTTGAACAAATGGAATTGGAATTTTTTGTCAAACCTGAAGAAGATGAAAAATGGCATGAATATTGGAAACAAGAACGCCTAAACTGGTGGGAACGTCAAGGATTAAGCCTTGAAAACATTAAAGTTGTTGAGGTTCCTAAGGAAGATTTGGCCCATTATTCAAAGGCCACTTACGACCTTTATTATCGCTTCCCTCTTGGCTTGGAAGAATTAGAAGGAATCGCAAATCGTCAAGATTATGACCTTGGAAACCACACAAAAGGGCAACAAGATTTAGAAATCAAATCCCACGTTCATCCAAACAAAGATAGCACCATGAAATTGGCGCTTTTCAATGCTGAAGAAAAGAAATGGTATCTTCCTTTCGTTATTGAACCATCCGCTGGGGTGGAACGCGGTGTTTTGGCTGTTTTAACAGAAGCTTACACAGAGGAAGAGGTGCCAAATGGCGGCTCTCGTATTGTTTTGAAATTAAAGAAACATTTGGCTCCAATTAAGGTGGCTGTGATTCCTCTTAAACGGAATCATCCAGAAATCGTCAAAATGGCGCAAGAAATTAAAACCAGCCTTCTTAAAACGGGCTTAGGTAGAATTTCTCTTGAAACCTCTGGAAATGTTGGGAAAGCGTATCGTCGTCATGACGAAGTAGGAACGCCTTTCTGCGTGACGGTCGATTTTGAAAGCATCGAAAACAATCCAGCAACTGTCACGGTTCGGGATAGAGATACGATGGAACAAGAACGCGTGAAGGTTTCTGATCTTGCGTCCTACTTTCAAGAACACTTTTTAAAGGGATAACCTTTTAATGATTTAAAAAGGCCTCTTCCCTTGTTTTGGAAGGGGCTTTTTTTTATAAAAAAACACAAAGATTTGTCTGGAATTAGACATAGACAGTTTTTAAAAAATTAAGTATACTTTAAAACACATTTTAAAAAGGAGTTTTCGTTTTGACATATTTATTTTTGGCTTTAAGTTTCGCCCTTTTAATGTATGGCGGAGATTTTCTTGTTGAAGGCTCTGTTCAAATTGCAAAAAAATTAAAGGTTTCAAATCTTCTTATTGGCCTTACCCTTGTGGGCTTTGGCACTTCAACACCAGAACTTGCCACCTCCCTTCAAGCCACCTTTCAAGGCGCCTCAGGCATTGCCCTTGGAAATGTCGTTGGCAGTAATGTTGCCAATATCCTCCTTGTCTTAGGGGTTGCCGCTTTACTCAACCCTATTGATATTGACATTCAAGCTTTTAAAAGAGATGGACTTTTCCTTTTCTTATCCAGTGCAGCTCTTATCGGTATTGCCCTTTTTGTTTCAAAAATCAGCTTTTTCTATGGTCTTCTTTTAACATCAGGCCTTGTCTTTTACATTGTTTATGGATATTTCAGCGAAAAAAAATCTGATGAGGAAATTCCAGAGGAGGAACGTTCCAAACATGCGACCTTAAAGAATTTCGCAAAAGTTGTCTTTGGGATTGCTTTAACTGTTTATGGCGCCCATTTATTGGTTCAAAACGCCATTTTAATTGCCAAAAGCTGGGGCGTTTCCGAATCCGTTATCGGATTAACGGTTGTGGCAATCGGGACCTCCTTGCCAGAGCTTGCAACTTCTATCGCAGCTTCTTTTAAAAAACAAAACGCCATTGCCTTTGGAAACGTTGTAGGGAGTAATATTTATAACGCCCTCTTCATTTTAGGGGTGACAGCTTTATTTATTCCTGTTTCTATTCCAAAAGATGCCTCTTTAACAGGGCTTTATGCTATGGGCTTTGTCACGCTTTTGCTTATCTTGATTGGAGGAATTTTCAAAAGATTTAATCGCCTAACGGGGCTTCTCTTCTTGGCTTTATATGGAGTATATGTTCTATGTCTAATGGGTTAACTGTTTTAGTTGGTGTCAGCGGCGGGGTGGATTCCACAGTTTGCCTTATGCTTTTGAAAGAGCAAGGCTACAACGTCATTGGCGTATCTATGTCAATTTATAATAAAGACATTCCAAACCTTCCTGCTGCAGGAAATTCTTGTTATGGAGGAAAAGAAAAACAGGATTTAATTGAGGCTAAAAAACTTTGCGATTCTCTTGGAATAGAACATTATACTTTTGATTGTTCTGAGGCTTTTAAAAAACATATTCTTTCCTATTTTCGGGAAGAATACTTAAACGGACGCACCCCAAACCCGTGCATTAAATGCAATACTCTTATGAAGTTTGGCCTTTTGCCAGAGCTTGCAAAACAACAAGGCATTCAAGCCGATTATTTTGCAACAGGACATTATGCACGCCTTGAAAAAGATGAAAAAACAGGGCTCGTCCTTTTAAAAAAAGGAAAAGATGAAAAGAAAGATCAAAGCTATTTCCTTTACCGTCTGACCAAAGAACAACTTGCCCATTGCCTTTTCCCACTCGGCTCTTACACAAAAGAAGAAGTGCGTAAAATTGCAAGAGACTATGGTTTAGCTGTTTCCGAAAAGAAAGACAGTCAAGATTTTTACGCCGGAAAATATACCGATTTATTAGAACAAGCTCCGCAAAAAGGCTATATTCAACACATTAACGGTCAAATTTTAGGCACTCATCAAGGGTTTTGGAATTACACGATTGGTCAAAGAAAGGGCTTGGGCATTGCCTCCAAAGAGCCCCTTTTTGTAATTGATTTAGATAAAGACCATAACCGCGTTATTGTGGGGGAAGCCAAATACTGCCGGAAAAAGGAAGCTATCGCAGAAGATGTTGTGTGGACTGGCCTTTTAAAGGCCCCTTCCACTTCTTTAGAGGTTGAAACAAAACATCGATCTTCTCAAAGGCCTCAAAAAGCAACAATTACTTCCCTTTCAGATGGAAAAGTTCAAATCAAATTTCAAGAAGAACAAAGTGCTATTGCTCTAGGGCAATCTATTGTCTTTTATCAAGGCGATACCGTTTTGGGAGGAGGTATTTTATGCGCTTAAAAATCTTTTTTTTAGCTCTTCTTTTCCCTCTTCTTTCGGTTTCAAAAGAAGTCGAACTTGCCTATTCAAAACTCCTTCAAGTTAAGGCTTATAAAGTCTTTCCAGAAGGGGAAGATACGTGGTGCCAAGCCCATTTAAACATCGCTCTTCGTTCTGAAAATAAAGAATTTTTTGACAGCATTAGCCAATTTTTGAAAAAGTTTTCAAAGGTTTTAGATCTTAAATGTCCTGAGGCCATTAGCGCGACTCTAAAGGGATATATTAAAGATGAAACAGCCCCTATTTTTGAAGAAAAAGTCTATGCTTTAGACGGATGGGAAATGACAGAACAAGAAAAATCAAGTACCTCCCTTGCTCTTCAAAACTTTACCCAAAACACACCTGCAACTTTTGCCGTAAACGGATGGATTCCAAAGGAAGATAAAACAAAATTCAAAAATGAATATGTTCTAAAAGATAAAAAAGGCACCTGTCAAATTTCATATCTTTCCCCTATTCCTGTTCCAAAGGGGTGGTATTTTACCTACAATAATGCTTCTTGCGATAAGGGAATTTTAGAGGGCAAAGCGGTTGCGCAAATCTATACCCAAAATGACATTCTTTATCAAACGCTTTCTTCTAATTTTGAAAAAGGATTGGCCCAAGAAGGAGATCTTTCTCTTCCTTTTGTGAAACGCTCTTTTAATACGATTACGCAAGAAGAAAAGGGTTATGTTTTATTTCATTCCAATCCAGAACTTAAACTTTATTCGCTTATTGAATTACGCGCGCCCTTTTTGGCAGGAACCTATCAACCCTTTACCTCTTGTTCCCCGTTTAAGCTTTTTTATTTAACAGAAAACGAGTCCCTCTTTACAGATGAAACCATTCGGAAAAATTTGATTATCTTGGCAAAAAGCTATGCAAATACCGTCTGTCCGTTTTTAAATGAATTTTATGTTTACGGCGTCAACTCTTCTGATTTAAAGGCCGAAAATGCCTTTTACAGCCTTCATCTTTTCAAAAATGAAAAAGGAGAATGGGCTGTTAAATCTCAAGTTAACAAGGCCTCTCTTAAAGCACAAAACTTTGAAAAAGAACAATCTGCGTTGGATTTAAAACTTCAAGCACAATATGATTTACTCTTTCAAAAATCCCTAAGAGAACAGATGGCAGCCCTTGTTGATGGCAAACAATTAAACGACTTTGACACGCTTTTGGCAAAGGCCGAATTATTAGAACGCCCTGTTGTAGGGACCTTTATTTTTAAGCTTCCTGAAGAGGAACAGTCCAGAAAATGGATTTCGTCTCCTCGCCTTCCTATCCGCATTGAAAACGCTCTTGGAAAAAAAGGATGGGCTATGGCAAAGCTTGAACTAACCAGCCTTTCGAAAAAAGAAAAAATGAAAGCTGGTGTTCCGATTTATAAACGCGGCGCAAAAGCAAAAATCATATCTTTCTACCCTTGCGTTAAAGAATCTTGCAAAGAATTTGAAGACTTGATATATCTTTTAGAAGTTAAATACGAACACCCTACTTGGAAACCCAAAACAGGATTAAAATGCGAAAAATAAAGACACATCCTATTTCTCATACCCCAAAAAATCTAAAGCTTAAACTTTTGGGCGTATTTCTTGGTTTTATCCTTTTAGGGGGCGGACTTGTCTTCTTTTTTGCAAAAAAAACACTTCCTCTTTCTCAAAAAAACTTTCCCTCTTTTTACATTCAAGGGGGAGGAAAAAACACCTTAAACGACACTTATCTTTTTGATACATTAACATTTAAACCGTTAAAAAAAGTCAAATTCTCATCTCTTGAATATACCCTTTTAAAAGAAACCCAAACGCTTAAGATTAATCATTTTTCCTTTGATTTAGAAGCTTTCCTTCAAGAAAAATACGCTCAAAAAACAGATAGTTTTTCCTATACCCCCTATAAAGATATTATGAAAAAACCTTTAGAATCTTTATATGTTTTGGGAATAAAAAAATTAACTGGGGAAATTTTACTTTCTTTTCCAAAAGGAAACAAAGGGGCTTTCTCCGTCGAAATTAAAGATCCTCTTTTAGGCAGCTTCTTTTTTAAGGGGGTGTTGACTTCCCCATTTTCTCTTGATAAACGCTTTTTAGAAAAAGATATTTTAACGGAAGTCTTTCCAAAAATAGAACTTTCTCATATCGAAATTAAATTCAAAAACACCGCGGGGCTTTTTCAAAAATATCAAGCCTATGCTTTGGCCTATTCCAAAAACACACATACTTCTTTTTGGAAAAAAGAAAAAACAGATTTTCTTTCCTCTATGGAAATCAATGGGTTATCAAAAGGGGAGCTTGCAAAGCTAGAAGAACAAATCGATAAACTTCACTCTAAAAATGAAGTTAAACTTTCTTCAAAGGATGCTCCACCGTTAAAAGGAGAAGATTTTTCTTACCTTTCTTGGATTGCCCTTTGGCACCGATTAAAAATAAAAATGGATGTTTTTTAACACTTTTCTTAAAGACCGTGTCTTTTTGGCTAACCCCTTATAAAGAAATAGTCAAAATAAAGGATAGGAAGCACCAAAACACAATGACACTTAAAAAGAAACTTCTTAGAACCCAAAAGAAACTATCCTTAATATAAGCATGATCCATCCGTTGGAAAACCATCCAAAAAATAAGGCGCATCCAGCCAAAAAGAACGAAAAGTAAAACATAAAAGCCTGGAATAATCGCATTTGAAAAGAAATTATCCTGCTGTGAAGGGATGTTTAGAATAAAAATACCAAATAAAATTCCAACAATACTATACGGTCTTAAAATAACACCACTTTTTAAAAAATTAAAAAGCCCTTTAATCATCTAAACATCCCCCTCTTTTTTTCTTATTTCATAAAATCCAAAACAACCCGACGATTAAGTGCCCGTCCGTCATCTGTTTTATTGGAAGCAACTGGATAGTCTTCCCCATAAGATTCAACTGTAATGCGTTGAGGATCGATTCCTTTTTTAATCATCTCTCTGGCAACAGAAATAGCTCTCTTTTCGCCTAATTTTTTATTATAAGCCTTTGTCCCAACAGCGTCTGCATAGCCTTTGGCCACGACATTAAGCTCAGGAGAAGCATGCAACATCTGAACAGTTGTATCTAAAGGAGAAATCATTTCCTTTTTCAATTTATAAGAATCGAAATCAAATTTTGCAAAGGAAACAGGATCCATCACAACTTCCTCTTCACAAATGTAATCGAGTGGAAGATTGCTGCTTGACATTGAAAGCGTAGAACAGGCGCCTAAAAGCAATGAAAAAGCACTAACGGCTGCCATTTTTTGAAAATTTCTCATTTTTTTCTCCTTAAAAAAACTTTTTTCTACTTTTTCTTTTTTAGCCCTTTTCACAAAAAAGAGCAACCCTTAAATTTTCTAAATTTTTCCTCTTTAAAAATTTTCAAACCTTGTAAAACAAAACAAAAAGGGGTATAACACTTTTAAAATAAAAAATAGGTGAAAATATGAAAAAATCGTTCTTCTTTATTCTCGGGCTGTCGCTCTTTTTGACAACTCTTCAACTTCCCTCCATCTTAACCTATACTGAAATTGGAACGCCTTCCCTTTACTGGAAACGCTTTTTGCAAGAAGCTTTAGCTGGAACTTTTTGTCTGTTTGGATTTTTATATCTTTCCAATTTTTACAAACTTTCCAGAAGGATTATTTGGCCCCTTCTTATTACTGGGTGCGTCACTTACGCCTATTTTTCACACTTTTTTAAGTATTATTTAGATCTTGAAATGCTCTCCCTTGTGATGGGCGGGACGCAAACGGAATTCTTCTCCATGTTCCCGTATACAGCAACTCTTTTGGGACTTTTTTTATCCGCTCTTATCCTTTTTATTCAAGAAAGAAAAGCCTTTGTTTTACCCCTAAAAAAGCTTTGGATAGGGATTTCTTTTTTGCTTATTCTTATCTGTTTTGTTTCAAGAAAAGTGGGCTCTTCCACCGTTCCAATGAACCTTCTTCACAGCGCAAAGCTTTACGCCTTTTTGCAAACGCCAGATAGGAAAGCCTTGCCTCCTGCTCATACAAAAGAAGTGTTCCCGAACAATCGCGTTTTTGGACTTATCCGTTTAGAGAGTATGACCGGCACAAAGCATTTTCCAAACGGGTATCGGCGCAACAATATGCCGCTTGTCAATGGGATTAAAAATATTGTCAACTTTCCAAACTTTTACGCCCTTGGGCAACGCACAAGTGTAGCCACACCCTTTATGTTTACACGTGCTGGCGAAGAGCATCCAGAGCGCTCCAAAAATGAGCAAAGTTTCATCAAATTTTTCAGGGATTTAGGCTGGCAAACCCTTTTTGAATCCCCGAGTGAAGCCAATTTTTCAAAGCCTTTCAGGTTCTATAACACCATTGCCGAAGAAGCCGAGGAACACTCCTATGTCCTAGAAGATGAAGATGTGCCGCCTTTTTATAACTCCTATATGGAAAAGCAAACAAAGCCTTTATTCTTAAGCATTGGCTTTAACTCTGTTCACCGCCCGTTTGGCCGTCGTCCAAAAACGGAAGTCTACTACACGCCAGATTGTTATGCCCAAAATTTGGATGAGCTATTGGCTTGCTCTTTTGAAGCGATGAATAACGCTTACGACAACGAAGTGCGTTTCATTGATAGGCTTTTGGCCAAAATTATTGGGTATACGACGAAAAAAGAGGCTCTCCTTTTCTTTGTTTCGGATCATGGAGAAATGCTAAATGATGAAGGATTCCATCGTCCTGTTAAAGGAGATAGAGCTAAATGCAAATCTTTAAGAAATGTGGTTGCTTTTGCTTGGGCGTCTGATTCGTGGCGCGCAAAATACCCACAAAAATGGGCAAATCTTCAAAAGAATGCCCCTTACTATATGAATGCTGAGGTTTTATTTCACTCCGCTTTGGAATGCAACAACATCGAAAGCGACAGTGTTGATAAAACGAAAAGCGTTTGTTCCCCCACTTTTAAGGAAAATACGATTTTCAAAAAACGCTATGAAAATGCAGGCGATATTGACCCGATTAAAGAAGGCATCAACCTAATTTTCTAACGCGTCTTGAGTTGAAAAAGTCCTAATAAAAGCTGCCTTATTGATTAAAGCAGCTTTTATTTTTTGATAAGACCCTTTTGAAAGTTAAGCGATTTTGAAAAAGGTTCCCTTTCCAATTTGAATAATTGTCCCGGATTGAAGCGCAGAAAGCCCATCAACATCAGTCACTTTTTCTTCGTTAATTTTAACAGCATTACCTTTAAATAAGCGACGAATTTCCGATTTTGACTTATACTTTCCGGTTTGAAGCAAGGCCTCAAGTAAAGCAAATCCAACCTCTTTTCCCGCCTCTAAAGAAAGCTCTTTGACGTCTTCCGGCGCTTTTTGCTTTTGGAAAGCTTGCACAAAATGCTCTTTGGCATTCAAAGCTTCTTCCTTTGAATGGTAAAGCGACGTAATTTCCAAAGCAAGCTCCATTTTAACATCTCTTGGATTTTCCCCTTTTGCAAGGCGAGAGACAATTTCAGCCACATTATCTGGATGAACATCTGTGCATAAATTATAATATTTAACAATCAAATCATCTGGAATTTTCATGACTTTTTCATACATCACTGCGGCGTCATCATTCACCCCAATGTAATTGCCAAGACTTTTACTCATCTTTTCAACGCCATCAATGCCTTCCAAAATAGGAACAAAAAGCGTGATTTGAGGATCTTGGTTAAAGTCCTTTTGAATATTCCGGCCCATTAAAATGTTAAAGGTTTGATCTGTCCCTCCAAGCTCAATATCTGCTTTAATGGCAACAGAATCATAGGCCTGCATCAAAGGATAGAAAAATTCGTGCAAAGCAATCGGCTGTCTTTTTTCATAGCGATTATGAAAATCATCCCGTTCCAACAAACGTGCAACCGTCGTTTTGGCCGCAAGATTGATAACGTCTTCAAAGTTCAACTTTGAAAGCCATTCACTGTTAAAACGAACTTCCGTTAATTCTGGTTTTAAGATACGAAAAATTTGCTTTTGGTAAGTTTCAGCATTTTCTTGAACTTGCTTTTTTGAAAGTTGCTTTCTTGTTTTAGATTTTCCTGTTGGATCCCCAATCATCCCTGTAAAATCGCCAATAATGATAATGGCTTTATGACCAAGCTCTTGCAACTGGCGAATTTTACGCAAAACAACGGCATGCCCTAAGTGAATATCTGGCGCAGAGGGATCTAACCCCAATTTAATCCGAAGCGGACGATTTTCGGCATCAACTTTTTTCAATTTTTCTTCAATATCTTTTGGATCTGTCGAATCGGCTACCCCTTTTAACATAACCTTAATCGTATTTTGAATATCCATAAATAAATTCCTCTCCTTAAAATATTCTTTAGATTTCTTGAAAGAATACACTTTTTAAGCCTTTTTTTCAAGGATTTTATAGGATTTAAAAATAAAAAAGCAGCCTCTCTTAAAGCTGCTTTTTTTGAACTGGTGGAGATGAGGGGAATCGAACCCCTGACCTACGCATTGCGAACGCGTCGCTCTCCCATCTGAGCTACACCCCCATTGCAAAACCCTTTTCCTTTTAAAAGGCTTAAGTTTTTTGCAAAAGAAATATGTCCTTTTTTTAATCCTTTGTCAATCCTATTTCTGTTTTTGAGGCGGAATATAATCCATATCAATCAACACTTCTTGAATTTCAAAGGTTTTCCCCTCTGATAAACAAAGAGCCTTAGAAGACAAAGAGCCAACGTTGTCAATATCCTCTTTGCCCTCTTTCAAAACATCCATTTGGGTTTGAGGAAGCATAACTTTTACAGAGAGAACAGGAGTTTTTTGACTTTTCCCAGCTTCTGTTTTGGCTTTCCGAATTTCAACAATCAAAGGAAGCGTTAAATCATAGAGCATCCCCTCTTTATCATCTACAAGACCGTTAAATTCTTCCGCCTTTGGCCAAGATTCGTTATGCAAAGACCCCTCTTTGTTTTTCCAAGTGCACGCCTGATAAACTTCCTCCGTGATAAACGGACAGAACGGCGCCAAAAGACGTGTAAAGACATCTATCGTTTTCATTAAAGAGGCCACCGCAGAGGCATTATCTTCCGAATAAGCCCTAGATTTAATCAATTCCAAATAGTTATCACAAAAATCCCAAAAACGAGCTTCAATGACTTCTAAAGCCTGCGCATAATCAAATTGCTCAAAGCCTTTTGTAGCCGAGGAAACTGTCTCTTGCAATTTCGTCATCCACGCTTTATCCATTGGTTTTTGGATATGCTTTTCATAAAACGCTTCTTCAGATAGAGAACTTTCAGAAATAATACTCAAAGCAAATCGACTGGCATTAAAGAACTTCGTTGCAAACTTTTTGCCTTGACCCATCACTTTTTCATCAAAGGCCGTATCAATCCCCAATCTAGCGCGCGTTGACCAATAGCGAACAGCATCTGCTGAATGGGTATCAATGAGGCCTTGAGGGGTCACAACATTGCCTTTAGACTTACTCATCTTCTTTCTATCAGGATCCAAAATAAACCCACTGATAAGAGCTTTTGTCCAAGGAATCGTGTTTGAATGAAGCAACGCTTTGGCTGTTGTGTAAAAAGCCCATGTCCGAATAATATCATGCGCTTGAGGACGAATATCAAACGGTAAAGAAAGATGACCTTCTTTGCCAAGCCCACTCATCGCAATTTGCGGGGTTAAGGCACTGGTTGCCCAAGTATCCATCACATCTTTATCCCCAACAAAGCCATTTACTTGTCCTCTTTGATCTTCCGTATACCCCTTTGGCGTATCGGTCATTGGATCAACAGGAAGAGAGGCTTTATCAGCCACAATGGGGTTATCAAAATCAGGTTCCCCTTGGGCATCTAATGGATACCAAACAGGGAAAGGCACCCCAAAGAAACGTTGTCTGGAAATGCACCAATCTTGGTTCAACCCTTCGGCCCATTCAACAAAACGATGTTGCATATAAGGCGGTTTCCATTCAATCTTTTTCCCTGCTTCAATCAAGCGTTCTTTTTCATCTAAAAGCTTAATAAACCATTGACGAGAAGAGACAAATTCCAAAGGCAAGCTTCCTTTTTCATAGAATTTAACCGGATGAACCAAAGGACGAGGTTCCCCTTTTAAAGCCCCTTCTTCTCTTAATAAGTCGACAATTTTTTCCTTGGCTTGTTTGATTTTTAAGCCCTTTATTTGGCTATAATTTTCATTTGCTTTTTGAGGATTAAGACTATCAAATGGCGCTTTCCCATATTCAACGTCAAGCATTCTGCCATTTAGGCCAATCACTTGTTTAATTGGAAGTCCTGACTTTTTCCACCAAGCGACATCGGCGGCATCCCCAAAAGTACAAACCATCATAATCCCCGTTCCCTTATCCATTTCGGCATGTTCAGAAGGAACAATTGGAACAGGAATATCAAACAAAGGCACAATGGCTTTTTTTCCAAAGAACTTTTGATAGCGTTCATCCTCTGGGTGCGCAACGATAGCTAAACAAGCCGGAAGAAGCTCTGGTCGTGTTGTGGCAATGATAAAGCTTTCTTCCTCGCCTTCAATCTTAAATTCCAAATCATGGAAGTGGCCGGGCATATCTCTGTCTTCAATTTCAGCTTGCGCAATGGCAGATTGGAATGTTGTATCCCACATTGTTGGCGCTTCAACAGAGGCCACTTTTCCCTTTTCAAACAAATCTACAAAGGAGGTTTGCGAAATCTTAATTGTGCTAGAGCTGATTGTTGTATATTTCAAACTCCAATCATAGGAATGTCCTACATTGCGAAATACGTCTTCAAAAACGCCCTCATCAGAGGCTGTCAAAGTCTCACAAGCTTCAATAAAATTGCGACGAGAGACTTCTTTTAATGGAGATTTATCCTTTGGATTATGTTCTGGGATAAATCCCTCCTCATAAGGCAAACTTGGATTACATGTAATGTTATAGTAGTTTTGAACCCGTCTTTCTGTTGGAAGGCCATTGTCATCCCATCCGATTGGATAGAAAACAGATTTACCTTTCATGCGTTGATAGCGGGCAATCGCATCTGTTTGCGTATAGCTGAAAATATGTCCAATATGCAAAGATCCTGACACCGTAGGAGGCGGTGTATCAATCACAAATGAATTTTCTCTGGAAGCTGTCCTGTCGTATTTATAGACTTGCTCCTCTTCCCAATAACGCATACATCTTTGTTCAATTTCTTTTGCGTTGTATTTGTTATCCAACGACTTTGTTTGTTTATATGACATGTAAAAAACTCCTAAAACATAATTGCCCTAAACGTTATCATAGAACGGATTTTAGGTCAATATTTTGTTCTTATTTTCCTTCAATTTTTGAAGATAATCATCCTTCTTTTGCAAAAAAAAGAAGCTTTATTAAAAGCCTCTTTTTGTTTTTTCCTATCGTTTTTTTTAAGTAATTACCGTCGGGTATTTTCTGTTGGAAAGCTTTTCAAGGCAAGAAACGTTCAGCATACGCTCCACCAAAGGGGCCAAAATTTCCGCCGCATCCTTTGAAAGGGCGTTGGGGTCTGTTTCTTCGTATTCCAAATAAACACGCAACGTTTTTCCACTTGAGCCCGTTCCAGAAAGGCGAAAAACAACGCGTTCCCCATTTTCAAAGCATAAACGAATGCCTTGAGAAAGTGCCTGTTCCCCAGTGACGCAATCGGTATAATCCCATTTATCAAAGCTTTTAATTTTTTCACCCATAACTTCTGTTAAGGAAAAGTTCTCTTTTAAATGCGCCATAATATTATCTGCCTGTAAGGCTTCTAAGGTTTCATAATCATACCTTAAATAGTAATTTCGCCCATATTTTTGCCAATGTTCTTGCACGATTTGCGTCACAGATTTTTTCTCCTTTTCCAAAATGGAAAGCCAGAACAAAACTGCCCAAATACCGTCTTTTTCACGAATGTTAGAGCACCCACTGCCAAAACTTTCTTCCCCGCAAAAAGTGATTTTCCCCGCATCCATAAGGGAGGCAAAATATTTCCACCCTGTCGGCGTTTCAAAGAAATTAAGCCCCAAATCTTGCGCCACTTTATCCACAGCTGCACTGGTTGGCATGGAGCGCGCCACGCCCTTCATCACCCCTTCTTTGGCATAAAAAGGCACATCTTTATAGTGCGCCACCAAAAGCGCCAAACTATCACTTGGGGTCACAAAGATCCCGCGTCCCAAAATCATATTCCTATCCCCGTCTCCGTCAGAAGCCGCCCCAAAATCAGGGGCCTTATCTGAAAACATAATATCCACTAAATCTTTAGCATACATTAGGTTTGGATCAGGATGAGCGCCTCCAAAATCCTCTAACGGCGTTCCCCTTAAAACCGTACCTTTTGGAGCCCCTAAAATCTCCTCAAAAATCCGATGGGCATACGGACCTGTCACCCCATTCATAGCATCAAACTTCATTCTAAAATGAGGAGAGCTTAAAAGCATCTTTAACTTATCAAAATCAAAAATCCCTTTTAAATAGGACACATAATCCTTAACCGAATCAACAAGTTCAATTTCGGTTTCGCCTGCTTTAATCGTCCCCAATTTAGAAAGCGAAACTTCCTCCATTTTTGCAATTTTATAGGAGATGAGCTTTTTTGATATTTCAAAGATTTTGTTTGTAATCTTGTCAGGCGCCCCGCCTCCATTTTCCATATCAACTTTAATGCCGAAATCCCCGTCAAGTCCCGCAGGATTATGACTAGCTGACAAAATAAAACCGGCCTTTGATTTAGATTTAATAATCAAGTTAGAGGCCGCCGGCGTTGAAAGAATCCCATTTTGGCCAATAATGATTTTACGCACTTTTCGAGCAACAAGCATTTTAATCATCACCTGAATGGCATGTGTATTGAAATAGCGCCCATCGCCCCCCACAACAACCGTCTCCCCTTCTAAAGATGGCAAAGCTTGAAGACTTGCTTCAATAAAGTTTTCCAAGTAATTTTCTTGACTGTAAACTTTTACTTTCTTTCTTAAGCCAGAGGTTCCTGGTTTTTGATCTTGATACGGTGTTGTGTTTTTGACTTCAATTTCCATATTATCCCCCTTAAGACATTCTTTGAATCTATGACAATTTTAGAAGAATAAAAAAATAAATCAAAGTTTTTTTCTTTTATTTTTAAGATTGTCTGTCTATTATCAAGGAAAGAGGAAAGGACTTTTTATGCTGAATAAAAAAACTCTAAATGATTTTGTAAAAGAAGATGAATTAAGGGAATTAATTGGTCCGCATGCCGATTATTACATTGGAAAATGGCGAATTCTTTTTCGAAAAACGAATCGTATTAAAAGCGTCAAGCATGGCTTTTCTTTTAATCTATCTGCCTCTTTTTTCCCAGGCGTTTGGTTTATTTATCGGGGGATGTTTTTGGAAGGCCTCCTTGTGCTTTCTTTTTTAAGCTTTTTTAATTTCCTGACAGAATTTTCTATAGGAATTCCCAATCTTTTGGGCTGGTTTTGTTATATTGGTTTGATTTTTTATGTTTCTTTTAAAGCAAACAGTCATTATTTTAACTTCTTGGCGAAAAAAATTCGAAAAAACAACTTAAAAAAAGCCCCTCAAAAAAAGAACCTTAAAACCACCTACTTAAAAGAATCTATCTTTTTTGGTATTCTTTTTGCTTTTATTACTTTTATTCCAGGTTTTATGATGTTAGATTCTATGAGCGCCCATTATGACGAAACCTATAAACTTTTACAAGATGAATACTTTTTAGGACTCTAAATGACCACATTAAAAGAAATGACACAAACCCTTATCGAGCTTAATAAACAGATAGAATTTCAAAAGTTTTTCTATCAGGAAACGAATAGAAATCTTTTTTCACTTCAAGATTTCATAAGGGAAAAGACACGAAATCCAGACTTTTTTAAAATAAATGAAAAAAAGTAAAAAAAGTGCTTGCATAAATTATTTTTTCTTGATAAAAGAGGAGCTACCAAACAACGGGGGTGTAGCTCAGTTTGGTTAGAGCGACGGCCTGTCACGCCGTAGGTCGAGGGTTCGAGCCCCTTCACTCCCGCCATATTAAGCCTTGATTTTTCAAGGCTTTATTTTTTTGCCCTTTTGCCAAATACCGTTTTTTCAAAACAAAAAAAGCCCCCTATTTCTAGAGGACTTTTTAAGGATTTTCTTAACATTTAAGAAAACATTATGCGCTTCTTTCTTCCAACTCATCCAAGACGATTTCCTTTGCTTTGATATAGTTGAATTTTCCACTTCCCAGTAAAGGAGGTTCTAACGTAAAGGAAATCTTCCGCGGAATTGAAATTTCAGGCATTTGTTTTTCCTTAAAGAGAACTTTAAGCTCTTCCAAAGAAACGTCTGGACACGTTGTCACCAAAACCAACTGTTCGCCTTTTTTGGAATCTGGCACACTGACAATTCCATGAACAAATCCTGTCCATTTTTCAGCAATAACAGTTTCAACAGCTGTTAAAGAAACCATTTCGCCCCCAATTTTGGCAAACCGTTTCGAACGGCCTTTAATTACAATAAAGCCATCTTCATCAATATCGACAATATCTCCTGTATCATACCATCCATCTGATGGAGGATCTAACTTCATCGGATCTGTGACGCGCATATAACCCAACATAACGTTTGGCCCTTTTAAAAGAAGTTCTTTTCCTTCCTTAATGCCGTCAACTTCCTTCAATTTATACTCCATCCCAGGAATAAGTTTCCCAACAGAACCACTTTTATTGAACAAAGGCGTATTTAAGGAAATAACAGGAGAACACTCTGTTGCCCCATAACCTTCCAAAACCCGAGCACCAAATTTCTCACTCCAAATACGGCGTGTGCTTTCTTTCACCTTTTCTGCCCCAGAAAGCAAAAGACGAATTGTATTAAAATCATACGGATTTGCACATTTCGCATATCCAGCTAAAAATGTATCCGTTCCAAACATAATTGTTGCCTTTACAGAGTTGCAAAGCTCTGGAATAATTCTGTAGTGCAATGGTGTTGGATAGAACACCGTTTTAATGCCACAAAGGATAGGTAAGAAAGTTCCAGCAATCAAGCCAAAGGAATGGAACATCGGCAAACTGTTCATCAAGACATCTGTTCCATAGACATCGACAGTTGAAACAGCTTGGAATGTATTTCCAATAATATTTTTATGAGACAAGAAAACCGCTTTTGGAAACCCTTCAGAACCCGATGTAAATAAAATTGTTGCCGGATCATCTGGGCTGACTTTCTTTCCTTTTAAGACAAATTTATGTGTAAAGCGTGGGAAAAGCGCCCCCATAACCCCAAGCATTTTCATCTTAAAGGTTAAGCGTTTAGCCAAAAATTCCAAGCGTTCCACTCGAATTCCTTCGGCCTCTAAGGCTTCAACAATCGCCTCTAACTTCCCTAATTTAATCACTTTTTGAGAAGAAATAACGCTTTTAACGCCTGTTGTTTTACAAGCTGCAATAATTTGTGCAATCCCAGCTGAGAAGTTAAGCATTGCAGGAACACGCCCAAAGCTCATCAACCCATAAATTGTCATTGCGGTCACATTTGCCGTTGGAAGCAAAATCCCAACAGGGCTGTCATCCCGTGGCAAAACCTTTTTCATTAAACGCCCCAAGACAAAGGATTTCATAAACATTTCCATAAAGGCAACTGGCTTACGCTCTGTATCTTCAATCATCTTTTTAAAGCGCCCTGAGAAAGACATTGTATCAATCGTTGCATTAAAGAGTGTTCTGTCAATGTCTCTGGCCTCAAAAGATAAATGAGACAAAATATCGTGAATTAAAGAGCTAATCCGAATTCTTTCCTCTCTCATTGAATTTTTTTCAATCTTTTGAGGAAGTGTAAAGATAGGCTTAATTTCCAAAGAAATCTTTGGGAACCATCTTGTATATTCTTTTTCTTTAATTCTAGAGAAGAAAGTATGGGAGGCGCCTTTAATTAAAATCGGAAGCAACTCTGCCTTTGCTTTTTGAGCCATTAACGCAGGGGCTTCATACATCTTCATTTGCGTATGACCGCCGGCCATTTCCCCCTCAACAAAGAACATACAAAAACGATGAGTCTTCATCTCTTCTGCCATTTCCTTTGCCGCATAAGGGCTGATTGGATCTAGAGGACGCACGCGCATCAAAGCCAATAAAGGAATCGTCCAGCGTTTTTTAAAAATCTTTTCATTCACAAAGAAAGTGATTTTTTCTGGAACAAACACAGCAATCAACAAGGCATCTATATAAGAAGTATGGTTTGCTAAGATAAGAACCCTATCCCCTGCCTTATGGATATTTTCAATGCCTTCCACCCGAACAGAGAATAATTTTTTCAAAACAAACTTGAAAAATTTTCTTTTCTTTTCATCAGGGAGAACTTCAAACATATAAAAGGAGAAAAACATACTCATCAAAGCAAAAAAGAAATACACCATACTTAAAGAAACAGAGATGCTTAGAAACGCAAGGGCAATCAACATTCCAGAAATACTTGCCGCTGCATTTAAGCAATTACTAATCCCAAAGATTTGCCCCATAATGTTTTGAACTTTAAGCTTTTGAAGCATTGTATATAAAGGAATGGTATAAAGAGCCATAAAAAGGCCGATTGTGAATAAATCAAAACCAAGACGAAGGTTTTTAAAATCTTCAATAAATTGGAAAAATCCCATTTGCAAAGAAACCACTTCAACATGGCGACTTGCAAAAACAAAATCCATCAAGAAAAGGGACGCAAAGAACAAACTAAACGGCACAAAAAAGGCAATATTTCTGTCTGACTTTAATTTTGAAAGCAAGAAGGAGCCCACAATAAAACCTGCTGAAAAAATACCGACAAGAAGCGCCACAACACTTACGTTTGAGAAAAGAACATCTTCCACAAAAGTATTTAGAAAATAAACATAAACCCCTCCAATGAACCAAACCCAAGCAATGCCGAGGAGATACATTAAAATATTTTTATGATCTCTTTCTTCAAAAAGAAAAGAGGAAATTCGGCGGGTTGGAAAAAGGTGAAGCTGCATATCTTTATTCTTTTGTTCACTTGGAATAACACGTGAAACAGAAAGGAAGGAAAGGAAAGATGCTCCCATTGCCAAAATAAAAATACTTGAAACAAAAAGCTCTTTAGAAGGATATACATAAACAAAAAGCCCCGCAATAAGAGCCGCAATATAGGTGCTTGGCTTTACGAAAATGTTGCTTTCTAAAAGTTTTGTGGAAGGCAATTGTTCGGAGAAAAGAGAATACGTTAAAATCCGTGCAAAGCTTGTTTTTACCCCTAGTCCAGCAACAGATAGAATCAGCAAGAAAGGACTTTCAAGTAAAAATCCAAAATAACAAATCGTTAAAAGGACAACTTCTGCCCCTCTGACAATTCGGATAAGCTTTGAACGTTGATATTTATCAACAAGTTGACCTAAAAGCGGGGCCGTTAAGAAAAACGATAAAAAATAAATCGAGCTTATCGTAAAAATGTGAAAAAAATTGTCCTGCAGTAAATTAAACACGACAGAAAAGAGAAATAAATCCTGCACAAGTGCCGATGAAAAAGCACTTAAAAAATGAGAGGAAAACAAAGGGAAAAAACGTTTATCTTTGAAGAATTT
The DNA here is from genome assembly GCA_009929265.1 of Alphaproteobacteria bacterium. Taxonomy (GTDB): domain Bacteria; phylum Pseudomonadota; class Alphaproteobacteria; order CASFRQ01; family SAAU01; genus SAAU01. Next base: position 130,032 of record SAAU01000003.1, read on the forward strand.
TAACATAAAAACATCCTTAAATTTCTGTTAATCCAAGCTACCTATTTTTCTTCTTTAGCATATTTTGTGACGGAAAACTAGTCCGTTTTATCAGAAAGATAAAAAAGCGCCGAATTTTGAAAAGATTTATTGAAATTTCCTCTAAATGTGATACAAAGAAGAACATCTTAAATTTATTAAGGAGATCCAAATGAGACGATTGCTTATTGCTGGAAACTGGAAAATGAATGGCCTTTCTCAAGAAGGCAAAACTTTGGTAGAGGAAATTTCCTCTTTTTTAAAGACAACCACAAATCCTGATTTTGACATGCTTGTTTGTCCTCCTTTTACATTGATTGGGCAAACTTGCGCCTTAGCAAAAGATTCTTCTTTATCTGTAGGGGGGCAAGACTGCTCTTTTTACGATAAAGGGGCCCACACAGGGGAAGTTAGCGCCGCTATGTTAAAGGATATCGGGTGTTCTTATGTTATTGTTGGGCACTCTGAAAGACGCGCCAACCATGGAGAAACAAACGAAATTGTGGCCTTGAAAGCTCAAAAAGCTTTGGAAGAAGGCCTTAAAGTTATTATTTGTGTTGGCGAAACAGAACAAGAACGTGTTTCGGGCAAAATGCTTAAAGTCATTGAAACACAAGTCAGAGATTCCCTTCCTTTGAATGCAACATCTGAAAACACAGTCATTGCCTATGAACCCATTTGGGCTATTGGAACAGGAAAAACAGCCACCCCAGAAGATGTGGCCGAAGTTCACAAATTTATCCGTTCCCAAATTGAATCTTTAAAAGGAAAAGACGTTGCCGACAAAATGCGTCTTCTTTATGGCGGATCTGTAAAACCAAACAATGCTAAGGAACTTCTTTCATTAGAAGATGTTGATGGCGCTTTGGTTGGGGGCGCTAGCCTTAAAAGTAAAGATTTTTGTGCCATTGCGACACGTCAAAACGATTAGAAAGGATTTCTTATATGCAAAGTGTACTTGTTGTACTTCAAATTATTTTAGCCGTTTTTTTAATCGGCCTTGTTCTTATTCAACGCACAGATGATAGCTCCATGGGCGGACTTGGTGGCGGAATGGGCGGAAACAGCCTCATTTCCAGAAGATCTGCGGGAAATCTTTTAACACGGATGACCACTTTGATTGCTCTTTTCTTTGCGTTAACATCCTTGGGACTAACTATTTTAGCCCAAAGAGAGGTTAAATCCCCTTCTTTACTGGAGAAAATACCAACGGAAAAAGCAGCGCCGCTTAATACTCCTGTTCAATCAGGGGAAAGTCAAAAACCTGCTCAATCAGAATAAGTTATTTATTATAAAGGAGTTTTCTTATGCCTAACGTAAAAGTGCAGGACTTGCTCATTGGAAATGATCGTCCTTTTACTTTAATTGCAGGACCTTGCCAAATGGAAAGCCGAGACCATTCTTTTGAAATGGCTGATGCTTTGGTCTCTATGACAAAAAAACTTGGAGTTCCTCTTATTTTTAAGGCCTCTTTTGACAAAGCAAACCGCACCTCCCTTTCAGGGAAAAGAGGAATCGGATTAACAAAAGCTTTGGAAGTTTTCGCCGAAATTAAGGATAAGTATAACATTCCTGTGATTACAGACATTCACGAAAAAGAACAATGTGCTCCTGTTGCAGAAGTTGTTGATGTGCTTCAAATTCCAGCTTTCTTATGCCGTCAAACAGATTTACTTTTGGCTGCTGGAAAAACAGGCAAAGCCATCAATGTCAAAAAAGGACAATTTTTGGCCCCTTGGGATATGAAAAACGTTGCCGACAAAATTGCAAGCACGGGGAATCAATCTATTTTGCTGACAGAAAGAGGAACAAGCTTTGGCTATAACACTCTTATTGTTGATATGCGTAGTTTTGATGAAATGAAGAAAACAGATTATCCTGTTATTTTCGATGCCACACATTCTGTCCAACAACCAGGCGGTTTAGGGGGTTCTACAGGGGGTGACAGACGCTATGCACCTGTTTTAGCCAATGCGGCTTTAACAACAAAGATTGCTGGGTTATTTATTGAAACTCACCAAGATCCAGATCACGCTCCAAGTGACGGACCAAACATGATTATTTTGAAAGAGCTTCCAAAAATTTTGGAAAGATTCGTTCAAATTGATACATTGATAAAACAAGCTGAAAAATAAAAGGAGAAATTTAATGACAGCTATTATTGATATTAAAGGAAGAGAAATCCTCGATTCAAGAGGAACGCCAACTGTTGAAGTTGATGTTCTTTTGGAAGATGGCGCTTTTGGTAGAGCTGCTGTTCCTTCTGGGGCTTCAACAGGCGTTCATGAAGCCGTTGAACTTCGTGACGGAGACAAAGCTCGCTTCGGGGGAAAAGGGGTTCAAAAGGCCGTAAAAGCCGTGAATGAAGACCTTTACGACGCCATTGTTGGAATGGATGCCGAAGAACAAATCGAAATCGATGAAACAATGATTGAAGTCGATGGGACAGAAAACAAAGGAAGACTCGGCGCAAACGCTATCTTGGGTGTTTCTTTAGCCGTTGCAAAAGCAGCAGCCGACTCGATTGATATGCCTCTTTACAGATATATCGGGGGCACATTGGCTCACACACTCCCAGTTCCAATGATGAACATCTTAAACGGTGGGAAACATGCTGATAATCCTATCGACATTCAAGAATTTATGATTATGCCTTGTGGGGCTTCTTCTATCGCTGAAGCTATCCGTATGGGGGCTGAAGTTTTCCAAGCTTTAAAGAAAAACCTTAAAGCTGCTGGAATGAACACAAATGTTGGCGACGAAGGGGGATTTGCTCCTGCCTTACAAAGCACACGTGAAGCCTTAGATTTCATTGTAAAATCTATTGAAACAGCAGGATACAAACCAGGTGAAGACATTGTTTTAGCTATGGATGCAGCCTCTTCAGAATTCTACGAAAATGGAAAATACGAACTTAAGGGCGAAGGCAAATCTTTAACAAGTGAAGAACTTGTTGAATACTATGCAGACCTTATCCGCGACTACCCAATTCGCTCTTTAGAAGACGGAATGGCAGAAGACGATTGGGAAGGCTGGAAACTTCTTACAGAAAAATTGGGGCATTCTACTCAACTTGTTGGGGACGATTTATTTGTCACAAATACAGCTCGTTTAGCTCAAGGAATCGAAAAAGGAATTGCAAACTCAATCCTTATCAAAGTCAACCAAATCGGTTCTTTAACAGAAACTTTAAAAGCTATTGATATGGCCCATAAAGCTGGATATACAGCTGTTGTTTCCCACCGTTCTGGTGAAACAGAAGATGCCACAATTGCCGATATCGTTGTCGCAACAGGCACAGGTCAAATCAAAACAGGGTCTATGTCTCGTTCTGACAGATTGGCAAAATACAATCAATTGATTCGTATTGAAGAAGAATTGGGCGCAAGTGCACAATTTGCTGGAAAAGATATTTTCAAAAACTTGAAATAATTTTTCCAAAACTTAAAGGAAAAGGGCTCTTTTTGGAAAGGGTCCTTTTTTTGTTTTGACATCTTTATTGACAAATATTAAAAAACAGCCTATCCTTTTAATTGAAATTACCCAATCATTCTATATAGAAGGGAGAACACAATGAAATGTTTTGGAATCAGAAATTATCGTAGAGGCGATGAAAACCAAGCCAACACTTTAGGTCTTTCATTAACAGACGATAAAAATTTTAAACACAGAGAATTTCTTTTAGAAACTTCAACAGGGAAACCTTTGGTTTTTAGCGAATTTGAAAATTATCAATCTTTTAAGAAAGAAATTTTTAGAACATTAGAAGCTGCAAAAATAAAAGAAGAGGATATCATTCCTGATACTTTTATTCTTCCTTCTGATCAAGGGAATCAAGAAGTTGCCATCAAAAATGTTGATATGATGTGTAAAGCTGTTCGTGATTATTATCAAGAAAATGAAGCACTTAAGAAAAAAGTTCCTCATTTAAAAACCATCGTTTTCAATAGTTTTTCAGCCTCTTACGAAAATGTTGATTATGCTTGTGTTTCAAGACATTCTATTGACGAGACACTTCCTTTAAAAGAAGGCTCCCAAACATACATTCCTGTGGAAGGCATTATGAGCCCTTTCAACAAAATCGTCATTTCACAAAGTTATGAATCTATGCGCAAAAAACCAGATTTTAGAAGAGAAATGGCTTTGAAAAATCAAAAAGCTCCAAATGCTGTTTTCTGTCTTGGCGGCCGTGTCGACAACCCAACGACAATGCCTTTTGATTTGGATGTTGCTCAAGATATTTTATCAAAAGCAAAAACATTCACCCAAAAAGGATACAACGTCTTTATCGTTAATGGTCCAAGAACACCAGCCGATGTTTCGGATTACCTTTATGAAGAAGCCTCTAAAATTGACGGGATGCGCTTTTATAATTCAAAGAGTATTGGGGAAGAAAATGATGAAAACTTCCGCAACTATCCTGCTAATGGTGTCCATGCAAAAGAGTTTAAGGATCAAACTGAAAACTTAGGTGGCATTTATCGTGCTTTGCTTTATCCAGAAAATACTGTTGTGGTTCACACATATGATTCTTTTGCCGGTTGTGAAACTTCTCAAGCCAATATTCCAACGCTTATTTACAAAGGGAAATTCAAAATTGACAAAGAAGTTCGTCCTGATTGCTATAAATTGTATGATATTTTAACAGAAAATAAATACGCTTCTGATGTCGATACGTTCTTAGCTCAAGACAAAGAACCAAAAGATTATGAATTTACACCTCTTCCTCCTGTTGCAGAAAAGATTGCTTCTGAAATCAAAAAATATGATTCTCAAAAAAGAGCGCTTTTCATGTCAAAAATGACGGAAAAAGACAGAGGGTAATTCAAAAACTTTATAACGAAAGGGGCTCTTTTTTAAAAAGAGTCCCTTTTTTTATTTAAAAAGATTAAATATTTTTAATTTCTTTTACCCGATTTGAATATCAATGCCTTCATTTTGAAGGACAATAATCAATTCATCTAAGAAATTTTGTTCGTTTTTATGCACAACGCCATCAGAAAGAATCAAACGAATCACCGTCTCCATAAAGAGTTTAATTTCCCAATTTTCCTTATTTAAAAGGTAAAGCATCGCTTCATAAAAACAACTTTCATCTGGGATTAAGCTCTTAATATACGTCCTCACCTCTTCTGGATTATATTTCAGATCCCCACATTTGCGCGCCACATAATCCAAAATTAAATCTTCCTCCGATCCATCGCGATGTCCATCAATTAAAGCCAAATAGGTCAGTGCTGTAATTTCGGGACGTGTCCTTAATAGCACCAAAGAAAATTGAGAAAAATTTTCAGGCTTATTTTCCAAATCAACCCCAACACTTTTTAACAAAAAGCTATATGGATTTCTGAAAATAACTTTTCTTACCGTATCTTTAATTTCTTGAATAGATGAGATTTTAACAAGTTTTGGGGCCTTTTTTTCTATATCCAAAACATCTAAAAAAACATCCTCTTTAATTTTAATCACACGGCGCAATAACGCCTCAAACAACTCGGTTTTACCTAAATTATCTGTCGTTTTAAGGACAAGTTTCAGCGAAATTCCGGCCACCAAAACTCCTTTTTGTGGCTGAATTGTTCTTTGTATCGATACATCTTCTTCATCATTTTTATGAGAAAATTTCGTAAATAAAGAAAGAAGGGAATTTTTATTTTTCATTTTAAAACCTCTTTTTATAATCTTTTATTAAAACACTGATGTATTTTTTATAATCCATCTTTTGGTAAAATCATAGAGCTTTTTCATTTTTTCTTCTTGCCCTTTTTGTTTGATTTTCTTTTTGTAAGGCGCTGTTGTAAAGACATCTTCTATTTCTAATGGCAAGAGGACATCCGTTTTTTCATTTAAAAAGCAAATCCATTCCGCCCCAAAAAGAGAGGCTATTTTTTGTTTTTTGTATTTTTTAAGGGCCACCCGCTTAAGCAAAATTGATACTTGAGTTGCAAAAGAAAAAACATCCTCTTTGTATAATTTTTCATAAAAATCTAATAGTCTTAACGCGTACTTTCTAGAAGAATTATGATATAAAACCCCTAAAAATCCCGCAATAAGAAAAAGCAATAAAATAAACAACACCAAAGACAACGCCCCCGCGGATAAGGGTAAAAAGGAAGGCATAACGGGCGCGTGCACCCCTTTAAGGGCGGATAAATCAACGTTCATTTTTTTGTCCTCTTAGAAAAGTCAATGAAAAGTCTTCCGTTTCTGTTGAAAGAAAAATCATTTTTGCTTTCGCTCGTGCGGCTATTTTTTTCACCCGTTCTTTTCGATTTTTAAAAGATATTGCATAGGTTTTTTGAAAGCTTTTTGATAGCGTATTGACGCTAAGATTGACCTTTTTATCGGAAAAAGTAAAAATTCCCTTTGGCATTTTTTCCTCCAACCTATCATAAATAAAAACAAGGACGACTTCCGCCTTTTTGGAAAGGGAAAATAATCGCTTTTCAAAGGTCTCATCTACATGATAAAAATCACTGATAATAAAAACTTTCTCCCCTGTTTTTAAGGTTAAAGCCACTTTTTTTAACGCCGCATTCATCCTGTCTAAAGAAAGTTGTTCCGCCTCTTTTTCCTCTAACTTCGTAATCTGGCTCAACGCCTTGATTATCTGCATTAAATGAGCCCGGCTAGAGGCGCGTTGAAAAGAAACCTCCCTATTTTCATCTAAAAGGATTGCCCCAACTTTTTCTTTATTTTCAAAGGCATAAAAGGAAATAAAAGAAGCCAATTTTGCGGCCAAAACAGATTTAAATTGCCCCCTTGTTCCAAACTTCATTGACTTTTGAAAATCACACACCAAGAAAAAAGGCCGTCCCTTTTCCTGATGAAAAAGCTTTGTATAGGGTTTTTGATACTTTGCCGTTAAACGCCAGTCAATCGAACGAATATCGTCCCCTTCTTGATAGGCGCGCACTTCGTTAAATTCCATCCCTTCCCCTTTTTGCAAAGAGGACGTTTCGCCCACCTCAGACAAGTGTCGTTTTCGTTTAGAAAGCTCTTCAAAGCGCTCCACCCTCTTTCTTTGTTTTAAAAGAAGATTAAAGGACGCTTCCACTTTGTCAGATTGATGCTCCATTATGGCAAAGGAACCCTTTCAACTAAAATATCAATCAATTTGTCTGAGCTCCAGCCTTCGGCCTCAGCTTCAAAAGAGAGCAATATCCGATGACGCAATACATCATGAAGCACGCATCGCACATCCTCTGGCACAACGTAGTCTCGGCCCTCTAACCAAGCCTTTGCCCGAGAACATCTATCTAACGCAATCGTTCCACGCGGACTTGCCCCATAAGCAATAAGAGAGGGCAGTTCTTTTCCATAAGGAAGAGGCTTTCTTGTAGCCATAATAAATTGAACAATATATTCTTGAAGTTCCGGAGAAAGCGTGACGCCTAAAACCTCTTTTCTGCCTTTTAAAATCGCCTCTTCTGTCAGCTTTTTAAAAGGCTTTACTTCAAGTTCTAAGGCTTCATCTCTTACGATTTTAAGGATTTCTCTTTCCGCTTCAATTTCTGGGTAATCAATTTTAACATACATTAAAAATCTATCTAACTCGGCCTCTGGCAAAGCATAAGTGCCTTCTTGCTCAATTGGATTTTGTGTCGCAAGTGTTAAAAAAAGCTTGGGCAAAACATATGTCTTTCCCCCAACGGTAATTTGCTTTTCCCCCATAGCCTCCAACAAAGCAGATTGTACTTTTGCTGGAGCACGGTTAATTTCATCCACCAAAATTAAGTTATGAAATAAAGGGCCTTTTTGAAAAATAAACTCAGACGTTTGAGGACGATACACCTCAGATCCAGTAATGTCAGAGGGCAACAAATCTGGTGTGAACTGTATCCTTTGAGAGGAACATTCAATCGCCTTTGATAAAATTTTAATAGCTTTTGTTTTGGCCAGCCCTGGCGCCCCTTCTACCAAAAGATGCCCATCGGCCAATAAAGCAATCAATAACCGATTGATAAGGGCTTTTTGTCCCACAATATTTTGATTCATATACGATTTAAGACGTAAAAATCCTTCTTGAATTGTTTCCATTAAATCCTCCATTAACTTCTTTTTTACTATAAGAAGTCTTTTTAAGAAAAGCAATTCTCTTTTTTAAAAATCTACTCTAAAGGCGCCAATTCCTGCCCAAAAACAGGCTCGGAAAGCGGGGCGGCTTTCTCTTCATTTGAAAGAGGTGTTGCAGACAAAAATCCTTGTTCATTTTGATTATCGTTTGAGGTGGGGGTTGCCCCAAAAACAGGTGTTTCTTCCTTATTTTCAGAAGAAGAAACGGGCGTTGTTTCAAAAACCTGAGATTTATCCTCTCCCCCTTCTTCTTTTAAGAAAGAAGTTGAATTTAAAAGCACCTCGCCTTCCTTATTTTCAGCAGGTTCTACATTTTCAATAGGAATTTCAACCTCGTTATCTTCCTCATCCACAAGATTTTCTTGTTCGTTTGAATCATTTTCTTGAGAAAGAGACGTTATTTCTTCATCCCCATTTTCTTGAGGAAGAGGGGTAATCCCCAAAGGCGATATGTTTTCTTCAGATGTTTCAACGACCTCATCTTCCGTCTCAAAACAATCCATCACCCATAAATCATAAACAGGATTATCCATGGCAGAAAGGGCAGGATCGGACGAAAACATCCACCCTTTAAAAATCTGCTTTTCATTTTCATTTGGAAAACGGACAAAAACAGTTAAAAAGGCTTTATTTTCTGGAGCTTCTTCTGGGGGATTTTTATAACAAACTTCAGGATAGATAAACATATTTCCAAATTTAATTTCTGTCCCAACATCGGCTTCAAGAGTTGTAAAACGTCCTGTCACTTTATCCAAAGCCCTTAAAATAATCCTATCCGTTTTAATTTCATCGGCCTGAAGAGGGCTCATCATTAAAAAAGAAAACAGACCACTTAAAAAAAGAACTTTTTTTAACATTTCTTACTCCTGAAAAATAAGGTTTCCGATATGTTCTTCCAAAGATTTATAACTTTTTGATTTTGTAATCCATTCATTTTCTTTTAGAATACGGCGGGAAATCCCCGGTTGAATTCGGATATATTTATTTCCCATAAGTCCACTATCCACAACGGCAGCCATAGAATCCAAAGGAATCTTAATCCCTCTTTTAATAGAAAGAGTCGTTTTGACATTATAGGTTTCCGTTGAAAGATTCATATCCAAAACAGATCCTACTTTAATTCCGTTAATACGGACATCGGCCCCTTTTTCAAGACCGCCCACTTTCCCAAAATCAACATAAATATGATACCCTTCAACAGGGGCAATACTGACATGAGATGAAACGAAAAAAACAAAAAATGCTGTAAAAATAAGAACAGCAAGCCCTAAAATTGTTTCAACTGGATTTTTCTTCATTTAAGTTCCTCTTTTCATCCTATTTTTTCAATTTTGATGCAAATTTATCAATCAATTCATCAAGCAAAACAACATCTTGCTCATAACGCACAATATCTCCATTTTTAAGGGATTCTTCTTCCCCCCCAGGGATAAGTTCCACATGTTTTTCACCAATCAGCCCATCCGTTTCAATGGAAGCAATCGTATCGATGGGAAGTTTAACCGGACGGTATAAGCTTAATTGCATTTTTACGCGATAGGCATCGGTCAGCTCTTGAGAAAGCACTTTTCCGACAGGAATTCCAGAAACCCGAACAACCGCCCCATCCATTAACCCGTCTGCCTTTTTAAAACTTGCATATAAGCGAAAATCATCCCCTTGAGCAGCGTCTTTTTTCTTATGTGTATAGGAAAAAGCCACCCCAAAAAACAACAGCAAAAAAGCAACTGTTCCCGTTAGGATTTCCTCCTTTTTCTGCGACATAAAGTGTTTCATTTTCCCCTCTTTTTTGACTTATTTTGGTTGAAATAAATGGATTTGTCAATCTCTCTTTTTTAAGATAAATTGCACTTTTCCATTTCCTCTTAAGTCCGAAAGCCCTTGACAGGTTGTTTTTGTGCAAAGAAAGCTATTTATCCTTTCCGTTGCGATAGAATCCTCTTTTGTAAATCGTTCTTGAGCCCGTTTAAGAAGTGCTCGTTTCAAAGAGACTCCTTCTAAAAGAACATCTTGTCCCACTTTCATCCCTTCATAAAACCCAAACATTCCAGAGACAGAAGAAGCGAAACTTCTCTCAAGACGTTTATCAACAAAAATCATTGTCATTAGGCAAGAAGATTTATTTTCATCAAGGCCCACAACCTCTGGCAAAAAAGTATTAAACTTATCTAAATAGGTACCAAGACCAAACATTTTTCCTTGAGAAAGCGCGCAAGAAACAATCATTCCAGATTTATCCTGCACCACAAAACCGGTGCCTTCCGCCTTTGTTGAAAGAGGATAAATATCCCCCTGTCCATAAGAATCTAAAACTTCATTAGCCTTCCGTTGCTCTTTATATGAGGAGGAGGTTAAGGCCTTTAAAAGAATACTTCCTGCTTCTCCTGAAATTTGTTCATTTTGCAAGAAAAAGATTCCTTTACTTGTCTCTATTCTTTTTGAAGGAAGGATTTGAGGCTTATAATTTTTTAAGGAGTCTTCATTTAGAGCATATCCTTTTTTCAATGCTTCTTTTAAGAAAAGCTGCGCCATTTCTCCATTATATAAAACACCCGTTCCATTTTGTTGAAGCTGTTTTAGAAAATAAATTTTTCCTTTATTTTCCAAAGGCTTATTCATAACTTCTCCCACTTCAGAAGAAAATAAAGACGCATTAAATTGGGACGCCTTTTCAAAAAGAGCTAAATCTTTTTTAGAAAGCAAAGAAACCTCTTTTTCTTTGGCCGCATCAAGGGCTGAATTTAAAACTTCTTTCCAAGATTTTCGCCCGTATCTAGCCTGCATTTTAAAGGCCCCTCTTGGCAAAGATGGAATCCCTACCCCAACATCAGGAGAAAAAGGTTTTGATGTAAAATCAACCGTCAAAGCCGTCTCTTTTTTAGGAAAATAAACCTGACAAACACCGCCGCCTAATAAACTGACCCTTGAAGGGGCCACGACCCCCAAATGAAACATCATCGCCACAGAAGCATCAACCGCATTACCCCCTTTTTCCAAAATTTTCGTTCCAACATCTGTTGAACTTTGAACATCAGAAACAATAAGACCTTCTTGTGTTTTTGTTTTGACAGAAATAAGCTCTGAAGAACCTTCTTCTACAAAAGTTTTTTGACATGACACTAAAAAAAGCATCATACTTGAAAGCAGGATTTGACGAAACATCATTTTTTTATTACTCTTTTTAAAAAACATCTTCTTTCTCTTTTTTAAGCTTTAAGGAACCTCTCTTGAAACACCTTTTAAATATCTTTATTTTTTTAAGCTTACTGCTTTTTTCTCTTAAAGGAGAGGCTTCTTCTTTTTCTATCATAAAAGACACCGAAATTGAAGAAATTCTTTTAAATTACGTGAAAGAAATTTGGAAAAGCGCACATCTTTCAACAAAAGGGGTTCAGGTTATTCTTCTTAACGATAAGGATATCAATGCCTTTGTAATTGGAGGACATGAAATTTTTATTCATACCGGCCTGATTTTGGAGTCCGACTCTGCTGATGAAGTTGCGGGCGTTTTGGCCCACGAAACAGGTCATATTTTAGGGAGCCATACGTCAAGAGCTTCACTTCAAATGAAATCTGCACAAAAAACAGTCCTTTTTACCACTCTTTTGGGAGGCCTTGCCGCTGCCCTTTCTGGACGAGCCGATGTCGGAATTGCCTTAATGGCAGGCGGCTCTGAAACGGGTATGTCTACCTATAGCGCCTACAGAAGATCTGAGGAAAAATTAGCCGATAGCACCGCGATTTCCTTGCTTCAAAAAACCTCGTTTTCGCCATTAGGTTTCCTCAATATTATGAAGAAAATCAATCAAGTTGAAAAACTTTCTGTTTCCAAAACTTCGCGTTCTTATCTGCGGCAACATCCTATAACTTCCGAAAGAATTATCGCTCTTAAAAATCAGATGAAAGGCGATGTTTCTCCTCTTAAAAAACGGGAAGATTTTGAAAGAATGAAAGCCAAACTTTTTGCTTTTTCATATGATGCCGAAAAGACTTTAGCCCGTTATTCTGGAGCTTCTTTTGCCGATAGATATGCGCAAGTAATTGCTTATTTTAAGCAAATTAACCTTGAAAAATCCCTCGCCCTTCTTGATTCTTTAATAAAAGAAGAGCCCGAAAATCCCTATCTTTATGAGCTTAAAGGGCAAATTCTTTTTGAAACAGGAAAAGCAAAAGACAGCCTGCCCTTTTGGGAAAAAGCACTTTTACTAAAACCCGAGGCTTTCCTTATTCGAATGGAATATGTCCACGCTCTTTTAGAGCTTAACGAAAAGCCGTTTGCAAAAAAAGCCTTAACAGAGCTTTCCTATCTTTCAGCCTTTGCCCCAAAGATGCCTGAAATTTATAAATACTTCGCAACGGCCTACGATACACTTGGGCAAGAAGCAGATATCCCGCCTGTTATGGCCGAATATTATTTTTTGATTAAGGAATATGAAAAGGCTTTTTTGCTTTCTAAAAAAGCCCTTGAAACGCTCCCTCAAAAAAGTCCTTTGTGGTTTCGAATGAATGATTTAAATGAAAGTGCAAAGAAACACATGTCCAAAAAAAATATCTAAGCATCTTCATCAATTCTTAAACGGAAGAATTCCATTGGATTTTTCTCTTTTCTCAAATCCATAATATATTTTGGAACATGTTTTGCGGGCGTCATTTTGGATTTCTTTTTATAAGTCTCATTTTTGAAAAATAAAGGAGTATCAGATGGAATAGGTCTATCTGCATGACCACTATAAATCAAAAGTTGCTTTTCAGGTTTCATTTTTAAAATACCACTTTTCCCAATGGCCCCGTCTTTATAACTGGAATATTTATATTTTTTGGCAATTTGAAGATGATTAAACGGTAAATAGTCCTCTCCAATTGAATATTTTATCTTGGTTGTATCGCCCAAGCCTTTCATCATCTTATTTCTTGTATCAATATTATTGCACCGTTTTAAGATTTTGGCCCCCGGCATATTAAGCAAAACATCCGTTGTTTTTTCGCCATATTTTTTACTCAGTTGGTGCCAATCCTGGAACGTAAAGAAATAACTGTTCATCTTGCTTCGTCCAAAAACAAGCCCATCTGTAATTGATTTCAATACCGGCATATGTTGAAAATCATCCAAAAGAAAGGCTGTTGCAAACGGACCAAACCCTTTTTCATTTGGAGAAACGCTCATCAATTTTGACGAAACCAAGTTAATAAAAAGATTATTCAACATGGAAGCCGAAGAGCCCAAATCTTCATACGGCACAGATAGATAAATTGTAATTGGATAATATTGTTCTGTATTGACGTCTTGCAACCCTCTTAAATTTGAAAAGACGATATCGTTCATACTTGTTCTTAACCGTGCAGAGGCACTTTTGAAAATATTTATCCCAGATAAAGCCATCGAGACAACAGACGCCCGTTGCTTATCAGGAAGCGTCAAAACCTGATTCAAATCCAACAACGTTAATCGGCCATAATTGTAATAGGCTGTCTCCAAAACCATTCCTGTAAAAATGGACTGCCAAACATCCATTGAAGCAGCCGTTGAATCGCCCTTATCCCGACGCTCTTGAAGGGCTTTAGTTTCCTTTAATTGCCAGTTGTTAATCGTATCTACCATCATAGCAAAACTAACATCATGACCTTGCCAATATTTTGGAATATGTTCCCAGGAGCCAATCGGCAAATAATTATCTATATTGATTTCCCGATGAAGTGTCCGTTTTAAAGCATTTTGAACTTCAATCGTCTGCTTCATAGAGGCATAGTAAGAAGTTAACACCTCATAATCTTCCTCATCCAACTTTCCTGTTTGAAGACGAGACAAAAAATAATCATTAGCTTTTGATTGTTCAACTTTATTGCAAATATAGGTTCCAATTCCGGACATACAATCTCGTCCAGCTTTCACCCAATAAGGATCTGTTCCCTCTGGACCATCTGGAATTAAAAATCCAATTATTTTAGTTAAATAGGCATTTCTTTTGGAAATCTTTGTTTCCAAATTTCCTGTCCCTAACGGATTCCAAGAAGGCCAGTATTCCCCTTTTTGCGGGTTATCAATAGCCGTCCATTTAAAATGGAAAACAGGGCCCAATGTCGAACGGTAGCCACTCGTCAGATTAAAAATCTCCCCTTTTGGATCATTGATAATGAGGCAAGATTTATCAAGTTCAAATACATTTGGAATAATAAGCCCTGTTGTTTTTCCAGAGCCTGAAGTTCCCATACATAAAACAGAACGCGCGTCAGGAAGGCGCATTTTTCGACCAAAAACCTTTCCTAAAAGAAGAAATTTTCCCTTATAAAGTCCCATTTGCTCAACGTCTTTTTCATTGGCTTCTCGCGCATCTCCAAAGAACATCGGGCGAAACTCATCGGGACAATTTAGGATATAATAATACACCGTCCAAATATAAATCCCCGTCGGAAGAAGGGGTAAATTCCAAGCAAAAAAGCTATTCCACGTGCGATGAATAATCCTTTCAAAAGCAAAAGAAGTCAGCCATAATTGATAAGATTTCAAAACCAAAAGCGGGGAAAAGAAGGCCTCTTTCATAAATAGGCGTGCCCGTGCGAAGGAAAGCGGCGTAAAGCCCTCCCTAATGATATTGCATAACGGAAGAAGGAAATAAAGCACGCCCCAAAAGATAAAAAAGCCAATAAAGGCGCGAATCCCCACAAATTTTAGGGCTCTTCTTTTTGACGCATATATTGGATTTAGACGTAATTTCATGAAATCACCTTTACGTTCTTTTTCGGCTTTGATTTGGATTGTGTTAGAATAGAAACACCCCCAATTTTATCCAAAACTTCGTCCTCGTCGTCTCCGTCATCCCCCTCTTCTGCCTTTTTCTTTTTTAAAGGCGTTTCTTCTTTCTCTTCTTTCTCTTCTTCAACAAGGAAAGAGGCGTAAAATGGAACGTCCTTTTCCTCTGTTTGAGAAATCTTTTTTTCTTCCGTTAAAGCGGCTTCTTCTTTTTGAAGCGTTTTCTTTTTCATCTCTTCTGCTTCAAGGCTTTCTTTTACCTCAAGAGCTTTCAATTTTTCAACATGCGTTTCTTTTGGATTTTCTTTCTCTTTTTCATTTAAAGGTTGAGCCGCCTGCTCCTCTTTTTGAGGCTCCCCTTTTTCTTCAGGCGCTCCCTTCATTTCCCCTTTTTCTTTTTGTAAAGATTGGCCCTCTTTTAAAAGAGGATTTTCAAAAGGTTTATCCTTAAAGAAACTTTCAAATTCATCTCCTTCTCGCTCTAGAGAATTCACATCGTTTATGTCTCGCAAAGCAGGACGCGTTGGGTTTTTGGTTTGAATTTCCTCTTGCTTGGCTTTAAGTTTTTCCTCTTGACTAAAGCGTTCCAAACTTTCTTCCATTTCACGGAAAAGCCTATCCAACAACCGCAGTTGACCTTGTGTTTCTTTTTGATGCAGTTTTTCAAGCATTAAATTTGTTTGATACAGCTGAGAAAGCGACATTTGAACCGTCTTATCAATTCGAACCCCCATCAGGTTAATGCCATCTAATACATACGCATTTAAATCCAAATCGGCGATATTTAACTTAGATAAATCAAGCATACGCAAATCCAAAAAGCGCAACTCTTCCTTAGGAATGGCACGAATATCAATTTTTCCAGCTTCAACTTCTTTGACAATCCATTCCAAAAGTGTTAGATATTTTTTATCTTTTTCGGAAATCTTGGCCCCATCAACAGAGGTATTTCGGACAAAGACGCCTTTTAAGACAGCCTCTGTCAAATCAGCATTATCTAAGCGCGCCCCTTCAAGATAAGCATAAGATAAATCAGCATGAGATAAGTTTGAATCAGATAAATCAACGTTCATCAAATTCGCCCCACAAAAATTGACCCCTTGCAAGTCAGCTCCTTGCATATCGGCCCCTTTTAAGTTCAAGCCATGCAAATCCCACCCTTTAACATTCGTCCCCGATTTTAAAGCGTTTAAAAAGGCTTTTGCATTTTCGTCAGATTTATACGTTTCTTCTTCAGAAGGAAGCACCTCCACCCCATACTTTATCCCAGGCAAAAAGGAATACATGTCCTTTTCTGTCAAAGGGGCGTCAAATCTTCTTTGCGGGCGTGTCATCTTCTCATCAGTCATGGCATGATATTAACAGAAAGAAAAATAAAAATCTTCCCTTTTTTTTACTTTTTTTCACATCAAATCTTTCTTTTTTAAGAAAGAGTCCTATATTTAATCTATTGATTAAAAAAAGGGGAATCCAAAATGGCATTTATAAAAATTCGGGGCGCACGAGAGCACAACCTAAAAAACGTTGATGTGGATATTAAAAAGGATGCTTTAACCGTGATTACGGGGCTTTCGGGCTCTGGAAAATCCTCCCTAGCTTTTGATACCATTTATGCCGAAGGCCAACGCCGTTATGTTGAAAGCCTTTCTGCCTATGCGCGCGGATTTTTGGATTTAATGAAAAAGCCGGATGCCGATTCGATTGAAGGACTCTCCCCTTCCATTTCTATTGAGCAAAAAACGACCTCAAAAAATCCCCGTTCCACGGTCGGCACAGTGACGGAAATTTATGACTATCTTCGACTGCTTTATGCCCGCATTGGTATTCCTTACTCCCCTACCACAGGAAAGCCGATTCAATCCCAAACAGTTTCCCAAATGGTAGATAGAATTATGACTTTTGATGAAGGGGAAAAGTTTTACCTTCTCTCGCCTTTGGCTCGGGATAAAAAAGGCGAATTTAAAAAGGAAATTAAAGCCCTTCAAAAGCAAGGGTATCAACGTATCAAAATTGACGGCGCTTTTTATGAAATAGAGGATGTCCCAGAACTTTTAAAAACCAAAACGCACACCTTAGAAGTTGTCGTTGATAGATTGGTAAAAAAAGACGGGATTGAAGGACGTTTGGCAAGCTCTTTGGAAACAGCCCTTTCTCTTTCAAACGGTTTAGCCCTTACTGAAACCTTAAACGGGGAAAGAACAGTCTTTTCCTCCAAATTCTGCTGTCCAGAAACAGGCTTTACCATTCCAGAAATTGAACCCCGTCTTTTTTCGTTTAACAACCCCCATGGGGCGTGTCCCACCTGCGCCGGCCTTGGCATTAAACTTTATATTGATCCAGAGCTTGTCGTGCCTGACGGGTCAAAAAGCCTGCGTGAAGGGGCTTTGGCCCCTTGGGTATCTTCTTCGGGCGATATGTATCGCTGGCATGAGGAAGCTTTACTGGGCATTTGTGAACGTTTTAAGATTGACTTAGACATCCCTTGGGATGAAATCTCTAAAAATAAGCAGCATGCCATTTTGTATGGAGACCTTGCAAGCCACTATGAAGGCATTATCCCCAATATGGAACGCCGATTTTTGGAAACCGATTCAGATTGGATGCGCGGCGAAATTTCCAGATTTCAAAATAACGCTGTGTGCGAAACTTGTCATGGGGACCGCCTTAAAAAAGAGGCGTTGTGCATTAAAATCAACAGCCTTAATATCGCAGAAGTGACCCGTTTTTCCATTGAAAAAGCGCGCGAATGGTTTATTGATTTACCCCTTCATTTAAGCAATAAGGAAAATGAAATCGCCTCTCGTATTTTGCGGGAAATCACCGAACGGCTTTCCTTTCTTTGCAATGTCGGATTGACTTATCTGACCCTAGACAGAATTGCAGGAACGCTCTCTGGTGGGGAAGCGCAACGCATTCGGCTAGCCTCCCAAATTGGATCAGGGTTAACGGGGGTTATTTACGTTTTAGACGAACCTTCCATCGGCCTTCATCAACGTGACAATAGTAAGCTGATTGAAACCCTCCACCATTTGCGGGATTTGGGAAATACCATTATTGTTGTTGAACATGATGAAGAAACAATGCGCGCTTCTGACTATATCATTGATATGGGGCCAAAAGCGGGTTTTCATGGGGGGCAAATTACAGCCCAAGGCACAATTCAAGATATCCTTAACAATGAAAAAAGTTTAACGGGACAATACCTCTCTGGGAAAAAAGAAATTCCTCTTCCTAAAAAGCGTCGCAAAGGCAACGGAAAAAAGATTTCTTTGCTTGGCGCCAAAGAGCATAACCTTAAAAACATCAATGTGGATATTCCTTTGGGCACCTTTACCTGCATTACAGGGGTATCAGGAGGTGGAAAATCGACTCTTATTCTTGAAACGCTTTACAAAAGTATTAACAATATCCTCAATAAGACTCGTCTCAAAACAGGAGCATTCGACTCGATTAAAGGTGTGGGGAATATTGATAAAATCATTCATATTGATCAATCCCCTATTGGCAGAACACCGCGATCAAACCCGGCCACGTATACCGGTATCTTTTCGCCGATTCGCGAATGGTTTGCCTCTCTGCCCGAATCGAAGGCTCGCGGGTATAAAGCGGGACGATTCTCCTTTAATGTCAAAGGCGGCAGGTGTGAGGCGTGTAAAGGCGATGGCCTTATCAAAATTGAAATGCACTTCCTGCCTGACGTTTATGTCAACTGTGATGTCTGCGAAGGAAAGCGCTATAATAGAGAAACTTTGGAAGTCAAATATAAAGGAAAATCCATCGCCGATGTCTTGGATATGACGGTTAATGAAGGGGCCGAATTTTTCAAAAATATCCCAAGAATTGCAAGTAAATGTCATCTTCTTCAAAAGGTGGGGTTGGGGTATATTAAGCTAGGACAAGGGGCAACCACTCTATCAGGAGGGGAAGCCCAGCGCGTTAAATTGGCAAAAGAGCTTTCTAAAAAAGCAACCGGCAAGACGCTTTATATCTTAGATGAACCAACGACAGGTCTTCATTTTGAGGACATTCGAAAGCTTTTAGAGGTTCTTCATCTGCTTGTCGATCAGGGCAATACGGTTGTTGTGATTGAGCATAACCTTGACGTGATTAAGACGGCAGATTACATCATTGATTTGGGTCCAGAAGGGGGCGATAAAGGCGGCGAAATCGTTGCAAAAGGCACGCCTGAGGAAATTATACAGGTCAAGAAAAGCTATACTGGAAAATATTTAACACCCTATCTTAAAAAGAAATCATAAGGAACATACAGAAATCTTCAAATATTTCTGATAAGCTAAGTCTTGTGAATTGTTTTTTAAATATTTATAAAATTCGCTTTCACTAAAGGATCCATCAGCCTCTTGAATATGAGAAAGGATGTCGGAAATATCTTCCTCCGATCTATTTGGAAAAAGAGTCGAAAGCTGATTACTTTTAACCTCTAAAGAAGGGGAATTTTCAATTTGGATATTCGTTTTCGGCTTTTCAGGAACGTAAGCATGGAGCACAATAACCATCGTTTTGGCTGGTGTAGGAACACAAACGGATGTTGCCAGGAGAATAGACAAAATCATCTTTTTTATTTTACATGAGGCCTTTTTTATATCTTTCTTCATAAATACCTCTCTAAAAATATATTTATGTCATATATACTATGGTATACATTCCCCTTTAAAATACAAGGTTTAAAACAAAAATTTTTTTCATTTTAAATTCAAAAGAGAAAGAATAAATTAAAGTCGAAAATTCAATAAGTTGAAGAAAAACCTAGCAAAAAGAAAAAAGAATAGGAAAAAAGAAACGCAAAATAAAGCTTGACAAAGGATTCAAAAAGTATAAAATGCACTTGTTTTTGATAACGCGGGGTGGAGCAGTCTGGTAGCTCGTCAGGCTCATAACCTGAAGGTCGAGAGGTTCAAATCCCTCCCCCGCAACCAAAACAAAACCCTTGATTTCTCAAGGGTTTTTTTATTTTAAAGAACAACGTTGATTTATGCTAAAATAGCACGGGGCTACATCGGGGCTACAAATTTTAATAACTCTTTTCTTATGGTTTCTCTAAATTTTAATTCCTCTAGAGCATAAAAAAGGCAATGAAAACCTCCATTGCCGAATCATTGCCGAGTTTATAGCTTTAAAAACTCCCATTCGTTAGAGTGAGTTTGATAAGAATTATATTCTATATTTGAATTTAATTTTAGATGTTCTCCATGCTTGATAATAATGCCACCGAATAGTTTTTTACCTTTACTATTTTCTTCTTTTATATATCTTTGCAAAGCTTCGGCTTTTTCTTTATTATCTGCTTCATTAAAACCAGCACCTTTAGTATCAAAAATTCCAATTCTACCGTCTTTTAATTTTACAATAAAGTCTGGTTGAAATGTTGAGCCTTTTTTATTATAAGGTATGCCAAAATTATCACGACTATGTTCGTCGCCATTTTTCCACCACCACTCAACAACCTCAGAACTATCCTCTAAGCATCTAACAAAAGCTCTTTCAGGATTATTTTCTTTATCAGTCTTCTTTTCTAAAAAACATCTATCGTAAATATAAAGTTTTGCATTATATTCTTCGAATAATTCAGAATTATAGTTAATAGTTTTTGGAAGTTCCCAATCCTTCTGCCAGTTTTCAATAGAATTTGCTTTTTCTTCTAATTCTTGTTCTTTTACTGATTTATATTCTAGTGTTGATTGGTGCAATAATTCTGATATTTTTTTATTATTATGTATAACCAAGGCTTGTATTTTAACCAATCCATTATCATTAAAGTCTATTCCCATATAATTTCTAAAATAACGATATATTGCTGGTTTTATACTATCAAGCGACCTTTTTCTTGCAAAGCCATTTAAGTTATTTGTAATGATAGTTTCAAATAGTTTTATTTTGTCATTCTCTGATAATTTAACACTTAGTTTATTATTTCCTTCTATATGCGGTAGATCATCAATAACCTCAGACATTATTTTTTCATTTAATAAAATTACATCGCCATCAGTTAAATTTTCTACTTCTAATTTTTTCTTAAATAAAGAAAGATTGCTATCCATAATAGCAGGCTCTTTTACTCCAAATTCTTTATTAAATACTTTTACGATAACATCATAAATCCCAGCGGTTATATCTCCATAATCTAGTCTTTGTTTATAATATGAGTTAAGTTTCAAATCGGAGTAAAAATCTTTTCTTTTAATAGAAAGAGATTTAATAATATTAGGATTATATTCTTCTCGCTTAACATCAATAGATTGCAAATTAGTATAAACATAAGCTTTATTCAAAACTTCATTATCATAATGATGAGCTTCCGGCATTCTTAAAATTCTTCCGACAGTCTGTATTTCAAAAGTTATACTTTTGGTTTCTCTAAACTTAACCATTACTTGTGCGCGTGGGCAGTTCCAACCAGTATCAATAGCTTGCTTAAAAATTAAGAAATCTACATTTGAATTATTAGGAGTCAAAAAGACTTCTTCATTATGAACTTTTTCCTCACTTAACCATATAGCAAGATTTCTTTTTTCTGTATGAATACCTTTATTTCTTAAAAAATCTTCAACAACATCTTTCTTTTTCTCTCCGTCCGCACTATTAGGAAGTTGAACTATTACAAGAGGATTTATATCTTCGCCAGCTTCTTCATAGGCTTTTTTTAACTCACGCCTCTTTTTATATGCACTTTCTAAAATTAAAGTTTCAGAGTCTAATTCATTTTCAGAAATCTTATCTATATTTTCATTTATAAGTATTTCTTTTTTTATCATACCTTCTTTTATAACATCTGTAGGATCTACACCATATTTGTAATCATAATCTTTTAATGCTGGGGTTGCAGACATTTCCAAAGTAATATCAGGACGAATAATTTCATCTCTAAGCTCATTCGCTCTGTCTGTATTTGTGCTTGCATGGCTTTCATCAATAATTAAAATGATTTTCCTGCCTTCAGCTCTAGTATTATTCAAAACATCAATGAAGTTATTTGTTTCCTTATCCTTCATAACAATGTTTTTCCATTTGCCTGTTTCATTATCTTTTGTTCTAAGTTTTTCCCAATTAAGAACAACCACATCATTTTTGTTTATAACCTCTCTACCACCGGAAAATTCATTTTCTAATAAATAAACATTTGGAAAAACTTTAAATTCCTTTTTTAAAGATTTATAACTTTGTTGATGTAAGTTTCCTTTTCCAATACTTACCCATAAAAAGCAAAAATCAAGATTTTTTAATTCATCATCTTTTATAACATCTAATATTAGTTGGCTCATAATAAAAGTTTTTCCTGAACCTGTTGGAGAACGAAAAACTATACTTGTGGCTTTTTTTTCATTAAAACCCATATTTATATATTTATGTAGTTTATCAACTGCTTCTTCTTGATAATGTTTTAACTCTTTCATTTATTCGTCCTTATCATTTTCTTCTGTAATATGTTTTTTTCTTATTCTTTTATAAAGATCTAAAATATTTTGAGGAATTGGTTCAAACTCACAATCGTCAATGTCTTTAAAAAGACTTTTATCAAGTTTATCATTTAGAGAGAACATATAAATAGATTTATGTCCTTTCAAACCTTTAACTTCTTTTAGGAAATCATTGAAAGAATTATCAGCTAAATTATAGTAAATACACAAGTATTTATCTGATCTATTTGATGCAAAAATTTTATAATCGTGTCCTTCTTTTTTAAGATTAAAAATATTTTCACGAACACAAAGCATATCTGTGCATTTATTAGTTAAGTTCCAGCGGATTTGCTCTTCATTTTTAGTATTATCGACAAAGCCAGTTTTTAAGTATTGTAAATTTCCTCCAAGCCCTTCTTTTTTATCAGAGTATTCTTTAACTCCATATACCTCTAAATATTTTTCATTTATTGTTTTTTCAAACTTATCATAATTATTACTTTCTTTTTCAATAATTTTATTTACTTCTTCAAAAATAGCCTCACTATTTTTTTCTAATTCTTTGTATGATATTTTTTTAGAGAAAAGTTCCTTTCTTTCTTTACCATTAAAATTATATCCATTTATTACTTTCTCAATTCTAGGATAGCAAATTTTTTCGGCAATTTCATTTTCGTTATTAGTGCAAAGAATAAACTTTCTTTTTCCTTCATCTCTTTTGTTATATTCTAATACAGCCTGTCCTGTTGTTCCACTTCCTGCCATAAAATCAAGAATAATTGCATCTTCTTCCGGATCAGCAAGAACTAATAAATCATATATCAATTCAACAGGTTTTGCATAATCAAAAACAGACATCATCGTATTAAAAATTTTTTTTAAACTTTCTGCTCCTTTTGCGTTTATATATTTATCTTTAAATAAAGTTGTAAATTGTTTTACTTTAGAACTATTATCTCTTATTTTTTCATAGGCAATAAAGGTTTCATCTTTTCGTTTTTCAAAAATTACATCTCCTTCTTCAACCATTTTAGTAAGGCGTTTTTTGCCAAGCCTCCACCTACCTTCACTGCCGTCATTTCTTATGGGATAAACCTCTTCATTATTAGGACCTTTTATAGAATACCACATACTAGGAGCATCTTCTCTTCTTGACCCAGCTCCCCATTTATTTAATTCTCTTCCTTTCGCATAGTTGCCTTTTTTATCTTTTAAATTTAATTTAATACCGTCCTGTGTATATCCAGAAAATGATAACTCATCAAATTTCTTTGCATAAATTAAAACATAATCATTACAATTTCTAATATGTTTTGATTGACTTCCCCCTTTAATAGCTTCTCTGCTTATATTTGCTATAAAATTATCAGGGCCAAATATTTTATCGCAAAGAAGTTTAAGATTTGCTTGTTCGTTATCGTCTATGGAAATAAAAATTACTCCTGTATCTTTCAGAAGGTTTTTTGCTAAATCCAATCTTTTCTGCATAAAATTTAACCATTTTGAATGTCTATAACCATCTTCTTTATCAACATATTTATCATTATATTTCCAATCTTGTGTTCCTGTATTATATGGCGGATCTATATATATGACATCAATTTTTTCTTTATGAGTATAGTTTAGAACTTTAAGGGCGTGATAATTATCTCCCTCTATCATAATATTATCAGCTTCATCATTTGTATGAATTTCTTTATTTGCAATTCTTTCTAAAATAGGTAGATTATTTTGGCAATCCACAACAACCTTTTCAGGTTCTCTTTCTTTATCCCAAGCCAAACCATATTTTTTTAATTCTAGCTCAGTGTCTTGCTTTTCAATCATTTCAAGCAATTCTTCTTTCGATAACTTATCATACTTTCCCATTAAAAATCCTCCTAAAATAATTATATATATAACTAATGCTTCATTATTTACAATAATTATTGTATTAAAAATTCATTTATTCTTTTATTTTGATCATAACTAGATAGTTCCCAATAGCTTTGGTTTGTATATATTTATGTCCTAAGCTCTGTCTAATAGCATTTAAAAGCTCTGGAGAGTATTCTTCTGCCCATTATCATACTCCACCACTAAATTACTCTTTAAAAAGCTTTTAAGCAATTCTAATTCGCTAAATTAATATTAACTATTATTTCCTAACATTTCCATCGAGTTTTCTTCGGATATTTTGTCAGGGTTTTTCCAGAGTTATTTTTTCAAAAAACTTTCGGGTTTTCTTCAGGTTTTTTTCTCGTTTTTTACTGGGGGGGGTTTTCTAGGGGTTCTTCTGGGTTTTTTTCTGAGGTAAATTTAAACTATTTTTATTACTAAATCTTTGTTCTTTCTTTGTTAAGCCAGCTCCATTCTCTTTTGTATAATCTTAGTATTGTAAAACCACATTATAAGGCAATAGATTATCAAAATTAACCTTACCATAACCTTGCCCTATTTCTTTCATTAAATAATCAATTATATTATCTGAAAAAACCTGTTTTACCAACAAGTTACACGCGCGCACACGTGTTTGTGTAAGAAAATTAGAAATTACATCGTATTTAATTAAATTTTCTAACTTTTTTATCAAGTCAAAAAAATCATTAAAACTAATATCTCTTATATTTACAATAATATGAGAATGTAGAGAGTTGTATTTACCTCTTTCAATCACCATAATAAATTTAAAAAGATTTTTAATCCAATGTCTGCCTAACAACCTTCTATTTACTTTAGATAAAAACAATCTAGCCTCATCAATTAGATATTGCTTACTCTTTATAGGATTATTATATCTTATAGTTATAAATACTAAATTACCTTCTTCATAGTCTATTACTTCTTTTAACCATAACTTAATAACTGCATAATTTTTATCTATTTGCATTCTATTTCCTTTCTTTCTATTAAGATCAACACTTAACAGTAAAACAAAGCCAATTCTTTTCTTTGCTACCGCATAAGCTCTATGTAAAAACATCGTCGACGATAAATGTGTTTAAATTTTAATTTTCTATCGGAATTATTTCGAAAAATTTTTAGCTAATTGCTCTCTGAGTACCTTTCTATCATTTTCTGTTAAATTCTTTTTTTGATACGGATTTTTTCCGAAACGAAATGGAAAGAGAGAGCAATCTGGAATAAGACAGTTTTTAACTTCTTTAGTTTGTCCGCAACAACAATCTAAGCATTTTTCCCTGATTGCTTTTAAAGGTGTTATTTTTTATTCATAATCAACCCCCATATTTTTTCCATGATAATTTAGAAAATTAAAGAATTGATTTTCTGGATATAAAATAACCCTACCAATCTTTATATATGGTATATTTTGTTTTTTAGAACACCTCCATTGATTTAAAGTTTGTATTCTAATACCAAGAATTTCAGCTGCTTGTTTTTGATTTAAATATTTTGTCATATTATTATACTCTCATATTTTTTATCTCTGAGAATAATTTATAATATACAGACAATATATCTAGTGATGATTATCCCTAAAAAAACATCATTGAATGCTCACTATTTAAACAAATCTTTGTCTAAACTTACCGCATTATAATTGTTATCAAACCCCTCTTCTTCAACAATATTTTTATACTTTTTAATATTATCTCTAATTTTCTTAGTGAATTTTACAATTTCATTTTCTTGATAAGGACTTCCAAACAATACATTTAAAATTACCGATATCTCTTTATAACAAGGTTTTTTAAAAAATGTTAGACATTCAAGGTATAATTTTTTTGCCATTTTTATCTCACATACGCCATCTATTTTCTTTTTTCTAGATTCAAAATTTAAAATTTCCGATTCAATTTCTTTTCTCTTTGAATTTTCTATATCTATTCTATTTTTTAAAATCCAACACGCTTTATTAAACGATTCTTGCAATTTTATAAAATCTTCATCCTTCATATAAATATCCCAATTAATTGTATATGGGGAATTTCCTTCTTCATCTACCATATTTAAACACTTAACCGTTTCATCTTCTAAATCTACATTTTCAACCCAATCAGCTCCATCAGGAGAGAATAAAGCATATTCTTTTTCTAAAATATCATTTATTTCTACAAACTTATCAAACATTTTTTCTAAATCTGTTTTTTTTCTTTTATGTACTTGATTTCCAAATTCATCTTCTTCTCTATTAAAATAATTTACTTCAAGAAGATTTTTATATAATCTATTATATGTATTGCTTACCTTATTATAAAAAGGCATTAAATCTTTATCTTTTTTTATTAGTTTTTGAAATTTTATCCATACTGGTTTCATTTCTTTATTAGAGATTAAAATCAAACAATTATTTTGAATATTTAATTGTCGCCGTACCTGTTCAAATTCTTCAGAATTATTTTTACAATTATTTATATCATATATTATTTTTTCAATTTTACCTCTAAACGGCTCTGATATATAATCTGGAACTTTTTCTATCAAGCATTTATCAATTTTTGTTTGTAAAATATTTTGATTCATTATTTTATCCTTTATATTCGTACATTTTGTCTATAGCTTTCCCCATGCTTTTTCTTACAGTATCATTGTTTAATCTTGCATATATTTGAGTTGCTTCCAAACTTTTATGTCCCAAAGAACGCCCAATTATTGACAAACTAGAACCCGTTATAGCTTGATAGCTTCCCAAGGTTCTACGAATATCATGTATTCTAAGGTCTTTTATCCCTGCTCTTTCCAAAATTCTTTTCCATGGTCTTTTAGGATCGGAAAAATGTCCTTTTTTGCTTATTTTAGAAAAAAAGACCCATTCATTTGTTTTATCTATATTATTTAACACTTCAATTGCATAATCAATCAAAGGAACCTCTAAAGCTTCCCCATTTTTAGTTTCAGGGATTCGCCATATTCGACGATCAAAATCAATTTCATTCCAACGCATAGCCAATACATTTGTTTTTCTTGCCCCTGTAAACAATAAAATCTTAAAATAATCCTTTACAACTTTATTTTCTTCTAATTCTAAACTTTGAAAAAAAGACTTAATTTCAGCAGGCAACAAAAACCTCTCTCTTTTTTTCTCTTTAAATTTTTTAACGCCAACGGCTGGATTTTCTTTTATATAACCCCATTCTATCGCTTTATTATACATAGCCCGAATTCGTTCATACATACGATTAGCTTGATATAATCCATTTTCAACCCTTATACTATCATGCAATTTTCTTATTTCTTGAGTTGAAATATTTGATATTTTTCTTTTAAACCAACACCTTGAAAATCTAGGAATTTCTCTCTCATCATATTTCCAAGATTTTTTATAAATTTTTGAATACCTTTCCATATATTCCTTAAAAAGTTTACCAAAAGTATATTCTTGTCTTTTATTTTTTAAAATATCATTAGGATTTATGCCATTTTCTATTTCATTTAATATTTTAATATATTTCTTTCTCGCTTGTTCTATACTTAAATTTGGATATTTCCCAAGTGTAATTTTGATAACTCTACCTTCAAACCTTGTCTGTATTACAAAAGATTTATTTCCTTTATCTGTAATTCGAACCGCAAGAGATAAGCATTTATTATCATATACCATATACCTTTTTCCCTTTTCAGCGGGATTTAAACTACAAATAAATGCCTTTGTAAAATTATGCTGTTTACTCTTCATTTTTTATCTCGATTAATTTTTTAACTTGTTTATCAAAATCAGATTCAATTTTTTGATATTTATTAAATTCATCATATTCTAATTCTGCTTTTTTATTTGCTTCATTTCTTGAAATAGAACCAAAATCAGGTAAAACCCTATATTCATTAAAATTTAAAAACTTATCAACCGAATTGGCAAAATCTTCCATATTAAAAAGATTTCCTTTTTCAACCATTCTTTCAATATAATCAAAGAAACTAGATATCGTTCTTTCTAATTCCTTTATTTGAACTTCATTTAAATAATTTTTTCCGATTTTAACATCTGATTTTAAAATTCTACCATTCGGAGCGTTTTTCCAAGTTTTTAAATTCATATTAGGCTTAGAACTATCTGCCTTTTTGTAAATCAATTCGCTAGCTGTATTTTCATGTATAGCAAAATGAAACTTATCTTGTACATGAGCATAAAAATTTATTGTTATTTTAGATTTTGGATTATAATCAACAGAACACTCAGCAAAAATATCTGTTATTTTCTGATAAATACGTCTTTCACTTGCTCTAATAGAACGAATTCTTTCAAGCAATTCTTGAAAATAATCCTTACCAAAAAGTGTTTTCCCGTTTTTTAATCTAGCATCATCAAGAACAAAGCCCTTTATCATATATTCTTTTAATGTATTTGTTGCCCATATTCTAAATGCTGTAGCTTTTTTTGAATTAACTCTATAACCAACTGCAATAATCACATCCAAATTATAGTGTTCTATATCTTCTTCTACTTCTCCTCTAAACCCTCTGTTTACGACAGTGGCAAATTTTGCCATAGTCGTGCTTTCTGCCAATTCTTCATCATTATAAATGTTTTTTATGTGTTTTAATATATTTGAATAATCTGTTTCAAAAAGCTCTGCTATTTGTTTTTGAGTTAACCATATATTCTCATTCTCTACACGAACATTAGTTTTAACCTCTCCTTTGCTATCAGAGTATATTAAAAATTGAGTTTGTTTTTTATTCATAATTTCTATCCTTTTTTGTTCGGGGCTACACTGGGGCTACAATTTATACATATTTTAATGAATTTATAAGAATTATTTTATATATATAATATACTGCAATCCCTTATAAATCAATCTATTAAATATAAAAAAGTATTTTAAAATACTATACCGTACAATGGCTCATAACCTGAAGGTCGAGAGGTTCAAATCCCTCCCCCGCAACCAATAAAATAAAAACCAGTCCTTGTGGCTGGTTTTTTTACGTTTAAAACAGGCCTCAAAAGCCCAGTATTTGTGGACTTTTGAAGATTGCCAAAG
>SAAU01000014.1 GCA_009929265.1 Alphaproteobacteria bacterium
TCTTGCCAATTTTAGAATATCCATAAATTCAACCTCATAAGGATAAAAATACCTATATTTAGAACTTGTTAAAAATCTTTGAGTGAGATTACCACTTTTTACATCAAATCTACAATTATAAGCGCAAATTTTTTTAATTCCGTA
Organism: Alphaproteobacteria bacterium; assembly: GCA_009929265.1. GTDB lineage: Bacteria > Pseudomonadota > Alphaproteobacteria > CASFRQ01 > SAAU01 > SAAU01. Next base: position 145 of record SAAU01000014.1, read on the forward strand.
TTGCTTGCAAACATCATGAAGAATAAAACGAATAGTTGAATACTTACGAAGCAAACGACTACCATTTTTAATTTCTTCCCAATACTGTGGTACTTTATCAATGAAATAAGCACTTGCCATTAAATCCTTGTCAAGAAAAACATCTGCAACAACATAGGAATGAGTTTCATAAACATTTCCCTCTATGTCAACAACAGCAAAACCAATATCATAAACGATAGGGTCATCAATGGAGTTAGTGGTTTCAGTATCAAGAACAATAAATTTTTCGTTAGTCATTTTTTTCTCTCTTTCGTTTCTTTCTGTATTGATTATATCAAATTAAAAAGAGATTGTCAATACTTTTTATTAAAATAATTATGAACAATTTATGAACTCGCGCCCGGACTTAAAATTTGATTATTTTTCTTTTTTTCTTTCTTTATATTTATATTATACTAAAAAATTTAAAAAAAATCAAATTATTTTAATTTAAAAGAATACTTTTTTAAAACTATTTTTAAACCGGGCGCGCAACGCCCAAAAGGGGAAGTTTCCTTCCCCTTTTTTGTTTTGATTTACTCCTTTACAAGAGTATAACCAACCTGTTTACCCTTCTTAGGCACTTTAACTTCACTCTTAGAGAGAGAACCTTCTTCTACCAACTGACGGAGAAGTGCGCTTGCTTTCTGAGTAGTAATATCCATTGCTTCACCAACGGCAGATGCGATAACAGTTTCATTACGTTCCGTCACCCAATTAAGAATATTCTTCTTAAGAGGGGCATTAGCTTCCTGTGTCTTAGAGGGCTTCTCTGAACGCTTTGCATTGCGCTCGTCCATCTTTTCAATAGCTTCTGTGGCAAAAGTCACAAGCTCAGGGTTAGAAGAAGTTTCCATAACAGCCTTGTAAAATTCACGATTAGTCATTTTTTAGTCCCTTTCTTTTATTGCGTTGGTCGCAACCCTTTTTTTATATCTTAGAGAGTTCCTGTCTCTCTTTGATGTCTTTATTATACCATACTCTATTCTGCTTGTCAACCCTTTTTTGAACTTTTTTGTTTTTTTCTCGTTCTTAGTGTTCCCTTTCCTCTTACTTTGTATACTTATTATAGCATAGTTTCTCCAACTTTGCAATAACTTTATTATGAACAAAAAGTTTACCTATACTAAACCGCGCCCGGGCAAACAAAAAAAGGGGTTTGTCAACCCCTTTTTTCTTCTTCTTTTTCTATTCCTAATTCTTCCTGAATAATTCCTAAATCATAACCACACAAGTCTAATACTGCTAACGCTGCGGCGAAATCTTTTTCCTCATTTATCAGACAAGTGTCATACGCATAACCAAATTGTTGCAAATCATCTGAATTTATCTCCCAACGATTTTTTTCTTCATTGAATTGTAAAATGTATGTTTTTGTCTTATCCATTTTTTATTACCTCTCTTTCTTTCTACGTTCTTATTATAACCGATATGCTCGAAAAAGTCAACACTTTTCTAAAATTTTTTTTAGATGTTCAACATCTAAGAATTATTTTAGAAAAAGGAAGATTATTCATCTTCCCTTTTCTTTTTTGCTTTCGCTTTTTCTTCCCCGTAACTTTTTACATTGGTTCGGTTATCTTGTGCGAGTTCTTTCTAAATCAATATAATAATTATAATCCCTTTTGCCTTCTCTAAAAATATCTTCGATTTCTTTCCGCCAATCAAAATCGGTGAAATTTACATAAAAAATCGGCATGCCTGTAAAATCTTTTTCAATTTTTACAATCTCTTTATCCGCAAAACTATCAAAAGATTTATATTTATTCCAATCATTTAAGCGACAAGAATTTTCACGCCCAAATAGTTCACTAATTTTAGTCTCTTTGCCTTTTCTGCTTTTGTGGGTATGTACAAGGACTAATTCAGTAGTTGTCTTGCAATAAAAATCTTGAATATTATCTGATGAAACATACTGTAAAACTGTCATTTTATCTCTCCTTGCCCTTCGGCTTCGCGTTGGTCGCAACCCTTTTTTTATATCTTAGAGAGTTCCTGTCTCTCTTTGATGTATTTATTATATCATGCCTTGTCTTGTTTGTCAACCCCTTTTTAAAACTTTTTTTACTTTTTTTGGTTTTAAGTTTTCTCTTCCCCCCCTAACCACAATAAGAGTATACCATATTAAAGAAAAGAAAGCAATAACTTTATTATGAACTAAAAGTTTAGTAATACTAAACCGCGCCCGGACGAAAATATTTTTTAAATTCTACTTGATATTTTTTTAGAACTGTGGTATACTAAGTATAAAGAAAGAGGGATAGAAATGAAAAATATTTGGATTGTGTATGAAGATAATCATGGTGATGTTTCTTATTGGAAAACAAAAAAGAAAGCATACAAAGAAGCACGCGACATTATAATGCAAGACCCATATCATCCTTATGATAGCCATAAGATAATAAGAGAAGATATAACAGATAAAGAGATAGAAGAATATGAATACGGCGTTGGTGTAAAGAAAGAACCTCTTGAAAAAAGTTGGGCATAACCCAACTTTTTCTATTTCGCGCCCGGGCAGAAAGGGTTGACAATGTCAACCCCTTTTT
>SAAU01000015.1 GCA_009929265.1 Alphaproteobacteria bacterium
ATGAGAATAGGGATACCTTTGTATTTTCTAATTCGTCTTCCAAAATCATCAAAAAACTTAGCAAAAATTTCATTGCCTAAAACTTTATGCGCCTCATCAACGCCAATAATACGTGCGGTACTTTTATCTCTTAAATAACCGATAAATGCTTCTTGTGCTGTGCGTTGCAAAAACGACATTGCCACAACAGGCATCATCGCTGATGTTGAAATATCATCTAGTTCGAGAATGAAGAAGCTAGACTCTAGGTTAATGTTGTTTGTTCCATTGAAGTATTTAAAAAATTGTCCTGATGGATCAGCATATTGATATAAACTTTTGACCATTTTAGAGAGAATTTGGCTCTCATCATCGAGCTGATGATGGTCTTCAATTTTTGCTTTTTTAAACTCATTAAGAATGTGTGCGACCTCTTTCATTCCTGCATCATGTCCATGTCTTCTAAAGGCTTCCGTTACGGCTTCTGCCACATAAGTAGACATAACAGATAACTCAATTTTTTCAGAACTAGAACTGTCGGCACTTTTGTAGATTTCTTTTAAAGAAACGCCCATCATTAAGCCAACGATAGGAATAATTGCTTCAATTTCATCTGGGTCGATTTTTGTGTGTTCTATACCGTGTTCATCAACCTCTTTTATCGTTTGTAAATGCGTAAAAAAGTTGAGACAAATGTTGGATTGCTTGTCGAACTCAACAAACTGTCCTCCAATGGAAGAACACTGTTTAGCGTATGAGCGGCCAAAGTCAATCATACGCACTTGCCAACCCGCACGCTTACCGCTTCCAACAAAATGGTTTGTAAAGAAGGACTTACCTGTACCCATTGGACCAACAACCGTTACGTTATAATTTTCTTTGCTTTCAAACAAATCAATGCCTACAATCTGTCCTGTTCTATCTGCATAAAGGTGCGTTGGTCTACTAGCATTTCCTTTATACCCTCCAATGAGAGGCGCAATCTGAGCATTGTTCGATTTAAAGTTTTTATCAAATTTATCAACAACAGTATGCAACGCTTCACTGTAATTAAGAGGAAGTCCCATGAGAGTGATATAAAACCCAACATTTGCAAAGCGTTCCTCTGAAACAATCCAACGACCAGGAAAGGTACTAAAAGAGCTTTTCATCAAAGCGATGTATTGTTCTAGTCTGTTTTGATTATTTTCAAAAATAGTCAAAGACCAAGAAGCATCGAGTGGAATTTCACCAAGATTGGTAATATACTCAATCACGTCTTCCGCTTCTTTTCGTCTAGCTTTTAATTCGGGTTTCTTTTTTTCGAGAATCATTGGCAAACCGCTAAGTTGCCCTATGTTCCACTCTGCTTTTCCAAGAACCTGTTTGCATTGTTTTTCTACATCTTTGAAGCGAATCGTTAGAGACAAGAAGAACGGGCAGGGTAGCTTTATTTGAAAATCACCTCCCAATGGGTCAAAGAAAATGCTCTGATATCCAAAAGAATCTACTTTTTTTGGATATTTCTCTGTCGTTAGAACTTTAGCCATCCATCCGTCTTTTAGCTGAATAATGCCAGTATTTTCATCTGCGACATTTGCCTGAGCACCTCTTGCCATTCTTTTGTGAATGGTAGTGATTGGGTCCCCTGTTTTGTCATAATGCTTTTTGGAAGGATTTAAAACTTCTTGCACAAAAGCGACCATATCATCATCGTTTGCTACTGTCGCTCCAAAATTCTCTTTTAAAATTCCATAAATCTCATTACTCTGTTTTATAATGCTCTCTTTTGAAAGATTTTTTGGGAACAAAATGCTAATGACATGTGTAAAATTACGAATCCTAAAATCTGCATCGTTACCCATCATGCTTTTTTCTGTCCACTCTTCAAAAGAAGCAACCTTTTGGTCGCTAATTTCTTGTAACTTTTCAGGGAATTTAATTTTTGCTTTATGGATTTGTTCTGTCGTTGAATATCGTTCAAGTACGTCTTTAATATCTCTACCAGCCAAGGCACAGATATGTACGATTGTGTCATTTTTTACGATTGCGGTGAGTACGTTTAAAATAACATTTTCGGTCTTGTCTGTCAAAAACACAGGTGGATTGACGATAAAGGCAATACCAAGCCTTCCATCATGCATGGAAAAGAACCCAAGCTCACTTGTGTCATCCTCAATATATGAACGGTAAAACAACAATTTTGAGATAGTCCGTTTATCAGCTAACGCTTGTAGTTGCATTTTGGTAAAGGCTTCTGGGTCTGATGAAATATCCTTTGGGAGAAAATAATCTTTAATTTTTGTTCCTATGGAGACTAAGTGTTGTTGTGTAATAAATGACATAATTAATTCCTTTCGATTATTTTAAGTTGTTCAAGTGTTGATACGGTTGCAAACCGTGTTTCGTTTTCGAAATAAATTTTAAATTCATTTCCGTCTCTTTCTACGCCCATAATAATTTTTTCGCCTTCTCCCGTTAGAAGGGTTTTTCCCTTTAGCGAAAGGCATCTATCAATGGATTGTTGTTTTTTTTGCTGTTCTGTCCAAAAATTTAATTCAGCAATAGCGTTAGGCTCGTTCTCTTTAATTTTTTTAATCATAGTTGCTGCATAAGCAGATGGATTTACTTTGTCTTTTGATTTATCAACAATCCAATTTTTTATTTCTTCATTTGTAAAAAAACTACTACTACAAAATTCTTCCGTAGTAGTTTCTTCTTCTTTTATTTCTTTTCTTTTCTTTTCTTTTTCTTTT
>SAAU01000004.1 GCA_009929265.1 Alphaproteobacteria bacterium
ATAACTCATCCCCCTTATCCTGTCAATACTTTTTTTCCCCTTTTTTTATCTTTTTTTTATCTTTTCTCCTCCCCTCCCCCTTCTCCCTTCCTTTTCAATGAGTTATTGCCTTATTTTACATTTAAAAAAAGGTTTACTTTCTTCAAAAGCTTCTATACATTCTATATAATATATAACAAAACAAACAAAGAGAGATTTAATGAAAATTCTTATTGCCGACGATCATGAACTTTTCCTTGATGGACTTACATTTGCGCTATCGGCTGCCTTTTCAAATATAGAGGTGGTAAAGGCCCATGATTACATTGATTTATTAAATCTTTTAGAGACAACATCAAAAATTGATTTAGTTTTAACTGATTTAGCGATGCCTGGAAAAACATGGAATGAAGCTCTTTGTGAGATGAAGCAAAAATTTCCAAACATTCCCGTCATGATTATTTCTGCCGCTTATGATAGAGAGACTGTTTTAGGGGCGATTGATTTAGGTGCAGGCGGTTTTATTCCAAAAACCTCTTCAAATAAGATTATTATTCAAGCCATTCAACTTGTTTTAGCTGGAGGCATTTATCTTCCCAAAGAGCTTATTCAAAACAAAGAAGGGAATCAACCGGATCTTCATTTCAAGGAAGAAAAATCTTGGGGAAGGATTCTTTCAAGACGCCAAAGAGAAGTTTTACATTTAATGACAGAAGGCAAAACAAACAAAGCCATTGCGCGCGAATTAGACTTAACAGAAGGCACTGTAAAGCTTCATGCAACGGCCATTTTTAGAGCCCTTAATGTTTTAAATAGAACAGAGGCTGTCTTAAAGGCCAAAGAGTTGATTGAACAAACTTAACATCTTTAAATTAAATACCCCCTCAAAACAAAAGGCCTCTTAATATAAAGAAGCCTTTTTATTTTATAGCGTCCTAATTTTATTTATTATTCCTGATATAGCTGAGTAAGGCTGTGATAGAAGCGGGTGTTATCCCTTTTAAGGCTAACGCCTCCCCAATTGTCGAAGGTCTATACTTTTCAAGGCGCATCACAATTTCATTTGAAAGACCCCCAATTTTCTTATAATCAATCTTTTCAGGAATAAAGACGCCTTCTTCCTTCAAAAACGAATCGATATCGGCTTGCTGTCTTGGTAAATACCCTTGATATTTTCCAGCGATTAAGGCTTGCTCTTGAACAGGGCCGGAAAAGTCCATAATTTTAGGCTCCACTTTTGAAAGTGTTTCTAAATCTATATTTGGAAAGCCTAGCAATTCAAACAAAGAACGCCGTGCCCCATCTTGAATTCCGTCGATTCCTTTTTCCCTTAAAAAGGAGGGCGCATAAGAGTCTTCTTGAAGTAATTTTAACAAACCTTCAATTTCGTTTTTCTTAAGCCCCACTTTTTCAGCCCGTTCTTTTGAAATCAATCCCACTTTTGCTGCCTTTTCTGATAAACGGATATCCGCATTATCTGCCCGAATCGATAAACGGTATTCGGCCCTTGAGGTAAAGAGACGATACGGTTCATCCACCCCTTTTGTAATAATATCATCAATCATAACGCCCAAATAGCTTTCCGTTCGATTCGTTAAAAACGATTCGTCTTTGTCTTGCGCCCGAAGCGCTGCATTAGCCCCCGCAACTAATCCTTGCCCTGCGGCCTCTTCATATCCGGTTGTGCCGTTGATTTGCCCTGCAAGGTAAAGATTTTCAACCCGTTTTGTTTCAAGAGTCGGCTTTAATTCCTGCGGATTAACATAATCATATTCAATCGCATAAGCCGGACGCAACATTTTGGCATTTTCTAACCCTGGGATGGTTTTAAGCATCGCCTCTTGCACATCCAAAGGTAAAGACGTTGAAATTCCATTTGGATAAATCACATCATTTTCCAAAGATTCGGGCTCTAGAAAAATATGGTGCTCTTTTCTTGAGGCGAATCGAACAATCTTGTCTTCAATCGAAGGGCAATACCTTGGTCCAATACTATGAATTTGCCCCGAATACAAAGGCGCCCTGTCTAAATTCTGCCGAATAATTTGATGTGTTTCTTCCGTCGTATGAGTTAAAAAGCAGGGCACTTGGTGCGGATGAAAGTCTTTTGTTTCATAAGAAAAAGGCGTAAGCGTTTCGTCTCCATATTGCGGAGTCGTTTTATCCCAATCAATCGTGTCTTTTTCGATTCGACAAGGAGTCCCTGTCTTTAATCTGCCAACAGAAAATCCTAATTTTATCAAATCTGGTGTAATTCCTGTGCAACTGATATCCCCCATTCGGCCGCCAACGGTTTTATTTTCACCGATATGCATCAACCCATTTAAAAAAGTTCCCGCTGTTAAAATAACAGTTTTAGCAAAAAATTCTTCTTTCAAAGCGGTTGTGACACCCGTTATTTTATTTTTTCCGTCGTTTGTTTCGTAAAGCAATCCTTCAACCGCCCCTTCTTGAACGGTTAAGTTTGGATAAGACAACAGCTCTTTTTGCATTTGCCTTTTGTAGGCTTCTTTATCCGCTTGAGCCCGTGGACCACGCACAGCCATCCCTTTTGATTGATTGAGCATTTTAAATTGAATCCCGGTTTTATCAATGACTTTCCCCATCAAGCCGCCACAAGCATCAATTTCGCGCACCAAGGTTCCCTTTCCAAGCCCTCCAATAGAAGGATTGCAAGACATATCTCCAATACTTGAAATTCGGTGCGTCAAAAGAAGAGTCTTTGCCCCCACACGCGCCGCAGCCCCTGCTGCTTCAATGCCAGCGTGTCCGCCACCGACAACAATCACATCAAATTTATTCATCTTATTTTCCTATACAAAAGTCTTTAAAAATAACGTCAAAAAGTTCTTCAACTTCAACAACTCCGGTTATTTTTCCAATAGAGCGCGCCGCTTGTCTTAAATTTTCGGCTTGAAGCTCTAATTCATTCTCATTTAAAAAGCGTTCTAAGGCTGCAACGGCCTTTTCAAGTTCCTGCCGATATCTTAATCGCGTTAAAGCTGGCGCCTCATTTAGTCCCATTTTTTCTTCAACTTCTTTTTCAATAAGAGTCCAAAGTTTGGAAATATTTTCCCCTGTTTTAGCAGAGATTGAAAATACCTCTTTTGGTAAAGAAGGGTTTAAGTCCTTTTTATTCCAAACAAAAAGAGCTTTTTCTTTAAGCGTCTCATTTTCTAAAATCTGCCCAATTTCCTTTGTTGTTTTGGGATAATCTGCCGCGTCCGCCAACAGTAGAATAATATCTGAAGATTCTATCTTTTGAAAAGCCCGCTTAATTCCTTCTTGTTCAATTTCTTCATTTGTTTCACGAAGCCCTGCTGTATCTTGAAAAATAACAGGATACCCTTTCACGTCAAAATAGGTTTCAATCACGTCTCGCGTTGTGCCCGCTGTTTTTGAAACAATCGCAACATCTTTTTGAACCAGTTTATTTAAAAGACTGGACTTTCCAACATTTGGGGCCCCGACAAGGGTAATATGAAACCCTTCTCTTAGATTTTCGCCCTTATGATTATCGGAGAGATGATCTTTAATTTGAGCAATTAAATCCGTAATTGTTTTTTGCACTTTTACAAGAATGGAATCGGGAATTTCCTCCTCTGGAAAATCAATATAAGCTTCCATCAAGGCCAATTCATGCACCATCGTTTTTCGCCAAGAGGTATAGATTTCTTCCAAAGCGCCTGACATTTGACGAAACGCTTGTTCCTTTTGTTTTGACGTTTGGGCGTGGATAAGATCTAGCATCCCTTCTGCTTGCGTCAAATCCATCTTCCCATTTAAAACAGCTCGACGGGAATATTCCCCTCTTTCGGCAAAGCGGCATTCTTCTATTTTTCCTAAAGCCTCCAAAATGGAAAGCATAACGGCTCGCCCCCCATGGACGTGAAATTCAGCAACATCTTCCCCCGTAAAGCTATTGGGTCCTTCAAAGAAAATTAAAATCCCCTCATCCAAAACCTCTTGCGTCAAAGGGTGATGAAATTTTGTATAAAAAGCATACCTTGATTTTAAATTTTTAATAGAGGTCATCTTCTGGATAACATTTTTAGTTTGTTTTCCAGAAATTCGAATAATGCCCACCCCTGCAATTCCAGAGGCTGTTGCAGGGGCAAAAATTGTATCTTGAAAAGACATACGTCCATTCCTTCCTTTTTTCGTTGAAAAGGTTATACCTTAAAAAAGGAGATTTGTTAAGATTTTTTTATCCAACTTAACCAATTAGCCTTTTGGATTAGTTAAATGATTCAAGCTCAATTTTAAAGGGACGCGATAAAAGCTCTTTCATTACTTTTTCTAAAGGAACTTCTTCATAAAGAACGCGATAGACACTTTCACAAATTGGCATTTCAACAGAAAGCGCCTTTGCCTTATCCATAACAGCACTTGCCGTATAAACCCCTTCCACCGTCTGATCGCTTAAAGAAAGAATATCTTGACATCCATGCGCTTTTCCTATCAATTTCCCAATCGAATAATTCCTAGATTGCGCCGAGGTGCAAGACAAAACTAAATCCCCAACCCCACACAAACCTTGAAGGGTTTCTTTTTTACCCCCCATAGCTTTGGCCAAACGCGTCATCTCTGATAAGCCTCGGGTCATTAAAACAGCTTTAGCATTATCCCCCAATCCTGCGCCATCCACAATTCCGGTGGCAATCGCAATCACGTTCTTAAGCGCTCCTCCAATTTGGGACGAAATAATATCATCACTGGCATACGGGCGGAAATATTTATTTCCAATCGCATAACAAAGCGTCATCGCCTTTTCAATATGCGGTGAAGAAATGGTCACAGCCGTTGGCAATTTTAGAGCCACTTCTGAAGCAAAAGCAGGCCCAGATAAAACAGCAATATCTGCAAAAGGCAATTCTTCTAATGTGATTGTGCTTAAAAGATCTCCTGATTTTCTTTCCATCCCTTTAGCACATAAAATTAAAGGGGTTTCAGGCATAAAATAGGGTTTCATTTCACGAGCAACCGCGCGCGTATATTGCGCAGGAACACACATTAAAAGAATATCACTTTTTGTGACAACTTCTTTTAAATTTGTCGTGGCCCGCACTCCATCTTCAATTTTGATATGACGTAAGTAAAGCTCATTTTCCTTCTTTTCGTTAATAGAACGAACCACCTCTTCTTCTCTGGCATACATCAGGACACTTTTTCCTGCTCTCGCCGCAACAAGAGTCAAAGCCGTTCCCCAAGCCCCCGATCCAATAATTCCAATTCTTTGCATAGAAACCTCCCTATTCTTTTGTCTATATGACTAAGCATTTCATATTTTATCTGACAAGAAAAGTCTTTTTTATAAAAACAAGTCCATTTTTAACAGTTTTGTAAAAAATCAATAAAATAAAATCTTTTTATAAAGAAAAAGCCTTTATAAAAAACCTAAAGATTGCGCTTTGACAACAATTTGAGTTCTGTTTGTTGTCTTTAATTGCCGCAAAAGGGCATTGATATGAAGTTTAACTGTTGCCTCTGAAATAGACAATTCATGGGCAATTTGCTTATTGGATTTTCCTTTTCCAAGTTTTTGTAAAACTTCAATTTGCCTCGGGGTTAATTTTTTCCCATTTGGCAAACAATATAAGGAAGTGTCTGAAATCTCATTTTCCTCAAACACATCTGTTGGCACATAAATTTCGCCAGAAAAAATAAGATTCAAAGCACTTTTTATCGTTTGGGAAGGCGTCGTTTTGGTAATATACCCACGAATACCCAACTTTAAGGCTTGTAAAATCTTTTGTGGAATTTGTTTCTCGGACGTTAAAAGCACTTGGGTCGGCGTCACTTTCTCTATAATTTGAGAAAGACGATCCTTCCAATTTTCCCCAAGCAAAGAAATATCCAACATAAAGTAGTCAACCGTTGGTTTTTCGGAAAAAGCCAATAAGGCACAATCCAAATCAAGACATTCAGAAACTTGAACAGCAGGGCTCACCCCTTTAATAAGTTCCGCAAATGTTCTCACAAATCTAGAATTAGGGTCTGCTAGAACAACCCTAAAAACTTCATTTTTCATATATAGTCTCTCCACACTTAAAAATAGTTATTCGACCGGATAGCTTCTAGGATACTGTCCTCCCTCAAACACAGGCTTTCCGCGCTTTCCACACGCCGAAATGCTTAATCCAACTAAAAAAATAACAACTAAAATTTTTATTTTTTTCATCAAGTTCTCCGTTCTTTTCAACTTGCATTGTAGATAAGTTTTGCTAAATTTCAATACTTTTCTTTTTAATTTTAAAAAAGTGTCATAAAACTATCATTTGATTTTAGGGAATTTTTTGTGTATTTTACCAAATTAAGGAAATCTAATTACATATCTATCTAAGAGGAGAATATAATGACAGGCTTAATGGCTGGGAAAAAAGGATTAATTATGGGCGTTGCCAATAAAAACTCCATCGCTTGGGGTATTGCAAAGGCTCTCTCAGAGGCGGGCGCCGAAATTGCCTTTTCTTACCAAGGGGAAAATTTAGAAAAACGGGTTCGCCCTTTAGCGCAATCTATCAATCAAGACTTTTTAATTCCTTGCGACGTCACGGATAAAGAAAGTATGGACGGCCTTTTTAATACTTTAAAAGGAAAATGGGGCAAGATTGACTTTGTTGTTCACGCCATTGCTTTTTCTGATAAAGAACAACTTAAAGGCGCCTATATGGACACAACGGCTGATAACTTTTCAAAAACAATGCTTATTTCTTGCTACTCTTTTACAGATGTCTGCAAACGGGCTTCAGAAATTATGAATGATGGAGGATCTCTTCTTTCCCTGACTTATCTTGGGGCGGAAAGGTATGTTTCCAACTATAACGTTATGGGCGTTGCAAAAGCAGCTTTAGAAGCCTCTATTCATTATCTTGCAAAAGATTTGGGAGAAAGAAATATTCGTGTAAACGCCATCTCTGCTGGGCCTGTTAAAACATTGGCAGCCGGCGGTATTGGCGATTTTAGATACATCTTTAATTGGAATAAAACACATTCTCCTTTAGGAAAAAACGTGACAATTGAAGATATCGGGGGAACAGCCGTTTATTTACTAAGCACCCTTTCTTCCGGTGTCACAGGGGAAAGAATCCATGTTGATGGAGGATACAACTTCTGCGGCACCCCTTTCTTGGATAAAATCAAAGACGGCGATCTTGGAATCTAAGAAAAACATAAAAAAATACTTTATAAAAAGCACTCTTCCTCCCATTTTGAGGAAGAGCTTTTTTTATGAAAAAAATTCTTGCCTGTTCATTTTATAAAAAAGAGAAAAATTTTTAAGGCATCCCTTGACTTTGGGATGTAAAATTCCTATTTAGAGAAAGGATAAAGTTTTTTAAAAAGAAAGGAAAAATAAATGAGATTTAAACCTTTGTTAGATAGAGTTGTTCTTCGTCGTATTGAAGAAGACTCCAAAACCGCTGGGGGATTGATTATTCCAGATACAGCGAAAGAAAAACCTTCTCAAGGACGCGTTGTTGCCGTCGGTCCTGGGGGAATGGATGAAAATGGAAAACTCCAAACAATGACATTAAAAGAAGGCGACCGCGTTTTGTTCGGCAAATGGGCTGGAACCGAAGTTAAAATCGAAGGGGAAGACCTTCTCATTATGCGGGAAGCTGATATTTTAGGTATTATTGAAGAATAGGGGAAAATAAAATGACTGCAAAAGAAATTAAATTTGGTGCAGATGCCAGAGAAAAAATGCTTAAAGGTGTCGACTTACTTGCCGATACAGTAAAAACAACTTTGGGGCCAAAAGGACGAAATGTTGTAATTGATAAATCTTATGGAGCTCCACGAATCACAAAAGACGGGGTTTCTGTTGCAAAAGAAATCGAACTTGAAGACAAATTTGAAAATATGGGCGCCCAAATGGTCCGCGAAGTGGCCTCTAAAGCTGCCGATGTTGCAGGAGACGGAACAACAACGGCTACTGTTTTAGCTCAAGCTATTGTTCGTGAAGGCTGTAAAGCTGTTGCATCTGGGATGAATCCTATGGATTTAAAAAGAGGAATTGATAAAGCCGTTGAAGCTGTTGTTGCTGATGTAAAATCCAGATCTCGCAAAGTTTCAACAAATGCTGAAGTAGCTCAAATTGGAACAATTTCTGCAAACGGCGATACATCTATCGGCCAATACATTGCAGAGGCGATGGAAAAAGTTGGAAACGAAGGGGTCATCACGGTTGAAGACGCCAAAGGAATTGAAACAGAGCTTGAAGTTGTTGAAGGGATGCAATTTGATAGAGGATACCTTTCCCCTTACTTTATTACAAACCCAGACAAAATGACTTGCGAATTGGAAGATCCTTACATCTTAATCACAGATGGGAAACTTTCTTCCTTGCAACCAATTGTTTCTGTTTTGGAAGCGGTCATCCAATCCACGCGTCCTCTTCTTATCATCGCAGAAGATGTTGAAGGAGAAGCTTTGGCAACGCTCGTTGTCAACAAACTTCGCGGCGGCTTAAAGATTGCAGCTGTTAAGGCTCCTGGTTTTGGCGATAGAAGAAAAGCGATTTTACAAGACATTTCAATCTTAACAAAAGGCCAAGTCATCTCTTCCGAACTTGGCATTAAGATGGAAGACGTCAATATTGGAATGCTTGGAACAGCCAAAAAAGTGACATTAACAAAAGACAACACAACAATCGTTGATGGCGCTGGTGACAAGGAAATGATTAAAGAACGTATCGCTCAAATCAAAAAGCAACTTGAAGAAACAACAAGCGAATATGATAAAGAAAAACTTCAAGAACGCTTGGCCAAACTTTCAGGTGGGGTTGCCGTTATTAAAGTTGGCGGATCTACCGAAGTTGAAGTTAAAGAAAAGAAAGACAGAGTTGACGACGCCCTTCATGCCACACGGGCAGCTGTTGAAGAAGGAATTGTCACAGGTGGTGGAACAGCTTTACTTTATGCTTTACCGGCTTTAGATAAAGTTGAAACACAAAATTCTGATGAAAAACTTGGTGTTAATATCATTCGTCAAGCAATTCAAGCTCCTATCCGTCAAATCATCCAAAATGCTGGAGGCGAAGGGGCTGTCATTGTTGGGAAACTCTTGGAAAAGAATGAAACAACACAAGGCTATAACGCTCAAACAGGTGAATATGTAGATATGTTTGAAAAAGGAATTATCGATCCAACTAAAGTTGTTCGGAGTGCTTTACAAGGGGCTGCCTCTGTTGCAGGGCTTTTGATTACAACCGAAGCTATGGTTGCCGATAAACCAGAAGAACATTCTTGCGGACACACAGCTGCGCCTCAAGGAATGCCTGGTATGGGTGGAATGGGATACTAAGTTTTATCTCAAAAGACCAACAAAAAAGCTCCCTTTTATAAGGGGGCTTTTTTTTATGCCTTTTAATCAGATTAGCCTTCGATTAACCTTCCCTTTATTTCCTTTAATCCTCTTTTTTTAGCCTCTTTCGTCCGGTTTTTTTATGCCTTTTTCTATTAAAAAAACCTTCCTCCCATAAAGGAGAAAGGCTTTTTCTTTTTTAGTTTTTTCTTTAATCTTCCTTTTTCCAGAATCTATCCACCATTTTTTGGAAGACGACATAAAGCAGTGGAATAAAGAAAATTCCAATCGTTGAACTGACAAGCAACCCACCGAAGATAGAAGTCCCAATGGCTCGACGGGCAAGCTGGCCTGCGCCTGTAGCCCTTAACAACGGGAGAAATCCCATTAAAGAGGAAATTGCCGTCATCATAATGGCTCGGAACCGTAAATGAGCCCCTTCAATCGCTGCTTCTTCTGTTGAGATTCCTTCTGCATGTCGTGCCTTTGAAAATTCAACCATCAAAATAGCATTTTTAGCTGCCAAGGAAATCAACACAATCATTCCGATTTGGGCGTATAAATCATCTGTGACATGTGCTAGAGATAATCCGATAAAGGACCCACAAAGCCCTACCGTCACAGAAAGCAAAATCGGGGCAGGAACAATCCAACTTTCATAAAGAGCCACCAAGAAAAGATAGGAGAACACAATGGCCATCATTAAAACAACCAAGGTCTGTCCTGCAGCTTCTTTTTCTTGAAGAGCCGTCCCTGTCCATTCGAATTTATATCCAGAAGGAAGAACCTCTTTTGCCAATTTTTCCATCGCTGAAATCGCTTTTCCAGAAGAATACCCATCTGCTGGATTTCCGTTAATTGTGATGGAACGATAGTTGTTATACCGATTGATTTTTTGAGGCCCTAACGTCTTTTCAATTTTAACCATTGAACGCAGCGGAATCATCTGTCCTTTTGAATTACGAACGTTAATTTTAAAGATGTCGTCAATAGAACTTCTTTCCTCAACATCCCCTTGAATCATAACCGTCCAAGACCGTCCAAGTAAGCTAAAGTCATTCACGTAATAGCCCCCAAGAATCGTTTGAAGCGTTCTAAAGATTTCCGAAACAGGAACTCCTAAAGCAAAGGCTTTTTTCCGATCAACATCTAACTTAACACGTGGAGAATTTGTCCGATACATGGTCATCACGTTTTTAAGTTTTTTATCTTTTTGAGCCGCCCCCATCAACTGATGAGCCACCCCCAAAAGCTCTTGAGCAGATTTACCTTCCGTTGTTTGAAGAACAAACTCAAAACTATCTGTGGAACTGACCCCCATCAAAGCTGGAAGATTAAATGGAATCACCAAAGCTTCTTTAATATCATGCGTTCTCATCCAAATTTGTTTAATAATTGAATCGGCAGAAAGATTTTCATCCACCCGCTTTTCATACGAGTCTAAATGTGACACCAAGAACGCACTATTTGATCCTTGCCCTCCTGCCATCATTCCATAGCCCACAACAGACATCACAGAGTTAACACCCGGAATATCTTTAATCCGCAGATAGACTTTATCGGCCACTTCTTTTGTTCTATTCCAAGACGCCCCTGAAGGAAGTTGAATTTCCGTCAAAACGATTCCTCTGTCTTCTGTCGGAAGAAAGCCTGTTGGCGTCGTCTTAAAGAGGAAAACCAAAAATCCTGTGACGATCAATAAAACAGGGATAATGTAAAAAGAATGTGGAACAAACCGTCGAATTGTTGAAGAATATCCATCCCGAATCCTCATAATAAAGTTGATGAATTTTTCAACCAATTTAGGATGCTTGTCCGTTGGACGCATTAAAATTTTTGCCAAAGCAGGACTTAACGTCAACGCATTTAAAGAGGAAATAATCATAGCGCAAGAAATAGCAATAGCAAATTGTCGATACAAAAGACCACTAATCCCCGGCACAAAAGCCACTGGAACGAACACAGCCAACATCACAAGTGTTGTTGCAATAATTGGAGCTGTAATTCTATCCATGGATTTTTTAACCGCTTTTGCCGGATTTAAATGTGGATTTTCGCGCATAACCGCTTCCACATCCTCCACCACCACAATGGCATCATCCACCACAATTCCAATGGCCAAAACCAAAGCCAATAAGGAAATAGAGTTTGCTGTGACGCCTAAGGCTGCCATTCCAATAAAAGCCCCAATTAAGGAAACTGGAATCACCACCATTGGAATAAGCGTTGATTTTAAATGTCCTAAAAACAAATAAATAATTAAAATAACAAGGAAAAAGCCTTCTAATAACGTTTGTGTAATTTCGGAAATAGAGGATTTTACAAACTCAGCCGAATCATACATATAGGAAAAAGAAATTCCCTCTGGCATTGTTTCCTTTAATCTATCCATCGTTTTGTAGACTTCTTCTGCTGTTGAAATTGCGTTTGATCCAGGGGTTTGGAAAATCGCAACCCCTGTCGAAGACGATCCATTATAGAAACTTTGAACTTCTTGACTTTTAGATCCAAGTTCGATTCTGGCAATATCCTTTAATAAAAGGAAGGACCCATCTGGATTGGCTCGAATAACGATATTTTCAAAATCAGAAACCGTACTAAAACGGCCTTTTGTCGTTAAAGAAATTTGAAAAACCTGATTTTCCTTTGTTGGCATTGCCCCAATTCGACCAATAGAGGCCTGAATATTTTGTGAAGAAATCGCTTGAATAACCTCTGTTGGAGAAAGCTTTAAGGCCTTTAATTTCTCATTATTCAGCCAAATCCGCATGGAATAATCCAACCCAGAGAAAATCATAACGTCCCCAACGCCATTCACACGCGCCAATTCATCTTTAACTTGAAGCAACACATAGTTTGTCAAATAAGACCCATCGTAGCGGTTATCTTTTGAATGGAACGTAATCATTTGAAGGAAGGAAGACAACCTTGGGGAAATCGAAATTCCTTGAGAAATCACTTCGCTTGGAAGTTTTGGTTCTGCTTTTTTAACCTTATTTTGAACATTAACGGCCGCGATATCAGGATCCGTTCCCATTTTAAAGGTCACCGTTAAGTTATAAGACCCATCGTCTCCAGAAGATGAGCTCATATAAAGCATATCTTTAACACCGTTAATAGCAGCTTCAATTGGAAGCGCAACAGCCTCTTCAACAACCTCAGAATTTGCTCCAGGATAAGTCGCTGTCACCTGCACCTGAGGAGGCGTAATGTTTGGGTATTGTTCTACTGGAATTCCAGTGATAGAAAGAAGTCCTGCTAACACCAATACAATGGAGATAACGGCGGCAAAACGAGGACGTTTAATAAAAGAATTTGCAAACATATTTTTTTCCTATTTTTCTTCTGCTGGAGTCTTTACGCTCCCCTTTTCAACTTCTTTTTCTTCTATAGGAGCTGTCTTATTCGAATTTTCAACCTTATTTTCTTCAGGAAGCACAGGAGAAATCTTTGACTTTGGAGAAACTTTCTGGAATCCTTCTAAAAGAATAATGTCTCCCGCCTTAACTCCATCAATAACAATATTTTGGCCAACTTCCATTCCAGCAATAACCCTTTTTTTCAAAAGAGAGCCGTCTGATTGAATAACATAAAGGTAATTTCCTTCAACATCTTGTTGTAAAGCAAGTTGTGGCACAACATTTTTCAAAACAGGCTCTGTCTTTTTCAAAACAGCGCGTCCGAATTGCCCCGGAATTAAGATGTGATTTGGGTTTGGAAATTCGGCTCTTAATTCAAGCGTATTCATTTGTTCGTCCAACACAACGTCCACAAAGGAAATCTTACCGTTTTCAGGATAAGTTTTGCCATTAGACCATTTGAAAGAAACTTCAGCTTTTGAATATTCGTTTAAATTATCCCCTAAAATTTCTTGAATATTTGTGATTTCATTTTCGCTTACCGAGAAGGAAGCATAGATAGGATCTACACTGACTACGCGAGCAAGCATTCCAGATGAAGGAGAAATAAGTTCCCCGTCTGAATAAGTCGATTTTCCAATTCTTCCTGAAATAGGAGCAAAAATCTTCGTGTATTCAAGATCTTTCTTTGCCAAATCTAAAAGAGCTTCGGCCTGAGAAACTTCTGCTTTTGCAGTTTGAAACAAAGCGATAGCATCATCTAACCGAGATTTTGCTAAATTCTTCGTTTTATAAAGATTTTTAGAACGCGTATATTGAATTTCAGCATTCTTAACATTGGCCTTGGCTTTTAAAACATTAGCTTCGGCTTGTTGAACTTTTGATTCATATTGATCGGCTTCAATTTGGAATAAAAGATCGCCTTTTTTAACGAAAGAGCCTTCTTTAAAAAAGCGTTTTTCCAAAAATCCTTGAACACGTGCTTTTAAAGCCACATCTTCTTTTGATTCAATTTTGGCAACATAATCAAAAACAGGAAAAATATTTTCCTGACGAACGGCAACAGCTTTGAGCTTCATCATTTGAGGGGTTGCCATTTGTCCTTTTTCTTCGTGGCAAGCCGTTAACACGCCAAACAAGAGAAGAAAACTTAATGCTTTTATAACGTTATTCATTTTTTAATCCTTAAAAATTTTACAGAAATTATTAGAAATTATACTCAATTTTTATTTTTATACAAGCATATAATTCAAAAAAAGAAAGAAAAAATAATTTCTTGACTTTTAAGCTTTTTTCCCCATAATGCGTATCTAGGCTTAAATTTATATCAAGTGAGGAAAAAATGGCAAAACCTACTGTTGTTCAAGTTAAACTTGAAAGTACTGCTGGAACGGGACATTTTTATGTTGCTTCCAAAAATCCAAGAACAAAACCGGAAAAAATGAAGGTTCGCAAATACGATCCTAGAGTTCGGAAACATGTTGAATATCAAGAAAAGAAAATGAAATAATAAAATCCCCGTATTAACGGGGTTTTATTTTGGGTTATCCCCCCTCTCTTTTAATCTAATAAAGAGAGGGATTTTTTATCTTTAAAGAGCAAGTGTTTCTTTTATTTTTGTTAAAAAAGGTTGGATTTGAATGGGTTTAGAGATGTAATCATCACATCCTGCCTCCAAAATCTTGCTTTTATCCCCTTGCATAGCAAAAGCCGTCACAGCGATAATTTTAACATCTGCTATTTCGGCAGAAGCTCTAATTTTTTCGGTCAATTCCAGCCCTGAAATTTCTGGCATCTGGATATCCATTAAGATTAAATCTGGATGAAAATCCCGCACTTTAGCTAACGCTTCGGAAGCAATTAGACATTGGCAAACTTCATAACCTTGCATTTCGAGCAAATCATTAAAAAGTCGCATATTTAATTCGTTATCTTCTACAATTAAAATTTTTTGAACCATTTTTTCCTCTTTTTTTCCTATCTTTACTTTTTTTAGAAAAAAAATCAATTGTTCTTTTGAAAAAAGTGCGTTAAAACTTAATAAATCAAAAAACATAGATTTAAGGACTTTTTATGCACTGCACCAAATGCCCCCGCTTAGCTGCTTTTTTAGAAGAAAACAGACAAAAATTTCCTGATTTTTTTAATGCGCCTGTAGCTTCTTTTGGGGATGAAGATCCTTCTTTATTGATTGTGGGGTTAGCGCCAGGACTTAAAGGCGCCAATCAAACAGGGCGCCCGTTTACAAAGGATTTTGCAGGACATCTTCTTTATGGGACCCTTTTGAAATTTGGTTGGGCAACGGGAAAATATGAAGAACGGGCAGATGATTCACTTTGCCTTATTAAAAGCAGAATCACAAATGCCGTCAAATGTGTTCCGCCTCAAAATAAAGTGACAGGGGAAGAAATCAACACATGCAACGCCTATCTTGCCTCTGAAATTTCATCTTTTCCGCATTTAAAAGTCATTCTTTCTTTGGGGGTTGTCTCCCATAAGGCGGTTTTAAAAGCCCTTCATTTAAAGCAAAAAGACTATCCGTTTAAGCATGGTCATTTCGTTTTGATAAAGGAAAAAAATCTTTATCTTATAGATAGTTATCATTGCTCACGCTATAACACGAGCACAAAGGTTTTAACCAAAGAAATGTTTGAAGATGTCTTTTTGAAAATAAAAAGTGTTTTATAAAAGTGCTTAAAAGCCGTTGAAATCCATTTTGCCCTTTCCTATAAAGAGAGGACTTTTTTTAATGGCTTTCTTTCCAGGTTTTGCCTTCCCCAACTTCAACTTTAAGAGGGACATCAAGCTTCACGGCATTTTCCATTTTATCTTTAACCAAGGCCTTTAATTCATCTTTTTCATCCAAAGGCGCTTCAAAAATCAGCTCATCATGAACCTGAAGCATCAGTTTGGATTTCATCTTGCGCTTTTTCATTTCAAGCAATACGTCCTGCATGGCAAGCTTCATAATATCAGCTGCCGTTCCTTGAATAGGGGCGTTAATCGCGGCACGCTCTGCAAACTTACGCGCCATTTGATTCTTGTTTAAGATGCCACTTGTAAAGCATTTGCGCCCAAAATATGTTTTGACATACCCATTTTCTCTGGCCATTTCAATCGTGTCATCCATATAGGTTTTAATTTCTGGATACTTTTCGAAATATCGTTCAATGTAGGACGCAGCTTCTTTTCGTTCAATTCCTAAGTTTTTGGCCAATCCAAATTCAGAAATGCCGTAAATAATCCCAAAGTTAATGGCCTTTGCATGACGGCGAATCTCGGGCGTGACATCTTCTTCTTTTAATCCAAAAACATTGGCGGCCGTCCGCGTATGAATATCTAGCCCTTTTTCAAAGTCTTCCTTTAATGCTTTGACTTTTCCGATAGAGGACATGAGACGCAATTCAACCTGCGAATAATCCGCATCAACAAGGATATGCCCTTCTTTTGCGGCAAAGCATTCTCGAACCAAACGCCCCTCTTCGGTTCGAACAGGAATATTTTGCATATTCGGTTCAATCGAAGATAAACGCCCTGTTGACGTGACCGTTTGAAGGAAGGTTGTGTGAATTCTCTCTTCTTTTTGGGCCAATTTCAATAAAGCCAAAATATACGTTGTTTTAAGCTTTGTCATCTGGCGATATTCTAAAATATCCCCTGCAATTTCGGCGCCTGCCTCCTCCAGCTTTTCAAGCTCAAGCGCTGATGTATTATATTGCGCAGATTTGCGAAGCCTTTTTCCCTTTGCCAAGTCCAATGTTTCAAAAAGAAGCTTTCCAACTTGCATGGGGGAATTGAGGTTTATTTCTGAAGGGACGCCAGCTCTTTGATAAATCTTTTCTGTAATTTTTTCTATTTTTTCATCAAAGATTTTATTTAACTTTTCCAAAGCCTCTTTATTGACCCAAATCCCATTCTTTTCCATTTCAAATAAAACTTGAACCAAAGGCTTATCAAACTGTTTATAAATCGTATGTGCCTTTTTTTCGGTCAATTTTGAATTTAAAACGCAATACATCTCAAAAATCAAACAGGCCCGTTCGGAAAGATACGCCTTTAGATTTTCCTCTGGCACCTCTTTTAAGCTTTTCCGCCCATCTCTAAGTTCTTTTAAAATTAAAGGGCGATATTCCAACAAATGAAGCGCCATATCTTGTAAATGATGACTTTGTGAAACCCCATAAATGGCATAATCCATCAAACAAATATCGTCAAAGGAATCAAAGCTGACCTCTTTTGAAAGAAGGGAAGACATCAAATGAAAATCCGTCTTGGCATTATGCATAATTTTCAAAATGCTTGTGTCAAAAAAGAGGGGTTCAAAAAGCGAAAACAAAGATTTTCTTCCTGATTTCTCATCTTCTTTTTTATTTGACGATTTGTCCTCTTTTTCTAATACTGTCTTTTCGTTCAAAAGATCAAGAAACGTTCCTTGAAGAGCAGGCTTAGACACAGGTTTTTCTTCTTTTTTATCTGCTATCTCTTTTGCGTTCTCTTCTAGCGTTTGTTTTTCATTAAAGGCAAGGAAATATCCTTCATCATTTGAGCAGGCAAAAGAAACCCCTAAAACCTCATCCTTTTCCGTTAGAAAAGAAAACGCCATTTTGCCTTGCGTTTTTATCTTTTGAATTAGATGAGACACCTCCTCTTTTGTTTGAAGAAGAAAATATTTCTTTTCCGCTTGAGGACAAAATTGGCAAACTGTTTCTTTTCTGTCTGAAAACCACTGTTCAACACGAGATTTTAGGCTTTTAAACTCATGCTTTTCAATAAAAGCCATCATCTTGTCAAAATTGGGTTGCTGCGCCTTAAAGGTTTCAAGCATCCCATCAACAGGCGCATTTTTATCAAGCGTCACAAGTTTTTTGGAAATAAAAGCAAGCTCTTTCGATTCTTTTAACAGGGTTTTTGTGCGCTCTGGTTTAATCTCATCTATATGTTCATAAACCCCCTCTAGGGATCCAAATTCATTGATAAGTTTTGCAGCTCCCTTGGGTCCAATTCCTTTTACCCCAGGGATATTATCACTTGTATCGCCTTGAATGGCTTGAACTTCTGGCACTAAAGACGGAACAACACCAAATTTTTCATCCACCTCTTTAAGCCCAATCAGCTTCTTTTTCATGGGATCATATATTTGAACCCCGTCTTGAAGAAGTTGAGTCAGATCCTTATCCGATGAGACAACCAAAACTTCCATATCTTTTTCAAGAGCTTTTTGCGTATAGGTGGCAATTAAATCATCTGCTTCATAGCCCTCCATTTCGGTTTCGGCTAAGTTAAAAGCAGGCGCAACCTCTCTGATTAAAGGAAATTGAGGCGCCAATTCAGGTGGCGTTTCTTTTCGATTCGCCTTATAGGCATCATAGATTTCATTTCTAAAATTTTCGCGTTTGGCATCAAAAACAACCACGATATAATCTGATGTATTGTTTTTCACAAACTGCATCAACATGGCCGTAAACCCATAAAGAGCATTCACGGGCGTTTTATCAGATTTTGTCATTGGGGGAAAGGCATAAAAAGCACGAAAAATATATCCGGAGCCATCAATCAAACATAATTTTTTCTTTTGAGCCATAACCCCTCTACTTTTTTTTAAAATTCTTAAAGAAACTTCGTGCTTAAAAGTTATTTTTTATGCTTATGAATTCCAACATAAGCCTTTAAGCAATGCTCTGCGCAATAAGGACGCCCCATAAAAGTTTCCTTTCCACAAAAATGGAAATCAGGATCTTTTGGATCCCCAATTGGCCAACGACAAGAATTAAAATGCAAGTCGTTTAAAACTAATTTTTCTTTTTTCTTAGGCGCCTTTTTAACAGCCGCTTTTTTCTTTGCCTTAACAGGTTTTTCTTTTGTTTTTTCTTCCCGATGAATGGGAGACGGACGACTTTCTAAGCCCAAACGATGCGCTTTTCCTACAACAGCATTTTTGGAAACGCCTAATCTTTTTCCAATTTCCCCTGTTGTCAATCCTTCATTCCACAGACGTTGAAGATCTTCGACCAATTCTGGTGTCCAAGCCATTTTTTCCTCCGAATAACACAATCTTTTGTATCTTTTTACTCTATTTAACAAACAAAAACAAACATAAAATTCCTTTTTCTTTTTTATTTCAAAAAAAGAGGAACTGATAAAAATAAAAATGAAGCCCTATTTTCTGTAAAGGCTTCAAAAAAAGGCCCTTTAAAACGCGATAGCGCTTTCACATCTGACAAAGGCGCCGTATAAAGCGACAAGAAAAGCCCCATGAGTTCCTTTTGTTTTCCTTGAGCTTTAGGGTAAATTTCTCGGCGAATTTTGCCTACCCCTATCGCCTTTTGAAGCGGAAGATGTGCCACACGATAGGCTCTTAATGTTCGATTACACAGCGGCACGAACGCCTTTCTTGACAAGTTTTGCTTTGCCAAAATCTCTGAAACTTGCTTTTGATAGCCTGCATAATCAAGAGAGCCAATCAAAACCGAACAAGAATTTTCAACCATTTTTTGCATCCCTTGAAGAAGGGTATATTCCGTCAAAGTGGCCCGTTTTTTATCAAACCCCTCTAGCTTTGAAAAGGATTTCAAACTTTGCGCGACATTCATCACAGCAGAGACTTCTTTTTCCGTTAACGGTGTTTTATCGTCTTTAGGAAAAACAAATCGCCTGAGTTTTTTCGAAATAGAGGGAATTGTATAAGTCTTTTTTTCCCTAAAAAGACGATATAAATCGACCTTTTTCTTCTTAAAGACTGTCTCTTTCTTCCCTTTATAGAAAGACGGCCACGCCTCTGGCATTAAAGCCACATATAAAGAGGGCGGCAAATCATCCAGGTATTTTTCAGCATATTCTTGAAGTTCTGGGGCAATTCTGGTCGGTTTTTTCCCGCGCCATTTTTTAATTAAAGGGTGAGAAAGAGTCTTTTCAGAAATAAAAGGCTTTGTGAATAATGACGGAATAATATATTGCTTATACGTTTCCGGCATTTTAAGGAAAAGCTCTCGCAAAAGCTCTTCTGTTTTATAATTTTCAGCCCAACTCTTGCCTTTATTTTGTAAAGAAAGAGACTGTATCTTGGCATAAATTTTCTCAAAGTCTTGACTTTCATCCTTTGAAAAAGCGGCAAAGCTTCCAAAGAATAAGCAAACAAAAAGAACTTTTCCAAAAAGCTTCATTCTTTCCCCTTATTTCTTTTGTATTTCAATTTTAAAGGTCAAGGTTTTGGTTTCTTTTTTCAAAAGAGGAACCTCCCATTCAACCGTATTGGCATCCACTTTTTTAGACGTTAAACTTTCCGCGCCAATTTTCCAAGAATAGGGAATAAATTGACGAACTTCCACTTGAACAGAAGACTCTTTCGTATTATGAAGCGTTATTTCAAAAGAAAGCTCATAAAAATTTTTCCCAATTTGCTGAAACGAAGTCCTTTTGGCCTCGGCATACACATCTACAGAAGTTCCGAAATTGATTTTTCCTTCCTGTCCTAAAGCCAACGCTTGAAGCGTATCTTCTCCAATAAAAAGAGAGGTGCCTTTCTTTTTTTGATAAAGACGGAGTTTTCCTTTTGGAAGTGTAGCTTGCCCAATTTTTTCATTTTTAAAAAGAAGGACCATTTCTGGGTTTTGATTTTCTTTTTGACGGAATGTCGTTTGCGGATACGTTGAGACAAGATTTTCATATCGATACACTTTTTGAACAGGAATTTCTTTATTTTTA
Source organism: Alphaproteobacteria bacterium (assembly GCA_009929265.1). GTDB lineage: Bacteria > Pseudomonadota > Alphaproteobacteria > CASFRQ01 > SAAU01 > SAAU01. The sequence continues at coordinate 20,346 of SAAU01000004.1, forward strand.
AACAAAGAAATTTGTTTCTTTTCCATAGGAAGAAGGGTTTGTTCCCCTTGAAGATGGTAGACCGTATAATCGGACATTTTTTCCAAAACGGGAGCTCGGCTTTCAAAACCACGACTTTCTTTTACATCCATTTCTCGCATAACCATTCTGCTATTTAAAGAGGGGGATGAAAAATGCACTCTTCCCGAAACCAAAGAAACTTTTGCCTTTTTAAAAGGAGTGTCGGTGTTGTTGTAAAGCGATACGTCCCCTGACAAAATAAGAGATTTATCATCCTTTGCCAGTTGTCCCACATAATTTGTATCAAAAGATAAACCTTGCGTTAAATAGGTAATCTTAAACGGCACTCTTAAAGCTGATGTTTGTATCTCTGTTTTAAAAGAAAGGGTCGGTTTTTCTTTTAAGCCTTTTGGAATGTCATAAAAAACAATTTTATCGGATGAAGGACTTTCAATTCTATCCTTTATCTTTACCAAAGGATGATACCTCTCACTTGAAGCAAGCAAAATTCCTTTTTCGGCAAAAACTTCTCCTGTTCGAGGGTTCGTCCTTAAAACCCCCACGGTTTCCCCCGTCAAGTATCTTAACAAAGCCTCTCTTGAAAGAACATCATACTTATAATTTTGCTCTAAAACAGATCCTTCCTTAAAATCAACTTGAACAGACTCTGGAATAATAAAATTCGACACCGATTCAAATTCAATTGTTTTTTCACCTTTGCTCGCATCAACCCATCTTGAATCTTCAACGAGTCCCCTATCTTGCTCATAGACCGCAAGGTGAAGTGAATCTCTTTCCGATTCTGGCAAAATAAGAGGATCTGCTAAAGCAGGTAGCGCCCCTAATAACAATCCTAAAAAAACAAATTTCATTTTTTCTCTCCCTTTTTTATAAATCCTTGTTTTCTTTGCCTTCTAAAGAAGCCATAAGATCCAAAATAAACTCTTTAGAAAAATCTTGCGTCCCGTCATACCAAGACGGTGTCGTTTTCAAATCCTTAAAACGAGCGCTCCACTGTTCTTGAACCCCTAAGGCTATCGCAAAAGGCAAATGTTTTTCAAAAACTTTTTGCTCATCAATTTTTCTTTTTGAAGAAAGATACCCCTCCAACACAGGTTGGGACAAATACGCTTTATACCCTTCTGTCATAGCTTTAACTTCTTTTTGGAAAGAAGACGGCATTCTAAATAACCAATAAGCCCCCATAATCCCGCCAGCCATTAAAGGCAAACAAAGAACAGAAACTATAAACATAGGCATTAAGGAAAACGCCTTGACTGAAAGGGCCACGATTCCCGCTTCTAAAAGCAAAAGAGCCCCCGCAAAAAAGACTTTCCTTTTCGTTTTAAGAAAGAAAGGAATGCTCTCTTCTGCCATTTTTGCGCCCCCTAAAAGGAGACTACAGCCCAACAGAGAAAATAAAAGATTTTCGTAAAAATACTCTGTTGAAAGCGCCATTCCTATCCATGTTGCAACAAACAACCCGACACCAAAGTAAAAATAGAATTGATTAAAGGCAAACCCTTTTTGATTAAGCTCATAGGTTAAATCAATCGGCGCCTTTTTCATAAAATCACTTTCAAGAGATTCTCTTTTTTCCCGAGAAAGGAATAGGGAAATTTGCTTTCTTTTAAACAAAGTTTTTTTCAAAGCCTTCTCAGCTTTGGAAAGAGAATTCTGCTCTTTTTTGCCTTTTTCTAAGAAAAGTCCTTGTGCCGTTTCCTTTATATAAAAAGTCCCTTTGGATGCCAAAGAAATCAAAGCCAAAGCAAAACTTGTTTTATCTAATTTCTTCAAAAGCGCATATTGAAGCGCAAGAGGGGAAAGTCCCCCACGCCTTAAAGAAACTTTTTTTGTTTGCTTTTTTAGATTTAAAAAGGAAGCCGCATAATAAAGGAACCCAATAAGCATTCCTAAAAGAGCAATGACAAAAGAGAGTTTCTTTTTCAAAAATAACCCCACTTTATCTCTTAACGAAAAGGCAGGCAAAGCCCCCTTTGAAAAAGCAACATCAATCGAAAATGGCGTATGGGCAGGCAATGGGTATTCCACCAAATAGCTTAAATTTCCATATTTATCTTGAACACGTTTAAAAAATCCTTCAATTTTTTTGCCTTTTAAATACCCATTTTGCATTAAAATTTTTGCAGGTTTTGGGAAATAAACCAAGACCATTGTGTTTTCGATTGGATACATTAAATCCTTTCCAAAAACAGTCCAAAAGAGGCGATTATACTCCGCTTCTTCTTTAATAAAGTCAGGAATAAAATATCGAATCGTATAAATATGAAGTCCCGGGGTTATTTTTTGAAAAGGATTTCCAATAGTTAAACGTTCAAAGCCGTTCACTTGCTCTCTTTGATAGGCAACATCTTGTCCATTTAATTGCACCTCAAACGCCTTTGGAAGAAGATGTTCTTCCTCTCCAAAAGGCAGCTTCAAAGAAAGGGGAATATCCCTCACAAACTTAAAATTTTCATCTGTGACAATGGTTTGAAATTCCTCTTCCACCCAAAGACCCCGATTAGCCAAGACATGCAAGGAGGTGACAACAGAGGGAAAATGTTGAACAAAAACAGCCTGATAACTTCCTCCAACGGGGGTGAACGCCTCAATATATTTCTTTTTATCTGCTTTAAGAGGAGCGGTTGTTTTCTTATGAATGACTTGTATATTTGAAGAGGATTCTTTTCTTTTTTGATCTTTTTCAATTTCTTTTAAGGTTTGTTCCAAAGAAGAAAGCCCCTTGCCTTTTTTTACCCCTTGAACAGGGATTGTTTTTCCAACCCCAACCATAGGCTTGCCCTTAAAGGCATACTTCATAATTTCGTTAAAATTTTTGGGTTCTGGATTGGGATTGTTTCTTCTTTGTTCAACCGAAACCAAACTTGGATCTGGAGTTGCGGGAGGTTGAATTTTAAGATTTGCTTTAGCGACGTTGCCTTCAATAGCAATAAAAACAAACACCCCAACCAAAAAAGAAAAATATCTTCTTATCATTAACTTTTCACCTTAATTTCTTTTTCTTTATTTTGTAGCACATTCTTAAAGGGGGTTCAATCTTCTTCATAAACAATCTCAAAAAAAACATTTCTTTTGGTTTTTAATATAAATAAAAAAATATCCTATTGAAAAAGAAAAAGGACTTGTTATACTGGCTTTGATAAAACTTTTAAGGGAGAAAAGTATGTCTGAAGAAGTAAACATTACAACAGCTCTTAAAGAAACCCTCGTCCTTGTCTTGGCAGGGGGAAAAGGGTCTCGCTTAAAGCAGTTGACGGATCATCAATCCAAACCTGCAGTTCCCTTTGGAGGGAAATTTAGAATTATCGATTTTCCCCTCTCAAATTGTCTTAACTCCGGTTTACGTCGTATTGGTGTTTTAACACAGTATAAAGCCCATTCTTTAATCCAGCATTTACAACATGGCTGGAATTTTTTACGTCCAGAACTTAATGAATTTATTGAAATTTGGCCCGCTCAACAGCAAACAGATGAGGCTTGCTGGTATAAAGGAACGGCCGATGCGGTTTTCCAAAATATTGAAACCATTGAAGAGCATCATCCAAAATATCTCCTGATTTTAGCAGGGGATCATGTTTATAAACAAGATTATAGCAAAATGCTTTTGGATCATATTCAAAACGGAGCTGATGCCACAATTTCTTGCGTTGAAGTGCCTCTTAAAAAGGCAAAATCTTTTGGGGTGATGGGCATTGATGCCAAACGGCGCGTGACAAGTTTTCTTGAAAAACCCGAAAATCCGCCTTCTATTCCAGGAGATGAGACGCATGCCTTAGCCAGTATGGGCATTTACATTTTTAATACCGATTTTTTAATCCCTCTTTTGAAAGAAGATGCATTAGATAAAACTTCCCACAATGATTTTGGGAAAAATATTATTCCTTCTTTAATTGGAAAAGCAAAACTTTTAGCACACCCCTTCTCCAAAAGCTGTATTCAAACACAGGGCTGTGATTGTTATTGGCGTGATGTGGGAACGCTTGATTCTTATTTTGAAGCCAACCAAGATTTAACAAGTGTTGTGCCAGCTTTGGATTTATATGATGATCTTTGGCCTATTTGGAGCTTTCAAGAACAACTTCCTGCCGCCAAATTTGTTTTTAATGAAGAACAACGACACGGTTATGCCATTGACTCTCTGGTTTCTCCAGGGTGCATTATCTCTGGCGGCGCGGTAGAGCGTTCTCTTCTTTTTTCAAAAGTCTTTATTCATTCAAGGGCACAAGTTGAAGAATGCGTTATCTTACATGGGTGTGATATTCATCGAGAAGCCAAGCTTCGTCGCGTTATTTTGGATGAAAATTGCCACATTCCAGCAAAAATGGAAATTGGATTTAATTTGGAGGAAGATGCCAAATATTTTGAAGTTTCCGAAAACGGCGTTGTCCTCGTCACGCGGGATGCTTTGGAAAAACGATTGGCTAAAAATTAAACTTTAACTTTATTTTTAATCTAAGAGCTCTTTTTTATGAAGGAGCTCTTTTTATTTTCAAATTGATTTCAAAGTTAAAAAAGATTATAAAAAAGAATATATTTTTAAGATAATTTAATTAAAGGAATTAAAATGCAAAGAAAAAAAATTGCTGTCTTTTTTGGGGGAAAATCCTTTGAACACGATGTCAGCATTATCACAGGAATTGATGTTGTTTTATCTCTTGATTCAACAAAATACGACCCTTTCCCGGTTTATGTTGATTTGGACGGCGTTTGGTGGACGGGACGCGCCTTACTTGACAAGAAAAACTATCATTTAACAGATGACGTCAAGAAAACCCTTTCAAAAGTTTCCCTTCATGTGGGTGAAAATTCTTTTTATTTGGAGTCAAAAGGCACTTTTTTTAAAAAAGCTCAACAATTTCCGCTTGATTTAATTTTTCCTGCTTTTCATGGCGATTATGGCGAGGATGGAAAGTTTCAAGGCTTGTGTGAAATGTCTGGCATTCCTTATGCCGGGGGACGCGTGTTATCTTCGGCTTTGTTTATGAATAAATCTGCAACAAAGGCTCTTTTGAAAGAAAAAGGCATTCCCGTTTTGAAAGATGAGGTTATCCAAAAACCAACCTCCTCTCTTTTTGATATTGATGTTTTGGCAAAAGAGGTTTCCCTCCCCTTTCCTTTAATTGTAAAGCCAAATACGTTAGGCAGCAGTGTCGGGGTGTTGAAAGCCGATGATATAGAAGGCTTGAAACAGGGCCTTTTAAACGTTTTTGCATTGGGAGATGACGCCCTTATCGAACCTTTTGTTGATAATTTGGAAGAATATAATATCTCTGTGACACAAGCCTTTGGAGAAGCTCAAACCTCTGTCATTGAACGGCCTTTAAAAGATAAAAGTGCTTTCTTAGGCTTTCATGAAAAATATTTGGCCGCAGGGGGCACAAAGGGGACAAAATCCGCCTCTACAAATAAAGACGGCCTTTTGGCGTTAACCCGTGTATTTAATCCAGAGGAACTTACCAAAGAAGAAACAGCTCATATTCAAGAGTGGGCCAAAAAAGCCTTCCTTTCTCTTAATACAAAAGGGGTTGTTCGCATTGATTTTATGTGCAACAGTAAAACGCGAGAGCTCTATTTAGGCGAAGTCAACACCATTCCTGGCTCCTTTGCCTATTATTTGTGGGAAGCCTCTCACCCTAAAAAACCTTATACAGAGCTTCTTTCTGCGTTAATTGAAGAAGGATTTAATGAAGCCAAAAAGAAGAAAAGCTTTTCTTTAAGCGCCAGTCACAGTTTAATTTTTAATCGCCCTTAATTCTAAAGCTTTTAAGGAAAAAATGATGTATGTTCACGCTCTTCCCTCTCCTCAAAAAACAACAAAACGCCTTGTTTTTTTGCATGGATGGGACGTTTCTTCAGACACCCTTCTTCCGCTGGCCTCCCTTTTTCAAGACGAGGCAGAGGTTCTGCTTCTTGACTTACCCGGATTTGGAAAAACCCCTGCCCCTTTAAAAGTTTATGGGACAGAAGATTATGCTAAAGAAGTGGCTGATTTCATCAAAACCCTCCCTCCAAAAGATACTTTTGTTTTGGGGCATTCCTTTGGTGGGCGCGTATGCATTCAGCTGGGGGCGTTATTTCCCGACCTTATAAAAGGACTTGTCCTCATTGCAGGGGCTGGCTTGCCTTATGATTACACCTTGGGCTTTCGGATAAAGGCCTTTTTTATAAAAACCTTAAGTAAAATTTATAAGAAAATTCCGTTTTTGCCCCCGCTTCATTTGGGAAGTGCCGACTATCAGGCTGCCAAAGGCATTATGCGCTCGATTTTTGTTAAAACAATTAAGGAAGATTTGTCTTCAAAAGCAACACAGGTCACCCTCAACACTCTTTTAATTTATGGAAAGGAAGATACGGCGACTCCTGCCTCTTTTGGGCAAAGGTATCACCATCTTATCCCCTCTTCAAAACTTTGTTTGCTTGATTATCAAAATCATTATACTCTTCTTTTTGAAGGCAAGCAGCAAACAGCTTTTTTTATTCGCTCTTTCTTAAATTCATTCTAAATAATAAGGATTTGTTTTATGTCTTTTATTGAAGTTTTTTTACTCTCCTGTTTGGTTCTTTTTTCTTTTTATAGATTAAAGTTTCTTATGCTTTTTTTCCAACAAGAAGAATACGATAACGTTCGCTTTATCAAATACGCTTTTAGGCGTTTTAAGCTGATTGATAAAAAGCTTTCCTTTATTATTTTGATTCTCTTTCCTGTGATGCTTTTGTGGAAATATGCCTCCTTACTTCTCCTTGTTTTATTTGTTCTTTTTGGAATAAAAGAATCACGCGCCCTTCAAAAAGCCAAAAAGAAATTGGTCATAACGAATCGAGTCAAACTTATCTTTTTGGTAAGTTTTGTCTTAATTGGATTGGAGCTTTACTTCCTTCGTTTTTTACCGTTTTTATGGGAATCTTTTTTGATTATTCAAAGTTTACCCTTTATTTTACCTTTGGCAAATATGCTTCTTTTCCCTCTTCGAAAATATCGCGAGGCTCAGTTTATTTCATCAGCAAAAGCCAAACTTCAAGAGGTTAATCCAACCATTATTGGAATAACAGGCTCCTATGGAAAAACATCTGTGAAGCATATTTTAGGGCACCTTTTGTCTTCGTTTGAAAACACGCTTTGGACAAAGGGCAGTATTAACACCGTCCTTGGTATTTGCTCTGTTTTAAACCGAGAACTTAACGCTTCTCATAAATACTTTATTTCTGAAATGGGCGCTTATAAAAAAGGATCTATTGCTCGTCTTTGCAGGTTAACCCCCCCTACAAACGGCATTATCACAGCCATTGGAACGGCGCACTATGAACGCTTTAAAACAGAACAAAGTGTGGCTGAGGCCAAGTTTGAAATGGCAGATTTTGTTGAAAAAAAGGGGGGAAAATTGATTTGCAATTTAACCCAAATCAACCCGAAATATATCCCCGAAAAGCCCTTTATTGTGCCTGTCGGCGCGGGGGGAAAATATGCCTTTGATAGCATCCAACAAACAAAAGAGGGCCTGTCTTTTCTTTTTAAAGAAGAAGGCAGCGCCCCTGTTTTGATTAAAGCGCCCCTTTTTGGCACACATCACGCAAGCAATATTTCCCTTTGCCTTGCTCTTTTGCGAGAAATGGGCTATCCGATGAGCACCTTGAAGGCGGCCCTTCATAATTTACCACAAATTACTCATCGATTGGAAGTTAAGAAACAAGGCGATATAACCTTGATTGATGACGCGTATAATTCCAATCCGACGGGATTTAAGTCTGCTTTAGAAACCCTTAATTTATTAAAAACAATACGTTCGATTCTTGTGACGCCAGGAATGGTGGAACTTGGAAAAATTCATCAAAAAGCGCATTTAGAAGTCGGACGGGAAGCTGGAAAAACAGCGGATATTGTTTTGGCCGTTTTACCTTCAAGAATTCCTAGTTTTTGCCAAGGTGTTTTGGAAGGAAATCATGCAAAGCTCATTCAGGTCGCAAGCTTTAAAGAAGCCTATGCTTGGCTTGAAGCCCATCAACAAGCAGGCGATGTGGTTCTTTATGAAAATGATCTTCCTGATATTTATGAAAACAAAGTCAGTCTTTAAATTTCTTCTTTATTTTTTAAATTATTTAAAGGCTCTTCTTCAAATAATTTTAAAAGTTGCTCTAAGTCATCAATCTTTTTTTGAAATTTGGATTGAACATAGGCCGAACTTGCCCGTTTTGAAAATTGTTTAATCACCTCTAATGAATGAAAAAGGGCTTCTTTATCATGGGCGTCTACTATATGTTGCGCTGTAATTGAAACTTTATTTTCACGCACTTCACAAACCCCTTCTGAAATAAAAAAAGACCGGAAAGTGCCTCCTTTATAAAAGCAGGTCAATTTACCTTGTTCAATTTTCTTAAAAAGAGGGGCTCTGTCGTATAAAATCATCTCCATCCCATTTTTTGTGGGAAGAAGGATTTTTCGAACCTGCTCCTCTTTCATTAAGCTATGAAGCGGCGTGGTCATGGTAAGCGTCAAAACTTTATCCATTTTATTGCCTTTGCATTATGCCTTTTGTTTTAATAAAGAATCAGGGAGTGCCCCTTTCATAAAGAACGACTCTTCAGGTTCCTCATCCAATTTGCCATCCAAAATAGCCTTAAACCCTTCAAGCGTCTCTTGAAGCGAAACATACACCCCTTTGCGTCCCGTAAAATTTTCGGCAACTTGGAAGGGTTGAGATAAAAAGAGGGCAATACGCCGCGCCCGTTTGACGACTTTTTTATCTTCCTCAGAAAGCTCTTCTAGGCCTAAAATTGCAATAATATCTTGTAAAGAATGGTATTTTTCAAGCGTTTCAACCACCTTTGTTGCAATCAAATAATGCTCTTTAGACACATTTTCGGGACTTAACGCCCTGGAAGTTGTCTCCAAAGCATCAATCGCTGGATAAATCCCTTGTTCTGCAACTTGACGACTGAGCACGATTGTCGCATCCAAATGTGTAAAGGTTGTCAAAGGGGCGGGATCCGTTAAATCATCCGCAGGCACATAAATAGCTTGAATAGAAGTAATGGACCCTTCCTTTGTGGAGGTAATTCTTTCTTGCAATTTTCCCAAGTCAGAGGCCAACGTCGGCTGATACCCCACAGCTGAAGGCAGGCGCCCCATTAACGCCGAAACCTCAGATCCAGCTTGGGCAAAACGGAAAATATTATCAATGAAAAGCAAGACATCCAGCCCTTCTTCATCCCTAAAATATTCAGCCATCGTCACCCCGGTGAGAGCCGCATTTTTTCTGGCCCCTGCCGTTTCATTCATTTGTCCAAAGACAAGGGCGGCCTTTGATTCCCCGCCTTTATCCTCAATCACGTGAGAGGCCTTCATTTCCTGATAAAGATCATAGCCTTCTCGAATTCTTTCGCCAACCCCTGCAAAAATAGAATACCCACCGTGAGCCTTTGAAATATTATGCATCAGTTCCATAATCAGCATCGTTTTACCCACGCCAGCGCCCCCAAAAAGGCCAATTTTACCACCCTTTGGGAAAGGACAGAGCAAATCAATGGCTTTAATCCCTGTTTCTAAAAGCTCAAAAGAGGTAGATTGCTCTTCAAACTTAGGCGCCTCTTTATGAATTGGACGACGTTTTGCCTTCAAAAGGGGGCCTTTCCTATCAATCGGTTCCCCAATCACATTAAGGACACGTCCTAAAACAGCTTTTCCAACAGGAACTTCAATATTTTTGGAAAGAAATTTAACTTCCATTCCCCTTTTTAGGCCCTCTGTTGATTTCATGGCCAACGTTCGAACTGTTTTTTCATCCAAAATCTGGACAACTTCCAAGATTGTCTTTGATTCTAACACCTCTAGGGCCGAATCGATTGTTGGAACAAAATCCTTTTGAAATTCAACATCAATAACGGTTCCAATAATCTGAACGATTTTTCCAATTTGTTCCATTTTTTACTCCCTTAATTTCCTAAACCCCTGCCACAATATCTAACAGCTCATTCGTCACTTTCTCCTGACGCTTTTTTTGATATTTTTTGGAAAGGGTATGAATCATATCTTTTGTATTAACCGAAGCTTCATCCATAGACGTCATACGTGCCAAGGCCTCACTAATTTGCTGGGCTAAAAGAACTTTATATAAAAAGGCTTCTAAATATTTAGGCAAAATATCATGCAACAAAAATTCTGAAGAAGGCTCATAATCATAAATAAACGGCGGACGCTTTGAAGAAGCCAAAATCTTTTCTATATCAAACTTTTCAAACGGCGTTTTAACTCTTTCTTCTACCCCTAAGGTTTCTAAAAGAGCTTTTTGCCGTCTTGTTCCAACCTTTAGAGACTTTTTTTCTTCTTTTAGTAAAAAACTCCACCTGTTTTCTAAGCTAAAAGTTTCTAAGGGAAAAATCTGTTTAATTTCAACATCTTGTATAAGGACACTTTTAAAAGAGTCATACACAAAAAGACAGACATCAAACACATCTTCTTTCAAAAATTCCTCTAAACGGATCTCCATGTAATGAGCTTCTAAAAACAACGTTTCAGCCTCTGTTAACTCCTCTTCCTGTTTTCTGGAAAGGACTCGCATTGAAACATGAGGGGGCAACTTTTCAAAAAAATCTTTCCCCTTCTTCCCATAACATATGAACGTCACTTCTTTGCCTTGTTCTGAAAGATAGGATAAAAGCCTTTGCACTTTTTGGGAAATCAAATAATTGATGTTGCCGCATAAGCCTTCTTCGGAGAAAAAAGCCACCACAAAAAAGCGTTTTTCCTTTCCGTTTCCCTCAATCAAGAAAGGGAAATGAACTTGCCCCTCTTTTCCGCTTTTTTCATGAATTTCCTTTTGAAAAGAAGTTTGTCGAACCAAACGCCTTGTCATCCGTTCCACTTCTTGAATGTAAGGAAGTCCTTCTAAAAGAGCTTCTTCCATTTTATGAAAAAGGCTACTTGATTTGGCCTGCATTGCCCCTGTAATCTTGAGCAAAGTTTCCAAATTCACCTTTCTTTTTTGAAGCTCTTTTAAGCTGGACATTTTTTAAGCCTCTCCCTGTTGTTTTTTAAATTCTTCTAACAGAGTTCCTAAAAATTTTTTCAATTTTTGAGACGTCTCATCTGAAAGGTCTTTTTCCTTTTCAAGGGCTTTATAAATAGAAACGGCCCCAATAGGAATCCTGTCTAAAATAAAGCGTTGAAAAGGCGGCACCTCCTCAAGCGAAAGAGTTTCTAAAAACCCATTCAATCCAGCAAAAAGCAAAATAACTTGGGAAGGAAAATCCAAAACATCTTCATTTTTTTGCTTTAAGATTTCCCGCAGGCGATTGCCCTTATCGATTAACTTTTTCGAAGAATCGTCCATATGGGATGAAAATTGCGAAAACGACATCACTTCCCAATATCTGGAAAGATCTAATCTTAACGGCGCGGACAACTTTTTCATCGCAGGAATCTGAGCCGCCCCTCCCACACGACTGACCGAAAGCCGCACATCAACCGCGGGACGAAATCCTTTTTTAAAGAGATCAGAATCAAGGAAGATTTGACCATCTGTAATGGAAATAATATTTGTTGGAATATAGGCCGAAACGTCGTTTTCTTGTGTTTCAACAACAGGAATAGCCGTCAAAGATCCGCCTTGCTTTTCTTGACAAAGCATTGCAGCCCGTTCCAATAAACGAGAATGAATAAAGAAAATATCGCCAGGATAGGCCTCCCGTCCAGGAAACCGCCTTAACAATAAAGAAATCTCACGGTATGCCACCGCATGCTTTGATAAATCATCATAAAAAATAACAACATGGAGCCCTTTATCCCTAAAGTATTCGGCAATCGCACAGCCTGTATAAGGGGCCAAATATTGAAGAACTGCATTTTGAGAAGCGGACGCATTTACAACAAGGGTATAATCTAAGGCGCCTTTTTCTTCCAATGCTTTAACAAACCGCGCAACCGTTCCATTTTTTTGCCCAATGGCAACATAGATACAAAATATTTTCTCTCTATCAGAGGAGGCGTTTAAATTATTCTCTTTTTGACTTAAAATCATATCCATAATCAGAGAGGTTTTTCCCGTTTGCCTATCGCCAATAATCAATTCCCGTTGACCTCGACCAATAGGAACCAACGCATCAATCATTTTAACACCCGTTTGAAATGGAATTTGAACACTTGCTCTGTCAATCAAAGCCGGCGCAGGCTGCTCAATTTCAACAAAGTTGACTTCCTCCAGCATTCCTTTGCCGTCAATGGGTTTTCCTAAAGAATTCAGAACACGTCCCCACATATTGGAAGAGACAGGGGTGCGCATTACTTTATCTGTCTGATAAACAAGAGAGCCTTCTTTCAAATGATCTCCCCCACTTAGGATAAGAGCATCTACCCCTTCTCGCGTCAGGTTAAGAACAAGCCCTTCTTGTCCTCCTTCAAACTCCAACATTTCGTTAGAGCGCACTTCCTGCATTCCCAAGATGTGGGCCACTCCATCTTTAACCGATTCAATGCGACCGATTTCAAAGACAAAAGTTTTCTGCTGATAAAAATCAACAATCTTTTTTACAAAATCTGGAAATTCGTCAATATCCACCTTATCCAAAGGATAGTTTTTAAACTGTTCTTTTAGTTTTTTTAATTTTTCTTTTAACGATAAATCAATTAAAGTCGATTCAAATTGAATCACAAGGCCGCCTAAAAGACTTTCATCAATTTGAACACGAAGAGAAACTTCTTTTTCTTTCGTCAAAAAAGAAAGTTTTTCTTTTAATCTTTCTTCTTCAGTTTTTGAAAGTGGATGAAACGTTCTAATAAGAGCCTGCATTTTGCCCCCCTAAAAATAAATAAAACAAGCTAATCAAAAAAGTAGCATTTGAAGCCCTTCTTGTAAAGAATTATGAAATAAAAAATATTTTAAATTTTCTTTTAAAAACCTGCCCTTTCCTTTATACTTCTTGATAAAGAACTTTATTTGGAATTTTTATGGAAAATTTTTTTAAATCTTTTTTTTCATATCCTCCTTTTTTTAGAAAAGGAAAAAGGAAAAACCTATCAAAGACTCTTCAAGAAGAAAAGCCTTTTTGGGAACGTAAATCTTTGGAAGAAATGACAGATGAAGAATGGGAAAGCCTGTGTGACGGATGTGGCAAATGTTGCCTGATGAAAACGAGGGCCTTTCGTATCCATTTTACAAATGTAGCCTGCCCCCTTTTGGATATTAACACGGGAAAATGCAAAAATTATGCTTTACGGCAAAAAATTGTGCCAGAGTGCTTGAAAGTCAATCTTTCCCTTTTGAAAAAACGTCCACGTTTTGTGCCTAAAACCTGTGCCTATTATCTGATTTTACATCATAAAAAGCTGCCCGATTGGCACCCTCTTATTTCGAAAGATAAAGACTCTGTTCACAGGGCCCAAATGTCCGTTAAAGGACGTGCTGTCTCTTATAATGAGGACATCGATTTAGAAAAGCATCATATCAAATGGAAAGATTTATAACGCTTCAGGACTTTAAGATTAGGGTGATACGGAAAAAACGCCTAAAATCCTTACGCTTAAAACTTAACCCCAAAACAAGAGAGGTGGAGCTTCATCTGCCTTTTCTTTGCCCGTTAAAAGAAGGCGAAGTTTTTGCACAAAAAAATCTGTCCTGGATTGAAAAAACATCAAAAAGCTTTCCCAATTCACAACGCCTTAAAAATGGCGATAAAATTAACCTTTTGGGAGAAACTTATACCATCTGTCACGTTGAAAAAAGGACGCCCACTCATAGCGAAGGAAATCTGATTTTTGTTTCGGGAGACGACTCTTTCCTTCATCGACGCGTTTTGACCTTTATAAAGGCCTCTCTTTTGGAATTTCTTTATGAACAAAAGCCTTTTTTAGAAAAAGAATTCGAAAGAAACGGTCTTGTTTTTTCCGTGAAAGAAATGCAATCTAGATGGGGCAGTTGTTCGCAAAAAGGGCATATCTCCATTTCTTGGCGTTTGGCCCTTGCCCCAAAAGAGGTGCTGGATTACGTCCTTATTCATGAAGCCTCTCACTTAAAAGAAATGAATCATTCTGAGTATTTTTGGGCGTTGGTCGGTGAAAAATACCCCTCTTTTCAAAAGCAAAGAAAGTGGCTTAAAGAAAACGGAAAATCCCTTTACGCCCTTCAAGATTGTTAAATTTATCAACTTATTTTACGAAATAATCTCTCTTCTTTTTAAGGGAAAAGAATAGTTCTTGCTTTTTTGACATATTTTTCATAAAATCTGAGAAAAGAAAGAGGTCAGTATGCTCAAAATTAGAAAATTCCCTGTCTTTCAATCCAATACCCCTTTTGTCTATGTTTCAAAAGATTGCCAAATTTTTCCTGTAAAAAGGGAGGATTCCGGCCTTAAAGTTATGGTTCAAACTGACAGCACCTCTTTTTATGGAGAACTTTGCCTTGTGGAGGAAAGCGAAATGCTTTCTTTTGATGAATTGGGCATTGGAAATCCACTTTTTGAAACTTTATCCTTAAAAGAAGGGCAAGAAGTTTCCCTCTTTTACGCGGAAGCTCCTGCTAGCTTAGACATCTTAAAGACAAAAATCTCTGGCAATATTTTAAGTCCTCAAGATCAAAAACAAATCTTAAAGGATATTAGCACAAATCACTACAGCTGTGCGGAAATTGCAAGTTTTTTGGTGGCCAATTCTAGCTTTTATTCCCTGCAGGAAGTCTTAAGTTTAACTGAAAACCTAATAGAAACATTTACGCCTTTAGCCTTTAATGCTCATGAAAAGCGTATTGTGGACGATTTTTCTATTGGAGGCGTTCTTGGAAACCGTGTGGGGCTCATTGTTCAAGCCATTTTAATGAGCGCCGGCTATTGCGTGCCAAAAGTTTTGCCCCATACCGTAAATTCGTGTTCTGGAACGCTGGATGTGATGCATATTTTTTCGCGCATTCATCTTTCCAAACGGGAAATTGAAAAAAGTATTTCTTCTTTGGGCGGGTGCCTTGCAAGCTCCTCTTTCCCCTTTGTTTTTTCAAAAACAGATGAAACCATTATTCAAACTGAACGCTTACTCGGATTAACAACCTTCCCAGAACTTGTTGCCTCTGTGATGGCCCGCAAAAAAGTGCTGGGTGTTTCTTCTCTTGTTGTGGATGTTCCTGTTGGAGAACATTGCAAAGTCAGCCTTTTGTCAGAGGCGGTTCAACTTAAAAAGCTATTCGAATATGTTGGAAAATCTTTAGATATAAAAACAAATGTCGTTTTGACAGATGGGACCGAGCCGATTGGACTTGGAATTGCTCCTTTCTTTGAAGCGCAAGATGTTTTGAAAGTCTTAAAAAATACAAAAGAAGCGCCGATTGATTTGAAAGAAAAAAGTCTTTTCCTTGCCGCACGCCTTTTTGATATGCAAGAGGATATAAAGGCAGGAGACGGCCTTGAAAAAGCCACCGCTCTTCTTTCCTCTGGAAAAGCATATGAAATTTTCAATACCCTCACTTATATGCAGGGGCAAAAAGCCCTTAATTTTTCTAAAGATTCATTTTCCTTTGATGTTGTCGCCCCTAAAACAGGTCTTGTTAAAAAAATTGATTCGGCTTATTTAAGAAAAATCGCAAAAAAAGCAGGCGCTCCTTATAAACCAACATCAGGGCTAAAGCTTAATAAAAAAACGGGGGATTGCGTAGAAAAAGGCGAAACCCTTTATCAGGTTTATACTTCAAGCGCCAGTGCTTATTCATATCTAAAGCGTCTCATGGAAGGGTCTTTGGGCTACGAAATTTTGGAAAACTAATTGCTTTACATTCACGCTAAAAATTATATTTAGGATATTTTTTAGCAAAGATGTTCTTCGTCTTTTTTCCCTAAAAGGTAATTTTCTAGCACGTCTTTATGGGAAAGCGAAAACTCCTTTACAAAATCAATGAAGCCTTTATAGCCCCGACATTCTGTATCAGAGGGCAACACAATCCCCTCTTGAGGAGCAATCGGACAAGCGCCCTTACACCAAGAATTATAGGGACACGTCCAGCATTTTTTCGTTTCATTTTTCAAATGTTGCCGTAAAATCCACCCCAAACGCCTTGGCGCATTTTCAAAGACAGAAAATCCGTCTGAAACATTGGCATAGGGCGTTTCATAGGAAGCCCTATTCGGGCAAAGAAACACCTCCCCCTTTGGCGTGATTGTGATAAGCTTTGCTTGACAATTCCCTCCATAAACCCCGGAGGACGTTTGATAAAGAACGCCTTTTATAACATCTGCAAAAATCCGCACAAACAAACGATACCCTTTTGTTTCAAAAAGGCTCATCACTTTTAAAAACATCTCTTTTAAAAAGGCGGCATATTCTTCATTTGTTGGCATTAAAACTAAATCCCGCTTTCCCACATCAATATAGCGTTCAAATTGAACAAAATAAACTTCATGGGCTAAAAACGCCTCTATCATCTCATCTATCTTTTTCAAATCCGCTTTACAAGGGACGCATGTCATGGCCGCCTCTATTCCATAGGCCTTAAGATCGTCCCATTTTTTCCAAAATTTTTCTTGATATTTTTGATTGGAGCCTTGAATTGTCCTTAAGGTAAAGTCCAAACTGACTCCTAAAGAATGCGGCATATTTTCTTTTATAAAAGGGAGGTATTCTTCCTTTAAGGGAAGAAGAGAGGTTTGCATAGATTGCGAAAAATCCCCCAAAGTTTCTTTCAAAAGAGGGATGGCCTTTTCGTAAAACGAAAGCGGGCTCATCAAAGGTTCGCCCCCATGCCAAATAATTGTTATCTTTTCCTCTTTTCCAAAAGAGCTTGCGTAAGCTTTAAGAAAACGGGCGGTTTGTCTTAAAACCTCCTCTGACATCACTTCTTTTTTTGCACGAATTTCCTCGGGTAAATAGCAATGCTCACACCCAACAGAGCAAAAATACGAAGGAATTAAATATACGCCGACCATATCTCTTGTTCCTTTTCTTGTTCAACAACCGTTTCGTTTTCAAGCGCCTTTTTTAAATGCGTAAAGACCTTTTTCCAACTTTCGCAGTAGAAGGTGGATTCATAAAGATCCTTGCCATACAAAATCGCATCACGCGCGCATCCGCCATGACAAATAGGGAAAAATTCGCACGAACGACACTTGGGGTCAATATGAATACGAGCGCGTTTAAGGGCCCTTGCTTGCTCTGAATTAAATAATTGCTCCACCGAATCAGTATTTAGATTCCCAAAGCGGTATTTATCCTCATTCGTATCAGAAAACGTGCAGCAATTAAAGACACTGCCATCGGCTTCAATTCCCATAAAGTGGCCAAAACACGAGCGCGTCCACGGGCATTGAATGGAACGAATATCAGGATGCGCCAACAGTTGCAACATTTGAATTTGGGGAAAAATTTGAAAAGACGTGGAGCTTTCAGCCCATTTATCAAACGTTTCTATCAGAAGATTGGCATAATTTTCAGGGCTCATCATCACCCCTTCATCTTTTGCCCGTCCCGCAGGATACCGATAGTTAAACCGTAAAGAGGGGGCATGTTGCCCCAAAGAAATGGCAAAGTCCATCATCTTTAAATGCAACCCTTGTTGATACATTTCATCATCATAGGTCCCAATGATGGATAACCGAAATCCATCTTGATGCATTAAAGACATTTTTTCCAAAAATAAAGCCGTATAAGCCTCAGCCGACCCTCGATAAAGCCGGCCTTTCATATCAGGATCAAAACTTGTCGCAAGCGCCCCGCCTGTAATTTGCATTAACAAATCTTTCCAAGTTTTATCGTAAAGCAACAGATTACTTTGGAAAGAAATCCGTAATTTAGGAAGTTTTTTCATCATATAGGCATAGGTTTTTTCGTAAAATTGAACCCCCATCATCAAAGGTTCCCCCCCATGCCAAATCCAAGTGGCATTTGGACTTAAATGTGGATAAAGTTTATCAAAATAAAATTTAAACTGATCAAAACTCCACTTTCCCTTTGCCGAAAGAGCTGCCCCACAATAAGAACAGTTGGCATTACAGGTTTTTGTTGGCTTTGCAATTACAACGTCTATCATTTTATCTCCTTTTTTTAAGTTTTACCTTGAATTCATAAAAAAGGAAAGCTTTTTTCTTGATAAAACCCTCTATGACTAAAGATATACCCTTACCTTCAAAAGGGAGAGAAACCCTAAACCTATAACTTAAATCATATCATTTTTTTCTTGTCTTTCTAGGTGTTTTCTTTATATAGTATAAGGTAAGAAGAAAAGAAAGGGGCTTTTATGTTTTATTGGATATATTTACTCACCTTTGTTTTGAGCATCCTTGTTTACGGGCTTTATCCTCGAACAGATAAGCTTGCTCTTGATAATTTTGAGCTTGCCAAAGCCTCCGTTTCCGAATTTTTAATTCAACACGAGTCTTTGCGACAGCTTGTTCAAAAGGACAAAAAGCCTACTTTTACGCAGACCTTAAAATGCCTCAATACCTTTTGTTCTTCTGAAAAAGAAGATACAGGCCCAACGGCTATTCCGCCTGCCAGTATTACAAAAATTAAACGCTTTTGCGATGCTTCAGAAACAACAACTAATTCCACAGGAGATGGAAATCTTATCACATATATCTATCCTTGTAATGAGGATACGACCGCCTGTCGAACACGCGTTGAAACAGATTTGGATGATTTAGATCCTCCTCCTTGCGCAAATAAAAGCTATTATGCCGCAAAAATTGAAGGGGTTATTCACCCTGCAAAGCTTATCCCAACAGGAGACTTTATAAATCCCCTCACTGCAAATTTAGATATGCCTGATAATGGCCCTGTTGGTATTGTGAAAAAAAGTGCGATTTTACAGCTCACTCCTCCTGGATTTCGCGGAAATGCTATTGATGATTCAAGCACGGCTGTTTTGGATGATGAACATTTTCAATCCATGATTATGTGTATTAATAATAAAACGGGAAGAGCCGCCCTTTCTGGCTCCAGTCCTGTTTGTCAGCAAGAATATGTAAATGCCGACAATCCAGGAACGACGGATTTTTTAATCACCTATGGCCCGCTTCCTGATTATTGGGAAAAGAAACCTGAATATCACGCGCTTTGGAAAAAGGCTCTTTCTGCTATGACTGGAAAAACGCTTGATTGCGGATTTTTGGCCGAAGCTGATACAGCCGAAACCAGTGTTTTTACAAAGTATCAACGCGGAACAAAATATATTATTCGAACCCCTTTTGGAGAGGCTATTCGCCTTCCTTGCCGGTTCACGCGTTTCTTAACGGACGCAAAAATTCAAAGTCAACAGTATGTTGTTTGTATTCAAAGACTTTTTTCCACAAGAAATCCAAGTGCTGTCGCACAAATGGATGAAAATGGAAATAAACGCTATCCGGATGAACCTATTTCTACTGATTATTGCAGTAATTAACCTGAAAGGATTTTAAGATGTTCTTAAAAGATAAACATTCCAATCAAAAAGGGGCTTTAATGCTTGAAGCGATTGCCGTTTTGGGCTTAATGGCACTTATTTCCCCTATGTTATATCGGCAAATTTCAGATAGAAATCATGAAATTGATGATGTGACAAAGGCCTCTATTATGCGTTCTATCCGAGATGGATTAAATGCGTATATTCAGGCCAATGAACTTGATATTAAAATCGCTTTAGGGATTGCCGATTCTAGCGGAAATGTGACCAGTTCAGGATCTTCTGCCACAAATGCAGCACCCGTTGCAAAGAAATATTCGGATTTAACCGCAGATCAAAAAAGCAATCTTTTGGCAACAATGCCTCCTGGAATTGACGCGTCTGTTTTTGGAGATTCTGCCGATTATAACATCCAATTTTTGGGCTATAGTGTTCCGGGTGGAATTTTATATAGTGACGGCATTGCAAAAGATGCTCCTCGTCGTCCTGTTGTGACGGCCATGCTTATTTCCAATACAGATGTTGACTCTCAAAGACGAGCCGCTCGGGTGGCTTCTCTTATCGGGGCTGATGGTGGAATTGTGACAACAAAAGCAACCGAAACAAATCAAAAAGCTTACGGGACCTTAGGATCTTGGGAAATGACATTGGGATCTGGAATTACCGCGCCTGCAAACTCTGTTGTGGCCTTGGCCGCTTATGATACGACAGGGAAAAATGTTTTGAACCGATTAACAACAGATTTGGATGCCGATGGGAACAGCATTATCAATGCGAAGCTTCTTCAAGGCGATACGGTTCAAGCCAAAGAAAAATTCTGTTTAGGCGAGGATTGTGACGCCCCTGACGCTAGTATGACAGACAAAACCATCGTCTTAGGGGGAGGTACATTTGCCGAAAAAGACGCAACCGACGGCATGGTTATCCATGTGGATTACATCAAACCTTATACCGTTGGAAAGGCCTTAACTGTTGCCCAAAAAACGACCTTCAACTCTTCTGTGACCATGAAAAAAGATTTGGAAATTGAGGGCGGATTAAGTGTTAAGAAAGGGGCAAAAGTTGCCGAAGATGCTCAAATAAGTAAAAAGCTTTTCGTCGGGACAGATTTAACTGACGGCAGCTTGTATTCGGCTAAAATCTATGGCGACAGTCTTCGGATTGGTTCCAGAACAGCTGAGGTCGGCGAAACTGGGGTGACAGGATGTATTACAGTTGCCTCCTCAACCTTGGGGGTTGAAAATTTAGCCAGTCAATCTGTTGCTAAAATCAGTGATGTTGAAACCACAGGAAACTGTATCCCTTATTTTGAAGTGACAAGCACGGGAATTACAGCTTATAAACCTGTGACTATTAAATCTAAATTAGAGGTGACAGAAAACACTTTTTTAAGAAAAGATGCGTACGTTGATGACGCGCTTTACGCTGAAAAACGACTCGTTGTTGGCGGATTAAACCGAACAGCAACATCGACAACAGAAACGCCTCTTTTAACAACCAATAATTTGCCTTTAGCTGATTCTAATTATCCAGCAGCCAGTTCTTATAATATGAATAAAGCCAAAGTTGTTGTGGAAGACGGCGATGTTTACTTGAAAAATGGACGTATCATGACAGGGGTTGCCGTCCCTAATCAAAGTAAAGTTTCAAATGCTTTTACCACAATGGATGGCAATGAAACCAAATATTATCAGGTTGATCCGGCCTATACCTCTGTTATGAATGATATTCGGTTAACCTCCAGAGGGGGCGCACGATTAAGTCAGATTTTACCAAACTATATCAGTAAGGGGATGTATTATTTAACCAACAGTTATTATAAAGGAAGTTGGCCTTGCACGACAGGAACCTGTCCAAACTATCCGTTCCCGCTTTACGACAACACGTATACAATTGTGTCCGGAACTTATTCAAACTATCCCGATAATACAGTCCCAGATACGTGTGCAACAAAGGCGTGCGTTTCCCACCCTTACATGGGGCGTGTCCCAGCTCCAGGACAAGGAACAGCTTCATCTGAAGGGAAATGCCCTCCGGGATATGCGCCTTTGATTACCTTGCTTCCAACAGCCTTTGAAATGTCAAAGATTTCCCATTTGATGATTCCAACGTCCCACACCCATGATCTTCAAATTGATCTTGTGACAGACTCTCAAGGAAACGTGATTGGGGCAACAGGGTCAACAACAAATCCACGAACCTCTTCTGGGGAATCCGTTTTATTAAGATATGATGGTGATAAGTTGGTGCCTTATGATCCAACAACAACGGCCGAGGACACAACCCAAATTGGATACAACTTAATCGATTCCAATAGAACCTTTGCCAACAATAAAGGAACAGGTGAGTCCATTGCCATTCAAGAGACGAGCAGCCAAACAGGGGCTTTAATCAACAGTAAAATGATTGGGCAGACAGATAATTGGCTCGTCACCTTGTTAAAACCTTATGAATCTCTTGGAGTCACGCAATACTGGGATGTGGCGATGGGATTGATTAGCCGGGTTTATTCCGGAACAAGCGCTTCTTATGTTTGGAATCCGCAAGGGGTCGCCCCAAACACAATGACGTTGTTTGCACAAACCTATTGCGTCTTTGACCCATCAGCGTTTAACTTCCAAAATTCAACAACTTCTGGGAGCTTCCCAATTCCTCAAGTCAGAACGCCAAGTGGAACAGCGGCTAATCCTTCTTTCTAGAAGGAAGCTTCTTACAAAAAAAGAGCCCTTTTTAAAGAGCTCTTTTTTTAATGTTTTAAAAACGCGTTCTTATTTAATCGTTCTTTTAGGATAAGCCGCCCGTTTAATTCTGTCGTTAATGGCAAGGCCTAACCCCTCAAACGGAATGGGCGCAATCGCGATAGAAGTAAAGGGTTCTCTATCCAATAAATGCATCATATGAAAAAGATTGGCCGCAGCCTCTGTTAAATCAGAAGTAGCACTTAAATTCAAATCTGCTTGAAAATCACAAGGCCCAAATCCAAGATACGCTTCCCCTTCTTTTTTATCCGTAGCGTTAATTCGAACTTGACGGAAAGGCGCATAGTGACTGGAAAGTTGCCCTGGCGATCTTGGACATTCTGGATCTTTATCTGGCCGAATAACAGGCCCTATCACCTGCTCTATTTTCTCCAAAGCAAGTCCGCCCGGTCGAAGCAAAACAGCAGGTTCATTTGTCAAAAGAAGAACCGTTGATTCCACGCCAACAGAACAAGGACCCCCATCTAAAACTAGATCAACTTTATCGCCCAAAACGGCCTCTACTTCGGGCGCTGTTGTTGTGCTAATGGTGCCGGAAGGATTGGCGCTTGGCGCAACAATGGGCACCCCTGCTTTTTCAATCAAAGAAAGCGCAATGGAATGTTTTGGCATTCTAACCGCCAAGGTATCCAATCCCGCAGAGGCCAAATAAGACACCTTACAATTTTCTTTTCTTTTTAACACAAGCGTTAAAGAACCCGGCCAAAAGGTATCAATCAACTTTTGGGCCATTGGCGTCACTTCAACAAAATCATGAAGCATTTCTTTTGAGGCAAAATGCGCAATCAAAGGATTAAATTGTGGTCGTCCTTTGGCTTCAAAAATACTTGCAACCGCCTTATCATTTGTGGCATCAGCCCCCAGTCCATAAACCGTCTCTGTTGGGAAAACAACAAGCTTTCCTTCTCTAATTAAGGCAGCCCCCTTTTCTATTAAATCCATTTCATTTTCCTAAAGATAAATAACATAATCAAACAAAACACGAGTAAAATTAAGCAAATAATCAAAAACCCATACGAGGATTGAGAAAACGGAATTCCCCCCACATTTATTCCCAAAAGTCCTGTAATAAAGCTTAATGGAACAAACAAGGCTGCTATCACGGAAAGCATATACATATTTTTTTGGGAATCTTCCCGATACTTTGCATTCAATTCATCTGAAATAATTTGGATACGTTCTTTCAAACTATCCATATCTTCCATCACACGCATAATCCGGTTTTGATTTTCTCTTAAATTATATTTATCTTCTGACGTTAACCACCCTGCATTTTGCCGTGGGAGAAGTTCAAACACATCCCTTTCTGGAACAAGATACCGTCGAATCCCGACTAACTTTCGCCGAATTTCTGAAATATCAGAAATTAAATCTTGATCTTCCTCTTCTTCGTCCAAAACATCTTCAAACGCGTCCACTTCATCATCCATATCTAACAATAACGCCACGGTCTGATCCAAAATTCCAGAGCAAATTTCATCTAAAATTTCCCCCATTGTATGAGGGGCAATTCCCAAAAGAAGCTTTCTTTTAAGCTCTTGCAAAACAAAAACGGGAACATCTTGTCCTGTAATCATTCTATTTTTTTCGCAAAAAAGATGAAAGAAGATCATATCTTCGTCTTCCTCTTCATCAGAATTCACATTGATGGCTCTTAAAACCAAGAAGATGCCGTTTTTTTGGTTAAGACACCGCGGACGATTCCCTTCTATTTCTAAGAAAGGCTCAGATTCCCAATCTGTCAATCCACTTTGATTTAAGACCCATTCCCGTGCCTTTGGATTATTTAAATCTAAATGAATCCATAAAAATCCTTGATTGAGGGTCCAATTTTTAACTTCTTCATCGGAAAGAAAACGTGTTTTTTGTTTTCCAATCAACAAAGCATGCAAAAAACAATTTGCTTCCATTGTTCTCTCCTTTTCTTTTTGGAAAGAATACGCACTTTTCTCATAAAAATCAATAAAACTTTAGGAATTTATTTTTCTTGCGTTTTTGCTTTTTTGGAACCAATAAAAACTTCTTTGGGAAGGAAAATTGAAATTTTTGTTCCTTTATCCAACACGCTTTCAATTTTAATATCCCCTTTGTGATAGCGAACAATCTGTTTAACAAGAGACAGGCCAAGCCCTGTTCCTTGATGTTGTTTTGTCATCACGTTTTCGACCTGAGCAAAGGGTTCAAAAATATGGTCTAGTTTATCTTTTGGAATTCCAATCCCATTATCTTCTACCCCAAAACAAAGCTCTTCATTTTTGGAAATATAAACAAAGACTCGAATAATACCTTTTTTCTCTTTTGTAAATTTAATCGAATTGGAAAGAAGGTTTAAAAGCACCTGCTTTATCATCCTTGGATCTACATATATTTTTGGCATTTCCTCTTTGCTAAAAACAAGCTTCTTTTCCAAAGCCGTAGGATACCCTTCCACAATGGAGAGGCATTCTTTAATCAAATCATTGATATCAATCCATTCAGCCCGAATTTTTTCTTGATTGGCTTCAAGCTTTGAAAGATCCAAAATATCGTTAATCAAAGACAATAAATGCGTTCCAGAAGTTGAAATATGGGCCGCATATTCTTTATAGATTTTATTTTCAATCGGGCCAAAGGCTTCCTCTTTCATCGCCTCTGAAAAACCAATAATGGCGTTAAGCGGCGTCCTTAATTCGTGACTCATTGAAGCCAAAAAGTTCGACTTTGTTTCATTGGCTCTTTCGGCAGATTTTAGGGCAAAGCCAAGTTCCGCTGTTCTGCAACGCACATCGTGCTCTAATTGCTTTTGGCGTTCTTTGGAAGATTCTTTATACGCCCAGATGAACGGATACACACATAAAAGAAGCAAGAAATAATACACCAAACGCCGGATAGAAGAAATGCGGAGCTTTTGCCTGACCGTTTTCATATCATAATCGGCACAAGCCAAGAACGGTTTTCCACGCAAAGAAACCTCTCGCACGCAGCCAACGCGCTGCATTTGTTTTCCTTCATAGGCCAAATCAAAAAAAGCTTTTTTTGCATTTTTATCCATCAATAACCGGATAAGCTCTGGCTCTGGATTTTTGTAAAGGCTGTAATATCTAGGAGAATCTTGCTGAGACAATTCACTTGAAGAGGTTTCGTAAAGGTCCTTGCCTTTTTTCAAAACCATTGTGTAAAAATACTTAAACCCATTTTCTTGGGATAATCGCGTCAGAAGGTGGGTCACTTCCCGATATTCTTTTGGAGAAACCTTTTTATCGTGATAATCCCGGGGTAAGACATATTTGATATTTTTGATGGCAATTTCAATTTTTTCATCGACCTCTTGAATCTTTGAAAAAAGCGAGACTTGATACTCCACCCCGACAACAAAAGAAATTGTTGCAATGTAGATAAGATAGGCCAAAAACCACATTTTTTTCATCGAAAGGTATTGCATATAAGCCTCCACTTCAAGAACAATACCAAGATTTATCGCTTTGCTCCAGTAAAATTTATAAAAATTTGAAAATTAACTATCCCTTTATCCAATTTTCTATTATATTACTTAAAAAAACAAATGAAAAAATCAAACAAAGAAAGGACATCGAATGTTAAAACGAAGACCTGTTATTTTATGTATTTTAGATGGCTGGGGCTATCGAGAAAATAAGCAGGACAATGCCATTGAAATGTCGAATACCCCTTGCTGGCATAGAATTGTTAAAGAAAACCCAACAATGATGCTTCAAACCTCTGGTTTAGATGTGGGACTTCCAAATGGACAAATGGGAAATTCGGAAGTTGGCCATACAAATTTAGGAGCCGGTCGCGTCGTTATGCAAGATCTTCCTCGAATCGATAAAGCCATTAAAACAGGGGAAATCAAGAAAAATCCCGTTCTTTTAGAGCTTATTGAAACCCTAAAACGAACCAAAGGAACATGTCATTTAATGGGCTTGATGAGCCCTGGGGGGGTTCATTCCCATCAACGTCATATGGAAGCCCTTGCTCACCTTTTAAATGAGGCAGGCATTCCTGTTTGCGTTCATGCTTATTTGGATGGAAGAGATACGCCTCCTGATTCTGCCCTTCATTTTGTGCAAGAATTTGAACAAAACACGAAAGACTGTGCCCATGTTAAACTTTCAACTTTATGCGGCAGATTCTACGCTATGGACAGAGATAACCGCTGGGAAAGAGTTTCAAAAGCTTATAATATGTTGACTTTAGGGGAAGGCACACACTTTTCATCTGCAAAAGAAGCGTTAGAAGAATCCTATAAAAACAAAATCTTTGATGAATTTGTGGAACCTGTCATTCTCTCTGATTATCAAGACATGAAAGACGGCGACGCTGTTTTAATGGCGAATTTTAGATCTGATAGAGCGCGAGAAATCCTTTTAATGCTCCTTAAAAAAGACTTTGACAAAGCTCCTCGGAAAAAAGAAATTCAATTTGCATCAAGCGTCGGAATGACAGAATATTCTGAAGAACATAATACTCTTTTAAAAACCCTTTTCCCCGCCGAGTCTTTAACACATATTTATGGGGAAATTATCTCTGAAGCAGGACTAAAGCAACTTCGAATCGCAGAGACTGAAAAATACGCCCACGTCACCTTCTTTTTCAACGGGGGCGAAGAAAAGAAATTTGACGGGGAAGACAGAATTTTAATTCCTTCTCCAAAAGTGGCCACTTACGATATGAAACCTGAAATGTCTGCTTTTGAAGTGACAGATAACTTGGTCGAAGCTATTAAAAGTGAAAAATATGACACGATTATCGTCAATTATGCCAATGGAGATATGGTCGGACATACAGGCGTTTTATCGGCAGCCATTAAAGCTGTTGAAGCGGTGGACACATGCTTAGCACGCCTTGAATCTGTCGTAAAAGAAGTGGGCGGCGTGATGTTTATTACAGCCGATCATGGAAACTGTGAACTGATGAAGGACGAAAAAACAAACGCCCCTTATACAGCCCATACCAACACACCTGTGAAGGCTCTTTTACTCAATCCGCCTGAAGAAGTTAAGGCAATGAAAGACGGCCGATTGGCTGATGTGGCCCCAACACTTTTGGCTCTTTTAGGGCTTCCAAAACCTGTCGAAATGACAGGAGAGTCTCTTCTTGTCCTAAAAAAGGAGGACTAGTTTTTTTATGAAAAAGCACGTTCTTTTCGGATTTTTAGTGGGATTGAGTCTTTTGTCTCCTATTTTGGAGACTAAGGCTCGTCCACGTGCTTCTTCAAAAGATTTAAGAAAAATCGAACAAAAAATTAAGCAAGAAAAACGCACCTCCCTTTCTATGAAGAAAAAGGCAAGTCTCGTCGCCTCTGAAATTATGGGTGTGAAAAAGAAAATGGTGGTCGCCGCTAGAACGATTCAAGATCAGGAACTTACCCTTTCCAAATTGGAAAAAAATTTGGCCTACCTCAGACGCGATCAGGCTAATGTGATTAAGGATTTAAAATCAAAAGATGGGCAGCTTGTTAAAGTTTCGACAGCCCTTCAACGCCTAGCTACACGCCCAACAGAGGTTTTACTTGCCCAACCGATGCCCCCTATTGATACGTTAAGAAGTGCCATTTTATTACGCGAAATGGTTTCTCCTTTGGAATCAACAGCAGAAAAATTACGTCACAATTTAAATATTTTAAGTTCCCTGCGTGCAGCCAGCCGTGCCCAAGTATCTCAAATAAAAATTGCCTCAGCTCGATTAGAAGATAAACATAAGCATATGAAACGCTTACTTTCTCAAAAGAAAGTTCTTCAAAATCGATTCGAAACAGAAAGTAAAGAAGCTCAAAAACGCGCCTTTTCTTTGGCTCAACAAGCGCGCAGTTTAAAAGATCTTTTAGCTAAACTTGAAATTGAAAAACGAAAACGGATGGATGCTCAGCGGCGGCAAAAATTGGCGTTGGCTTCTTTGGCTTCTCTCACCACAAAACCCCTTCAAGCTAATTCACTCATTTCAGAACTTCCTAAAGGAATATTTGAAAAATCAAAAGGGAAACTTGCTTTCCCTGTTGTCGGCAGAATTACCTCCTTATTTAATTCTGATAATGTTTCTTCTGTTTTCTCAAAAGGCCTTACAATTAAAGCCAGAAAGAGTGCTCAAGTTATCACGCCTTTTGATGGGGTTGTGCTCTACTCTGGAAACTTTAAAAGCTATGGAAACCTTTTAATTATTGAACATGCAGAAGGATATCATTCTTTACTTTCTGGTTTGCAAGATATTGATGTTTCAACAGGACAAAACTTGCTTGCCGGAGAACCTGTCGGTATTATGTCGACAAAAGGGCCTTCTTCGTTGTATATTGAACTTAGAAAAAATAACGAACCCATCGATCCACTTCCATGGTTTTATCGAAAATAGACTGTATTTAAGGGATACCTCAACATGAAAAAAATATTTTTAAGCTTCTTGCTTCTTCTTTCTTTAACGCCTTGTGTTTTTGCAAATGAAAAAATACCTGAACAAGAAAATCCCTACCTTTTGTTGGAGGCTTTTGGAACTGCTTTTCAAACGATTCGCAAAGATTACGTCGATCCTATTGAAGATAAAAAATTGGTTGAATCGGCTATCAATGGCATGCTTGCTTCCTTGGATCCCCACTCTGGATTTATGAACAAAAAAAGCTTTGAAGATATGCAAGTTCAAACGAAAGGCGAATTTGGCGGTCTTGGAGTCGAAGTGACTATGGAAAACGGATGGGTTCGAGTCGTTTCTCCGATTGATGATACGCCTGCATTTAAAGCGGGACTTAAACCAGGGGACTATTTCACACATATTGACGGAGTCGCCATTATGGGGATGACCTTGAATCAAGCGGTCGATAAAATGCGTGGAAAACCCGATACAAAAATTACATTGACGATTTCAAGAAAAGGCGAAAAACCTTTTGATATCACACTTAAACGCGCCATTATCCATATCCAAAGTGTAAAGCACGAAGCTAAAGAAAATATTGGCTATATTCGTATTTCATCTTTTATGGGCACAACAGCCGATGGCGTTAAAAAAGCGATAGAAGACTTAAATAAAGAAATTGGAAAAGATAAAGTTTTGGGATATCTCATTGATTTAAGAAATAATCCAGGTGGACTTTTAGACCAAGCTGTTGGGGTTGTGGATTTATTTTTGGATAAAGGCGAAATTGTCTCTACCCGATCAAAACGCCCTGAAGAAACTTTAAAATTTACAGCTAAAAAAGGGGATATTACGAACAAAAAGCCAATTGTCGTCCTTATCAATGAAGGATCGGCCAGTGCTTCTGAAATTGTCGCAGGGGCTTTGCAGGATCATCATCGGGCGCTTATTGTGGGAAATAAGTCTTTTGGAAAAGGGTCTGTTCAAACTATTATTCCAATGCCTGGCTATGGCGCGTTAAGGATGACGACAGCACGTTATTACACGCCTTCTGGACGTTCTATCCAAGCTAAAGGAATTCAACCTGACATCTTAATTAAACAAGCAAAAATTGAAGAGGTCTCTTCTGTTTTGGATCGTTATTCTGAAGCTGCCCTTCCAGGGGCCATCGGTGAAAAAGAAGGGCAAAAAGCCCCTCACCTTCAAAAGAAGAAAAAAGAGAATCAAGACGACTCTAAAGAAGAAGAAACAAAAACTGACTATCAGCTAGAACGAGCTTTAGACATCTTAAAAGGAATTTCCATTTATAAAGGGAATTAACGGAAAAGAAAGGACGTCATTATGAAAAATCAGGGACATAAAAAAGAGAGTTTTGCTTTTTTCTTTATTTTGATTCTGCTTTTTATTTTTACAGGGGTTTCTCTTTACTTTTTTAAGCAAAAACAGCCTCAAAAGATTGTCATTGAAATAAATAGGCCTTCTGTGATGGCGTCTTCACCTGCTCCTGTTTTAGAAAAGAGTGAAAATGAAAAGCGCCCCCTAGAAAAACGGCAGGTGCGTTTTATTATCAATGAGTTGGGACTTCAAGAAACCCTCACTTGGCAAGTGATTCAAAACTTTCCGCCTTCTGTGACTTTAGCGTTTATGCCTTCCTCTTTGCTTTTAGAGCAACAAATTAAACAAGCTAAAGAAAAAGGATTTCCTGTTTTATTGGATTTTACATATTCAAAGAAAAAACCTTACCTTCAAATGGCTTTAGATATGAAACAAAAAGGGGTTGACGGAGGCTTAGACTTAAGCAAAAAAACACCTGCTCTCTTGGGAAAATATCCTGTCCTCACGTCTTTTTCAACAATACTTACCCCTCCTTTTACGCCAGCTTTAATTTCAAAAAAACTAGAGACGTTAAAGGCTTTCCCTCTTCATGAACCTATAACCGTTTTGGTTCCTGCAGTTCCTTCTGTTTTGAATGAAGTGGGGCGCTTTATTTCAGAAAATAAAGAACTTTTTGTATTCGAAAACATCAAAAAAGAAAGGAATTAAAATGGATGCATTTCGTAAAAATGTAGGTCTTTGCATTTTTAATAAAGAAGGAAAAATTCTTTTGGCTAGACGCGCAGATCTTCCAGAGGAGGCCTTTTATCCCTGGCAAATGCCTCAAGGGGGAATTGACGAAAACGAAACCGTTACTAAGGCCGGCTTACGGGAACTTAAAGAAGAACTTGATTTAGATAAAGTTAAAATTATTGCCGAATCAAAGGAATGGATACCTTATACTTTTCCAAAAGATATTCCTCCTGTTGTGGACATTAAAACAGGGGTAAAATATATCGGGCAAAACCAAAAATGGCTCCTTATAGAGCTCATCGGGGAGGATAAAGATATTCGTTTAGATGCTTTTCCAGAGGAAATTGAATTTGTTGATTGGGGCTGGTTTGATATAAAAGAAGCTCCCGAACTTGCTGTTCAATTTAAAAAAGAGACGTATCAAAAAGTTTTAAAAGAATTTGAACCGATTATAAAAAAAGAATTAAAAAAATAATCCGTTAATCATTAAAAATTTTCATAAAAGAAGGAGGGGAAAACCCCTCCTTTTTTTTAGACTTTGTTTTTACTTTTATTCTGTAAAGGCTTGTGTAAGAGCCTTTTTCGAAATATCTTTAAAGGCGTCTTTAATTTCACGATTCATATTCAAAACAGAAGGAATATCAATAGGGAATTGATGCATTAAAGCGCCATTTGTTCTTGGTTTTCCAATTTCTTCCAAGAAATCCATCACATCTTCCCCTTCTGATTTTTCATTTAAGACCGTTCCATCTTTTTTAACTGTCACAGAAAAGGTTTGAGGATCTTCTTTTTCAAACCGGAAAACGGCTTTTCTAGAAACATCCCCCTCTTCATTCCAAGATTCGTAAATCTTACATTCGGAGCCTTCCATTAAAAGAATAAAATTTTGAACTTTTGGACGACCTGCTTCGTCAAATTTTAGGATTCTTTTAAGGTTTCTGTCTTCCTCTACACTTTGAGAAAACGAATTTGAAACGCTCATCAATTTTTGTAAAGAAGAAAAAACAACCTCTGTCGTCACAAGAGCTTGGACAGGTTTTTCGATTTTAGAAACGACTCGTTCTGAAAGCAATATATGCGTTTTAACATCATAATTTTGAGTTAAGACAACCTGTTGTGAAATTCCATTTTGACTTAAATGACCTTCGCTTGTTAATTCAATTATTTTGCGGCCATCTTCCTCAACAACAATCACTTCACTTTTTTGTCCATTTTCCTCTAAAATCATTGTCACACTCCTTAACTTTCATAAAATCTAATCAAAAGATAAACCCCTTTTGAAAAAAACTCAATACCTTTTTAAAAACTCCCTTTACCTTTGAAAAGGCTCTCTTTCCTACTCATCAACGGTTTTGAAAGTCTCTGAAATAAGCTTATAGTCTATCTTTACGCCCAATTTATTTGCGTAAAAAGAAATCATTTCATCGGTTCTTGCCAAAGAAAGTTGACGGGCAAAATTCTGCACAAAAACCTTAAAGTCTTTTTTATCCGTTTCTTTTGGAAGAAGCACGGTATCAACTTTTCCTAAGACAACTTCACCTTCCAAACTTAACACAAAATTTTCGCCTTTTTTCGTTTTGAAAACCTTATCTAAAAGCTGGCCTTGGAAAATCCCTTTTCCAGATCTTGAAATTTCTTTTTCTGTTTGAACAGGAAGAGAAGTTTTTTGAGCTAAGTCCTTAAAAGAGGTTTTAATTTTTTCTTCAAATTGAGAGGAAAGCTCTTTCAAAGCAACCTTTTGCTTGTCCTTTTTATAGACGTCCAAAATCTCTTTTTCAGATTGTTTTAATGTCTTATAGGTCAAAGGCGTAATTTCTTCAACAGAGGCCACAAGAAGCCCTCCATTGACGTCCATCGGTCTTAACAGCGTCCCTTTTGGCGTGATAAAAATTTCTTGCATTAAAGAAGCATTGGCAAAAAGCCCTTCCTTTTCACCTTCAATTTTCAAAGATTTCTTTTCTAAAAGAGGAAGGTTCAATTCCTTTGAAATAGAAACAATATCTTTTCCAAGAGCTAACGCATTTTCAGCTTCCACCCGTTTTGCCTCGGCTAAAGCAAAGGATTTTTCCTTTTTAAGATTAGCAAAAAGGCTTTCTTTAACTTCTTTTTCTTTCGGATAAACGGCGGCTTTAATATCCTTTACACATAAAAGATGAACCCCCAAAGACGTTTCAACTGGACCAATCACTTCCCCTTTTTTAGCCTTAAATAACGGGGTAGAAAGTTCCGTTAAAAGTTGATCTTTTGAAACCCAACCAAAGTCTGTTTCTTGTTCTGTTTGACCAGCTTTCTCTTTTGCAACCTGCTCAAAGTTCTTTGAAGTTAACCCTTTTTTAAGATCCTCTGCCTCTTTCAAGCTTGAAACTTTAATTTGTAAAACTTGACGCGTCTCAGGAATAACGAGAGAGGCTTTCCGCGTTTGATAGGCTTCATCGACTTCCTCTTGAGAAACGTTCACAAGACCTTCAACCCCTTTTGGTGTCACTAAAATATAGGAAACATCCCGAGTTTCTGGGAAAACCAAATCTTGACGCATGGAATCATAATAGGCTTGCTTTTCTTCTTTCGTTGGAAGAGAAGTGACTTTTAAATCGTCTGCTTTAACTTCAATAAAAGAAACGTTCCGTTTTTCTGCGGCATATTTATAAAAAGATTGAGTTAAAAGAAGGGGAATATCTTGCGTAATCCCCGTTGCATCAAAAAGATGTCTTTCCGCCAATTCTTGTTGTAAAGAAGCAATAAATTCTTTTTCAGAAAGATTCATTTTTCGCAAATACGCATGCAAAAGACCTCTATCAAAATGCCCTAACATATTTTGAAAATTTTCATTGCGAAGAAGGTATTGCCGAACCGAATCATCACTTGCGATGGTTCCAAAATCTTCAACCATTTGCCTCTTCAAAGAGCTGAGCACAACACGAGCCATCGTTTGTTCCAAAAGTCCCATAGAAAGTGCTTGCTTTTGCGTGAAAGGTTGATTGCCCATTAGTGCTCGATATTTTTGAATATCTTTATCAAATTCTTGTCTTAAACGAAAAGCGTTAATTTTCTCATTTCCTACTTCAATTAAGGTATCTTTACGTCCTAAACGCGTGACCATATCCGAAACGCCCCATAACGACACCATACTAACAGCAATACAAAGTAAAATAATTTTAAAGAAAAAACTTTCCCCTAATCGTCTAAAAAGCATAATCATAAAATAAATCCTTAAATAAATCTTAAAATAATGGGTTTATCATACTGATGTCCCAGCGTAAGTGCAATAAAAATCTTTCCTCTTAAAGCTTCTTTTCAAGGACAAGAGCGTCTTCACTTTGCCCCTTTTGATTCTGATAATACGAAGGCCGACAAGATTTTTGAATAAACCCTTCTTTTTGATAAAGATTTAAGGCTGGATGATTTTTTTCTCTTACTTCAAGAAAAAAGCGTTTTACATCTTTTTCTTTTAAAAATGCCTCGGCCATTTGAAGCAAATTTGCCGCAAGACTCTTTCTTTGATAAGCAGGCAAAACAGCTAAACTTAAAATTTCGGCCTCTTCAAAAATAAAAGAAATGAGAAGATATCCGACCATTTTTTCGCCGTCTTTTGCAACAAAACAGGCTGTTGTTTTAAGTAAAAGAAGGGAAAGAAAATCTTGCGCTGACCACTTTTTTTCAAAACATTGATTTTGAATGAAAGAAAGCCCTTCAGCTTTTTCTTCAAAAAGGCCTTTATCTTCTATTTTTTCAAACGTGAACATAGGCCTCCCTTAGATAAAGTGGCTCAGCTTTAAGGGGATTATCTTTTCGCGCTAAAGCAATCTTACCAAGGGCAACAATCCTTTCCTCTGGTAAGAACGGAAGTTCTTTGACCTTGATTTCTTGCTTTAATTTTTGAACCCCATCTCCGATAAAAAAATGTTCTTGTTTATTCTTCAAATCCTCTGCCGTTAGGATTTGAGGCGTGCTTGAAGCCTGCCCTTTTTCATCAAAGAATTGAACATAAAAATCGGCGCGTTTCGTATCCAAAACAACCGCAAGAGGCCGTTTTTGTTCATAAGCCAGAACCTCAAAATTATTAACCCCATAAACAGGAAGACCAAGGGCCATAGCAAGCGCCTTTGCCGAAGAAAGCGCCACCCGAACCCCGGTAAAAGATCCAGGGCCAACAGCCACCGCAACGCTTTGAAGTTCGGCATAGGGTTTGTTTGATTTTTTCATCACTTCATCAATCATAGGCACCAAAGCTTCCGCCATCCCAATTTGATAAAACCGAGAAATAACCCCATAAACCCGTTGCTCATCTTGAAGAGAAACAGAACAGTAAAAACCAGATGTATCAATCGAAAGTATTAACATAATTTATTTCCTTTTTTATACGGATTCTATTGCTCTTTTCGTTTTTTTCAAGTATTTTTAAATAGAAAACCATAAAAAGGGAGAATCTTATGTTTTTTTCAAAAGAAAAAACGACTAAAAAAGCATCCTTAAAAACCTATTTTTTAACGGGTGTCCTTGTGACGGCCCCTATTGCTATCACGGGATATTTGGCCTATGTTTTGCTCACCTATATTGATTCTTGGGTCAGCCGCATTCTTCCTCCTGCTTATAATCCAGGAAATTATCTTCCTTTTTCTGTTCCGGGACTCGGGGTTTTGCTGCTTGTTTTCTTTTTTATCTTAATCGGCATGCTAACGGCCGGGCTTTTTGGACGCCTTTTTGTTCGATTTGGGGAACTTTTAATTTCAAAAACGCCGTTTATCTCTGGCTTTTATGGCGCAATTAAAAAGCTTTTAGAAACTTTGTTAAGCCCTGATACCAACACCGCTTTTCGAAAGGCTGTTTTGGTTGAATATCCAAGGAAAGGCCTTTGGACAATCGCTTTTATCACGGGGGATGTTTATAGCTCTTTAGCCGAAAAAATAAATCAAAAAGAAGGCAAAGACGAACGCGTCAGCATTTATGTTCCAACAACGCCAAACCCAACCTCTGGCTTTTTAATTTTTGTAAAAACCTCTGATCTTATTCTCCTTGATATGAAAGTGGAAGATGCCTTTAAGCTTCTTATTTCAACGGGAATCGTAACCCCAGGGAAAAAGAAGATTAAAAAGAAATAAGTCTTTCTTTAACACATAAAAAACCTTAAAAAAGGAGCCTATAAAAGGCCCCTTTTCTTTGTTGATTTTTAAGATTTTCGAAACTCTATTTTAAGCCTCCTCGTCCATTTGATGAATCTTCTTTGCAATCTCTTCTGTCATCAAAAGGCGATTCGGTTCAAACTTTTGTTCTGTTTTTAACAAAGGACGCGCCGCATCAATTGCGTAAAGCCCTTTATGGAACCGTTGATGTTTTACAGGGATATTCATCGAATCTGTAAAGATATAAACAGGTTTTCCTGTCGCACAGGCCTCTGTGCACATGGAAATGGAATCCCCTGTGACAATAATCTTATCGGCATGAGCTAAGAATCCAAAGTAAGGGTTTTCTGCTTTATCAGAAGGCGTATAAAAATAGCAACTTTTCCCCTTAAAGCTTTCTTTTAAGTAATCTTCAACCTCTTTTGGGGTTCTTCTTGAGGTTGTGACAAATAAAGAAGTATACGTGCAGGCCTTTACCTTATGCACCAATGTTTTGGCCATTTCCATTGTGAAAGGACTTGTCTTTGTGCTTCCCCCAACAATAAGGGCTAAACGAGGAGAAGGATACCCCCCTAAAACATCATCAAATTTTGCGCCTTCCTCTTTTAACTTTTTCTCTGTGATACGATGAGGGGCCCCCAACGTTCTCATTACATTTTTGGCGTTTTTATTGAAAACATCATGTTCTGGAATCAGCATTAAGAAAGCTTCATCAAATCCAGCACATCCTGGGTTCATTAAATGGATAATTTTTGTTTTGCCTTTTGATGCTTTTCGAATGGCGCGCGCAACTGGATATAAACGCCGTCCAGCAGAGACAACAAAATCAGGATAATCAGATTGAAGAGCCTCTTTCGACTTTTTGCTAATTCCAATAAAAGTTCTTCCTCTTAAACAATTAGGAAGTTTCACCCATTTTGTGTAGGAAATTTCTTTAATATCAAAAGGAAAGCCTAGAGCTTCCGCAACACCTAAAACTTGACTTTTATTTCCAGCCCTGTCATCTAAAAGAGCCCATAATGTTTTCATTTTTTTATATCCTTTTTCTGTTTTTTCCGAAAAGCTTGTGTATTTCTTTCCCAAAAAAAGCCGTCTTCATATCCTTGAATTGTCTTTTTTTCTTCAGCAATATCAAGCCGTTTTTGAGCAAAAGCGACATATTCTTTCTCTTGCTCTATACCAATGTAATCCCTGTTTAATTTTTTTGCAACAACTGATGTTGTTCCAGAACCTAAAAAACAATCGAGCACAACGTCTTTTGGGTTAGAACTTGCCAAAATCAGTTTTGCAATCAGTTTTTCCGGCTTTTGCGTGGGGTGAGGCGTATTTTCTGCCATGGACCAAAAGGGCACCGAAATATCCGTCCATAAATTGGATGGAGCTGTTAGGCGAAATTTCTCCTTATCCCAATCTTTTGGATGTCCTTTTTCATCCCTATAAGGGGCCAAAACTTTCTTCTTAAGCTTCACATTATCAAGATTAAACGTGTATTCATCCGAATTTGTAAAAAACCAAATGTCTTCAGAACAATTTTTCCAATTTTGAAGAGCCCCCCTGCCCTTCTCCCGTTCCCACGTGATTCGGTTTCGCACCTTAAAATAGGAACTTGCCACCTTTTCAACTAAAGAAGAAGCTGTCCAATCAATACAGATATAAAGAGAGGCATTTTTTTTCAAAACCCGTTTCAACAAAGAAATCCAAGAATCTAAAAACGCCTCATATTCTGCTTTATCTTGCTTATAAAAAGCACTTTTTGAATACGTTTTTGTTAAATTATACGGTGGATCTGTAATCAATAAATCGACGGAGTTTTCTGGTAATAAAGGCAAAATATCTGTAGTTTTTCCCCAAATCACTTTATTTAAAACCGCTTCCTTTGTCAGAGGAGTTGACGGCTTTTTAATGGCTTTATTTGCAAAAAAATCTATTTCTTCTGGCGTCAAAGCAAGCGTTTTATTTCGGCAAGACATTCTTGTTCCTTCTTTATTTTATTAGAAAAAATATAGCATATTTTTTTTCATTTAAAAAGATTTAATTTTATGCTTGTGAAAATAAAAAAGTTTTTGTAGGGTGAAGGGGAATGTGAGGATCTATGACAGAAAAATCTCTTGAACGCGTTTTACCGCAAAGTTTAGAAGCAGAACAGGCTCTTTTAGGGGCCCTTTTAACAAATCCACGTGCCCTTGAAAAGATTGGGGACTTCCTTTTAAGTAAGCATTTTGCCCATCCTGTTCACGGCCTGATTTTTAAGACGATTCAAACCTTAATTGAACGCGGTCGCATTGCTGATTATCTTTCTGTAAAGGAATATTTGGCTCAAAATGCTCTTTTTCAAGAGATGGGCGGCGATTCTTATTTAATGAAGCTTGTCACCTTATCAACAAACATTATCAATGTAGGCGATTATGGACGTCAAATTTTTGATAGGTATTTACGGCGTGAATTGATTGGAATCGGCAATGATGTTATCAATAATGCTTTTAATATTGATTTTGAAACAGACGCCTTAAACCAAATCGGATTGTGCGAAAAAAGCCTTTATGAACTTGCCAACGAAGGGGAAATTGAAGGTGGGTTAGAATCTTTAACCCTTGGCCTTAAAGAAACCATCAAAATGGCCGAACAGGCGTTAAACAACCCCTCTGGCCTTTCGGGACTTCCCACGGGAATTGCCGATTTAGACAAGAAAATGGGTGGCTTAAATGAAAGCAATTTGATTATCATTGCGGGGCGTCCTGCAATGGGGAAATCCGCTTTGGCCACTTGTATCGCCTATAATGTTGCCAAGAAATTGGAAGAGGATAATCAAAAATCAGGAGAAAAAAAATCTGTAGCTCTTTTTTCTCTTGAAATGTCACTGGAAGAACTTTCCACCCGTATTTTATCACTTTATACCCACATCAATGGATGGGATATGCGTCAGGGGAAATTAACCTCCCCTCAATTTGAAGAATTGGCAGAAGCGACTAGCTTGTTAAACAAACTTCCTCTTTATATTGACCAAACTGCAGGCATCACCGTCAATGGCATTAAAACACGGGCACGACGCTTAAAACGAGATAAGGAAAAAGGCTTAGGCCTTATCGTCATTGATTACCTGCAACTTTTGTCTTTTGTAGGGCGCGCTGACAATCGGGTGCAACAACTTTCCGAAATTACACGATCTTTGAAAATGCTCGCAAAAGAGCTCAACGTTCCTGTTATTGTGCTTTCCCAGCTTAGCCGTTTGGTTGAAATGCGTGATAACAAACGTCCTCAACTGTCAGATCTTCGTGAATCGGGTTCTATTGAGCAAGATGCTGATATTGTGCTTTTTGTTTATCGAGAAATTTACTATTTAGAGCATGATATTCCGCAACAACGTGGGAATGAGACAGCCGAAAAATTCCAAATCCGTTTGAAAGAATGGGAACAAAAGAAAATTGATATGGAGAAAAAGGCCGAAGTCTTAATTGCCAAGAACCGTCACGGCTCCACAGGCACAGCGCACGTTTACTTTGATAAGCACTTTACAGAATTTGGCGATTTGGCTCTTCCTCATGAAGAGGAGTAAACTCCCCTTTTTCTTGCCTATTTTGGAACATACACATCGTGCTTTTATGCCCAACAGGATCTGAAACCGAAAGGCCTCCTTTATAAAACCCACGTTCATCCTTATAACGATATTGCAAAGATCGCAACCGTTCTCCATACCTCTCTCGCAAGAAAATGGCGTGCTCTTGGACATGCACATTATGCACAAATTCATGACAATAGAGATAACTTGCCAAAGGAAAAAGAAGGGCAGAACACAACAAATCGCACAGCTGAATCCCCATATGATTATTGCTATGACTGAACAAAGGAAGCTCTGTCACATGCGGATAAAGAGGGTTCTCTGCTTGAAACTTTTGCGTAAAGACAGAATGAGAAACGCGCACATTTTTCATTTGATTACGGCTATCGGCGATGCAAATTCCTTCTTGATTTTTTTCTTTCAAAAAGGCTTCAAAATGTTCATAAATACTTTGCGTAGAAGAGGAATAAACCGCCTGTCCATCAAAAGGACACCCGAGCTTTTTAACCCAAACTCTGCCGACAAATTGAACGTTATATTTAATAAAAAGCATTAAAAATTTATCAATAAATCCAATGGCGTGCCGTCGCATTTTTCGCCGCCCTCTTAAAGCATTACGCCGCACATCAGCCCCTTTAATTTCTGGCAAAATAGCATCTAAGAAAAATTCTGTCTTATAGTTTAAATGGGGATAAAACCTTTTCTTTAGAGAAATAAATTCATGAGTCATTTCATAAAGGATATCGCTATCGATGAAAATACCAGCGATTGCAAAAACAGGTTGATTATTGCCATTTATTTCTGGGGAAAGCGGAAGTCCCCCTAAATCGCCCGACTCATCAATATAACAAATTTGCATATAAAAAATCCTTTGCTTTTCTTTAAATTTTTAAAGCAGATTTCAAAAATGTGCAAGCAAAGATTTTACTTAAAAAATATCTAAAATGAAAAAAGTCATCGAAAAGCTCTTGGGCTTTAAAAACAACTATGACCGTCCTTGCATCAGCAAGCCGGCCATAGGATAAGAAGCCCCGAAGGGTCATCCTCTATTTTTAAGATACTCTTTTTTTCTTATTTGTCAATAGGTTTTTATTGATTCTTTTTCTCTTTTTAAGTATCCTATTTTCAAGGATGTTGTAAATTTTAAAGGAAAGTTCTCATGAAATATTTATTTTTAGCCCTTTTATTGTGTTTTTCTTCCGCCTCTTTTGCAAGAACAAGAGGGTCTCAAAAGTTCTCAGATGTCGAAGAATACCGAAAAGTAAAAGCCGAAATTGCTTCAAAAAATCAAACCATTGAACAAAAAAGAGCTTATAAAGAAGAGCAAGACCGTCTCTATAAAGAACTCCAAGAGCAAAAAAGAACAAGAAAAGAAACTCAAACACGGACGCAAAGCGAGAAAAAAGGCTGGAAACCTTATTCAAGGAAGTAAAATATCCTCTTTTTCTTTTTTGTAAACGCTTAAGGGCCCCGGTCTTGGGATAGCCTCTCTTTTAAGTCGTGCCCGAAAACGACGTTGCATTTCTTTTCTGTTTTTACGAACCTTCCGCCAAGCCAAAACATTTTTGTTATGTTCTGCTAAAGTCTTTGCAAAAACATGTGCCCCAGATCCATCGGCCACAAAGTAAAGATATTTTGTCTTTTCTGGATGAAAAACAGCCTCTAAAGATGCCTTTGAAGGATTGCAAATTGGATGAGGCGGCAATCCATAAACAAGATAGGTGTTATACGGGCTTTTATACTTTAAGTCTTTGTAATATAACCTTTTTTTCGTTTTATCTTCTCCGCGCTTAATCGCAAATAAAACGGTTGGATCCGATTGTAAGCGCATTCCTTTTTTAATACGGTTAAAA
The DNA here is from genome assembly GCA_009929265.1 of Alphaproteobacteria bacterium. Classification (GTDB taxonomy): domain Bacteria; phylum Pseudomonadota; class Alphaproteobacteria; order CASFRQ01; family SAAU01; genus SAAU01. Next base: position 61,401 of record SAAU01000004.1, read on the forward strand.
AAGACAGACGCAATAAAGCTCCGTTCATAATCAACAGAAGATTCCTTTTCTACGATGGAAGCCATTGTTAAAGCTTCCTCCAAAGTCTTGAGAGGGAAATTCTTGTCTCTTTTTTCCCACAAATCTTTCAAAAGGGTTTGCATCGAATCTTTCATGCGATTCAAAACGCTTTCTCTGTCATCAAAAAGGGAATAATAGTATGTTTCAGGAAGAAGTGCTCCTTCCTTTGGAATATCGGTGATTTTACCCTCTAGAGTCGGCTCATTGTTTAGAAAATCAACCACTTCTTCAGAAGTCAACCCTTCGGTGATTGTTATTTTCCGAACAACCGTTTGCCCTTTTGTAAGGATATCCATAACAAACGACGCGCTTACCTTTGGCGGAATGATGTATTCCCCAGATTGAATCGAACCTGATTTCCTGTGAGCTCTCACCCCGATGGAAAAAATAGATGCGCTGTTGATGACCCCTTCTCTTTTTAAGTATTTTGCAATTTCTTTTAAGCTTTTGCCCTTAGGAATATAAATGTTTCTCTGTGTTTGCAAAGGCCCCTCTGCCATAAAAAGGCTATAGGTGCTAAAAACACTTCCCCCAATGAAAGAGCTTAATAAGAAAAAGAGTAATAAAAAGAACAGAACCCGACGGCGCATCTTTTTTAATCCTTTTTAAATTTTCTTAAAGACCAAAGAAGCGTTTGTTCCCCCAAACCCAAAAGAGTTTGAAAGAGCGACCTCAATTTTTCTTTCCTTTGGTGTTAAAGGAACCAAATCAATTTCGGTTTCTCTAAACGGATTTTCCAAATTAAGTGTTGCTGGCATTGTTTGATTTTTAATAGTCAATAAAGAATAGATGGCTTCAATCGCCCCTGCGGCCCCCAAAAGGTGACCTGTCGCAGATTTTGTTGAAGACATACTGACATTTTTGGCATCCATTCCACATAAATCTTCAATCGCTTGAAGTTCAACTTTATCCCCTAAAGGCGTTGAAGTTCCATGGGCATTGACATAATCAACAGAGGACACTTCTTGCTTTGCATTTTTCAATGCATTTTGAACAGCGCGTAATGCCCCGCCCCCACCAGGAGATGTCACATGATAGGCATCAGAACTTAAGCCATATCCGACAACTTCCCCATAGATTTTGGCTCCTCTTTTTTTGGCGTGTTCATATTCTTCTAAAACCAAAGCTCCGGCGCCTTCACCCATAATAAAGCCGTCTCTATCCATATCCCAAGGACGGGAAGCTTTCTCTGGAGTCTCGTTGAAATTTGTAGAAAGCGCTCTTGCTTGAGCAAATCCTGCAATCCCTAAACGGCAAACGGCAGCTTCACTACCTCCTGCAACCATAACATCAGCTTGATCATCTTGAATCAGGCGGCAAGCATCTCCAATCGCATGCGTTCCTGTGGCACAAGCCGTCACAACAGAATGGTTAGGCCCTTTAAATCCAAAGCGAATGGAAATATGTCCAGAAGTTAAATTGATTAAGGCAGAGGGAATGAAGAAAGGAGAAACCCGACGGGCCCCTTTTTGAGCAATCGTTAATGCCCCTTCATAAATCGCTTGAATTCCACCAATTCCAGCCCCCATCAAGACCCCTGTTCTACAAGCATCTTCTTCTGTTTCGGGCTTCCATCCTGAATCCTCAACAGCATCTACCCCTGCTGTCACTCCGTATAAAATGAACGGATCCACATGTCTTTGTTCTTTAGGTTCCATAATACTATCTGGATCGAAAAACCCTTCTTCCTCTTTCGAAAGAGGAATTAACCCTGCAATCTTGGAAGTCAAATCACTCACATCAAAAGAGGTGATTTTTTTAATTCCAGAAACTCCTGCCATCAGTTTCTTCCAGTTTAAGTCAACCCCTCTTCCTAAAGGAGAAAGGATGCCCATTCCTGTCACAACTACTCGACGCATTTTTTATTCCTTAAAAATAAATATTTAGACAAAAATTAAAGCGCCTGAATTCTTAACATAATGAAAAGAAACAGAGGCGCTTTTATACAAACTCAAACGCAAATTAATTTGATTTTTCAATAAAATCAATAGCGTCTTTTACTGTCAAAATCTTTTCTGCAGCATCATCTGGAATTTCGCATCCAAATTCTTCTTCAAAAGCCATAACAAGTTCAACAGTATCCAAGCTATCTGCTCCAAGATCATCTACAAAGCTAGCATTTTCAACAACTTTAGCTTCTTCAACACCAAGGTGTTCAGCAACAATCTTTTTTACACGAACTGAAATATCACTCATTTTATTTCCTTCTTATCTTAATAAAAATAACCACAATAAAGCGGCAGGCATATCTATAGCATATTTTTTCTTCTATGCCTAGTCTTTTTTAAATCATTGCCATTCCGCCGTTCACATGAATCGTCTGTCCTGTAATATAGGCAGCCTCATCACTTGCCAAGAATGCTACAGCATTTGCAACATCTTGAGCCGTCCCAAGACGCGAAGCTGGAATCGATGAAATCAACCGTTCTTTTGCCTCATCTGGCAAAACATCCGTCATCCGCGTTTTGATAAATCCAGGAGCAACCGTGTTCACTGTCACCCCTCTTGAAGCCACTTCTTGAGCCAAACATTTGGACATCCCAATCAATCCAGCTTTTGAAGCACTATAATTTGCTTGGCCAGCATTTCCCATCACCCCAACAACAGAAGCCATACTGATAATCCGTCCATACCGACGTTTCATCATCCCGCGCACTGTCGAACGAGCCAGACGGAATCCAGCTGTCAAATTCACATTTAAGACAAGATCCCAATCTTCATCACTCATCCGAACGAAAAGACCATCTCTTGTTAAGCCAGCGTTATTCACCAACACATCGATTTTTCCAAGCTCTTTTTCAACATCAGCAACAAGTTTTTTAGGAGCCTCTGCCTCTCCCAAATTACATGTATAGATGAAGGCTCTTTTTTCATCGAATTGTTTTTGAACGGCCTCTAGCCCTTCTTTTGTCATATCTGTCAAAGCAAGTGTTGCGCCACCTTCATAAAAAGTATGAGCAAGAGCTTGTCCAATGCCCCCTGCAGCCCCTGTAATCAAGACAACTTTTCCTTCAAAATTAAACATAATGTCCTCTTTCATTTACTCTATAATTAACCGTTTTCATTCAAAAAAGAATCAAGCTGAGATAAAGAAGAAACATTCTCTTTTTCTAAAGATGTTTCAATTCTACGAACCAAGCCCGTTAGGACTTTTCCCGCGCCAATTTCAACAACTTTTTCCACCCCAAGTTCTTTCATTTTTTGGACAGATTCTGTAAAGCGAACACGTCCTGTGATTTGTAAGACTAAAACTTTTCTTATTTCTTCTACCTTTTCCATGACATCGGCAGTTGTATTTTCAATCAGTTTTATTGTTGGTTTTTTAAGATCAACCCCTAAAAGGGCTTCTTTCATTTTATCAGCCGCTTTTTGCATCAAAGGACTATGAAATGCGCCAGATACCGCCAAAGGAATCGTCAGCTTTGCCCCTTTTTCCTTTGCCAAAGTCATGGCTCTTTGAACCGCTTCTTTTTGACCACTAATCACAATTTGACCAATAGAGTTGTCATTTGCAATTAAAAGAACATCTTTTTCTTTAGCGTTTTGAATAACCTCTTCCACATCGGCCAAAGAAAGGCCAATAATAGACGCCATTGTTCCTTCATTTTCTTCCGAGGCTTCTTGCATAAATTGTCCTCTTAAGGAAAGAAGCTTAGCCCCTTGGCTTAAAGAAAGAGCGTTTGAGGCAACCAAAGCTGTCCATTCCCCCAAAGAATGCCCTGCGGTATACTCGAAGAAAGAATTCAGCTTTTTGCCTGTTTCTTTTTCAATTACCCGAACAAAAGCCATACTTGTCGTCATGAGGGCGGCTTGCGCAAATTCTGTCTTCTTTAAGGTTTCCTCATCCCCTTCAAAAATAATTTTTGAAAGGCTGTAAGAAAGGGCGTCATCAACTTCTTGAAAGACATCCCGTGCAGATGAAAAAGCGTCAAAAATATCTTTTCCCATACCAACGTATTGGGCGCCTTGACCAGGGAAAAGAACAGCTTTTTGCATTTTATCCTCATAAAACATTAACTAAAATTACTGTTATTATACGGAGTTCTTCAAAAGATTTGAAGTCTTTTTTTCTTAAAGTTTTGTGACGGTGTTCTCTGGCTTATTTTTCCTTTGTTTTTTTCTCTTTTATTCTTTCCTCTTTTCTTAATTTTATATGCTTTTGTTTTTCTCTTTCGTTTTGTTGAATTTTGAAAAATCCTTGCCTTTTAAAAAATTTAGACTTGATTTTTAGCTTAAAAACAAAGATACTGTCATCCGAAGGACGGCAGAAGTATCTCTGGCGCCAAGCGGGTCAGATTCGAAAGAAAGCAGCCCTAACGCTTTGAGATAGGTTCTGTTTCGTCCTTCCCTTTTATTTGAAAGAGACGAAAAGAAAGATGACCGAAAATTATAAAGTTTTAGCTCGTAAATACCGACCCACAACTTTTGACGATCTAATTGGACAGGAAGCTTTGGTCCAAACTCTTTCAAATGCTATTCAATCCAACCGTTTAGCTCAGGCCTATATTTTAACAGGGATTCGAGGCACCGGAAAAACAACCTCGGCACGTCTGATTGCAAAGGCATTAAATTGTATCGGTCCAGACGGAAACGGCAGCATGACAACGCATCCGTGTGGGGTTTGTAAACATTGCCAAGACATCGCAAATGATTGCCACTTAGACGTCATTGAAATTGATGCAGCTAGCAACACAGGTGTTGATAATATTCGTGAAATTATTGAAGGGGCGAAATACAATCCCCTTTCTGCACGCTATAAAATCTATATCATTGATGAAGTCCACATGCTTTCAAAACAGGCCTTCAATGCGTTGCTTAAAACGTTGGAGGAGCCTCCAGAGCGGGTGAAATTCATCTTTGCCACGACCGAAATTGGAAAGGTGCCTGTGACGGTTCTTTCTAGATGTCAACGGTTTGACTTAAAACGGGTGGCTCCTGATGTTTTAGAAACCTTTTTCAAAAAGATTTTGGAAAAGGAAAACTTCACGGCCGAAGACGAAGCCCTTAAAATTATTTGCCAAAGTGCAGACGGCTCTGTTCGGGATGGATTATCGCTTTTAGATCAGGCTTTGGCCCACTGTGAAGGAAAAATCACAACAAGTGCCATTCGAAAAATGATTGGGGTTTCAAATAAAAACGCTTTATTCAATCTTTTTGAAGGCCTTTTGGCCGGCGATGCTGAAAAAGTATTAACCCTCTTTTCTCAAAGTTATTTAGAAGGGGCGGATCCTAAAACCCTTATTCAAGACTTACTTTTCCTTGTCAATTTTGTGACAAAGGTAAAGGTTGCCCCCAAATTGGCAGAGGATTTTTCCCTCTCTCAAGAGGAACGCCACCGCGCAGAAGAAATTGCAAAAACCGTTCCGCTTTCTCAGCTTTCTCAAATTTGGCAAATGTTGATGAAGGGCTCTCAGGAAATGTTTGGTGCTTTTTCTCCTTATAAAACGACGGAAATGCTCTTTATTCGCATTTGTTATGCCTCCTCCCTTCCTCCTCTTGAAAGTATCCTTTCGGATTTAAAAAAAAAAGAGTTAATGCCCGTTCATAGCTCTTCAAAAAGCGCTTTGTCTTCTGCAAAAAAAGAAGCTCCTGCGCCTTTAGTCCAAAAACAAGACGTTAAAGACGTGCAAAAGAAAGAAGAGCAGGAAGAAAAACCTGCCGCTCCAAGTCCTGGTTTAAATCAAAATACGCTTGTTGTTTCAAAGGTTTCCGACATCGTTAAACGCGCTAAGGAAAAAGGCGAGCACCTCTTGGCTTATCATGTAGGATCTGTTTCCGTAGAACAGTTAGAAAATGGCAAATTTATCTTTTCAAGCGCAAAAGAATTAGATAAATCTTTTCAGCCAAAACTAAAAGCCTTTCTTGAGAAAGAAACAAATACCTTATGGGAAATTGAACAAAAGGAAGGCGTTCAAAACGCACCCCCCTCATTGAAGGAACAAAAAAAGGCCTTTCAATCCTCTATTCGGAAGCGTTTAAGCTCTTCCCCTGTTGTTAAAGAGGCTTTGAAAACCTTTCCTCAATCAGAAATTTCAAATGTGCGCTTGTCCCAAGATATTTTGGAAAAAGACGATGTTGAACAAGACCTTATGGAAGAGGATACCTTATGAAAACAGAAACCTCTTTAGATGATTTAATTTATTTCCTTTCAAAGCTCCCGGGATTAGGGCCAAGATCCGCTCAACGGATGGTTCTTTTCTTGTTAAAAAAGAAAGAAACTCATTTTGAACCCCTTAAAGGATTGATGGATGCCGTCTTAAGTGAAATGAAGGTTTGTCCACTTTGCGGGAATTATGATGTCATTACTCCGTGCCATATTTGTCAAGATACAAAGCGATCCCAAACAACTTTGTGTGTTGTGCCAGATGTTTCGGATATTTGGGCGTTAGAGCGCAGTCCGATTTACCATGGACAATATTTTGCCTTAGGAGGTCTACTTTCGGCTTTAGATGGGATAACGCCAGAGAATTTAAATATTCAAAAACTAAAAAACAGATTAGACTCTTCCCCCATTGAAGAAGTTATTTTTGCCCTTCCATTAACAGTTGACGGACAGACAACTCTCCATTATCTTATAGAGAGCTTAAAGACGTATCCGGTGAAATTGACAACTTTAGCACATGGGATGCCTGTCGGAGGGGAACTTGACTTCCAAGATGAAGGCACAATTCAAACGGCTTTTAAGGCAAGAACTGAGCTTTAATGAGGGTTAAATGGACTTAAAAGAATCATTGACACAATTGGAAAAAGAATTGGATTTTCTTGAAGATTCCCTAAATCAACAAGAAAAAGAATTTGCCAATAAAGAATCTTTTTTCAAGGACTCTTTAAATACGCTTTCCTCTCGTCTTCAAAAAGCCCTTCTTCTTTTGAAAAAGGATTAACCCATGGCGCTTGTTGTTTTAGAAATCAATAACGAAAAATACAAAATAACTTGCCCTGATGGACAGGAAGAAACCCTAAAAAAAATTGGGGTTCATTTGAATGAAAAAGCTGAACTTTTGAAAAAAAGAATGGGCTATATTCCAGACAATCAACTCCTTGTTATGTTGGGGGTTATGGCGGTGCAAGAATCTTTTCTTGTTGAGAAGAAATTTACGGAAAAAATGAAAACTGAGGCCGTAGGAGCTGAGCACCTAGAGCGAATTAAAAATCTATCCTTACGCATAAGAAAGCTTGCTCAAAGACTTAAAAAAGAGTAAATTAGTTTTGTGGGAAGTTTCTCTTTGGTGCGTTATTTATTTAGCATACTTGGGAACCGATGTTTTAGATTTAAGAGAGCCGTCTTCTGTTAATACCCGTGGGGTTAATATATGGCTCTCGCCCTAGTAAAAAAGGGTTCATACACATGCAATAAAGACGGCCTAAAGGGCCTTTCCACCCAAATAATAATAAAAAAGAAAGCTCGCTAGACTAATGAAAATACTTTTTTGTGGTGATGTGGTTGGAAAATCTGGAAGACGGGCATTAGCCGATAATCTTCCTTCCTTAAAAAAAGACCTTTCTCTCGATTTTGTCGTTGTGAATGTTGAAAATGCGGCACATGGATTCGGGCTTTCTGCTCGAAATTATAATTTCCTTAAAACTTTAGATATTGATGCGATGACCCTTGGAAATCATACCTTTGATAAAAAGGAAATCATCTCTCTTATGGAAGAAGAAGGCAATCTTCTTGTCCGTCCTTTGAATTATCCCGAAGGAACCCCGGGGCAAGGCTATAAACTTTTTACCCTTCCTGACGGACGGAAAATTTTGGTTCTTCAAGTTTTAGGACGCCTTTTTATGAAAAGTATCGACTCGCCTTTTGAACAGATAGAGCGCTTGCTTAATATTTATCCTTTAGGCAAAGAAGTCCAAGCTATTTTGGTCGATGTCCATGCCGAGGCCACAAGCGAAAAACTTTCTTATGGTTATTTTTTGGATGGAAAAGTCTCTTTGGTCGCAGGAACCCACACGCATGTTCCCACCGCTGACGCAAGAATTCTGCCCCAAGGAACAGGCTATATTACAGACCTTGGAATGTGTGCCAATTACGATTCTGTTTTAGGCATGACAGCGCAATCTTCTTTAGCACGATTTACAAACGCCCCGCCTTTTCCGCCTTTGCAACCCAAGGAAGATGGGAAAGGAACCCTTTGTGGGGTTTATCTTGAAACGGATGATAAAACAGGCAAAGCCTTAGTCGTTCGTTCGATTCGAATTGGGGAACTTTTAGAAAAATCTCTCTAAAAGACTTGAACCCAAAAAGAAAACACGCTATAAAATACACATAAAATACACTAGGATAAAGGAATATACGCATGTCAGGACATTCACAGTTTAGCAATATTATGCACCGCAAAGGCGCTCAAGATAAAGTTAAAGCACGGATTTTTGCAAAACTTTCAAAAGAAATTACAGTTGCAGCAAAGGCTGGATTACCAGATCCCGATGCAAACCCCCGTTTACGTTCCGCAATTCAAGCCGCTCGCGCTGAAAATATGCCAAAGGACAACATTGAACGGGCCATTAATAAAGGGGCTTCCAACGAAGCAGATTCTAACTTTGAAGAAATCAGATACGAAGGATATGCTCCTGGAAATATCGCCGTTATTGTTGAAGCTTTGACTGATAACAGAAATAGAACAGCTCCTGTTTTACGTTCTTTATTCGGAAAACGTGGCGGAAGCTTAGGAGAGACAAACTCTGTCACCTTTAACTTTGAACGCATTGGGTATTTGGAATATGCTTTGGATGTGGCCGATGCCGATACGATGTTTGAAAATGCCTTAGAAGCAGGCGCATCTGACGTTCAAACAACAGAAGAAACTCACGAAATTACATGTGCTCCAGACGATTTAAATACCGTTCGCGAATATTTGGAAGCCAAATTTGGCACTCCAAATGCAGCACGTCTTGAATGGAAACCTCTTGTTGAAACAGAAATCACAGATGAAGATAAAGCCCAGTCTTTCTTGAATTTTGTAGACGCCTTAAATGATGAAGATGATGTTCAACGCGTCTTTACCAACGCGAAAATTCTTCCTGAAATCTTAGAAAAATTGGACGAGGAATGTTAATTTTAGGCATAGATCCAGGATTACGTCATACAGGGTGGGGATTGGTTGAAAAAGACCGTTCCCGCCTTATTTTTAAAGCCGCAGGGGTCATCAACCCCCAAACGGATATTGATTTTGCAAAACGTTTAACTGAGATTTATGAAGGCTTAACGGGCATTATTGAACAATATCATCCAGACGAATCTGCTGTAGAAGAAACATTTGTCAATAAAAATCCAACAACCACTTTGAAACTGGGTCAAGCCAGAGGGATTGCCCTTTTGGTTCCGGCTCTTCATGGCATTCCTGTTGCCGAATATACTCCAAACCAAATCAAAAAAATGGTTGTAGGGGCCGGACATGCGGGGAAAAATCAAGTCGATATGATGGTCAGAACGCTTCTTCCAACGGTGCCTGAACACATCCCTCCTGATTCATCAGATGCACTTGCTATTGCCCTTTGTCACTGCTTTATGAGGAACACTTTATGTTAATTACTGAACGCCCCTCCCCCAATTTTACTGAACGCAAAAAGCCCATTGAACTTTTGGTTTTGCATGCCACCCAAACTGAAACTTTGGAAGAAGCATTTTTTTGGCTTACCGATACAAAAGAAGAGCTAAGCTCCCATTATCTGATTGATGAACAAGGGGAAATCTTTCGCCTTGTCCCTGAGGAAAAAAGAGCGCACCACGCAGGCGTTTCTTCTTGGCGAGAGTTTGAAAAAGACTTAAACAGTTCTTCAATTGGAATTGAGTTTTACAACAAAAAAAACAAACCTTTTAAGCAAGAGCAAATAAAAGCAGGCCTTCTTCTTTGTCAGGATATTTTGAAAAGAAATCCTTTAATTCTTCCGCAAAATGTTGTGGCTCATTCTGATATTGCCCCTCAAAGAAAAGAGGATCCCAATACCTTTTTCCCTTGGGAAGAATTTGCGCAAAACGGGATAGGGCTTTGGCCTTTCTCAAATAAAAATTTTAACCTCCCCCTTCCAAAAAACGTGGAAGAAGAAACTTTTTCTTTGTTAAAAAAGATTGGATATCGTGGGGAATTTGAAGTCTCAGCCAAGGCTTTTGTTAGACGTTTTGCCCCAAAGCTTTTAGACACCCTTCCTTTGGATAAAGTCTATCAAAAAGCTGTCCAAATAGAGGCTCTTTATAACAAAAGCTAGTCTATCTTTTTTTGGAAAAAACACATCCGCAATAGGTTTGATTGTATAAAGAAAGCTCCTGAATCAAGGCGTGCGTTAGTTCTTGAATCCCGCCTTTCCGCCAATTTGTAAAATCGTAAGAAATTTCACATTCTTTTGACACGTTTAAGGCTTCCGCATTTACCTGATTTAAATCTTTATATCTTGAAATTCCAAGGACGGAGGAGAATTTTTGAAATCCCTTAGCTTTGGCGTAAAGGGCAGCTTGTCTTAAACGCATTTCAAAACAAAGCGAGCATCTTTTTCCCCGCTCTGGATCATCTTCAAAACCTTTAACCTTTTCAAACCACGCTTTGGGCGAATACTCCCCTTCAATAAAGGAGACGCCATAGGTTTCACACACACGTCGATTTTCATCTCGCCTTTTTTCATATTCTTCAAGAGAGGAAATATTTGGATTAAAGAAAAAGACACTAAAGCTTACCCCTTTTTCGGCAAGCGTTTTAATCACGCCGCAAGAACAAGGTCCGCAGCAAGAAAGAAGCAAGAGTTCTTTTTCGGCCTTTGACATCCGTCCTCCTTTAAGACAAGGATTAGATTAAAAAAGTTATTTTACAAAGATTAAAATTTCATCTGCCTTCAAGCGTCCGTCTGTTTCGGATGAAAATTTAATATGAGAAGAGGACACCCCTAAAGACGTCATCAGCTTAAAAATAAAGGCTGTTTCTTTCCGAATCCTAGGAGATTTAGATTGCAAAACACTTCTTGTTAACACTTGGAATTGGGCTTTTGGCTTTTTAGCTAAAACTGTTTTGACAACCTTCATTAAGGCCCCTTCATATCTGGGATCTGAATTTTCAAAATCAATCACCATAAGAGGTTTTTGATGTTCTTTTTGAACAGATTTTTTAGGTATTTCTTCTAAAAAAGGCAACGCTTTGATTTCGATTTTGCGTTTAGCATCCAATCTGCCGTAATGAATAGCTTGAGACAATAAATCTAAGTTTCGTTTTTCTAAAGAGATATAAGCTTCTTGTGGCGCAATCCCTTCTTCCACTTTTCCTAAAAATAAAGCTTCTTGAACTTCAAATTCACCGACACTTTTTTCCAATTCACGTAAAGCATCGTGATCTTCATCCACAGCCCCTTCCACTAAATAGGCGGACTGAATGGCTTTTTTCAAATCTTTGATTTTATTCAAATCAACTTGAATGGCTTTTGTTAATTTCCCAAAAAGAGCAACATTGCGTTCAATAAGAGCCAGCTCATCTTTCAATTCTTTTAATCTTTGAACCAAAATAGGATTGGAGCGAGTCGTTCCTCTTTGTAAACGAGACAGGACAAAAACCTGTTTTTCAACATATTTTTTTGAATCTTGAGAAATCACATTTTTAAGATGCGTATACGTCTCTTCAAATTTAGGAAAATTCGTTTGAGAAAGAACAAAAGCCCCTTGCATAGAAACGACGTGTTTTCCGACCTCTGTTTCATAGACTTGCCCTTCTAAAAGAGCTGTATTCTCTTTATGAGAAGGCATTGAGCATCCAACAATAAATAGGCATGTCGCAAACGACACAGTGCGTAAAAATGAAAAAGACATCCTTATCCTTTCAAAAAAATCCCTCTTCTTTAGAGGGAGTTTACCTTAAGACATCAAAAGACTCAAGCGGATTTTCATAAAATTTATGATTTTTATGCTTTATAAAATGGGATTTGCACGAAAAATCCCTCCGCTCTTTTGAAAAAAAGAATAAAAAATGAAAAAAAGACTTGCCTTTTAAAGCATTTTTGTCTATTAAAGAATACGTTTTCGAAAGAAGGCGCCCATGGCTCAACTGGATAGAGCATTTGACTACGGATCAAAAGGTTGGGGGTTCGAATCCTCCTGGGCGCGCCAATTAAAAGCTTTTCTTAATTGAAAAGCTTTTTTTATATTTTAAAGACCCTCTTTTAAGGGGCTCTATCTCTATAAAAAGAAAGAAAGACTTGCTTTTTTGGCTGATTCTGATAAAACTTCTTTTATGAAAGAAACTTTGACACGAATCGATGAAAATGCTGAAAGTTTGACCCTTCCATTAGATTGTATTTTGGAGGGAGATTCGCTTGAAATTTTAAAAACACTTCCTTCTCATTCTGTTGATGTGATTTTTGCAGATCCCCCTTATAATTTACAACTGAATCAACGCCTCCTCCGCCCTGATAATACGCGCGTTAAAGGGGTTATGGATTCTTGGGATCATTTTGATACTTTTGAACAATATGACATTTTTACAACGCTTTGGTTGAAAGAGGCTTACCGAGTCCTTAAAGATACAGGAACGCTTTGGGTTATTGGATCTTATCACAATATATTCCGAGTCGGAAGTCGTCTTCAAGATGAAGGATTTTGGATTCTAAATGATCTGATTTGGGTCAAAACAAATCCTATGCCTAATTTTAAGGGAATGCGTTTTGCCAACGCCCATGAAACGCTTATTTGGTGTTCCAAAAGTCCTAAGGCCAAATACACATTTAATTACGATAGCTTAAAGATTTTTAACGACAATCTTCAAATGCGTTCGGATTGGTATTTTCCTCTTTGCACAGGCAAAGAACGCCTCAAGAACGAAAAGGGAAAGAAAATTCACGCCACGCAAAAACCAGAAGCGCTTTTATATCGGATTCTTTTGGCTTCAACAGCCCCCAATGATGTTGTCTTAGATCCTTTTTTTGGAACAGGAACAACAGGGGCAGTTGCCAAAGCTTTAGGACGTCATTTTATTGGAATTGAGCAAAATTCAACCTATATTGAAGCCGCCCAAAAACGCATTGATGCTGTTCAAGAAGTTGAAGAAGGCTCTTTATTAGAGTCCCTCCCGTCTAAACGGACAGCCCCTCGAATTCCTTTTGGCGCTTTGCTCGAAAATGGATTTGTTCATATTGGCCAAGCCCTTTACAATAAAAATAAAAAGTATAAAGCAAAAATTATGGCAGATGGGCGCCTTTCTTATAAGAAAAAGACAGGCTCTATTCATCAATTAGCGGCTCTTTTAGAGGAAACCCCTTCTGCAAACGGATGGACGTATTGGTTTTATAAGGACGAACAGAATACTTTACAGCCTATTGACGTGTTAAGAGAACACTTTCGCACATCTTGTCATGAACCAGAAAGGGTGTCTCAATGAAAACATATTCCGTTTATAATCCTTCTTCTTATTTGGGTGAAAAAGTCTATGCAGCTTTAGATTTGGGAACGACATCATGCCGTTTGCTTGTTGCTAAAAATTTCGAACATCATTTTAAGATTTTAAACGTTTTTTCAAAAATTACACGTTTAGGAGAAGGCCTTTCAAGCCAAAATGAGCTTTCAGAAGAAGCCATTAAACGCACTCTAGAGGCCTTAGAAGAATGTGCCTTGCGTCTTAAAGAATTTCCTCTTTATAAAACACGTTTTTTTGCAACAGAAGCTTGTCGAAAGGCAAAAAACAGTGCTCTTTTCCTTGATAGCATTAAGCAAAGAACAAATCTTTCTTTGGAAATCATTTCCTCAAAAGAGGAAGCGAGACTTTGCATGTGGGCGTGCTCAGATCTCTTTGATAGAAGTAAAAAGAAAACCCTTATCATTGATACAGGAGGGGGCTCCACAGATTTTTCCCTTATTAACCAAGAGGGCGAAATTCCCTTTATTGAAGATTCTATCTCCGTGCCTTATGGCGTTATTATGCTTTCTGAGCTTACCCCGCCTTCTTTAAAAGATTTTATTTTTGATATTTTTAAAAAAGCTCTGTTTGATTTTGATAGGCACAATAATCTCTCCAAACTTCTTTATGAAAATGAAGTTCAAACGATAGGGATGTCTGGAACAGTGACAACTTTAGCCGCCTTCTTTTTAAATTTAAAATACTATTCTCATTTTAAGGTAGATGGTCTTAGACTTAACCGAAAAGATCTGCTTTTAATCTCAAAGAACTTACAAAATATGTCTCTTGAGGAGAAACAAGCCCATAGCTGCATTGGAGCACAAAGAGCCTCCCTTACAACAGCGGGGTGCTTGATTATTGATGCTCTTTTAGAACTCTATCCGATTGAAACAATGGTTGCCTGTGATAGAGGCCTAAGAGAAGGAGCTCTTTTTGATATGATACGAAAGGACACATTAGATGCCGTCAAAAGCACACAATCTTAAAGTTCGCGTTAAAACAGCCCGAGGAAGGAAGAATAGTTCCACGCGGTGGTTGCAGCGGCAATTAAATGATCCCTATGTCAAGGAAGCAAAACAACTTGGCTATCGGGCAAGATCTGCCTTTAAATTAAAAGAATTAGACGATAAATATCACTTTTTGAAAAAAGGGGGGAAAGTCGTCGATTTGGGATGCGCCCCAGGAGGGTGGAGTCAAATTGCTGTTCAAAAAGTGGGAATTGAAACGCCTCCTCTTGTGGTCGGCTTAGATCTCCTTCCTGTTGAGCCTTTAGAAGGGGCTAGCTTTATTCAACTTGATTTTTTGGATGATAAAGCCCCCTCTCTTTTAAAAGAACACTTACACGGAAAAGCTGATATTATTTTAAGTGATATGGCGCCGAATACAACAGGGCTTCACACGGTAGATTGCTTACGGCTTATGAATCTTTTAGAAAATGCATATTGTTTTGCTAAGGAAGTTTTAAAACCTGATGGAATTTTTATTGCAAAGGTTTTCCAAGGCGGGGTAGAAGCATCGTTCCTTCAAACTCTAAAACAAGATTTTCAAAAAGTGACACATTTCAAACCTGATTCCAGTCGAAAGGAATCTTCCGAATTTTACATTGTTGCCAGAGGATTTAGATGCATATAGATGAAATCAAAAAAGCCGTCGCTATTCAACTTGAAGACGTTCAAAAAGGGAAATACACCGCCTCTGATATTTTCAAAAAATACACGCGCTCTCGCAGATATATTGGCTCCAAAGACAGACGCAAAATGTCAGAGCTTTTCTGGGGTGTTATCCGTTCTAAGGCGCATTTAGATTTTCTATTACCTGATGCAAGTTTTATGGAAAAAATCGACTTATTTGAATCTAAGGCTTTTTTAAAAGAGGAAGAAAAACTCCCCCTTTGGGTTCAATGCGAATGCCCTTCTTGGCTTTTTTCTCATTTTGACACTCCAGAAGAACTTAAAGCCCAATTAGAAGAAGCCCCTGTTATTTTACGGGCAAACGGCAAAGGAGAATATGGAAATAGAGACGCCCTTTTGCTAGAGCTTAAAAAGAAAGAAGGCCTTGAGGCTGAAAAAACACCTCGTTCTCCTTTTGGAATAAAATTAAAAAAACGTGTGAATCTTTCTGCTGTTTCCCTTTATAAAGAAGGAAAAATTGAAGTTCAAGATGAAGCCTCTCAACTTGTTTGTTTGGATTTAGAGGTTAAAAAGGACGAAACTTTCCTTGATATGTGCGCAGGCGCTGGGGGCAAAGCGCTCTTTGTTTCTTCTCTTTTAGGAAAAACAGGACATATTGCAGCTTACGATATTTCTTCACGCTCTTTAGAGGAATTAAAGCGACGCGCCTTGAGGGCTAAAGCGACAAACATTACAGCCATCGACACCCTTCCAAAAAACACTGTCTTTGACACGGTTTATGTGGATGCGCCTTGCTCTGGAACAGGGGTTTGGCGGAGAAATCCAGATTCCAAATGGAACTTAACCCCCGATCAGTTTGACACCTTGATAAAAACGCAGCAAGAGCTTCTTCAAAAGGCTATCCCTTATGTTAAACCTCATGGGAAATTGGCTTATATTACCTGTTCTTTAACACGCACAGAAAATCAAAAGCAAATTGATTTATTTTTAGAAAAAAATCCAAATTTCAAAAAAATCAAAGAAAAAACATATTCTCCACTTACCACACAAACAGATGGCTTCTTTTTTACTCTTTTAGAAAAAGAAAACTAATTGTGAGAATTAAAAAAATCCCGTCTCAAAAAAACGGGATTTTTAAAAAGTGTAAAAAGATTAAGAAGCCTTTTGACATACCTCTTCTTCAAAGAAGTAAACCTTTTCAAAAGCTTCCTTATCTGCAAAAAGCTTACGAAGTAATTTATTGTTAAAGGCGTGTCCTGAAAAGCGCCCCTTAAATGTGCCGATAAGGGGAAGCCCGGCTTGATATAAATCCCCAACAGCATCTAAAATTTTATGGCGAACAAACTCTTTCTTATCCCGCAAACCATCCTTGTTCAAAAGCGTATCGCCATCAACAACAAGAGCATTTTCCAAAGAACCCCCTTTGGCAAGACCCATTTTTCTTAATTGCTCAATATCACTTAAAGAACAAAAGGTTCTGGCATAAGCTAATTCTTTTTTAAAAGATTCTGCTGTCAATTCAAAAGTCATTTTTTGTTTTCCAATGATTTTTGACTTAAAGTCAATTTCAAATTCCATATTCAAATTTTCATGACAAGAGGGAGAAAGGGAAACTTCAATATCCCCTTCTTTATACACAACATCCTTTTTAATCTTCCAAGCATACTGAAGAGCTTCTTGTTCCACAATTCCAGCGCGTTCAAATAAGAAAATAAAATCTTCAGCACTTCCATCCATAATAGGAACCTCTGGCGCATCCACATCAATAAGAGCATTAGAAATTCCCATAGCATGAAGAGCGGCCATTACATGTTCAATTGTGGAAACGCGAACGCCCTCTTCATTTTCAAGTGCACTACAAAGGCGCGTGTCTTTTACATTTTCAAACGTAGCAGGAACAAGGTTGTTTTTATCAAGCACATCTACTCTACGAAAAACAATTCCTGTATCAGTTGGAGCGGGATGAAACGTCATTGTTGTTTTTACCCCAGAATGAAGCCCAACGCCAATACAAGGAATGGCGTTCTTAAATGTTTTTTGATATTTTGAAAAACTTGTTTTTAACATAACGACCCATATCTTTATTAAACTTTTCTAACTTTCTCTATAAAGTAAGGGAAAAACTTTCTTTTATCAAATCAATCATTCTTACAATTTATTACATTTTTTCTTAAAAATTCTTTTTTTCAAAAAAGAGTTGCTTTTTTTATTAAAACGGTGCATTTTAACTTAGCTTTTGTGATTTCAGAAATCAAAAAGCCTTATAACAAAAACAACTTACGGATAATTTATGAAACAAGATTCGAATGGAAGAAATCGTTCTTACGGACGTGGTTTCAATTCTAAGAAACAAACTCTCACAAAAAACACAGTTGTAGAAAGCTCTGGTCCTGCTGGAAAAGTCAGAGGAAATCTTTCCCAAATTTATGATAAATACATGGTGTTAGGCAAAGAGGCTGCTATCCAAAACAACCGCGTTTTGGCTGAAACTTTTTACCAATTTGCAGATCATTATCATCGACTTTTCTTAATGGCAGAAGAAAACATCAGAAAGGGACAAAATAGCGTTAAGGATAATCGACATTTTTCTTCTAATCAAGATACCTCTTCTTTAGAAAAAAAGAATTCTGAAACAACTCCTTCTATCCCAGATGAACCGGCATCAAGAAAAGAAACAGAAAATTCCTCTTTTGTTGCCCCTTCAATCGAATCTTTTCCTGAAAAAGAAGAAAAACAATCTTCCCCAAAAAAAAGAGGACGTCCTCCTAAAAAAGAAAAATAAAAAAAGGATGTTTTTTTTATTTCCTGTGCTATAATTTCCTAAAATCCATTTAGTTAGGAGGCATTGATGAGTCGTTTTTGGATTGGGTTTTTCCTTTTTTGCTTTACGGGGCTTTCCTGTTTTGCAAAAGAACCTGTCATCAAAGCAGGACACCATGTTGGGTTTGACAGACTTGTCTTCAATATTCAAACTTTTCTTCCGTTTAAGATTCATCGATATGACACCTATAGTGTTTTATCTTTTTCAAAAGCCCTTAAAATTGATTTAGGCGAAATTTATAAAACTATCGCTCCATCCCTAAAGAAAATGTCGCTTAAGTCTTCTCCAAAGCAAACAGATTTAATTTTATCTAATTACCCTAAAGACAGAAAATTAACCGCGCGTTCTTTTAAAGGTGGCGTTTATTTTGATCTTTATTGGCCAGAATTAAAACAAGAATGTCCTTCTTTAAAAACTTCTTCTTTGAAGGGGAGAACTTGTCCTTCTAAGGAAAAATTTTTAGAACAATTTTCTTCAAATGATTCTTCTTTTGAACTTCTTATCTCAGAGATGCTCTGTCAAGAAACAAAACGCTGTTCTTTGCTTCGTCTCTTAAATGCGCCAAAAGATGTTGCTATCTTTGAAAAAGATGCCGCCTTATGGATTGTTTTTCCAAAAATTTTAAAAACCCAGACAGCATTTAAAAACACAAAAACAATCATTCAAAAAATAAAAACATATACCCTTAAAAACGGCACAGCCTTTCGCCTTTCTTACGCAGATGGATATGAACCTGTCTTAATTGAAAAAGGGATTATTCAATTTTCACCCAAAGGCACAGTAAGTCGTTATATTGCAAAAAATATGTCCAGTGCCAATCCTTTGTTAACAGGGGAAGGTGTTGTCTTTCATCTTGGGAAAAAATTAACCCCTATCCGTTTTACAGATCCTGTTGTTGGAAATGAAGTTGTTGTCTTCCCAGATGAAAATCTTTATAATCACTCATCTTATCGATTTGATTTTGTTGAAATTCCACCTTCTTTTCAAGGACTTACGTTCATTTCTTGGACAGAAGCTTTGGGATTCAAACAAACAAACGGAAATTTATCTCCTCTTACTTAACATAAAATCTGTTCTTCCTTAACACAAAAAAGAGGCCAAAAGGCCCCTTTTTTCTTAAAAACTTTTTCCTAAATAGCTTCAATAAGAACGATCGTTTCGGCAAGCTTTTTTGTATCTGAAATAGATAGATGTATTTTGGCTTTTTTTCCTTTTGGAACAAGGCTTTCTAACGTTTCTTTTGTTCGCCCTTGAACCGTAATAAACGGTTTTCCAGATTCATCATTTTGGATTTCAATTTCTCTTAGAAAGGCATTATTTCCAATCCCTGTCCCTAAAGCCTTTGCAAAAGCTTCTTTAGCCGAAAAACGACTAGCCAAAGTTTCAATTCTTTTTAATCCATTGCGACGAAAAGCCACATCCACTTCCCTTGAAGTAAAGCCTCTTTTCAAAAAGGCCGACCCAAAACGTTCATACGTATCTTTAATCCTATCGACTTCGACAATATCAATTCCAACCCCTAAAATCATGACTTAATCCTTCCAACAAATGTGACAAGCGGAGAAGCATTTAAAGAGGCAATTAAATCTTCTAAAGCAAGGGCAGAAGAAACCTCAATTTCCATAATCAACTCTGTAAATCCCCCTGATCGATGAATCGTATTTAGGGAGACAATATTGCCTTGATTTTTGGCAATAGATGTTGAAATAGAGCTCAAAGACCCTGGAGAATCCTTTAAAACAATTCTTAACCGAACCGCGTAAGAGGCCGTATCCACTTGCCGAGACAATGCATCATCATCCCAAGAGATCTCCATCCAACGTTCTGGTTCTTTCACGTATCTTTTAAGCACAGGGCAATCTTCTGTATGAATTGTGACCCCACGCCCCGTATGGACAATCCCAACGATTTTATCCCCCGGCAGAGGGTGACAACATTTGGCATAAGAAACAGATAGACCAGACACCAGCCCTTTAATAGGTACTTGAGAAAGGTTTTTCCGCTTTGTCTCTTTTTTGAAAACACCTACCACTTTTTGAAAAGTCGTTTTGTGTTCTGGAAACATCCTTGAAAACACATCTTTTGCGCCAAAAAGCCCTGCCCCAATGGCAACAAGCAAATCTTCTGCAGATTCCTGACGATAAAATTCTGTCACTTTTTCAAGATCATGCTCAATTTCTTTTTCAGCATAACTTTTTTTCGCTTCTTGATAAATCTTTTGAAGTTGAGAAAGCCCATGAGAAATATGCAATACTCTTTTTTCCTGGCGCACATATCTGCGAATAGCAGACTTGGCCTTTGGGGTCACAACAAAACGTTCCCACTCGGCCGAAGGCGTTTGGGCATTCGAGGTTAAAATTTCAACTTGATCCCCGTTCATCAAAGGGGTTCTTAACGGTTTAATGTTTCCATTGATTTTTGCCCCAACGCAGTGATCTCCCACTCTTGAATGAATAGCATATGCAAAATCAACGGGAGAGGCATCCTTTGGTAATTCAATCAAATCTCCTTTTGGCGTAAAGCAAAAAACCTGATTTTCATACATGGCCATTTTAGTGTGTTCCAAAAATTCATTTGGATCGTTTGATTGTTCTAAAAGCTCTACTAACTCTCTCAGCCAACGGAATTGCTTTCCATCAGCCTTATAGTCTTTTTGCTTATATTGCCAGTGAGCGGCTACCCCATATTCAGCCACTTCATGCATTTCAGGGGTTCTGATTTGAACCTCAACCCGTTGTCTAAACGGGCCAATAATTCCGGTATGCAAAGATTGATATCCATTTGGTTTTGGAGTTGAAATATAATCCTTATAGCGACCAGGTACCATCGGATATTTTGTATGAATAACCCCTAAGGTATGATAACAATCAGCCACAGAGGGCACAACAATTCGAAACGCCATAATGTCGCAAATCTGCTCAAAAGTAATACTTTGATTAACCATTTTCCGCCAAATGGAATACGGCTTTTTCTCTCGTCCATAAATCTTAAAATCAAGCTTTGTGGGAGACATGTCCTTTTCAAATTCTTCAATAATTTTTGGAATAAGGTTAGAATCTTTTTCCCTTAGAAAATTTAGTCGCGTTTGGATAGAGGCATAGGCCTCAGGCTTCACCTCTTTAAAGGCCAAATCTTCCAAAATATCCTTCATCCGATGAATACCGAGTCGTTCGGCAAGAGGGGCATAAATATCTAATGTTTCTTTTGCTTTTTGAAGACGCTTAACGGGATCCTTCACAAAATGAAGCGTGCGCATATTGTGAACTCTATCCGCCAACTTAACGAGAAGGACTCGAATATCCTCTGACATAGCCAGGACAAGTTTTCTTAAATTTTCGGCCTGTTTTGATTTTTCGGAATTAAGTTGAATCTTGGAAAGTTTTGTCACCCCTTCAACAAGCGTGGCAACCTCTTTCCCAAAAAGCTTTTCAATATCCATATGGGTGGCGGTTGTATCCTCAATCGTATCATGCAAAAGAGCTGTGATAATTGTTGCACAGTCAAGCTTATAATCTGTTAAGATTTCGGCGACTTCAACAGGATGAGAGAAATAAGGTTCTCCTGACTCGCGTTTTTGAACCCCATGCATTTTCATGGCAAAAAGATAAGCCCTCTCCAAGGCCTCTTCGTCGGCATTTGGATCATAGGACTTAACTTTTTCAATGAGTTCTGATTGTCTTAACATAGTCTCCCCTTCGTTGGAATTAGGATAAACGGAGAACTAGAGGTCTTCTTTTTCGTCTAAAGGAGTAGGTTCTTCTGAAACTTCAAATTGGCCAGATTTTCCAAATTCGCTCTCATCTGCAATCAGTTCGCCTGCCAATTCGGCATCAACAGCTTTTAATTCTTTTTCTTCGTCTGGCGTTTCTTCAACAGGAACAAATTTCTGAAATCCTGAAACAACTTCTTCTCTTAAACTTTCCAAATCAATATTTTCTTCGGCGATTTCCCTTAAAGCAACAACCGTATTTTTATCGTTATCGCGATCAATTGTTAAAGGGGATCCAGCGCTGATATCACGAGCCCGTCTTGCAGCCAATAAAACCAATTCATATCTATTTGAAACTTTTTTTACACAATCTTCAACAGTAACCCGAGCCATTTTAACCCTCTTTCATTATTAGTATTTAAATCTCTTAATCTTATTCATATACAATTTTTGAACAAAAAGCAATTGCATTTTATGATAAAATGCTGTTTATTATAGCCTATACATGCTTAAATAATAAGGAAAAAAGATGAAAAAACGTTATTTAATTACTTCGGCGCTCCCCTACATCAATGGAATCAAACATTTGGGGACCTTGGTGGGGAGTATGCTTCCTGCCGATGTGTATGCCCGTTTTTTAAGACAAAAAGGCGAAGAAGTCCTTTATATCTGTGCAACAGATGAACATGGAACCCCTGCGGAATTGGCCGCAAATGAAGAAGGTGTTTCTGTCCAAGAATATTGCGATAAATATCATGACATTCAAAAAAATATTTACGAAAGATTTCACCTTTCTTTTGATCATTTTGGCAGAACAAGCTCTCCACAAAACAAAAAATATACTCAACATTTTTGTGAAGCTTTAAGTAAAAACGGATTGATTGAAAAAAGAACTCTAAAACAGATTTATTGCCATACAGATGAACGCTTTTTACCTGACAGATATATTATCGGAACCTGTCCTCATTGCGGCTATGGTAAAGCTAGAGGCGATCAATGTGATAAATGCACACACCTTTTGGATCCTGTTGATTTAATCAACCCTCGTTCTGCCGTTTCGGGGGCAACAGATTTGGAATTAAAGGAAACAACCCACCTTTACTTAAAACTTCCTTTATTGGAAAAAGAAATCACCGAATGGATTGATAAAAAAGAAGCTGAAGGACTTTGGCCTTCTATGGTTATTGCCATTGCCCGCAAATGGATTAAAGATGGCTTAAAAGAACGCTGCATTACACGGGATTTAAAATGGGGCGTTCCTGTTAATTATGAAGGATTAGAAGATAAAGTCTTTTACGTTTGGTTTGATGCCCCTATCGGCTACATCTCTGCCACACAAGAATGGGTGGATAAAGACCCAGACCATCGCTCCATAGACGACTGGTGGAAAGAATCCGATGACGTCTGCTATACCCAATTTATGGGCAAAGACAATGTCGCTTTTCATACCATTTCCTTCCCTGCTTCCATTTTGGGAACGAAAGAACCTTGGAAAAAAGTGGATATGTTAAAAGGGGTTAACTGGCTCAACTATTATGGCGGGAAATTCTCAACAAGCCAACATAGAGGGATTTTCACCGACACAGCCTTAGATGAATTTGAGTCCGATTATTGGAGATATTGGCTTATGGCAAATATTCCAGAAAACGACGATACCTCTTTTTCTGTTGAATCCTTTGCTGGCGTTATTAACAAAGACTTAAACGATGTTTTAGGCAACTTCATCAATCGTGTTTTGAAAATGACCAACAAAAACTTTGGCCTAACGGTTCCTGAAGGCGGCGAAGTTTCTGAAGAAGAAAAAACCCTTTTTGCCGAAATTGAAAAGGCTTTTACTTCTTACACAGAGGCCTTAAATGTCCTTGAATTTAGAAAAGCTCTTGGATTTTTAAGAGAACTTTGGGTTTTGGGAAATAACTATATTGCCAGAACAGAACCTTGGAAAGTTATCAAAGAAGACCAAGAACGCGGTGCTGTCATCTTAAGAACAGCCCTCAATTTGATTTATTTCTTTGGGCTTATCAGTGCGCCAATTATTCCAGAATCTGCCAAAAAGATTCTTGCAATTTTTGAAAAAGAGGACTTCTTCTGGCCTCAAGACATTTCCGATATTCTTTCTTCTTTCAAAGGGGGCGAAACATTCAAAATGACAGAACCTTTGTTCGAAAAAATTCCTGAAGAGAGAATTGAAGAGTTAATGGAAAAATATGGCTCTGCCGAATAAGGGCAAAAAATAACCAGAATTTTCAAAGTAAAAAAGCTTCCTAGAAATTTAGGAAGCTTTTTTTAGATTTGTCTTAACGCTTATCGCGTTTGATTATTTTTAAGGCCGACAATCGAGCCTGTCATATCTTCTTTTACCTTAACATTGATAACTTTTTTAAGGATTTCGTCGGCTTTAAGCACTTCCAATTTCTCCAAAGTTTCTTTTGAAGGGGTATACCCTTTGACTTCCAACTCCACCAATCTTGAGGCCAAGAACATCTGCTCTTGGAATTCTTTTTTCCCGTTAATCAGAAGAGAATCAAAGCCTTTTTCCTTTTGAAGCATTGCAAGTTTCAACGCGCGTTCAATATCCAAATCATCTTCTTTTTTAGCAAAATAAGACGTTTCCACCCCATCATCTTTGATATAGCTTTCTTGAGATAAATGAACCTTAATTTCGCCTTTTTGTTCGTCAAAAGAAGTTTCAAAGTCGGTATTAAATTTAATCTGACTTTTCGCAAGCGTTTTCATCTTTTCTTCTGTTTTTTCATAGGCTTCTTTTCTTTTTGCAAAAGAGATTTCCTCGTGAGGTAAAGAGGCCATTCGACCTTTTCTTTCCTCCTTATTTTCATCTTGTAAAGACGATGCACTTGGTGCAGTAGAGGCACCAGACGTCACAGGGGCTGCCTGCTGGGAAGTCCCTTGTGAAAGAGGGGTTCCCGTCAAAGGTTTTATAGCCTCTTTCTTCACTGTATTAGAAGTGGCCTCTTTTAATTTCTGCTGTAGTTCTTTTTCCTTTTGAAGGCCATACCCCATTGGTAAAATATCAACAACTTCCATAGGTTCTTTTGGCTCAGGGGTTTTTCCCGTTTCTAAAGGATCTTCTTCAGAACGATTAAAAGCATCCAAAACACTTTCTTTCATTTTCTCAAGGAATGGTTGAGGAGCGACTTCTTCCTCTTGATTTCCTTGAGTATTCAAAGGAGTTTCTTGGATATTCAGAGGAACTTCTTGAGTATTCAAAGGAGTTTCTTGCATATCTACCGTTTTCATCTGAGACATCCCCGCAATCATATTTTCTGTAATGGGGTGTTCTTGAAGCAAATCTCGTGCCATCTTCTTCATAATATCGGCTTCAGAAACGCCTTTTTGCGATAGGGCTTCTTGATAGCTTTTTTCTTCAATAGGCAGGGTAATCACGGCCCCATTTTTATTTTCTATCTTCAAATTACGTGCCAAAATCCCTTTTGTTTCAAAAGGTTCATTATCCAAGAAATATCTGTTTTCCCCATCTTGAACATTATAAGTAAGGTTTTTCTCTAAAGTTGTCTTTAAAGAATCAAGGACTCCATTTGCTTCAGCTTTTATCGGATGATGAAGGGCATCTAATTGTTCTTTGCCGTATTCGGTTCTTTCCCAAGTCATATTGCCATTTTTATCCAAATGTCCTGTAATGATAGGTTGGTTTTCGAACTTATTTTCATCCTGAATATTGATACGGGAAGATTTTTCAAATAACACCTTTTTTTCAGAAGAAGTCGCTGTTTTTTCCATCCCCATTCCGGAAATATCTGCTGTATTTTCGGCTTCAGAAGGACTGGTGGATAGTTCATTTTTCTCAGAATTATCTAATCTATTTTCCGTTTCATCTAATTTTGATAAAATTGCCGTTTTCAAAGCATCTGTTCTGGCGTCCATCCTCTCTCGCGTTGTTAAAGGACGTTGCAATTCTTCTTGCAAATCTTGAACAGGATCGCCTTCCACATTAACCGTTAAAACTTTTCCATTTAATTCAACCGTATAATGTGTATAACTTGTCCCATCTTCCCTGATAATTCTTCTATTTTCAAGCGTCCTTAACCCATAAGACTGATCAAAAACATTTGCTTGAATATCATTTGAAATTTCCGAAGAGGCTTCCATTGAAACGGGGTGCTCTGCTTGTGTATTCTGAGACGTCTCAGGGGTTAAAGAGGCTTCCTCGGCAATAGGCTCTGCTGCAACAGAAGGCGCTGATGCCTCTTGCGTTTTTATTCCTAATTTAGCCTGCATATCTTCGGCAATAGCTGTTCTTCTTGCTGCTTGTTTTTCCAAAATCGATAAAGGATGATCCGCCTCTTCCTGCGCTTGAATAGCAGGATCTTCATCCATAATTCCTTGGAATGGCATGCCGTTAATTTCCCCAGTATATTGCCATTTAATCTCTCCATCCATCCGCACTGTTTTTGCATCATATTGGAAAGTTGTCGTTTGTGGCACATCATTTTGTTGAATGGCTTGAGCTTCTGTTTGCTCTGCTTGAACAGGAGCGGCGGCAACTGCAGCCTCCTCGGCAACAAGCTCTGGCGCAGTCTCTGGCGAAGAAATTGTTGCCTCTGGCACATTTGAAGGTATTGAAGCCTCTTGCGTTTTTATTCCTAATTTAGCTTGCATATCTTGAATGATAGCTGTTCTTCTTATTTCTCGCTTTTCGGTTAAGCTTAAGAAATGATCTGCCTCTTCTTCAGCTGTTTGGGCAGGATCTTCATCCATAATTCCTTGGAATGGCATGCCGTTGATTTCCCCAGAATATTGCCATTTAAGTTCCCCATCAACCCGAACAGCGCCGGAACTATATTGAAATCTTGTTGTTTCCGGAGCATTTTGTTCAAGTTCGGTTTGGCCCTCATGCTCTGCTTGTGCTACTTGAACTTCCTCTTCCGCTTGATTGATTTGCCCTACTGGAATTTCATGTTTTGCTTGACTATTTTGTGAAGAGTTGCCATTTTCCATACGAGCTGTGTTAATGGAATTTGTGTAAGAAAGTCCTCCATTTACTAAAGTCATTGCACGACCGATAGCCACCACCACAGTAGAGAAATTATAAAGCCGGCGTGCACTTCTATGATGTTTAATATGTTGCTCAACATCCTCTTGGACATCTTTATCAGAATAAAAAACATTTTCTGCAACTTTTTCAAATTCATCAAAAGAAAGTTCTTTTTTATCTTGTTTCTTAATTTGAGCAACCTGTTTTAAGACAGCCCGCATCATCAGATCTGTCATTTCATAGGTGTTTTTACGCTTGTCAATTTCTTTAGAAAATTCATCTTCCACCCTTGCTAAAGCATTAGCTTCCATTGGGGTTAATGTCCCCTTTTCCCCTAAAATATCGTAGAAAATTTTAGCCAAAGGCACAGAAACCTTTTGTCCATTTTCATCCAAAACTTCTGTATCTTTAACTTCTATAGCGGTAAAAAGCTCCCCCGATACCGTATAGGTATTTGTGGTAATTTCGGCAGCATCTCCCTGTCCTTTTTGGATCTGTTCTTCAGCCGAGATAAACCCTTTTTTGGCATCTTTAGAAAGAATAACATTTCCCAAATACCCCTCTTCTTTAGAATATTCTTGTAAAAGAGTTGGAACATCTTCTTTGAAGGAATCCAAAGGAAAAAATTTTGCCACCCCTTCTGGAGAAAGGACCTTTACAAAATTATAGTCTTCTTTTTTTGGATACGTTTCTTCAAACCAAGAAAGAAAGTTCCGCATTGTTTGACCTTCTTTCATTTCAAAAGAAGGGATATTCTGATTTTCTAAAGATTCAAATAATGAAGACATGAGGTTATTTCTCCTTGAAAAAAAGTTTTTGTCTATATTTTATACGAATTGTCTCACACTTTTATTTTTTTTGCAAGAATAAAGGGAACTTAAACTTAAAAAAAACCTCTGTAAAAAAACAGAAGGTTTTAATAAATGGTGCGGAAAGCCGGACTTGAACCGGCACGGGCATAAAGCCCAACAGATTTTAAGTCTGTTGCGTCTACCAATTTCGCCATATCCGCAAAACCAATAAGATGTGGAATAAAATATCATATTTTTCATATTTGTCCAGCTAAAAAATTCAAAAAAAGAAATTTATTTTTAACCCTTGATTCTTTCAAAAAAAATACATATCTATAAGGGTGTATGAATTTTAATGAAAAAGAATAGGAGAGAAACTTATGGAATTAAAAGGATCCAAAACAGAAAAGAATCTTTGGACTGCTTTTGAAGGGGAATCAAAAGCCAGAAATAAGTATTCTTACTATGCCTCAAAAGCTAGAAAAGAAGGCTTTAATCAAATTGCAGATATTTTCGAAATGACAGCTCAGAACGAAAAAGAACATGCTAAACTTTGGTTTAAAGCTCTCCATGATAACGATATTCCAACAACAGCAGAAAATTTAAAAGACGCTGCGGCTGGGGAAAATTATGAATGGACAGATATGTATGCAGGCTTTGCAAAGGTTGCTAAAGAAGAAGGGTTTACTCAACTTGCTTATCTTTTTGAAGCTGTTGCTGAAATTGAAAAAACCCACGAAGAACGCTATCGCAAACTTTTAAGCCGTGTCGAAACGGAAACTGTTTTCGAAAAATCTGAAGAAGTTATTTGGGAATGCGCGAACTGTGGTCATCAATATGTTGGTAAAAGTGCTCCGGAAATTTGCCCTGTTTGCAAACATCCAAGAGCTTACTTTATGATTAAAAAAGAAAACTACTAAGTTTTTTCATAAAAAATTAAGGAGCATAGAAATTTCTGTGCTCCTTTTTTTATTTCTTTTAGCTCTTAAAAATCCGTTTTTAAAAAGCGATAAAGCTTCCCTTCTGCTGTTTCCATATCCGTTTTATCCACAACAGAAAGCTCATCTGCCAACCGACCCAGAGCTTGTTCATAAATTTGACGCTCGCTGTAGGATTGATCCATTTTTTCGGCAGGCTTATATAAATCCCGCACCACCTCAGCAATAGAAGTCGGATCCCCTGAGTTGATTTTAGCCTCATACTCTTGAGCTCGTCTACTCCACATCGTGCGTTTTACTTTGGCTTTCCCTTTTAAGGTTTCTAAAGCTTTTTCCATTTCTAAGGAAGGGGTCACTGCCCGAAGACCTGTTTTCTTTGCATTAGCCATTGGAATTCTTAATCTCATTTTTTCTTTATCAAAGTTAATTGAGATAATTTCCAAAGACTGTCCTGCAATTTCATCTGTTGTAATACTTTCAATTTGACCAACCCCATGAGTTGGATAAACAACAAAATCTCCAGAATTAAAAGCATTTTCTTTTGTCATTCTTCTTCATCCTTTTTCTTATAAAATAAAACAATATAGAAAGGAGTATATCATAAAAATACGCCTTTTTAAAGTCTCTTTACTTTTTTTATTAGATTTCTTTATAAAAAAAGCCCTGAAAAAAAACAGGACTTTTAATTTTTAGCTTTTTGAAAAACTTATTTTGAAGCTTCTGGCCATTCTGCGGCTTTTTCTTCATTAAATTTAATCCATTTTTCGTCAGCTTCAGAATCTGGCATAATGGCCCCTTCTGGACATTCGCTGATGCAAACACCGCAGTCAATACAGTCTTCTGGAGAGACAACAACTTGAGTTTCCCCTTCACGGAAAGCATCTACTGGACATACTTCAACGCATGTCTTACATAACTTACATGAATCATTTACAACTGATGGCATAATAAACTCCATTTCTTTAGATAAAATTAAAACCTTGACCTTAATACCCAATTTTAAATAAAAAATCAAGTAAAAAGCACTCTTGATTTTAGATAAAGAAGACCCCATATTTGATTAAACAGTAAAAAAACAAAGATATTAAAGGATAAAGGACCTAAAAAAATGCAAACAGAAAAACATTCTTTTCAAACAGAAATTTCACATCTTTTAAATATTTTAACAAATTCCCTTTACTCGGATAAAAGCATTTTCTTAAGAGAGCTTATCTCAAATGCCTCTGATGCCGCAGATAAATTAAAGTATGAACTGTTGCTGCATCCGGGTCTTGTCAAGCAAGAGGGGGGGTTTGAAATTGTTTTGGAACCGAACGCAAAGGAAAACACCCTCACCCTTTCTGATAATGGAATCGGAATGAATAAAGAGGATTTATTAAATAATTTAGGAACAATTGCTCACTCGGGCTCAAAAGAGTTTTTAGAGAAAATCACACTCGAATCGAAAAAAGATATGCCTTTGATTGGTCAATTTGGAGTCGGGTTTTATTCTGCCTTTATGGTGGCCTCTAAAATAGAGGTTATAACCCAAAAAGCAGGGGAAGAAAAAGCTTGGCTTTGGACATCCGACGGGAAAGGCGAATTTGAAATCAAAGAAGCCGCCCCCTTTGGAAATGGGACAAAAATCACTCTTTTCCTAAACAAAGAGGATTCGGAATATTTAGAACCTTTCCGTCTTAAAGAGCTTGTTCATCAACATTCCAACCATATTTTAGTTCCCATTTTTCTTAAAACCGAAAAGGACAAGGAACAGCTTAACGAATCAAAAGCCCTTTGGATGCAAAACAAAAGTAATATCTCAAAAGAGCAATACCGAGATTTTTATCGCAAAATTTCCTATGCCTTTGATGAGCCTTGGACCACGATTCATTTTTCGGTTGAAGGACGTTTAGAATATACTGGGCTTCTATTTATCCCAGATAAGGCGCCGTTTAACCTCTTTAACCCTGAAAGAAAAGCCCACTTAAAACTTTATGCTAATCGCGTTTTTATTTCAGAAGATGTGGATCTCATTCCGCCTTACCTACGCTTTGTCAAAGGAATCGTGGATACGAAAGAGCTCCCTTTAAATATCAGTCGGGAAATTTTGCAAACCTCGCCCTTCTTAGGTCAAATTAAATCCGCCTTAACGCACCGTATTTTAAAAGAGCTTACAGCCAAACAAAAAGACAAAGAGTCTTTTTTGCATTTTTGGAAAACTTTTGGCCCTGTTTTGAAAGAAGGTCTTTATGAAGACGCCTTAAATCGTGAAGAAATTGCTTCCTTAAGTCTTTTTTATTCTATGAAGAAAGAGGCTTTTATTTCTTTAGAAGACTACGTTAAAGAGATGAAAAAAGAGCAAAAAGACATCTTTTATTTGACAGGGGATGACTTAGAAATCCTTAAACACCATCCGCTCTTGGAACAACTTAAAGCCAGAGACGTGGATGTGCTTCTGCTGACAGATGCTGTGGATGAATTTTGGCCAAGCCTGCTTCAAAAATATAAAGAAACAGCTTTAGTAAATGTTTTAAGCTTAAAAGAAGAAGTGCTTAATAAAATTCCGCTTTTAGAAAAGGAAACTCAAGAAAAATTATCAAAAGAAGATCAAGAAAGCATCCTTAAAAACGCCAAAGACATCTTGAAAGAGGAAGTTGCTGACGTCGTCTTTTCAGATAGACTTCTCAAAACACCGGCCCTGCTTAAAACAAAGGGAGAGATTTCTCTTCGATTAGAGCGTTTAATGAAAGCTTCTGGACAGGAAGACTTTCCAAACCAAGAACTTGTCTTAGAACTTAATCCCGCACATCCTCTTGTTAAAAAATTAAAAGGAGAAAAAGCAACGTCTCTTCTTTGGATTTTATATAATGAAACGCGCCTTATGCAAGGAGAACAAATTAAAAACCCAACAGCTTTTATTGAAAAAATTAACGACCTTTTAGAAGGCTGATTTTCTTATTTAGGTTTTTAATCGTTGCCTAAAAAAGCCCCTCAAAACGAAGGGCTTTTTTATGTTTAGAATCTTAACTCTTATTTGAAAAGTTTTTTAAGAAGCCCTGGTTCCTCATGAGATTCTTGGAACAAAGATACTTTCTTTCGAGCCTCAATTAAATCCGTATCTGAAAGTTTCCCTTCAAGACCTGTCATTGCATCCCGAATTTGAACTTTCGCAGAAAGACCCGCTCCTTTTTCGGCCAACGACAACCATTTATAACATTCAACAAGATCCACTGAAGCTGGTTTTTTACCTTCACAATAGAAAGTGGCTAATCGCATTTGAGCTGTTGGTTCATTTATATTTGCCCCTTTTTGATACCATTTAAAAGCTTGGGTTTCATTTCCTGCCATTTTGGCAAAAACATCCCCCAAATAAGCATAAGCCTCTTTACGACCCTGTTTAGCAATGACGTTAATCTTAGCTTCAACTTGAACAAAATTCTTTGTGACAAGGGCCTCATCAATATCTGCCCGCGTTAAAGCAAACCGCGCCCCTTCTTGAATCATATAGTCTTTACCTGTTTTGAGTTTATTTAATGTGGCTTGATCATTAAATCCAGGAACAATTGGACGGGCTTTTTCATATTCTCTATCAGGAATCGTCTCTTTTGGAGAAACAGGACGCCATTTTCTAGCTAATTCTTGGGCTTTAACAAGATTTTTAACATCTTTAATCTTTGAATAAATTTCGTTTCTTCTTTTAACGGCCCAGTCCCCTAACGCATCACTGTTATACGCGGCGATAATACTATACCACGCGTAGGCTTCTGAAGGGTTATATAACAGTTTATCTGTAGCCAAAAGCTCTGCCAAATCTCTTTGAGCCCCAACATACCCTTGATCAGAGGCGCGTTTAAACCACTCTAGGGCACGTTGATAATCTTGCGGAACCCCACGACCATAAAGATATAAAATCGCAAGTTTGTATTGGGCAGGAGCATATCCTTCTAAAGCAGAAGAATAATAAAATCCGTAAGCATAAGAATAATTGCGTGCAACATCTTCTCCTCTTGCGTAAAGCTCCCCTAATTCAAAAAGAGCTTCTTTATGCTTATCTCGCGCAATCGTTTTAAGTTTTGAAATAGCCTCTTTTACATTTTTCGGCGTCCCTTTTCCTTTTAGAGTTAAAAGTGCTTTTCGAAAAACAGCATCTGGATTGGATTTCAAGGAAGCTTGATTATAGTAGTTTAGCGCTTGTGAATAATTTACAGAAACGCCTAATCCCATTTCATACATATACCCCAAATTATACTCTGCCTCAGAACTTCCCTCTGTTGCTAAATAGGAAAATTCGTCAAAAGCCTCTTTATATCGACCAGATTTAAGAGAATCTTTGGCGTCTAAAAGTGCGGCATTTGCTGTCATAGAAGCGAACAGAAAAATTAAAAAAAGCATTGCATTAAGAGAAGTTTTAAGCATTATAAGCCCTTTCTTTGAAAATAATTTCCTCTATTTTAGAAGAATTTTTATCAAGATGCAACTGTTTTAGAAAAAGAGTCTTCCCCTTCTTTTTGCCTTCTCTTTTTTCCGTATTTAAAACCCCTTAAAAGGACATTTTTTCCCTTGGATTAAAAGAGCTTTCCTTTAAAAGCAGCTCTTCTAAAGCCTTATCTTTTTTATCTTCCAAAACGATTTCAAGTTTTACAATTAGATCTCCTGGATTGCTCTTTGTGGGAATTCCTTTGCCCTTAAGACGCAGTTGTTTTCCAGAGCTTGAATACGGTGGAATTTTAAGAACAACTTTTGAGGTTAAGGTTGGAATTAAAATTTTTTCCCCCAAGACCGCTTCTTTTAAAGAAATCGGAAGGGAAAGCAAAATGTCATTCTCTTTTCTTTCAAAAAAGGGATGCGGCAAAATATGGATTTTAATCAAAGCGTCTCCCGCAGGCGCACGTCCTGTTCCATTTTCCCCTTGCCCTTTTAAGCGTAAAATCGCCCCTTCTTTTGTCCCAGTTGGAATTTTGATTTTTCCTTTTTTTCCTGTTTTTAGGCGAATTTCTTTTTCAGAGCCTAATGCTGCATCAATAAAATCAACCGACAAAGTATAGTTTATATTTTGCCCAGGAATATCCGTTTGACGAGAACGAAAGGACGAAAAGCCCCCCATTCCATCATCAGAAAAATTATGAAATCCTCTTGAAGATCCCCCTCCTGTAAAGGCACTGAAAATATCGGAAAAATCAAAGCCCCCTTCTGTTGAGGAAAACCCATGAGGATTAAAGCCTTGCCCCCCTCTTTGATTAAAGCCTTCAAATCCTGCGCCAAACCCTGCCTTTGGTTTTCCATGTTCATCAATTTGACCGCTATCATAAGCCTTTCTTTTCTCATCGTTTGAAAGAAGTTCATAGGCCTCCGTCACCTGTCTAAACTTGTCTGCGGCAACTTTATTATTGGGATTGACATCAGGATGCAATTTTCTGGCCAATTTCCGATAGGCTTTTTTTATTTCATCTTTGCTTGAAGAAGAAGAAACCCCTAAAACCTGATACGGGCTACTCATATAAATACCCCTCCTTTTAACTTTTGTTTTTTATACTTTAACATTTACTTTGTTCTTTATATAGGTTATTTTTTAGAAAAATCCATATCTTTTACTTAAACTTTTTTATTTTTAAGAGAGGCTTTCTTTTGAAAAACAGATCTACAGCGAAAAAACCACAAAATCGAAAGGATATCTTACTAAAAAGAGCAAGTTTCTTTTCTATTTCGACAGCTCTTCTTTTAATCGGTTTAAAAGGGGGCATCTTTTTGATGACTCATTCAGTTGCCATCCTTTCTTCCTTGGCGGATTCTGGACTGGATTTATTTGCCTCTTTCATTGGATTTTTGGCCATTAAGCAATCGCTTTTCCCGGCTGACAAAAAACATCGCTTTGGCCATGGAAAAGCCGAGGCCATTGGCGGAGCGGTTCAAGGAATTTTTATTTTCGTTTCAGCCTGTCTTCTTTTCAAAGAAGGCTTGTTTCGCTTTTTTAACCCAGAGCCCTTAAAAAATGTCAGCTTAGGGATTTATTTGATGATTTTCTCTATTGGACTGACCGGGCTTCTTGTGCTTTATCAAAACTTTGTCATCAAGCAAACAAATTCTGTTTCAATTAAGGCGGATAGAGCCCATTATCAAAGTGACTTTTTGATGAATTTAGGGGTCATTTTGTCCTTGATTGGGTCAACCTATTTTGGGTGGATAGATTCTTTATTTGCGCTTGTGACCTCCCTTTACCTTTTTTACACAGCTTTTGATGTTTTGAAACAGGTTCTTTTTATTTTAATGGATACCGAAATTTCAGAAAAAGAGAAACAGAAACTTGTCAAAATTATCAGCTCGTTTGAAAAAATTAAAAGCTATCAAAACCTCAAAACCCGCACAGATGGAAGCCGTATTTTCGTCCAAT
This sequence comes from Alphaproteobacteria bacterium, assembly GCA_009929265.1. Lineage (GTDB taxonomy): Bacteria > Pseudomonadota > Alphaproteobacteria > CASFRQ01 > SAAU01 > SAAU01. The sequence continues at coordinate 96,099 of SAAU01000004.1, forward strand.
TCGATGCGCTTTTTGATGAAACAATAACCCTTCAAGACGCCCATAAAACAACCGATGCTCTTGAAGAAAAACTTAAATCTTCTTTTGAAACCATTGATATTGTTATTCACCAAGAGCCTTTTAGAAAATAACGCTTGATTTTTAAGCAGATTTGGGGTAGCTTACCCCTGTATTTGGAAGAAGAACGTTCACCACCCCTGGAGGAGTTTGTTATCTTCTAAATTCAAAATTTAATAATTTTTTAAGGAAAATAAAATGAATACAACATTAAAAGTCACTGCTCGTGAAAAGACTGGTAAGGGGGCCATTCGTTCAAACCGTCTTCAAGGATTTATCCCAGCAGTTATTTACGGAGATAAAAAAGCTCCTGTTATGATTAACTTGGAAGAAAAAGCTCTCGTTATGGAAATGCAAAGAGCAGGTTTCGGAACAAGACAATTTGACCTTGAACTCGACGGTAAAAAACATCATGTTATTTGTCAAGACGTTCAATTTCACCCTGTTTCAGACAGACCTTTGCACGTTGATTTCTTAAGAATCTCTAAAGATTCTGTCTTAACTCTTAACATCCCTGTTCATGTTAAAAACGAAGAAGAATGTGCCGGAATTAAATTAGGTGGGATTTTGAACCTTGTTCACAGAGAAATCGAAGTTTCTTGCCCAGCTTCCAAAATTATCGATTCTTTTGTTATCGATTTGGAAAAATTAAATGTTGGGGACGTTGTCACATTAGCTGACATTGATATGCCAAAAGAAGTTGTTCCTTCTTTAGACGCAGACGAAACAATCCTCTCTATTACGCCTCCTCAAGCATCAGCTCCAGTAGACGAAGAAACTTCTGAGGAAGCTTCCGAAAAACCAGCTGAAGCTCCTAAGGAAGAAGCTGAAGGAAAATAAGATGTTTCTTGTGGTGGGACTTGGCAACAAAGGGCCAGAGTATAAAAATACCCGCCATAACATCGGTTTTATGGCGGCAGATAAGATTATCTGCCGCTATCCTTTTGATAAAGGGCGAGAAAAATTTCAAGCCCTCCTTTATTCGGGGACCATTCAAAATGAAAAGGTTCTTTTGGTAAAGCCTTTAACCTATATGAATGCCTCTGGAAACGCTATCCAACAACTTATCAATTTTTACAAAATCCCCCTCTCAAATGTTCTGGTTATTCATGACGATATGGATTTACCTGTTGGAACTTTTAAAATGAAACAAGGCGGGGGAGCAGGCGGTCATAATGGGCTTAAAAGTCTGGATGCTTGCTGCGGAAAAAATTATTTTCGGCTGCGAATTGGAATTGATCATCCTTTAGATAAAAACGATGTCATTAACTACGTCCTTCATACCTTTTCAAAAGAGGATTCTGTAAAAATTGATACCCTTTTAGAAACACTTATAGAGGCTCTTCCTCTTTTTTTAGAAAAAGGAAAAGACGCCTTTCTAAACAACCTTAAGAAAGAATAACTATGGGATTTAATTGTGGAATTATTGGTCTTCCAAATGTCGGAAAATCTACTTTATTCAATGCCTTAACATCAACAATCAACGCTCAAGCAGCTAACTATCCTTTTTGTACAATTGAGCCAAATGTCGGACGTGTTTTGGTTCCTGATGCCAGGTTGGACACTCTTCAACAAATTGACAAAGCTCAAAAAATTATTCCAACTCAACTTGAATTTGTCGATATTGCAGGGCTCGTTAAGGGGGCCTCCAAAGGCGAAGGTCTCGGCAACCAATTTTTGGGAAATATTCGAGAAGTTGACGCCCTCCTTCATGTTTTAAGATGCTTTGAAGATGGCAATATCACTCACGTTGAAAGCACAATCGACCCTATTCGTGACGCAGAAACTATTAACACAGAGTTGATGATTGCGGATTTAGAAAGCCTTGAAAAACGAATCGTTCCAATACAAAAAAAAGCCCATGGCGGGGATAAAGAAGCTATCGCAACGTTAGGCGTTATGGAAAAAGTCCTTGACGTGTTAAAAGAAGGACAACCTGCACGAATTGTTCAATTTGATGATGAAGCGGATGTGAAAATTGCAAAATCCCTTTGTCTTTTGACAACAAAACCTGTGCTTTACATTTGTAATGTTGATGAAAAAAGTGCTGGAACGGGAAACGAGTTTTCAAAAAAGGTTTTTGAATTTGCTGAAAAAGAAGGCAATAAAGCCCTCCTCATTTCTGCCGAGATTGAAGCAGAACTTTCTGTTTTAGAAGAATCGGATCAAAAAGATTATTTAGAGGCACTTGGCCTTAAAGAAAAAGGACTCGATAGGTTAATTAAAACGGGATACGATTTATTGGGTTTGATTACATTCTTTACTTCTGGCCCTAAAGAAGCCCATGCTTGGACACTTAAAAAAGGCTCTTTTGCCCCACAAGCGGCCGGCGTGATTCATACCGATTTTGAAAAAGGGTTTATTCGAGCCGAGGTTGTTTCCTATGAAGATTATGTGACTTGTAATGGAGAAACAAAGGCTAAAGAATTAGGAAAACTAAGATTGGAAGGAAAAACTTATCAAATCTTAGACGGAGATGTGGTTCATTTCCTCTTTAATGTTTAATAAAACGCTTGAAAAGTATTTCAAACCTGCTAGATTAAAAGAAGAAGGTACTTTTATATGGAAGCAGGCAATGGCAACGAAAGATTTGTTGAAAAGCTTATCTCTAAACTATCCACCACTTGATCGGGAGCATTTGGGTTTTTTCGAAACGATTCAAGGGGCGAAAAATTCTGCTGAAAATAAAGATATTCCTGGAATCACTGACGCTTTTGAGGCTTGCTATAACTACGCACGTGTCCATTTTGTTCACGAAGAAAGAATTATGGATAAAATTCATTTTCCTGATAAAGAAGCCCATTTTAAAAGTCACGCTACTTTTATTAAAAACGTCTCAGAAATGCGAGAAAAATTTGAATATGCCTCTTCTTTGGAGGAAAAAGTTCAAATTGGACAGGACCTTGCTTCTTTCCTTGAAGTTTGGTTTTTAGGGCATGTGATGAGCCGTGATAGAATCTTAAAACCTTACCTTGTTCGTATCCGCGCGTTAATTCCTGAAGAAAGTTAATAAAACTATTGACAAAAAATAAAATCTTTCTTAAACTTAAGGAAGAGAGGGAATTATGAGCGAAAAAGAAAACAAAATTATTTCCTGGAAGAACCCCAGCACACGGTCTTTAGAAGAAGCTCTTCAAAGACTGGAAACGAAAACGCCTGTCTCTCCTTCAGAAAATCCATTCCCAACGCCCTTCCCTTTAAAAGGCGAAGAAGAACAAACAAACGAAACCAGAGAAAAAAAACCTCTTTATGAGACTTCTTTTAAAGACGCCTCTGATTTTTCTGAAAAAACAAATCCTATGTCTTCAGAAGATCTCCTCCATACCATAGAGCTCTTTGAAAAAACACTTCTTGCCCTTTTAGAAAAGGAGAAGGAGCAAAAAAATCAAGGGCATGATATTGGTTCTTTTCATCTTAAAGAAGAAGACCAAAGAGAGCCTTTAGAAAAGTTTGAAAATAATAAATTCAAAAATATTTTGGATGTTCATAATCCGGCTCAAAAAACGGTTATCGCTTTTTTAAGAATTGAAAATTTAGTTCATAAATTACCAAAAGGGCAAAAAGAGGGCAAAGATGCTCTTGAAAAAGCACTTATCAAAAATACTGATAGCTTAGAAAAAAGCCTTTTGGACGTTCAGAAAAAACTTCAAAATCTTGAAAAACGGATGGCTCATATTAAACACCTTAAAAGCGCTTTTCCTCAAATCAGAACAGGGCTAGAACCCTATGAAACAGCTATTAAGAAAAAAGGGGTTAAGTCTGCCGAAAAAATGATTGAAGGGGTGACTCAAAAAGTTTTAAAAGACAAAAAGACTGAAGATAAAAAAGAAAATCCTACGGAGACAAAGCCAACATCTAAAAAATCAACAACTCCTCCGCTCTCTTCGTTTAATAAAAACGGCTATTGTGCTTAACTTTCTTGAAGCGCTTTCAAAAATCAGCTTGACATCAGCGCAATTGTTCTTATTCTCTTAGAAAAGATAATTTTCGAGGTAGATATGGCTGAAACAAATCATATAAAAAGGTTAAACAAAATTCCCTCTATTCGAAGGCTTCCCCGTTATTTGAAGTGTTTGAATGACTTTGAAAAGCAAGGGCGTGATGTTGTCTCTTCAACCGAACTTTCTTCGACTTTGAAATGGCTCCCTATTGTGGTGAAAAAGGATTTGCAAATTGTCACCCCCCCCACGCAAAAAAGAACGGGATATAAAGTCCATGGCACTATTTTAGCCATTGAACATTTTTTGGGTTGGAATCATCCTATGCCAACGATTTTAGTTGGGGTTGGTAATTTGGGAGCAGCTCTTTTAAATTACGGTAAATTTCAGGGATTGGAATTCAAAGCGGCCTTTGATGTTAAAAACGAAGGGCAAGATACCAATGCTGTCCCCTTTCATTTAATGACGGATCTTCCTGATTTTCTTTCTAAACAAAAAATTGATGTTGCCGTCATTACAACCCCAGAGGATGTCGCTCAAGAGACGGCTAATCTTTTAATTTCTTTAGGAATTAAAGCCCTTTGGAATTTCACATCAAAACGAATTAGTGTGCCAGATGACGTTCTTTTACAACGGGAGGATTTATCCGCAGGGCTTGCCGAGCTTTGCGCCAAAATCCATCATATCAAAGGGGTTGAAGAAACTTCTTTAAGCGAATAACACCCCTAACCCTTATGACGTTCTGACATTTCCTTTAAGGCGCGTGTGATGGCCCTTGTATCTTTTTCTGTGGCTAAATAGTGATTACTTCCTTTTAGAACCCAAATTTCAACATTTTCAGTTGTCAAAGCATCCTTAATTTCAAAATCCTTTTTATAGGAAACCTGATCATCTTTATCCCCATGAATGAGAATAACATCCCCGTCATAGCGAATTTTATCTTGAAGCAAAAGGTGCTCACGCCCTTCTTCAAAAAGATGATATGTCCAGCAATATCCTTTTGTCTCTGCACTTGGACCAATAACTTTTTCTTCTTTAAGCCGTTCTTTATCTTCAGGTTTTAGGATATTCCAAACATCCTCTGTAAAATCGACCGCAGAACAAAGTCCAACAATTCCTTTAACCTTTTCAGGCCGTTGGATGGCCAAAAGTTCAACAATCCATCCCCCAAAGCTGCTCCCGACTAAAATCATATCTCCTTGAATTAAAGCGTCTGTAATTTCCAAAGCATCATTTAGATAATTTCCAACCGAAATATCAGCTGGAGTTCCGGAAGAATCTCCATGCCCTGTGGCATCAAAGCAAAAATAAGCATGTCCATTTTCACGACAAAACTCTTTCACGACTTTAGCCTTGTGCGCGTTTAAAGATGACATAAATCCATGACAATAAACAAATGTGGGCTTAGAACCTTCCTCATATTCATACGCAAGCGTTGTTCCGTCTTTTTTTGTAAAAAGACCTTTCATTTTATCCCCCTCTTAAATCTAACTTTTTTGAATTCGATGAACGACACAGGTTCCTTGAAGTAAATCTTTTAATTCATAACAGAGCGTTTTTAAGGTTGTCAAATCCCCTTGAACCCCTACACGATAATACGTCTCATACGTATGATAGTAAGGCTCTTTTCTTTGAACGGCACAGCTATATTTTTTTAAAGATTTGAAAAAGAACAAGGCCTTTTCAGGGCTTGAAAAGGAGCCTAATTGAAGAAAATAATTTTCGCCTTTAAGCTTTTCTTTTGTTAAAAGAACCTTTTTTGCCCTTTCTTGAGGTACTATTTTTTCTTGCCCTATTTCCTTTTCAGAGGAAAAAACTCGAATGGGAAAAGAGGAAACTAAAACAGCATCTTCCTTTTTAGAAAGCGAAGAACAGGCCGCAAGCGTTCCAAGAACCCCTGCGATGATACATGCTGAAATTTTCCAAGAAAACGGCATTTTTTCCCTTTCTTCTTCCTTTTGTTTAAGATAGAATATCTTTTCATAAAAATCAAACAAAAAAGAAGACAAAATGAAGATATCTTCCTCAATTTTAAGAAAAATTTTTGATTTTATTTTTCCCCCTTCTTGTCTAATTTGTCATAAAAAAGTTGAAGGGGATAATATGCTTTGCCCTGATTGCTTTAAAAAAATTCATTTTATCTGCTCTCCTGTGTGCCAAATATGCGGCACACCCTTAGATTATGAAGGAGTTTTTCTCTGTCCTTCTTGTCTTCAAAAGAAATTCTATTTTGAAAGAAATCTATCCGCTGTTGTTTATGATGCGGTTTCAAAAAAGCTTATTCTTCCTTTCAAACACCAAGATAAAATAGAGCTAACTTCCTTTATAGCCTCTGCCCTTTTACGCGCAGGGGAAGATCTTTTTCCTCTTGTTGATACACTTATCCCCGTTCCTATTCATAGGCGAAAAATGTTGAAACGGAAATATAATCAAGCCGCCCTTTTGGCTCAAATACTTTCAAAAAAAACCCATAAAAAATATATGCCTTTGGGGTTAAAGAAAGATTTTTACGGACAAAGTCAGGGACATCTCAGTCCCAAAAAACGCTTTCAAAATGTAAAAAATTCTTTTAGTGTTCCGTCGGCTTCAAAAATAAAGGGAAAAAGCATCCTTCTTATTGATGATGTTTTCACAACGGGAGCCACCGTCAATGAATGCGCTAAAACGCTTAAAAAAGCAGGGGCAAAAAGCGTTTATGTTTTAACTTTCGCAAAAGTTTTGCCTTTTGAAGAGTCTTCTCTTCCTTCTTAAAGCCCTTCCCTCTTTTTAAAAACAGACATAAAAACAGACATAAAAACAGGCATAAAAAAAGAGGAGTTTCCCCCTCTTTTTTCCATTTACTCTTTTTTACTTAAAGAAATTTCAATGTTTCGTGAGCAATTTCAAGCTCTTCATTTGTGCGAATAACATATACTTTTACTTTAGAAGTTGGTTTTGAAATTAAAGCCCATTCTTTTGGACGTTTATCATTTTCTTCTAAATCAATTTCAATGCCAAGTTCTTCCAAGCCAGCTGTTGACAAACGACGCACGATTTCATCATTTTCCCCAATTCCAGCCGTAAAAATAAGAGCATCGATTTTGCCCAATTCAGCAAAGTAAGCCCCAATGTATTTTTTAATGCGGTGACAAAGCATTTCCAAAGCTAATTTAGCTTTTTCGTTTCCTTTTTCAATCTCTGCATGAATATCGCGCATATCGGTATAGCCACAAATCCCTAAAAGTCCACTTTGCTTTGTCAGCATAACGTCAATCTCATCAATGGAAAGATTCTTATTTCTCATCACATATCCGATAATGGCAGGATCAATATCCCCACATCTAGAGCCCATCATCAACCCTTCCAACGGGGCAAGGCCCATTGATGTGTCAATACATTTTCCTTTTTGAATCGCATCTACAGAAGACCCATTTCCTAAATGAACCGTAATCATATTTAGGTTTTCATAAGGTTTTTCCATAATTTCTGCCGCCCGATGACTGACATATTTATGGCTTGTTCCGTGGAATCCATAGCGACGCACTTTAAGATCCTCGTATAAAGAATATGGCAAAGGATACATATAGGATTTTGGAGGCATTGTCATGTGGAACGCGGTATCAAAAACCGTCACATGCGTTGCATGTGGGAAAAGTTGTTCGGCCACTTCAATCCCGACCAAATGCCCTGGATTATGGAGTGGAGCTAATGGAATCACATTTCTTAATTCTTTTTTAACTTCATCATCGACAACAACAGGTTCACTATAAGATCCCCCATGAACGATACGATGCCCAACGCCATGAATTTCTTTGACATCAGAAATAACGCCTTCTGCTTTATCCGTCAGCATTTCGACAACTTTATACATCCCTTCCTTATGACTTGGGAAAGGCATTTCGATAACGATTTTCTTTTCATTTTCGGAATCTGGGAATTTTTTGTAGGAAATTTTCCCCATTTCAAGACCAATTCTTTCAACAAGACCAGAGCAAAGAACTTCCTCTGTATCCATATTGAAAAGTTGATATTTAATGGAAGAACTTCCTGAGTTGATAACTAAAATTTTCATAATTAAATCCTTATATTAAACCCTTATCAAATTGAGCCGATACAGCCGTCACTGCAACCGTGTTAATGATATCAGGGATTGTACATCCGCGAGAAAGATCGTTGACCGGTTTTTTAAGTCCTTGCAAAATAGGACCCACCGCCAAACTTTCATCACTCGCCCGTTGAACAGCTTTATAAACTGTATTACCTGTATTTAAATCTGGAAAGATTAAAACATTTACTTGTCCGGCCACATCGCTTTTTGGCATTTTCAAAGACGCCACCTTTGGCACCAAAGCCGCATCAAATTGCATCGGTCCATCGGCTTTCATTTCTGGAAATTTTTCCTTAAACAAAGCCACTGCTTCTTTGACAACATCCACATCAGGGCCCTTTCCAGAATCCCCTGTTGAATAGGAAATAAAGCCAATTTTTGGATTGATTCCAAAGGCCAAAGCGGTATCTGCCGCCCCCCTTGCAATATCAACAAGGTTTTCGCTTGTTGGATTGGGGTTCACCGCACAATCACAGAATACTTTTAACGTTCCCTTAAAGCACATTAAAAACGCCCCTGAAACCAAACGCACGCCTTCTTTTGTTTTAACAACTTGAAGCGCAGGACGAATCGTATCTGCCGTTGTATGTTCGGCGCCAGAGACCATACCATCTGCATCCCCCGAATAAATCATCAAGGTCCCAAACATATTTTCATCCAAGACTGCCTCAAGCGCTTTTTCCTTGGTCATCCCCTTTTTTTCTCTCAATTCAAAAAGCTTTTGAGCATACTCTTCTTTTTTAGCAGAAAAATTCGGCTCAATAATCTCAACATCGCGCAAAAAACTTAAATCCAAATTTCTAATCTTTGAGACAATTTCATCTTTATTTCCAAGCAAAATAGGTTCTGCAATTTTGCGATAAGAAATTTCATTGGCCGCCTTTAAGACCCGTTCACACGTTCCCTCTGGCAACACAATCCGTTGAGGATGCGCCTTGGCTTTTGCAATTAAATTGTATTCAAACATTTTTGGAGTGATTTTCTTTTCCTTAAGATCTAACGCAAACGTCAACACGCTTTCCAATGTTTTTAGAGAGACAGAGCCCAAACATTCAATAGATCTATCTGCATACATTTTTGTTAAAAAATAAAGAGAAAGGGCTTCAGTTTCTTTGTCTTCTTCTTTAAAAACGAACGCCACAGGAAGGCATAAGTTATCGGCTAATACATAGTTTAGACGAAATTCAATTAACTCATTTAAGCTTTCAAACGGGGTGCCTTTAATGACAACAAAGTCACAGGCTTTTTCCATCTCTTTATAGCCTTCAATTACCGCTTCAATAATTTTATTTTTATTGCCACGAGCGGCCATATCTTTTGCTTTTTCAAGGGAAAGCAAGCTATCTTCTTCCCGTCCAATGGGGGTGAAAATGCCCACTTTTTTTCCTTGTTTTTCCAAGAATTCTTTTGCTTTTACCGCAAGCGAATCAAGCATTGCCCCCCTTTCGGCTGCAATGAAATAAATCCCCTTCATTTTTTCTCCTTAAATGATTTGTATTTTTGGGCGTAGTTTAACTAAAACCCCGCTTAAAATCAATTTATTTTTACAAAAAAATGACACTTTTACGGTTTTTAAGATTTTGTTTGGAAAAGAGATTTTATTTTCGTTTTGGTGAAAAATATTCTTCTTTTAGCCATTCTTTTAAAGAAGGTTTAATCAGTTCAAAGAGCTCTTCTCCTGTTGGTATCTTTCCTTCTTCAAGCTTAGAAGAAACAGCCGGAGACATCCGCATTTGTTCGGTTAGCTCAAAAATTTCATCTTCCGAAAAAGAATAGTTTGAACTTTTATGGGGCAAAGGAAGCGAAAACGGTTTTCCATCTCCTACTCCTGTTTTATGGCTTAAAACCTTTTTAATTGAAGAAAGAACTTCCTCTAAAGTTTCATCTTCAGGTTCCCTTAGCTCATCAAATTCCTGTTCCAATCCATTTCCCCTTGGCTTTATTTGAATAGATTTTTGGATCATAAGCTGTCACCTTTAGCTTTAAGGTTTTAGCAGATAAACGTCCAACAGCTTCTAGCAAAGAAACCTTTGCCACCGTTTCATTTCTTTTTGCTTTAACCAAGCTTACTCTCGTGTCTAAATATTCCTGTTCGGCATCCAAAACATCTAAAACCGTTCTTTGGCCGACATCTGCTTCTCGTCTCACCCCTTCAAGCGCTGATTTAGACGCTTTAATTTGGCTTTCTATCGCTTTTTCTGCCGCTTGAGTTGATTTTAACATCTCCCAGCTTTGGGTCACCCCTTCTTTGACAGCTTTTCTTGCTTTTTCGATTAAAATTCTGGCTTGATTTGCTTTTTGTTTTGCTTCCCGAATTTTGGCATATTCGCCACCGCCTTGATATAATGGCACAGAAAGATTTGCCCCAACTTGCCAGTAATCCATATCATCGTATCCTTGTGTCGTGTCCCATTTTCGACCAACAGAGGCAATCATATTAACAGAAGGCATTAGATCCCCCTTCATCATTTCAACTTGATAAAGAGCAACTTTTTCTTGTTCCTTAGCCATTAAATAAGAAGGATTGTATTGGAAAGCAAGGCTTAATGCTTCGGCCTTTGACGTCGGTAAAAAAGCATCTAACTTTGTTTTTTCTTGAAGCTTGACAGGTAATTTTCCAACAACTCTTTGATAGGTAGCCCTCTTAACTTGAAGATCTCCTTCTGCCTCAATTCGTGAAGCCGTTGCGCGTTCCAATCTCGCTTCAGATTGGGCTAAATCTGTTTTTGTCAGTGTCCCGTATTTAAATTTATCTTTTGTTGATTTTAAATGCCGTCTCAAAACTTTTTCATTCTTGATTTGAAGATCCAAAACCGCTTCCGCTTCAACAACATCCATATATGAAATAGCCGCTTGGCTTAAAACGCTTTGTTCCACATTTAATAAGGAAGTATGCGCCAAACGAATAGCCCCTTTAGCTTGTTTAATTCCCGAAACTGTTTTAAATCCAGAAAATAAAGGTTGAATAACTTGAGCAGAAATCCCCTTTGGTGTTTCTTTGCCTTTTAATAAAGAGTTGTTTTGAACCCTGACATTTTGATAGGCACTGTCAATTTCCCCTTCTAAAGAAATTTGAGGACGCCATCCGGCTTGAGCTTGTGGCAAAAGTTCATCTTGTGCCCGAGCATTGGCGCGCTCTGCAAGTAAAACTGGATTGGTTTTATACGTCTCAGATAAAGCCTCTTCAAAAGACATTGAAAAAGCTGGCCCCGTTGAACCTATTAAAAGAAGCCCTGTCAATATAAGCAAGTTAGATTTTAACATTTTCGTTCCTTAAAAAGATTAAAAATTTTCAGAAAGGATAACAAGTTTTTTAAAATTATACAAGCATATAATTTTAATTTTTTTCTTTCTTTATCTTTAAATATTCCCCTTCTTACTCTTTCTCTCTAGAGGGTAAAAGAGGGGGATCTTGTTTAAAAAGATTAGAATAATTTTGAAGCGATTTTTCAATTTCTTCTTTTAAAAAAGTGGAATCTTTTTGCATTTCAAGGGCAAATTGCTTTAATTTTTCCGCCTCTTCTGGGCAAGTTTTCTTTTTTGAAAAAGCAAAAAACAAGCTTTGAAAAACAAGCGGATTTTCTTCAATTTTAACCCTTTTTTCAAGAGCAAATCGAGCAATTTCAGCCTTTGCAAAATAGAATCCAGAAAAGATATAATCTATTTTCTTATCTAATAAATCTTGAAAAAGCTCTTTTTCATCTTTGTAGGTTTTTAAGTTTAAATACGATAAATCACTTCGTATATTTTCAATAAATTCCTCATCTTGAAGAGCGACACCCCCTAAAAGAGATTCCTTTTTAACTCTTTCGTTTGAAATAAAATTTTCTTTTAAAGAAATAAAAATATACGGATTTAAAAAATAAGCTGGATAAATAAACTCAACCCCTTGTCTTAATTCTGATTTAAAAGGGATCAAAGGCACAAAATCAATATTCCCCTCAAATAAATTTTCTTCAAGTTCAATTAAGGGTAAATATTTTGAAAAGCTATAAGACGTTTGTCCTATTTCTCCTTTTCCTTCTTTTTGTTTAAAAACAGATTTAAGAATCTCTTTAACCACCCCTTTTCTTTCATAAAGAATCGTTGTCCCGATTGTAGTTTTGTATTCAATTTTTTCGGTCCACATAAAAGGCGGATACTCTGGTAAAAAAGCCATGTTAATCCCTGAGCAGACTTCCCTAGCCATTCCTTGTGTTGAAAAAAGAAAGGTTAACAGTAAAAAAAGAGTTGTTTTTATTTTTTTCACCTAAATCTCCTTTAATTTGCGAATACGTTGTTTTGGAAAGACGAGATATACAATCGTCCCTTTTCCTTCTTCGCTTTCAAGATACGCTTGTCCTCCATGCATTTCCATTAACTTTTTAACCAAGGATAATCCAAGTCCAGAACCTTCATATTGCTTTGTCATAATGTTTTCAACCTGCGCAAAAGGTTGAAAAAGCGTATCAATTTTATCAGCTGGAATTCCAATTCCATCATCTTGAATAGAAATTTCAAAATCCCCGTTCTTAAGGCGTTCCCCTTGAACAGAAATATGCCCCTTTGCAGATGTAAATTTAATTGCGTTTGAAAGCACATTTAAAATAACTTGCTTAAATATCCTTTCGTCAGCACGCAAATCAATCTGATCTTTAGGGGGATTAAAAGAGATTATTTTCTCACTTGCTTTAGGATAAAAACGAACTTCATCAACAATTTCTTTTAGCTCTTTTTCAAAAGAAAACCAATTTTCCTGCATCTTTTGACGCCCCGTTTCCACCCGAGAAAGATCCAAAATATCGTTAATCAAAGACAATAAATACTTTCCACTTGAATGAATATAAGAAACATATTCTTTATATTGCTTATTTTCAACTTTTCCCAAAGCTTCTGTCTTCATCATTTCAGAAAAGCCTAAAATAGCATTCAAAGGCGTTCTCAATTCATGACTGATGGAAGCCAAAAAGTCCGTCTTCATCCGATTTGCCCCTTCGGCTTGTTCTTTGGCAATTATCAATCTGTCAATCATCACATTCATTTCTTTTGTTTGTGTTTCTAAAATGCGTTTATTTCTTTCAAGCTCATCAATTTGAAGATGTAGTTTATTTTCATAAGCCTCTATCGACATTAAAGAAGCGTCTTTCAAGCGTCTTCGCTCAATATGAACACAAATTTCTTTAACTAATTTTTCCAAACGTTCTGTCCGAGCGGGTTCAAAATCCTCTTCTTTTTTAGAAAATACACTAATAGCCCCCTCTTCCCTGTCGTTAATAATTAAAGGAAACCCATACGTTGACAAAGAATCCAGAATCTTTATATTTTTTTTGTAATCTCTTATATTCTTTTTGTAATACGATAAACTTTTTAAGTTTTTATATCCAAAAGGTCTATTTTTCAAAAAAGCCTGAACAAGAGCAGAAACTTTCTCATTTTTGCTTTTCAGACTAATCTTTTTCAAGTCTGTCAGCTCTGTTAAACGTTTTGTTTTAGCTTCTAAAATTAAAAATTCCCCTTCTTTTCGACCGTAAGCGGCAAAAAGGAACCCATAGCAGCTAGAAAGACTTTCCAAAGATTTCAAAATAAACTCTGTTTCATCCATCCGATCTGGAAACGAGCGTATCTCTGATAAGACTTGGAAGAATAAAGAGTAATCTTCGACAGCCTCCTGCTTTTGTTTTAACTCATCCATAGGCGTCAAAATTAAAAGCACTTTTTTTCCTGTAAAGGGAGAAATGAAAAATTGGAACCATTCTTTTTTATTTTTTTGCACAACAATTTTGGCTTCAAATTTAGAAACTCTTTCGCTTGAAAAAGCTTTTTTCAAAGATCGCTTAAAAAGCGTTAGCTTTTCTTTAGAAAATTTATTTTTCATATCAAAATCAGAAAGATCTTCACGTTTCAAATCAAACAATCGCATAAAAGAATTGTTAGCATAAAAGAACGTATTTTCATCCATCAACGCCACGCCCATAGGAAAATTGCTTAGAATTTTTTGCAATCCACTTTTGGAAGACATCATAGAAGAAAAAAGATTTTTATATTTAAGACGTGTTGGAACAATAATCCGAAAAAACAAAACTAAAATAAAAATTAAAACCAAAGATAGGATGTAAAGATACACATTTAACAGAATACTTTGAAGTAAACTATCTTCTTCTGAGGTTAAATTATACTCCATACAAATAAATTGGTTAGAGGAAACCTTAAAGCAAATTGTTCTTGAAAAAGGCATCGTTTTAAAATTATCTTGAGACAAAATTCCTTTGTCTTCATGTTCTAAAATAGGAATTTTATTGAAAGGTTTTTTAAAAAGATTCTCATTGATAGAGGGTTCTGCTGTCGCCGCATTTTTGACATAAAATCGCCCCGTCAAGTCTTCTTTTTGAACGCGATAAATGTTCATAATTCCAGAAGAAGAGACAAGCCCCTTTAATATTTTATTTGATTTGGGAAAAGAATAGGAATCTAAACTAACCGACAATGTCCTGGAAAGAAGCAAGAGTTGTGAATTTAAATTATTTTCAAGCTCCCATTGTTTTTGGATATATCCAAACCGGCCAATCATCAAGAATAAAGAACTATAAAAAAAGAAAACGCCGATCCAAACCTTAAAATCTTTCTTTTCAAAAAAACTCATTTTATTCTCCAAAAACATACATCCTTTTTCTTTTTATATCCTTTTTTGAAAAAAATCTCAATAAAATATGTAAAAGAGGCTCCTTGAAGAAAAAATTTAACTCTTTTTTTCATCCTTTTTTTAAAAAGAAAGAAATAAAAACCTTGTGAACAAATTTATTATCCTATATACTTTGAGTTAATTAAATTGGTTATCTTTGATGAGGGAAAAATGGATAAAGAAAAAGCATTAAGTGCAGCACTTACACAGATCGAAAGAAATTTTGGGAAAGGGTCTATCATGCGCCTTGGACAAGGCGAAATTGAAAAAATTCCTGCCATTTCTTCTGGGTCATTAGGGCTCGATTTGGCGCTTGGAATTGGGGGATTTCCTCGGGGACGAATTGTTGAAATTTATGGCCCTGAATCTTCTGGAAAAACAACTTTAGCTCTTCATGTTGTGGCAGAGGCTCAAAAAGCAGGGGGAACCTGTGCTTATATTGATGCCGAACACGCCTTAGATCCAATCTATGCTAATAAATTAGGGGTTAATGTTCCAGAACTTATTCTTTCCCAACCAGATACAGGGGAACAATCTTTAGAGATTACAGATACGCTTGTGCGTTCTGGAGCTGTTGATGTTTTAGTTGTGGACTCTGTTGCCGCTTTGGTTCCAAAGGCCGAATTGGAAGGTGAAATGGGCGATTCCCATGTGGGACTTCAAGCTCGTTTAATGAGTCAAGCTTTACGGAAATTAACGGCTTCTGTTTCAAAATCAAACACATTGATTATCTTTATTAACCAAATTCGAATGAAAATTGGAGTTATGTTTGGGTCTCCGGAAACAACAACAGGGGGGAATGCTCTTAAATTTTATTCCTCTGTCAGAATTGATATTCGTCGAATTGGCGCTATTAAAGATAAAGAAGAGACTATCGGCAACAAAACACGGGTGAAAGTTGTCAAAAACAAGGTGGCTCCTCCTTTTAAAACTGTTGAATTTGACATTGTCTATGGGGAAGGCATCTCCAAAACAGGTGAATTGATTGATTTAGGGGTTCAAAATGGACTTGTTGAAAAAGCGGGGGCTTGGTTCTCTTATAAAGGAAATCGTTTAGGCCAAGGTCATGAAAACGCCAAAATATTCCTTAAAGAAAATCCTGAAATCGCCAATGAAATTGAAAAAACAATTCGTGACGAAGCCCAAGATATTTCTAAAAAATTGATAACTTCCGCCCTTGAGGCTGTAGAGTAAATTAGACGCCAATTTATCTTTGTCGGCGATACTTTAAGAAGGTGTGCCTTTACACTCTTAAAGCCTTATTATTTTAGGAAGTTCTCTTTTTTAGGAGTTTATTATGATAACAACACAAAATATTCGTGATGAATTTTTAGGCTATTTTAAGAAAAATGACCATACTATCGTTCCGTCAAGTTCGTTAATTCCAAATAACGATCCAACGTTAATGTTTACAAACTCTGGAATGGTTCAATTTAAAAATATTTTAACAGGAATGGAAAAACCGACTTTCCCACGGGCCGCTTCTATTCAAAAATCTGTCAGAGCTGGTGGAAAACATAACGATTTAGATAATGTCGGCTATACCGTTCGGCACCACACGTTCTTTGAAATGCTCGGGAATTTTTCCTTTGGGGATTATTTCAAGGAAAAAGCTATCTATTACGCTTGGGATTTTCTTTCCAACGTTTTGGAAGTTCCAAAAGATAAAATGCTTGCAACCATTTATCACACCGATGAAGAAGCCTATCAGCTTTGGAAAAAAATTGCAGGCTTTGACGACAGTCGGATTATCCGCATTGCCACAAAAGATAACTTTTGGCAAATGGGAGATACAGGCCCTTGTGGCCCATGTTCGGAAATCTTTTACGATCATGGCGATAAATATTGGGGCGGAAAACCTGGAACAAAAGACGAAGACGGCGATAGATTTATTGAAATTTGGAATCTTGTTTTCGATCAATACGAAGACCTTGCAAATGGGGATAGAATTCCATTAAAATCACCTTCAATTGATACAGGTTCAGGTCTCGAAAGAATTGTTGCTTTGCTTCAAGGAACGAATGATAACTTTGACATTGATATTTTCAAAAACCTTATCCAAAAAACGGCAGCTCTTGCGGGCGTGGATCCAAATGGGGTTCATAAAACATCTCTTCGGGTGATTGCAGACCATTTGCGGTCCGCTTGTTTCTTGATTATTGATGGAGTTTTCCCTTCTAATGAAGGTCGCGGGTATGTCCTTAGACGGATTATGCGGCGCGCCATGCGGCATGTTTATCTTTTGGGCTATAAAGCGCCTTTAATGTATCAACTTGTGCCTTTCTTAACAGAAGAAATGGGCAAAGCTTACCCAGAGCTTAAAGTCTCCGAACCTTTAACAAAAGAAATTTTAAGATTGGAAGAGGAGAAATTCCGCTTAATGCTTGAAAGAGGGTTGCGTCTGTTGGACAACGAAACAACCTCTTTGAAAAAAGGCGATGCTTTATCAGGAGATGTGGCTTTCAAGCTTTATGATACCTTTGGATTTCCTCTTGATTTAACACAAGATTCCCTTCGAAAATCAGGCATCAAAGTTGATGTCTCTGGCTTTGAAAAAGCGATGCAAACACAACGGGAAGAGGCTCGAAAAAACTGGGTTGGATCTGGCGATAATGGCGAGGAAAAAGTTTTCTTTGACTTAAAGGAAAAATTTGGTTCGACAGAATTTTTGGGCTATAAAACCCTTCAAGCCGAGGGAGAAGTTTTGGCCCTTGTTAAAGACGGAAAAGAAACGGCCTCCCTTAAAGAAGGCGAAAGCGGCTTTTTAATTGTTAACCAAACGCCTTTTTATGGCGAAATCGGCGGACAAGTTGGGGATAAAGGAAAAGGGGAAACAAAATCTGCCACCCTTCTCATAGACAACACAGAACGTAAAGTTGGCTCCCTTTTTGCTCACCATATTCAAATTCAAAAGGGCACGTTATCGCTTCACGATAATATTTTATTGACCGTTGAAAAAGAAAGACGTCACCAAATTGAACGACATCATTCAGCAACCCATTTATTACAATCGGCCTTAAAGCAAGTCTTGGGAGACACCGTTTCTCAAAAAGGATCTCTTGTCACAGAGGACGCCTTGCGTTTTGACTATTCTTGTCTTAAAGCTCCTACAGCAAAAGAACTTCAAAAAGTTGAACATCTTGTCAACGTTATGATTTTGAAAAACAAAGCTGTTTCAACGCGGATTATGAGTCCTGAAGAAGCCAAAAAAGAAGGGGCAATGGCCCTCTTTGGTGAGAAATATGGCAAAGAGGTGCGTGTCGTTTCTATGGGCGATGAAGCAGAGCTTTTCTCTATGGAGCTTTGCGGAGGAACCCATGTGAAGGCAACGGGAGACATTGGCGCCTTTTTAATTACAAGTGATTCTTCGGTCAGCTCTGGCATTCGTCGAATTGAAGCAAAAGTTGGCTTAAGCGCGGAAAAAGAAGCCTTTAACACCCTTCAATTAACAAAGAAAATCTCTTCTCTTTTGAAAGTGCCTTCCTCTGAAATTTCTCAAAAAGTTGAACATCTTTTGAAAGATAAAAAAGCAATGGAAAAAGAAATTTCTGAATTGAAAAAGAAACTTCTTCTTTCTACCCCCGCCAAAGAATCTGACGGAGAAAAGATTAAAGATTTCACCTTTATCGGAAAAATTTTAGAAGACGTCCCTGCTAAAGACTTAAAAGGCATGATTGACGGATTTAAAGGAAAATATGCGCCTTGTGTTGTTGTTCTTTTAAGTAAATCTCAAGGCAAAATTTCGGCTGTCATTGGGGTCTCTTCTGAATTAACAGCACAATATGATGCAGCAGAGCTTGTGAAAAAAGCACTTCCTCTTTTAGGAGGAAATGGCGGCGGCGGACGGAAAGATTTGGCCCAAGCTGGCGGATCCACTCCAGAAAAAGCTGCCGAAGTGTTAAGCTTTATTAAAAAAGAACTTGCAAAATAACACTCTGATAAAGCCTAAAAAAACGCCTCCTTTTTTTAAGGGGGCGTTTTTTGTTTATACATAATCTTCTTTTAGTTAATTTTCTTCTTTTAAAAAAGGCTTCACATTTAAGATTTGAATTTTCTGAATTTTACGAGAATCCCTTTCCAACACCTTAAACTTCAATCCAGAGCTATGGTTAATAACTTCCATTTTATTTGGAATGCGCCCTGCAATAAAGGAAACAAGCCCCCCAATCGTATCAATATCAAATTCCTCATCCAAGGAAAGAGGCACCGTTAAGATTTCCTCTAAATCCTCCAAAAAAACTTTTCCACCAACGATTAAGTTATCTTTCCCCTCTTTTGTGATTTTTTCTTCTTCGTCTTCGTGATCATGTTCATCTTCAATTTCACCCACGATTTCTTCTAATAAATCTTCCATAGAAATTACCCCGTCAGTGCCGCCAAATTCATCAATCACAATGGCCATTTGAATTTGTTTTATTTGCATTTCTTGAAGTAAATCTAAAACTTTCATCGCCGGAGAAACAAACAAAATGGAGGAACTCATCAGCTCTTCAATTTTGGGACGTTTTTGTTGGATAAGAGCATAGAGCACATCTTTGACATGAATAATTCCAACAATGTGATCAATATCCTTTTTATACACCGGATAGCGGGTAAATTTATCTTTTGCAAGCAAGCGGACAAAGTCATCAAAAGGCGTTTGAATCTCTACCCCTCTAATATCGACAGAGGGAATCATCACTTCATGCGCCCTTGTATCCCGCATATTTAAAAGGTTTTTCAAGAGCACCATTTCATGCGATTCGGAAACAGCCGATTTTGAAGGACAAGACTCTTCTTGTTCATCAATAATCTCTTCTAATGCTTCAAAAACATTTTCTTCTTCTCTTTTAGGAAATAGCGCTTTTAAAAAATTCATTTACGCCTCATCTTTATAGGGGTTTTCAAGGCCACATTTTTGAAGAATTTTTATCTCCAAAGCTTCCATTTCATCTGCCTCTTTTTCACCACGTTCATGATCATAGCCTAATAAATGGCACAATCCATGAACCGCCAAATGAATAAAATGGGATAACGGCTCCTTTTGTTGTTCTTTTGCTTCTTTTAAAAGAGTCTCATAGGAAATCACAATATCCCCTAAAAGACAGTTTTCCACAAGATGAGCTGATTCATCTGATTCGAAAGAAAGCACATTTGTGGGTTTGTCTTTCTTGCGATAGATTTTGTTCAGCTCTTGAATGTGTGCGTCATCTGTCAAAAGAAGACTGACTTCAACCGCAGAGGCCTCTTTTTCCAGAACCTCCTCCAAAGCGACCAAAAAAGCTTGTTTTACCTTTTCGTTCCATTCTTTTGGAAATTCATCCCACAAAGGAGATTCAATTAAATATGAAAGAATCAGCTTCATTTATCGGCCTTATCATATGCTTTAATAATTTTGGAAACCAAGCCGTGTCTGACAACATCTTTTTCGGTAAATTCAACAATCTTAATTTCGTCAACACTTTCAAGGATACGGATACTTTGAGCCAAGCCTGATTCCACCCCACGAGGTAAATCTGTTTGACTTAAATCTCCATTGATAACCATTTTTGAATTTTCACCAAGACGCGTTAAAAACATCTTCATTTGCATCGGCGTTGTGTTTTGGGCTTCATCCAAAATGACCATCGCATTGCTTAATGTCCGTCCACGCATATAGGCCAACGGAGCGATTTCGATTTCTTCTGTTTCTAATTTTTTACTGACCACATCAGAAGGCAACATATCGTTCAACGCATCATATAACGGACGTAAATACGGATCGATTTTTTCTTTCAAATCTCCAGGAAGAAAGCCTAGATTTTCACCCGCTTCAACAGCCGGTCGCGTTAAAATAATTTTATCTACTTTTCTCTCTAACATCATCGAAACAGCTTGAGCAACGGCCAAGAAAGTCTTTCCCGTTCCGGCAGGCCCTACGCCAAAAACCATAGTACTCTCTTTCATGGATTGAACAAACTCTGCTTGCATTTTTGTTCTAGGATAGATGTATCTTTTTGTTGTTTTTAAGGCTAAATCTTGCCCAAATTTTTTCTCATCTTCTTGCATGGATAATTCCTTTCATCCTATTTTACCAAAGAACCCAACAAACTGTTTTGAGTTGCTTTTTCAATTTTAACAGAAACAATCTTTCCAATCAATTCTTCTTGTCCCTCAAAATGAACATTTTGAAGATACTCATTATATCCCGAGATTTGATTTTTTCGTTTCCCTTTATTTAAGACCAAAATTTCTTGTGTTCGGCCAATTTCCTTCTCATGTGCCTTTTTTTGAAGCGTTAAAATCAGCTCTTGCAAGCGCATTAAGCGTTCGGCTTTAACCTTTTCTGGAACTTGATTTTTCAAAATAGAAGCGGGCGTCCCTGGCCGTCTAGAATACTTGAAGGAAAAACTGTGCGCATATTCCACCTCTTTTACAAGGTTATAGGTTGCTTCAAAATCGGCATCCGTCTCGCCAGGGAATCCCACAATAAAATCAGAAGAAAAAGCCATGTCAGGACGGGCCTCTTTTAGCTTTGAGATAACCTCTTTATATTCTTCAACCGTATATCTTCTGTTCATCGCTTTTAAGACAGAATTGGATCCCGATTGGGCGGGTAAGTGAAGATACGGCATTAAAATATCCACCTCTTTATGCGCCAAAATCAATTTTTCTGTCATTTGTGTTGGGTAAGAGGTCACATAAAACAAACGCTTTATCCCATCAATTTCTGCCAAACGATAAATAAGCTCACCCAAGTCAGATTCTTTTCCCGCTAAATCTTCCCCATGCCAAGCGTTTACATTTTGTCCCAAAAGCGTAATTTCTTTGGCCCCTGTTTCGATAAATTGTTTTGCCTCTTTTAAGATTTCATCCATTGGACGTGAATATTCTGCCCCTCGCGTATACGGCACAACACAGTAAGAGCAAAATTTATCACAGCCTTCTTGGATTGCTAAAAAAGCGCGTGAAGAATGGGCCTTTGCTGGAGCCAAAAAATCAAACTTCGTCTCTTTTGGGAAAAAGACTTCTGCTTGGCTTTCCTTTTTTCGCATACTTAAGGCTAACAGTTCTGGCAACCGATGATAGTTTTGGGGCCCCAAAATCACATTAACGAAAGGAACTTTTCTAAAAAGCTCTTCCCCTTGCGCTTGAACCACGCACCCAATGACCCCGATAAAGGTTTCAAGTCCTTTAGCCTCTCTTTTTTCCTTTATTTCACGAAAAACGCCTAAAATAGAAAAGACTTTATCTGTTGCCTTTGCCCGAATGTGACACGTGTTCACAAGTAATAAATCAGCTTCTTCTGGAATGTCCGTTTGCTCATATCCATGCAAGGCCATTAAATCAATCATTTTTTCAGAGTCGTAGACATTCATCTGACAACCCATTGTTTTTACATAAATTTTCTTCATTTATTATCCATTATTTAAATAGGCTTTTATTTTATTTTTGAGTTTTTGAATTTCAAGCTCTTTAGCCCCTTTTCGAGTTGAAGAAAGGGTTAACGTTGAAACAAATTCACCATATTCAATAGGGGAAAGAATTTGACGCGCCGCTTTTAAAAGTTTACTTCTTTTCCAGCTTGACGCTTGTCTTAGAGACTTTTGTTTCTCCTCTAAAGAAATTTGTTTTCCCATTTTTTGATAAAGAGCGAAGGCTTTTTCATCCGAATTTTCACCAGCTGGTAAAAACCATTTATTTTCGGGTTTATCTAATGCCAACAAAACCCATGTAAACGGCAACATCCCTTCTTCAATTTGCTTAAGGGCTTCTTCTCTTTGAGAAGGCGATAACGCTTCTTTTTTTAACGAACGTATAAGGGCTTCGTGTTTTGAGATTAAATCTGTTTGATGGTTTGTTTGAAGAGAAACAAGCAATTCTGCCAAATATACTTGGGCTTTTGCATACCCATTTTCTGCAGAAACTCTTAGATAAAAAAGAGCTTTATTTAGGTCTTTTTGAAGAACTCCCTCTCGCCCTTTAGCAAACCAAGAGCCCAAAATATATTGTGCCTCAGCATCATTTTGACGATCGGCACACGTTTCGTATTCGTTAAAAGCCTCTTGCTCAAAGCCTTTTTCTAAAAGGAAATCTCCCCTTAAGCATTTAGCATTGGCGGAAAAAACGACACAAAAAAAACTGAGACAGAAAAAGATTTTTCCCTTCATTTATCTCGCATCCTTTTTAACATTAACTTCAACGCGAACAGCCTCTTTCGAAATAGAAAAAAGTGTCATTTGGAAGGGATACTTCTCTTTGGCTTCTAAATAAGAAACGTCTAAATGAAGGCTATATTCTTGAATAATTTTTTTATTTTCATCTAAAACATTAAAAATCAAAACCGGCGCTTTTTGCGACATATTTTGTTTATTTTCAAGGATTCCCGTGATGTTTAAGTTTGTATTTCCATTTTTTATTTCAGAGCGAACAGAAATATCCTTTACCTTAAATTCCAATGGGAAAGTAATCGGGCGCAATACATTTCTTTCAAAATCTGGATAAAAATAAGTCATAAAGAACAAGAAAGAGCCAAAAACAAAACAAAATCTTAAAACTCTTTTTAAAGGCTCTTTTACCCTTGAAAAAGAAAAACGTTTTTTTGATTTCTTTTTTTCTATTTTAGAAGGCTCTTCTAAATTTTCTTGTTTTTTAATTTTTTTTGTTTCAAGTTTAGAAACTTTTTTGAAAAAATCCCCGACTTCTTTTGGAACAAAAGACGGCATAAACGAAGTTTCTTTTTCTTTTTTGTGAGTGTCTTGAATCAAGACTGTCCAAGTATAGCCGCAGTTTGAGCAGCGAAAAGCCTTAATTTTTTTTGATAAAGATGCCGTTGGGACATCATATTTTGCTTGACAATGAGGACAGTTTATTATCATCTTTAAAACACCACTTCTGATAAAGTTATTCTTAATTTATCTGATTTAAAAACGAAAAACAAGTCTTGTCTTTAGAAACGAGAGGAAAAATGACATTATCTATCTTTAAAAATCAAAAAAACGCGCCCATCGTCACCTTTGAAGGAGTCGGTCTTCGCTATAGTGAAGGGCCCGAGGTTTTAAGAGATATCGATTTTTCATTAGAACCAGGCTCTATCCATTTTTTAACAGGGGAAAGTGGCGCGGGAAAAACCTCCCTTTTAAGCTTAATGTATTTAGACAACCGGCCAACACGCGGAAAAGTACGACTTTTTGGGAACCCAGTTGAAAAAACGGAACGCAAATATTTGCCCTTTATCCGACGCAAAATTGGGGTCGTCTTTCAAGATTTTAGACTTCTTAATCATTTAAGCACATTTGATAACGTCGCCCTCCCCCTTCGCATTGCAGGGGTCAAGGAATCGGAAATCAGAAAGCATGTTGGGGAATTGATTAAATGGGTCGGACTTTCTGCCCAAATTAACGCTAAGGTCACCACCCTTTCAGGCGGGCAAAAACAACGGGTTGCCATTGCCAGAGCTGTCATCAATCGCCCTGCTCTTCTTTTGGCCGATGAGCCGACAGGGAATGTGGATGATGAACTGGCTAAAAGGCTTTTGCATTTATTTATCGAATTAAATAAGCTTGGCACAACGGTTTTAATTGCCACCCATAGTGAACCGCTTATTCATCACTTTGGCTTTGAACGCCTTCATTTAGAACACGGCAGACTGACGCATCTTCCAGCCCTTGGCAATTCTCTTTCTCCAAAAAATTTCAAAACAAAAAAGGAGGCCGAAAATGTATAGAAATAAAAGTTCTCTGCCTTTTGTTTATGATTCTTCCAGCCTCTTTCTGCCTTGGATGATTATGCTGATGATTTTCATTGCTTCTCTTTCGGCGGCGGGAGGAATTTCGCTTAACAATACCTTACAACATTGGAATAGAGCGATTTCAGGCTCTTTAACCATTCAAATCCCAACGCATGACAAAAGTGGAACTTTTCGCGGGGAAAATGTCAATCAAGACATCGAAAAAACGCTTTCTTATTTAAGGGGGCAAGAGGCTATTAAGTCCGCCAAAAAGCTTTCCACAGAACAAATGCGAAAGCTGATGGATCCTTGGCTTGGAAATTTAGAGGATTTTAACGAGCTTCCTCTTCCAGAACTGATTGATGTCACCTTAAATAAAGAAGTCCACTTGGATTTTGACTCCTTAAAAGAAGGCCTTTTGAAGATTGTCCCTTCGGCGTCTTTGGATCTCCACCGCGTGTGGTTGGAACGCCTTATTGCTTTGGCAGAAGGGGTTAAAAAGATTACAACGCTCGTCCTTATTTTATTAATTTTAACAACCTCATTAACGGTTATTTACTCTACCCGAAGCTCTCTTGCGGTGCATAAACCTGCAATTGAACTTCTCCATATGATGGGTGCTAAGGATAGTTATATCGCCTTTCAATATGCTTTGCGGGTATTAAAGCTTTCGCTTTTAGGGGGCTTTGCGGGATTAGGTCTTTCTTTCCCTGTTATCCTCACAATCTCCGCCCTTGTCACAGAGTTAAAAGGCAGCTTTTTGATGAGCGCTCCACAAGGAAGTCACTTTTGGTCCCTGTTGGCCTTCTTACCTTTTTTGGCATCAGCTCTTTCTGTTGGAACGGCCTATTTAACGGTTCATAAACATTTAAGAAGATTTATTTAGAAAAATGCTCCCCTTTTTTAGAAAATTATTTATCTATATTGCCCTTATCTTTATTCCTTTTTGGATTATTGGTTTCTTATTCTTCAGTCTTTACGTCTTGAATTTAAAACCCGCAACTGCTTTAGATAAAATTGATGGTTTGGCTGTTTTAACGGGGAGTAATGAACGTATCCCCGAGGGCCTTTCCCTTTTTAGAAAAGCAAAAAACAAGCCCCTTCTTATTTCTGGCATGAATCCAAAAGTGAAAGAAAGTTTCATTTTAACAAAGGTTGAAAAAGAGGCTATTCCTTATATTACCTTAGGGTGGACGGCTTTTAACACACGGGGAAATGCAAAAGAAATTAAAACATGGGCCGAAAAAAATGCCTTAAAAAAAGTGCTTCTTATTACCTCTTTTTACCATATTCCTCGAAGTCTTTTAGAGGCTTCCTTCTTACTAAAAAACAAAGTGGAATTTTTTATCCACCCTGTTTTTCCAAAAGGATTTCACCAAAATATCCATTGGATTTACACAAAAAATGCTTGGTTTATTTTTTTAGAATATAATAAATTTGTTTTCGTTCTTGGACGAAATGCGTTATTCTCTCTATTTGAAAAAGGAGTCTAAATGATGTTAAAATTATTTTTCTGGCTGAGAGCCTTTATTTTTACGATTGTCCTTTATGCCCTTGTTTTGTCTTGGACTATTTTATGTCTTCCAGCATTTTTGCTCCCCGTAAAGAAGCGAGAATTTGTCCCTATTGGCATGGCTGTTATTGGTCAAGTTTTAATGCGCTTAATTGGCATTAAGATTAAAGTTGAAGGATTAGAAAACCTTCCAAAAGAAGGGGGCTACATCTTGGCATCCAAACATCAATCGGCTTTGGAATCCTTTATCTTTCACAAAAGCGTTAATAAAATTATTTATGTTTTGAAAAGAGAATTGACTTGGATTCCTGTTGTCGGGTGGTGGTTTAGGGGCACAAATTGCATTGTCATCAATAGAGCAGGCGCTGGAAAAGCCATGAAACAAATGTTTGAAGAAACAAAGAAAAGAATGGAACAAGGGTATCATTTGGTTATTTTTCCAGAAGGAACGAGAACCCCTGTTGGGAAAAGAATCCCGTTTAGTCCAGGCATTGCCCTTTTATACGAAAAACTAGATACGCCTGTTATTCCTGTGGCATTAAACACAGGCTATTGCTGGCCAAAAAACAAACTTATCAAATATCCAGGAACGGTGACGGTTCGCTTCCTTCCTGCCATAGAAAAAGGGATGGAACGTCGTGCTTTTCTAAAGGCTTTGGAAGAAACGGTTAATGATGCTGTAGATACATTGCCAAAACCAAATACCTATTTTGATAAGTAAAAAAAACCTCTTTTAATAAGAAAAATTTTTCTTTGTTAAATACAAAAAAGGCTCTTTTTATTAAAGAGCCTTTTCCTTTTAACGCCTTCCCTTTTTTATGGACACGTTCCATAGGTTTTATGACTATTTCCAGTCCCCACAGAGAAGTTCATATACGCCCCCGGACAAACCCTTGTTGTATACGATTTTTTGTCTTTGAATAGATCTTGTTGAATTTCACCCCAAATTTGTGCCCCTGAAACAACAGATCCTCCTAATATATAACTAGAACCTTGACATTTACATGTTCCCGTTAAAAATGACTCTGCCAGGCGACAAGAAATTTCTCCTCCAGAAACGGTTCCTCCTGAAACTTCTGTCACATTTGAAACAGGGAGACAGATCTTTCCTCCTGAAATATTAGCGCTTCCTTTAATACTTAAAGTCGCATCGAATTCACACGCCGTAAATGGACGCCCAACAATTCCACCAGAAATTTGAGCATTTTGACTTATCGTCCCCCAATAAACAGTCCCGCCAGATATTTTAACATCCCCTGAAACTGTTGGCCCATAAAGTTTTGAAGAACCATAGATCCTTGGATTTCCGGAATAATTACCTCCAAAAAATTGCGTATTTCCATAAATTCGAAGATCTCCACTTCCTGAAATATTTGCTAAACGTCCAATTTTTGGAGTTCCCCAAATAGTCACATTACTTAATGTTGGATATCCAATTGTTGTCCCTTCTAAACTAACTAAAACAGGATTACATGAGGTATCTATAGCATTTGTCTCGGCATTCCAACAAATTTTTACATTATTGCCTATCATGGATCCAATGATTGTTCCGCCATATACAGCCGAAGAAGACGGAATATTTGTTGTTAGTTCTGAAGGATACGTATAAGCGGCGCTAGTGTAGGTCGTTGGGCATTTACAGGTATAGTGATCTGTTTCGTTATCACCACTTCCTGTTTTATATGTATAGTCAAAGCACTTTGAATTTGTCCCACATTTTCCAGGTTCTATCATCTCATAATTTTCAGCTAAAATCTCATTTACTGTCACACTTCCAGTTGTTTTGACAACAGCACTTCCCCCAACCGTTCCATAAACGGTTAATTTACTATCTGTTGTGGCAGAGATTTGGGCTGACCCTTCAACTCTAGCCCCCGGCATAATGGTGCCACCTGTAATCGTGCCGCCTGAAACGACAGAATTTCCTTTAACAATCCCTCTATTTAAGATTCCACCAGAAATTGTTGGAAGCAAAGAGGAGCTATCTGTCGTAATGGATCCTCCCTTAATTTGAGCCGTTCCACTAATCGTTCCGGCCGAGACAATTCCGCCAGTAATGGTGCCACCCGTGACAACAATCTTTCCTTGATCACTTGCAACTTTTCCAGCAGCTTCCGAAGGAATATTTACTGTTCCTCCACTTATTGTTAAAGGATAACTATTGGCATCAACTTTTGATCCACCTGTAATCGTGCCCCCAGAAACTGTTAAACTATTTGTTGCAGAGCCACTTCCATAAAGCATCGCACTTCCTGAAATTGATCCCCCGTTAATAAACGTATAATATCCAGAAATAACAGGAGAGCCACTTATATTCACAGGCCCTGAAATCGTCACCCCGACAGAAGCGGTTGTGGTTTCACTTGTATTTTCACGAATTTTTGGAGTTCCGCTAATCGTTCCGCCTTGAATTTTAATATTTCCGATAAAAGTTCCGCCAGAAATTGTCCCGCCAGAAACTTGAACTTTTCCTATAAACGTTCCACCATAAATTGCTCCACCTGAAACTTCGGTTAAATCATTCATTGCATAGCTACATACCGCTCCTCCAACAGGATTCGTTCCATTCGGACAGTGGGAACCGTTTATTATTTTGGCATCTCCCCCAATATGAGCATAGGTTGAGCTTGCTAAAGGAGCGTCTCCGCTAAATGTAATCGTGCCGCCAACAGACCCGCCATTAACTTGAGCATTTCCATCAATTAAAGCCCCCGTAATCGTTGTTGAAACAGCACAAGCCCCGGTTCCTTTTCCAACGCAAACGCCAGAATTTCCTTGAAGAATTCCCCCTGTAATTGTCGGGTTCCCTTCAATTTTAGTCCTTCCTGTAATCACAACCTTTTGCTTTGTTGCGTTTATATTTGCTGCCCCCACAAGAGTCGGATAATCGCCCGACGCTTTTCCTTGAATAACAACTTGGTTTTTAGCACCAGAAACCGTATTTATATCAATAGAAGACGTATCAATCCAAATATTTTTTGTGGCAAAAGCCCCGTCATTTAGGTTGCTAAGAGCTACTCTAGCACCAGCGGTTTCAACCCCAAACCCAACACTGGATGAAGTATCATCGCCCCCACCCACAGTGACTGTTGAAACGCTATCTGCAGCATTTCCCATTTCTAAATTTGTAAAGACCGTTTCGGCCGCCGTATAAATAGATCCTTTTGCAATATAAGAAGAGCCACAAAGGTTAACATTTTCCCCAATCCAAGCGCGATTGGAATCATTGTTACCCCCTTGTTTTAGATTTGAACTTGAACGAATGTAGCCCCCTTTTGTTCGAAGGTCATCTCCGCAACTTTCGATTTGGAATAAGGTTGCAAGCGAGCCATCAGAGGTATAACACCCCTCTATCTTTTTGGTGCGTCCTGCCAACATACGATAGCTATTTCCTGTTAAACATTCTGTTGGGCCATCTGGCTCATTTGGTTGACAGACATAAATCCCGTCGACAAGGGCCTTTGTTTCATTGACAGCACACGTCTGACAATATTGTTTCCATTCGCCCCCTTCTTTGACGGTCACAATAGCTTCATTATTTCCATCACACGGCACACAAGTTAAAGCTTTCTCATCAGGAATTTCGTCTCTTTCACAACTTTGACAAGTTCCGTCAGGGAGTTTTATTTGTCCAATTCCACAGCTAAATTCTGTGCATGTTCCCAAAACAGAATCATATTTTAAAGGAATGAAATCTGCATCTAATCCACATAAACAACAGTATTTTCCATTTCTCTCCACACATTGCCCATCATAAGTATTTACAGGAAGAATAGACCGGATTTCCCCATTTGGACACGCATAACAAACGCCTCTTTTCACAAAAAGGCCAGATGTTTCATCATAATAACTCTCTTTATACGAATAGCCCTCTGTCGTTACTTTTTCTCTTGTTTCAATAATAATTTCTCTTGAAGGGGTCTTAACTTCGGAGGTCAGCGTTCCCTCTGGTAAAGTTGGACTTTGATCAAAAAGTTGATTGTCTGTTTTAAGAAGTGTCGTTCCAATAAAATAGTTCCGCGGACACACAATACAAGACGTCTCATTCATAGAGGCACCGTAGGACAATTCGGCATAAGAGCTATCTCCAATATCATCCCAATTACAGGTCTTGCATTCCGTTCCTGTACTGTATTTATACGCCTCAGGTTCCGTCCCTTCTGGATTACATGGAAGACATTCTGTCGATCCTGCTTCCGAAGAATATGCCCCATTCGGGCAAGGATAACAAGCACAAAGCGTGTCGTTATTATAGGTCCCAGGAGGGCAAGAGATATATTCATTTAAAGAATTGGTTGAAGCGGTTTTCCCAACAGGGCAATCCCTTTTTATCGTTTGAGTTTTTTCCAAAGTTGTTGAGTTGCTATAACAAGCCACCCCTTCTTCAAATTTGATTGTTTCAGAATTTCCACGCCCAATAAAGGTTTTGGCTTTTTGACGGATAACGCTGGTTTGAACGACATCAGCCACTTTTTGAATACCTTGAGATTCTTTTAATCTTGAAAGCTTATTAAGTGCCGTATTTTCAACTGTTTTTGAAAAATCAGTCCTCGTTGTTGCAGAAGAGTTCCCTGCAATAAGGACAAGCGATGCCGAAACAACAATGGATTTTTTATTCATAAGAATCCCCTTACTTCTAACCCTTTTTTTAAAAATATCAGATTTCTACGAAAGCCTCAAGAAAAAACTTCTTAAAAAAGAAGAGAAAATCGTCAAAATATTTACAGCCCCACGGGCAGATAGATTATAAATTTTGTCCCTATTTTTTCAGAGCTCGAAATTTCAATTTCACCGTCATGTTGAAGGACAATTTGTTTAACAATTCCAAGACCTAGTCCTGTTCCTGGAATATCTGTTTTATTGGTTGCACGATAAAAACGTTCTTCCAATCTTGAGATTTTTTCAGGCTCAATCACATCTCCAAAATTATGCACTTCAATCGCAACAACCTGAGAAGAAGGCGACACACTTGAAAATTTCTTTGGAAATCCATTTCGAAGAGACGCCGTAATTGTAATGGGCATTCCCTCTTCCCCATATTTTATGGCATTATCAACCAAATTTTGAAACGCCTTAAAAAGCGAGTCTGTATTTCCTTTTAAAAGAGGCATTTCGTGTAAGTATTTTATCCGAATTTCCATTTGTTTTTTGGACGCTTTATTTTCAAGAAGCACCTTGACCGAACGCAATAGTTCTGGGATTAAAATCGATTCTCTTTCCACACTAAAAACAGGAGAATGAAGCTTGCTTATGGCCAATAAATCTTGAACGAGCTTACTCATCCGGCCCACTTGAGCCCCCATCATTTTTAGGAATTTCTCTTGCATTTTCGGATCATCTTTTGCCGGTCCTTCTAACGTTTCAATTAATCCCATCAGAACAGAAAGCGGGGTTTTAAGCTCGTGACTAGCATTGGCAAAAAAATCAATCTGGCTTTGTTCTAATTGTTTATAAAATGTGATGTCATGTAGAACAATTAACGCCACCGCATTTTCTTTTGTTTGGGAGGGCAAGGCCTCAATTCGAACCCGAAACGTAAAATCGCCTAAAGAGATTTCAATAAATTCCTGTGCTTTTTGTTTCAAAAGAATGTGATCTAGGTAATTTAAAAAGCCCTCTTCTTTCATAAATTCGGAAATATTTTTCCCGACTAAACGATTTCCAAATAAGTCTCGAACACGCTTATTTTCAAAAACAATCACTTTTTGTTCATCAATCATCAAAACAGGATCTGGCAAATTATCAATAATAGCCGCATCCGTCATAGTTTGAACTTCTAACAAGTGCGTTTTTGTTTTCCAATAATATTTAAACTGTTGAATAGATTCGTTTACTTTTCCAGATTGCTCAAAAAGATTTTTGAATTTTTGCCAAGCGGTAAAATCGGGGTGAAACTCATCTTCTTCCCCTTTCCACTGAAGCAAATGTTGAATTTGATTTCTGACTTTTTCTAAATGTTTTACCCATGGAAAGACGAAAAACCAAGAAAGCAGAAACGCGCAGAAAAAAGACCCAAGCGCAATCAAGGGAGAAAGTTTTTCAAAAACAACCAAAAAAAGCAAAACAATAAATAAAGGCAGATTGAGCAAAAAAAGCCTATCAGAATAGCTCTTTGTTTCTCGCGTCCAATAATTTATAATATTTTTTATTTTCAATTTTGCTCCAATTTTGATACAACAATAACTAATCTCTTTGTTATTTTTGAAAGTGCTATTTACATTATGCGAAAAACGGACACGCTGTCAACGAAAGAAAGAAAAGAAAGTGCAGATAAAGGCACTTCTACCCCTATGATGATTCAATATTTTGAGATAAAAAATAAATATCCTGATTATCTTGTTTTTTATCGATTAGGGGACTTTTACGAACTCTTTTTTGAAGATGCTGAAAAAGCCTCTAAAGCCCTAGATCTTGTTTTAACGAAACGAGGCAAAAATAACGGGCAAGACATCCCGATGTGCGGTGTTCCCTTTCATGCGTATGAAAATTATCTTGCAAAATTGGTTAAATGTGGCTTTAAAGTCGCTATTTGCGAACAGGTTGAAACTCCAGAAGAAGCCAAAAAAAGAGGGGGTGCCTCTGCCCTTGTTAAACGGGAAGTTTCACGCCTTGTGACACCAGGGACTTTGACAGAATCCGCCCTTTTGGATGCAAAAAAACATAATTTTTTACTCTCCATTGTCAAAAATAAAAGAGACTATTCTATTGCTTGGGTAGATGTTTCAACGGGCGATTTTTTCACCGAAACAGATACTGAAAAGAAGCTTTCTTCCGCCCTTTTTTCTTTAGAGCCTTCCGAAGTCCTCCTCCCTCAAGAATTAAGAGAGATCGTCTTTTTGAAAGAAACTTTAGAAGAACTTCATACAAAAGTGACTTATCTGTCCGTCTCCCTTTGTTCGGCAAAAAGCGCCCAAGAAAGAATGGAGTCTCTTTTTAAGGTTTCCTCTTTAGAATCCTTCGGGACGTTTCTTCCTTCAGAACTTTGTGCGGCGGGAGAGCTTTTAAGTTATATTGAACTGACCCAACAAGGTCTTTTTCCACAACTTATGCCTCTTAAAAAAGTCGTTTCTTCCGAGTTTATGGAAATTGATGCGGCTACCTGTCGGAATTTGGAACTTTTCCATTCTCTTTCAACAATAGGAAAAGGAAAAAGCCTTCTTGATATTATTGACAAGACAACAACAAATGGCGGATCTCGCCTTTTAAAAAGCTTTTTACGCACCCCTCTTCTTCAAACAAACCTTATAGAAGAACGGTTGGATAGTGTTGATTTTTTCCTCAATGAATATACCCTTTCCCTTAAACTCAAAGAGGCCTTAAAACAGGTGCCCGATATTGAAAGATCTTTGGCGCGTCTTGCCGTTCAACGAGGTGGTCCGCGTGATTTGGCAGCTATCAGGCGGGTCCTTCTTCTTTTGCCTTCTTTGAAAAACCTTTTATTGAGCGATTTTACCCCTTCCTTGATAAAAAAAGCATTAGATAACATTGAAAATTTTGATGCGTTGCGTTCGCTTTTAAATAGAGCGTTAAAGGAGGAAGAAACCCTCCCGCTTTTAAGTCGGGATGGCGGCTTTATTGCCCCCCATTTTCATGGCGCTTTAGATGAACTCAGGGAACTTAAACAAAACAACCGCACCTATTTATCCGAGCTTCAATTAAAATACACAGCTTTGACGGAGGTTTCTGGCCTTAAAATCGGCTTTAATAACCTTTTGGGATATTATATTGAAGTGCCCAGCCGTTCGGCGCAAGCCCTTTTGGATAAAAAAGAGGTTTTCTTTCATCGACAAACCCTTAAATCCAATGTGCGTTTTTCAACGGCTGAACTTGCCGAATTGGAGGAAAAAATTAAAACCGCCAATGAAAAAGCTTTGGCTATTGAACTTTCTGTTTATGAAGAGCTTGTTCAAAAAGTTATGCAAAACGCCGCGGCTCTTCAAAAAATGGCAGGCGCGCTTTCCTTAATTGATGTCATTTTGGGCTTTGCTCTTGTTGCACGGGAAAAAAACTATACGCGTCCTCTCGTCGATTCCTCTTTGACTTTTGACATTAAAAAAGGACGTCATTTGGTGGTTGAAGAATCGTTAAAAGAAAATAATGCCTCTGCTTTTGTTGAAAATGATTGTGTGATGGATGAGGGCAATTTTTGGCTTATGACAGGGCCGAATATGGCTGGAAAAAGTACTTTTTTACGGCAAAATGCTTTAATTGCTATTTTGGCTCAAATCGGCTGTTTTGTTCCTGCTGAATTTTGCCATATTGGCGTGATTGATAAACTTTTTAGCCGTGTGGGAGCTTCCGATGATTTGGCAAGAGGACGCTCAACCTTTATGGTTGAAATGATTGAAACGGCCCTTATCTTAAATCAAGCAGGCGAACGCTCCTTTGTTATTTTGGATGAAATTGGACGCGGAACGGCAACTTTTGATGGGCTTTCCATTGCTTGGGCGGCGATTGAATATCTTCACGAAGTGTCTAGGTGCCGCACGCTTTTTGCCACGCACTATCATGAATTAACAGACTTAAAAGAAAATCTTCATCGCCTTTCTTTGCACACAATGCGCACAAAAGAATGGCAAGGAGATGTTATTTTCCTTCATGAGGTTATTGAGGGAGCCGCCGAGCATTCCTACGGCATTCATGTGGCAAAATTGGCAGGCCTTCCAAAAGCGGTCACAAAACGAGCAGAACAAATTTTAACGCGTTTAGAATCAAAACAGGTCAATAAAGATTCTTTACTTTCCGCTCTTCCTTTATTTTCAAAGGTTTTGGAGGAAACAAAACCAACGCCACCCACGCTTTTGGAGCAAGAAATTAGATCTCTTGATCCTGATACACTTTCTCCAAAGGAAGCCCTTGAAGTTCTTTATAAATTGAAAAATTTGGATGAAAAAGAGAGCGCTTAAACTTTTTTTAAGCTTAAAAAAAAGTTATTTAAAAATTTCTTTAAGGAATTCTTCGCCTTTTGCGTAAGTTTCCGATTCGCGCCAACTGTCGTAAATGGCAAGACTTGTGCACATCCCAACAAAAAGAAAAGCTGTGCCTAAAAACCCTTTAACAAAAACAAAACAAATCCACCCAATCACAAGAGCGATAATGGACGGAAAAAATAACCATAGAAATTTTGCTATCACCCCTAAAGCTAAGTAAGCAAAAACAAGACCTATTACACTAGAAATCGTAATAAAAATCCAAGATAACATGTCTACCCCTTAATTTTGGCTGGGGAACTAGGAATCGAACCTAGATATACGGAGTCAGAGTCCGTTGTTCTGCCTTTAAACTATTCCCCATGAAGGCATTTGATATATAGGCAACCCCATATAAATTGTCAACAGGTTTTATTCTACACTTTTGAAAGAAAAATTTAAAGAAAATCTTTTTTAAGGATAGAAAAATCCTCTTGACCTTTCCTCTGATTTAGGATAAAAGGAAAAGACTTTTGAAGGGCCGGTTGGCAGAATGGCTTATGCAGAGGATTGCAAATCCTTTTATACTGGTTCAATTCCGGTACCGGCCTCCAAAAAGATTGGGATTTTTTCCTTGAAGTAAAAAAAGGTAAAAATGTTGAATTTTTTACTTGCATTTTATTTTCAAAAAGGATAAATTTCCTAACGTTGTTCCGGTGTAGCTCAGTGGTAGAGCAATCGGCTGTTAACCGATCGGTCGTAGGTTCGAGCCCTACCGCCGGAGCCATTAAAAAAAGCAGTGATTTTTCACTGCTTTTTGTTTTTTAAACTTCCTTTCCAAAAAACTCTTTACAAATTTTGCCGCTTCCCCCACTCTTATTTAAGAAATTTTACCTTATTTTTGAAAGATTAGCTTTATAATGCAAAATAAAGACATCTCCCTGCCTTCAAATCTTACCTCCTATCAAAAAGAGATAGAGCGTCTTTGTTTTCGTCCTGATGACAAGGATCTTGCAAAGGTAGAAATCCTTTTTATCTTTGGAAGCTCATCGTCTTTAGAAGAAATGAAAAAAGCGGTTAAACAAGTTTTAAGCAAAGCCAAAATCAAAACGCTTTTAATTAGCGGTGGGGTTTCAAATAAAACTTTTCCCCGTTCTGAAGCCCAAGTTATTAAAGATTTTATTTGCGATATTCTCCCAAAAAACTTAGAAATCATTTTGGAAGAAAGGGCAACAAACACTCTTGAAAACGTCCTTTTTTCAAAGAAAATATATCCTAAACTAGCACAATGCCCTTTATGTTTTATCTCAAAATCTTTTGCCTCAGGAAGGACTTTTTTAACCTTAAAAAAACATCTTCCTTTCGCCGAGATTTTTCAAAAATCCTTCGTCTCGAATATGTGTTCAAAGGAAAATTGGCTTGAAAGCGAAAGGGGAAGACGTCTTGTTTTTGGGGAAGTGTATCGCATCAAAACCTACA
Organism: Alphaproteobacteria bacterium; assembly: GCA_009929265.1. Taxonomy (GTDB): domain Bacteria; phylum Pseudomonadota; class Alphaproteobacteria; order CASFRQ01; family SAAU01; genus SAAU01. The sequence continues at coordinate 132,428 of SAAU01000004.1, forward strand.
GTCAAAAAGGAGATATTGAAAAAACAAAAGAGCTAGCGCCTCTTTTATCTCTTTTTATTTAAACCTTTGATTTTAATTTTAAAAAGAATGGCCGCGAGAAGAAGTTAAAATCGAAAAATCTTTAAGATTATTCATCCCTTTTATATCCTTTTTGAGAAGACTTAAGAAAGCCTCTTCTTGATTATCTTCCACAAGATGTAAAGGAATTTTTAAGATTTTTGAAAGCTCTTTTGCATACCAAATTTCTTCATTTTGCATTGCGTCAAGAACCCTTAAAGGCCATTCTTTCGCGTCTCTTTTTTTCAATCTTTCCAAAATAACTTGAGGCGCAGATGTTTTGATATAAAGAGATTTTGGCGCCAATTTTTCAAAAGTCTCTAGGGGAACGCGCTCAATTTTTCCTTCGGCATTTAGTAGGCAAAAATGTCCGTTTAAAAGGTATTTTTTATCCTTTTGCATAATCAGATTTAAGTTATGTATCAATCTATCTTGCGTTTGCGGAATAGATCTTACCTGTTTTAATTCTGGATTATGGCTATATTCTGTCCATTTCAACACATCGCTTGCGCGAAGGAGCTGAAGAGACGTTTTTGAAGCTATTTTATCAAGCACATAGTCTTTTCCAGAGCCATGTATCCCACCTAAAAAGATTAAATTCATTGTGCCTCCTTACTCAATTCAGGAATAGTATATCATAAACTTTTTTAAATCGGAAAGAAAATCAACGAGTTAAGGAAAGAAACATAAATCCCTTAAAAATAAAATTATCAAATAAAAAAAGGAAGAGCAATTTACAGCCCTTCCCTTTTGTTTTGGTCGGAAAGACAGGATTTGAACCTGCGACCCCTACGTCCCGAACGTAGTGCTCTACCAAACTGAGCTACTTTCCGTTTTATCAGACGCATCGTATCCTTTTGCCTGATTTTTCGCAAGGCTTTTTTTCAAGCTTTTTCCAAAATTTTATTGTTTCTTTTTTCCTTTTGGAGTAAGTTAAACTCAATATTGATTATTGTAATTAGGAGCTTTTATGAAAAAATCATCTCAAAATAATGTCGATTTATCTTGGAAACGGTATATTTTTCCTGCTATTCACCCAGAAGGGCTTAAGATTTTGCTTTGTTTTGTGGGGCTTTTCCTTCTTTTAGGAATTACCTCCACCATTTTGGCTTGGATGGGATTTGTCCTTTGTGTTTTCACCTTTTATTTCTTTAGAAATCCAGATAGAGCTATTCCGCAAAAAGAGTCTTATGTTTTATCTCCTGCCGATGGCGTGGTGAGCAATATTAAGCCTGTTATCCCTCCAAAAGAGTTGGATTTAGGGGACAAACCTTTAACTCGGATTAGTATTTTTATGAGTGTTTTTAACGTTCACGTCAATAGAACCCCGATGAGTGGAACGGTTCACAAATTAAACTATCGCTCTGGAAAATTTGTAAATATTTCCGATAAAGATAGCGAAGACAATGAACGTCAAGAAATTTCCCTTATCACAACTTCTGGCAAAAAAATTGGAGTCATTCAAATTGCAGGGCTTGTTGCACGCAGAATTTATTGTCCTTTAAAAGAAGGTCAAAAATTAAAAGCAGGCGAACGCTTTGGTATGATTAGATTCGGAAGTCGTTTAGATGTTTTCCTTCCAGAAGGAATTGAACCTAAAGTTGTTTTGGGCCAAATTGCTGTTGCTGGGGAAACAATTCTTGCCGATTTTGACGGCGAACAAAATAAAATTGAAGGAGTCATTAAATAATGCAAAAAAGAAAATCCGTTTTGGAAATACGGAAACCAACAAACCTACAAATCAGGCAGCTTTTTCCAAACTCTGTGACAATGATGGCTTTGGCCTGTGGGGTTTCCTCTTTTAATTTTGCTTTTTGGGGAAAATGGGAATATGCCCTTCTCTCTATTATCTTTGCCGCCATTTTTGATGGATTAGACGGTCGTGTTGCTCGAATGTTAAAAGTGGCCTCCAGATTTGGAGAAGAGCTTGATTCTCTTTCTGATTTTGTCAGTTTTGGGGTCGCTCCTGGCTTCCTGCTTTACCAATGGACAATGGATCAAGCCGCGCGTTCTTTGGCAATATCTGGCGATTTTGCAACTATTTCTCAAGCCGTTGGCATGCGTTGGTTCTTTGTTTTATTTTTAGCTATGTGTTGCGCTATGAGATTGGCAAGATTTAACACCATGCTTCAAGGGGAAGAACAACCTTCTTATTGGAAACACTTTTTTGTAGGGCTTCCTGCTCCTGGAGGGGCGCTTGTCGCCTTGCTTCCTTTGACGTTATGGCTTCAATTTAATCTTGATTTTTTAAGAGATCCTCTTTTTGTTTCGTTCTTTATGCTTTTAAGTGGCGTTTTAATGGCCAGTCGAGTTCCGACAATTTGCCTAAAGAAACTTCATTTTTCAGAAACAGGAGCCATCTGTGCCCGCCTTATTATCATCTTGATGATCGCAACGGCCTTTGTTTACCCATGGCTCTTTTTAGGAACTTTAGGAAGTCTTTATGTGTTAACGCTTCCTGTTGGCATTTACTATTTCTTAAAATTTAGAAAGCAAACCCTTAACGTTTAGGAGACTGTGATGAAATCTTCTCTTTTTTGTTTATTTGCGACTTTATTTGTTCTTCCTGTATGTGCCGAAAATTTACCGGCCAATCCGTGGGTTGAAAATTCACCCTTAGAAGAACAAACAGCCGTTCATCAAAGAGAGACAATGGGGATTCCCCTGCCACAGTTTACGGGGGAAAAAACAACTTACAATACGGCAATGGGGCAAGAAATGATTGCCCCTGAGGTTAATATTACAAATATGCTGTTAATGACAGATTACTTACGTAAAATTGGGTATAAAATTCCAAAGAGAATGGATAACACCATTCGAAATGCGCCAAATGATATGAAAAAGAAAATTTTTCAAGCGCTTAAAAGTTTGGCGTCTAATCCAAACAAAGATCCTGTGAAAAAAGGATTTCAATTTGTTAAAAAGGAATTCGAAAAATTTACAGGGCTTGATATTGAAAATCTGATGTCAACGTCTCTTAAAGTTATCAAGTCAAGGTAGGGGGGTATGAAACAGTTTCTTATTCTTTTAGGGTTTGTTTTTTTTCTACCAGAAGCGCTTCTTTCAAAGCCTTCTTTTGAAGAAACGATTCCTAAAAAAGAGGATCCTCTTTCAAATCGAGAGGACTGGAATAAGGAATATCAAAAAATCATCTCCAATGAAAAGGATTATCTTTCTTTAGTTCGATATCATCCTCGGTCCATTAAACGGCTTTATCAAAATCTAGATAAACAAGAACGACAGATAAAAAAACGGCAGGAGGATTATTTAAATTCTCTTGATAAAAATGATCCTGAGTTTATCAAAAGCGAAAGAGAACGGATAAAAAAAGAACAACTCCTCATCCTTCCAAATGAATTGGGAACTGATGAAAATATGACTTTACAAGAAAAAGAGACCCGTTTAAATACGCGGATTAAAGAAAATCCAAATAAATTTTACAAGACTTTAACAAAAAAAATTCGATTTCAAAAGACTGAAAATCCGAAAGATTTATTGCCTGGAATTTCTATTTTAAAAACCTATGTTGAGGAAAGAAAAGCCCTTATTCAAAAGGAGAATTCCGAAAAACTTGAGGACGAAAAAAAAGAGGACAAAGAAGAAGCCCCTACTTTTTCAGAGCAGGAGCTTTCCTTAATCAAACAAAGCGAAGAAAAACCTCGTCTTGGACGTCATCAAATTCAAAAGCCTAACTTTTAATCGTTTTTCTGCGATTTTTTAATTTTTCCAACTTTTGACTAACAATACTGACATCTGTTCCAGCCAAAGAAAGACGTTGATACATCCGTTCAATTTCTTTGGAAAGATAAGCTTCTTCAATGGCTCTTCGAAGAACTCTTTTTTCCTCTAAAGACCCTTCCTCTTTAATCTTTAGCATCTTTCTTAAAATGCTTCTGGCTTTCTTTTTCGGATCTTTTGTTTTTTCTTGAAGCACGTAGGGAAATTCATAAATCATCCCCCGAATAAAAGGATATACTTCTTTAGGTTCCAATTTACGTTGAAAATATAAATATTTTAACATTTGGAAAGCAAGCGCAGCTTCCTTAGAATTATCCACAACAATAAACGGAATTCTGTCTGAAAATTCTTTAGCTTGAATAGATTTTAGGTATTCCACCAAATGATGAAAATAGCCATTTACATTGAAAAGCACAAAAGGTTTCATTGGTAAGAACCCATCTTGCATCGCGACACAATCATAGGCCAGTTCATCCAACGTTCCAACCCCACCTGGGGCGAACACAATAAAATCCGACCGAAGCAATCTTTTTTTACGTTCTTCTAAGGTCTTGGCCACAACGATATTATCAAAGTTGAAAAGCATATTTCCTCTTTGATATAGTGTTAAATATTCCTTTGTGGTAATCCCTTGAACTGGAGAGAGGCACTTTTTTGAATAATCTTGTTTGAAATCATTTTCTTTACAATAATCAAAGACTCCTTTAGCAACAGCCCCCATAATTCCAGAAGAAGCAAGCCCAAAGTCTAATCGAAAATCTACTTTTGCAATTTCCTGCCCTAATTTATATGCTTCATCCAAAAAATCTTCATCATTTCCAGATCGAGCCCCTCCTGCAACAAAGACACGCATGCCTGATTTCGGCGTCTTTTTACGAAGTTCTCCCTTTTCTTCTTCTTGATTTTTGGACTGTTCCATATAAATCCTCCTTCTTTAATTTTTTCTATATTCTTTTTTATCCCACCTGCGATGAATCCAAAGCCATTCAGAGGGACTTTCGTAAACCCATTCTGTCATTCTATCATTCATTTCTTGTGTCATTTTGAACACTTCTCTGGGAACCCTTTGTGGATTTTCCGGTGTCATTGAAGGCTCTATAACGACCTTAAAGAAAGCCCTATGTCCTATCCGTTTAATATGGACAGGGTGAACAGGAATATTTCTTTTTAAAGCAATTTTTGCAACATTTGGCGTCGCCATTGATTTTTGCCCGAGGAAAGAAACCTCTACCCCATCATTCATCTTTTGATCGCATAAAAGGGCAATCCATTCTTTGTTTTGTAAAGCATCTATCATTTTTCTGGCCCCAACAGCCCCTTTTGGAATAAGCTTTTCACATCTTTTCTTAAATAAAATTCCTTCTATCCAAGGGTTATTTGCACTACGATAAACTTCGGACATTGAAATATGAAATCGTTTGGATAAATGCGCCGCAATTTCAAAATTGCTTAAATGAGCAGAAAAGAAAAAGCCCCCTTTTGTTCCCTTTTTCCCTGCTTTAATTAAAAACTCTTCCCCTTCAATTGAAAGACGAGAAGAGACAATTTTATCCAAGTGTGGGATTTCTGCAATCATACGTCCCCAATTCATCCAAACCTCTTTAGCAATCATTTTTCTTTCTTTTAGAGGTTTATTGGGAAAAACTTTTTTTAAATTATGAAGCATAACTTCGTTTTTCTTTTTAAATAAACGCCCTAATAAAAGGCCCATTTTTCCACCTAAAAAGGAAGCCGCATCTAAAGGAAGGAGCTTAAAAATTCCTAAAAAAAGAAACAGGATGAGGGCCGAAAAGGGATCCGTTATCATTTTTTGAGTAAAACTTCTTTTTTTTGCCTTGCGTATTGCTGTATTTGCCATTTTATTTTCCGTTTATTTTTTTATCTCTTTAAGGACAAGGTTTTCAAATCTTCGTTCTTCTTGAAAAAGAATAGAAATCGGAACAACATCCACCTGCTTTTGAAAGTCTTTAGGAAGTTTGATGTAATCTTTTTCCGTTGTAATAAAATTCTTTCCTAAGGATTTTAAAAATTTTATTTCTTTTGAAGTATAGGGGCAATGATCCGAAAAAGAAATCTCTTTTTTTAAATTGAATCCATTTTCTTTCAACATATCAAAAAATTTAGAAGGCCGTCCAATCCCCGCAAAAGCAATATATTCTTCCTTTTTCTTAAAAGGAAAGGACGGACGTATTTGCCCCAAGAACACCGGCATTTTTGGATTTATCTTTTGAATTTTTAAAGAAAGGCTCGTTTCATCTTCCCCTAAAATCAAAACAGCTTGAGCCCGTTTTAAACCTGATTTTAAAGATTCTCTTAAAGGGCCGGCTGGAAGAATCCTCCCATTTCCAATTCCTTTATGACCATCAAAAACCAAAATTGAAAAATCTTTTTGAAGAGATGGATTTTGAAACCCATCATCCATAATCAAAATATCAGGAGAAAGCTTTAACGCTGTTAAAGCCCCTTCTTTACGATTAGAATTGATAACCGTCTCAGCTTTTTGAGCCAATAAAAAGGCCTCTTCACTTAACCCTTGTTGAAAAACAGACCCTTTTTGTAAAACTACATTTTGGCGTTCAGATTTATATCCATGGTTAAGATAGACAACTTTTTTTGCTTTTTGAGAAAAAATATCGGCAAGATAAAGCGCTGTTGGCGTTTTGCCACTGCCCCCGACAACGATATTTCCAATACAAAAAACGGGGACGGGAATTTCAAAGCTTTTTTTCTTTTGACGTAAGAAATTTCCAAAAGCAAACAGCATCCCAAAAGGAATAAAGAACAAACCCCAAAGAGAATGTTCTTTATTCCAAAATAAAGGCGCCTTCATATTAAAGCCATTTTTTAATTCTAGGGTAAAGTCTATCAATCACACCTTCCCATTGCTTTGTAAGAGCTTCAGCCTTACGCCCTTGTTCCTCAACGCCACTTTCTTTAGAGAAAACTTTTTCTACATTTTTCTCTAAGTCTTTTGGATCAGAAACAATCTTCAAAGCACCGGCTTTTGTTCCCTCGCTTACAATTTCGCGGAAGTTAAACGCATGAGGCCCCACCATAACATAAGCCCCTTCTCTCATAGGTTCCAACATATTTTGGCCCCCAAAAGGAATAAGAGATCCGCCAACAAAAATAGCAAGAGCTAACTTATAAAACATCGTTAATTCGCCCATTGTATCGGCCAAATAAATATCTGTCGTATCTTTAAGCTCTTCGCCTTTTGAACGAACAGCAACTTCCAATCCATTTTTTTCCAAGACATTTAAGATTTCATCGCGTCTGTTAATATGACGAGGGGTGATAATTGTTAAAAGATTTGGATATTTTTTCTTCAATTCTTTATGAATTTTGCCGCCCATTTCTTCTTCATTTGAATGCGTGCTTGCCATTAAAAATGTTGGACGCACCCCAATTTTTTCTTGAAGTTTTTTAAGTTCTTCTTCATTGAATTTCAAAGGGTTTTGAGCATATTTCAAGTTTCCCACACAATCTGTATTTGGGGCTCCTAAAACTTTTAAGCGACGCGTATCTTCTTCTGTTTGACCAAAAGAAAGCGTAAACATCTTTTGAAGTGTTTTACTTAAGAATTTATGTCTTTGCCATGTTTTGAAAGCCTTATCTGATACACGACCATTCAAAAGAACTAAAGGAATTTCATTTCTTTGAATTTCATAAAGCATACAAGGCCAAAATTCAGATTCAAAAAAGAAAGCCACATCTGGTTTCCAATGACGGATAAAACGTCGCACATAACGTGGACAATCCACTGGGTAATATTGATGAAAGGTTCTTTCAGGAAGACGCTTTGTTAGAATAGAGGCAGATGTCACTGTTCCTGAGGTCACCATAATATGGAGGTCTTTGTCTTCTTGAACAATCTTCTTAATCAAAGGAAGCATAGAAAGGCATTCCCCGACACTAGCTCCATGCATCCAGATAAGTTTTCCTTCTGGACGGGGAAGAGAATTTCTTCCAAGCCGTTCTCTAAAACGTGCATAATCTTCCAACCCATTTTTCAATCGTCTATTCAAATAAAGACGAACAACTGGAGTTAAAAGCCCAATTACCTTTCGGTATAATTTCAATAACAACATGAAAGACCCTTTCCTAAAAGTTAAGATATTTACTTTATTAAAAGAATTGAGTATACTTCTTTTATGCATAAGTATAACAAATCGGAAAAAAAATGACCATTAAAAAAAATACTTTTTTAATAAATTTATTGTTTCTGTTTCTTTTTTTAACAGGAAGCTCTTTTTTCCTTTATTTTTTTAGGGAAAAGCCCAAATATCAAACGACTCCTTTGCAACAAACAATCTCTTTCTTACAAAACAATCAGAAAGAATCTGGTCTTTTTCTTTATGAGTTTGATTTTGTAAAATCGAAACCAACGCCATGGGAAAATTTAATTCATCAAGCATTTACGACCTATGTATTGACACAACATTTTGAGACTTTACCACAAGCTAAAAAAGCCTTAGAAGGGCTCGTTCATCTTTCTCAAAAAAGTCCTTACCAAGGAAAAGCAATCTCTTTTAATTTGCTTGATAAAACCCTTCAAGATCCTTCCTATTTCTCTCTTTCACAAAGAAGTGCCGAAATCTCAACAACAGCTTTAGGCCTTCTTTCTATTCAAGAATATGAAAGAAAAACAAAAGATTACAAAACTTTTGAATATATTAAACCTCTTTGGAAAGAAAGCGTTAAGGGGTTTATGAGCACGCCGTCCTCGCCTGTTTCTTCAATCATTTGGTTTGTCTTTTCAAAGTTAAAAGAGGAACAAAAAACATCTTCCTTTAGTGCGATCTCTGTTTTGGATAAATATTTTCTTTCAAAACCTCTTTTCTACTGGAAAAACGAAACAGAGTTTTCTTTTGCAATTTTGGCTGCAAAGGAAAGATATACCCAAACCCATAAACCTCTTTTGAAGAACTTTATTTCAAAAACAACAAAAGCCTTTTTGGAAACAGCCCCTGCCTTAAAAGAAAATCCGCCTCAAAATCTTTGCCTTCCGGCTTTAGCTTTAAAAGAAAGTGGCGTTCCAGAAGGGGTTTCTCGTTCCGAAATTGAAGAAGCTCGTTCTTTATCTCTTCTTATCCAACCTCAGCAAAAATGGATTGCTTTGGGGCAAGGGGGCGCTCTTTATACAAAGAATATTCCCTTTTTTAGAGGAGCCTATCTTTCTGGATTATATGAGCCCAAAACAAATCTCTTTAAAACGGCCTCTTGTTTATTTTTACTCTATGAAAAGGAGACAGAAAAATAATTTATATCGCATCGGATAACCTTCTTTTTCGCCAATCTTTAATTTCTCTTTTACAGACAGATTTTGAGATCTCGCCTTTTTGCAAAAAAGATTCTTATGATTCAACGGATTGCATCCTTGTTGATGAAAATGAATCTTTGAAAACGGATCTTGAAAAAACAGGCTGTTGCGTAGTTTTCCTTTCTAAGAACAAAGAAACGGCCACCCTTTTAAAGCCTTTTTATTTTAGAGAGTTAAAACATCTTTTGCAAAAAAGTTGTTCAAAAGAGCAGAGTTTTTCTTTTTCCGGATATACCCTTAATTTAAGGAAAAAAGAGCTTCTTCTCCCGTCTCAAGAAACAGAACTTCTTACCGAAAAAGAAATCCAACTTTTAAGTTTTCTTTTTAAAGAACGTCGGGAAGTTTCCAAAGAAGAAATTTTGGGGAAAATTTGGAATTATTCAATCAATATTTCAACACACACTTTGGAAACTCATATTTATAAATTGCGTAAAAAAATGCAAGACGAAGACGGCAAAGTTCTAAAAACAGAGGCCTCTGGGTATCTTCTTTGTTTATAAAATTTATTCTTTTGCCGAATTTTTCTTGCGTTGAGCCGGAATTTTATCAATAGAATAGCCAAGCGATCTGACAGTTCTAATTAAATCATCCCCCGTTTGGTTCAGGGCACGCCGCAGGCGTCTCACATGAACATCAACTGTTCTGGTTTCAATATGAATTGAATCCCCCCAAACAAGCTTTAATAAATCTTCTCTGGAAAAAACACGACGTGGCTCCTTCATTAAACAAACTAAAAGCTTAAATTCCGTCGGGCCCAAATGAACCATTTTTCCATTTCGCAAGACATATCGTTTTTCAAAATCAATTGTAATATCGGCAAAGGAAAGTTGTTCTAGTTTTTTCTTTTTCGGACTTCTTCTTAACAGAGCTTTAATTCTGGCCAAAAGTTCTGGAATGGAAAAAGGTTTTGTCACATAATCATCCGCCCCAGTCGAAAGCCCTTTAACTTTATCAGATTCTTCGCCTCTTGCCGTTAAAAGAATGACTGGCGTTTCGGAAATATCTATATGTGTTCGAACGGCTCTACAAATTTCAATTCCCGTCATATGAGGCAACATCCAATCCAATAAAACGACATCAGGACGTTCTTTAACAATCACATCCAAAGCCTTTCTACCATCAGAAACAAAAGCTGTTTCATACCCAGCCTTTTGTAAGTTATATTCCAAGATGGTAATTAAATCTGCTTCATCTTCCACAATCATAATTTTAGACATTTTTCTCTCCTTTTAAGGATTCTATCGCTTCAAGATAAGAGGGGGTATTAAAAATATAATTTCCAGAAACCAAAATATCCGCCCCTGCATTTTTGCAAAAAAGTGCCGTTTCAGGATTGATTCCACCATCCACTTCAATCAAGAAAGGTAGATTTTTTCTTTGTGTTTTAAGTTCCTTAATCCTTTGGGTCGTTTTTGGAATAAAAACTTGCCCGCCAAAACCAGGCTCTACCGACATAAGAAGAACCAAATCTACTTCCTCTAAATAAGGGAAAACCGTCTCAATCGGCGTTGTTGGACGCAAAGAAATCCCAGCTTTCATCCCTTTTTTTCGAATTTGAAAAAGAAGATCATGTATATCTTTTTCAAGCTCCACATGAATGGTCAATCTATCTGCTCCTGCGTATTTAAAGGCAGATAAAAAATCCTCTGGATTTGTCATCATTAAATGCACATCAAAAGGTAAAGACGTTGCCTTTCTCAAAGATTTAATAACCGGCGCCCCTATTGTTAGATTAGGGACAAAATGACCGTCCATAATATCCAAATGAATCAAATCCGCCCCCGCTTTTTCCAGCTTTTTAATTTCCTGTCCTAAGATAGAAAAATCAGCAGAAAGAAGACTAGGGGCGACTTGAATCATCTTGTTTTCCTTATTTAATCTTGGCGTCTAATTCACCACTTGCATAACGAGCGGCCATATCTTTTAAGGAAATTGGCTTAATTTTAGAAGCCTGCCCTGCAGCGCCAAATTGTTCGTAGCGGTTCATGCAAAGTTTTTCCATAGCTTCCATAGCCGGTTTCAAGTATTTTCTAGGATCAAATTCGGCAGGATGTTCTGCAAATACTTTACGGATAGCACCCGTCATAGCCATACGGTTATCTGTATCCACATTGACTTTGCGAACCCCGTGTTTAATGCCTTCTTGAATTTCTTCAACAGGAACACCGTAAGTTTGTGGCATATTTCCACCATATTGATTGATAATGTCTTGCAAATCTTGAGGAACAGAAGAAGAGCCGTGCATCACCAACGCAATGTTTGGCAATTTTGCGTGAATTTTCTTAATTGTATCAATAGAAAGGATAGCGCCATCTGGTTTCCGTGTAAATTTATAGGCGCCATGAGATGTTCCAATCGCAACAGCCAACGCATCTACATTTGTTCGTTTTACGAATTCAACAGCATCTTCTGGATTTGTTAAAAGTTGTTCTTTTGTAAGCTTTCCTTCAGCCCCATGGCCATCTTCTTTATCCGCTTCGCCTTTTTCTAAGGATCCGATAACACCGATTTCCCCTTCAACAGAAACCCCAACACCATGGGCAACGCCTGTCACTTCGGCCGTCACATCCGCATTGTAATCAAAAGAAGCAGGAGTCTTTCCGTCAGCTTCCAAAGATCCGTCCATCATAACAGACGTAAAGCCATTCATCATTGCGCTGTAGCAAACCTTTTGGCTTGGGCCATGATCTTGGTGTAAACAGATAGGAAGATCTGGATACATTTCAACGCCCGCCATCATTAAATGCTTCAGAACAGCGTCATTTGCATAGCCTCTTGCCCCTTTACTGGCTTGAATAATTACAGGGGATTGTGTTTTTTGAGCAGCAGCCATAACAGCCAAAATTTGCTCCATATTATTTACGTTAAAAGCTGGAATTCCATAGCCATATTCTGCGGCATGATCCATTAATTGTCTTAAAGTCACCATCGACATATTTTTTCTCCTTAAAAATTTATTTTCTAATGTTATACCATTTTTGAAACAATTTCAACGATAGCTTTTGGAGTAAACCCAAAGCGTTCTTTTAATTTTGCCTCTGGAGCAGATGCCCCAAAACTTGTCATCGAAACAACCTTTCCGTTGTCCCCCACATATTTATGAAGGCCAAACGAGCTTAATGCCTCAATAAAGACACGAGGAGCTGTTCCCAAAACCTCTTTTTGATAGGATTTGTCCTGTTCATCAAATAGTTCCAAACACGGCATGGAAACGACCGCGGTATCTATCCCTTTTTCCCAAAGAAGCTTTTGCGCCTCAAGCGCCAAAGAAACTTCAGAGCCTGTGGCCAAAAGAGTGGCTTGACGAGTTTCTTTTTCTTTAGAGGCAATATAGCCGCCTTTTTGAGATAAATTTTCATCAACCGTCGTTCTAAAGCGTGGCAAAGCTTGCCGCGATAAAGCCAAAATAGAAGGTTTATCTTGTGTTTTTAAAGCCAATTCCCAACATTCGGCCACCTCAACACAATCGGCAGGACGCATCACCAAAATATCCGGCATAGCCCTAACGGAAGCAAGTTGTTCAATCGGTTGATGAGTCGGCCCATCTTCGCCAACGCCAATCGAATCATGGGTAAGGACATAAATCACTTGTCGCTTCATTAACGCCGATAATCTAAGAGCTGGTTTTAAGTAATCTAAAAAAGCCAAAAATGTTCCGCCATAAGGAATAAAGGCTTTTGATACCGAAATCCCATTCATAACAGCCGCCATCAGATGTTCACGAATCCCATAATTGATATAGTTTCCCGAAAAATCGTCCTTCGTGATAGAGGTGCTTGACGGTGTCTTTGTATAGTTGGCAGGGGTTAAATCGGCCGATCCTCCAATAAGACGCGGTAAAAGAGGCACTAAAACTTCCAATGTTTTTTGAGAAGCTTTTCGTGTGGCCAAGGGTTTATCCTCCTTGAGCAAAGTTTCCTTGAACGCCTTAAAATCAGCCTCAAAAGAATCGGGAATCTTTCGATTATAGTAGGCGGTCATTCTTTCTTTTAAATCTTTTGGCAATTTTGAAAATGCCTGAGCCCATTCTTGGTAAGCTTTATCCCCTTCCTCGGCAACTTTTCGCCATTCATTTAAGATATTGTCAGGAATAGAAAAAGGCTCTTCTTTCCAATTAAAGAATCGACGCACACCTTTTAGTTCTTCTTCCCCTAAAGGGGCCCCATGAACCGCAGAAGTCCCTGCCTTTTGCGGAGCACCTAGTCCAATAATTGTTTTGCAAGAAATAAAGGTTGGCTTATCAGATTCTTTGGCTTTTTGCATGGCTTGGAAAAGAGATTCAGCATTATGCCCATCTACTTTTATCGTGTTCCAGCCATTGGCTTCAAAACGCGCACATTGATTTGTTTCTGTTGAAAGAGAGGTCTCCCCGTCAATCGTAATAGAATTATTATCCCATAACACAATCAATTTATTAAGTTTCAAATGCCCTGCAAAAGAAATAGCCTCCTCTGAAATGCCTTCCATTAGACACCCATCTCCAACAAGAGCATAGGTGTAATAGTCAATAATATCACCAAAGCGATTATGAGCTAAGCGTTCTGACAAGGCTATCCCAACAGAGGTAGCAAGCCCCTGTCCCAACGGGCCTGTTGTTGTTTCAATTCCAGATAAAGCGCCATATTCTGGATGTCCTGCCATTTTTGAATCTAATTGACGTAAGGATTTTAGGCCTTCTAATGTCGCGTCTTCATACCCTGTCAAATATAAAAGACTATAAAGCAACGGGGCTCCATGGCCTGCGGAAAGAACAAATCTATCTCTATTTATCCAATCGGGATGATTTGGGGCAATTCTTAAAATATCTTTGAAAAGAGTCGTTGCAATATCGGCCGAACCAAGAACAATCCCAGGATGTCCTGAATGGGCTTTTTCAATTGCTTCAACGCCTAAAAAACGAACAGCATTGGCCAAATCAGAATGTAAAACCATTTTTATTTCCTTTTTTTCTTTATTTCTTAAAAATCTATCTTACTATGTTCTCAAAACGCCCCCATTTTATACGAGAAATTCGAAATGACAAATTTAAAAATATATCTTTTATCCCCCAGAGGCTTTTGCTTTGGGGTTTCTAAAGCTCTTTCTCTTTTAGACTCGAAGATAAAAAAAGAAAAGCCTTTTGTTTATCATGCGATTATTCATAACAAAAATGTCATTCAATCCTATGAAAAACAAGGCATTCAATTCATCTCTTCTTTGGATGAAATTCCAGATAATAGCCCTCTTTTTACCTCGGCTCACGGGATTGGAGAGGATATTCGACTAAAAGCCAAAGAAAAAAATCTGACCCTTATTGATGGCGCGTGTCCTTTTGTTTTAAAAGTTCATAACCAACTCAAAACAATCATAAAAGAAGGGCTTACTCCCCTTATTATTGGGAAAAAAGGACATGATGAAATTTTGGGACTTCAGGGCGAAATTCCCCCTTCTACGCCTTTTCATATTTTAGAAAATGTGAAGGACGTAGAGGCTCTTAATCCCTCCTGTTTTTACGGATACGTGACGCAAACAACCTTGAATCAAGAAGACACGGCCAAAATTGAACAGGCGCTTGAAAAACGACTCGGGGATAACCTGAAATTTAAATTTAAAGGGATTTGTGCGGCAACTTCTATGCGCCAAAACATTGTGAAAAAAACGCTTGGATTTTATGACGCCCTTTTTGTGATTGGAGATAGAACGTCCTCTAATTCGAAAAAACTTGTTGAAGTTGCAAAAAATGGAGGCCTTCAAAACAGTTTTCTTATTGAAAATAAAAACGACTTTTTTAGGTTTTTTTCCGATGATTTTAAAAAAATAGCCCTCACAACTTCCGCCTCTGCACGGGAAGAAGGAATTACCCTTCTTCTAAAAGAGCTTCAAAAATCATATACGTTGGAGGTTAGCGAACTTTCGAAAACAAAAACTGGGGACGTCCAAACGAACGCGTTGAAAGAGGATAAAACCCTTTAGGAAGACTTGCCTCCTCCCCTTTTTCCATTTCAATAATCAATAGTGTTTTGGAGGAGATATATTCCGCTTTTAAAAGAGTCTCTAAAGCTTTTTGCCACAACCCTTTTTGATAAGGAGCGTCTAAAAAAAGAACATCTACAGACGTTTTACTTAAAGGCAAGGTTAGAATATCTTGCCCTAAAACCTGATGATTTCCCTCAAGGCATTTTTCCAGATTTTGATGTAGAATCTTAAGGGCGCTTCTTTCTTTTTCTACAAAATAAACAAACTTTGCCCCGTGAGAAAGCGCCTCAATCCCAATCGCGCCAGAGCCTGCAAACCCATCCAAAAACGTCACCTCTTTCCAAAGTTTTCCCTCCTTTTGCAAAAGGGAGGAGAGCATATTAAACACCCCTTCTTTGGCTCTATCAGAGGTAGGACGCGTTGTTTGTCCTTCGGGGGATAAAAGCGTTCTTCCCCGATATGTTCCGCCGACTACACGCATGGAATTTGCTCTTTAATCACTTTATAGGGAATTTCTTTAATCTCCCCTCTTTTAAGATTTCCAAGTTGAAAAGGCCCGTAAGAGAGGCGAATCAATCGAGAAACTTCTAGCCCAAAATACTTCATCACGCGTCGAATCTCACGATTTTTACCTTCCGTCAACGTCACATTTACCCAAGTATTCGCCCCATTTACAGAATCAATATCAAATTCAATTGGGGCATAATGAATCCCCTCTACCGTGACGCCTTTTTCCAATTCTTCTTTAATCCCCTCTTTAAGTTTCCCGAAAACCCGAACCTTATAATGGCGCTTCCATCCGCGTTTTGGCAGTTCTAAAAAGCGGGAAAGTTCCCCATCGTTAGTTAACAATAAAAGCCCTTCTGAATTCAAATCCAATCGCCCCACAGAAATTAAACGCGGCAAATTCTTTGGTAAAGAATCAAAAACCGTTTTGCGTCCTTCGGGATCTTTGTGCGTTGTCATTAATCCCACAGGCTTATAATAGCAAAAGAGGCGCGTTTTATCAGGAAGGGGCATTTGTTTATTCTCAAGAGTGATTTTATCCTCTACAGAGACCAAAAAAGCGGGCGTATCCAAGCGTTTTCCATTAACGAAAACCTTTCCTTCTTGGATGAAACGCTCGGCCTCACGACGGGAACAAAGACCCGCGTGTGCCATAACTTTTGCAATTCTTTCTTTTTCTTTTTTCATAATGCGTTTATAATAGCAAAATATGAAAAAAAGGAAAGATAAAACATGCACCAACAGATTATAGATTTGGCGTTAAAGGAAGCCAAACAGGCCTTTTTGGAAAAGGAGATTCCTGTTGGAGCTGTTCTTTTTAAGACAAAGAGCCATGAAATTCTTTGTTCGGCACATAATCTTTCAGAACAAAAGAAAAACCCTCTTTTACATGCCGAAATGCTTGTCCTTGAAAAAGGGTTTCGCGCCCTTCAGAAAAAAACACTAGAAGGCTATAGCCTTTTCGTTTCTTTGGAGCCGTGTTCTATGTGTGCCAGCGCGCTTTCTCTTGCCCGTCTTGACAGAGTTTACTTTGCCGCTTATGATCCCAAAACAGGGGGTGTGGAACAAGGCTGTTGCGTTTTTAATCAGGCAACAACCCATCATAAACCAGAAGTTTATGGCGGCCTTTGTGAAAAGGAGTTTCAAACTCTTCTAACCTCCTTTTTTGATAAATTAAGAGGAAAAACTGATGAATCTTGAAGAACGAATTGAAGAACAAAACGAGCCTATTTTAAGTGTCTCTGAGGTTTCTTTTGCCTTAAAAAGCTCTATTGAGCAAATCTTTTCCTCTATTCAAGTTCAAGGCGAAGTTTCCACCATCAAACGGGCGGCCTCTGGACATATTTATTTTTCCTTAAAAGATGAAAAATCTGTTTTAAACGCCATTTTGTGGCGGACAAATGCAAAAGAATTTGATTCTTTTATTCAAGAAGGGGCTTTGGTCGTCGTAAAAGGGCACCTTTCAACATTTCCAGGGCGATCCAACTATCAAATGATTGTTCATTCGGTCTCTTTAGCAGGAGAAGGAAATCTTTTAAAGCAGTTAGAAGAGCTTAAAGAAAAACTTGCAAAAGAGGGGTTATTTGACGAATCTAAAAAGAAACCTATCCCTTTTCTTCCAAAGTTAATTGGGGTTATCACCTCGCCTTCTGGAGCCGTTATTCGGGACATTATGCATCGCTTGGATGACAGATTTCCACGGGAAGTTTTGCTTTATCCTGTCCTTGTTCAAGGGGTGGGGGCTGCCGAACAAATCACCAAAGCCATTGAAAAATTTAACACTTTGCCTCAAATACTTCCAGATGGGCAAACCCTGCCCAAGCCAGATTTATTGATTGTGGCAAGAGGGGGCGGTTCCCTTGAAGATCTTTGGTGTTTTAATGATGAACGTGTTGTGCGGGCGGTCAGTCAATCTAGCATTCCTATTATTTCAGCTGTTGGACATGAAACAGACACGATGTTGATTGATTATACGGCAGATTTACGGGCACCAACACCAACAGGGGCTGCCGAAAAAGCTGTTCCTGTTCAAGATGAAATTTTGCTTTCCTTAGAGCAAAGAGGCCTACGCCTTAAAGAAAGCCTTACGAGATTTTTGGAAGAAAAACGCCTTCAAATTTTATCTGTTGAGCGAGGCCTTCCAAACTTAGGAGATATTCTACACCTTTCAGAACAGCGTCTTGACGATATTTCTGAGCGCTTGACTTGGGGCTTTAAAACGCTTCTTCAAAATAAGGCTTCAGCGCTAGAATTACAGTCCCGTCTTCTTGAAACCTGTTCTTATAAAAAGGTTTTGGAACGCGGATTTGCCCTTGCCTCAACAAAGGATGGGAAAGTCATTTCCTCTTTGAAAGAAACGCCACAAAAAGCCCCTTTCCTTCTTTCTTTTTATGATGGAAAAACCTTTGTTCAAAAGATAGAAGGGGAACAATCCCCCAAAAAAACGTCCCCAAAATCAAAAAAAGAACTTAAAAACCCGAATCAACAAGGAAATTTATTCGAATGAAATTTTTAAACTTTATTTGTTTAGGACTTTTTATTTTACCTTCTTTTTCCGCAAAAGCCTTTACATTGGACACCATTCCAGAGCAAGGGGGTCTTGTTTACGGGTCTGTCTTTAAGGGCGAAAAACTTTTCTTCAAGGGCTCGGCTATTTCTCTTTCAAAAGACAGAAAATTCGTTTTTGGTCTTCCTTATGACGCGCCAAAAGAAATTGAACTCACCCTTTTGATTAAAGGGAAAAAAGTCTCTGTTTTTGTTCCGGTTCAGCAAAAAGAATGGAAAAAAGAGGAGGTTCAAAATCTTCCAAAAGAAAAACTTTTTTATTCAAAAGAAGTTAAAGAAAAAATTTTAGAGGCAAGAGCGGCCCTTTTTTATGCACGAGAAAAAAGCTCTTTTAAAGAACTTCCTTGTGGTTTTATCCCTCCTTTAAAAGGACGCATTTCCAGTCAATTTGGGGCAATGCGCCTTCTCAATAAAACCCTTTCTCATGTCCATTTAGGGGTTGATATTGCCGCTTCTTTAGGCACAGAAATTAAAGCCCCTTTTAGAGGGAGAGTCGTTTTAGTCTTGCCTGACGCCTATTTAACTGGAAAAACCGTTCTTTTGGATCATGGGTTTTTCCTTTTTTCAAGCTACAGTCACTTATCCAAAATATCAGTTGAAGAAGGCGATATCCTTCAAAAGGGGGATGTGATTGGGCAAGTTGGACATTCAGGACGGGCAACAGGGAATCATCTTCATCTTTCCTTTTTTTGGAAGCAAACACGATTAAATCCTTTACGTGCTTTTGAGCTTTCTCAAAAAAATTGCCTCTCAAAAAAAGAAAAAAATTAACTTAACTCCCGTTTTTTAAACCAAAAAAGAGGGGACAATTCCCCCCTTTTCTTCATTTTGAAAAAAACTTAACTTTCGTTTTTTTGCCACCAGCCTTTTCGTTTTGACTTTTGCTGTGTTGGCGTTTCTTGCTTTTTCTGAGCAGGAGCTGGCTTCTTTTCTTCCAAAGGCTTTTGAGAAATCTTCTTTTCTTCCAAAGGCTTTTGTCCCTCTTTTTTCTCTAAAGAAGAAAGACTTGCTTGCTCTACAACTTTAAACGTTTCTTTTTCATGAGACTCTTTAACTTCTTTATTAGGTCTCTTGCGGAAAGGAGGTCTTCTTCTTTTTTGAAAAGATTTCTGATTATTCTTTTCAGAAGAGTTATCCCCGTTTTGTTCGGAAGACTTTTCAGGACTTTTTTCAACTTCTTTAGTTTTTTTGTCCTCATTCATCAAAGGCTTCTTGTCCTCTTGAGTTTTTTCCAAAGATGTCTCTGGTTTGTTTTCCTCATTTTTCTTAGGTGTTTGTTTTTGATTTCTTCTTCTTTGAGGATTCTTTTTCGGGGCTTTATTTAAGTCCTTCTTTTCTACATCTTCTGAAGGTTTTTGACCCTCTTTTTCCTTATTTTCTTCTCTTTTATCCTTCTGTCCTTTTTGAGGGTTAGGAGAATTTTTTTGTTTATTTTGAGAAGGTGTTTTTTTAGCCAAAGGCGCGTCTTTAGGTTCTTCTAAAGGAAGAGCTGTTGTTGTTTCTTCTTTTGGAGAAGCCGGTTTATTTTTCTTAAACTTTTTATTATTTTTCCACCGATTTTGCTTTTTGACGTCGTTTTCTTCTTGCTTTGGCTCAAAAACCATTTGAGGCTTTTCTACGACATTTTCTACTTTTTTACGCATAAAGCTTTCTAAACGATAATCCGTTGGTTTAAGCATTGTAGAATCGGCCCGAACAGTGATTATTAAATCATATTTTCTTTCCAATTCTGCCAAATTTTCCCGCTTATGATTAAGCAAATATAAAGCCACATCAAACGGCAACGTCATCACAATATCTCTTGAGGAAGCCTTAATTCCAGCGTCTTCTAATAAATGAAGTTTATGTAAAGCGCAAGATTCAACCGATCTTAAAATTCCTTGCCCGTCACAGTACGGACACACAATATGATTGGTTTCTAATAAGCTAGAACGTAGCCGTTGTCTTGAAAATTCCAAAAGCCCAAATTGCGTAATGGGCCCAATTTGAATCCGCGCTCTATCTTGTTTTGTGGCCTCTTTCATTTTGCGTTCAATGGCATGATTATTTTTTTGCTCATCCATATCAATAAAATCAACCACGATAAGACCGGCCAAATCTCTTAACCGGCATTGGTGTGCAAGCTCTTCAGCGGCTTCTAAATTTGTCTTTAAGGCTGTCTCTTCAATATTTCTTTCCCGTGTTGCGCGCCCAGAATTGACATCAACCGAAACCAAAGCTTCTGTTTGGTTGATAACTAAATATCCCCCTGATTTTAACTGGACAATGGTGTTATTCATTTCTTCTAGTTGATCTTCAACTTTATACTTTTGAAATAAAGGAATTTCAGATTTATATAGTTTTACTTTCTTAGCATGGCTTGGAATGAGGCGTTTTAAGAAGTCTTTTGCATTTTTGTAAGCAGTATCTCCACTGACCAAAATTTCATCAATCTCTTGCGTATAGACATCTCTTAAAGCTCTTTTAATAATATCTCCCTCTTCATAGATAAGAGAAGGGGACATAGATTCAAGAGTCGTATCACGAATAATCGTCCACGTTTTCATTAAAAAGTCAAAATCTCGTTTAATTTCAGCTTTTGTTTTTTCTTTTCCTGCTGTGCGAACAATGACAGACATATCATCGGGAATTGGAAGCTTTTCAACAACTTCTTTTAACCTATTCCTGTCTTTCAAATTTACAATTTTGCGAGAAACCCCGCCAGCTTTTCCGTTATTAGGCATTAAAACACAATACCTTCCAGCTAAAGAAAGATACGTTGTGAGCGCTGCCCCTTTATTGCCTCTTTCTTCCTTAACCACTTGGATAAGAAGAATTTGATTGTGATGAATAACCTCTTGAATTTTATATTGCTTGAAAAAGCGTCCTCTAAACTTACGAAATTCTTCAATTTCAGCATCTGTTTCGGAATCTTCTTTTTTATCGTTCGTATTTTTTTCCGTTAGAACTTTTTTGTGTTCTTCAAACTTTTCCATCATCTGACGTTTGATTTCTTCCTTGTCAGAAACGGGAAGTTGATAGTAATCCGGATGAATTTCATTGAAAGCCAAAAATCCATGACGATTTCCACCATAATCAACGAAAGCCGCCTGAAGAGAAGGCTCAACCCGAATAACTTTTGCTAAATATATATTTCCTTTAATCTGTTTCTTGATCGATGTTTCAATGTCCAATTCCTCCAGACATTCTCCATCCATAACCACCACACGCGTTTCCTCGCTATGGGTGGCATCCATAAGCATTTTCTTTGACATAAAAACTCCAAATTCTGTAAATTCTGTAAATAGATTTTCTCTATTTTTTTAAAAAAGGACATCCTTCTCCCGTCAGAAAAGACAAATCTATTTGTTTGATTTTTTTGAAGAAATGTCAAGGCGTTGTCCTTTTTTCTAAAACTGTTTTTCAAACTGAAACGATATCTCTTGCCTTACGCACCTTTTTTCTTTATATTCTTTGAAAGAGGTTTTACCGTTTAAAGGGAGTTCATCGATTTTAAATCAGTAGGTAAGTTAGAATACCTCTCTTATAAAAAAAGAACAATGTTTTTTTTAATTTTTTATAAATAAAAGGTGATAAAAATGAATATATTAAAGAAAATCTTCCTCTTTTCTTTCATTTTCACCTTTTCTAGCTCTCTTTATGCGGCAACACTTTCCCAAATCAGACTTGCCAAACACAAAAATGATTCCCTTCGCTTTGTCATTCAATCCTCAAAAGAAGAGCCTTACTCTATTTCTATTTTAAAAAAACCTCTTCGTATTTTAATTGATTTCGAAGACAGCTCTTTTGATAAAAATATCAAAAATAATTTTTCTAAATTTTCTAAACTTCTAAAAGACATTCGCGTTGGGAAAATAAATAAAACAAATGCACGTGTTGTTTTGGAGCTTCAAGAAAATTATACTCCTGATAAAGCTTTTTATCTCAAGCCTCAAAGCGGATTTGATTGGCGTTTTGTTTTAGACATTAAACCTGCTTCAAAGAATCAAATTGATTTATTTAAGCCTTTTGGAACTATGAAAAAGTTAAAAATTTCTCCAAAGACTGATTCCAGCAAAGCGCGTTTGACACAAAATTCTCCTTATAAAAAACCTGTGATTGTTTTGGACCCCGGGCACGGGGGAAAAGATCCTGGAGCCATTAGTTATTCTGGATATTACGAGAAAAATTTAACTCTTCTTATGGCTAAAGAAGTTTACGCTCTTTTAATGGAAAGTGGTAAATATCGTATTTATTTAACCCGCACAAAGGATGTGGCGTTGCCTTTACGTTCTCGGATTAAAAAAGCACATAAAGTCAAAGCAGATTTATTTATCTCTATTCATGCCGATAGTGCTCATAATCGAAAGGCACGCGGACTGTCCGTTTACACGATTTCTGAACGCGCTTCTGATAGAGAAGCTCAACTTTTGGCACGACGTGAAAACAAGGCTGATATTATCTTAGGAATTGATCTTTCTCATGAAAGTAAAGAAGTCAGCAATATCTTAATTGACCTAGCAAAAAGGGAAACAATCAATCGTTCTGTCACTTTTGCCGATCTTGTCGTCGATGAAATGAAAAAACAAATAAACCTTGTCCCTAATGCGCACCGATTTGCTGGATTTGTTGTGTTGAAGTCGCCAAATATTCCGTCTGTCCTTGTTGAAATAGGATATCTTTCAAATAAGTATGAAGAACGCCTCTTGAAAAAGAAATACTATCGAAGAAAAATTGCCTCTTCTTTGGTTAAAGGTATTGATATCTATTTTGACTCTCAACGGAAACATTAACTTTTTCAAAATTTCTTAAACCTTTCACTCTTTCTTACAAGAATATAAGAAAAAAAACTCTTTAGTTTTTAGATATATTATTTGTATGAAGTGGGGAGGGGTGAGCAAGGTAAATCTAGTGGAGATTTTAGAAGTTTTTAGCTATCATTCATAGGAACAGTAATTCTACAAGCTTTTATGTAAAAAGGATTAAAAGGGGCTAACTTAAATAGGGGA
>SAAU01000016.1 GCA_009929265.1 Alphaproteobacteria bacterium
CATTCTATCGGCGATGTTTTCATCGTACGCATCATGGTAACTACTGGTTTGAACACTTCCCCAACCAGCAACACCCACGCTCACACCATGAAAAGGAGCGGTTTCAAAACCCACATTAAGATAGCCATTGGAAAAACTATCGTTTTTACTCTCGCCTTTTCTGTCATTATGGACACCAAACCAACCCACAGTACCTGTAACCTCAGCTTTTGTGAGTGCCTCTTCAAGTGAAGTGGCATCTGCTGCTACACTGAAAGAACTTCCTAAAATTAACGCCGCTAAAACGTGTGAATAACGAAATTTCATCTTTTACCCTTTTAATAATTATTGATAACTAATATCGAATAGTATGAAAAAGGAGCTTAATATTTTATAACATAATAGAAGTTATCATCTTAATTTTTTAAGATAATAAAAATAACGCCCTCCAAAAAAACTGAAAAAGAGAAGAATAAACCCTAAAGAAAGAGCGAACATTGTACGAAAAGCTCTCTCTTTTTGAGAAGTGGCTATTTGTGAAAACCCTCCTTCTGGTGCGATGCCCTCTTCCACTACATCTTGATCTCCTACGTACATGTAAACCCAGTACGATTCATCAGGAATCTTTACATGTAATGCTTTTCCACCCTCTAAAAATCCCTCAAAAAGCACTCGTTTGTCGATCATAGAAATGAGAGCAATTTTATTGCCCTCTAACTTTTTATTGCTTCCTTTCATCCGCCCCTCAATGGCGACCATGTCATTTTCAAGCGGGGTCATTAAGAGAGTGAGCCCTTCAATTTTATGCGCAAAAAGCGTTGAAGAGAGCAGTAAAATAGCAACGAATTTAATAAACATTAAAGACTCCTTGACGCTCATAACGGTAAAAAAGCTCCTTTTTTTCAACCCAACGTGCCCCATATAAAAGCAAACCAGCAATGATGAGCAACGCAACATCCACGTAAAAAAGTACCCACGCCTCTTGCATCAAACTCTCCCAAAGGAAAAAGCCACTTTTCAAACCATGAAAAATGACTGCTCCAACGAACAGCCACGCACTCACCTTTAAAAGCAGTGAAAGGATGCCAACGATGGAGCGCTCAAACATGGAGTAAAAGAGCCAAAAAGACAAAGAGGCGTAAAACGCTCCTCTTAACCACACCTCTTTATCAAAAAGCTCCATCGGTAAAAACCAGTGTAGAAAAAGTACTAACGCACTTGAGGGAAAAAGTCCCATAAGAAGCGCTATGCTCACACGGTTAAAAGCATCTGCCAACACCCCTTTTTGGTGCAGTTTTTTCTTCGCCCAAATGAGATAGCCACTGAGCAAAGAAAGCCCCATAATAACACCAAAAAAAGCCACAACAAGACGTAATGCAAGGGTTTCATCAGGGAGAAAATGTAAAAAATAAAACAAGGAGAGTGTCTGATTGATCGTATGCGACTCTGCCAAAGTTTTTCGCTCAACCTCCGCACCACTGCTCGCATCTAGGGTGATACTTAAGCGATTAATGCGTCCACTCAGTGCCCTATTTTCTTCATCAAAGCCTCGAAAACGCACCTTCGCCTCTTTGGTTCCATAATGATAGAGTGTGGCATTGGTTATCTGAAGCGTTGGATAGTGCTCTTTTGCGATGGCGTGAAGCTCTGAGAAGGCAAGCATCTGCGAAGAGGTCGCAGAAGGTGGGTATTTGGGTTGGGCAAATAAGATGGGTGCTACGAGTTGGCGCATATTGCTGAGCTTGCCATCGCTCATCGCCCATGCGTAAGGCTTTGAGGTGGAGAGCATTAAGCCCAAAAACGCTCCCGTAAGTGAAAAAATAAGCGCATAAGGAATGATGCTAAGCCCTATGATTTTATGCCATGAAAACCATGCAATCCTACGATTTTTTGAGGGCTTTTGTGTTTTTCTTTTTTTAAAATAGAGCCACACACCACCCACACTTAAAAATAAAATCCCCACACTCATAATACCCATAAGAGGCATACCTACAAGCGGTATAACCACACCTGTGTGCAGTTCGTTAAAAAAAAGAGAGAGGCTATTTTCCTCTTTAGCGAGGTGAAACACCTCATGGCTTACGGGATTGATGTAGAGGCTGTTTTGTGCTTCAGAGGAGAGTTTGATTAAGGGGTCACGAAAGCTGGGCAGGGTTATTTCTATGGGTTTAGTGCCTAAGAAATGGTGCTCTCTTAAAACGTTTTCTAAAAGCGTATCGATGTTAAACGCATGCTCTATGGAGGGCACAAAATGACGAGAAGGCGACTCCCACACTTTAATATAGGGCATAAAAAGGGTAAGTGTTCCAAAAAAAGTGCTTAGGTAAAACAAAAAAAGAACCGCCAAACCAATGATGGTGTGTGAGCGATAGAGGTATTTAAAAATCAGTGATTTTTCCATTGTTTTGCCTCTTAAAATACGAGGATGATACAGCTATTTAACAGTACCATCGATGCAATTTTGAGGCTTACATGTAAAAGCGTTTTTGAGAACAAAAGCCAAAAGCCAAAACCACATGCCAGCACGGGAGTAAGAAGCATGGAAGGCAGAAGACGCATCGCTGCGTCTCCTTGAAACAGGGTGCTTAAACTCATACCTGAACTATACGCT
>SAAU01000017.1 GCA_009929265.1 Alphaproteobacteria bacterium
AGGAGAATAATATGGAAAAAAAATACATACCATTAAACATTCAGCTTTTCGCTGATGAAGATTTAAAAGATTTGATTGAAGAAATTTCAGACAAAACACCACCGGCAACACCACCGGCAACACCACCGGCAACACCACCAACTCAAACGCCGCCAGGAACACAAACACCACCAGCCACACCACCGGCAACTGAAACGAAACCGGAAGACAATAAAGAAATTCCACCAACCAGTGAAGATGATGACGATGACGATGAACCTGAAATCGGTGAAGACGGAAAACCTAAAAAGAAATCCATCAAAGAACTTAGAGAAACTTATAAAGCCGAAAAGAAACGTGCTAAAGAATTAGAAAAAGAAAAACTTTTAAAGGCTATTAAATTAGGAATCAAAGGGGAAACCGAACAAGAGATTCTAGAAAATTTAGCTGCTCACGAAATAAAAGAAGAAGCGACTAAAACCGGTTTGACTGAAGAACAAGTCAAAAAGGAAGCTCAACTTAAAAAAGATATCGAGAAGTTAAGTAACGAAAAACAAGAGATTTTATTTAATCGAAGAGCGTTTAATCTTCAAAAAGAATTAAACATAGGCGAGAAAGAACTTTATAAGTTCATTAATAAAGCGGCAAGTATCGGAATTGATTTACTACAAACACCGACAGACTTTAAAGAAATCTATAAAACGATAATGAATGAAACTCCTGTTGTTGATTCAGCAAAAGAACAAGAGATTGCAGCATTAAAAGCTGAGATAGCAAGACTAAAGGGTGAAAAAGCACCAGAGCCAGGCGTTGGCGGTACAGGTCCTAAGAATGATCCTAATGATTGGGAAGCATTAATAGAAGGAATGCAAGGTAAGAAATAATGGAAAAATTAAAAAAAGATAGTCAAGCGTTTTTATATTTTAGAGAAAATTCAAAAGGTGCATTGAACATAAAGTTCGGACCGGAAAAATTTTCAACAGACACTAAAAAATTTACAGAGATACTTTTAACAGGGAATCTTCATTGTATGACGTTCCTCTCTAATTTGACCAAACAAGAACCTTTGGATTTTAGAACTAGACAATACGAAAATTTGAAATTGAATTATCATGCGATTCTAGATCAAGCCTTCGAAGATGTATACGAAGAAAAGAAACGCATATATCAACTTGAAGAACTCGCTATTGAAAGAGTTGAAAAAGGAGACACAGTAAGTCCTGAATTCGAAAAGAAAGTTTCTGAAGCGAAAGAAGATATCGCAAAAAGAAGCAATCAAAAAACTTTTGAAAACAAAAAAGAAGAAGAAGAAAAGTTTAGAGTAGAACTCGAAAAGAATATCGAAGCATTAGAGAAAACTAGAATTTTGATTTCAAACATCATGGGTATACAAACGATGGGTTTTGTAACAGGCGATGAAAATGATGAAAAAAGTGATGCTTATGAAGTAGTAATTAGATTGATCGATGACGAGATTCAAAAAAACAAACAAGCTTATATGGATCTCGAAGAAGGCAGAATAGTGCTAGTTTAATTTTAAGAAGAGCGACATTGTTGCTCTTTTTTTATTTATCTATTGCAAAAGTAAAAAATGTGATATTATATAAGTGAACAAGGTGTGAAACTTTGGTCGACTAAAGTTTTCCTGTTTTCAAAAAAACAGAGTCATAAGCCATTAGCGTTCAGGAAGCTAACGGTGGATCTGGCTTGGACCAATCCTAGACGGGGACGTTAAAAACATCCAAAGGTGATAACTTACAATCTGACCGTTTGAAAGAAAACCAAAAACTTTAGAGGAGAAAATCATGTTATTAAACACTATTGAAAACATCAACTCCGCTTTGGCTGTAGTTAGAAACAACCCTTCAGTTAGACCGGAAAAGTTTTATTCTAAAATCTTACTTGACACAATCAAATTGCCTCAAGAAGATTACGTCCATTTAAAGCACGCATCTAAAACAATGATGCTTCCTGCTGGACATCAAAAATTGGAACTTAAGAGATTAGGTTCATGGACAGCTCATACTCAAGTACTTAAAGAAGGTATTCCACCTCGTCCAGACTTGACACGTTCTGAAACGATTGAAGTAGGTTATACTCAATTTGGTCGTTTCGCATTCTTCACCGATCAAATTAGAACAGACGTTTTAGTTGATTTCGTAGCACATTATTCAAAAGAACTTTCCGACCTTGCTAACCGCACATTAGAAAAGTTTGCTCGTGAAAAATTGTTATCCGCTCCATCTGCTTTCTACGCTGGTGGTAAAACCTCGATTGGCCAACTAGTCACAGGTGACTTACCTACAATCGCAGAACTT
>SAAU01000018.1 GCA_009929265.1 Alphaproteobacteria bacterium
GGGATAGTTCTGTCTCCTTCTATGTTCTTAGGAGGAACAAAAAAATGAGAGGTTTATTATCAGTAATTGTTGTTGTTGCAGGCATCTATGGATTCAGTTACCTTAGTGCACAGGAGTCAGTTGAGGTATTGGAAAAAGTGTATGAAAATAAAAATGCATCATTCCAAGAAGTAAGTTTAGCACTTGCAGAGTCTTCTGCTTCTAGGGTGAAATGGTAATGAGCATACATCCTGTAATCAAGCCGCAATGGAAAAAATTTCTAGTTTTAATCATGGATTATCAAACAAAAGAAACTCAAAACATAGAAGTTTACGCCTTAAATAAGGGGCAGGCTGGATTTTTAGCATTAAGAAAATCTACCTTAGTACCAGCAGGCGTTGAGAGAGTTGAAGAAATATCCTAAGGGGGTTCAATTTTTTCTGTAACAACTATATTATGAAAGGAGGATAAAATGATAAATTCAAAAGATGTTCAAAATGCTTTTACACGTTATGACTTCTTGGAGTTAATGTATCAAGCTGGTTTTAAACCATCAAAATACCTAAAACAACACGAAATCGACAACAAAAAGTACATTACAATTCGTTGTAGTGAACACGAAGATGGTGAAGCTGGGAAGAAAAGAGCGAGTTGTGTTGTAAACATGGATTCGTTCACGTATTCGTGTAAAAGTTGTGGACATCATGGAAGTCTATTTGACGTTGCTAAAATGATTTTGAGAACAGACAGTTTTTATGAAGCTGTTAAGTACCTTGCAAATCAAAAAGGCATTGTTGATACTAAAGCTTCCAATTCATCTTTTACCCACTATCAACCAATACCAAAAAAGAGTGTTGAGCCTGTTATTGAGCAGATTAAATACTTTGCATTTAACCCAACAAAGGCATATAAAACATTCTCCAATGAAGAACTTATCGCTGGGTATCCTAGCTTTTCTGATTTGATGAAGTTTAAAGCCATTATGACGGTCTTAATTCGCCATTCACTCGAAACCGTTCAAACAAAAAAAATTAATTATCTCTGTAATGAGAGAAAAATTAATCCAAATAATCCAAGACTCAAATGCATTGGCTTATTGCCAAAATGGAAAGAGGATAAGGACTTTTGGAAATGGTTTGAAAGAACGTTTCCTGTAGCGGATTTAGTGCGATTTGGACTTTATCGTCCATCTGATGCAAAGTTTGCACCTTTAACATGGAAATACTTCAGTGAAGACATGATTGTATTTCCAAATCAAGACCTCTATTCTAACCTTTATCATGGAGCACAATTGCGTTTCATTGTAAAGCCTGTGTGGAGTCCTGCTAAAGAGATGCAACTCACGCAAACGTCCTTAGTTCATCCAATACCATTTGCTTTTAGCAGAGAAGTTTTAATGAACTCTGATCCAATCTATATTACAGAAGGTTCAGTTGATGGGCTTTCAATGGATAGAGATTTTGCGGCTAATCCTGGTGTAAATACCTACCACAAACCTTACCTTGGGCTATTTAGAGGTAAAAAGGTTTTTGTAGCGTATGATATGGATAGCGCTGGGCAAAAAGCTACTTGGGGGTATCAAAGCGTAAATGTTTTTAATCCTCGAAAAAATAAACGAGTACCACACACCTTTGAAAATACTGTTATAGGAAATCAAAGAGCAAAAAGGTACATTGAAAGACTCAAAAAGATTGGAGCCGAATTTTCTACAAACACGCATAAAGGTTTGTTGGAAGATTTAAAAGATGCTGGAGTGAATGCTTCATCTCTAGCATGGTCAGAAGCCTTAGGAAATGATCTTAATGAGTTGCGCCAGAAATACGGTGAGCTCAATAATGATTTTTTCCAAATTAAAAAATTAGGAGATTAAAGGTTTCCCTTTTGGGTTTA
Source organism: Alphaproteobacteria bacterium (assembly GCA_009929265.1). Lineage (GTDB taxonomy): Bacteria > Pseudomonadota > Alphaproteobacteria > CASFRQ01 > SAAU01 > SAAU01. The sequence continues at coordinate 1,870 of SAAU01000018.1, forward strand.
AATCAAAAGATTTTTCCCAAAAAAGGGGAAATCATTATAAAAATAAGGAAAAAATATGTTTAATAGAATAGTAATGTTGGGAAATCTTACAAGAGATTGCGATCTTCGTTATCTACCCAATGGTGGTGCAGTTTGCACAACAGGTCTTGCAACCAATCGAAAGTTTAAAAAAACAGATGGAAGTCAAGGTGAAGAAGTCTGTTTTATAGATATTACGTTTTTTGGACGTACCGCAGAAATTGCAAACCAATACTTGAGTCGTGGCAAAAAAGTTTTGGTTGAAGGTCGTTTAAAACTTGATCAATGGACAGACCAAAGTGGTGCAAAACGAAGTAAACACTCTATTACCGTAGAGACA
>SAAU01000019.1 GCA_009929265.1 Alphaproteobacteria bacterium
TAAAATTTCTGGAAGTTCAGGTTTGGATGATGCTGAAATTGAGAGAATGGTTAAAGATGCTGAGCTTCACAAAGAAGAAGATAAAAAACGTAAAGAAGCAGTTGATGCAAGAAATCAAGCCGATGCATTAGCACACCAAACTGAGAAATCTTTGGGTGAAATGGGTGATGCAATCAGTGCTGAAGAGAAAGCAAAAATCGAAGCAGCACTTAAAGAGCTTAAAGATGTTCTCGCCAATGAGAGTGCAAGTAAAGATGAGATTGATGCGAAAGTGAAATCGTTAAGTGAAGCAAGTCATAAATTGGCTGAAGCGATGTATAAAAAAGAGCAAGGTGGGGCTTCTGATGGTGAGCAACCAAAATCTAAAAAAGATGACGATGTTATCGACGCTGAAGTAGAATAATCGCTTTTACATGTAAAAAGGTTTTGCCCCATTGGGGCAACCTTTTCTTATAATCCTCATTTTTATCTTCTGCTTGTGATATAATATCTTTCATAAAAAGCAGTGAAGCGTATAAAGGTATTGGTCGATGGCAAAAGTCATTAAAATCTTTCTCAAACAAGGGTTTACTCCCATTGATAAACGTCTCTTAAAACGTGGAACATGCTTGAATTTTGATTGTTATATTCAGCGATTTAACGGGTTTGCTATTGTGATTGAAAAAGGTACGTTTTTAAGTGAACGTATTTATGCTACATTGATTCAACGTCATTTGCATATTTATGTGCACAATCGTGATTATTCTGATTATCAGGCGTATTGTTTTGAGCATGGCTCCAAACTTTATACCTTGATGGATGAAGAGGAAGTTTCTTATGTACAAGCACGTGAAAACGCCTTAGGAATTTCGAAGATTACAGCATACACGCAAAATATCACTGAAAAACTTAATGCTATTTATGAAAATTCAAAAGTTCTTTTTGATGTATGGTTAAAGCAAAAGGAAGAAACGCTTCCGCTAGATGCCCTTGAATCCCTTGTCAATGAGTTGGTTTTCTTGGTGAATGAACATCGTATTAGGCTTTCTCATTTCAATACTTTTTTAGATGAAAGGGATTTGCTCTCGGCGCACTTGGTTAAGGTTGCTTTTTTTAGCGCACTCTTAGGCGCACATATGGGGATTAACCCAGTTACCCAAAAAAAGCTTGTTTTGGCTGCCATGCTACATGACATTGGAAAATCTGAGTTGGATGAAGCACTTTTAGCTAAGCCTGATTTTTTAAATCCAAAAGAAATCGAGATGATGCAACGTCATGTTGAGTTGAGTGTGGAGCGTGTGAAAAAGAGTGGGATCAGAGATCGGGTCATTTTAAATGCAATTAAAGATCACCATGAACGCCTTGATGGTAGTGGTTATCCACGAGGACGTGTAGGAATTTATATAGGCTCTTTTGCAAAAGTGATTGCGATTTGCGATATGTTTGATGCGTTAATTACGATCAAGCCTTATCGTGGCGCTTATAGCACTTATAACGCCCTTGCTTTAATGCGTGATGAGGAAAAAAATAAGTTAGATACCGAATACATCAAACTTTTAATTTCCCATTTGTGTTAATAAACTTCTTTACATGTAATAAAAAATCTGTTCCTGTTTGGACGATTTTTGGGTCTGCTTTGAGTGCCTTTTTATGAATTTTTTGTGGGTATTCTACATTTTTGAGAATATATTTGATGGTATTGAGCCTTGCACTTTTTTTATCATCAGAGTGAATGATAATCCATGGAGCATAGGGTTTGTGTGAGGCAAGAATCATACTTTGCTTTGCTTGTGTATACTGATCCCATAACTCTTGTGCTTTTTCATCGACAGGTGAGAGTTTAAACTGTTTAAGAGGGTCATTTTTACGTTCTAAAAAGCGTTTGGCTTGTTCCTCTTTGCTGACAGAAAAATAAAATTTAAAGAGCATAATTCCTGCATTGGTCAGCATTTTTTCAAAAGTGGGTACTTCACGTAAAAATTCTTGATGCTCTTTTGGCGTACAAAATCCCATGATAGGTTCAACACCCGCTCGATTATACCATGAACGGTCAAAAAAAACGATTTCACCCGCAGAAGGAAGATGTGCAACATAGCGTTGAAAATACCATTGTGTGCGTTCTGTATCGGAAGGTTTGGAAAGCGCTACGATTCTAGCCCCTCTAGGATTGAGATGTTCTGTCATCCGTTTAATGGTACCACCTTTACC
>SAAU01000020.1 GCA_009929265.1 Alphaproteobacteria bacterium
CTCAACTTTTTTTGTCTCTTCTTTTTTTGCTTCGTCTTTTTTTTCTTCGCCTTCTTTTGCAGCTTCTTCATGCTTTGCTTCTTCAGGCTTTGCTTCGTCTTTTTTTTCTTCGCCTTCTTTTGTTGCTTCTTCAGTTTTTGCTGCATCAGCTGCAGGGGCAACAACTTCTGCCTTTGGGGCATCAGCTGCAGGAGCTGCTGGCTCAGCTGCGAATGCTGGGGCGATTAAAAGTGCTGCGAGGATTGATAACAGGCTGATATTCTTCATTATTATTCTCCAAAAAATAAGTTACTAAACTGCTTCGCTGAATTTATTCAACGAGCTTCTGAATACATTCTACATCCAAAATATGAAAAAACAGTAAATTTTTAATATATCTTTCAAAAATTTAATTTTTGGTGTTGCAAAAAGAGCACGAAAAAAAAATTGCACGTGTATTTTTTGTAACTTTTAAAAATTTGATTCAATAAATTGCAGAAATATACTAAGCTGATGGAGAAATGATCTGTTGAATTTGAAAATTTAAAAAAGTGTTAAAAGGCGTAGTTGTCGTTGAGTCTCCAGCAAAAGCAAAGACTCTTGGAGCATATTTGGGAAATGATTATAAAGTAATAGCCAGTTATGGGCATGTCAGGGATTTAGTATCAAAGAATGGATCTGTCGATACGAATGACCATTATAAGATGATATGGGAATTTAATGACAGAGGCAAAAAGCAGCTAAAAGAAATTTCTGAGGCTCTGAAATCTTCAGACAATCTTTTTCTGGCAACTGACGCGGACAGAGAGGGAGAGGCAATATCGTGGCATATTCTCGAAGCACTGAGAGAAAAAAAGCAGTTAGATAAAAAAAGCATAAAAAGAGTCGTTTTTCATGAAATAACAAAAACTGCCGTGAAAAAAGCTTTTGATGAGCCAAAAGACCTTGATCAAAATTTGGTTCAGGCTTATTTAGCTAGAAGAGTCTTGGATTATCTGGTTGGATTTTCTTTGTCTCCAGTTTTATGGAGAAAGATGCCAGGAGCAAAGTCCGCAGGAAGAGTCCAATCAGTTGCTCTAAGGCTTGTTGTTGAGAGAGAACTTGAAATTCAGGCCTTTAAATCTGAAGAATATTGGTCTATTCATGCTGATTTTGAGGCAGAGAAGGGCAAATTTACTTCTAACTTGACATACCTTGATGGAACAAAGCTAGAGAAACTCGATATTAAGAACGAAGAGTCTGCTAATAATATTAAGTCTCGCTTGGAAAAAGAAACATATTTTGTTGATAAGGTTGAAAAAAAATCTGTCAAAAGAAATCCGTATGCTCCATTTACAACTTCAACACTTCAGCAGGATGCAGTTAGGAAGCTTGGGTTTTCCTCAAAAAAGACGATGCAGGTTGCTCAGAAGCTCTATGAAGGAATCTCAATAGACGGAGCAATGAGTGGTCTTATAACGTATATGAGAACCGATAGCACAGCTTTATCCAATGAGGCAACAGAAGGTTCGAGAGAGTTTATATCGAAGGAATATGGAGGCAAATATCTTCCAAAATCACCAAGGATATACAAGGCAAAAAGCAAGAATGCTCAAGAGGCTCACGAAGCAATCAGGCCAACTTCTTTCACGAGGTCTCCAGATGAAATAAGAGGATATTTGTCAGCCGATGAGTTTGCCTTATATGACCTCATTTGGAAAAGAACTGTTGCATCTCAGATGGAAAGCGCTGTTATAGATCAGGTTTCTGTTGATGTTCTCGCTGATTCAGGTGTGGCTCGATTTAAGGCTAATGGATCAACAGTTTCATTTGATGGGTTTTTGAAGGTTTATGTTGAATCAAAAGATGTTGAAGACGAGGAAGAAAAAAGCAAAAAACTTCCAATACTAACTGAAAAGGAAAAACTGGATATCCTGGATATTTTGGGAAATCAGCACTTTACACAACCACCGCCAAGATTCAACGAAGCAAGTCTTGTTAAAAAACTTGAAGACTTGGGAATAGGAAGACCTTCAACTTATGCATCAATTATAAATGTTTTGCAAGAAAGGGGCTATGTCACTCTTCAAAAAAGAACATTCATACCTGAAAGCATAGGATATCTAGCTGTCTCATTCCTACGTAATTTCTTTAACAAATATGTTC
>SAAU01000021.1 GCA_009929265.1 Alphaproteobacteria bacterium
CATAAGTACTCATTGCCATGACCGCGCCTGCCACGATAGCAACTACAAGCGCGTATTCAATAATGCTTTGACCTTTTTTATCAATTAAACACTTCATACAACAACCTTTCAGAAAAAGTATATCACATTATAACCACGAATCAAGAATACAAAAATTTATTTATGTTTTTTTAATTATAGATCAATTCTACGCGGATTTCTCTTCCGTGACCATCCTTTATAGCGCTTTGATTAAGATAATGGACTAATCTTTGACAGGCATCCCTATAGGACCATTCTGACGGAGAAACTAATCGAACACGCAAAAGATCTTTTGTTTGATAAAAACACCCTGTCAAATGAAGGATCTGAGTTAAAACATCCTCCTTATTTCCTTCTATTTCATAAAGAATATTTTTATATATATAATTTTTTAGGTTCTTTAAAAAATCGCCTAATAAACCCCAAAGGTCTTGAATGTCTTCTTGCTTCTGATCAATCTTAAGCGCTTGTGATAAAGCTTCTTTTTTAACATCCTGACCTAAAGATCGCTTAAAATAAGCGTTGAGAATCTCGTGCGGCGCTAACATCACGTCATTCGTTAAAAGAGCATATGAACGTTGTGTTGATGTTTCCTCAATAATAAACCCGCGCACAGGCTCCTCATATTCTCCTAATCCATTGATTTGATAAAAGCCTATAATATCGTCGGAGAATTCATTATAGAAGATTTCTTTATTGGATATATGCGCTTGATCAAGGGCTTTTGAGATCAAGGTTTTATCAATGCGCGCGATCCATAAGCGTCTTTTATGTGGGATCCATGAAAATGCCCCTGTTTCTTTTCCTGACGCATCTAAAGCCATGATCTTTTCTATTATCTTGCCCTTGTAGCCATCTAACATAGAAATGATCTCTGATAAAGACGCGCATGATTCTTCGGTAGAGATCTCAAAAACAAACGGGGAATGATTAACGATAAAACATTCAGATAAAAGAGAAATAGCATGAGAAAAAGGCGCGGAAACCCCTTTAAAAGACTCTTTATAAAATGACTGTAATAAAGCATCCATAAAAAGAACGCTTCCATCTTCAAGCTCGATCTTAAACCCAGAAACATCAAGAAAAAGATCTTTTTTAGTCTTCATATATTCATTTAACAGGCCTTGGGACATTTCCTTATTTTTTATCCAGCTGAACATATCTTTCCTAAACTCCATATTTTCTAATAGTTGAGAAAAAGCAAGGCTTGACGGATCCATAGATAAAATCCCTAAAGGCAAAAAGGACAAACTTTCTTCCTTATTAATATCATCAACGCCTAAAGCCCTTAACAATAAAGCGGTCTTAAAAAAAAGATCTAAAAATTCTAAGTTTTGATCTAAAGAATAATATTTTTTGACCAAACGCGATAAGAACACATCGCCTTTTGTTAACAATAAAAACATTTTTATAATGACCGCCCCCATAAAAGGATATATACAAGAAAAAGACCTTTGAGCGCCATCTCTTAAAACGCGAGCTTTTTCCAAAGAATGGGCTTCTGTCCGATCTAATAAAGCGGGTCTTTTCTCGTCGATAGGAAAAAATGTTTCTTTTTTCGTATCCAACAATTTTACATTGGGCCCTTTTTCTTCTAATAAAAACTTTTGATCAACGGGGTCCGGCAAAAGAGATATGCCTAAAGATCCATCAACTAAAGATGGTGCCTCTTTATCAAAGCCAAACTCTTTCATGGTCTCTTGAAATTGTTCTTTACGCTCTGGAGGGATCTGAAACTGACGCGTTTTTCTTTTTTGACGAACAGATCGTCGCCCAATATCACTGCTTAATTGTGATCTTTTAAGAATAGTGTTGACCGAAGACTTTGAAATATCCACATCAAATCTATCGCTTGCCATTTTAGCTATTTGACGACAACTTAACTCTGGATTTTCTTTCTTCTGAGCAATAATATGGTCAATGACTTCTTGTTTTAATTTATAAATAACACCCATAAATCCACACTTTTTCCAGATTGGACATTAAAATAAACACAAAAACA
>SAAU01000022.1 GCA_009929265.1 Alphaproteobacteria bacterium
CTTAACAAGAGTACGCCTTTTTAGCGCAATGGATGGAGTCTCCTTTTTAGTGTTAATTGGCATTGCCATGCCACTTAAGTACATCGCAGGAGACCCCATATTAGTACGCTATTATGTTGGTATGACGTACGGTGTTTTGTTCATTCTCTTTGTCGCTTCACTTTTTCACGCTTCCATGCGCTACCAATGGGAATTAAAATTTTCCCTTTTTTGTTTCGCCTGTTCCTTGATTCCCTTTGCCCCTTTTTTACTCGATACCAAACTCAAACGCTTACGAGAAAAAAACAATGTCGTTTCATAAAAAGTTTGAGATACGTTTCAAAACTCTTGACGCATTCTTAAAACAAAGCTTTCAAGACTACGTTAAGACGGGACTATCTTCTCATGCACTTTTGATACTTTTGATCTCTTTAAGCAACTCTTGTATCGCTTTTTGAATAAAAATATTTATATCCAACTACTCTTTTTTGCTCTTTTTTTACGATACATCTCATCATCTGTTTTTTTCAAAAACTGCTCTGCACCTTCACCAAAGTACTCTCCAGAACCTATGCTCATACTAATCCCATACCGTTTTGCGATATCTGAAGCGACAAAGCTCTCCTCTAACTTACAAGAGAGCAGCTGAGCATCTTTTTCTTTAGTATCATACAGCAAGACAACAAACTCATCGCCACCAAAACGAAAAATATCGTCGCTCTTTCTAATATTTCCTCTTAAAAAAATCGCACTCTCTCTAAGAGCATTATCACCTGCATCGTGCCCCATCTTATCGTTGACTTGTTTAAAATGATCCAAATCAACAAACATCATACAAAATGAGCCAGTAAAGCTTTCTATTCTATTTTTGAGCTTAATATCAAAAGCTCTTTTGTTGAAAAGTCCTGTGAGGGAATCTATAAAAACATCCTCTTCTAACTGTTTGCGCCGCTCTTGCTCTTTATCGTAGTTTTTGCCAATGGTAACATAACCTAAAAGCACCTCATCCTCAAGGATAGGTGTAATTGTCTGCTTTTCATAGTAAATCATCCCTTGCGCATTTTTATTGCAAAAGATAGTTTCAAAAGAGGTTTTACTTAAGAGTCTTTGCCATAAATTTTTATAAAAACTCTCATCATGATAGCCAGATTTGAGTATCTTTGGGTTTTTTCCTATAAGCTCAGTAGCGCTGTAACCTGTTCTTTTAACGTAGGACTCATTAACATAGATATAATCTCCATCTCCATTAAAAAGGGCAATGGCATCATGATTTTGATCAATGGCTTTTTGAAAAAGTTTGATATGATTAAGCAACTTTTGGGCAACAGAGATATCTTTTTGAAACGAAAGAAAAGCGATAAGTTTTTTCTCTTTATCATAGACGGGAGAGATATTCCACTCTACCCAGTACTCCCTAGCATCTTTTGTATAATTGATAGTTTTACCTTCAAAATATTCCTCATTTTTGAGACACTTTTTGAGTCTTTGAAGTACTTCTTTGTCTGTTTTTGGACCCTGTAAGACTCTTGGAGTTTTACCCAAAATCTCTTCTTTTGTATAACCGCTCATCCGTGTGAAGGCATCATTAACATAAAGAATCTTAGGGTGTTCCCCCTCTAAGAAAGGAGTTGTAATGACTACAGAATTATAAGAATGATCAAAAATAGTGAGTTCATAAGGATTGAGTGTTAAAAAATTTTCGACTAATTCCATGTTTACTCCATTCATTACTCCATTATGAAGTAATGATACCAAAATGTCACAAATAACATAATTTTACTTGAGAGTTTTTTCTTTACATGTAAAACCAAACAAGTTTGAACTCAAGCCTTAAGTTATGAAAAAACTCAAGCTATATTCTTCCCCCGTTTTTCCTTTTTTTCTGTGTTACCATTTATTTACATAAAAATTACGCTTACCCTTTATAATGCCAAAGAGAAATGAAAAAATTTCTTAAAAAATGGTACTAAAGAGGTACCGTAAGTCAAGAGTGAAGAAATTGTGACATTCATCACCTTCGAAATATCACACAAACGCATT
>SAAU01000023.1 GCA_009929265.1 Alphaproteobacteria bacterium
TCATTTTCGGCAGCAAAGAGATCCTTTTCGACCAGAAATAGAGGGGTAACCCCCTTGTTTATGGTCGAAATTATACTCTAAAATGACTATGAAAGCCCTTAGTTTAGGGAGTTATTCAGTTTTTCAGGGGCGACTATTTAACAAATAATCCAAAATTAGAAGCAAGTATAGATTTAAAAAATATTGCCTCAAGATTGAAATATTCAAATGAAGATAGATTTACAAAAGTACTCAACATTTGGTATGTAAAATACAAAGAATTTATAGAACAAAAAACTACAAATTAGGCAATTACTAAATGAATCCTCTGAACAATTAACCCTTTTGTGAGCTGTTTTAGGGTAAAATAAAGATATATCAAAGGATTGAGAAACGGGGGTTTTGGTCATGCAAGTGAATTTTTTTGATTATGTTCTTTCGTATCAAGGTGGTAAAAAGAGTATGAAGTTCTTAAATGAGATGCAAGAGCTGATTCCTTTTGATGCGATTGAGAAAAAACTGATTGAGAAAAATATCTATAAACCCAATAGAGGTAAATGTGGGAGACCTTCCCTGCCTTCAAAAACACTGATTGGAGCTTTGTTTTTGCAAAGCTGGTATGGCTTATCAGATCCAATGACAGAAGAGTTGATCCATGATCGCATCTCCTTTCGTAAGTTCTTGGATATTAAAGATGAAGACACCATTCCCGATGAAACGACAATTTGTAAATTTCGTAATGCCCTGATGCGTGAAAACCTTTTGGAGATGATTTTTGCTGAAGTCAGAACACAGATGATGGAAAAGAATCTTATCTTAAATGAAGGGACATTGGTCGATGCAACACTGATTCACGCCTCTGAACCCAAGCGTAAAAAAGATGAGTATGGCAACGTAATTTCCAATGAAGCACACGATACAGATGCCACCTATACCTCCAAAAGAGGGGTAAAACATCATGGGTATAAAATGCATATAGCCACCGATAGAGCCGGTCTTGTTACAGAGGTAAAAACCACAACGGCAAAGGTGCATGATTCACAAATGATCGATGCACTCACCCAAAATGAAACCAAAGCCATCTTTGCTGATAGTGGCTATATGTCCAAAGAGCGTAAACGTCTTCTAAAATCTAAAGGGATTTTTAATGGTGTGATCGAAAGAAGAGTCAGAGGACAAAAAGAGCTAAGCGCTAAACAATCCAAAAATAATCAACGCTTCTCAAAAATCAGAAGCATTGTAGAGATGCCTTTTGCATTTATGAAGCGTCTTATGCACTACACACAAACTAAATACCTTGGCTTACACAAAAATACCCAATACCATTACCTTCTTGCAGCAGCATATAATTTAAGACGCATGCCCAACCTTATCATACAAAGAGGAGGATGAAAGGCATCCATCCAATCTAAAGAGGAAAAAGATCTCATGTAGAGGCTAAAAAGTGTAAAGACCAATGTGTTAAAAGCTCTTCAAGCAGAGTGAAACAAGAACAAACATCTTAGAATATTCGATACAGAGTCATAAAATGGCTTTGTTCAGAGGATTCAATTGAGCATTTTGGTTTCTAATAGGATGAAAGGTTTGAGCATGAACGTAAAAGCATGGTTTTCTCTTTTAGCATTGACCTCTTTATGTTGCGCGAACGATTCCAATACAACCGTGAAAAAAATGGACATTAAAGAGAAGGTCCTTTTTCAGGGTAAAAATGCTTATGATGAGCATCTCAAACAAAGAAGTAAATCCAAAGAGAGCACAAAAATAAAAGAAAAAAGTGCTCCTCAAACAGAAGAGAATCCTTCGTTTATGATGCATCCAACGGTTAAAGAGTAACTCAACTTTCGCACATAAAACCTAACTCTTTCTTCGTGTAAGCACCGATGGCTGTGATGATTTGGTGTAATTCTTTATTGCTCTTGAAATTATCGC
>SAAU01000024.1 GCA_009929265.1 Alphaproteobacteria bacterium
AAAACATTAAAGCCTTTGTAAAAAAGGCTTTTTTTTGTACAGATTTTTTGGCAATTTTGAGGGTTTTAACCATAAGGAAATCAGCCCTATTTCGCTTCGCAAAATGCTGATTTGGAAGAGGGGCTGACTAGGGAAAAGATGAAGAGGGGTTTTTGAAAAGAAAAAGTTACCTTGAGAGTTCAGGGCGGCCTTTTTGTTTTACTTGAGAAAACATTTGTTTGAACTCTGCATTTTCTTTTTGAATTCTGGACGTTATTTCGCTTATGTGTTCGTTTTCGGCTTGCACCTGTTCTTCTAGCCTTTGTTTAAACTTTTCAGGGTCTTGTGAGAGGACAGCAGGAACTTCGTGCGTGATCAGCACGACTTTTAAGAGCGATTGATTAGGGCTTGTGTTTAGTTTTTCTAGCAACTTTTCTTTTGTTAAAAAGTTTGTGCTATTGCACCAAGCTCTGAAGTGTTTTTGGTAATCTTGCTCGTTTGTGTCTGCTTTTGTTTGTATCGTTTGAAAAACATTTGGCTCTTGAAATTTTTCCTTGATAGACTGCATTACTGCCCTTATATCATCGAGTTTAGTGAACTTTTTAAGGCTTGACACGATGGCTTTATACTGTTTTTTGTACCAAGTTAGCTTTTCGTTTTCGTTTTTCAAATTCTCGTTCTCTGTTTTCAGCTCTTGAATTTGTGCGTTTAAAACGCTCTGGGTGGCTCTAAAATTAACAATCACACTATTTTGCGTATGATTTACCTCTGAAAGCTTGTTTTTTGATTGTAGAGCCTCTGAGAGGTCTTTTTCAAGTTCTTGTACGTATTGCACGACTTCGATAGGCTTTTGAGCGGTTGGAAGTATCTCAGTCAATGCCTTTTCCCTATGCTCTAACTGTTTAGAGAGCGCAGCTATCTTTTCTTCAAGTTCTTGAACGGTTGCATTGCCTTTTGATACTTGAGTGTTCAATTTGTGTAACTCTTTCTTTAAGTCCGTATTCTCGGTACTAAGGGCGGTAATTTGTTGCTGAAAATCTCTAAAATTATAAGCAGATTTTTCTCTTTCTTTTTCCAAAACAAGTTCTTTCTCTTGCTCTTTGGCTTTGTATTCTCTATGCTCCAGACGCACCGCTCCGCTCTTGCCTCTTGTCATTTTGAGTTCATTGGCCACTATGGTTTGAAGTTCTGATAACCCGTTTTTAACGTGCTCTCTTCTCCAATTTTGTTGGCCATTTTGATACGTCATAAACTCAAGGTGCGCATGATAATTATAAATCGGCTGACCCTCTTTAACGTGACCCTCGTCACGATGTACCGCTATAGAGGTACACGTGATATTGAATTTTTTCTCAATCAGCTTGACCACTTTTTGAACATCAGCCAAAGAGTGTTCAGCGTTCAAATTCAAAACTGCTTCCCAATGGCTGTTTTCAAATTTGGGTTTTGGGCCACCCTTTCGTGTAGCTTTTTGGAGTTCGTCATCAAAGAGCTGACGAGCGGATTTTTCATTTTGCCAATACTCGTTTTCTAAACGATGTTCCTCTGGCAAAAGATATTTTGGGATATCAGCTCTGGTGTTATGAGCCGATGAATGAGAGGTCGCTTTTTTAAAGTGGACTGATGAAGAGGCCATGTAATTCTCCTTAGCTTGCGTTGGAGAATTATAGCACAATCTAACGAAGTTAGGAAAGTGCGCACTTTCCTAACTTAAAAGTTATGGTGCGTGAAGAGCTTCATTCGCAAGCTCATTTCACTCTTAAAACAAAGAGCCCTGGGGAGTGTTTTCTATTAGGTCGATAGTGATTTTATCAGCTATCGGTCTGCCCTTTCCTTTTGGGTTCACTTTGAAAACTGTTTGATAAACAAAAGAAAGCTTCGATGTTGTGTCTAGTTCTTCT
>SAAU01000025.1 GCA_009929265.1 Alphaproteobacteria bacterium
GACCTCAAATATCAAGCAAATATCATATTAGAAGAGAATAAAAAAGATGGAGAGAATATGCCACAAAGTTTAAACCTAACTCAACCCCTCAACCAAATTTTCTACGGCCCTCCAGGCACAGGTAAAACGTACCATACTATCACTAAAGCGATTGAAATTATTGAAAATAGAGTGGTCGAAGAGACTGAGGACAGAGAGACTTTAAAAGCAAAGTTTGAAGCGTATAAACAAGCAGGGCAAATTGAATTTGTCACGTTTCATCAAAGTTATGGATATGAAGAGTTTGTTGAGGGGATAAAAGCGATACCTGCTGGTAAAGAAGGAAATGAAGAAGGCGAGGAGATGATTTATGATGTTGTTGATGGTATTTTTTTAAAAATCGCAAAAAAAGCATTAGAAAACCCAATTTTGAAGAAAAACACTTCAAATTTACCTCAAAAAAGATTTTTACTTAATGCAAAAGCTTTGAATATACAAGCCGAAATGATACAAGATGATGAAGATAGTTATAGAGTTCTCAAAGGTTCTAAAATAAGAAAAGTAGAGGTTCCATCATTTCATAAATATAATTACAGCATCTTGCGAAACAATTTTTTAAATACAGCAATTTTTGATAAAGAAAAAGAGACAAATGAGTTTTATATTTTAAAAGAAGATTATATTTTTCAAAGTCGTAGCGCAGCTTCTTCTGTGATACTCGGAAAAATGTCAAATGGGATGTCAGACTGGAGAGAAGATTTTTACGATTTAGAAGAAATTGATGAGAATGTCCCTCAAAAAAACTACATCCTCATCATCGACGAAATCAACCGTGGTAATATTTCAAAAATTTTTGGCGAACTTATCACGCTTATTGAGCCGAGCAAACGCATTGGTGCCGAAGAAGCGATAAGCGTAAAACTTCCGTACTCCAATGAGCTTTTTGGCGTTCCCTCAAATCTTTTTATTATCGGTACAATGAATACCGCCGATAGAAGCATCGCTTTGATGGATACGGCGTTAAGGAGACGGTTTGATTTTATGGAGATGATGCCTCGTCCTGAGTTGCTAGATTTTGAAGTTGAGGGCTTACATGTAAAGCGTATGCTTGAGACCATTAACAAGCGCATCGAGTATCTTTATGACCGAGACCATACCATTGGACATGCGTATTTTATGAGCTTAAAAGATGAAAAAATCACGGATAAAAAAGCAGAGCTTGATACCATTTTTAGAAATAAAATCATTCCACTTCTTCAAGAGTATTTTTACGATGATTGGGAAAAGATAGTGATGGTGTTGGGCAATGGATTTATAGAAAAAAGCGAAATAAAATCTGATATTTTTACCTATAAAAATGACGACTATATCGAAGAAGAACAAGCGATTTATACCATTAAAGATAGATTTGATTTGAGTGAATTTCAAAAATGATACTAAAAGAGTTTGAGTTTCTTCAGTACAAAGATGAAGCAAAACCTCATTTTATCAAAGAAGAGACATTTTTAGCCATTGAAAAGTTTGTCTTAGACAATGAAGAGCGTGCGCAATACCTCAAAATAACCACCAAAAAAGGGCTTGGAAAAGTCCTGCAAGCCCAAAACTATGTCGGGCTTATCCAAACCAAAGATGGCACGACCATCGAGATATTGCCAAAGATTCAAGAGTTAAGCGAAGATGAGTCAAAAAATATTTTGATAAAAATGTTAAAAACTCTCAAAAAATCGCCTTTTAAAAACGTCAATACCGCACATCTTCAAAGCTCTAAAATGCCACTTTTAGAAATCTTCATTACCATGTTTTTAGAAGAACTAGCCGTTCTTGTTCGTAAAGGCATTAAAAGTGATTACATCAC
>SAAU01000026.1 GCA_009929265.1 Alphaproteobacteria bacterium
GTCGGTGTGGCACAAGAAGTAGGTCAAATAAATGTAAAGGGTGTCAATATTCCCGTAGTATTTGAAAAAGAGAGCTCCTTGCCTTTGGTTTCAGTACAGCTGGTCGTAAAAAATGCGGGCAGTATGGAGGATGGTAGCAATGCTGGTATTGCAAAATTTACAGCAGGAATGCTAGGCGAGGGAACGAAAGAGATGGGCTCAACCGCCTTTGCAGAAGCGTTGGAATTTCGTGCAATTTCTTTAAATACTTACGCAGGTGTTGAAACCCTTGTTTTTGAAGTTTCTGCCTTAAAAGAGCAATTTTCCTATGGTATTGAGATGCTTCAAAAACTTTTGAAAAGCCCTAACTTTAGCAAAGAGAGTTTTGAAAAAATTAAACTGCTTACCCTTGGAATGCTCTCAAGCAAAGAGAGCGATTTTGATTACATCGCAAACCTCAATCTTCAAAAACTTATTTTTGAAAACACTCCTTTTGCCCATGCTTATAGCGGTGATGTAAAAAGCATTAAAGCCTTGAAACTTAAGGATGTTGAGCATTTTTACAAAGAGCGTTTGAATTTGGAAAACTTGATTATTGTTGCAGGTGGTGATATTGAACTTGAAGAACTCAAACATCTTTTAATGCCATTACTTTTAGAAATGGGACACGGTAAAGTGAAAGAAATGCCGTATTTTGATGCCAATAAAAAAGCGAAAGAGTTGGTCATTGACAAAGAGAGTGAGCAAGCCTATATCTATTTTGGTGCACCTTTTTATATGAAAAGTGGAGATGTTGAGGCGTATAAAGCTAAAGTAGCAAGTTTTATTTTAGGAGAGAGCGGTTTTGGAAGCCGTTTGATGGAAGAGATTCGTGTGAAGAGAGGACTGGCGTATTCTAGTTACAGCCGAACGTCGATTGGCAAATCACACAGCAGTTTTACAGGGCATCTTCAAACCAAAAATGAGAACTTAGACGAAGCGAAGAAAATCGTAGCTGCTGAAATTAAGCGTTTTGTGGAAGAGGGCGTGAGTGCGGAAGAGCTAGCCCAAGCCAAACGCTTTTTACTCGGGAGTGAGCCTTTACGCAATGAAACACTCTCTCAAAGACTCTCTCGTGCTTTTTTTGAGTATTATAACGGGTATGAACTAGGACACTCTAAAAAACAGCTTGAGAAAATTGAAGCATTAAGCCTTGAGGAGCTCAATCAATTTATTAAAAAACACGACGAAATCACCGCTCTTAGCTTTTCCATAGTGACAAAGCGTGATAAAAAGTGAAGGTGACACGGTAGAAGCGGAGCGTTTAAACAAGCTAGGGGTTGAAACCCTGCTTGATTTAGCGCTGCTTTTGCCCCATTCGTATGACAATACCTACCTCTCCTCTACGCCACTTTTGGAGCAGAATAATACCTTACATGTAAAGATACTTTCCATCAAACAAAGCCCTAAAGTCTTGCAGATGCTTCTTTTCTCTGAAGCATGGAATATGCAATTTGATGGGGTAATTTTTGCGCCAAAACCCTACCAAAAAGTACTGTTTAAACAAGGCGTTGAATGTTATGTCAGTGGAAAAATCAGTTATAAAAATGGGCGTTTACAAATGCTCCAACCCCATAGTGTTACACAAATTAACCAACTCATCCCAAAGTACAAAACCCCGCTTCAAAACAAAACCGTTTTAGAGCTGATGAAACGCCATCTAAGCCTTGAATCTCTCTCAAATGAGGGGTTACATGTAAAAGAGGCGAAGAGCCTTTTAAGCTTGCATTTTCCTACACCACAAGAGGTAAGTGCTTTTGAAAAAGAGGGATATCCTCCTGAAATACAAAAGTGTTTAAAATTTACA
>SAAU01000027.1 GCA_009929265.1 Alphaproteobacteria bacterium
ACCGTGACTTGGTAGCCACACCACTTCGGTTAAGTTTTTTTCTATCTCTTTTTTATTCTCTCCGTAAAGTTTTTTCAAAAAAGCATCGTTGCGAAAGCGGCCTGGATCGTCATTGAGGGAGGGAGGTGTGATGGGTGCAAAAGCGGGATATTTTTGTGCAAACATATCTTCGATGTCAGCATGTTCGAGCAACGCATCAAAGCTTTTTTCTTTTTTATCATCATAAGGCAGAGTGCTTCCATCCATAAAATAGACGGTATTGTCTTTAATATTTTTAATGCTTGGGTATTTGTGCACAAGGTTATGGCTTTTTGTTTTTGTAGGCTTTACGGTGATGCCCTCAACACGGTTAATGAGCAGTCCGCTTTCTGGTACGTTGGGTTGATTTGCCCCCACGTACAAATCAGTAATGACCGCTTTGCCGATGATGTTTCGTCCCTCTTTTCCCTCTTCCATGGTTCGCACACCCCAGACGTTGTGCATGACAAGAGGTTTGCCTTCAAATTCACCTGCGTAGAGCATAATGTGACCTTTGAGGTAGATAAGAGTTAAAAAGGCTATACCGTTTTTGAGTATCATGGCTTCTTTTTCCTTTGGTGACAAATCTTTTAAAGAGATATACTCTCCAAAACTTTTTTGTGCGGCAGAATTTCTAGGTATCCACACCCCAAAAGGGGCTAGAAAATCACGTGTCATGGCGGAGCAGTCACGATTTTGTAGGTAGCCACCCCAGCCATATTTTTCGCCTAAGAGGGTTGAAGAGAGTTGTTCTACATTCTCTTTTGAAAAGGCTATGGGCGAGGGTTTGGCAAAGCTTTTTGGAACAAAAAGGGTTATCTTATGGGCTTTGTCGGTCATGTTTTTGGCAAAAATGAAGGCATGGTAAAAGTTCTCATCTTCCCCTTCAATGGGTAAAAGTGCGCCTACTTTAGCGTAGCTTATAAAGTGTTGTTTGGCATTGTACAAAGGAACATGGTCTTTTATAATCGCAACTTTGGGTGCGTTAATAACGGCTGTGCGCTCTATGGCATCAATCCATACAAGACTTTGACTAGGAATCCACCCAGCAGCAAAAGAGCTCTCCACATACGCCCACGCTCCATCTCGTGAGTAGTGTGAGACGAAAATAGGCTCTGCAATGTGAATTTGAGAGGTTTGCAAATAATCAAAGGGATACCCCTCTCCTGGAAGCGTGGTTTTTTTGAAAAAAGGTTTGTGGGTGGGGAGGTTGCGCATTTGCTCATTTTGAATCATAATAGCGTAGGCATTGACACTGCCATAGGCATCAAAGTTGGTACTTTTAATGAGCGTGTCTATCTCTTCATCGCCGATAAGCTGTAAGTTTTCACCGTAATAGCGTCCTTTAATGCCATACGATTTATTTGCCCATGAGGCATCCTCTTTTTTATGCGTTAAATGCGTTTTAAACCACGGTTTATAGTAACGGTAGGTGAAATCTTCTTGAGCAATACTTTCAGCGCTAAGGTGGTGCGTTAAGGCATCGACACTTTGGGGATAAAGTAGCATCGCTTTAGAATCAGCACTGTAAACAAGCCCAGAAGAGGGTGTTTGGCTCTGCTCTTTGATGGCACAACCACTGAGCAAAAGAAGGTTACATGTAAAAAGAAATAGCATACGGTATTGCACGGTTTACCCCTTTATTTTGGTACGTGCTATAATAGCAAAAACAACTTAGGATACCCATTGAGCCTTTCGTTAAAACTGATTGAAATTT
>SAAU01000028.1 GCA_009929265.1 Alphaproteobacteria bacterium
ATCTTCAAACCAAAGCAGTCAAAATCCAGAGGTGGTTTAAGTTTCAATTCGCAACTTTCTTACATTAAAAACTGACGACTTCTGCGCTTCGCTTGACATAAACGAATCTCAAAAATGTTAGGAGCTGAATAATGCCAAAATATAGAGTACAATTAAAACAAGGTTCGAGAACTATTGTAAATCACATTGAAGCTAAAAGCGTGGGCGCTGTGCTTACTTTTTATGAAACATTAACAACTATGAAAGTGAGTGAAATTTTAAAAGTCGAATATGAAAATGATACTACGCCACCTATTGATGATTTTCTTTACCATCCCCTTTTTAAAGGGATTATGAAAACAGATACACGGATGGCTAAACAAATTATTATCAATAACGTAAAACTCTCCAAAAATGAAAAAGACATAGCTCTTGCATGTGTGCAAAATTTAGAAATTGAGGGTCAGAATATAGATAGTCTTTATAGCGCACTTTTTAAAACCCAAACAGTTTAGGCAATTCCCCCAAAGAAAAGATACAAACTCCTCCCTAAACCGCCCGCTCTTTCTCTTGTTCTTCTCTTCACCCCTTTAGGGGTATAGCCACATCATGCCAAAAGTGGGACTTTGTCCCCGTTGGCATGATATGAGTGGCGTAGCAAAAAGTAGGCTTTGCCTCTTCGCTTCTCGGTCAAACTGCAACAAAGAAAAGAACGCAAAATACATAAAATAATGCAAACTATTCTACAAACTCCACCCTATAAGCCCTCTCTTAATCTTATGTTTTTAACAACGGTTATGTAACAAAATGTTGAGGCGTGAGCCTCTGCTCTTTGAAGTGTGACGTAACAGAATTATTTTACATGTAAAAAAAAGGATGAGAATGTGCAAACGCACATTCTCTTAAAACGTAGGATTTAAAATAGCGTTTATCTCTGCTTCTTCTTGCTCTGAAAGAGTTAACATATCTTCATCAACATTCTTGAAGTACCCATAAGCTTTCTCAAGCTCTCCAACTTTTTGAATTAAAACAACCCCATGACCTTGCCCATTGACTGCTGTGCGATAATCTTTTTCGTTGTTCATTATGTAGCTGTGCATGTTTATTCCTTTGTGTAATTTAATACAATTTTTGCTTTAAACCCCGACGCATCCCAATTACTTTGGATTAGGATTTGGTGAGGATTTGTGTTTGATATTAGCGTTGTTAGGCTTCTTCCTAACGTAATATTTGTATATTGTGGACTGATTTGTCCTTTGTTTTGGCTTAATGCTTCGCATTTACTCTTTCCGAAATTTATCCAATAATCATAATTTTCGTTATAGTTTGGTATGTTTATTGTTTTGTCTGTTTTATTTCCTAACGCTCCACAATCAACCTCAATTCCAAACACTTCTTTCCCATTTCGTGTATACCCACACTTAAACTCGCTCGATGAGATATTATAAGCTTCTATTTTTTTGCTAAGTAGCGTATTTATCTGTTCTTTGGTATACACCTCAAAAT
Source organism: Alphaproteobacteria bacterium (assembly GCA_009929265.1). Taxonomy (GTDB): domain Bacteria; phylum Pseudomonadota; class Alphaproteobacteria; order CASFRQ01; family SAAU01; genus SAAU01. The sequence goes on from SAAU01000028.1 coordinate 1,486, forward strand.
CTTCAACGGATACGGTAATCGTGCTAAGTGGTTTCCATTTTTTGGGCTCTACGCTTTGAAGAGCATAAAATCCATAAGGCTCAACCACGAGACAAATTTTGTCTAAATCCTCGGCTTTAGGTTCGTATGCGTCCCTTTCCTCGATATTCAAAAATTTAAAATCATGGATAACGTGAACATCCCCTGCTTTAACGTCTCTGTGTTGCATTTTT
>SAAU01000005.1 GCA_009929265.1 Alphaproteobacteria bacterium
TGTTGCTATAGGTTCCCTTTGGACACGGAACGCAGGACGATAAATCCTGACTAGGTTGCTTTCCTGCCCCACATGTTAATTTGTTTTGTAAGGTTTTTGGAAAAGTCTCAGCTGAATTTATATAGCAACTGCCACCTTCTGTTTTTCCTCTGCCACTTCCAAAACCCAAAAAGCCTTCTTGTTTGCCAACATTATGAGCAGCGGCAATCCTATAAGTGCGTTTAAACTGTTTAGAAAGATGATTTAACTTGGAAAGATGATTTTCTTCATTTTGAGGAATTTTTTTTGAATAAACAGCCCCATTAGAAGGCGTTGAAATCAAAGCGGAGACAAGAGCTAAGGAAAGGGACGAACTTATTTTTTGATTCATAAAAAACCTCATTTTTTAAAAAACTCTTTATTTTTCTCTAAGAGTAAATCTTTTTAAGATAAAATTCAAGCCTTTTTAAAACCGAGAGCATATTCTTTTGTAAAAGATATTTATTTATTAAAATCAAGGAATTCTTTAAGCTTTTGAAGGGCTTTTGCCCGATGAGAGATTTGATTTTTAAAATCAGCATCTAACTCTGCAAAGGTTAAGGAGCTTTCTTCTGGGATAAAAATAGGATCATAGTCAAAGCCTCTTCCTTTTGAAGAAGGGGTGAGGGCAATTTTCCCAAAACAGGACGTTTCAAAAATAAAAGTTTCTGTTTCAGAGAGGACAAAGGCAATGGCACAAGTAAAATGGGCACTTCTATCATCAAACCCTTCTAACCTGCGGTTAATTTCGTCAAATACAGAAGGGAATCCCCCAAATTTTTTTGCAAATCGAGCCGCATAAATTCCAGGTTCATTATTAAGGGCATGAATACAAAGACCGCTATCATCAGCAAGGGAAGGCAGATGTGTTTCCCTAAACGCCCCTTTTGCTTTTAAAAGGGCGTTTTCTTTAAAGGTTAATCCTGTCTCTGCAATATCAGAGAATGGAATGTCTTGGAAGGTGATAGGGTCAAATCCTAAGGGGGTTAAAAGGTCTTTAAATTCTTTAATTTTTCCTAAGTTCTTGGAGGCAATATAAATTTTTTCAGTCATAAATATCCTTTTAAGATTAAAAGATTTCTTTGAAAAAATTATTATATGTTTCGAAAGACAAAGCAAGTTTAAATAATAGAAATAAATATAGACAAAACACCTTTGATATGATAATCTCCTTTTTGAATAAAGTTTAAGGAATTTAAAAACGGAATTAATTTGAGATAGAGCTTTTTAAAATGAGAAAAAGAGATAAATTTTTAATGAAGGCTATTGCCTTAAAAGACCTCAACCAAATGCGATTTGCACTATCTTTTTTAAAAGCAAATTTTAAGGTGAAGGATGAAGAAGGGATTACGCCTCTTATGCTTGCCGCCTATCAAGGCAATACGGAAATTTTAGAGGGAATTCTTTCTCAAGAAGGGATAGATTTTTCAAGAAAAGATGAAAACGGAATTGATGCTTTTGGGTGGGCCTTAAGAGGAGGACATATCGAATCGATAGACCTTCTTTTGGAAGATAAAAGGTTTAATAAATCCGCAGTTGAAGTTTTGCACCAATGTTGTGATGAAAAGTGTTGGAAGGTTGCCGAATCTCTTTTATTTAAATTTAACTTTACAAAATCAATCAACACGCCAGATGAAAAAGGACGCACTCTTTTATTTAAAGGAATCACTCATCGGCAAAAAAACTTTGTAAGATTGCTTTTAGAAAATAAGTTTTTGGACCTAAATGGGTGCGATAAATTGGGATCAAATCCTTTCCTTTATGCCATTGCAACGCGTGATTTGGATTTTGTTAATTTATTCCTTTCTCTTCCTGAAACCGAAATTTCTTTTAGAAACAAAACAAAAGACACGGCTTTAATTATCTCATCAATGTTTCGCTTTACGGAAGGGGTGGAGCGGTTAATAAAAATCCCCTCTATTGATGTAAATGCGCAAAATATTTACGGAGAAACGGCGCTTCATTGGGCTGTTTTGAATGGAGATTCAAAAATCTTAAAATTGCTTCTTTCTCATAAAGACATTGATCTTAATTTAAAAGATAAACATCTAGAGACCCCTCTTAAAAAAGCTGTTTGTTGTGAGAATTATGAATGTGTCACTTTGCTCGCGTCTCATCCAAAGGCCAATTTATTCCTTAAAGATGAAAACGATCAAACGGTTTTAGATTTTGCTTTTTCAAAGAAAAACACAAAAATTATCCAAACGCTTCAAAAAATAAAAGAGGAAAAAAACCTTTTGTCCTCTTATTTAATGAATCAACGTCAATATGGATAATCCTTTGGCAAAAAAACAAATAATTTAAGGAAAACCCAAAAAAACATCAAAAAACAGATTAAATAAAAAAAGGATGAAAAATGAAGAATACTCCCCTTCTTCTTTCGGATCCAAAGGAACTTTCAAGAAGATATAAAAGTGAAAGTTTTATCAGCTTTGGAGAACGAAATAAAAAAACGCAAGAAAATGAATTTGGTTGGAAAGAAGCAACTTCGCTTTCCAAAGATGAAGCCTGTCTGTTCTTTTTAAATGGAGATGCAGCCTCGACTCCGCCCTCTGCAAATGGTATTTCAAAATGTCTTTATGAAATTTTTTCAGAGGATAAAGATTCTGTTGTTGAAAACGGGGTTGGATTTCATTTATATAGCTCCTATTACAATTTTACTGAAACGTATGATTCTTATAAGGCAAGAACTATTTTCTCTTGTCAAAAAAAACAAGCCAATATTAAGGATTGTTTTGTTGAAACAAGGGAAGAGGCTTTGCCAAAATATGCTGAGGATTTATATAAAATTATCCTAAAGGATAGAGTGAGCCAAGAAGGCAAAAAACTTCCCGTCAAAGAAGCGTGCCGAAATGTGCGTAAGGTGACTTTTTTACTTTATTGTCATGGGACCTATGCGTTTTTAAAAATGGAAGAAATTCTTGAGAATAACTTAAAAGAATTAGGATATTCCACAAAAGAGCGCGAACTTATTGAGAAAAATCTGTTTGCTGTTTCTTGTGCCTCTCCTGTTGTGCCTCAAGGGATTACGAAAACGTCTTTAGTTTCAATTTTTTCTTTGGCTGATAGATTTGTTGAAGAAAATAATGGAAGCCGTTTAAAGCAGAATTTAATTCAATTAAATAGAGAGAAAAAATATAAAAACGGGCTGGCTCTTAATTTATTGGATATTTCTGAAAATGAAAAGCTCATTACAATTAACAATATGTTAAAGGGGGAAAGTTATCCTTTTGGGCACCATGATTTATGGCCCTATATTCGCAGAGAGCCTTTGGGAAGGACCTCAGAAGCACAGGATTTATCGCTCTTTGTGCGCCGCGTTTTGCGATCTGCCATGATGAATTCTTTGGCGCAAAATGAATGCTATACGCCGCTTCCTTCTTTAAATAAGCTTTATTTTCAAAATGAAAAACATCCTTTATGGACGAAAGAAAAGAAAGCTGAAAGTAGGTTTGTTATTGTCATGAAAAAAAATGGGGATGAGTTAAAACAAGAAATGCTTGCTATTTCTCCATCTCCTTCTGACGAAAGGATAGATTTAAAGCATAAATTTTCAGAAGTAGCTTATGCTCGTTAAGTTAAGGTGTGTAAAATAAAAGAGCCTCTCTTGATTTAGGGAGGCTTTTTTTTGAACTATTTTCTTAATAATTTAGGGTAAAGGTGTTTTTTAACAAGGCCCATTTCAACGGCTTTTTGCGCAATACGCACCGCGTTTAGGGCCGCCCCAATTCGAAGGTTGTCAGCCACACACCAAAGGCATAGGCCGTTTTCAAAGGCAATATCTTTCCGAATGCGTCCCACATAAACAGGATTTTTCCCCGCAGCTTCCAAAGGGGTGGGGTAATCATAGGCATCTATCATATCTTGAACAATAACGCCAGAGGTTTGACTTAAAACTTCTATGGCTTTTTGAGGACAAATAGGGGCTTCAAATTCAATTGAAAGCGCCTCTGAATGGCCTGTATCAACAGGAACGCGAACGGCCGTACAACTGATTGGAAAATCATCAGAAAGGTGAAGGATTTTTCGTGTTTCAAAGACGACTTTCATCTCTTCTCCCGTATAGCCATTTTCGCAAAACGTATCAATTTGAGGAAGGACATTAAAGGCAATCGGTTTTTTAAATTTTTTTGAAGTAAATTTTTCTCCTTGAAGGGCCGCTTTTGTATTTTCGTAAAGCTCTGAAACAGCCTCGCTTCCTGCCCCGCTTGTGGCTTGATACGTGCTGACAATTAAGCGCTTCAAGGGGCTGATTTTTTTAAGAGCGTTGAGGACAGGCATAATTTGTGACGTTGAACAGTTTGGGTTTGCCAAAATGCCGTGGTGGGCTTTCATATCTTCATCATTCACCCCAACAAGAATAAGAGGGGTTTCTTTATCCAAACGAAACGCTTTTGAATTATCAATAAAGAGGGCCCCTTTTTGAACCGCAATCGGGCCAAACTTTAAGCTAGCCTCTGTTCCTGCGGAGGCCAAAACAATATCAATATCATCAAAGCTGTTTTCGGTAGCCTCTTCAACTTCCAAAAATTCTCCCTTAAAGCAGACTTTTTTCCCTTTGCTTTTTTCACTGGCAAGGGGTTTGAGGGTTTTAATAGGGAAGTTTTCCTCTTCTAAAATTTGGAGCATTTTTTGTCCGACAAGACCGGTTGCTCCCAAAAGTGCGACAGAATACATATATTTTTAAGTCCTTATACGAATATTTTATATTCCTTTTCTATAAGACACTCTTTAAAAAAGAGCAAGGAAAAAAGAATTATTGAAGGGCTCCTATTTCAGGGAAAATAGATTCGAAATTTGAATCGTGTCCAGCTCCTTTTATATAGGTGATGTTTTTAGAATCCAAAACCACCGATTGAATAAGAAAGGGAGGGATGACTTTGTCTTTTGTTCCGACATAATGGTGTTGCGGAAAAGAGCTGAGTTTCTTTTTGTAAGAGGCTACATCTAAAGAATCCGAAAGAGGCAGAAGCTTTTTCGTTTTCGTCCAAAGGCCGTGGTTTAGGTTGCCAGAGAGGGTGATAATCTTTTTGACAGAAAGGTCATCATATAAAACAGCAAGAAGGCACGCAATCGCGCCCCCGCCCGAATATCCAATAAGGATTAAAGGACGATTTTGTGTTTTTTGTTCCAGAGCCTCTTTTATACTTTGAAGGACTTTTTTGGAAAAGCGCCCTGTGGTCCAATCTTTTGGATTGCACGCAGAGTCTTTTGTAAATTGGCAGGGACGGGCCAAATAAAGCACGTGAGGGGAAGGATCTTTAAGGGCTAAATCCCGCATAAAAGAGCTGTGTGGCGTCGGGTCATAGGAGGGGTATCCCATGGGGGTATAGGCGTGTCCATCTCCCTCAATATAGACCTTGATAGGAAGGGAAGAATCTTCTTTTTGAGCCTGTTTTTCAAAATAAAAAATCCGAAAAGAAGAGGTTTGTATCGTGCCTTTTTGAAACTCTGACGGAAGCTGAAAGCTATGGCACGCGCCCAAAAGAAGAAGGGCGGCCCCTAAAAAAGAAACAGATTTTTTTAAAAAAGTCATCAATATTTTCCCTAAAAAAAGAATGCTTCTCAAAAGGTAAAACACATTGCTTAAAAAAACGAGTCTTTTTTCACAAAAAAAGATTGATTTTTGTTTTGAAGTTTGATATATCCAAAGAACCTTTTGAAAAAAAGGTTTGGCTATGCGGCCGTGGCGGAACTGGTAGACGCGCAGCGTTGAGGTCGCTGTGGGGAGACCCGTGAAAGTTCGATTCTTTTCGGTCGCACCAAATTAAGGAAACCGTTGGATTTTTTCCAGCGGTTTTTTTATATTTAAAATTTATAAAAAAGGAAAATTTTTAAGCTTTAATATTTGCAAAACAAAAGCCTTTATGCCATCCTGATAAAAAAAGAAAACATAGGGAGAGAAAAAATGAGTTCTCCACTTGAGAGTCCGGAATACTTAGAAGCCTTAAAAATCATTGAAGATTTGTCTCAAGATTATGAAAAGAATGCTTTAAGCGAAGTTCAAGAGATGGAAGATATTTTTAGTCAAGCTCAAAGGGATAAAGACATCACTTTATTGACCAAAGATCTTTTTCGAAAAGCACACGATATGAAGGGGCAGGGGATCACTTTTGGGTATCCTTTGATTACCTTTGTGGGCAATCACCTCTGCCGATATTTAGAAAACAAAACTGTTTTATCAGAGTCTCTTTTGAAAGGGGTCAGATTTCATTTAGATATTATTTCTAAAATTTTTGAAGATAAAATCAAATCAGAAGAGAGCCCTTTGGCAGAAGAAATAATCGAACAGGTAAAAAAGTTTGATATTGATTTACAAAGATGATAGGCTTAGATGCTGTTAAAAGGAGGAAACTTTATGTCTGAAACAGAAAAATATCATATCCTTGTTGTCGATGACGATGAAAGATTGTTAAAACTGCTTTCTAAGTATTTAAAAGAGAATAGTTTTAAGGTTTCAACAGCGTCAAATGCAAAAGAAGCAAGAGCGTTGGTTGCCGAATTTATCTTTGATCTTATGGTTGTGGATGTGATGATGCCAGGGGAATCTGGAACCTCTTTAACACAAAGTTTTCGTGAACAAGGAATTGAAACTCCGATTTTAATGTTGACCGCAATGAGTGAGTTAAACGATAGAATTATCGGCCTTGAAAGTGGGGCAGATGATTATTTGACAAAGCCTTTTGATCCTAGAGAACTTTTGCTTCGCCTTCAAAGTATTCTAAGACGGGCCCGTCTTAAAACGCCTCAGAAACGAGGGGTTGTTCATTTGGGATCTTCCGAATATCATATTGAACGCGGGGAATTGTTTAAGGAAGGCAAGCTTGTCTCTTTAACAAGTGTGGAATCTGTTTTACTAAAGTATCTCGTCGAAAACGCTGAAAAGGAAGTCTTGCGCGAAGATTTAGGAAAGCTAACCCAAAACGGAAACGAACGCACGATTGATGTTCAAATTACCCGCCTAAGACGCAAAATTGAAGACGACCCTAAAACGCCGCGTTATCTTCAAACGGTCAGAGGGAAAGGGTATATTCTTCTGCCTGATTAAACAAAAAGCAAAGAGATGATGAATGAAATTTTATAAAAAGATAAAACGTTTTATTTTTCCAAAAAGTCTTTTATTTAGATTTTTGCTTATTTTAATTGTGCCTCTTGTTTCGCTTCAGTTGGTAATGAGTGAATATTTCTATGATAATCACTGGGGATCAATTAGTCGCCGTTTAGCTTTAAGTATTACAGGGGAAATTCAAACCCTTATTACCTTGAAAGAACAAGGGATAGAGGAAGAACATTTTTCTGAATTGTTAGATGAATTGTTTGATGAAAATTTAAGTCTGTTCGTTTCCTTTTACCCAAATCAAATGCTGCAATATCCTTTGCCAGAAAGAGACGGAACGCTTGTCCTAAAAGCTCTTCGAAGGTCATTACAGCAGTTAAAGTATCCTTTTTACGTGGAGGAATTTTTAGAGGAAAAATACGTCCTTATTTTTGTAGAAACCCCAAAAGGCCTTTATCAAATTCGTGTGCCACAAAAACGGTTTTATAGCTCAACGGCGTATATTTTTATTTTATGGCTTATTGGCACCTCTATTGTGGTGTTTTTAATCTCTTTCTTGTTTATGAAAAATCAAATCCGTCCGATGATACGTCTTGCTGAAGCAGCAGATCTTTTTGGGCGTGGACGAACGGCTTTTGACTTTAAGCCAGAAGGGGCTTTTGAAGTGAGGCGCGCAGGGGAAGCTTTCTTAGAAATGAAAGAGCGTCTTCAAAAATATTTACAAGAACGAACGAATATGTTGGCCGGAATTTCTCATGATTTAAGGACTCCTTTGACGCGGATGAATTTGGAACTTTCTATGATGGGAAACAAGGAAGAGGTTTCTGATTTATTAGACGATGTTTCTGAAATGAAAAATATGATAGAAGGGTATCTTACTTTTGCAAGAGGCGAGGGGAAAGAGGCCCCTATTTTAACCGATTCCACAACGTTGATTAAGGCGGTTGTTAATAAATTGCGTCGCGCAGGGCAAGAAATTGATCTTCATATTGAAGGACACCAAGACATTTTGGTTCGGCCGCAAGATATGATGCGGGCTATTACAAATTTTCTTTCAAATTCAAATCGTTATGCAAAAACAACGTATTTAAGAGCTGGGGTTTCTGGAAAATATTTTGAAATTATTGTGGATGACGATGGTCCTGGAATTGCCAAAAAAGAACGCAAAAATGTGTTTAAGGCATTTTATCGATTAGATAAATCTAGAAATAGTAAGACAGGAGGGGTCGGGTTGGGCCTTTCTATCAGTCGAGATATTATTCTTTCTCACGGAGGGGAAATCTATTTGGAAGATAGTCCCTTCGGAGGATTACGTGTGCGTGTGCTTCTTCCTTTGTAAGGGGGAGAAAAAAGAAGCATTTAATTTAAATTTATAAGGGGAAATAAAATGACGATGCCAAATGAAAAAGTTCAAAAATTTGTAAATGATTTTGCGGCCTTGACAACACCAGATAAAATCTATTGGTGCAACGGAAGTCAGGAAGAATATCAGGCACTTTGTGCAAAATTGGTAGAAGAGGGAACGTTTATTAAGCTGAACGAGGAAAAGCGCCCGAACAGTTATTTGGCTAGATCTAATCCAAAGGATGTGGCACGGGTGGAAGCCAGAACCTTTATTTGTTCTGAACGCGAAGTGGATGCGGGCCCGACAAATAATTGGATGGCTCCCGATGAAATGAAGCAAAAATTGCACGGTCTTTTTGAGGGCTGTATGAAAGGCAGAACGCTTTATGTGATCCCGTTTAGTATGGGGCCTTTAGGATCTGAACTTTCCCAAATTGGGATTGAATTAACCGATTCCCCGTATGTCGTGGCCAATATGCGCATTATGACGCGGATGGGGGAAAAAATTTGGGATGTTTTGGGCCAAGACGGCTTTTTCGTTCCGTGCTACCACTCTGTTGGGGTTCCACTAAAGGCAGGTGAAGTGGATGTTCCTTGGCCATGCAATCCTGAAAACACTTATATTGCTCATTTTCCAGAAACAAAGGAAATTTATTCTTTTGGAAGTGGGTATGGCGGAAATGCGCTTTTAGGGAAAAAATGCTTGGCGTTAAGAATTGCCTCCAAAATGGCCTCAGAAGAAGGGTGGCTTGCTGAACATATGCTCATTGCAGGGGTTCATTCTCCTGAAGGAAAAACAACGTATGTCGCAGGGGCATTCCCAAGTGCGTGCGGTAAAACAAACTTAGCCATGATTATTCCGCCAAAGGAAATGGAGGGCTGGTCTGTGTCAACCGTTGGCGATGATATTGCTTGGATTCGACCAAGGAACGGGGCTTTATACGCCATTAACCCAGAGGCTGGCTTTTTTGGTGTAGCGCCGGGGACAAATGTGGAAACAAACAAAAACGCTATCGAATCTTGTCGGAAAAATACGATTTTCACAAATGTTGCCTTAACAGATGATAAAGACGTGTGGTGGGAAGGCCTTACAAAAGAAGCGCCAGCTCATTTGATTGATTGGCAAGGACAAGATTGGACACCAGAGTGTCAAACGCCAGCTTCCCATCCGAATGCAAGGTTTACAGCTCCTGTTGTGCAATGCCCAACGATTGATGAAAACTTTGAAAATCCAAACGGGGTGAAGATTGAAGCCTTTATCTTTGGCGGTAGAATGAGTCATAATGTGCCTTTGATTTTCCAATCTTTTAATTGGGGACATGGGGTGTATTTGGCCTCTATCATGGGATCGGAAAAGACGGCGGCCGCCGAAGGGGCAGGCGAAATTAGACGAGATCCGTTTGCGATGCTTCCGTTCTGCGGGTACAATATGGGGGATTATTTCTCTCACTGGTTAAATGTGGGACGAAAACTTAAAGAAATTCCACTGATTTTTCGTGTGAATTGGTTTAGAAAAGACGAAAATGGACACTTTATGTGGCCGGGCTTTAGCGATAATATGCGGGTGTTAAAATGGATTGTTGAACGGGCTCAACATAAAGCACATGCTGTTGAATCTCCTCTAGGATTTATGCCTCAATACGAAGATTTGGATTGGAGAGGACTTAACTATTCAAAAGAAACTTTCAAAGAATTGATGAAGGTGGATAAGAAAGAAAATCTTAAAGAATATGAATCCGAACGGCTTTATTATCGTCCTTTTGCGGAAGAACAACGCCTTCCAAAAGAATTTATCAATGAATTAGCTCTTTTTGTTCTTCGGCTGGAACGCAGTGAAGATGAATGGCAAATTCAATAAATAAGGATTGAAAAGCGTGGCATTATACGCTATTGAATAAAATAGAAGAAAAAGATTAAATAAAGGAGAACACTTCTATGCCTTTTAGAAAACGTAAAAAGCCTTCAGATTTGTTAAAGTCTGTGATGGAACAAGATGCTTCATTGAAAGAAACGCTGACCCCGAAAGAGGAAGAGCAAGCAAAAGACATGCCTTTCCCTTCTGAAGAGGAACGAGAAAACCTAGATAAAGCGCTTGAAAAAGAAACGGCTCTAAAAGAGCAAGAGGCGGCTCCTGAAGAGTCGTCCTTTGAGGAAAAAGAGGAAGAGGTTGAGGCTGAATCGAAGGAAGAAACCGAAGAAAAAGCAGAAGCCGATGTTGAAGTAAAATCTGAAGCAGAAGCGGAAGCAGAACCTGAAGCTGAAGTAGAAGCTGAAACGGAAACGGAAACGGAAACAGAAGTAGAAGCTAAAGTTGAGGCGGAAACAGCCCCTGAATCTGAAATGGAAACAGAGCCGGAAACAGCCCCTGAAGGGGAAGCAGAGATTGAAGAAACTGTTGAACCTGAAGTGGAAACAGAATCTGAACCTGAAATTGAAACAGAACCTGAAACCAAAGAATTTATCTCTTCCTCAGAAAGCTATTTTGAAGGAAAAGACGATTCTTTTGTTCCTTCAACGTTGATTACGTCTTCTTTTGACGATGATGAGGAGGAAGAGCAAGAGACACTTTCTGCAACAGAAGAAGAATCCTCTGAAATTGCTTTTTCTTTTCCTAAAAATATTCCCTTTATTCAAGGCAAAACGTATTCTTTCTCCTATGGCAGAGGACAAGAAGTCCTTTCTAATATGGCCGAGGAAAAAACTATTCTTCTTGAAAATTATGGTGCCTTAAAAGGATATACGTTAAGAGATTGGTATTTGGTTTTGATTGACTTAAAGACAAAAGCTTTGATGGATTATGCTGGAAAAACACTTCCTCTTTCAAAAGAGGCGGTTCAAAATGGCCTTCTTGTTGGGCCGGACAATGTGACCGTTCCATTTATGGGGGCCGAGGAAGTGGATATTCCAAATTCCTTTGATTTTCCTTTATCGGAAGTTAAGCCGCAACATTTCTTGCTTGGCGCTTTAGGGTTTAATTCTTTCAAAGACTGGGGCATTATCTTAAATGGATTACGTGTTTTGAATATGGGCGATAAACAAGGACAGGAACTTTCCTTTAATGGGGAAACGGCTCTTTTAATTGGGCCTGAAAATTCTGTTTTATATATTTCGAATTTGAAAAAGCTCTCTCTTCCAGAGGAAACGACAGATTCCATGGATACGCTTTATCCAGAAACAATGTTGACGCCTGAAAATAAAAAGGGATATTTTTTCTTTAAGGCAGGCGATGATTCTCAAAAAATTGAAGGGTCTTTGGAAACGTCCGGCATTGTGATTAAAGCCGATGCAAAGGGATATGGCTGGCATGTTGCCTTTGAAAGCGGGTTGGAGATGAGCTTGCTTGATGTTGTTGAATATCAAAAGAAAAATCATTTCTTACCAGATGCGGCGGGGACAATTTTCTATGGCAATACAACTTTGGAATTTTCAAAAATAACCGAAATTTCCCTTTATACTGAAACAGAATACTGTAAATATAGCCGTTAAAAAGGGGGATGTGTGCAGGAGGAAAATGCGCTTCAAGGAAAAGAGGTTGTCTTAAAAAAACAGAAACTTCTTCCAGATAGACCTGGGGTTTATCGGATGATTTCTAAAGAAGGGCGTGTCCTTTATGTGGGAAAGGCAAAAAACCTAAAAAAACGCGTTCTTTCGTATACGCGGCCTGAAAAGTTAAGCTTTCGCATTGCACAAATGGTTTCTTTGGTTCACGATTTAGTCGTCATTGAATGCGCGACAGAGGCCGAGGCATTCCTCCTTGAAAATGAGTTGATTAAAAAATATTCACCGCCCTATAATATCTTATTAAAAGATGATAAAAGTTATCCGTTTTTATTCCTGAATATGAAGGGCGATTTTCCAAAACTTATGAAATATCGCGGACGGCAAAAGGAAAAGGGATTTTATTTTGGCCCTTTTGCTTCGGTGGATAACTTAAACAAAACGCTTCAATTTTTGCAACGTGCCTTTCAACTAAGGACTTGCTCGGAAAGCCAATTTTCCAATCGGTCTCGCCCGTGTTTATTGTATCAAATCAAGAAATGTTCAGCGCCTTGCACAGGACTTATTTCCAAAAAAGAGTATGCCAAAAATGTCAAACAGGTGAGGGATTTTTTGTCAGGAAAAACAGTTGATTTACAAAAAAGCTTAACCCAAAAAATGTATCTTGAAAGCGAAAATCAAAATTACGAACAGGCGCTTCGTTTGCGAAATCAGATTAAAAGCCTGAACGAACTCCAGGCACAAAAAGGGGAAAATAGCAGTAATTTGGATGCCGATATTTTTGCTATTGCAGAGCGTCATGAAACATATGCAGTTCAAATTTTCTTTTATAGAAAAGGGATGAATAACGGATCATCTTGTCTTTTTGTTCAAGAGAAAAATCAAGATAAAGTTGCCGTGTTGGAGGCGCTTTTAGGGCAGTTTTATTTGAAAAATCCTCTTCCTAAAGAAGTCTTAGTTTCAGAGCCTTTGGCGCAAAAAAAGCTATTAGAAGAAGTCTTTTCAAACAAAAGAGAAAGCAAAGTTCAAATTTCGATTCCTCAAAAAGGATTTCGGAAGCATCTTTTAGAGCAGGCTTTACTCAATGCGGCCGAATCTTTAAGTCGTCATCTTTTGGAAAAAGGAATTAAGCAAGAGGATTGGAAAAAGTTTTCCACCCTTTTGGGATGTGAAAATGTCAACATTGTTGAAGTTTATGACAATAGCCATTTGCGGGGGACTTTCAGTGTGGGGGCCATGATTGCAGCGTCCCAAAATGGGTTTGAAAAAAATCGGTATCGGCGCTTTGATATTGATACGCAAAAAGTGAATCCCGAAGACGATTTTGCCATGATGAAACATGTTTTAATGCGTCGCTTGGCGCGAGGAATAAAGGAAGAGAATCTTCCCGATGTGATGATGATTGATGGCGGAAAAGGACAACTTCAAAAGGCGTATGAAAGTTTAAAATCCTTTGGACTTGAAGAGAAAATTACGTTAGTTGGGGTCGCTAAGGGCGAAAATAGAAACGCTGGCAATGAAAAATTGGTCTTTACAAATGGGAAAGAGGTTTATTTAGGAAATCATAGCTCTGTCTTACATTTGATTGAACGTTTGCGAGATGAGGCGCACCGCTTTGCCATTGGAACGCATCGTGCCAAACGTCAAAAGGGACTCTTAAAAGGGGAATTGGAAGAAATTTCGGGGGTTGGACGGAAACGCAAAAAGGCGTTATTGGAATATTTTGGGTCCGTTAAAGGGGTTAAAGACGCTAGCCTTTCAGAGCTTAGACAAGTGGAAGGAATTTCAGAAAGTTTTGCAAAAAAAATCTACACCTTTTTCCATTCTTGATTTATAGTAATAAAAACGACTCGTAAAGAAAGGACGAATAAAGTGCTTAATCTTCCAAACACACTAACGATGTTGCGCATTTGCGTCATTCCCGTCATTGTGGCTTCTTTTTATTTTGATAGATCTATTGCCGCTTGGACAGGGTGCATTTTATTTATTTTAGCGGCTATTACAGATTATTTTGATGGATTTTTGGCAAGATACTTGAAACAAACATCTGTTTTTGGACGGGTGTTAGATCCCATTGCAGATAAGATTTTGGTCAGTGCCTTATTGTTAATGTTGGCCTATGAAAAACGCCTCGGTGTGTCTGGATACGGTATTTTACCTGCTGTGATTATTATGTGCCGTGAAGTGTTGGTTTCTGGTCTTCGGGAATTTTTGGCCGAAATTAAGGTCGGCCTTCCCGTCACAAAATTGGCTAAATATAAAACAGCCTGTCAGTTAGTGGCGCTTCCTTTGCTGATGGTGTCAAATGATTCTCCCTCTTGGATGTATGCGGGGCTTTTTGGGGAAATTATGCTTTGGTTGGCCGCAGGGCTAACCCTTGTCACGGGATATGATTATTTGAAAAAAGGCGCCAAACATTTAAGTGTTTAGGAAAAGAAAATAAACCCCCTTCACAAGATTAAAGTGAGGGGGATTTTTTTGTAGATTTTTGATAAAAGAAGGTTTTTAAATTTTCTAATGAAGTTCTTGAAGGGCTTCTTTTAATTTCAATAAATCAAACCAGGTTGCTTTCTTGGCAATCGGGGTGCGTAAAAGATAAGACGGATGATAAATACAAAAAAGCGGATACTCTTTTCCATTTAAGGAAAGCGTGTGCCAATTTCCTCTTAATTTTGAGACAATCTCTGTTGTTTGAAGTAAGCTTTTTGCCGCAACCCCGCCAATACAAACAATGCATTTTGGATTTAAAAGCTCAATATGACGCTTTATGAAAGGAAGACAGAGTTCCACCTCATTTGGAGTCGGATTTCTATTTCCTGGGGGACGCCAAGGGATAATATTTGAAATATACATATTTTTTTGCCTTGAAAGTCCAATAAAATCGAGCATTTTATTTAAAAGTTGTCCACTGGCGCCAATAAATGGAATGCCTTGTCTATCTTCCTCTTCCCCTGGGGCTTCGCCAATAAACATGACGTCAGGGGATAAAACGCCTTGACCAAAAACGGTGTGAATAGCCGTTTTTTTAAGAGCGCATCCTTCAAAGCTAGTAAGGGCTTTTTCAAGATCTTCTAAACTATTGGCTGTTGCCGATTTTTCGATGGCCTCAGCTAAAAAGCTCTCCTCTGTTTTATGCGGAGAAGCATCTTTAAAATTGGGCGAAAATTTAGAGGCTGGAAATATTTTCGTTTTAGGACCCTCTTCTTTCATTGCCGTAGGGGAAGGGTTTTGAGGCGTTGTTTCTTTTAAAATTTCCTCTTTAGCAGAAGTCGATTTTAAGGCGCCTTCCTCCTTCTTTTCAAAGAAAGAACGAGAGGTTTCTTGAACCAAATCTTCAATTCCTAAAAGTTTATAAAACTGGACAAGTTTTTCAATATTATTCATTTTCAAAGCCTTTGTTTTCTGTTATAGTTATGCCAAATAAAAAACATTTTGCCAAGTAAAAAGGAAAAAAAGGTGGTTTTTCGTTATTTCTTAAGCTCTATTCTTGTTTTTTTTATGCTTTCTTGCTCTGTTTCGAAAAATTCAGAACAAAGTTTAATTGAAAAAGAGATGATTTCCCAAAAAGGAGAGGTCGTTCAAGAGGAAAAAGCGATTGAACCCTCTTTTCCTGATGCCGATTTTGGAAATTATTTGGCGGGATTTTTTGCAAAAAATCAGAAGAATCTTCCCTTGGCTGCCAAGTATTATAAAAGGGCGTTAACGCAAGATAAAAAAGATCTAAATCTTATGACGACAAGCTATATTTTGCTTGCCCTTTCTGGAGATATAAAAGAAGCGGCTCCCCTTGCAAAAGAGGCGTTAGAGCAAAATAAGACAGATGATTTAGCTCGCTATATTTTAATTTCTGATTTGATAAAAAAGAAGAACTATAAAGAGGCTTTGGATAATTTAACTTTTATTAAAAGAGAAGGGTTTTCAAGGGCCCTTGCTCCGTTAATTGAAGCGTGGAGCTATGCGGGACTTCATCAAAAGGAAAAGGCGTTGAAAGCTTTGGACGTGATGAAGGAAGAAAAGGATTTTTTGCCGTTTTATTATTTCCATAGGGCAATGATTTTGGATTATTTACTTTGTTTTAGAGAGGCGACAACTTCTTATGAAATGATGATGAATGCCGGATCTCCTTCAATTAAGACTTTACTTCAAATTCGAAATTTTTACGAAAGAACAAATCAGGTTGAAGCCCATATGGATTTTGTTCAAGCCTATAAAAAATCCCAAGCGGCCGGCCTGCTTACGGAAAGCTTTTTGCGCTATCCCAAAAAATCAGAACTTGTAATCGATCCTCAAACGGGAATTGCAGAGGCCTTTTTTGGTATTTCGGCAACCTTTGGACAGGCTAAAAGTGTTGAAATTGCCCTTTTAACAGCTAGAATTTCTATTTATCTTCACCCAAAATCAACGTTGATTCAACTCTTAACGGCGGAGCTTTTGGAAGAATTTGAACGCTATGAAGAGGCCAATAAAATTTACGATACTCTGGAAAAAGATGAGGTGCTTTCTTTCTTTGTTTCCCTAAAAAAATCATCAAACTATATGGCGATAAAAGACTATAGAAATGCAGAAAAAACGCTTCAAAAAATCTTAAAGAAAAATCCAGATTTGGCAACGGCTTATTATTCTTTGGCAGAGGCTTATTTTGCTAAAAAAGAATATAAAAAAGCGGTGCAAACTTTTACAAAATGCCTTCAAAAAACAAACAAAAATGATGATAATTTGTTTATGGTTTATTTTATGCGTGGCTCAACGTATAACAGTTTAAATCAAAAAGAAAAAGCCATAAAAGACTTAAAGAAAGCTTTGGAATTAAGCCCGAAAAATCCTGTTGTTTTGAATTTTTTAGGCTATTTAATTTTAGAAACAAATGGCAACTTAAATGAAGCCCAACAGATGATAGAGGAAGCCCTTTCTATCGTTGGAGAAAATGGCCCGATGTTGGATAGTTTGGGTTGGGCGTATTTTTTGAAAAAAGACTATAAAAAAGCGGTTCTTTATTTGGAAAGAGCGTCGACCCTCTCAGCGGGAAATGCTTTGATTTCAAGCCATTTGGGGGATGCTTACTGGTTTGTTCGTCGTAAAAGAGAGGCTAGATTCCTATGGGAGCGCGCCCTTCTTTTATCAGAAGATTCAACGCCAGAGCTTCTTTCCTACGTGAATGAAAAAATTAAAAACGGGTATTTGTCTCAAAAAAGCTATGAAAAAAAGATTCAAAGACAAGCCTTAAGAGCCTCCAAAAAAGCGCTTAAGTTAAAGCCTAAAATGCAAAAAGACCCCTCCAAAGGTTTGAAATAAAAACTCAAGAAAAGAAACCCATAAAAAGAAAAGCCCCGCACGGATTAAAGTGAAGGGCTTTTTTTAAGACTTTTTGAACAGCTAGAGAGCTGAAAGCCGTTTTTGAACAGCATCCTCTCCCAAAATTTGCATCATATCGTGCAAGTCAGGGGATTGAAGTTTCCCTGTAATCAACACCCGAATAAGGGAGGCAATATCAGAAACACTTCCTTTGAAATTTTCGGGATGTTCTTTATAGTCCTTCATAGACGTTGCATAATTAAATTCATCGGCAATTTGTTTTACTTTATCAAACCAAACTTGATTGTCATCGGCTGATGAATAAATCTTTTGATAGGAAAGGGCGATTTCTTTGGCCTCTTTATGTTCTAAGAGGAAAGCCTTTCCTTCCTCAGAAATTCCTTCCCAAAGTGCGTCAAAAAAGCAAGAAACTTCTTTTTTAATATCGCTCCACAAGGCAATGTCTTTTCGTCCTTTTCCAGAAGGTTTTCGTTCAATGGAAAGGATTTTTATCATCTTTTCCTTGTTTTCTTTCATCAAAAGAGCAAACGCGTTATCATATTTTTCGGCCCATTCAAGCCCTTCCTCGTAAACGCGTTCGGCACTCATATGCGCAACCGTGTCTCTGCTGACAGAGAGGAGCTTAACAAAGTCAAACAACGCCCCCGCTGATCCCATTTTTTTAAGTTTAAACGGGAAATCTGTTAAAGGACTAACAGGATTTTGACGACGCCAATCTTCAAAATTGGAATTGGCAAGATTCATTAAATATTCAAGAACAGATTGCTTTGGGTAGCCTTGTTCGGCATAAAAGGTAATGCTGGCTTCTGGATCTTTTCGTTTGCTAAGTTTTCGTTTTGCGCCTTCTTCCATTTTTTGAATAGGGGCAATATGGGCGTATTTTGGTGTTTTCCATCCCATTGCATCAAAAAGTTGAAAGTGTAAAGGCAAAGAGGAAAACCATTCATCTCCCCGCAACACAATGGTTGTTCCCATTAAATGATCATCAACAATATGGGCAAAGTGATATGTTGGAAGGCCGTCTGATTTTAACAAGACAATGTCCAAATCATTCTGTGGAAATTCTCGGTTGCCGCGCAAAATATCTCGTGCGATACATTTTTCATTGTAGTTTCCGTTTGACTTAAAGCGAATAACCCAAGGTAGGCCTTTTTTGATTTTTTCTTCTTGTTGAGCCTCTGTTAAATAGCGGCAAGTTGCAAATTGTCCGTGATACCCAGGACGCGCCCCTAAAGCGATTTCTTTTTCCCTTAAAGCCGTAATGTCTTCCTCTGAACAAAAGCAAGGGTAGGCTTTATCCTCTGCCACCATTTGTTTGACGAAGGCTTGGTAAATATCGCGTCGCTTACTTTGCGTATAAGGGCCATAAGCGCCAATTTCGGTTAAATCGCCTTTAACCCCTTCATCCATAGGAATAGAATATTCTTCCAACGAAGAGGCAATCAATTCTACAGCTCCTTCTTTTTCGCGTTTTAAATCGGTATCTTCAATTCGAAGCATAAAGACCCCTTGACTTTGGTGGGCGACACGTTCCGAAACCAAAGCGGCATAAATTCCCCCAATATGCATGAATCCAGTTGGGGAAGGGGCAACCCGTAAAACTTGGGCGCCTTGAGGTAAATCCCGGGAAGGGTATTTTGCCAAAACCTCTTCCGTCGTAAACGGCAAGGAAGGAAAGAGTAAATCTGCTATTTTTTGTGTCATTTAAAAATCTCTTTTGTTAAATTAAATCTTCGTTCTTGTATCATAAATTGGGATTGAAATCAAGGTCTTCATCTTTTTCAATAAGGCACGCATCCCCATAGGAAAAGAAGCGATAATCGTTTGCCAATGCATGGGCATAGGCGCGCTTCATCTTATCCAATTTTGCAAAAGCTGAGACTAACATAAATAAGGTTGACTTGGGTAGATGAAAGTTCGTCCAAAGCATATCAACCCCTTTGAATTTATACCCGGGTGTGATGAAAATATCCGTTTCTTTGGCAAAAGGATGCACCACACCGTTTTCATCCGTGGCGCTTTCCAAAAGACGCATGGAGGTTGTTCCAACGGCAATAATGCGCCGTCCTTCTTGCTTGGCCTGGGTTAAAAAGGCGGCCGTTTTTTCATCAATAACGCCATATTCTGAATGCATTTTATGATCTTTTGTATCATCTGTTTTCATGGGAAGAAAGGTGCCGCCCCCGACATGAAGGGTGATAAAAATACGCTTGACCCCCATTTTGTCAAGGCGGTCAAAAAGTGCTGGGGTAAAGTGTAATCCCGCCGTTGGAGCCGCAACGGCTCCTTCGGTTTTGGCATAAATGGTTTGATAGCTTTGTTTATCTTCCTCTTTACCTTCTTTTTCCCGATGGATATAAGGCGGAAGAGGCATAATCCCGTATTGATGAAGGGCGCAAAACAAATCTGCGCCAGAGCGATTAAAGTCAAGGATAACTTCTCCTGTTTCTTTCTTTCCCAAAACGGTGGCAGAAAAATCATCAGCAAAAATGACCGTATCGCCTATTTTAAGGCGTCTGGCATTTTTAATTAGGCATTCCCAAGAGGAAAGCGTCTCTTGTTTAAGGAGGGTGGCCTCAATTTTGGCCTCTCCTCGTTTTCCATTTAATCTGGCCGGAATGACTTTCGTATTATTAAAAACCAAAATGTCATCAGGGCGAATAAGGGTATCTAAATCTCTGGTGTGGTAATCCTTAAAATTGCCGTCCTTTGGAATTAAAAGCAATTTCGAGCTATCTCTTGGATTTGCAGGGGCTTGCGCAATTGCCCTTTCATCGAAAGGGAAATCAAATAAATCAACTTTCATTTATAAATTTTCTCCGTAGTAAGAGCAAAGAACATCCTTAAAAAGCTCTTCAAAAGAAGTGTAAGTTGCCTCAGGCTCCAAAAAAGGAAGCTCCATTGACGCAAATAAGTTGTCTTTTGGATTAAAGACGAAGGTTAAATCGTCGACACTTCCCAAAATAAGGAAGTCTTTATTTTTAGATGTTTTTGTATTTTTTTCAAGAAGAGGGGGAAGCGTGTAGTGTGACGCTTTGTCCTCAATTTCTTTGATTCCATAAAATTCAATACCATTTCCCATAAATCCGTTCAAAGATTTTAGAAAAGCAATAAAGCTTTGAGGAAGTTCGGGAAGATCGTTTTCCATCAAGCTTTTTTGAAGATGAATAATCTCCTCTGATAAAGCAGGGTGCCCAACAACACTTCCCGATAAATTTTTAACAACATCTTCAAAGATCATTTTTCATCTTTCAAGAATAAATTACAATGGCAATGTCCCATTTGTTCAACCTCTGCCTCATGTTCTTTACAAGGGCAAAATCCTCTTGAAACATCACAAGGGCAATTTCCATCACATTTTGTAAGGCATCTAGAAATAATTTTGTCAGCATAAGCGGAAAGTTTATAGCCCTTTGCTTTGGCGTAAAGTTCACTGATATGCTTAAAATGGGCAATGTTAATTTCTTCTTCAGTCATAGAAGGTCTCCTTTATAAATTTAATTAGCTGTTAAAAAGTTAAAACAAGCGCTGTTAAAACAAGCCCTGCATAAAGCCCCGCAACGACATCGTCTAGCATGACACCAGAGGCGTTTAAAACTTTTTTATCAAAATAGCAGGCAGGATAGATTTTGACAATATCAAAAAAGCGAAAAAGTAAAAATCCTGCAAGATAAATCCATAGGTGAGACATCTTAAAAGGGGCTTCTAAAAGGCAAGAAACAGGAATAAACGTGACAAGCTGCCCTACAATCTCATCAATCACAATAAAGGAAGGATCGTGTGAAGTTTTCTTTAGGATAATTCTTGAGGTTAAAATTCCTAAAAGATAAACAATGCCCGCCCCGATAAGAAGAGATTGAATCCCGCCAGAATAGGCTAGAAAGAACGCAAAAGGGAAGGTGGCTAAAGATCCAAATGTTCCTGGAGCTTTAGGAAGGTTCCCAATGCCGTAGTAAGTGGCAAAGAAAAAGGCAATTTTTTCTTTTAACGAAGTTTCTTTAACGGATTTTGGAATAAAAAAATAATTGTAATACATGATGATAAATCCTTTATTTTTCGGTTAGCTTAAAAAAGCAAAGAAAGCCCCGCCGTTGTTAAAAAAGCCGATTTATAGGGGCGGTCTCCATAAATAAGCTTGGCTCCAGAGAGAAAAATATCCATATCAGAAGAGACATGATAAACAAAAGAAACCTCTGCCATTGAGGCACGAGTCTTTGTGTAAAGAGAGGTCTTTTCTTGGCTAGATTTCATATAGGAAGTGCTGATTCCAAAAAGGGTGTTTTCATAGCCAAATCCGATATTAAAAGACTGTCCATTTTGATTGGAAGGCAAGGGGGTGGAATAATCTGTTTTGCGGTATCCTCCCGCCAAAACAAAGTCCAAATAACGCACTTCAGAGGAAACAGAATATTGCTTTTGATCTTCAGTGTCTAAATGCCCGAAATAATATCCGTAAGAGGCGGTCAGCCCTGTCGACAATGAATCGCCTTCAAAAAGGGCATTGACAGAGGTCAAAAGGGCGGATTTAAATCCTGTTCGTATTTCCCAAATTTGAAGCTCTTTTTGATGAGAGTTGCCTTCGGATAAGTAGGAAAATCCAACCTTTATATTTCCAAGAGATGGGGAAATATAAGAGGCTTTTAAATTATTATTTCCAGAGGTTAAAGCCGTCGAGGTTAAAAAGTATTCTTGAGTTTTTTTATCCTTTAAGAGAAGATGATAAAAAAGCGAATTGTTTACCCCCATGGCGCCAACATCTGGGGCATCATAAGTCATCATTTCGGAGACGTTGTCCATCGCCCCTGCCATAAAGCGTCCATAAGCGTCAGAGGAAAGCATAACATAGGCTTCCTTAAGTTTTCCGGAAGAATGCGGATTTTGAAGAGAGGAGGCATAGCCTTCCCCTTTTACTCTTCCGCCTAAAGTCCAAGAAGAGGAAAGCTCTTTTGACCCATATCCATAAAGCGCCATTTTGGATAAAAAGGATCCTTGATGCACTTTTTTGCTGTTTGTATCCAAACGTCCATCAGAAAAGTAGGAATCGAAATACCCTCCAAAGCCTGTTTCAAATAAGGCCTTGTCTTCAATGGATTGATTCTCTTTTTCATAAGAAAGAGGCGCGCTTTGAGCATATCCCTTTCCAAGAGGGAGAAGACAAAGAAGTAATACAGGTTTAAGATTCATAAGTCCCCTCTTTTCTAATTCAAAACAGTATAAGGTATTTTGCCGTTTTTTTTAAGAAGGGTCAATAGAAAAAAGCTTTCTTTAAAGAGTAAAATTTTGTATAATCTTAAAGATAAACGAACAAAAAACATAAAAAAGAATGTAAAATGGCGCTTCCAAGATATCCCATGCAGGCAGTTGAATATAAAGCCCTTCAAAACATAACTCCCTCAAAGAAACCGCTTTCTTTAGGTCTAATGGAACAGGATATAGACTTAAGACGGAAGGGAAAATCTTCCTTTTTATGGCAGGCTGCTATGCCCCAAATGGGTTGGGTAAAAAATCCAAATGAAAAGAGGGCGTTTTCCAAAAGGGAGGAGATGTGTCAAACCTATGGGTGGGAGGCGTATGCGCTTTCTTGCCTAGATGAAGAAACGCTTGAGCCCGAAGAGGGGGTTCTTTTTCAATATTGGAAATGGCTTCATCGCTTGTATGAATTAAGTTTTTCACTTGTCCCTGGACAAGAGGAAACCAGATCGTATCTTTACGCCCTTCAACAGGTGCAAGAATATTTGGAAAGAAAAGAATATCGAAAAGGCTTTATCCTTTTAAAAGAAGTCGTTAAAAATGAAAAATTAAGTGTTCGGTTTTTTTCTTTCTTAGAGGTCTTTGCCCCCTTCTTTGCGGAAAGCTTAAAAGAGCGACTTTCAATTCCTTTATATTCAAGGCAAAAGGCCCAAAAGAAGCTTTTAAAAGTTAAGGTTTTTGTTCAAGGTAAGTTTAAGGGGGATTTTATTTCAGAGCTTAAAGACGGGATGAAAAAATCCGAAATCCAAGATCTTTGGGTAAAAGAAAGCTTGTCTTTAAAGAAAGTTCACTTTATCCTATCTAAAAAGAAAAATGTAAAAATTAACTGTATTTTTGAAAAAAAGGTGATGTGTTTTGATTTTTAAGAAAAGCTTGATAATTGGAATAGGGGCCCTTTTTGTTTTAAGTGGGTGCCATTTTACCCCTCTTTATCGAAAAGAAGGTGTAAAAGATGAGCAAGTCGTTCGCTATACGCGGTTGATTCGTGTGGCTCCGATTGCAGATGAAATTGGGCAAAAAATGCGTTGGCATTTATTGGATTTGTTGAATCCAAAGAAAGAGAAAAATCCTCCCCAATATGTTTTGAAAGTTGAATTGAATCGCTATGTGGAGCGGGAACAAGGTATTCGAAGCGATAATACGGCAACGCGAGCCACTATGGTTATGACGGCAAAATATCAGCTCCTTGAAAGTAAGACACAAGAGATTTTAATTAAAGATGCTGTTAACACAAGAGCCAGCTATAATATTTTAACAGCCCCTTATGCCACTTATGTCGCAAGAAGAGAGGCTGACGAAAACACGGTTATTGTTTTATCTCAAGATATTGCTTTAAGAATTACGGCTTTTTTCAAAAACAAAACACTCTTTCATAAAAAAACGGACAAGAAATGAAGTTAAAAACCTATCAATTTGAAGGGATGATTTCTAAAATATCTTCTTCATATAAAGGGGCTTTATTTTTTGGCCCTGATGAAGGTCAAGTGGAAGATTTGGCTGATAAAATGAGGGTTTTTATTGTTCCAGATAAGAAGGATGCTTTTTTATATGCGGCCTTTGATGGGACAAAAATGAAAGATAGAGTGTCCGATTTTAACGCCGAAGCGGCGGCCATTTCTCTTTTAGGGGGACGGCGTTTGATTGAAGTGCGCGATGCTTCAGAAGACATAACAGAAGGTGTTTCATATTTTTTGGATCATCAAGAAACGGATACCTTTGTCCTTTTAAAAGCGGGAAATTTAAAGAAAAATTCTTCGTTAAGGGTCTTGTGTGAAGATCATCCCAAAATGGCCTGTTTTGCGTGCTATTTGCCAGAGGAAAAAGAGATTGGGCCTTTTGTAGAGGATTTTTTAAGGCAAAAAGGCGTTCGAATTGATTTTGAAACAAAAGCTTACTTAGAAAAGCATATAGGGCTGAACCGCTCTATTATAAAAGCCGAATTGGAAAAATTGCTGATTTATATTGGGGATAAAAAAACCGTTTCTTTGGCGGATGCAGAGGCCTCTATAGGAGATGTGTCTTCAAGTTCGATTGAATCGCTTATCAATGGAATTATGCAGGGAGATCACTTTTTGGTTCAAACAAAATTTGATATTTTACAAAGAGAGGGGGAAAGTGAAGTTTCTCTTCTTCGTATAATTTCGGGATATTTTCAAAAACTTCTTTTAACTTCTTCAAGAATTCATTCGGGAATGGATAGGCAAACAGCATATAAGAAGCTCTATCCACCTTTAAACTTTAAAACAAAGCCTGTTTTTGAACGAAATTTATCTGTTTGGGGGGAGGAAGCATTAACGCGTGCTTTGGCATTACTCTCTGATGCTGAGATTCAATGTAAAAATTCGGCTTTTGAAATGGGAACCGTTGTATCCCATGCGCTACTTCTTTTAACTCAAGCTGGTAAAAATCTATCCAAAAGAAGATAAAATTTTCCTATAAAAAAGGATTATATCCATTTTTTCGATTTAATTATTAAAATAATTGCAAAAATACTTGACAAACATATCCTCGTTTTCTAACCTCAAAAGATAAGGTAAATTTATCTTATATTTAAGGATGTTAAAAAAGATAGGATGTATATAATGGATAGGGACGTTTCTAAAGTAAAAGTCCAATTCTTTGGATCAAAAGAATTCTTGGATGAATATCACAATTCACTTCAAAAAGATATGCGGGATTTTGTCTTAAAAAGGGTAAAATTTTCTTTGCCTGTTCGGGGAGGACGTCATTTAGAAGAAGTTCAATCAAAATGGTTGACAACAATTCAAGCAGATGATTTTGATTTTTTTGAAATAAAACCAAGAACAAAAAACTATACGTTTCGCGTTTATGGGGCGGTTAGTAAAACAACGGCTGAAGAAGGATTTAAGTATTATTTTCTTAAAATCTGCAAAAAACCAAGTCCTCTAAAACAAAATCAAGATATTCAAAGTTTGCCGCATTTGGTTTCAAAAGAAGAAGTTTTTGAATCCTTTGAAGAGATGGCTTTATCCCAATCAGATCACGACCATCTTTTTAAAGCGATAGAGGATCAAACAGTTGCGAAACGTTCTATGAATGAAAAACCAAAAGATTCTCTTGAAGAGAAGTTAAAGAAAGAACGGAAAGAAAGAGGTGTGCACTCTTCTGGACAAGAAGAAACTAAAGAAGAATTTGTCAAGAGACAAACTTCTCAAATCTTTGAATTTATGGAACTTCAAAAAGAATATGCCTATTTCAATAAAAAGGAAGAGCTTTTTACGCAGAAGTTAAAAACAGCTAATTATGCTTCTTTTTCAAGACGAGAAAGCCAAATAAAAGAACGTGAAAAAAACATTCTTAAAGAAGAGGAAAGAGCCTTAACAAGCAAAAATGAAGAGTTAAAAAAGATAGAGCTTAAAATCAAAGAAAGAAGGACTCTTTATAAAGAAGCGCGTGTTCAGCTTAAACAAAAAGAGGCTGATCTTTTATCAAGGACTGTTGGAAATCTTCAAAAAATGGAATTTTTCCAAAAATTAAAGGAAAATTCAGCTTTTAAATTTCTAAAAGAAGGAGCGAATGACACTTCTTGTGCAGAACTTTCAGATGAAAAATTTGGATGTATGCTTTTAGATTCCCTTGGAAAGAACAAAAAAATTTATCAAGAAATTGTTGAAGTAGCGCCTTTGCAATTTAAAAAGGAAATAGAAAGTTTCTTTAAAGAACAAAAGAAATTTTTAAATGAAGGAAACTCGAAAAAGCAAAAAGTGTTGAATCTCGTCACGGTATATAAAAAGCTTTTCTCTGAGAAAAATGATCTTTTTGAAAAATACGGAAATGAACAATATAAAGTAGGTAAAGAGAAAAGAAGTTTAAGAGAAAGCATTCGGATTAACCGTGATGCCATGCAAGAAGGGATTGAGGGCTGCCAAGGAATAAAGGAAGAGCTTTATCGCCAAAGCGATTTTATCCTTCAAAAGACAGATGCCAATTTTTTTGCAAACTTCCTCTTTGAAAAAGCCTCTTTATTGGAAGAAAAGATTTCTCATCAATCTTTGGAACAAAAGTCATGTTGCGCCTTGAGAGTAAAGGAGGAGGTTTTCCTTCAATTAGCAGAAGATGTGACGACTCTTTCTTCTGATAAATTTATTCAAAAATTTCAATCAAAGCTTATTTGTGAACAAGATAAAAAGAGAGAAAATAAAATTAAGAACAACTATTCTGCCATTTTTAGAGAACGTTCTTAATATCTTTGACTCTCAACAAAAAAAGCGACTTTTAACGAAGCCGCTTTTTTTATGTCTCTTTTTTATAGCGTTATATCTTCCTTAAAAGATTCCCCATGAAGGTGTTTTTAAGATCATTGCCACCTCGAATTTCTTTTTGAAGGGCTTTGACTTCTTCCTTTGTGTAAGGTTTATAAACAAAATCCATTTCAAAATAGGAGGCAGGAATTTTCTTTTTAAAGGAGGAGAGGCTATAACTTCTTTTATCAAAAACATAAGTTCGACAGTCTTTGGAAAGAGCCTCAGTTGTTCCTAAATCAACCCATTTTTCTTGGTGTGAACAAGTATCACAAGCGCCATCTCTAATGCAATTCTCACTGATGAAAAGAGGCACATCCGCATAAAGCACGTTGACCAAAGGCAAAGGTGATTTTTCAGCTAAAAGCACTCTGTTTTCAAGGGTGTCTTCAAAGGAATAAGCGGCTCTAGATAGGCCTTGCTCCTTTGCAAATTGAAGCGCTTGAGAGTTTAATGTGTAGAAAAATGGGGATAAAGAAATGTCAATGCCTTTTGTTTTTAAAAACTCAAAATGACCAATGTTTGAAATTTCCCATTTTTTAATGCCAAGGTTGAGGGCCTCTTTTACCTTTGTATGAAACAAAGAGCTTTTCCGAATAACAGGAGGAAGAGATAGTCTGACTTTCTTCTTTGGCAAAAGCGTTAAGAGTTCTTTTACATCTGTTTTGGCGTCTAAAACGTAAAGGATTTCCTCAAATTCGTCAAAATCCAGAAGGGATATTTTTTCAAAATCATCTGTTTTAATAAGCCATTTTTCCTCTTGTTCTTTTGGAATAAAAGGGGCCTCTATTTCAGGAAGAGTGCGAGATTCTTGCTCAATCACAATCTGTGAATAAAGCTCTCTTCGAACTTCATTTAAAAGAGAAACAGGCACGAAAAGGCCCTCCGTATTTGTGAAAGAAAGCTCCCCTAAATTAAAGGCAACATCGCCCGTTTTTGAAAAACTTTTAAGGACGGCGTCTTTGGTGCGTTCTGGAGATTCTGCTTTTTCAAAAGGACCTTCTTTTTGAACGGAAATACCGGTGGCCTCTGCCAAAAAGCGATTTTTAGAAATTGAAATTGAAACGTTAACAGCTGGATTTTCTGCCCAAATTCCTAACCTTGGCTTTTGGTAAGGATAAGAGCCCTTCACCTTTGTGGAGGAGGCTAAATAAACAGATGTTCCTTTCGGGATGAAGGGCGCTTTTGGAGGTAAAAGAACCTCTACCAAATTTCCCTTATGGGCTTTATAAACATTCTTTTCGCCAATTTTCATTTTTTCCAAAGAAAAGCCAAAGGGTTTTTCTCGTCCCGTCAAATCAAGTTGAAGACCGTCATAGCGTTCAATTTCATGGGTGGGTTTGAATTTGAAATATTCGCGATGTGCCTCTATCACTGTTCCGATAAGAAGGCCGCGATGCCCCACAAAATCCCTATCAATGACATCTTTGTTTTTGCCAAGGAAATGAAGCGTTGTCCAAGGTCTAGAGAAGATTTGCTTTAGGTTTTCGGCCTTTAACGTGTCAGATTTTCCCTCATCTAACAGATGGCGATAATAATCCGTCACAGCCGCCACATAAAGCGGGCTTTTCTTTCGGCCTTCAATTTTCAAAGACGTTGCAGGTAGGTTTAAAACTTCTGCTTGTAAGGCCAAATCCTTCATGGAAAAAAGGTGTTTTCCGTTGAATTCTGATCGACAAGGGTAGGCGCATTTTCCCCTGTTAGCACTTTTCCCAAACTCTAAAGAGGAAAATAAACATTGCCCGCTATAGGAATAGCAGAGGGCGCCATGGATGAAAACTTCTGTCTCAAGACCAGGGATTTTCGTGATTTCTTTAATCTTGGGAAGGGAGAGCTCTCTTGCTAAAACCACACGCGTAAAGCCCAAGCTTTTAAGGAACAGAGCACCTTCTTTATTATGAACGGCAAGCTGTGTGCTGGCGTGAAGGTCAAGCTCTGGATAGCGCTCTTTTATGATGCGGACAACGCCAACATCTTGCACAATGATGCCATCAACGTGAGCGACGGAGCAAATATCCAAAATCTTAAGTAAATTAGAAAGCTCTTCTTCTTGAACAAGAGTGTTGACCGTCACGTAAATTTTGCGATTTAATGTGTGGGCATAGCCGGTAAAATCTTTAAGCTCGGCTGCTGAAAAATTGGCGGCCGTTGCGCGTGCTGAAAAGCTTTTAAGCCCGAGATAGACTGCGTCCGCACCATAATAAAGTGCCGCAAGCCCTGATTCAAGATCGCCAGCTGGGGCGAGAAGTTCTTTTTTCATTGATAAATCCTTTAACTGTTTGCCCTATCATACGAGATATGACGGAAAAAACAATCCTTAAAATGAATACGTAAAAATAAAACAAAAAAAGAGAAGGGGATGCATTTTTTTACTTGCAAAAAAAAGAAAAGTGATGTAGAACCTAAGGACCGTTTAGCGCGGGGCGTAGCTCAGTCTGGTAGAGTACCTGCTTTGGGAGCAGGGTGTCGTAGGTTCAAGTCCTATCGCCCCGACCATAAAAAAGACAGTTTTTAACTGCCTTTTTTTTATGCCTTCTTTTTTTTGTTTTTCTTAGGGTGAAGTTCATATGGATACATTATCATCCAATAAATTAATGAAAGGGCTGATATTATATTACAAGAAGAAATAATATTTTCAAAAGGCAACATTCCATGCATTAATTCATTGCGAACATTGCAATCATCTGGTCCAAAAAAATATTTTAAATTGATTGAGATATTAGAAGAAATAAGCTTGTTTGCTTCTAATAGATTGATAAGTCTATTTATTTCTATTATATCTTTATCTTTATCTTTATCAGAAAAATAACTTATTGGATGATGAAGAGAGAGTAAATATCTTAGTGAATTTTCAAAAGCAGGTATTAAAATATGAGCAGCTTCAAAAAATTCTTTATTTAAGTAATAATATAACCCTTTTGAATATGTTTTTTCATATCCTTCTGGAACAAGAGGATGATTTTTTAACATATGAATAAAACTAAAATCATTAAAAAAATGTTCTTGTTTGAAAATATCTAACATCGGTAAAATTACACATCGAAGAATGAAAGAATAGTGAAAAGAAATAAGCCTTTGTTCAGCAGGTTTATATTTTGAAGTATTTTTTGATTGTCCTTTCTGGTTAATAATTACAGTGGGAAAAAATTCATCCGTAAGGGCGTCTGTAGAATTTTCTTTGATATATTTTTCACTAATCCATTCCATGTTTTGCTCTAATACAATCATAGCTTCAGAAGTATTTTTGCCTGATATAAGTTTAAAGCTATTCTTAATGAGTTCAGTGGTATCTATGGGTTCGCTTTTAAAAGTGTGTAGAGTTGTTAATATTTCAGGTTGTAAAGTTTCAATTTCTTTTTGAAGGTTAAGAATTTCTTTTTTATAGGGGTTCTTCTTTATTTTTCTTAAGCACTCAATAGCATTCTTAAGGAGCAAAACTTTTAATGATGGATCGGAGCTTTTCGAAGCTATTGTCATATAGTAATCTTTAAATTTCACCCATGTTTCAGACTCTTTTACTGGATCTTTTAATCTTTTTGCGTGAGAAATAATTATTTCAATGTATATTTGGATATGCCCATAATTTGGGTCTTCAAAATTATTATTTATATAATTTTCAGAACGTTCAATAATCATTTTTGAAATGTTTTTATCTTTGTCTCCAAAAGATGTTTTATTTGTATGTAATTTATATAGTTCTCTTATAAAAAATTCATTTTCAGGGGTTGGAACAATATTTATCCACTTTTCATAATTTTCAAACATTAAAGATCGTTCGTTTGAATTATAAGGAAGTGATAATCCTAGGGTAATATATCGGCTAACAATAAGGGCTACAGGAGCATAAAGATTGTGAGTTAGCATTAATTTTATGTATTGGGCGAAGTAAGAAGCAGCTTTTTCGCCAGCTATCGGGTTATCTTTTTTTAGTTTTTTTGTTAACCATAAAACATCAAAAACTCGCGCTAAAATAATTGGATTTTCAGTTAATTTCTCTATTTTTTGAAAAAGAAATTTAGCATCTTTTTCTGTTAAATCAGATAAGTTAAAAGATCTTCCATTTTTAAATTCAATAAAAGGAGAATATGGCTTAGAAAAATCCACTCTATTTAAATACAAACTCATTATTTTGTACAGTAATTCTAACTCATAGTTTTCTTTTTCTTCGGTATTTGTATTCCTTAGAGAAAGAAAATGTTGAGAAATATAGAGTTCTAAGCTGTCTTGCTTTTTTAAAGTATCGGATAAGAAATCGTATTTCATTTTCTCCTTCTTAGGAGGCGTGTTGGGATTTGACGTATTTTTTATAAAAAAGGTCAATCCGGGAGGGTTCTGAAGCCTCAAGCTCTTTTGGTTTAGAATGATATTCTTCAACCTTTATAATTGGAGGGCATTTCGTGCTTTTTAAGGCATAAGTGCTTTTATCAAAAGGGGTTTCTTTCCCCGCGGCCACAGCGCTTAAAAAAGTATCATACGTTTTTTTGAAATCAGGCCGCGTTTCATAGAGATAATCTGCAATTTTCTCAACTACCCCCGACATATCTGGCGTAAAAGAACGATAGAGGTTGTAAGAAGTCTCTTTTAAAATGGAAAGCTTATTTCTTTGCACATCAACAGTAATGTTTTCAAAAGTGAAAGATTGCTTCTTTGCTTGGAAAAATATCATCTTAAAAAGAGGATCTTTCATCGCTTCCGTATCCAATTTCCAGTTCGGATATTTAATGTCCTCTACCGGAACTTCGGCCTGAAGGATATAGCGAGATGTACCTGCTTCGCCCTTGACCTTTGTTTCATTAAATTCCATTTGAGAGTCGATGCCCTCTTGCGTGGAGAAGAAATAAAAGCCAGAGGATTGTCCGCCTAAGCATTCTCTGTCTGCTGAAAAAGTTTTAGTATCCCTTATGCTTTGAGCCTCTTTGGGGGATAAGAACCTCGTCGATCTTTTTAATAAAATGTTATTCATTAAAAAAAGGTAGCATAATCAAAAGGTGTATTCAATAGGTATGTTTGTTTTAAGGCAAAAAAAAGACCCTAAAGCCTGAGCCTTAAGGTCTTTTGAAATAAGTAAACTTATTTTCCGCAAGGGCTTACGATTTCTGTGATAGAAAGAACACCAAGCCAGTATTCATTCATACAAACTTTTTTTCCACCAACGTGTCCACGAACACCACCACAAGCACTTAAAGCTAAGCCTAAAGCTAAAACGAGAGCAATTTTTTTCATTTTTAATTCCTTATATTTGTTAAATTGGAAACACAAAAGTATTTTACCTAGATTTTCTTCAAAAATAAAGGAAAAAATAAAAAAATCTCGTATATTTTTCATAAAATTGTCACGTGAAAAAAGAAAAAGATGTGCTAATATCCTCTCACGGCTTATTTTTTTATGGAGGGAATTTGAGGAAATGAAAAAAGGGATTTTATTTTTATTTATCTGTTTGTTTTCGATGAGTGCTTTTGCCAAAGAGCCTATTGAAGGGCTTTGGGTGACGATAGATGATGAAAGCGGAGAGGCTAAAAGTGTTGTTGAAATTTATGCTTATCAAGGACAATATTATGGCCGAATTGTGGATTTGTTGAAAAACAAAGAGGCACGGGCGACAAGGCTTCCGCATCAACCTAAAATTTTGGGGATGGATATTATTTGGGATTTAAAAAAGGACGGAAAAACCTTTGAAGATGGGCAAATTTTGGATCCGAAAAAAGGACGCGTTTATGGATGTGAAGTTTGGCGAAAAGGGGAAAATCTGATTGTTCGGGGTAAAATTGCTTTTTTAGGACGAAACCAAACATGGCTTCCGTATAAAGAAGGAAAGCTTACGGCGCAAAAGGATTTAATTCCGCATAAGCCTGAGATTTAACAACAAAAAAAAGGGGGATTTTGCGTTTCCCCCTTTTCTTTTTTTAAAGGTTCATTTTATTTTTCAGATTTGTCGTCTTTAACAACCTTTTTTTCGACAATTTCTTTTTTGACGATTTTGACAACTTCTTTTGGAGGGCAAAAGAGCACGCCCCCACTTATCGCGGTTTCATTCCAATTTACGATTTTAATCGCATTTCCGTTGAGTTCTTTTGCGGCTTCTTTAAAATCTTCTGTGCATTCTTGAACGCCATAGCAACTGCCATAGAAAAGGCCGATTTCCTTACATTCTTCTGGTTTTTCTTCGGCGTAATAAACTTGCATAGGGACGCTTTCTCCCATTTTAAGAGTCGTTTGCGTGCTACATCCTGCAAGGGCAATTAAAGTTAAAGCAAATAGTTTTTTCATTTTTTCTCTCCTTAAAAAGTTATTGAGTTTGTTGTGATGTTAAGTGGGATGAAACGATTCTGTCTCCCTTTTTTATCCCAAGTTTTCGGGCAATGCCGCCTTTGATTTCAAGCACGCCTTTGACCTTTCCCGTTGAATAAATATACTTTTCGGAAAAAGGTTTTGCCTCGTCATAAATCATAACAATAAATCCGTTTTCGTCAAAGAAAATCATATCCAAAGAGATTTTTGTGTTTTTCATCCACATAATCCATTCTTGGGGGTGTTCTTTATAAAAAAGCATACCTTCATTTTCTTTTAGATGCTCGCGAAACATCAACCCTTTTTCTGATTTTTCCGGGGTATTTGCAACGTCAACCAAAAAGGCAAAGATTTCCCCTTTTTCTGTTTGAATTGTCAAAATCTCTGTATAGGGGGAGGCCTTTTTACACCCTCCTGATGAAAGAATAAGAAGGGCCGCAATGAGACACATAACGACTAAAAAAGCATATTTTGACCAGCCATACATTCTTAATTTTCTCCTTTATGAGTAAGGTGTTTTCTTTGAGCGGGGATAAGGCGTGCTTCATCAAAGCGAGCGAGCTGATAACGCGTATAAAGAGCTTGCAGACGATTAACATAAGTTTCATCATCCGGTCGATAAATAGAAAGGGTTTTCACAAAAAGCCCTCCATTTAAGAAATGCCGCGGGTTTTTGAGGCGCAGTTGTCTGCGAAGGGTTCTCCATTTGAAATAAGCAAGAGAACGATTAAGTTCCAAAGCATATCCGTGAACAGCCTCTTCCAAAGAAGAATAAGACTTTAAACGCCAAACAGCTTTTTCCTCTTTTCCTTTAGGAATAGTCCATTCGTGCTCGCCAAAAACGTTAATTTTCTCAGTTGGATGTTTTTGGAGGTTTTCGAAAGCTTGAGCCAAAGCTAAAGAGGGAGAAATTGACCCAACCATAGGAATCAAACGTAAGATTCTTTTTGAATCATCTGTTTCTATCAGATCATATTCTTTAGAAAGGGAATCTAAAAAGGCGTGTTCTGTTTTTAAAAGAGGTTCCTTTGTTGCAACTTTGATAGCAATCAGCATAAGATCATAACGGGTTTGCTCCAAGCGTTCATTTTCCCGCAAGATAAGAGGAAGCATAATCTTAAAGAAAACCTCAGACGTGCCTTTTTGTTGGAAATCTTCGGGAAGGCGTTTTAGGAAAAATCGAGGCGTTTTTTGAATGTTTTGAGCATTCGTCATTTCTGATTCTAAGTGACGGGCTATAAGTTTTGTTGTGCTTTGAGATGAAGAATCTTGAAAAGCAAGAATAATAAAAAAAATGCCTATAGAGCAAGTTGTAAGCAAAAGTAGAGTTTTTTTTATAAAGCTTTTCATGAGTCCCCCTTGGGGTAAATGATACTGTAGATACAATATTTTATCAATCTTTTAAAAAAAATTCAAATATTCTTTCAAAAAAAAGGGGAAATTTTCATTTCCCCTTCTTGTTTTTTTAAAATATATTTATTTATCTAAGATATTTTTGACTTCTTTTACCTCAGGCAAAACGGCGGTTAAAAACCCTTGAACATTTTGGCTGAGTGTTTCGGCTTGATGAGGGCATCCTTCACAAGATCCATGAAGTTCCACATAAACGATACCGTCTTCGAATCCTTTATAGGAAATATCGCCCCCATGGGATTGAATAACAGGACGAATGCGAATTTCAAGCAAAGATTTGATTAAATCTTCTGTGCTCATTTCTGTTTCAGTTTTTTGTTCTTTTTCGGTCATAATGATTCCTTTTTATAAATAAGTTAGCGTTTAAAAAGAAGTTTTATTTCTTTAAGGCTTAAAGCTTTTGAAATAAAGAGAGAAGAGACAAATGTCAAGCCCCCAATGAAAATAAGGCTGCTGACTTTAATAAGGAGGGAAAGGCCTTTTATCTCATTCCAAGAGACGACATTTTGTAGGCAAAGGCGTTCTGTTAGAATCAAAACCCCAGCCATTAAAAGGGAGGAAAAGACGATTCGAAGGGCTCTTTTTTTGAAAAGAAGGTCCAAATGGAATTCGCCTTCTTTTTTCAAAAGATAAATATATTGCCCCAAATTAACCCAAGTCGAAATGCCGGTAGCCAAGGCAATTCCTCGATAATTAAGAACAGGAATAAGAAGGAGGGAAAAGACAATGTTTAACACCAGTCCAACAGTTGCAATTTTAACAGGGGTCTTGGTGTCTCCTTTGGCATAAAAGAAAGGCATAAGCGTTTTTGTTAGCATATAAGCGGGAAGCCCGATGGCATACGCCTCTAAAGCTGCAGCGGTATGAAGGGTTGTTTCAAAGGAAAAAGCACCACGTTGAAATAAAAGGCGAATAATAGGTGTGCTGAGGGTAATCAAGCCAAACATGGCGCCTAAAGACATCATTAAGGCAAGTTCTAACCCGCGGTTAATTTGATAATAGGCTTTCTGATTTTCATGGGTTTTAATATGCCTTGAAATCAAAGGTAAAAGAGCTGTCCCAATCGAAACGCCAATAATTCCAACAGGCAGTTGGAAAAGCCGGTGGGCATAATTCAACCAAGAAACGGCACCAGCCCCTAAGAAGGAAACAAGAAAGACATCAAAAAAGAGGTTGATTTGATAAATGCCAGATCCAAAAATTCCAGGTATCATCCGTTTAAGGAGGAGCTTAACATCCGAGTCTTTTTTTGAAAACGTTTCTTTTGGGCTAGAAAGCGTCATCACAAGACCTTCTTTTCTGACAAAATAGGTCAAAAAAAGAAACTGAACAATGCCGGCAAAAAAGACTCCCCAAGAAAGCGCTAAAGCAGGGGAATTTAAAAATGGATTTAGCAAGAATAAAGCCCCAATCATAATAAGATTCATAAGAGTCGGGGTAAATGCTGGTGCTGCAAACTTTCCAAGAGAATTAAGAATGCAAGAATATAAGGATACCAAAGAAATCATCATTAAAAAAGGAAAAGTGATTCTAGAAAGAAGTGTTGTAAATTCGAGTTTTCCTGGAATACTTGAAAAGCCTGGGGCCAAAAGGCTCATCGCAAAAGGCATAAAAATCTCAACAAAAAGAACAAGGAAAAGAAGCGTATAAAAAAGAAGGGCGAAAACTTTTTTGGAAAATAAAAGGGCCTCTTTTTTTCCTTTTTCATGAAAGATTCCTGTAAAAATGGGGATGAAGGAAACATTAAGTGAGCCTTCTGCAAAAAAAGATCTAAAAAGATTTGGAAAGCGTAAAGCAACAAAAAAAGCATCTGCTGCCAAGCTTGCCCCCAAGAATTTTGCAATGCAAACATCTCGAAGGAACCCGACAAGGCGACTGACAAGCGTCCACCCCCCTAATGTGGTGACAGATCTAATAAAAGACATGGCTTTCCTTTCCCTTTTTTTTCTGTTATACTTGAAAAGAAAAACTTTAACAAGAACTCTTCAAAAAAAAATTAAAAGACAACAAAAAAAACATCTTGACAAAAAAATAATTTAAAGATAAAGTCAAAGAAAATTAAGAAAAAGGAGTTAGCAATGTCTAATTTAGTTCATACAGGAGCAGGTGTTCAAGAGATCTTGCGCGAAGTAAAGAATGGCGCTTTTGCAAGTGCTGTTGTTTATCCAAGCGGAAAAGAATCTAAAGAATCTTGGAGTCTTGGAAAAAGAGCCAAAAACTACGGAAATGAACATATCGGGTATGTTAAAAAAGTTAAAGGTAATTCAAGAGTAGCTTAAAAGCCATTCTTTTGATACAAAATATGGATTAAAGGTGTTTTCTCCAAATATGGAGAGAATGCCTTTTTTTATGGAAAGAAAAGAAGGTTCCTTTAAAAAAAAGATTAAAAATAAGAGAGGCAAAATAGTTTTTAAAAATTCTTAAGAACTTTTTGAATTTAAAAATAAAAAGCCCCGAGAAAAACCCGGGGCTTGGAAAGAAGGGCAGGGGGAGAATAAAAGCCCTTCCCTTTCCTAAGGAGACACTTTTGGGGAGAGATAAACAGATTACTGTTTTTTTGTGTCCCCTCATATAAAAAAGGTTGTTCCTTTCTTATGGATTAGATAATAGAAGATAAAAATACTTCTGTCAACATTTTTGTTGTTTTTTTATTTTCTTTCAAATCAATGAGTTATTAACTTTTCTTATAAAAAACTTTTTTTCTTTTTTAAAGATGTTGATTTTGTTTGATTTTATAAAGAATTTTATCAAAATAAAGCTTAAATGGAATTCTTTTTTCACAAGAGGGAAAAAGGAGCTAAAAACTTCAAATTATTGAAAAAAATACTCTTGTGTTTCGTCTTTTTTTTATATATTATACTAATAATGATTTTATAAAAATAATTAGGAATTTAAAATGTCAAGGCCGAGTCAACATATTGATAAAAAGCTTCTTAAAACAGGACTTCAAATTCTTGTCGAAAAAGGGATAGATGATTTGAAAGTGACAACTGTTTGCAAACGGGCAAAGGTTAATCCTGGAATGTTTGTATATTATTTTAAAAACAAAGAAAATTTTATTGATAAAGTTTTGGAATATTTAAAAGAGGATTTATTTGAATCTGAGTCTTTTGAGCATATTCAAACCTATTCTTGGCGGAAAAAAATTGAAGAATTTCTATATATTTCATCCATGTTTGTTGTAAAATATTCAAAGCTTTCCTACCAAGCAACGCACAGTATTTTGCTTAATCAAAAAACGCCGAGTCCTGTTTTAAAAGAGCATTTTAAAAGACGATTTTCTCATTTGAAAAAGTTGTTGGAAGAGGGCGAAAATCTAGGACAAATTAAGCTTTCCCTTCCTATTGAAGAAGCAACGGTTATGATTATTACGTCCATAGATGCGCCTCTTTTTTATGCCTATTCTCAGGTCAGTATCTTTGATGAATCGAGTAAAGAGCATCTTAAAGATCCAGAAAATATTCGCAAAAGAATTAAGGCTGTTTTGCGTTCAATAGAAGTTTTGGACAATCCCTCTTAGTTTTTTTTCTTATCCTTTTTTTTCAAAAGACTTGCCCCTGTGATGATGTCAATCAATTCAGAGGTAATAGCTTCTTGCCTTGCCTGTTGATATTGCAAAGTCATTTCTTCCAAGTTTTCATCAATATTTTTTTCTGCCGCTTGCATATTGATGAGCCGCGTATGATATTCCGCCGATAAAGAATTTGCCAAAGCCAAAGAAACATCTGCAATTAAAAGTTCTTGAATAAAAGAAGAATAAAGCTTTTTTGGTGAAATTGAAAAGAAAGGTATTTTGTTTGTTGCCCATTTCGTTTGCTTTAATTTTGTGAAAAAATCAGGAGTTAAAGGGTAAATAAGGGTTTGTTCAACCTTCGGAAGGGAAAGGCCTTGTCCTCGTTTATTATGAAAAAGGACAATGTTTTTAATGCCGTGTGTTTGCAAAAGCGCATCCACCTCTCTAATAACCAAAATGGCCGTTGAGTTAATCACAGACACGGAATTTAAAAGCGAAAAATGGGAATGGATTTGTCGGCCTTTCAAAAGAGAGAGGAGTCGTTTTCCAAAAAGAATATAAGTCACATCCTTTTCATTGAGCCCGACATCAGTTATATATTGATTGCTTTTTTCAACCAAATCTCTGTTAAATTTCCCCACCAATCCATTGTCAGATCCAATCAAAATGAAAAGGGTTTTATTCTTTAAAGAAGGCATACGGACAGGTAAATTTTGAATAGCATTGCGTTTAAGCAACCCTTGTAAGCCTTTCAGAATTGTTTTCCTATATTGAATGAGGGATTTTTCCGCCTCGTCATATTGCAAAATACTAACCGCAGAAAGAGATTTCATCGTGCTGACAATTTCACGAAGATCTGTTGTTGTTTTGATACGACGTTTTAGAAGTTCCATAGCCATTTAGACAGTCTCCACGGGAAAATTCTCTTGAAGGAGTTTTGAAAAGACACTTTTCATTTTCTCTTTTATTTGAGGGGTAAGTTTGGAATGATTTAAAATCGCTTGAGAGACATCCTCAAGTTTTTCGTTCATGGCTTGAGAAAGAAGCGTTTCTGCCTTTAAGATATTCTCTTCTGATAAATTATCTAAAAGCCCTTCATTTGTCGCAAACAAAACCGCAATTTGTTCGGTCACTTTCATGGGGTGGAATTGAATTTGTTTTAAGATAGCACGAATAGCTCGACCACGTTTAAGGCGCTCCTCGGTTTCTTTATCCAATTGAGTTCCGAATCTGGCAAACGACTCCAATTCTTCAAACTGAGAATAAAACAACTTTAACGGCCCAACCAATCCGCGATAAGCAGGAAGCTGGGCGTCTCCCCCGACCCGAGAAACAGAAGGCCCTGTATCGATTGCGGGCATAATGCCTTTGTTAAATAAAGGTGCAGAAAGGTAAATTTGTCCATCTGTAATGGAAATTACATTTGTTGGAATGTAGGCTGAAATGTTTCCAGCTTCTGTTGCAACAATCGGGAGAGCGGTTAAAGATCCCCCTCCAAACGCATCAGTTAAATGCGTAGCTCTTTCCAAAAGACGGGAGTGAATATAGAAAATATCCCCCGGAAAAGCTTCCCGTCCTGGTGGGCGTTTCAACAATAAAGACATTTGACGATAGGCTCTGGCATGGGACGTTAAATCATCATAGACAATAAGGACATTTTTCCCTTGTTCCATAAAATATTCGCCGATGGTTGTGGCGGCATAAGGGGCAATAAATTGAAGCCCCGGTTCATCTTCACCAGAGGCCACAACGACAATGGTTTTTTCCATAACGCCGTGCTCTTTCAAATTTTCAATCACACGTGCAGTGGCTGAAAGACGTTGCCCAATCGTGCAATAAATACATAAGACATCAGAATCTTTTTGATTGATAATTGTATCAAGGGCTAAAGCTGTTTTTCCTGTTTGTCTATCGCCCAAGATAAGCTCCCGTTGTCCTCGTCCAATTGGAATAAACGAATCGACAGCCTTAATCCCTGTTTGTAAAGGAGTATCAACTTCTTTTCTGGCAATAATAGGATAAGCTTCTCGTTCAACAGGAAGACGCTTTTCAAAAGAGGGTATAACCCGGCCATCTAAAGAATCTCCAAGCGGGGAAATAACGCGCCCCAAAAGGCTTTCTCCAACAGGGACATCTACAACTCGATTGGTGCGATAAACCTTATCTCCGGCTTTAAGAGAGCTAGAATCATTCAAAAAAACAACGCCAACTTCATCTTCATAAAGGGTTTGAGCGATACCTTGAACGCCATTTTCAAAAGTGAGAAGTTCATCGGCTTTTACATTTTTAAGACCGTTAACAAGGGCTGTTCCCGAATTTAAGGAATAAATCCGACTGATTTCCTTGTCTTCTAATTCAACGCTTGGTTGTTCAAGACTTTTTTCGATTGCATCAAATGTCTGTTCCGCTGTTTTTTTGAACATCATTTACTTCCTATCTTTTTTTGTATTTAGATTTTTTAGGATTTTTTCAGTTTCTAAAGAAAACGTTTCCAAATACCCATTTAAGGACCATGAAAAATTTCTTTCCCCGGCAGAAACTTCAATGCCACACAAAATATTATCTTCTTTTTCAAAGGTGAAATGAACCTCTTTAGGAAGGGTAAACTTTTGGATAAAGAAGGACTGAATAGCCTCAATCGTTTCGTCCGAAAAAGCCAAGTCAGAGGCGAAAATGATTTCTTTAGAAAGAAGGGCGTTTTGCCTAAAATCCTTTATTTTTTCTGCATCAAGCTTTGAAAGTTTCTCCTTAAAAGACATAAAAATGGCGTTGGAAAGAGAAGAATTTGAAATTTCTTTAAGGGCTTTACTTGAAAGGGTTTTAAAGTTTTGAACAAAAAGACCCTGTAAAGCTTCTTTAAAAGATTTTTGCTCCTCTAATAAGCTTTTCGACCATTTTTCTTTTTCTTTTTCAACGTCCACTTTGGCCTTTTTAGAAAGAGTTTCTTTAAGAGTTTCAGATTCTTTTCGTGCTTTTTCTAAAAGAGATTCTTTTTCTTTTTGCAAAGATTGAATCTGATTTTCATAAGTTTTCTTTTCAATTTCCGCTTTTTCTTTAAGAGAGACAGCTTCCTCGATTCGGGCATTTATTTTAGTCTGTCTTTCTTCAACCATTTTTAAGACGGGGCGATATAAAAATCGTTTCAAAAGCCACATCAATACAAAAAGGTTTATAATCTGTGCGGTAAATGTTAAAAGATCAATTCCCATAAAATTTTCCTATTTTGCTGCGATTTGAATGGCATAATTCCAAAAAGGGTTAAAGTAAAGAATCAAAATCGTAATAACGAAAGAATAAATAGCCGTTGATTCAACCATAGCCATGGCAACGAAAAGGGTTCGTGTAATGGTGTTGGCTTCATCTGGTTGTTGGGCAATCGCTTGAAGGGCAGAGGCTGCGGCATGTCCTTCCCCAAAACCAGCACTCATTCCGCCGATAGAAATACAAAGCCCTGCTGCTAAAACAGAAAAAGCTCCAATAAGTGTAATTGCATCCATAATTTTCTCCTTTATTTCAAGTGGTTAATATAGTTTTTTATCTTCATTATACGTCGTTTCCGGCCGAACAGAGGATATATAAACGATGGCAAGTAAGGCAAAGATATACGCCTGAATGGCCCCTGTTAAAAGTCCCAAAAGTTGCATCGAAATGGGAAGCAAAAATGGAACCATAGACATTAAAACCATTCCAATCATAACGCCGCTGAATATATTTCCATAGAGCCGAAAGGCCAGTGAAAAGGAGGAAGAAAATTCCCCCAAAATATTCATGGGAAGCATAATGGGAACGGGATCGATGAATTTTTTTAAGTATCCCTTTAGTCCTGCGTTTTGAATACTAAAAACAGGGATAGCCAAAAAGACACAAAAAGCAAACGCCGATGTGGTTGATAAAGAGGCCGTAGGGGGTTTAAACCAAGGAACGAAAGTCAGTAAATTACAGGTTAATATAAACAAGAAAAGGGTCATAATAAAGGTTAGATATTTGGAAGGATTATCCCCACTGACGGCCATAATCTGTTCCCGAATATTCATCACAAGAAACTCAATAATTGTTTGTAATTTTGACGAAACCTTGTCTGATTTTAACCGCCGAGTTATGAAAATAGACATCCCAACAAGAAGCGCCATTACAATCCATGTGTAAAAGATTGTGGCGTTTATCCCAAATCCAAAAAGGGTAAAAACAAGAGAGGTATCAAAATTTTCTATCATTTTGTTTTTTTGCCTTTTCCTTGTTTTGCCGCACCTTCTGGAAGCTTTTTAGCTTGCTTTGAAACATAAAAAAACCGCATGACCATAAATCCAAAAAGAAATGCCAGAACGCGCAACACGTTATCTTGAGCCATAATACCCAAAAGAGAGAGTAAAATTAAAATCCTAAGTAAAAAGGATGAAAATAAAAACAATCCTTTGCGTTTCATTTTAGGCAATAGAGTAATCGTTTTATAGAGGGCGTAAAAATAAGCAAACCCGGAAAAAGCGCCTGCGCTGAAACAACAAAGACTATTCCAAAAAGAAAGAGGGGAGATGGGCATCATTTTTTAGACCTCCGTTTTGATGTGTTTTTCCAATATTTTTGTCTTGTTAAGGAAAATTTCGTTTTTAAAAGAATTGTTTTATCTTTTTGCGAAAGAGCGTTTTTGATTTCATCTTGTTCTTTCTTGCGGGCTTCTTTGTTTTTCTTAAATCCTTCGGTTAAGGTCCAATGTGTGGCTGCGATAAATCCCAAAATTGAAAATAAAAGAACGAGATTAAGTGTCCAAGAAAAAGAAGTTTCTAAAAGATGATCTAAAAATCGGCCCACAAAAAGTCCAAATAAAGACGGCAAAACAACATACCAGCCATAAAGGCCCAAAACGCCAGTATTTCTGAAAATGGCGTTGCGATGTTGTGTTGATTTTTGTTTTATTTTATAGGTTAAAACATCCAGCAATTTATCTTTATCTAGAAAATCATTCTTTCCCATAAAGAGTCTCCTTTTGCTTCAAACTGATAAATCCACGGGTTAAGCCGGCTTCAAGACGCGCCATAACGGTATTAAATTCACGGCGTTCCTGTTCTTCTTTTTG
Source organism: Alphaproteobacteria bacterium (assembly GCA_009929265.1). Taxonomy (GTDB): domain Bacteria; phylum Pseudomonadota; class Alphaproteobacteria; order CASFRQ01; family SAAU01; genus SAAU01. Next base: position 43,029 of record SAAU01000005.1, read on the forward strand.
GAAAGTTTCGGTCATAATATTCATCAATTTCTTCAAATCATTTCCCAAAAGAGCCCACCGAACAGAAAGAAAGACAACTTCATTTTGTTTTACAAGGACACCTTTGTTGCAAGCGATATAAAGAGGCTTTTCTTTTCCTTTTACAAAATAGGTTAAAATGTCAGGCGTTAATTCGCTGATATAATCGGCATGGTGCTCTAAAAAAGTGTGTCCGCCATCAACAGCTTGAAAGGAAAGTTTTTCAATTTCCTTTTCCAAAATAACTCCTGTTGGCGAAAAAACTTTTAAAAGCATTACATCCTCTTTTTCATTTTATCCAAGGCTTCGTCAATATTCCCAACCATATAAAAATCGTTTTCAGAGGCGTCTTTGAATTCCTGATTCAAAATCCGTTCACAGCCCGAAAGCGTTTCTTCCAAATTGACAGAGCGACCTTCCATGCCTGTAAATTTTTCTGTGGTAAAGAAAGGTTGTGTTAAAAACCGTTCCAATTTACGTGCCGTTAAAACGGTTTTTTGATCTTTTTCAGGAAGCTCATCAAAACCAAGCATCGCAATAATGTCTTTCAAATCTTCATAATCAGCAAGAGTTTTACGTACTTTTGTTGCCACATCATAATGGCGCTTTCCGACAATTAAAGGGGTGAGCATATTGGACGATGAATGTAGTGGATCTAAGGCTGGATAAAGCCCTTGAGAGGCACGCGCCCGAGATAAAACAATCGTTGAAGAAAGGTGAGCAAAAGTATGCGTTGCGGAAGGATCTGTAAAATCATCCGCCGGCACATAAACGGCTTGAATAGAGGTGATAGACGCATCCTTAGAAGAAGAAATACGTTCTTCTAATTCAGCAATATCTGTCCCCAATGACGGTTGATATCCAACTCTAGAAGGCATTTGCCCTAATAAAACGGAAACCTCTGATCCGGCTTGAATAAAGCGGAAAATATTGTCAATGAGAAGAAGCACATCTTGCTTTTTTTCATCTCTAAAATATTCGGCCATAGTGAGGGCTGATTGCGCCACCCGAAACCGCACGCCAGGAGATTCGTTCATTTGCCCAAAAAGCATAACGGTGTTGTCCAAGACGCCTGCGTTTTCCATTTCTTGATAAAGTTGTTGTCCTTCACGAGAGCGTTCTCCAACCCCGCAAAATAAACTGACCCCTTCATAACGGCCGACCATATTGTTAATCATTTCTGTGATAAGGACGGTTTTGCCAACGCCAGCGCCCCCAAACAAACCGGCTTTCCCGCCTTTTTCCATAGGAGCCAAAAGATCAATAGCTTTAATTCCGCTGACAAAAATTTCGGTTGAAACTTCCCGTTTATCTAAAGGGATAGACTTGTTATGAATAGGGCGGCGTTCTTTTGTTTTCACCTCACCCTTTCCATCAATGGGGTGACCAAAAACATTGAACATCCGTCCCAAAACTTCACTTCCAACAGGAACCTCAATCATAGAGCCCGTATCGATAACTTCAACATTTCGAGCAAGCCCATGTGTGGATCCCAAAACTAGTCCAACAACAGTTTTGGTGTCTTTATATCCTTCAACCTCAATAACAAGTCCTTCTTTTGTTCTGAGTTCTGTGTAGATTTTTGGAAGCTTTTTTTCAAATCGAATATGGACAACGTTTCCTTGAACTTCCGTTATAATGCCAGTGTTTTCCATTGTGCTTAACTTCTCTTCTTTTTAGCAGAAATTTATTATTTTTCTTTAGGAATAGCCGTTAATCCCCAGAGTTCTTCTAAATTATATTTTTCCCGTGTTTCTGGGTGAAAGATGTGAACAATAACGTCCCCTGCATCCAAAATAACCCAGTCGCCTGTTCCTTCTTTTCCATCAATTCTAAAAGAAACTTTTATCTCTTTTAACTTTTTCCCAACCATTTCGGCTAAAGAAAAAACATGTCTTGAGGACGTTCCAGAGGCAATGATAAGTACGTCGGCTAAGCTTGTTTTTTTGCCAATATCGGCAGAAAGCACATTTTCAGCTTTTGCGTCGTCAAGAACAGATAAAATAACCTTTTTTAATTCCTCGGAAGAAGGTCTTGATGTTTTCATATTATTCTCCTTTTGATTTTATGTATGAAGAGGCCCGTCGTAAAAGAGGAAGAATGCCTTGCCCTGCAATGGCAGAGATAACAAAAACTTCTTTCTTTGAACAAGCTTCAAGTTCTTTTTTCTTCTTTTCTAAATCTTCTGGCAAAAGACTGTCAGCTTTGTTGATGGCTAGAACTTCTTTTTTTGCTGCTAAAGAAGGAGAATATTTTTCAAGCTCTTGACGAATAACCTGATAAGAATGAGCTATATCTTCTTCTGTGCCATCAATTAAATGAATAAGGACAGAACACCTGTCTACATGACGTAAGAAATTAATGCCAAGGCCTGCGCCCTCTGAAGCGCCCTCAATTAACCCAGGAATATCAGCAAGAAGGATTTCTTTATCATCCACCATGGCGACCCCCAAATTTGGGTGAAGCGTTGTAAAAGGATAGTTTGCAATTTTAGGGCGAGCTTTTGTCAACATGGAAAGAAGCGTTGATTTTCCCGCATTTGGAAGGCCTACAAGCCCTACATCTGCAATCAATTTTAGGCGAAGCCAAACCCAATATTCTTCCCCTTCTTCTCCGTCTTCGGCATATTCTGGGGCTTGATTGGTAGAGGTTTTGAAAAACTCATTTCCTCGGCCCCCTTTACCGCCTTTTGCAATCAGGAATCTTTCGCCAGCGATTGTCATATCTTTGATAAGGGTTTTGCCGTCTTCGGCCAAAATTTCGGTTCCAACAGGAACTTTGATAATTAGATTTTCTCCTTTAGCCCCAGCTCTACTGCGGCCCGATCCATTCACCCCTTTAGGGGCCCGAAAATGTTGCTGATAGCGAAAATCAATTAAGGTGTTTAGGTTTTCGACAGCCTCAAAGTAAACATTGGCGCCTTTTCCCCCGTTGCCCCCATTGGGACCCCCGTATTCAACAAACTTTTCATGGCGAAAAGCGATACATCCATTTCCGCCATCTCCAGCTTTAAGATAGATTTTTGCCTGGTCTAAAAATTTCATAATAAATAATCTCCTAAATATGACTGTATTCTAAACGAAAATAAGAGAATAGCAACATTCTTTTCTCATTTTATACGTTTTTTTATAAGAGTTTTAATAAAAACAAAAAACAATCTCTTTTATGAAATCCAAAGAGACTGTTTTTATTATTTTTTTATGATAGATAGGAATTAAGATTCTTTTAAAAGCTTTTTTTCCAACCAATGGATATTGTATTGTCCATCAATAAAATCCGGTGTTGAAATGATTTTTTGATGAAGGGGGATGGTTGTTTGAATCCCATCTGCAACAAATTCTTGTAAAGCCCTTCGAAGACGCATGAGAGCACTGTTTCTTGTGCGCCCAAAAACGATAAGCTTTGCTATCATACTGTCGTAGTAAGGGGGAATGGAGTATCCTGCATAAACCTCAGAATCAACGCGAACCCAAAGCCCGCCTGGCACATGCCAAGCTTTAACTTTCCCTGGGGAAGGGACAAAAGTTTCTGGATTTTCAGCGTTAATACGGCATTCAATGGCAAACCCTTCAAAACGAATATCTTTTTGTTCAAAGCTTAAAGGAAGTCCTGCGGCAACCTTAATTTGTTCTTGAACCAAATCGATTCCAGTCACCATTTCTGTGACGGGATGTTCTACTTGAAGACGAGTATTCATTTCCATAAAATAAAACTCCCCATTTTCATAAAGAAATTCAAGAGTTCCTGCACTAAAATAACCTAGCTTTTCCATGGCTTGACGGACCGTTTCAGAAATTCTGGCGCGTTCTTGCTTGTTTAAAGCTGGAGAAGGGGATTCTTCCAAAACTTTTTGGTTGCGGCGTTGAAGAGAGCAATCTCTTTCTCCCAAAGTCACCACATGTCCAAATTTATCGCCCAAAACTTGAATTTCAATATGACGAGGATTTTCTAAATATTTTTCAATATAGACAACATCACTTGTGAAGTTTGTTTTCGCCTCTGTTCTTGCAATGAAATAATTGTTGGTCATATCTTCATTATTATAACAAACTTTCATTCCCTTTCCCCCGCCACCAGCAGAGGCTTTAATAATAACAGGATAACCAATTTCGTTTGATATTTCTAAAGCTTTTTCAACGTTTTCAACGGCGCCTTTAGAGCCAGGAACTGTCGGAAGTCCAATTTCAATGGCTGTTTTTTTCGCCTCAATTTTATCGCCCATGAGACGAATCATTTTAGGACTCGGGCCGATAAAGGAAATACCATGCTCCTCAATCATTTCAGCAAAGTCAGCATTTTCAGACAAAAATCCATATCCAGGGTGAATGGCATCCGCCCCCGTCACCAAGGCGGCACTAATAATGGAAGGTTTGTTGAGGTAAGAATCCTTTGAGCTTGCTTTTCCGATACAAATGGCTTCATCTGCCAAACGGACATGCATAGCATCTCTATCCGCTGTTGAATGAACAGCAACAGTTTTGATGCCCATTTCTTTACAGGCTCTATGAATACGGAGGGCAATTTCGCCACGGTTAGCAATAAGAACTTTTTCAAACATAATTTATTCCAAGTTAATAAGTTTGTTAAATCAAATCTCTATTCTAAAGAGAAAAGGATTTCATCAAATTCGATAGGTTGTCCATCTTCCACAAAAATCTTGCTGATTTTTCCAGAGCGAGGAGCTTTTAAGGGATTAAATGTCTTCATCGCTTCCACCAAGCAAAGGGTGTCGCCCTTTTTGACAGATTTTCCTTCTTCTATGAAGGGATTGGCTCCAGGTTCAGGGCTCATAAAAATAACCCCAACAAGAGGAGATCTAATCATATCTTTTTCATCAAGCTCTTTTGCAACAACGGCTGTGTTTGCCGTGTTTTGAGAAACAGGGGCTAAGGAAGGAGCGCCCGCTTGAGGTATAATAATAGGAGCTGCTGTATTTGCTTGCTCTCCAACAATTTTAATACGGAAAGTTTCCGTTTCGTATTCAATTTCTTGAAGCTTTTTTTTATGAAGAACGTCTGCTAAAGCATTTAGGACAGTTTTGTTAATTTCAGTCATAAGTATCCCTTATAAAAAGTTAATTTAAAATTACTATAGACTGTTTTTTAACTTTGGAAAAGCCTTTCAACTTCAATTTTTACTACAAACTCTTACAAAAAAAGAAAAGTAAAAAAATTACATATTGAAAAATAAGAATATTTTTTTATCCAGTAAGAAATAAGACTTTTTTATGAAATTTTCATCAAAGAAAAAAGCTTTAATATTCTAAAGAAAGATTATTTCCAAAATTACACCAAATTTCATACGGAATCGTTTCGGCTAAAACGGCAAGTTCTGAGGCCGAAACAGCGTTTTTCCCTTGTCCCCCCATCAGATAAACGTCTTGATAAAGAGCGACATTTTCAATCTCTGTTAAATCAATCAAAATAACTTCCATACAGACGCGGCCCAAGACTTTTGCTCTTTTTCCTGAAATCATAACCTCTGCTTTATCGGATAAAATCCGGGGATACCCGTGAGCATATCCAATTCCAACAACGCCAATTTTCATGTCTTTTGGGGCTGTAAAAGTGCGATTATAGCTTAATGTGGCGCCTTTTTGAACAGTCCGAATTTCAAGCAAAGGGGCTTTCACGCTCATCGCAGGGAAAAAGATTTCACCCAAAGCATGAGAGGAGGTTCCTTCCAAAGGATTCCCGCCGTAAAGGGTGAAGCCTGCCCGTGTATAATCAAAAGATGTGTCGTTAAAGCAAAGATCCCCTGCTGAATTGGAAAGAGATGATTTTATTTGAGGAAATTTTGTTTTAAGCGCTTTAACAATGTTTTTAAAAAGGGTAATTTGCCCCAAGCTATAGGCTTTTTCGTTTTCATCTTCTGAACAGGAAAAATGGGAAAAAACAAGCTCTGGCATAATGAAATTATCAACCGATAAAGTATCAAGCAAAGCGTCCAATTCCTCTACATTAAAGCCAAATCGATTCATACCCGTGTTGAATTTAAGGGCAACAGGGACGGCAGAGAGATTGTTTTCTTTGCACACTTCTTTAAGTTCTTCAATTTGTTCAAAATTATGCAAAGAAGGTAAAATATCGTTTTGAAAAGCGTCTAAAAAATCTTCTTTTTGAAGGGTGCCAAGAAGGGCTAAAAGCTTTGTTTTAACGCAAGAAAGTGTCCTTAACCGGAGACCTTCTTTAACTGTTCCAACGGCAAAATAGTCGGGGTGATATTTTTCTAAAGCCTCGGAAACGGGACCCAAACCATGCCCATAGGCATTCGCTTTGACAACGGGGATAATTTTATGTCCGTTTTGAATTAGTTTTTCGTAATTATGGCAAATGGCCTGAAGGTCAATTTCTAGTTTAAATGTATTACTCATCTTTTATTAAAAGTCCAAATTGAATTAAAAGTTTTTCGATATCTTTTGTCTTAAAAAGAGTTCTAAGAGCTCCTCCGGCACCGACAAAATGCCCTTTTGCAAATAAAAAAGGGGCTGTTTTTAGCTTTGTTTTCTCTTCTAAAGCAGAGCGGCCTTTTACCTTTAACAAATCAAAAGTTAGGTAGGAGACCCCCAATAAATCCAAATTTTGACACACAAAAGCACTGTTCGAGTCCATTGGGAAAAGAGGGGTGCCTTTCATATAAAGAACAAGAGGATTTTTTTGAGTCTCCTCTTCAATCATTTCTGGTGTCAAAAGTTTCATTTTTTACTGGTCTCTTTGCTCTAAAAAGATTAAACTTACTCTCATAAAAATTTAAGAAACATTATAAAGGCTTTTTATTAAATGTCGACTGAAAATATCATAAATCAAGCGATAAATTTTCTTTCAAAGGGGGAATATGAAAAAGCAGAGCCGCTTTTTAGGGAGGTTTTAACCTTAAATCCGAAAGAGGCAGAAGCCCTCTGGGCGCTTGGGGTAATTGCGCTTTCAAAAGGGGCGGGCGAGGTTGCTTTTTCTTTCTTGTCCAAGGCCTATCAACAGGCACCTAAGGAAGAAAAATATGGATTTACATTGGCTATATCTCTTCAAAATCAGGGAATGGATAAGGAGGCTATTCCTTTTTATAAAAAGTATCCTTCTTTGCCAGAAGCTTGGATAAATAGAGGGCTGATTGCGCGCAAAAATGGAGAGAAAAAAGAAGCATTAAAAGATTTTCAAAAAGCTTTAAGTTTGGCGCCAACTCATGAAAAAGCCTTAATCCAACTGGCTCTTTTAAAGCGAGAAGAAGAGGCTTTTGAAGAGGCTTTAGATATTCTGGAAACTTTGCCTGCAACAGGGGAGGCTCTTTATCAAAAAGCTACAACGTGTCGTTTGATGAAAGACTATGAAACGGCCAAAATTTTATATAATCAACTTTTGAAAGAAGATTTTATTGAACCTCATTTTTACGACAGTTATGGGATTGCATTAGAAGAGGCGGGGGATTATGAAGAAGCGCTTCGGATGTATGAAAAGGCTTTTGAAAAAGATGCTTATTTTGCGCAAGCTCTGTTTCATCAGGGAAATGTGTTAAGGAAGTTAAAGAAACCATCAAAGGCCATCGATACCTATCGACGGGCGCTAATTCTTTCTAAAGAAGACGCCGCTATTTATCATAATTTAGGAATGCTTTTGTCTGAAGAGGGGCTTTATGAGGAGGCTTTAGAAAATTATCGAAAAGCCATTTTGATAAATCCAGATCAAGTGGAGACCCTTTATAATCTGGCGGATTTACTTGAAAAAGTTGATGAAAATGAGGAAGCGGCAGGACTTTATTTGAAAATTTTAGCTCTTTTGCATCAGCATTCTTTGAAGGGAATGCGTTGGGCGGAAGTGCGCTTAAGCACGGTGCTTTCTCGGATTAAAAATAAAGAAATTGCTGAAGGGTTCCTCAAAACGTGGCTTAAGAATTTTCCAAAATCCAAAATGGCCCAAGGCATGCAAAAAATCTTAAAAGAAGAGGGGCTATTGTCAGAATTTGTGGAATGCTATTACGATGCGTTTGCCGATTCTTACGAAGATAAAATGAAAGAGCTGGCTTGTCAGGTGCCTGTTCTTTTGAAAGAGGTTCTTGCCTCTAAAAGATTTGATAAAGCTTTAGATTTAGGCTGTGGAACGGGGCTTTTGGTGGATGAAATTTTTTCTATAGCCTCTGACTGGACAGGGGTGGATATTTCTTCAAAAATGATTCAAAAAGCAAAGGAAAAAGGAAAATACACGACCTTAATTGAATCGGATATGGTTTCTTTTTTGGAAAAAGAAGAAAGGACTTATAATCTGATTGCCTCCTCTGAGGGGATTTCTTTTATCTCTGAAATTGAGTCGCTTTTTGCCCAAATTTATGCCCGATTATCTTCTAAGGGTGCTTTCGTTTTTTCTTTTGAAGAAAGTGAAGAAGGGAAGGATTTTACTCTTTTGCCTTCTGGCAGATATGCTCTTTCGGAAAAATTTTTACGAAGCCTTTTAGAGAAAAATGGATTTTCAAAGATAACCCTTTATAAAAAAGTTCTTCGAAAAGAAGGGAATGGCCAGTGTCTTGGATTTATTGTAGAAGCTGATAAAGCGTAAAAATTAAAAAAAAGACAAAAGAAAAATTATAAAAAGAAAGCTCCCACAAACGGGAGCTTTTTTCAGTCAGGAAGAGATGTTTTACATAGCTCTTGATTCTGCGCATTTAACTTGAATAGGCGGTCTATTATAGAAGAAAAATTTAATTCCTTCTTCATCATAAAGACTGATTTTTTTGAAAAGGCCTGCTGGAAATTCAACTTCTGCAATCCTTTTATTATTCAAGAAAAAATTATGTTTCACTTTTTGCTCGTCGTCTTCTTTTGTAATATCCATGGCATAAAGGGAATTTCCATTCTTATCAAAGAGGATATAGTCTTTCTTATTTTTCTCTTTATTTTGGGAAAATCTTAAACGCAACTTTTTATCTTCGTCGTAAATAGAAAAGCCTATTAGGTCTACGCGGCATTCATAAATATGAGAATCCTTTGCGTGAGCTTCTTTGAAATAAATAGGATTTGTTAAAAGACTAGCGTCTCCCATCCGTTCTAAATTTTTAAAACCTCCAAAATAACTTTTAGCTTCGGCTAAATCAGCTTCTTTTAAGAAGGCTTCGATTCTGTCTTTTGTTTTTTTCAAGGGAGAAATGTTTTTAAGAGTATGTCCGTTTAAGGAGTTCTTTCCCTCTTGATTTGATAATATAAATCCTGAAGGGATGTCTTGAATATACCGCATCACCTGGCCAAAACATGTAATTGGATTTTTTTCAAAAAGAGGGATGTTATTCATTGCATCAAATATTTCCATAGGGTTTCTCCTGTTTTATTCAAAATAATTTAAAAAGGGTAAGATGATTTTTATATTTTGTCAATAAATTTTTCAAGAAAAAATAATATTGTTATGAAGACATTGAAAATAAAAAGAATTTTCTTAAAATTAAAAAAGAAAGGGAACGTCCCTCAAAAAAATCTTCCTTAAAAAACAAGGAAGATTCGATTCTTTAAGTAAAATTTAAAGAAGAAAATAAAATGAGGACATTAAAAAAGCCCTCTGTTTAAGAGAGCTTTTATTGATTTTTTTAGCTTTTGAAGTTTGAAAAACGTTTTTTAAACTTAGCTAATTGTCCGCCAGCATTGATTAAGCGATGAACACCCGTCCATGCCGGGTGAGCAAGTGGATCAATATCCAAACGGACTGTGTCCCCAGCTTTACCAAGAGTTGACCGCGTTTTAATTTCTGAGCCGTCAGTCATCACCAATGTGACGTCGTGGTAATCAGGATGAATGCCTTTTTTCATAATAGTATACTCCACATAATCTTTTAAGTCGAAAAGACTTATACCTGTTTTAAAAACAAAAATCAAGTGTTTCTTTAAAAAAAGTAAAGAAACCAAGTTTTGAAGGGTTTACCTTTTGAATTTAATAACTTCCACTTTGTCTAAAGGTGAAACGTTTTCCTTATATCCTAAGGGGCGGAGTTCAATACGAGTTGAATGAATGCCTTTTTCGACGAAATAAGAACGCATGGCCAAGGCCCTTGAAAGAGAGAGGCGTCGTGCTTTGTGTCCTGTTTCGTCAATTAAAGAAGCATAGGATTGAAGGCGTAAATTAACATCGGGATTCTTTAAAAGAAAGCGGTATATTTTTTCAAGTTCTTTTTCAGCATCAAAAGAAATGACAGAAGAGTCGGGCGCAAAAAGAACAACTCCAACACATCCTGATTCAGATTGACACAACGTTTTTTCCTTTTTTTCTTCTTTTTTAGGTAAAACAGCGGAGGTTTCTTTTTGAGGGGGTTCTTTTAAAAGAGGGGCTTTTTTTACATCCATTTTTTGAGAAAGTTCCTTTTCTTTTTGAGGAGCCTTCTTTTCATTGAGATTTTCTTTTTTAGGCTCCTTTTTTTGAAGCGGAATTTTTAAAGAGGGCTCCTTCTTTTTTTCAAGGGAGGCTTTTTTAAGGAGGGGAGCTTCCTTTACATGAGTTTCTTTTGGGGTTTGTATTTTTTCTTCTGTTGGGGAAGGGGTGTTCATTTCGTCCAATACGTCCCAGTTAATTTGAACCCCTTGCGCAAAACTAGGGCTAGACAATACTAAAAATATCAAAAAATAAAGCATTTTATCCTCTTTTTTTCGTTTTCCTTATTTTAATTGAAAAGAAAAAGTTATCAATGTTTTTTTCAAAAAAAAGTAAACTTTTAAAAGAAAAAGACGCTCCTTAAAAAACAAGGAACGCCTTTTAGAGAAAAGAAAGGCTTAAAGTTTGATGTTTAATTGTTGCTTTATTTTTTGTGCATTTTTTTCGTTGCAAGAAATTAAAACAGAAGCTTTCCGGAGGCTTTCAAAATCATTCTTTCCTTCTTCATTGAAAAGAACGCCACCTGCTTCTTTAACAAGCAAATATCCCGCTGCCATATCCCAAACTTTTAAATTTTGCCCGATATAGGTTTCAACTTGGCCCGCAGCTACATGAGCTAGCCCGATTGAAGCTGCCCCAAAGCCTCTTACGGCAAGGTAAGAATCGGAAAATCCTGAGGAAAGGAATTTATTTTTGGAACAAAGAGAAGTTAATTCTAAAAGACTTTCCGATAATTTTGTCCGTCCAGAAACGCGTAAACGGCGTGTTCCTGTTGGTATCATAACAAAAGCTCCATCCCCTTTTTCTGCATAGTAAAGTTCGTTAGAAATAGGGGTATAAATAACGCCCGCAATGATTTCATTTCCTTCCATTAAAGCCAATGAAATAGAAAAATAAGGAAGCGCGTGGATAAGATTTGATGTGCCGTCCAAAGGATCCAAAACCCAATTCATATTTGATCCATTTTGGGCAGGAACAATGCCTTTTTCCTCGGAAATAAAGCCGTAATCAGGTCTATCTTCTGAAAGGGTTTCCATAATGATTTGTTCGGCTTTTAGATCTGCTGTTGTCACAAAATCTTTAGGAGCCTTTTGCATAACCTGTAAATGTCCCAATTCGCCAAAATCCCGTAAAAGACGGCGCCCTGCTTTTTGGCAAGCTTTAATCATAATATTAAGGTTTGGCGAAAGAGAAGAAAGCATTTTTTCTTCCCGTGTTTTTTCGCGTTCCATATCTTTTTCAAAACGTTTTTGAAGAGGTCTGTGTTCTACTGTAAAGGCCATTATTTTGCTCTTTCAACATAAGTGCAGTCCGCTGTTGCAACAACGATTTTATCCCCTGCGTTAATAAAAGGAGGAACTTGAATTTTTAATCCATTTTCCAAAAGGGCGGGTTTGTAAGAGGTTGTCGCCGTTTGCCCTTTGATAGAGGGTTCGGCTTCTGTCAAAGTCAGCGTGACATGAGCAGGTAAGTTGACCCCAATAGGTCTTGCTTCAATGAAAGCAACACTTACTTCCATTCCGTCTTCTAAGAAAGGAGCCCGTTCGCCCAAAATTTCTTCATTAACAGCAAACTGTTCGTAAGTTGTCTTGTTCATAAAAATGAAGTTTTCCCCTTCTTTATAAAGGAATTGACAATCTAATTCTTCACTTATCAATTTTTCAACCGTATCAGCTGTCCGCCATCTTGCGTTTGTTTTGACACCTGTATCAACGTCGCGCATATCGACTTGAATAAAAGCGCCGCCTTTTCCAGGTTGAATAAGATTGATTTTAATGACAGACCATTGTTTTCCCTCATACTCAATGACCCAGCCTGGACGAATCTGGTTTGCTTGTTGTTTCATTTTTTGTTTACCTTTCTTATATAAAGAGTTATGATGCGACAGAATTTAACAGATTGCGCCGGAAATTTCAATCCTGTTTTAAAAAATAATTCAAAACTCTGATTTTTTTGATAAAAAGCGGGGATAAAAAGAGGTATCGTGAAGACTCAAAATGACAAATAAATGGTGGGATAGAGAGAATTTTTCCTTAAAAAAAGAAGGGTTATTAAAAAAGGCTCTTTTTTTGAAAACGATTCGAAATTATTTTGAAAAAGAGGGATTTGTGGAGGTGGACACCCCCGCTTTGCAGGTTTGCCCTGGTATGGAGGTTCACTTAAAGGCTTTTGAAACAAAGTTGGTTGAAACGTTTGGGCAAGAAGAAAAGACAATGTTTCTTCATACCTCGCCAGAGCTTTCAATGAAAAAGCTGCTCTCTGCTGGAATGGAGAGAATTTATACGTTTGCCCATGTTTTTCGCAATGAAGAACGTTCCCAAAAACACCATCCAGAATTTACGATGATCGAATGGTATCGTGCAAAAGAAGATTATATCTCTATGATGAAAGATACGGAAAACATCATTTTATCTATGTCAAAAGCAGGGGGCGTTTCTTGTTTTAAAAGACGAGATGAACAAGGACAAATAAAAGAGTGTTCTTTAACCGAAGGTTTTGAATATTTAACGGTTAAAGAGGCTTTCCTAAAATACGCAGGATTTGATGTGTTCAAGACGATTGAGGAGGGAAATCCGTTAGAACCTTCCCCAAAAAAGATTATGAAAGAAGCGGAAAAACTGGGTATTTTTTATAGTCAAACCGACAGATATGAAGATGTCTTTTTTCGGATTATGTTGGAAAAAGTGGAGCCCAAAATTGGACGAGAACGCCCTACATTTATTTATGAATATCCCACTTGTTTAGGGGCGTTGGCGCGTAAAAAACCGACCGATGAACGCGTCGTGGAACGCTTTGAACTTTTTGCTTTAGGGGTGGAGCTTTGCAATGCGTTTTCAGAATTGACCGATGAAAAAGAACAACGGGAACGCTTTTATCACGATCAACGCTTGAAAAAAGAGCTTTATGGCGATTTTTATCCGATTGATGAGGACTTTATGGCAGCTCTAAAACAAATGCCAGAGGCGGCAGGAAATGCCCTTGGGGTGGAACGGGTGATTATGCTTCTTCTAGGGGCAGATAAGATTGAAGATGTGCTGTGGGTTCCAGTGGCCTAAAATATAAAAAGAAAGAAAAAGGGTATAAAATGGATATTTTTGATTTAACAGATGATGAAAGTTTTGACGTTCCTTTTGAAGCTAAAGAACAAAAAGGGGTTCGTAATGTTTATAAGGAAGATCAAGAAAATGCCCTTTTAAAAAGCCTTAATAAAGAGCAATTAGAGGCTGTTCAAACGACCGAAGGGGCTTTATTGGTTCTTGCCGGAGCCGGGACCGGAAAAACAAGAGTTTTAACCACAAGAATTGCGTATTTAATTCAAAAGAATTTATGTCGTCCATATGAATGTATGGCTGTCACGTTTACAAATAAAGCCGCCTCAGAAATGAAAGAGCGACTCTTTAATATGATAGGGCCCGTTGCGGGGGATGTTTGGCTGGGGACATTCCATAAAATCGGCCTTAAAATCTTGCGTCGTCATGCACAAGAGGTGGGGTTATCTTCTGATTTTAATATCTTTAATCAGGACGATTCCTTTCGACTTTTGAAACTGATTTTAAAAGAATATGATGTAGATGTGAAAAAGTATTCTCCCAAAAGTTTGGCAGAGGTCATAGACTCTTTTAAAAATAAAGGCTTTTTACCAGAGTCCCTTCCAAAATCGCTTGAGGCAGGAGCGTCTTTTCCCAAAAGCGGGTTCTTTTATCGTGAATATCAAGAGCGTTTGAGAACCTTGAATGCGGTGGATTTTTCCGATTTATTGTTGCTTTCTTTTGAGGTGCTTAAAAATAATCCAGAGCTTGCCCTCAAATACCAACACCAATTTCGATACATTTTGGTGGACGAATATCAAGACACCAATATCATCCAATATCTATGGCTAAAGCTTTTGGCAAAAGGGTATGGAAATTTATGTTGCGTGGGAGATGACGACCAATCCATTTATTCTTGGCGTGGGGCGGAAGTTGAAAATATTTTAAGGTTTTCAGAGGATTATCCTAAGGCTAAAACCATTCGATTGGAAAGCAACTATCGTTCAACGGCCGAAATTTTGGGGGCGGCTTCCTCCTTAATTGCGCATAATAAAGGCCGTTTGGGAAAGACTTTACGTGTGGCTCCAACGCATCTTTTGGAAGGTAAACAAGTGGAGGTAAAAGGCTTTTGGGATTCGAAAAAAGAGGCCTATTTTGTGGCCGAAGATGTTTCCTATAATCGAAAGGGACGGCGCCTTTCCGATTTGGCGGTCTTGGTGCGCGCCAACTTCCAAACGCGTGAGTTTGAAGAGGCCTTTTCAAAAGAAGGCATTGCCTATAAAGTCATTGGGGGCTTTCGGTTCTATGAACGGGAAGAAATCAAGGATATGATTGCCTATTTAAGGGTGGTTGCGCAACCCAAAGATGATATGGCCTTTGAGCGGATTGTCAATAAACCAAAGCGCGGGATTGGGGCAGCATCCCTTGATAAATTACGCGAATTTGCAGCCTCTAGTCACCAATCTCTTTTTGAATCGATTGACGCCTATCCTTCAAATAAAGGGGCGTTTGCGCATTTAAGAGAGATTAAGGCGCTCTTTGTCAAATGGCAGGAGGATTTGGAAGTTTTGCCGTTCTTTGAAGTTGCAAAAGAGGTGCTTTACGAATCAGGCTATATGAAAATGTGGAAAGATGAAGCAAGCTTTGAAGCCAAAGGGAAAGTTGAAAACTTAGGCGAATTATTGAGTGTGATTTCAGCAGATTTTGAAACAATTACCGCCTTTTTAGAACATGTCAGTTTAGTGATGGATACCGATGAGCTTTCCAAAGATGATTGCGTGAATATTATGACGCTTCATGGGGCAAAAGGGCTTGAGTTTTCAAAGGTCTATTTGCCAGGTTGGGAAGAGGGAATTTTCCCCCATCAGAAATCTCTTGACGAAGGGGAGAAAGCCTTGGAAGAAGAGCGTCGTTTGGCCTATGTTGGCTTGACGCGCGCAAAAGAGGAAGCCGTTATTTCCTTTGTTGCCAATCGTCAGGTTTATGGACAGTGGCAGGCCTCTATCGCGTCCCGCTTTTTGTCCGAAATTGATTCGAAATACTTAAAAACCTCTTCCCAAATGGGAATGCAATCGTCTTTTGAAAACAAAGAGGATGAAAACTTTGATGAGCCCTATCAAAACGCCTCAAACTTCTTTAGAAATAGAGGGGCAGCGTCTCCTCAAAAAGGATTTTCGAATTCATCTTTATCGCGTTCAACAACCTCGTTAAAAAAGAATGAAGCGGTGACTGAAAACGGGATTAAACGCGGATCACAAGTCTATCATGAGATTTTTGGCTATGGCGTTGCGGTGCAAGTCGATGGCAATAAAGTTGAGGTTTATTTTGAAGGCTTAGGACGCAAAAAGCTTATGAGTCCGTTTCTTGAAAAAGTAAAATAAGGCCTTAAAAAACAAAAGAAGCTTTGGAAAAAGAAAGGCAAAAGTTAAAATTTTGTTTCTTTTTTGCTTGTGAAAAAATCAAAATTTGAATACACTCTTTTTTGTAAAGAAATGACTTTACATTGTTTTTATGGAAAAATCGATTTTTTAACATAAAAAATCGGTGTTAATATTTTTTTAAGAGGATTAAAATGGAATCTATCACAAAACGCATGGAAAATTATCCATCATGGTATCAGGATGTTGTTAAAGCTGCAGATATGGCAGAAAACTCTCCCTCTCCAGGATGTATGGTTATGAAGCCCTGGGGGTACGGCGTTTGGGAACAGATTCAAAAAGCATTGGATAAAAAAATCAAAGATACAGGGCATGAAAACTGTTATTTCCCTTTGTTTATTCCACTTTCCTTCTTTCAAAAAGAAGCTGATCATGTGGAGGGGTTTGCCAAAGAAATGGCCGTTGTCACCCATAGCCGATTGACCAAAAATGAAGACGGAAAATTAGAACCAGGTTCCAAGCTTGAGGAGCCTTTGATTGTGCGTCCAACGTCCGAGGCAATTATTTCTGAATGCTTTTCAAAATGGATAACCTCTTATCGGGATTTGCCTGTTAAGATTAACCAATGGGCCAATGTGGTGCGTTGGGAAATGCGTCCTCGTTTATTCTTAAGAACGCGTGAGTTTTTATGGCAAGAAGGGCACACAGCCCACAGAACATTTGACGAAGCCGAAGCTGAAGCCCAAACAATGTTAAGAGTGTATCAAAGCGTGTGTGAGGACTTTTTGGCGATGCCTGTTTTAATTGGGAAAAAACCTCAATATGATAAATTTGCAGGCGCTGTTGATACCTATTGCCTTGAAGCAATGATGCAAGATGGGCGCGCTTTGCAAGCAGGAACCAGTCACTTTTTGGGGCAAAATTTTGCAAAATCTGCTAATATTTCATTTCAAAATGAAAAAGGAAAGCAAGATTATGCTTATACAACCTCTTGGGGGGTCACAACCCGTCTTATTGGGGGCGTGATTATGAGCCATGGGGACGATGATGGTCTTCGGATGCCGCCTAGAATTGCGCCATACCAAGTGGTGATTTTGCCAATTTCTAAAAAAGAAGAGGATGCCGAAAAAGTAGGCGCCTATGTGGATGCTTTAACCCAAAAATTGAACCAATTGACAGCTTTTGGCGAACCTATTCGCGTGAAGGTGGATGATAGCTTAAAGGCAACACCAGATAAATTCTGGAGCTGGACAAAGAAAGGGGCGCCTTTCATTTTTGAAGTGGGGCCGAGAGATGTTGACGGGAATAACGTTATGGTGCGTCATCGGTTAAAGCTTGGCACAAAAGAGGGGAAAGAAATTCTGTCTTTGGATGCGCTTTTGGAAACCTTGCCGTCTATGATTGAGAAAATTCAAGAGGACCTCTTCCTTGAAGCTAAAACCCGTTTTGACGAAAATATCAGAACAGATATTGATACACCAGAGGCGTTTAAGGCTTACTTTGAAAACAATAATGTTTTCCTTGAGGGGGCAAAAACACCTGTTGGATTTGTGCGGGCTAAGTGGTCTGAAGACGAAGTCACAATTGAGATGATGAAAGAAATGAAAATTTCAATTCGTGCCATTCCTTTTGATCAATCAGGAACGGAAGGGATTTGTCCTTTAACAGGTAAAAAAGCAACATTGGATGTGATTTATGCACGCTCTTATTAAAACGTTTTTGTATGAAAAATTTATCGCGTTAAGATATTTGCGCTCAAAACGAAGAGAGGGCTTTGTTTCGGTTATTGCGGGCTTTTCCTTTTTGGGTATTATGTTGGGGGTGGCAACACTGATTATTGTCACCTCTGTCATGAATGGCTTTCAAGAGGAATTGTTCTCTCGTATGATTGGAATCAATAGCCCTGTCTTGGTTTATCCTGCCTCGGGACATTTGATTTCAAATTATCAGCAAAAGATAAAAATAATTAAGGAAAATAAAGACGTCAGTACGGTTATTCCCTTGATTGAAGGGCAAGTGATGATTACAAACGGGCAAGCGTCAAATGGGGCACTGGTTCGGGGAATTTCGCCTTCTGATTTTCAAAAGAAAAAAGTTCTTTTCGAAAAATATATGGGCGGCGAAATGTCTTCCTTTAAGGGGGACGAGATTATCGTTGGCTATCGCTTGGCGCAAAAAATGCGTGTGAGCGAAGGCGATAATTTGACCTTAATTTCTCCACAAGGAAACCGAACGGCCTTTGGAATGATTCCACGCTTTAAGAGCTATCGCGTTTTAGGGACGTTTGATTCGGGGATGTATGAATATGATTCAAATTTTGTTTTTATGCCCTTTAAGCAAGCCCAATCCTTTTTTATGTATCAGGAAAAAGAGGCCTCTCAATTAGAAGTGGGTCTGTTTGATTTATCTAAATTGGATGAGACACTTTATCGCCTATCATCTGCCCTTTCAAAAGAGGTTCGGGTCTATGATTTTAAGCGATCAAATGCGGCTTTTTTCAATGCAGTTGAGGTTGAAAAAAATGTAATGTTTTTGATTTTAACACTGATTATTATTGTGGCGGCTTTCAATATGATTTCAGGGCTTGTGATGATGGTTAAAGATAAAAATAAAGACATTGCCATTTTGCGCACGATGGGTGCCTCCAAAGGATCTGTTATGCGTATCTTTTTAATGGATGGCTTTATGGTCGGGTTCTGGGGAACGTTTTTCGGGACGACCTTAGGCTTGCTTTTCTGCCATTATATCGAGCATATCAGACGCTTTATTGGATATTTGGCGGGACGAGATTTATTTTCGGCCGAAATTTATTTCCTTTCAAAGCTTCCTGCAAAAGTGGATAGTCTTGAAGTTATTTTAATTGTGTCGATGGCCTTAGGGTTATCTTTCCTTGCGACGCTTTATCCATCGTGGAGGGCAAGTAAAATCGACCCTGTGGAGGCGTTGCGGTATGAGTAATTCTATTTTACGCTTGGAACATATTTTTCATTCTTTTGGAACGAAAAAGAAGCCTATTTTGGTCTTGAATGATGTTAATTTTTCCATTTCAGAAGGGCAAATTGTGGCTTTGCAAGGGCCTTCGGGTTCTGGAAAATCAACTTTGCTTCAAATTGCAGGCCTGCTTGAGGCGCCAAAAGGGGGACGCATCTTTTTTCAAGATAAAGAATGCACCACAATGAAGGACAAGCAACGTACCCTTTTTCGTCGGGAATATTTGGGCTTTGTCTATCAACGGCATTTGTTGTTGAATGAATTTTCGGCGTTGGAAAATGTTATGGTTCCCCTGAAAATTGCCCTTAAAGATAAAAAAGAGCAAAAGGAAAGGGCCGAATTCTTTTTGGAAAAATTGGGATTGAAAGACAGAATGCTTCATCGCCCTGCTGAATTATCAGGGGGGGAAGCTCAACGGGTCGCTATTGCCCGCGCGCTGGTTCATTCGCCAAAGCTTTTACTGGCCGATGAGCCGACAGGAAATTTGGATCCCAAAACCTCTGAAGAAGTGTTTGAAAGCTTGCTTGAAATTGTAAAGGAAACGCATTTGGCAGCCTTTATTGCAACGCATAATCCTGTGCTTGCCGAAAAAATGGATAGGAAAGTTTTAATGGGATCGGGCGTTTTAATTGAAGCTTAAAGAACGCTTTTGATGAAATTAGGTTAAGAAATTAGAGTTAAGGAAGTTTTTAAAGTCATGACACCGTCTTTTATACATCTTCGTGTTCATACGCAATACTCTCTTTTAGAGGGGGCTTTGAAAGTTGAAAAGCTTATCCCTCTTTGCGTGAAGGAGAATATGCCAGCTGTTGCCATGACCGATACGAATAATATGTATGGGATTATGAACTTTTCAAAAACGTGTGAAGGGGCGGGAGTTCAACCTATTTTAGGGACGCAACTTCTTTTGAAAAGAGAGCCTGAGGACGGAAATGCCTTAACGCTAAAGGAAGATATTGCCCCTGTTTTTGATAAAATTGTTTTGCTGGTTCAAAATGAAGTGGGCTATCAAAATATCCTAAAAATTTTCAATCGCTTTTATTTGGCAGAGGGTAAAGAAATCACCCCTCACACCACTTTGGAAGAGCTTGAAGAATACCAAAACGGCCTGATTTTACTTTCAGGCGGGGTAGAAGGGCCGATTGGACATTACCTTTTAGATGGAAAAACCCAAAAGGCAGATGAGATAACACAGCGTCTTCAAAAAATGTTCCCCAATCGCTTTTATATGGAACTTCAACGCCATGGAATGGATACAGAAATTGAAACAGAGGGAAAGTTTTTAGAGCTTTCTTCCAAATATGACATTCCCCTTGTGGCGACAAATGAAGTCTTCTTTGAAAATGAGGAAATGTTTGAGGCGCAAGATGCCTTAATTTGTATTGCCGAAAAAACCTATGTGGATGAGGAAAAACGTCGTCATTTAACACCAGAGCATTACTTTAAGACAGCAGATGAAATGTGTGAGCTGTTTAAGGATTTGCCAGAGGCGCTTCAAAACACGGTTGAAATTGCAAAAAGATGTGCGTTTGATGTTGGGAAACGTTCTCCTGCTTTACCAAACTTTGATTGTAAGGGGAAAAGTGAACGGGAAATGTTGCTTCAAAAAACCTATGAAGGCTTTGAAGAAAAGATGAAAGACCGCTCAAAAGAGGAAAAAGAACGCTATAAAGAACGTCTTGAAGAAGAGCTTAAAATCATTACGCAAATGGGGTTTGAGGGCTACTTTTTAATTGTTGCAGATTTTATTCAATGGTCGAAAAAACACGGGATTCCTGTGGGACCTGGACGGGGTTCTGGTGCGGGCTCTGTTGTGGCGTGGTCACTGACGATTACGGATATTGATCCGCTTCGATTTAACTTGCTTTTTGAACGATTTTTGAATCCAGAACGGGTAAATATGCCTGATTTTGATGTCGATTTTTGTCAGGAAAGACGAGAAGAGACCATTAAATATGTTCAAGAAAAATATGGCTTTGATCATGTGGCACAAATCATTACTTTTGGAAAGCTTCAAGCCAAAGCGGTAATTCGAGATGTGGGGCGTGTGCTTCAAATTCCTTATCCTGTGGTGGATAGGCTTTCTAAAATGGTGCCGACGGGCTTAAATAATGGCCATCCCTATACGTTGAAAGACGCGTTGGAGTTGGAGCCAGAGTTTGAAGTTGAATGCGATAAAGATCCCGAAATTAAACACCTTTTGGAAATTGCCTTAAAGTTAGAAGGGCTTTACAGAAATACCTCAACCCATGCGGCGGGGGTGGTTATCGGGAATAAGCCTTTAGATGAGATTTTGCCGATTTACAAAGATACCTCATCTGATATGCCTGTCACGCAATTTGATATGAAATTTGTGGAAGATTCAAGCTTGATTAAGTTTGACTTTTTGGGTCTTAAAACCCTAACGGTTTTGAAAAAAGCGGTGGATTTAATTGCCCTTCGCGGAATTGAAGTCAATCTTTCTGAGCTTCCAATTGACGATAAAGAAACCTATCAGTTGTTGTCAAATGCCGAAACAACCGGGGTGTTTCAACTTGAAAGTTCTGGAATTAAAAAAGTTTTACGCGATTTAGAGCCTGATAAAATGGAAGATCTTATCGCTATTGTGTCGTTGTATCGTCCAGGGCCTATGGATAATATCCCAAGCTACATCAACAGAAAGCATGGCAAGGAAGAACCTGACTACCTCAATCCAATGTTGGAAGATATCTTAAAAGAAACTTACGGCATTATGATTTATCAAGAGCAAGTGATGCAGATTGCGCAGGTTTTGGCGGGATACTCTTTAGGGGGTGCGGATTTACTTCGTCGAGCAATGGGCAAGAAAAAGCTTGAAATTATGAAAGAGCAACGGGTGCTGTTCGTTGAAGGGGCGAAAAAGAAGGGCGTTTCTGAAGAAAATTCTTCTATGATTTTTGATCAGATGGAAAAATTTGCAAGTTATGGATTTAACAAATCTCATGCAGCAGCTTATGCCTTGATTGCCTATCAAACGGCATATTTAAAAGCGCATTATCCTGTTGAATTTATGGCCGCAACGATGACTCTTGATTCGCAAAATACAGATAAATTGGGCTTTTTTAAGCAAGAAGTCCTTTCTATGGGAATTGAGGTTTTAACCCCTGATGTCAATAAGTCAGACGTCTTTTTCACAGTTGAAAATGGGGCCATACGATATGCTTTGTCCGCCCTTAAAAACGTGGGCGAAGGGGCGATGGAAAAATTGGTTCAAGAGCGTCAAGAAAACGGGCCATTTACCTCGCTGACAGACTTTTTCTCACGGGTAGATTTAACGGTTTTAAATAAACGCTGTATGGAAAGCTTGATTAAGGCAGGCGCGTTTGATGAACTTTATCCTAACAGGGCAGAAATTCTAAACAATTTAGAGAAATTGACCGAAACGGCAGCTTCTGTTCAAGCCCAAAAGAAAAGCTCTCAATTCTCCTTGTTTTCAGAAGAAACCCCCTTAAAGGAATTCAAATTAGAAAAAACACCTGCTTGGCAACATTTGGTTAAGCTAAATAAAGAGGTGGAGGCTGTTGGCTTTTACCTATCGGCGCATCCGTTGGATAACTTTGTTTCTTCCTTTGAAAAGCTTCAAATTCGAACCTATAATGAGCTTCAAAAAACAGTTCGCTTAGATGGAGAAACCTTCACTCGAATAACGGGGATTGTTCAATCGGTTAAAGAAAAAATTTCCCAAAAATCAGGCAGAAAGTTTGCCTTTGTTTCAGCTTCTGACACAACAGCGGCCTATGAAATGGTTTGTTTTTCAGATACGTATTTACAATCAAAGGAAATGCTAAATTCTGGGGCGCCTTTGATTTTTAGTGTTCGCGCTGAGGCAGGCGAAGATACCGTTCGGATGATTTTACAATCGGTTAGTCTTTTGGAAGAAGCCATGATTCAAAAAGATCAGATTTTGATGGTTGATTTTTCCAAAAAAGAAGCTTTGCCGAAGATTAAAAAAGTTCTAAATTCCTACCAAGGAGGAGACGGTAAAATTATTCTTGTGATAAAACAAGAAGAAGGTGGTGTTGAAATTTCATTAAAGTCGACGTATTCCATTTCGGCACAGTTAATTGCGGATTTAAATGAAATCCCAGAAATTACGAACATAAGATAAAGGAAAAAAAATGTTTAAAAAATTTATCAAAGAAACCTTAAGTGTTGTTTTTGTCCACCCAGTTCAGCTTTTAAAAGCGCTTTGGGTGTGGATTGCTTTATATGGAGCGGTATCCTTTTTTCAAGGTAAATACGCTTTAATTCCAGAAGAAGGAATGCTTCTGCTTTCTGCCTTTTTGAAGGCTGTTTTGGGGGTGGCGTTGGCGCGTCTTATTCTCTTAAAGACAACAAAGTTGAGAGTTCCATTAAAGCTCGAGGAGCTGAATTACTTTTTCACATTTGTTATTTTAGGGCTGTTTCCTTTAGGGATTTTTCTTTGGGGGCTAACTCTTGTTTTCAACAGCCTTCCTTGTTTGATGTGTGGGAGATTGTCCTTTAATTGGCAACTTTGTGTTGAAGGGGGACTTCTTTCGGCTGTTCTTCTTTATATCTTTGTTCGAATTTCTGCCGCGATTCCAAGTGCGATTTACATTAAAGAAAGTGTTTTTCAAAATATCAAAAAGGTTTGGAAAATTTCTGGAACATACAGATTTAGTTTGATTTTTTCCTTTTTGTTCTTTTTTGTTTTTTCCCTTCTTGTCAGTTTAGGCATTGCAAGTTTATTCCTTATTCCTTACCGGAATGATGCGTTGACGATCCATCTCATTCAAAAGGCCTTTTTATTCTTTGATAACAGTTTTGATATTGTGTTTTCTATTACAATCCTTTCTTATTTGGCTGTTGTCTATCGGGCTTTTCAAGAGGTGTTGGGTAAAGAAATTCCAACAAAAGACGCTTTGAACATAGAAAAAGAAGAAGATAAAGAGGCAAAATAAAAATGACAAAGTTTTTTGGAACGGATGGTATTCGGGCCGTCGCAGGGCAATATCCTTTGACACCAGAAATGATTATTAAGATTGCGCAATGCACCGCAAAAGTCTTAAAGCAAACAGGAAATCCTGTCGCCGTTATAGGAAAAGATACACGCCTTTCGGGGGATATGATTGAATCTGCTTTTACGGCTGGGCTTTTAAGTCAAGGGGTTCAAGTTCTTTCTATTGGGGTGATGCCGACGCCTGCTGTCTCAAGAGCAGTGCCGTTTTATAAAGCTGATTTTGGGGTGATGATTTCGGCCTCCCACAATCCGTTTTACGACAATGGCATTAAGCTCTTTGGAAAGGACGGTTTGAAGCTTTCTGATGAAGTTCAAGAGACTATCGAATCTTTGCTAGATAAACCGCTTGATTTGGCGTCCTCTAAAGAAATTGGAACCTCAAAAGAAGTGAGCTTTAAAAAAGACTATCTCAATTTCCTTCAAAAAATATTAAGCAAAGAAAGCTTGCCTTTGCAAGGCCTTTCCCTCGTTGTGGATACAGCAAACGGGGTTCAAAGCTTTATTGCCCCTGATTTTTTAAGAAGCTTAGGGGCTAATGTGGTTGAGATGAATACTGCTCCTGATGGAATAAATATCAATGAAGGGTGCGGGGCGGTTCATCCGGAAGCTCTGTGTGAAAAAGTTATTGAGACAAAAGCAGATTTAGGGCTTTGTTTTGATGGAGATGCCGATAGGTTGATTGTCTCTGATGAAAAGGGACATGTAGTTGATGGAGATGAGCTGATTGCTGTTTTGGCAGATTTGCTTTCTAAGGAAAAACCCGTTCAAGCTGTCGTCACAACTGTAATGAGCAATATGGGTCTTGAAAAATATTTTAAGCAAAAAGGCATTTCTTACTTTCGTTCCAATGTGGGCGATAGGTATGTTATGGAAAAAATGAAAGAAGAGAGGGCTCCTTTGGGGGGCGAATCTTCTGGACATTTAATCTTGACAGATTACACGTTGACGGGTGATGGATTTGTTGCGGCCCTTATGATATGCCAAGGGTTGATTGCCTTTTTGCAAAAAAATAGAGAGAAAAAGGCAAGCGATTTTTTGAATGTCTTTGCCCCGTATCCACAACGTCTTGAAAATGTGCGTTTTGAAAATAAAGAGAAAGTTCAAACGTTGCTTTCAAGCCCTAAAATGCAAGCGTTAAAGCAAAAAGTAGAGCAAGATTTGGCTGACAAAGGGCGTTTACTTTTAAGGGCTTCGGGGACTGAACCGCTTATTCGCGTGATGATTGAAGCAGAAGAAAAAGCTCTTTTAGATAAAGAAATGAGCGTGATGTTAGAGGCTATTCAAACGATGAAAAATGAAGCATAAAAAGAGCAGAGGAAGGCTTTTTTTAAGGCGTTTTTGAAAAAGGTTTTTCTTCTTTCAAATGAGCTTCTTAAAGATAGAAAAATCTGTTAAAAAAGACTTGCATTTTAGAAAAATATCCGTTAATATCCCCCTCGTATTACACATGCGAGGGGATACGCTTTTTTGTTTTTTAAGCATTAAATCGTTCCGGTTCCGCTTTTTTGCGGACGAAGCCCTTGCAGAGGTTTAACCGGAGAAGAAAGGATTTATTATAATGTCACTCCCAAAATTTACTATGCGTCAACTTATTGAATCTGGCGTCCACTTTGGTCACACAACACGTCGTTGGAATCCAAAGATGAAAAAATATATCTATGGCAAACGTGAAGGTGTTCATATCATCGATTTGGCTCAAACAGCTCCTATGCTTCAAGAAGCTCTTGAAGTTGTTAAAGAAGTTGCAGCTAAAGGCGGACGGATTTTATTCGTCGGCACGAAAAAACAAGCTCAAGAACCTGTGAAAGAAGCAGCTCTTCGTTGTGGTCAATACTATGTAAACCACCGTTGGCTTGGTGGTATGATGACAAACTGGAAAACAATTTCCACATCTATCAAAAGATTAAAAGAAATCAATGCTAAAGAAGAAAAAGGCGAATTTGAAGCTTTAACAAAGAAAGAACGCCTTAACATTTCTCGCGAAAGAGAAAAATTGTTCAATTCTTTAGGTGGAATTCAAGATATGAATGGTCACCCAGACTTGGTCTTCGTGATTGATACATTAAAAGAAGCTTTGGCTATTAACGAATCTGTATGTCTTGGAATTCCTGTGATTGGTATTTGTGATACAAACTCTGATCCAGATAAAATTGCGTATAAAATTCCTGGAAATGATGATGCTATCCGCGCTATCAATCTTTACTGCGATTTAATCAGTTCTGCTGTTTTAGATGGAATTGAAGAAGAAATGCGTAAAGCTGGGGTTGATGTTGGGGCAAAAGAAACTGTTTCTGTTAAAGTAGAGGCTGAAGAAGTTTCTGCAGACGAAGATGTCAAAGAAGAAGCTGACGAAGAAACAAAAAAAGAGGCTCCTAAAACAACGAAAAAAGTTGTTAAAAAAACAGTAAAAAAGACAGTAAAAAAAGAAGCTTAAGCTTTTGAAATGAACTCTAGGGCGGTTCTTTCCCGCCCTTTTTAACAATAACAAAAGATAGGGAATAAAAATATGGCAGAAATTACAGCAGCTCTTGTAAAAGAATTAAGAGAAAAAACGGGTGCTGGAATGATGGAATGTAAGAAAGCTCTTACAGAAAATCAAGCAAACTTAGAAGAAGCTATTGATTGGCTTCGTAAAAAAGGTCTTTCTGTTGCCGCCAAAAAAGCCGGTCGTGTTGCAAGTCAAGGACTTGTTGGGGCCAAAACAAATGGTAAAACAGGTGCCGTTGTTGAATTGAATTCAGAAACAGATTTCGTGGCTCGTAATGAAGAATTCCAAAAATTTGTTGACCTTTTGGTTGATACAGCTTTAACAGGTAAGGGATGTGTTGATTGCTTAAAAGCTACTGAAGTTGACGGAACAACAATTGAACATCACTTAACAAATTTAATTGCAAGAATTGGTGAAAATATGAATTTGCGCCGGGTTGCATTGCTTTCTGTTGAAAACGGGCTTGTTGTTGATTATATTCACAATTCTATGACAGCAAATGCAGGCAAGATTGCCGTTTTGGTTGGCTTAGAATCCAAAGCTGATGAAGCTTACTTGCAAGAACTTGGTAAAAAGATTGCCATGCATATTGCAGCTGCTTCTCCTTTGTTCTTAAACATTGAAAGTGTTGATGAAGAAAGCTTAAACAGAGAAAAATCTATTTACGAAGAACAAGCTCGCAATTCAGGAAAACCTGAAAACATCATTGAGAAAATGATGCAAGGGCGTATCCGCAAATATTACGAAGAAGTATGTTTGATGGAACAATCCTTCATTATGGATCCTGATAAAAAGATTAAAGATATTTTAGCCGAAGCTTCAAAAGAAACAGGCACAGAAGTTAAACTTGCTTCTTATGTCCGTTTTGGCTTAGGAGAAGGCGTGGAGAAAAAGACAGAAGATTTTGCAGAAGAGGTGTCAAAGCAACTGTCAAAATAATCTCCCTGACTTCACAAAGGAGAACAAAAATGACAAAGACCCCCATTTTCAAACGTGTTTTATTTAAGGTTTCTGGAGAAGGTTTAAGCGGTGAAAAGCAATCTACTGGATTGTCTGGCGAAGCCCTTTTTAGAATTGCAAAAGAGATAAAATCCGTTTACGAAATGGGGGTTGATGTTTGTTTAGTTGTTGGAGGCGGAAACTTTTTTAGGGGGGCTTTGCAAAGCCAATTTGAAGGGGAGCCTCTTTCAAGAGAACAGGCTGATTACATCGGAATGACGGCAACTTTATTAAATGGGATGGCTTTAAAATCTGTCTTTGAAAAAGTGGGATTAAAAAGTCATTTATTTAGCGCCCTAGAATTAAAAGGTCTTTGTCCTTTGTTTTCAAAAGAAAAAGCTTTGAAGGCTTTAGACGAAAAGCAAGTTGTTATTTTCACAGGGGGTATTGGAAAGCCTTTTTTTACAACGGATACGGCATCCGCAACGCGTGCCATGGAAATGAAGTGCGATGCGGTTTTTAAAACAACTCAAGTTGACGGAATTTATACGAAAGATCCCTTGAAATATAAAGATGCTGTGTTTTTAGAAACGCTTTCTTATGAGACAGCCCTTAAAAATCATTTGAAGATTATGGATGAAGAAGCTATACTCTTGTTAAAAAAGTCGAGCATTCCTCTTTGTGTGTTTAATCAACATCAAAAAGGACTTTTCCCAAAAGTTATTTGCGGGGAAGGGAAATTTACGTTAATGAATGAAAAAGGAGAAAAAAGAGTATGAGTATTGTTGAGACTTTTCAAGCCAATATGCAAGATAAAATTCAAAAGGCAATTGGAGTATATAAAAAAGAATTAAGTGGTCTGAGAACAGGACGGGCTTCAACCTCTTTATTGGATCCTGTGATGGTGGAGTCTTATGGCTCTGTTTCTCCTTTGAATCAAGTGGCGTCTATCAGTATTTTAGATTCCCGTCTTTTAGGGATTCAAGTTTGGGATAAAAATTTAATTAAAGCTGTTGAAAAAGCGATTGTGAATGCAAATTTAGGCTTAAATCCAAGTAGCGACGGCTGTTTGATTCGGATTCCAATTCCTCCATTAAATGAAGAACGTCGGGAAGAAATGATTAAAGTGGCCGGTCGTTTTGCTGAACAAGCAAAAGTGGCTATCCGCTCCATCCGTCGGGGAATTTTGGATGATTTGAAAAATTCAGAGGAAACGATTTCAGAAGATGAAATGAAACATTACGAAGAGAAAGTTCAAAAAATTACCGATGATGCGGTGAAAGAAACCGATGAAATCTTAAAGCAAAAAGAAACGGAAATTAAGCAAATTTAAGCAGGGTTTTGATTATGGAGAAAATACCGACACATTTGGCGTTGATTTTGGATGGCAACGGTCGCTGGGCTCAAAAAAGAGGAATGCCAAGAACTTTTGGGCACCAAGAAGGGGCCAAAACCTTGGAAAAAATATCGGATGTTGTGCGCAAAAAAGGCGTTAAATATCTAACTGTTTTTGCTTTTTCTTCCGAAAATTGGGGGCGCCCAAAGGAAGAAGTTTCCTTTTTAATGAAACTCTTTCATCGGTATTTGGACTCTGATGTTAAACGGGTTATGAAAGAGGGGGTGCGCCTTCTTTTTATCGGAAAAAGAGATCACTTTTCAGAAGATATTTTGAAAAAAATGGATGCTTTAGAAGAAAAAACAAAAAATAACTCCGATTTTTATATGATTTTTGCCTTGGGGTATGGAGGAAAGCAAGAGATTGTTCACGCCGCCCAACAAATTGCACAAAAGGCAAAAGATGGCAAAATTTTGCCCTCAGAAATTAACGAAGAGATGATTTCTGACAATCTTTGGTCGGCAAAAGCTCATGTTCCTCCCGTTGATCTAATGATTAGAACAGCAGGGGACGTTCGTATTAGTAATTTTTTATTGTGGCAATTGGCGTATGCCGAATTGTTTTTTACACCGACGTTTTGGCCCGATTTTTCAGAAGAAGAGCTTTCTTCTATTTTGGAAAATTTTGCTTCAAGAGATAGGCGTTTTGGAAAAATAAAGGAAAGTAAAAATGAGTAATTTAAAACTTAGAATTTTATCATCGTTAATTCTTGCTCCCCTTGTGATTATTGCTGTTTTGTCTGGCGAACCTTGGTTTACAATGCTCATTGCATCCATGGGGGCTTTTATGGGTTGGGAATGGGATTTTATGCTCAATAAAAAAACAACACATTTGGGGACATTTTTAACTTCTGTTGCGGTGATGGTGGCCTTTTTGGCCTCTTCAATTCCGTCTGTGGCGCTTGGAACAATTCTGTTTTCCGCTCTTTTTGTTTATATTAAATCAAAACGAAATGCTTTTTTCACATTCGGCGTTTTTTACGTCTTAGTTCCTATTTTTTCAATGATTTATATGTATTATATGAATGACAAAACAAGCGTTGATGTGATTCTTTGGATTCTTTTGGTTATTTGGGCAACCGATACAGGGGGATACCTTGTTGGCAAAACGCTTAAAGGACCAAAACTTTGCCCAAGAATTAGTCCTAAGAAAACATGGTCGGGACTTTTGGGCTGTATGAGTTTTGCTGCTTTGATGTCTTATCTTTTTGCTTTTTATATTGGTTTGAGAGGGATTTCTCCTGGTGCACTTGCGGGAATAGGAGCTGTTTTAGCTATTGTTTCTCAAGCAGGGGATTTCTTTGAATCAGCCATAAAAAGACATCTTGGGATTAAAGATTCTAGCCATCTTATTCCAGGGCATGGGGGCATTTTTGATAGAGTCGACGGGTTGCTTTTTGTAGCCCCTGTTGTGGCTTTACTCCTTGTCTTGCAGAATATGGGGGTTCTTTAGGATGTTTATGTTTTTACAGTATATCATTGCCTTTTTATTTGTTCTATCTGTCGTTGTCGTTTTACATGAATTTGGACATTTCATAACAGCTCGCCTTTTCGGGGTTCAAGTTGTTGAATTTTCCTTCGGATTTGGTCGGGAGCTTTTTGGAAGAACCGATAAAAGGGGAACCAGATGGAAAGTTTGCCTCGTTCCATTAGGGGGATATGTCAAAATGCTTGGAGACGAAGATGCTTCAAGTGCTTCCCATAATATAGAAGGGCTTTCTGAAGATGAAAAATCACATTCCTTTGCGTTTCAAAAGACATGGAAAAAGGCTCTGATTATTTTTGCAGGTCCTTTTATGAATTATTTTTCCGCCGTTGTTATTTTAACGGGTATCTTTTTTTCGTTAGGCGATTTTGTCATTCCTCCTATTGTAGGAAACGTTATGCCTGACTATCCTGCTGCCCAAGCTGGGATTCAAAAAGGGGATATTATCCTTTCAATCAACGAGCATGAGGTTAAAGATTTTTCTGACGTATCTAGAATTACACAAATTTTGGATTATGGGAAAACTTTAACAATTAAAATTAAGCGACAAGACGAAGTTAAAGAAGTTTCCTTGACTCCGAAAAATAAAGACGGAGTAGTCTTAATTGGGGTTATGTCATCAGAAAAAGTGGATGTCATTCAATCTCATCTTTCTCTTTCGAAATCCTTTTCTAAAGCGGTTATGTTTTCCTATGATATGACGGCAGATACACTGCGTTATTTAGGACAAGTTTTAACAGGGAAGCGCTCTGCCAAAGAAATGAGAGGGCCGATTGGAATTGCTGAGGCCTCTGGGGAAGCTTCTAAACAAGGGGGATTAAGTCTTTTATTGTTTATTGTTCAGATCTCCATTGGAATTGGATTTATGAATCTTTTGCCTATTCCTGTTTTAGACGGGGGGCATTTGTTCCTTTTTGCTGTTGAAGGAATAATCCGTCGTCCGCTGAATGAAAAGATTCAAAGGGCTTTGATGGGGACAGGGTTGTTTCTTTTAATGAGTTTATTTTTATGGACAATTCTTCAAGATGTCCCTAGAATAATTCAAAGGATTTTTGAATAGAGGGGTATTTTGAAAAAGATTAAACTGATAAAACTGGGGCTTATTTTAACCTTTTTCTGCATTTCTGTAGCACAAGGAAAAACGCTTTTTAAATCTGTTGAGATTATTGGAAATCAACGGGTGGAGAAGGCAACAATCCTCAATTACCTTGATTTACCAAAAGGAAAAAGTGTTTCTAAAAAGCAAATGGACAGCGCTTTAAAATCCCTTTTTAACACAGATCTTTTTTCGGATGTGAAAATTGACGCGCAAGGGGAAAAACTGATTGTAAAAGTCGTTGAAAATCCTGTTGTTGCGGGGGTTTATTTTGAAGGAAATAAAAAGCTTGAAGATAAGGCACTTTTTACGGAAATTCAAACCAAAGAACGGGGTGTTTTTACAAAGGCCAAAATTCAAGCCGATATGGAACGCTTGTTGGAAGTTTATCGCAGAATTGGGCGATTCAACACGTCTGTGGTGCCTAAGATTATCAAGCGAGATTTTAACCGGGTAGACGTTGTTTTTGAAATCAATGAAGGGAAGCCTTCTTATATTCGAAAAATTGCGTTCATTGGAAACCATCACTTTTCGGCCAAAAAATTAAAAGAAATTTTGATGAGTAAAGAGGAAAAATGGTTCCGCTTTTTCTCCTCAATGGATACCTATGATCCCGAGCGGTTTGATTATGATAAGCAAATGCTACGCAAATTTTATATGTCTCACGGGTATATTGATTTTAAGATTAAAGAAGCGCAAGTTGAATTGGCGCCTGATAAAACTTCCTTTTTTATAACCTATGAAATTGAGGAAGGAAGTCAATATACGATTTCGAAAGTGGATGTTCGTGTCCATATTCCTGGGGTCGAGAAAAAGCAATTAGAAGGTTTGATTAAGGTTGAAGTAAAAAAACCGTATTCTTCTGCAACAATTTATAAAACAATTGACGCTATGACAGATTTTCTAGGGGATAAAGGATTTCCTTTTGTTGATGTTTCTTCACAAATTAAAAAGAATAAAACGGACGTTGAGTTGACTTTTTTAATTAACGAAGGGGCTCATGTTTTTGTCGATAAGATAAATATAAGCGGCAATTCTAGGACGCTTGATAAGATTATCAGACGCGAATTTACTTTTTCAGAAGGGGACGCGTTTAACGCTGCAAAGTTTAGAAAAACAAAACAGAAAATTGAAAATTTAGGCTATTTTTCTAAGGTAGATATGGATGTTGCTCCGCTTATGGGGGTAAAGGATAAGCTGGATGCCAATTTGGTGGTTCAAGAAAAATCAACGGGCTCTTTTAATTTAGGAATTGGTTGGTCAACTTATGATGGGATGCTTTTTGATATCGGGCTTAAAGAACGAAATTTGTTAGGGACGGGGCTCATTGTGGGGGCATCAGCTTCAATTTCTGAAAATGATATTATTTATGATTTAAGTTTTGCTGATCCCTATTTTCGGGATATGCCGTTGCTTTTTGGTGTCAATCTTTTCCATGTTGAGCATGATTATCGAGATGTCAGTTCTTATAATTGGACAACTGTGGGAGCATCTTTCAAATTTGGATGGAATTGGCTTGAAGATTTAAGTCAAATTGTTAAATATACCTTGCAAGAAGATAAGGTGACAGATGTGCCAACCACCGCTTCTTCTTTAGTTCAAGAGCAAGCCGGAACGACAATCGTTTCTTCTATTTCACAGACTTTAAGCTATGATAAAAGGGACAATCGCTTCTACCCAACAGAAGGGTATGTTGTTTCGCTTTCAACGGATCTTGCCGGATTTGGGGGAGATGTTCATTACTTACGCGGACAAATTTCTTTAGATAAATATTATTCTTTCTTTGATAAAAATTTGATTTTATCCTTAACTTCAAGCGTAGGGGCAATTGGCGGCATTGGCGAAGATGTTGGAATTTATAATCGTTTCTTTATGGGAGGCGGAAATTTGCGCGGATTTGAATCAAGCGGAATTGGAGCCATAACCATAACGGGTGAAGATGCTTTAGGGGGGAATTGGCGCGCTTTAGCCGGGGCTGAATTAAACTTTCCTTTAGGTCTTCCAGATGAAGTCGGCTTAAAAGGAAAAGTCTTCATTGATACAGGAATTTTAGGAAAACCTGATGACTTTGACAAAGAAGAGGTGTATTATTCTTCAAAGCCGAGGGCATCAGTTGGATTTGGGTTGATTTGGAAATCTCCAATGGGGCCCATAAATATTGATTGGGGCTTCCCGATTTTGAAAGATAAATATGATAAGAAGGAAGTCTTTAGGTTAAACTTTGGAACAGGATTTTAAAAATGAAAAAAATTTATTATGCACTCTTTATCGTTTTCTATATTGTACTTGGAGCCGCTTTGATGTGGGGCTATGAAGCCTATGTTCAAAAAGGCGATTTCCAAAAAATGAAAACGGAACAAAATGAAAAAATTGCAATGCTTAATTTAGAGCTTGTGATGAAAAACGCAGATGTTTATAAAAAAGCTTTTGCTCTTCAACAAAAATATGAAAATTCTTTGAAAGAAAAAGTTGAAGCTGAAAGAAAAGCTTTAAAAGAAAAAGAAGATAAGCTTATGGCAGAAAAAGACAAAATGTCAAAAACTGTTTTTGCTAAAAAAGCTCAAGAATTTCAAAAGGAAGTAATGGACTTCCAAAATACAAACTCTCAAAAATTGCAAGACTTAAAAGAGGCTTCTCAAAAAGCTTCCGCAGAAATCAACAAGGCAAGTATTCCTGTTATTTCTAAAATTGCAAAGGAAAAAGGGCTTGATATTATTTTGAATCAAACCTCAACAGTTTTCTATTCAAACGCAGTTGATATTACAAAAGAATATATTGAAGCTTTAAATGAAGAAAAAATTGAATTTTCTTTTGAAAATCCATTTAAAAAATAAGAAATAAATTAAGGAGTAAAAAATGGCCGATAGTCGCTTTTTTCATAAAAAAGAAGTGTTAACTTTAGCTGAAATTGTTGAAATTACAGGAACTAAAGTTGAAGACGGAGTTGACTTTTCGAAAACATTTTCAAATGTTCAAGGGTTGGCTGAGGCAACACAAGAGGATGTTTCTTGGCTTTTTATTTCGGCTATGGAAAAAGCGGCGTCGATCACAAAAGCTGGGGCTTGCATTGTCACAGAGAATCTAAAATCTTTCTTGCCAGAAGGATGTATTGCTTTGATTTCAAAAGATGCCCATAAAAGCTATGGTCTTTTGTCTCAAGCTTTTTATCCAAGACAAGTGAATGGAATTGTTCATCCAAAAGCCTTTGTTGATGAAACAGCGGTTTTGGGAGAAGGGTGTCAAATTGATGCCGGGGCTTTTATTGGAAAGAATGTAAAGCTTGGAAAAAGATGTCATATCTATCCCAATGCGGTTCTTCTTGATTCTGTTGAAATGGGCGATGATTGCACGGTTGGATCAAATGCAACGGTCAGCTTTTGTTTAGCTGGAAATAAGGTTTACATCTATCAAGGAACGCAAGTTGGACAAGACGGGTTTGGTTTTGCAATGAATGCAAATGGCCCGACAAAAGTGATGCAATTAGGGCGCGTTTTAATTGGAAACGATGTTGAAATTGGATCTAATACAACAGTGGATAGAGGCGCCATGGGAGACACCGTTATCGGAAATGGCGTTCGAATTGATAACTTGTGTCAAATTGCACATAATGTAAAAATTGGCGATAACTCTGTTATTGTAGCCCAAGTCGGGATTGCAGGAAGTACAGAATTGGGTCAGTTTGTTGTCGTTGCAGGGCAAGCTGGTCTCGCAGGACATATCAAGATTGGCTCTGGGAGCCAAATTGGGGCTCAATCCGGAATTTTGGGAGATATTCCAGCGGGCTCTAAGTTAATGGGAACTCCCGCAATGGATCAACGAGATTATTTCAAGCTTCAAGTGTTGCTTAGAAAAATGCTAAAAGATCGTGTAAAAAGGAATAAAACAAATGACTGAAGATTTAAATTCAAAAAAAGCTCCTCTGTTTAATATTGAAGATATTATGAGGGTTCTCCCTCATCGGTATCCGTTTTTGCTCATTGATAGAGTGGAAGAATTTGAACCCAATAAATCAATTAAAGCCATTAAAAATGTGACGATGAATGAACCTTTCTTTCAAGGTCATTTCCCAGGTCATCCTGTTATGCCAGGGGTTTTGATGATTGAAGCTATGGCACAAGCTGCTGGAATTTCTGTTTCGGCCAGTCTGCCAGAAGGGGAGAGTATTCAAGATTACAATTTTTATTTTATGACGGTCAATGAAGCTAAGTTTCGCAAAGTTGTCACACCGGGGGATAGATTAGAATTTTACGTGACAAAAGAACGCCAGCTCAAAAACGTCTACAAATTTAAAGGAGAAGTTAAAGTGGATGGCAACATTGTTGCCGAAGCGCGCTTTTCTGCGATTGTGTTTAAAAAAGAGAATTAAGGATAAAGAAAAATGACAAAAATTCATCCCTCCAGTGTTATTGATTCAAAAGCCGAAATTGCTGATGATGTTGAAATTGGCCCTTTTTGTACCGTAGGTCCAAATGTTGTCTTAAAATCAGGGGTTAAGTTGATTTCCCATGCCGTTATTGATGGCCGGACTGAAGTTGGTGCCAGAACAGTTGTGTATCCCTTTGCCGCTTTAGGAATGCTTTCCCAACATAAAATGAGCCATTCTGACGAGGCACGTCTTGTCATTGGCGAAGATAATATCTTTAGAGAGCATACAACAGCCCATGTTGGTTCTCCTGTTGATAAAATGATAACAACGATTGGAAACAGAAACTTGTTCTTGGTTGGGTCTCATGTGGCTCATGATTGTATCTTGGGGGATGATATTGTTATGAGTAATTGTGCCGCATTAGCCGGTCATGTTCAAGTTGGTAATTTTGCCATTATCAGCGGACTTGCAGGCGTTCATCAATTTACAAGAATTGGCGAACACGCGATGATTGGTGCGATGGCTGCTGTTATTCGAGATGTGATTCCTTATGGATTGGCAACAGGAAATCATGCGCATTTAGATGGCTTGAATTTAATTGGTTTAAAAAGACGTGGGTTTAACCAAAAAGATGTGTTGGAAGCCTTAAAAGTCTATAAGCTTATTTTTAAGAAAAAGGAAGGCACTTTCCTTGAAAGAATTGATGAAGCCAAAGATCTTTATGGTGAAAATCCTTTGGTAAAAAATATTATCACTTTCTTAAAAGAAGATACAAAACGTCAATTCTGTATGGCAGAAGGAAACGAAGAGGTCTAAAAAAATGGCTTTAGGAATTATTGCAGGCAGAGGGGCGCTCCCCTTAAAAGTTGCCTTAAAATGCAAAGAAGAAGGAAAAGATTTTTTTGTGGTTGCCTTAAAAGGGGCCGCAGATATTTCTTCCTATCAAGGGATGCCGTCTCTTGAGGTGCGTTTAGGGGAATTTGGCAAGATTCTTAAGGCTTTTAAGAAAGCTCATGTTAAAGAAATTGTTATTATTGGCGGGGTTCAACGTCCTTCTTTTAAAGAGCTTCTCCCTGATTTACGGGGCTTAAAATTTTTTGCAAAAGTTGGCACGTCTTTTACAGGGGATAATGATTTGTTATCCTTAGCGGTTCAAGAGTTGGAACTTGAAGGGTTTAAGGTTGTGGGGATTCATACTTTGTTGCCGGAACTTATGACGCCAAAAGGGGTTTTGACAAAGACTTCCCCTTCAAAAGAGCAAGCGGCTTTTTTTGAAAAAGGCATTCATCTTGCCAAAGAAATTGGGCGCTTGGATATTGGGCAAGCCGTTGTTTTGCAAAAGGATTTGGTTTTGGGCGTTGAAGGCATTGAAGGCACAGATGCTTTAATTTCACGCACAGCTGGACTAAAAAGAAAAGAGATAGCGCCGGTTTTGTTTAAGGTTTGTAAACCAAATCAAGAAAAACGGGTGGATTTACCCGCCTCTGGCCTTAAAACTTTAGAAAATCTTTATCAAAATGGGTTTGCGGGCCTTGTTTTGGAGGCGGGGGCAACTTTGATGGCTGATAAAGAAGAAATGATTGCTTTTGCCAATAAACATAAGCTTTTTATTGTTGGATTTTAGATTTTTTTTGAGGGAACAATGCAAGATAAAACACTCAGAGTCTATTTAATCGCAGGAGAACCGTCGGGGGATCTTCTGGGCTCTCGGTTGATGCGTGCCTTAAAGAAACAAGGGCCTGTGTCCTTTTTTGGATTGGGAGGCGAAACCATGCAGATGGAAGGGCTTTCCTCTTTATTTGATATTAAAGAGCTTTCCATTATGGGCTTTTTGGAAATTGTGCCTAAAATTCCACATCTATTAAAACGGATGCGGCAAGTTATCCTTGATATTGAAAGGGTAAAGCCCGATATTGTCGTCACGATAGATAGCTGGAGCTTTTCAGTTGCTATTCACAAGCGTTTAATTAAAAGAGGGTGTAAAATCCCTCGGGTGCATTATGTAGCCCCTCAAGCTTGGGCTTGGAAAAAGGGACGGGCAAAGCATTTGAAAGATTTGGTGGGATGCGTTTTTTCTTTACTTCCCTACGAAAAGGACTTTTTTGCCCCTTATAAAGCCCCTCTTTACTATGTTGGGCATCCTGTAATTGAAGGCGGAGCCGACTTAGGGGACAAGGAGCGTTTTTATAAAACACATCATTTTAGACGGGATGATTTTATTGTTTGCCTCTTGCCGGGAAGTCGCCAAAATGAGGTAAAATATTTGCTTCCTGTTTTTAAGGAAATTGTGCCCCAATTAAAGGTGCTTCATCCGCGTTTAAAACTAGTTATTCCAACGGTTGATACGGTTTCAAAAACGGTAAAAGACTATGTAAAAGATTGGACGTGTCCTGTTCTATTTCTTAAAGGAGAAAAGGAAAGATACGATGCTTTTGCTGCAGCAAAGGGGGCGATTGCGGCCTCTGGAACGGTCAGCTTAGAACTTTCAATGAGTAAATTGCCGCATATTGTGGTCTATAAAGTGAATAAATTGACGGCTCTCTTAGCGCGTTTTTTACTTCATATAAAATTTGTAAATTTAGTTAACATTTTGGAAAATAAAGAGATTATTCCAGAGTTGATTCAAGAAAAATGCACAGCTCCTTTAATCATTGAAACTTTTGAAAAGACAATTCGAAACGAGGGAAAGGCGCAAAAACAGGGCGTTCTAAAAGCGCTTCAAAAATTGGGGTATGGCGAGGCGCAATCTCCAAGTGAAAAAGCGGCTAATAAAATAAGGGAGATAGTAAATGGGCAATAAAGTTCTTTACTATTATTCCCTCAATCCCTTTTCTCGAAAAGTTCGCTTCGTTATGAATGAAAAAGGGATGACTTATGATTTATCGCTTTTGAAGCCTTGGGAAATTGATACGGATTTTTTGCTCATGAATCCTGCGGGGGATTTACCTGTTTTAAAAGAAGAAACAGGTCAAATTTTATCCAACCATACGGCTATTTGTGAATATTTGGATGAGGTAAAAGCCATTCCCTCTTTATTTGGGCAGACCCCTTTTGAACGGGCAGAAGTTCGACGTTTGGTGGAATGGTTTGACGTTAAATTTTACAATGAAGTTGAATCCTATTTCCTAAATGAGTTGGTGTATAAACGCTTGTCTTTACTTAAAAAAGAACCTGAAACGAAGGTGTTAAGGGCGGCGCGACATAACCTAAAAACACACATAGAATATTTGAACTATTTAATTGATAGGCGTAATTTTTTGGCGGGAAGATCTTTGTCTTTGGCCGATTTTGATGTGGTTGCTCATCTGTCTGTTTTGGACTATTTGGGAGAGGTTCCTTGGGAGCAATATCAGGCCTTAAAGTCTTGGTATGCCATCATGAAATCGCGTCCGTCTTTTCGTTCAATTTTAAATGAGAGAATACTTGAATTTTCACCGCCATCATATTATGATGACTTAGACTTTTAATAAAGAAAGGGGCTTTTGATGAAAAAGTGGATTTTTATAGCTCTTGGCTGCTTGGGATTATCGGCCTGTGGAACAGGTCAAACGATTTTCTATTGGCAACAAGAAGGGATTGGGCCTTTAAAATTTTCTAGAGATCATGAGTTTTGCTTAGGAAAAGCAAATTATTTTTCATGGACATGGCCTGCCTGGCCTCCAGGAACGGAACCGTTGTTGGAGCTTCGCTTTGATAATGATGCCTCAAACGGGATTTGGGCCAACTTTGTGCCGTATTTAGGCGCCCAAGAAGTTTACGTCAATTCAAAAGTTGACGATAGCAATATGTCCCCAAGCGTCTATGAAAGATGTATGGTTCAAAAGGGCTATAAACATCGTCGTCCAAATATCATCAGCCGTCATGTAATGCCTAAATAGATTTTTTATCAAAAAAAGAGGATAAAATGAATAAACCTGTTATTATGCAAATCCTTCCAGCCTTAAATCAAGGGGGTGTGGAACGAGGGACAATTGAAATGGCGACGGCTTTGAAAAAAGCAAATTGGCCAAATTTCGTCGTTTCCGCTGGGGGAAAGTTGACATCAGAATTGGATAAATTGGGGGTGGAACATATTACGCTTCCTGTGGCCTCCAAAAATCCGCTTAGAATGCTTGTGAATGTTTTGATTTTAGTTCAAATTATTAAAGAAAAAAAGGTCGGCATTATTCATGCAAGATCTAGAGCGCCTGCGTGGTCGGCTTATTGGGCATCAAAGATAACAAAGGTTCCTTTTTTAACAACCTTTCATGGGGTGTATAATATCGGCGGTTCTTCTTTGAAAAAATGGTATAATTCTGTGATGACACGCGGAAAACTTATCATTGCCGTTTCCAATTTTGTGGGGCGTCATATTCAAGAAAATTATGGGATTTCTTCTGATAAAATTCGGGTTATTCATCGGGGCGCTGATATTGAAAAATTCAATCCTTCTTTGGTTTCTGCCGAACGGATTACGGCTTTACTTCAAAAATGGAATTTGAAAAAAGATAGGCCTATTATTATGCTTCCAGGTCGTTTAACACGATGGAAAGGGCAACTGGTTTTATTGGAAGCTTTGACTTTAATGGAAAATAAAAATTGTTTTTGTTTGTTTTTAGGATCCGATCAGGGACGCAAAGCTTATAGCCAAGAGTTAAAAGACTATATTAAGAAAAATGGGTTAATTGGACGCGTTGCTTTTGTGGATTCTTGTTCAGATATGCCAGCTGCTTATCGTTTTAGTGATGTCGTGGTGTCAGCTTCGACTGATCCAGAGGCTTTTGGCCGCGTTATTCCTGAGGCACAAGCCATGGGATGTTTGGTTGTGGCCAGTCGTCATGGCGGGGCAACTGAGACGATAGAACCCGAAAAAACAGGGCTTTTTGCAGAGGTTGGAAATGCATCTTCTTTAGCAGGAGCTTTAGATAGATTGCTTTCAATGAACGAGGCGGATAAAGAAAAAATGATTGCCGATTCCATTGATTCTGTTCGCTCTGACTTTTCGGTTCAAAAAATGTGTGAAAAAACCTTAAAAGTGTATGAGGAGCTTTCTTAAAAAAGCGAATCACATGTTCTGATAAAAAAGGAAAGGGGCTTTTTTTAAAGCCTCTTTTTTATGATTTTAATTGGCTCTTTTGAAAATAAAAGCTATAAAGGAAAAAAGAGTATGTTTAAGGGGAAATTATGTTTCAAAAATTTTTAGAGGAAAGAAAAATAGAGGGATTTCTTTTTTCTTTTTCATCAGATAGCTTAATAACACCGTTTGAAAAACGATTGTTTAAGGTGACAGGATTTACAGGATCTTTTGGAATAGCCCTTATCTTAAAAGAGGAACAAATTTTATTTACAGATGCAAGGTATTTATTGCAGGCCCCGACAGAAACCTCTTTTCTTGTGCAAGATATTTCAAAGCTAAAGGAGAAACTTAGCTCTTTAAAAAAGGGAATGAGAATTGGGTTTGATGCTTCTTGTCATAGTGTGTTGGGGGCGGAAACCTTAAAAAAATTACTCAAAGGGAAGAAGCTGGTCCCCACAGAAAATATAGCCGATGTTCTTTTTGGAAAAGAGGAAATTTTACCTTATGAAATCTTTGATTATTCTGTTTCAGGGCAAAGTGTTTTGGAGAAAATAAAAACGCTTTCTTTATTTATCAAGAAGGAAAAAGGGGATTTTTTAATCATTTCAAACGCTGCAAATGTTGCGTGGCTTTTAAATAAACGCAGCAAAAGGGCATTTACGCCTGTTTTGTTTCAAACGCTTCTTGTTTCAAAAGAAGGGGAGGTGTATGAGCTTTCTAAAGATAATTTTGCTGATTTAAAAGGAAAAACCCTTCTGTATGATAAGAGCGAGCTTGCCTTTTCCCTTTTATTGAAAGGAGAGGCTGAAGGGGTTCATTTTAAAAGTATTCCAACGCCAATCTTAAAAATGAAGGCGGTGAAAACTCCGCTTGAATGTCAGAAATTTCAAGAGATATCTTTAACGGAAAGTCGCCTTTTAACGCAGTTTTTAATGGAAATGAAAACCGAATCTGTTGAAAAGAAGACAGAGTGTTCTGTTCTTGAACGCCTTATAGTTCTTCGGCAAGAGGAGGTCTCCTATTTGGGGGAAAGTTTCCCTGCGATTTCCAGTGTGGCAGATCATAGCGCGGTTGTGCATTATATTCCAACGCCTCTGACAGATAAGCCTTTGTCAAAAAACGCAATATACCTTTTAGATACAGGAGGGCATTATTTTGGGGGCACGACAGATGTGACAAGGACTGTGTGTTTAGGGCAAGACGCTTCCCTTTTTCAAAAGCAAATTTATACGCGCGTTTTGAAAGGGCATATTGCTTTGGCAAAAGCGGAATTTGATGAAAAAACATCGGGCGCTAAGCTAGATGGTTTGGCGCGAACTTCTCTAAATCAAATCAAGCTGGATTACGCGCATAGCACATCTCACGGAATTGGAAATTGCCTCCATGTTCATGAAACGCCCCCCATTTTGTCGCCAAATGCCAAAAAACAAACGTTGAAAGAGGGGATGATTCTTTCCAATGAGCCGGGGTGTTATCTTGAAGGCAAGTTTGGGGTCAGAATCGAAAATATGATGCAGGTCATTCGAAAAGAAAATGGAAAGTTAGGCTTTTTGATGCTCAGCCTTATCCCTTTTGATGTGGACTTAATTGATTTTTCTTTGCTTTCTAAAGAGGAAACGGATTTTTTAAGTGCATATAATCGTGAAATTGAAGCAAAGGTTTTGCCTTTTATTCCTCAAGAGTTGAAAAAAGAACTTGAACGGCATTTGTTTTCTTGAAAAGCATACGAAAAATCAAAAGAGGGGTTTCTTTTTTTTTAGATTTGAGCTATCTTAAAGAAAGTTTGAATCTCTTCTAAGGGGAAAAAGTGTTTCGGTTTATAAATTCGGTTATTGATAAAGCGTTTTGCAAAAAAAGTTGTGTCCTTTTGAAACAGGGAGAAGCTAAGAGTTTTTCTTTGTCCCCAAAGGCACAAATGCTTTGGTTGTTTGGGGTTGTTTTGCTTATTCAATGGGGAATTTTCACCAGCTTCTTTTTCTTTTCTTTAAACAAAAACGTTCAAACAAAAGAACAAAAAGTGATGAATGTTTCAAGCTCTTATGCTTCTTTGTTAGCTCAGGTTGAAGTGTATAAGGAACGTTTGGACGATCTGCAACATAAATATGATGAAAATCAGGAGTTAGCGTTTAGCTTATTAAAAGAAAAAGATGTCGATGTCTTTACGAAAAATAAAAAGGCGCGTCAGTTTTTATCCGAAGCAGATAAATTTAAAGACGAAATGGCTTTAATGCGAAAGAAAATTGCCTCTTTGGCTTCTGTTTTGGAAATTCATGATAAACAATCGCCTGCTTATGAAAGTGAAAAACTTCTCTATGAACGGGATAAGGCCTTAAAAGAGGCGGATAAACTTCGTCGTGAATTAAAGCAAACGCAAGAGCTGGTTATTGATATCCAAAATTCACAAAAAAAGACTTTGGATCAAATGGATTCGCTTTTGGGAAAATCGGTCTTAAAGGTTGAAGGAAACTTAAAAGGGGTCGAAAAGGTCTTAAAAAAGGCAGGGGTTCAGGTTTCAAGGTTAGCCAAACGCTTATCTGAAAATGACGAAAATGGACAAGGGGGGCCTTTTATTCCTGAAAATTCTTCCTATCTTGTCAGTCAAGAAAATACAAATAAGCTTTCTAGTCTTTATGAGGAAATGACGTATTTTAATGCGCTTTTAAAAGTGCAAGAAATATTGCCTTTAGGAAATCCTTTGCAAGGTAAAACAAGGGTCACTTGCGCCTTTGGACACAGAAAGGATCCTTTTACAGGACGACGGGCGCGTCATGAAGGAATTGATATTTCATCCAAAATTGATACGAAAATTGCCGTTCAAGCGGATGGAAAAGTTTTACGCGCGTGGCCCAATGGGGCCTATGGGAATTTTGTTGAAATTCAACATAAGTTAGGGTTTCGAACACGCTATGGCCATCTTAAAAAGATTTTAGTTAAGAAGGGTCAAGTCGTTAAAAAGGGCGATGTTATTGGAATTATGGGCAATACAGGACGTTCCACAGGTCCTCATTTGCATTATGAGATACGGGTCAATCGTAAAGTGATTAACCCCTATCGGTTTATTAGAACAAAAAGAATAGATAAAAAGGGGAATATTGAAAATGGCTAAAAATGATGAAATTTCTTTGATTAGTGCTGATTTATTTGTCTCTGGTGATGTCATCGGGGAAAATGCTTTGCATATTGAAGGACGGGTTGAGGGCAATATCCGCACCCGCTCTGTCAGCATTGGCGTGAATGGTATTGTTGTGGGGTCAATTCAAGCCGATTATCTTGAAATTCACGGCTCTGTTTCAGGTCAAATCAATGCGCGCTCTGTTAAGTTAACAAATACAGCTCGTGTTGAAGGGGATATCACGCATGAAGTTCTTTCGATTGAACCAGGTGCTGTTTTGGAAGGGCGTTGCCATAGACAAGACGATCCTATCAATGCTAAAGAGGGAGAAAAAGATAAAATGTTAACAGATAAAACAGAGGAATCTTTAGCTCTTAAAGATTAAAAGGAGGTTTATATGTTTCAAGGAGTTTTTACAGCTTTAGCAACGCCTTTTAAAAAAGACGGTTCTATTGACGAAAAGGCCTATCAAGATCTAATTGAATGGCAAATTTTGGAAGGAATTAACGGGTTGGTGCCTTGTGGAACAACAGGGGAAGCGGCCACAATGTCGAATAAAGAACATATGCGTGCGATTGCCCTTTGTGTTGAAGCGGCCCA
The DNA here is from genome assembly GCA_009929265.1 of Alphaproteobacteria bacterium. GTDB lineage: Bacteria > Pseudomonadota > Alphaproteobacteria > CASFRQ01 > SAAU01 > SAAU01. The sequence continues at coordinate 87,318 of SAAU01000005.1, forward strand.
TCATCGGGTGCCTGTTTTGGCAGGGACGGGGTGTAATTCAACATTAAAGACGATTGAAACAACGTTAGAGGCCAAAAAGCTGGGTATTGATGGGGCTTTAGTTGTTGCTCCCTACTACAACAAACCAACACAAGAAGGGCTCTATCAGCATTTTAAGGCCGTTCATGATGCCGTTCAGATGCCTATTGTTCTTTACAATGTTCCAGGACGCACAAAAGTTGATATTTCAGTTGAAACAGTGGCGCGTTTGGCAAAGCTTCCGTTTATTGCGGGGATTAAGGATGCCACAGGGGATTTGGCGCGCGTCACAGAAACAAAAGCTGTTGTGAAAAAAGAATTTCGCCAACTTTGTGGGGAAGATGCTTTGGCTTTAGGCTTTTTGGCTCAAGGTGGAGACGGATTGGTTTCGGTTTCTTCAAATGTGATGCCTCGGGTGATTTCTGATATTCAAAAAGCATGGAGAGCAGGTGATGTTCAAAAGGCGCAAGAGCTGTCCTTAAAAATTGCAGCCCTTCATAAGGTGATGTTTATGGAAACAAATCCAATGCCTGTTAAGTATGCTTTATCTTTAATGGGAAAAGCAGAAGGCACATTGCGCCTTCCTATGGTTGAAGTGACAGACGCTTCAAAAGAAAAAATAAAACAAACGCTTGAGGTGTTAAAGGTTATCTAATGAATAAAGGCTCTTTTATTACTTCTGGTCGGGTGGCACAAAATCGAAAGGCACGCTTTAATTATCAAATTGAAGAGACTTTTGAGGCTGGGCTTGTGCTTCAAGGAGCAGAGGTGAAATCCCTAAGGGCAGGGCGTGTGAATATTAACGAGGCCTTTGCCGAAGAAAGAGGGGGCGAGCTTTTCCTTTTGAATATGCAAATTAACGCGTATGGGAAAGGATCTGTTTTTAAGCCAGAGGAAAAACGGGCCCGGAAATTGCTTCTTAAAAAACGGGAAATTAACCAAATTTTTGGAAAGATTTTACGCAAGGGATATTCCCTTATTCCGCTTGATGTTTACTTTACCTCTAAAGGGTTAGCAAAGGTGAAGTTAGGCTTAGGCGTTGGAAAATCTATGATAGATAAACGTCAAACCGAAAAAGATAGGGACTGGAAACGCGAGCAAAACCGTTTAATGAAGCGTCAAGCTTAAAGAAAATTAAAAACACAAAAAAAAGGAGGGGTTATTTAACCTCTTCTTTTTTTAAAACTCCAAAAAGACTTGTCCGCTTAATGTAGCCCGTTATATGCCCAAAAGTAGCTCGACAATAAGGGCTGTTTTCCTTACAAAAAACCTCTTTACCGATAACGTGGGGCTCAATAAAGGCTAGAATCAAAGACGTTTCATTAGGCTTTAGATAGAGAATATTTTGCCTTTTATCCAACGTCATCACATGGCGCTTATGCCGCAAGCCTTGCTTATGCATCCAGCCAGTTGTGCCGTCAACATCCTGAACTTGTCGCCAAACATCAAACTCATTGAGAACCTTCAAAGGAAGTCCTTTTTTGCGATAGACCCATTCGATAGGAAATCTTTCTCCAGGACCTGTTCTTAGATTAACTTCATTATTTCTTAAGATTTGGAAAAAAGGAAAAGATTCTTTTTCCTTGGCAAAAGAGGGAAAGGAAAGAAGAAAAAGACTTAAAAGGAGAAGGCTTCGTTTTAAAAAAAACCTTTTATGTTCCCTCAAAAAAAGAGTAAGAGAATAAATAAAATTAGAAAGCATCAATCGTTCCTTGGACTTTTTCTTTTTTATTCATTTTTTCAAGATAGCTTGAAATGTCGTATCTTTCCAATTTTTTTGATCGGTTTTGGATAAGTTCAAAAGCCTGTTTAGAGCTTTTTAAAAGGCGTTCCATTTGTTTGACATCTGTCTCACTTTCGGCTTGAAGTTTGTTTTTATCCAAAAGTAAGCTTGCCTGAAAGGCCTCATCAAAGGCTTCCTTAATTTCATCTACATTTGAAAGGGCTTTATTGACAAGATCAATGCGTTGAATTAAAGGCGTCTTCTCTGTTGCAATTTTATCAATCGCCTTGCGTCCAAGTTCCAAACTTTTTTGAACGGTTAATGTTTTGGCTTCCAACGCTTTATCTTTTGCTCTTTGGTAAAACTCTTCGACCTTTCTATAATCAAGCATAGAAATATATTCTTTAATATCAATGTCTTTTATTAAATTACACATATCCTGTAAATCTTCATAAGCCAAAGAGGCGTCAGATTTTGGCGCATTATCAATCAAGATTTTTGTGGATTTAAGCAAATCTTCTGCTTGATTTCGCATTTCTCGAATTTTTGTTTTGCGTTCCTTATTTTTATCTTCAGTTGGTTTTTTAACCGAAGCCACTTTCTTTTTTTCTAACGTTTTTTGAGCCGTTTTTATTAACGTATTGATATTTTCTTGGAAAGCTTGAGTATCTTGTGTGTAAAGAGGTTTTTCAAAAGAGCCAGAAAAATGAAGTGTAAATTCAGGGAGCTTTTTCAAATATTCCATCGTCACGAAAGCTTTTAAATTAGGGCTTTGTGTTTTGAAAGTATAACTCCCTCGGATTTTTCCATGCGCTTGACGGGTAAAGAAATCCAGCTTTTTAAGACTAAGAACGCCCTTATTGATGCTAAAATCCCCCTTCAAAGAATTAAAAGCTGTTGTTCCCAAAGAAAGGTTAAGATGAAGTTCTTTTTCAAAATTCTTTTCATCTGCATCTTGTGGATTAAGAGAAATATTTCGAATCTGCTTTTCGATTTTTTCAAGAGAAAATCCTTGCATTTGTGGGCGAATAAGCGAAAGTTTTCCATATCCTTTTAAGGTTTGCATAATTTCAAAAGGAGACGTTCCATTCCCTTCAAAAGTTGTGTTAAGCGTTAAATCTGTCTTTTCAACAGAGAGATTTTTAAATTTAATAGAAGGAGTTGTAAGTTTAAGGGTGTCAAGTGAAACAGTGCCTTTAAGCTCTTTTTTCGAAAGGATATAAGTGGCCTCTAATTTAATCTGTCCTTTAAGTGCAGCCCCTGTAAAGTCTTCTAAAACAAGAGCGTCTTTATCTTTTTTGAAAGCAAAGGAGACATTTTGAATCCGCGTATCTTTAGAAATAAGAAGCTGTGTCTTTACTTTTAAATCGAAAAGGTAAGGGATTTTTTCAAAGTCAAAAGCCTCTTTTGAAAAAAGAAGTATCTTTGAATCTGAAAAAAGAGGAGGTAAATCAATAAATTTATCTAAATCAAACGCCGCTGCTTCAACAGATCCTGTTAATTTCTTTTCTATTGGAAGATAGGTTAATGACCCTGTTAAGACTTGATTTCCGATTTGTCCTTTTAAATTTTCAAAGGAATAAAGGCTTTCTTGTGTTGTTATGTCTGAAGAAAATTTAAGAGCCCCTGTAAGGTTTTCAAATTCCTTAAAAGACGGATTAAAAAGCTCTACAAAAGAATGGAAATTCGGATGTTCAATTTCTAAATTCCCTTTATAAGAAGGATGTCCTTCTTTTTGGAAAACGGTTCCTTTATAAGCGATTTTCCCTTGGCTAACAAATGTAATGGCATCCAAAGTATACGTTGAAGGGGTCCCAGATAAAGTTGCCTTAAAAGAGCTTTTATTTAAAGCTTTTTCGTCCTGAATTGGAACAATAAGAGGAATTCTGCTTTTGAAAATTTTGGCATCCAAAAGCGTTCCTTCTAAAGCAAAATTCTTAAAAGAAGGCAGGTTTGTTTCTTTATCAAAAAGAAGAGATCCTTTCGCTTGAAGAGAAAGCGTTGCCGCATCCGTTGCCTTAAAATTTTTAATTTCCAAAAGGTGGGGAGTTGTTTCAAATTCTGTTTCAATTTGGGCGACAGGAATATCTTGCAATGTCACATCTTTAAGAGATAAAGACATCTTTGTCGAATAGGCGTTGAACAAAGGAAAGGATTGAAGTTTCTTTGCAAAAAGGGAAGGGATATCTTGTAAATGAAAGGCCTTTTTATCCGAAGGAGGAATAAAATCATCTATATCCCAATTTTTGGCTTTAAGCGTGCCGACCAATGAAGTCCCGTTGAGGTTTAAATCCCCTTCAAACTTTGCGTCATCAATATCTGCTGAAAAATCCTTAAAATCGAAGGTGTCTTTTTTAATCAGGACATCTCCTTTGAACGTAGTTTGTTTTAGGGTTGCTTTTAAAGGGAATTCTTTGATGTCAGATCCCCAAAGAAGGAGAGATTTCAAATCATCTGAGACAAAATCCACTTTTGATTTTAAGACAGGAAGGTCGTTTTCAAAAGCAATTTGTCCTGTTGCTGTTAGCTTCGAATTAAACGGGGCGCTTGTTGAAAAATGTGTAATTTTTGTCCCTGTTTCATCAATCAAAAAGGATAAATCTGTATTCATAACAGATTGCTTGTTATACATAAGCTCTGAAACCTTAAAGGAAAGATCTATGGCTTGTCCTTCTGATTTTAGGAAAGAAAGAGAACTCGTCTTAAAGGCCTCCTTTGCCCAAGTGATAAAGGCATTTGAATCGACTTTATCAAAAAGGAAATTTCCTTTCCAATGTTTCAAGGTGTCTTTTTCTTTCTTCTCAAAAGAGTAAGAAAGCTTTCCTGTAAAAGCGTTGATGTTTTCTTGATTCCCATAACGGAAGGCAATATCGCTTAACAAAAAATCTTTATCCGTTAAATCAATATTCATATTCCCGATTAAGGAAGAATTAAGAACAGATGGGATTTCTTTTCGTTTAAGGTAATCTTTCATAAAGTCTGAAAAATGTTTTATTTTAAGAGACGTTGATCCACTTAAGGCCGTGCCGACTGAAAGTTCGGAAACAAAGCCTTTAAATCTAAGAACAAGATTGTCTTTTTCCGAAGAAAGTAAAAGGTTGATTTCGGTTGCTCTATCAGAGGCAATTTTATCGGTTCCAAAGAGAAGCTTCATATCTTTGCCTTCAAAACCAAAGGTGCCGTCAAATTTAAAAGGTCCTTGAACAGAATCGGCCACCAATGTGCCGTTTATCTTTTCCAAATCATAAGAGTTTTTATGGAAGATATCTTCATAAAGAACATGTCCATTGACAATTTTTGTGTTTTCAAACTTAGGGGAATTAAAGGCCTTTTTCGTTCCAACAAAGGAATCATTTAAAAGAGGTTTTCCTTTTAGAAAATCAAAGTTCCAGTTGACTTGTTTATTTTCTAAGCGTTCAAGATAAATGGTGGGTTCCTCTAAGATAATGCTCTTAAAAACAAGGGGATTTTTAAAAAGGGAATTCCATTCCACAACCGCATTGACCTTCTTGATCTGAACCATAACGGGTTGTTTGCTGTCTTTAATATTGGCAATTAAAAGGTTTGTAATTGTGATGGTGGGAGAGGGGCGCCACTTAAGATCAATCGTTCCTTTAATTTGAACTTTTCGACCGGTCAGCTCCTCAATAGAAGTGAGGACTTGTTTCCGATAATTATCAACGTCCAGTCCTTTTAAGATAATGAAAAAGACCCCGACGCATACGGCAATAAAAACGGACAGGATGACGAGTAATTTTTTCAAAGCAAAATCTCCCTTATGACTTTTTACTTTCTTTTTCTTAATATCTGTTATATAACACATATTAAAGGGCTTTGGAAAGATAAAATTTTAAGGAAAAAGAATGATTTTTTTTATAAATCCATCAAAAGTGATTCCTTTAATTGATTTGACATCTCTTCCACCAGAGGAAACAAAGGAAAACATTAAATCTTTATGCGCGCAAACCGAGACGAGATTTGGTTCTGTGGCAAGTGTTTGTATTTGGCCTGCCTTTATTAAACTTGCCAAATCTGATCTTAAGGGCAAAAAAGTTTCCATTGCAACGGTTTTAAACTTTCCAAAAGGGGAAGAAAGCGAAGAAAGTGTCCTTAAAAATCTTCAAAAAGCAATCAAAGAAGGCGCCGATGAAATTGATGTTGTTTTTCCTTATAAAAAATGGTTAGAAGGAAACAAGGATGAAGCGCTTTCTCTTATCCAAATGTGCCGAGAAAAAGCCCCCAAAAAAATCCTAAAAGTGATTATGGAAACAGGCGAGATGAAACGCACCCTTCAAATTATGGAGGCGGCAAAAGCTTTGCTGGAGCTTAAAGTTGATTTTCTAAAAACTTCCACAGGAAAGACAGAAATTGGCGCCACATTAGAGGCGGCTAATGCTTTGTTAGATGTTTTAGCTGAAACAAAGTCTGATGCGGGGATTAAAATCTCTGGCGGTATTCAAACAATGGAGCAAGTTTCCCAATATGTGGCGCTGGCTGAAAATGTAATGGGAAAAGACTGGTTGACCCCTAATCATTTTAGAATTGGAGCTTCCTCCCTTTTACACAATATTTTAATGCTCAATCAAAAAGCCTAATCTTCCAATTTAATGCGTAAAAACTGCATGACTTCTTTTTTTGGATAAGGAGGGTCAAATTTATCTTGCATTTGTTCTAAGGCATGCTCAATTTCATGCATGCTTGCATTTGGATATTTTAGGCAAAGCGTTCGAATAAGTGCGTTTTTTTCCTCTGTTGAATTAAAGGGAATCGTTTCATCATAGGTCCCTTCTGGAATTCTTTTTTTCATAAATTCTTCGGCATCAGATAAGAAAGACATGGCCCCTCCTTATTTTCGTTTCCAGGTTGAAGGTAAAAATAAAACAATAAGCGTTAAAAATTCTAATCTGCCTAACATCATGGAAAGGCACATAATTGCTTTCCCATAGCCTGTTAAGCTTGAAAAATTGCCAACAGGTCCAATTGTTTTTCCAATTCCGGGTCCCGTGTTTGTAATTCCCGTTAAAACCCCTGAAAGAGCAGTTTCAAAATCAACGCCGCTTAAGGAAAGCAAAAAGCTTAAAACCACAAAACAAGATAGCCAAAGAACCAAAAAGCCAGAGATATTAAGGATGGTTTCGTCTGAAACAGGCTCTTGATTGAATTTGGGAACAAAAATGGCGTGGGGCGAAAGCTTTGTTTTAATATGTCGGATAAGGGATTTGAATAAAATATTGATTCGAAAGGCCTTTATCCCACCAGAGGTAGATCCTGCACACCCCCCTAACGCCATAATGAAAAAGAAAATGGCGCTCACTGCTTTCCCCCAAAGCTCATAATTTTCATTGCTTAAGCCTGTTGTGGTGGCAATGGAAGAAATATTAAAAACCGTGTTTGTGATAAGCGAATAGGTATCCGTAAAGGCCCCTGTTGCCAGGCGATAAATTAACACTAAAAGAATGGCGCCCAACCAGTAGGATAAGAAAGTTTTGATTTGGGAGTCTTTTTTTATCTTTTCCGTTTGGCCGGTTAGAAGGAACACAACACTGAAAAGAGGAAGGGCACTTAACACCATGAAAAAGCTGAATACCCAAGGGACAAAAGGCAGGTGATTGTAATGCGCAATAGAATCTCCATAAATGGCAAACCCCCCCCGTAGAAACGGTGGCCATCATATGTAAAAGGGCATCAAAGGGGGAAAGCCCTGCAAAGGAAAGTGCTAAAAAACAAAGAAAAGAAATGAAAAGATAAGTCCTAAAAATCATTCGAATATTTTGCGAAAAAAGCGGAAAGTTTTTTTCTGAAATATCGGAAGATTCTGTCGAGAAAAGGGAGAAGCCTTTTGTTTTAAGAGAAGGAAATAAAAATAAAGCCAAAACAATAATGCCAATGCCGCCAATCCATTGCAAAAGCATTCGCCAAAGCATCAGTCCGGCTGTTAAATTTTCTGGAGAAGGAAGGACGCTCGCCCCCGTTGTGGTTAATCCCGACATACTTTCGAAAAAGGCATCCATAAAACTTGGAAAGAAGGACGAAAAGTAAAAAGGCAAGGCGGAAAATAAAGCCATAAAAAGCCAAATGACGCTTGTTGCCAAAAAAAGGGTTAAAGGAGGTAAATTTTGAAAACTCTCTTTTGATTTTCGAAAAAGAATATAGCCTATCAAAAAGGAAAAACTTCCCAATAAGAAAAAGCAATTTGCACTTCCATGCCTGTTTAAAAAGAAATCTATGGCGCCAGAGGGCAACATTAAAAGACCAAAAAAACATAAGGTTAATCAAAAAGAATAAGAAAGAAATTTTAACCGCATGCCCCCTCCGTTTATTAAAAAAGCCTTTTTATTAAAGACAAGTTCTTTTATTTTTTGTATACTTCTTTAAGAAAAATTGCAACTTAAAAGAAAGACGGATGAATGTTTTTAGAGGCCCATGCTCATATAAAGGGGAAAAATGCGGAAAAGCTTTCTTTTTTAGAGGCGGAAAAGCTCCAAATTAAAAAGGTTTTCCTAAATGCCCAAAATGAAGAAGAACTTGAGTGCCTTCTTTCTCTTTATCAGGAATTTCCAAAAATGATTGTGCCTTTTTTTTGGATTTCATCCTTTTGATGTGGAAAAAATCAAAGAAGCAGATTTTTCTTTTTTAGAGAAAGCCTTAAAGACTTATGATTTTTTGCAAATTGGGGAAATTGGACTAGATAAAACCAAACCCTTTTTCGAAAAGCAACAGGCGGTTTTTGAAAAACAACTGGCCCTTTCCTTAAAATATCAGCGGGCGATAAGTGTGCATTGTGTGAAAGCTTTTTCGACTTTAATTCCTCTATTAAAAACAATAAAAACAGCGCATGCTCCCTTTTTATTTCATGCCTTTAGCGGGGGAATTATGGAGGTCAAAGCCCTTCAAAATCGGAGCGCTTATTTTAGCTTTTCGAAAAAGGCAAAGGCCCTTTCTTTTGTCCCTAAAGAGCGGATTTTGCTTGAAACCGATAGTCCGTCACGGTATGCTTCCTTTACTGAAATTGTGAAGGTGTATGAAGAGGTCGGCTTGGATTCGAGCTTGCTTCAAAACAACGCAAAGGCTTTTTTAACGTTTAGAAAGAAATAAAAAATGACTGAAGAAACCCCGTTTGATAGAATAATTTGCTTGTTTTCAAAGGAAAAAGTTGAGGCGCTTTTTTCAAAAACGGTAATGATTGCAGGCCTTGGTGGCGTGGGGGCGATGGCGGCAGAGGCGCTTGCTAGAACAGGGGTAGGGCACCTTATTTTGGTGGATTTTGATACGGTTTCTGTTAGCAATCTTAATCGCCAGATTATTGCCACGCACTCTGTTTTGGGGCAAAAAAAGGCTGTTGTTTTGGAAAACCGTCTAAAAGATATTAACCCCAATCTTAGCCTTACGCGAAAAGAGATTTTTATTTCAAAAGAAAATATAGACGAGCTTCTTTTGTTAAATCCAGATTACGTGGTGGATGCGATTGATTCTTTTTCTTCCAAAATTGCGTTAATTGAAACGCTTTTGGATAAAGAAATTCCGTTTATTTCCTCCATGGGAGCGGCGCAAAAAACGGATATTTTGCAAATTAAATTGGATAAAATGAAAAAGTCTAGTGTCTGTAAATTGGCCCATAAAGTGCGTCAAACTTTAAGAAAAGAGGGGTATGGCCTTGATTTTCCTTGCGTCTATTCAACCGAGCTCCCGTTTCAAAATTCTGAACAAAGGGCGGATAAAAAGCAGATTTTCTTAGAGGAAAAAGAAGATTTATTAAAGGAAAAATATACGACCCTGAGGATGCCATTGGGATCTTTTATGCCTGTGACAGGGACTTTTGGACTTTTAATTGCGCAGTATGTTTTGCTCAATTTAATTAAAGAAAAAGGGGAAAAGGAATGAAGACAGCAAACTTGATAAGATTAAGTATTTGTTTCTTTTTATTAAGCCCTTCTTTTTCTTTTTCAAAAACGGAAGTCTTTTTTACCCCCTCATTAGACTGCGAAAATAAAGTTGTTTCCTTAATTGATTCGTCCCAAAAAGAAATTTTGGTGGCGATGTATACCTTAAACAGTGAACGGATTGTCAACGCGTTGGAGCAGGCCTATAAACGCGGGGTTTCCATTGAGATTTTGGCCGATAAATTACAAGCTTCTCAATCCAGTTCCAAAGTGCCTTTTTTATACGAAAAGGGGATTCGTCTAAAGGTTCATACGCATCATAAAACGATGCATACAAAAATGGCTGTTTTTGACGGGAAAATTGCAACGACGGGAAGCTATAATTGGACGGATAGGGCTTCTACCGGCAATTATGAAGTTTGTGTTTTTCACGAAAATGAGGCTGAGGCTGTCCAAAAGATTGAACATCGCTTTTACGAAATGTGGGATGAAAATTCCATGGCAAAATCAGATAAATGGATGCTTAAAAAAGGGTATCGTCGCCCGCTGACTTTATGGGAAAGGGTTCTATCTTTTTTCTGTTAGAAGATAAAAAGCAAAGGTAAAAAAAACGTAAGAAAATCTTCTCACGCTTTTTTTAAGTCCTTTTTTATAGGAAAATTAAGGCATTTTTGTAATGTGGATAAGATTTGTTTTTCCCTTTCCTTCAAAAGGAAATCCAGCTGTGATAACAAGTTCGCCATCTGTTTCAAGAAAATGATGTTTTTCGGCAAACTCCATGGCTCGGCTATCCATTTCTTCCATTTTTTGAGGAGGAACACAAATCTCAGGAATTGTGCCCCAAACGAGGCATAAGAATCTAGCAACCTGTTCGTTTTCAACCAAAGATAAAATAGGAAATAAGGGCCGTTCTCTTGAAGTTCTTAAAACCGTTCCACCAGAGACTGAAAAACTGACAATCGCCTTTGGGTTTTTAAGATGCTTTAAGATATCGCGAAGACTGCCACAAATGGCTTCACTAATGCTTTTTGTGGGTTTGAAATGAAGGGCAATCAGCTCTTCATAAGAGGAATCACTTTCCGTTTTTAGGATTGTTTTTTGCATCATACGAACGGCATTGACAGGATATTTTCCAATCGCTGTTTCCCCTGAAAGCATAACGGCATCTGTTCCTGCAAAAACAGCCGTTGCAATGTCGGAAACCTCTGCCCGAGTAGGAAGGGGGTGATCGATCATCGATTCGAGCATTTGTGTGGCCACAATGACAGGTTTTCCTTTTTCACGGCAAAGCTTAATGATTTTACGTTGTAAAAGCGGCACTTCTTCCAACGGACATTCGACCCCTAAATCGCCTCTGGCAATCATAATGCCATCTGCCAACTCCAAAATCTTATCCAACTCTTGAACCGCAGAAGGCTTTTCAATTTTGGCAATAATACGCACTTTCCCTTTTGTTAAATCAAGGGCTTCTTGAACATCTTGAGGACTTTGAACAAAAGAAAGTCCAATAAAATCAATGTCTTGATGAAGAAGAACATCCAAATCCTTTAAATCTTTAGCTGTTAGAGATTTTAAAGGCAATACTTTATTGGGAAGGTTGAACCCTTTATGATTTGATAAAAGGGCATCATTTAAGACCGTTGTTTCAATGAAATCTTTATGAACTTCTTTAATTTGAAGGGAAAGAGCCCCGTCATTTAAAACAACTGTTCCGCTTTTTTCAAAGGAAGAAAAGATTTCAGGGTGGGGCAGTTCGACCCGTGTTTCATCGCCCAATTTTGGATTGGAGTCTAAAATGAATTTTTGGCCGGCTTTCAAAGAAACCATCCCTTCTTCAAAGCACCCAATGCGAAGTTTTGGCCCTTGTAAATCACATAAAATGCCGATTGTTTTTTGAAGCTTTTTTTCAAGCACACGAATAGAGTTAATCGTCTTGATATGATCTTCAATTTTTCCATGGCTCATATTTAAGCGAAAAACATTAACCCCCGCTTGCATTAAAAGTTCAATCATGGCCTCATTTTGACTGGCCGGTCCCAAAGTTGCCACAATTTTAGTAAAAGGTATTTTTTTCATAAGTAAGCATTTCCTTTCTTTTTTTGTTTCATTCTATCTGTCTTTCTATTCTTTTCAAGATTATTTTCATATATATAAAAAAAACTTTTGTTTTTTTCAAAAAAGCTCTATTCTTAAAGAAAGTTTTGAAAGGGGAATTTTATGAAAAAGATTTATATGTTTGTTTTGGGGTTAATGCTTTTAAGCTCTTCTTGTTTCGCGCAAGCCAATTTTCAAGCGGCAATGCAACAAGTTCAAGAAAATAAATTCATTCAAACTTTGGGCCTTTTGGTGACGGAGATTATGACATCAAGGACGAATTATGATTCGATAAAAGGCGAGGATTATACGTCTTTTATTTCCCTCAATCAGGTTTTGGCCAGATATTCGTCTTCTGTTTCTTTAGCAGGAGAGGGAAATCATTTCTACCTTGATTTTAAGAGACTGCCCTCTAAATTATGCACAAAAATTGTCTTTTCAGATCTCCCAAAAGGGGCTCAACTTAATGAATTTGCAGCAGATTCAACCAATGCTGCAAGCTTGTGCCGCAATGTGCCTTCTATCATTACACTCTCTTTTTAAGAGGCTTAAAAAAAGGAAGCGCTCTTATGGAAATTGATAAAATAGGGCAAATGATTCTTTTAGGATTTCGGGGCTGTTCAATAGATGAAATGTCCCCCTTTGTTCGTCAAGGAATATCTCAAGGAAAAATTGGAGGTATTCTTTATTTTGATTATGATTGTGGAACACAAACTTTTTCAAGAAACATAAAATCCCCTGAGCAGCTTTCAAAATTAAGCAAAGATCTTCAAAATCTTTCTCCAACGCCCCTTTTTATCGGGGTTGATGAAGAAGGGGGGAAAGTTTCAAGATTAAAGGAAACGTATGGTTTTTCTGCTTCTTTATCGCCTTTTATTCAAGAAAAGCTCTTAAAAAGAAAACAAAAAACTTACTTTTTAAAATGTGCAGAGGAACTTAAAAGTTTAGGAATAAATCTAAATTTTGCGCCGTGTGTGGATAAACTTTATAAAAATTCCTATATGTCACATCTTGAAAGGTGTTTTTCATCCGATGTTCATCGTGTCACGGAAGTTGCAAATCTTGCTATTGAATCTTTTTCAAAAAAGAAAGTTTATACATGTCTAAAACATTTTCCAGGGCATGGTTCGGCATCAAATACACATATTGGAATGTCCGATATTACACAAACTTGGCAAAAAGAAGAGGTTATTCCTTATACCCAATTAGCTAATTTAAAAACGATGGTAATGATTGCTCATGTTTTTCACAAAAAAATGGATGAGGTTTTTCCAGCAAGTCTTTCTCAAAAAGTTATTACAAATCTTTTAAGGGAAAAGTTAGGATTTAAAGGAGTTGTTGTTTCTGATGATATTGATATGAAGGCACTGAGTTGTCACTATTCTTTAGAAGAAAGAGTTGTTCGTTTTATTGAAGCGGGCGGGGATATCGTTTTGGCAGGAAATAATTTAAGTTATGATGAAAACTTAGGTCAAAAAATTTACGATATTATTTCAAAGAATATTTCAAAAGAAAGAATTGAAGAATCTTTTGAACGGATTTATTCTCTTAAAAAAATATTTTTAGCAAAATAAAATCTTTTTAAAAATTGTCTCTTAAAAAAGATAATAAAAGGAAAAGTTAAGGTTCGGATTTTGACACCCAGCGGCCGGATTTGTCTTCCTGCCAGCAGAAAATATCAGCCTCTTCTTGAAGGGCTTTTTTATAAAACTCAAGTGCATTTTGAAGGGTTTTCGGGTCATTTTCTTGTGAGAAATAAAGACAGCGTTTAAATCCTGAAAGGTCTTTAAATAAGCTGCCATCTAAAAGGACAAGAAGGGTGGCTTTGTTTTGATTTTCTTCCTTTGACGTTAAAAGGATAGGCTGTTCTTCTTTGAAAGCTTCCTTATCTGTTCCATGAGGAATAAAGATTTTTGAATTATGTGTCCAAAGGAAAGTGCTTAAAAGAGAGAGGCGCTCTTTTTTGTTCGAGAAAATTAAGGTGTTTTCATTCGTTTCCAACTGTTTTTGAAGAATTTGGAAAAGGACCTCTTCTGGCGTATGTCTTTGAAGTCTGTAAAAATCAATTCTCATTTTCTATGCTCTTTTTTCTATTTCTTTCTGGAGTAAGGGTAAGATACCGTAATCCCCCCACGCCGTCCAGCAAAAAGGCGATTTTTTTATGTCGAAAAGTCTTAAGCAGATAAACCACATCTTCCATAGATTTAACTTCATATTCGTTGATAGCGATGATAATATCGCCCGCCCGAACGCCATGAGCGGCAAGTTTAGAGCTTGAAGGAAGATCTACAATTAACGCTCCGTTTGTTTTGGGGTTTAGGTTAAATTTTAACAAAAGAGATTCTTCGGCTGTTGTCAAAGTGCCTTGAAACAAGGGAATATAAACAGATTTTTTAACGTTCAGTTTTGGAAAAGGACGGTAGCTTGTCTTTTCATGAAGAGAAGTTAAAAGCAGTTCCTTTGTCTCGTGTTTTTTATTTTTTAAAAGATCAACCAAAATGGGCTTTTGAGGTTCTGTATTGGCAACAAGATGGGCAAATTGCCTTGAGTTTAAAACAGGAATTTGATTAAAACTTAAAAGAATATCTTTGGGTTTTATTCCTGCTTGATAGGCTGGAGAGTTATGCTCTATGGCGGTGATTAAAACGCCTCCTTTTAAAGGAGCCTTTAATAAGGTGCGAGTAGAAAGGTCTAAATCTTTAAATGAAACGCCTAAAAACCCTCTTCGGACAAAGCCATAACGTTTCAAATCAAAAGCCACCTTTTTAATCATATCAACAGGAATGGCAAACCCTATGCGCGAGCTTTCAGATTTGTTTAAGGAAAAAAGAGCGGTATTCATTCCAATGAGGTTGCCGTCTAAATCAAACAAAGGACCCCCGGAATTTCCTTGACTTAAAGAAGCATCAATTTGAATAAAATCATCATAAGGACCCGTTTTAATATCCCTTGAAAGCGCGGAAATAATCCCCGCAGTCACAGAAGTTCCAAGGCCAAAAGGATTACCGGCAGCTAAAACCCAGTTCCCAATTTGAAGCGTTTTTTTATCAGCAAATTGAACGGGGATAACGTCTTTTTTTTCGGTAAGTTTTAAAAGGGCAATATCTGTTTTTTTATCTTTTGCGATGACTTTTGCCTGACAAAGGGATTCATCAAAAAGTCTGACAGTGGCTTCCTCTTCGTTATTTAAGACGTGATTGTTGGTCAAAAGATAACCTTCTTTATCAATGAAAAATCCGGCTCCTAAACTTTGAACTTTTGGCGCCTGTATTTCTGATAAGGCCGAATCAGAAAGCTGCGTATTTTCATCGAAAGGCTGTTCGGTGCTTAAACTCACAACACTGGGAAGGACTTTTTTAGCTGTTTTTGTGAAATCTAAAGAGGGAGCGCAAAACGTTTTAGGGGCAGGAAGCGCTTGTCCCGAGAAAGGAAGAAAGAGAAAAAGTAAACCTGCTAAAAGAAAACTTGCCATGTGATAATCCATCCTAATAGAATCAAAAAAACGCCATAAAGTCTTAGGAAAAAGGGGTCTGTTTCTACAATAATTTCCGTTGAAAGGCGTTTAACTAAAGACGGAAAAAGAAGGTAAAAAAAGCCTTCAAAGACACAGAACAGAACAAACGCTCTGACAAAATCTGCAAGTGAAAACATAAAAACTCCTTAAAAAATTATAAGTCATCAAAGAGGATAGGAATTTCTTTCTTAAAAGCCTCTTTTAAAGGAATCATTATGGCCCGAATATCAGGATGCGCGGCCTCAGAACAGCGAAGTTTGAAAACATTGCGCCATTCTCTCATATTGGCGGTCATCACAATTTCGGTCTTTAAACTGTTTGGCAGGACGGATCTGGCATTTTGAGCTTTAATTCCCAAGTCAATCATTTGAAGATAGCTTTTTTCTGCGTTTTCCATTGCTTCAAGCCAAAGAGTATAAGCTGGAGAGCCTTCTTCTAACTCAACAGGTTTAATAACCGAGATTTCATTTTTAAATTTGTTTTTGGCATAGCAGCAATAACGCGTGCTTTCTTGTGAATAAGAAGCTAACCGATGACGCACAAGTTCATGGGTAATGCCCCTGTCTGTGATAAAGCGTACGGAAACGTTAAAATGTTCAACAACCGATTCGTGATGCCGTTCTAAAATATGGGAGGCAAATCTTTCTGCACTGTCTTCTGAGATATTTTGAAAAGACTGATAACACGTTCTGCCACATTTTTCGATGTGTTTTAAGACTTGATTTCCGTCAATAGGGGTTAAAATTTCAAAAGACGGTTGAACGATGCGAACCATAAAAAACTCCTTTATTTAAATTGAAAATGGGGTGAAACGGGTTTGAATCCAACGGAAAATATAAGGATACATTCCTTTTTGAGGAAGATCATTATGCCCTGCGTGTTTAAGAGTAAGAAAACTTCTTAATGTTCGAGGGGCTTTATTAAAAAGGGCCTTTCCTTGTTGATAAGAAATGGTTTTATCGTCTGTTCCATGAATAATCAAAACAGGACAGGAAACTTTTGAAATTCGCTTATTGGATTGGAATTTATTTTTGTATAAAATACCTGTTGGAAGGAAGAAAAAGCGTTTTTTCATCATGGCTTTCATGGAATAAAAAGGGGCCTCTAGAATAAAAGCGGAAGGACGCACAAAATCCGTCATCCCCAAAGCAACCGCTGTTCCTAAAGAATGTCCATGAACAATGACGAGGTGGCCTTTTTGCCTTAAAAAACGGAACCCTGCTAAGGCGTTTTCAATCATATTTTCTTCTTTTGGGGTGCCTGATTGTTCCCCAAAGCCATCATATTCTATCGCCAAAACAGCATAGCCTTTTTGAATATAAGCAAGGGTGCGTTTTGTTTGGTAAGATAAATTTTTACTATTTCCATGAAGATATAAAATGGCGGGCGTATGAGGGAGACCTTCTTTAAACCAAGCTAAAACGGGTTTTCCTTTTTCGATTTTTAAGGTGATTTGTTGAAATAAAAAACTTTTTGATTCTTTTGATTCAAGAGACTTTTTCAAAGGATGAAACATAAAATTTCCTTGAAAAACAGCAAAAAAACAAATGATTAAAAGATAAAAAACAATGCTTCCCATAAGAAGACGCAAGATATTTTTTTTCATAAAACTCCCCTTGATTGTTTAAACATCCCTTAAGTAAAATATTTAAAGCTTCTTTAAATAAAAGGCAAGAAGTTTATTTCAAATTAAAGGTCAACATTCCCTTTTCTAAAACGACTTTTTCTCCCAAAGGAAGGATAAGCCTATCTTTCCCATGCCCATAAAAAAGATTATTATAAACAGGAAAAGGGGCTTTTTTAAAATAATCTTGAAGGACATCTTGAATAACGCCGTCTGCTTCATCTTTTGCAATGCAAGAGGAAAAATCCCCTAAAAAGAGGCCTTTAATTTTTTGAAATGCCCCGCTTAGGAAAAGCTGATTAAGCATTCTATCAATGCGAAATGGCTCTTCATGCACATCTTCAAGGACAACAAAACTTTCTTTAAAAGAAGGTAGGTAAGGGGTTCCTAAAAGGGCTGAAATCATAGTAAGACACCCGCCTAAAAGCGGCGCACTCTCTAGAGGAGCCTTTTTTGCTTGCTCTTTAGCTTTCAAATTAAAAGGGGTGATTTCTGTTGAAAAAGATTCTTTTTTAAGGGCTTTTTTAAGAGAAAAGCTTAAAATTGGCGCATTTCTTTCTTTAAGGCTCCATCCGCTAAAAGAAGATAGATTTGCCTTATGATAAAGGGCAAGTTGAAGGGCGGTGATATCACTGAATCCGAAAAAAGGCTTGGGATTTTCTTGAATAGCTGGATAATCTATTTTATCCAAAAGTCTAGGAGATCCATACCCGCCTCTTAGGGCAAAAATCACATCAATGCTTTTGTCTTTGAAAAAGGCGGTTAATTCTTTGGCTCTTAATTCATCAGGACCTGAAAGATAGCGTTCGGCTTGTGCGGTATGGGAGGCAAAAACAACTCGTTCAAACCCCAAATTCTTAAAATAAGAGATAAGTTCTTCTTTAGACGGCGTTTCTCCCAAAGGGGAGGCTGGGCAAACAAGGCCAACGGTTTTCATAAAAAATCCTTTATAGTTTTTCGTAAATTAAATGAGCAAAATCAGTTAATGTTCTATCGCGAGCCCCCATGACAACAATAATATCTCCCTCTTTTACTTTCTTTGTGAGTGGGCCGAGAAAGTCCTCTCTTGATTTATTGAAGTAAGCTTGAGGATGCGTCCTTCGAATGTCTGTAATTAAATCGGAAGAAGAAATATCCTGAACTGTTGTGCCGCCTTGATAAAAGATTTCAGGCATCAGAACAACGTCATCAGGACGCAAGATTTTTGAAAAAACCTCTACATAGCCTTTACGCATTAAACGTGTTGGCTTAAACCCATGAGGGCAAAAAATCGACCAAATGCGCCCGTTTGGGCAAAGAGAAATAAGCGTTTCAAGGGAAGCTTTTATCTTTTCTGGATTATGAGCAAAATCATCATAAACACGAATTTCTTTTTTTACGCCTAAAAGCTCTAAGCGACGTTTCATTCCCCTAAAAGAAGAAAGGGCTTTGGCGCTTTGTTCATAACTGACCCCGATAAGTTCTAAGGCAGCCAAGGCAGCCAAGGCATTTTCAACATTATGTCGGCCGAAAAGAGGAAGGTGAACCTCAGTCATTTGATTAACGGTAAAGCTTAACCCGTCTTTGGTTTGTTTGATATTTGTTGCCCGAACAGAGGCCTCTTTTTTCCCTAAGACAGAAAAAGAGGAAATATTTTCGTGGGCGTCTTTCAAAACAGAAGAGTTCGGACAATCTGCATTGATGACGGCCCCAACGGTGGCTCTTTTTATGAAAGAATCAAAAAGAACGGTTAAATCAGAAATGGGCTTATGATCAAGTGAAATATTTGTCACAACCGCAATAGAGGGCGTGTAGTAGTCAATAGAGCCATCGCTTTCGTCCGCTTCCATCACACAAAATTGACCGTCCCCCACAAGCAGATTTGGATTTTCATCTTTCCCATAGGAACCAATAAGTTCAGCCCCATTGATAAGTGTCGGCATCATATGAAGGGTGTGCAAGATATGTCCAATCATTCCTGCTGTTGTGCTTTTTCCGCTGGTGCCAGAGACAGCAATTCCATTTTGCTTTTGTAAAATATCGGCAAAAAGTTCGGCTCTTTTTTGAAAAGAAAGGTGAAGTTGTTTTGCTTTTTGAACGTCTAAAATCGTCTCTTCAATGGCGGTAGAGGTGACGAAAACATCCACATCTTCTGTGACGCCAGAGCCATCTTGATGAAAAATATCAATATGTTCTTTTTTAAGGGCAGCAAAGAGGTCGCCATTTAATTTTAAATCAAAACTTCTATCAGATCCAACAACAATATTTCCCTTCCGCTTGAGGTAAATTGCTAAGGGTTCCATTCCGGCCCCTGCAATTCCACAGAAGAAATATTTTTTCATAAACGGTCCTTTCTCTTGTGATTTTTGTTTTTTTATACTATAAATAATTTCACAGATTAAATAAAGGAAAAACATATTTTAATGAAACAGATTTTTTATATATGCTTTTGTATTTTTGTGGCTTTTTCATCTTTTGCAAATGAAGGATTTGATGAAAAGCCTGTTTTATCCAAAGAAGATATTACGCGTTATCAAAAAATATTCTCTCTGCAAGAAAAAGAACGCTGGTCTGAGGCAGATAGTCAAATTAAACAGCTTCACAGTAAAATTTTAATGGGCCATGTTTTGGCGCAAAGATATATCGAATCTGTCACTTGGAAAACAAAGGGCTCTGAGATTCGAGCTTGGTTTTCAAAGTATTCAAAGCAAACAGAAGCTCCACGGATGTATAAGCTTGCTAAAATTAAAAAGGTTAGGTTGCGGTATCGGAAACCCAAATCTATTTACGGTTCTGGGACGGGGGCTTGCACGTCTGTCATTCGGCGGGAGCCCATTGACGATATTCAAAATCCGTCTTTTTATTACCTTTCTCATGAGAGACGGAAGATCGCCAAAAAGTTAATGCGAAAGATTTATATTGCTGTTTTGAACCGTAAAACTTTGACAGCTAAACGGCTTTTAACCTCAAAGGAGGCTAAAAATCTCTTTAGTATCAAGGTTCATGATAGCGCTTGGATTGCTTTAGGGTTTGCGTATTTCTTGGATGCCAAAGATAAATTGGCTTTGGAAGTGCTCACCCCTGCGGTCAAACGTTCGGGCAAAAACCTGCCTTTAGGGCTTTGGGTGGCCGGTCTTGCCTCATGGCGTTTAGGGGAATATGAAAAATCAGTTTCCTATTTTGAAGATCTTGTGTCCCACAGAAAAGCAAATGCTCTTTTGAAAGCAGGAGGGGCATTTTGGGCCTCTAGAGTGCACTTAAAATTAGGACATCTTTCAGAAGTAAATTCCTTTTTGGAAAAGGGGCGCGAGTATCCACGCACGTTCTATGGACTTTTGTCTGCACGGGCATTGGGGGAAGATTTAACCCACACTTGGGTTCAGCCTTCAGATGAAATGGAAGAGGAAAATCGTGAGTTTATTTCTCCTGATTTAAAAAGGATTTTGGCCTTAAAAGAAGTTGGAAAAGATACGTTGGCAGAACGGGAAATGGCGCAGCTTTATTTAAGGTCAGACGCTTCTATTCGATCTGCGCTTTCCTTTATTTCAACGCAAAAAGGGATTGCAAAGGATTTATCTTCCATTACGGGGCAGATGTCTTCCTTTGGTAGATCTCGTTATCCTGCGCCAGATTGGAAGCCGTTGACAGGTTGGCAAGTGGACAAGGCGTTAATGTTTGCTTTTGCCAGACAAGAATCTTGCTTTAATCCACGGGCAAAAAGTTCCATGGGGGCCTTGGGAATTATGCAGTTGATGCCAAGCACGGCGCGCGAAATGGCAAAGAAAATGGGAATAAAGTGGGAAAGAGATGAGGCCTTTACGCCAGAATATAATTTGGCTTTAGGACAGGCGTATTTATTAAAGCTTTTTCAAGACAAAAAGATTAAAGACAATTTAATTTTCTTGGCTGTGGCGTATAATTCAGGGCCAGGGAACCTCTATAAGTGGCAACGCAGAATTAAATTTCAAAATGATCCGTTGCTCTTTATTGAAAGTATCCCCTCCAGAGAAACACGGGCTTTTGTAGAGCGGATTGTTTCAAATTATTGGATTTATCGATCTTTGTTCAATCAACCGACGTATTCTTTGGATAATGTGATTTCGGGACATTGGCCGACATATAAGGCCTTTGATGAGGTTAAATAACCTCGATAATTGCTTCAAAAAGAGTTAAAAATTTTCAAGGAAAAGACGCTTGAGGAGGTCTAATCCTTGCCATAAAGAAGGGCAAGCTTTCTTAAATGCTCTAGCTGTTCACGCAACTCAATAGCTTTTTCAAAGTTCAAATCGCGGGCTTGTTTTTTCATTTCCTTTTCAAGCTTTAAGATTTCTTTTTCAGTGACTTTTTCCTTCAAAGCTTGTTTTTTCAAAGTTCGTGTTTCTTTGTCCATCAACTCTTCCAAAGGCGTGTTGATTTCCTTTTGAATGCTTTTTGGCGTGATATTGTGCTCTTTATTATAAAGAATTTGTTTTTCACGACGACGTTTGGTTTCATCAAGTGCTTTTTTCAAAGAATCTGTCATTTTATCGGCATAAAGGATGACGCGGCCTTTTTCATTTCTTGCTGCCCGTCCAATCGTTTGAACAAGGGATGTTTCAGAACGCAAGAACCCTTCTTTATCGGCATCTAAAATCGCAACCAAAGCACATTCAGGAATGTCTAATCCTTCTCTTAGAAGGTTGATTCCGACCAAAACATCAAAAATTCCTTTTCTTAAATCTCGGATAATTTGAATGCGCTCTAAGGTATCAATATCAGAGTGAAGATAGCGCACCTTTAGTCCATTTTCTGCTAAGTAATCGGTGAGGGATTCTGCCATTTTTTTGGTTAATGTCGTCACCAAAACGCGTTCATTTTTTTCGGCGCAAAGCTTACATTCATGCATTAAATCGTCTACCTGATATTGGGCAGGACGCACAAAACATTCAGGATCTAATAAGCCTGTGGGGCGAATGATTTGCTCTACAAAAACCCCATGCGTTTTTTCAAGTTCGTAAGCCCGTGGCGTTGCCGACACAAAAATAGTTTGAGGCCGAATCTTTTCCCATTCTTCAAACTTTAAAGGGCGGTTATCTTTACAACTTTCAAGGCGAAATCCATATTCAGCAAGATTTGATTTTCGACTTAAATCCCCTTTATACATGGCGGAAAGTTGGGGAATGGTCACATGGCTTTCATCTACAAATAAAATAGCGTCTTTGGGAATGTATTCAAAAAGTGTTGGAGGGGCTTCCCCCTTTTTTCGTCCTGTTAAATGTCTAGAATAATTTTCAATTCCTTTACACATCCCAACGCTTTCAAGCATCTCAATATCATAACGCACACGTTCTTTTAACCGCTGCTTTTCAAGGAGTTTGTTTTCCTTTTCAAAATACGAAAGGCGTTCTTTAAGCTCCTCTTTTATCGTGGCTAAAGCCTGACTTAAAGCGGGCCGTGGTGTGATATAGTGATTGGCGGGAAAAAGCGTAATTTCCTTTAACGAAAGGTGTTTTTTACCCGTTAAGGGATCAAATTCATCAATAGATTCCAATGTGTCTCCAAAAAAAGACAAGCGCCAAGCCCTATCTTCATAGTGGACAGGAAAAATATCAAGAACATCCCCTTTGACCCGAAACGCGCCTCTATCGAAATCAATGTCATTGCGTGTGTAGCCAATGCTTGTCAAACGCTTAATAAGATCTTGAATATCAAGTTCCATATCCTTTTGACAGGAAAAGGTCATTTTGGAATAAAATTCAGATTCCCCTAACCCATAAATACACGAAACAGAGGCCACGATAATCACATCGCGTCTTTCTAAAATATGTCGTGTGGCAGAGTGTCGCATTCTATCAATTTGTTCATTGATAGCAGAATCTTTTTCAATATAGGTATCTGTTCGGGGGAGATACGCCTCTGGCTGATAGTAGTCATAGTAAGAGACAAAATATTCAACCGTATTTTCTGGAAAAAATTCCTTCATTTCAGCATAAAGTTGGGCAGCAAGTGTTTTATTGTGCGCTAAAATCAGGGCAGGGCGATTTTCTTTTTCAATGATTTTCGCCATGGTAAAAGTTTTTCCAGACCCCGTAATGCCCAGAAGAACTTGATCAGACAATCCCTCTTCTAATCCCTTTGAAAGGGCTTCAATCGCTTGTGGTTGATCCCCTGTTGGATTAAATTTCGAATGAACCTTAAAGAGGGTATCCTGTGTCATTTCCCTCCTTTTTTAGGGGGAGTTTTCTGTTCTGCTAAAGAACGTTTTTTTAGTGTTTCGGCAAGATCTTTAAAAGAACTTTGACGATTGGAAGACAAATCAGACTTTACTTGCTTAAAAAGAGAACGAATAGTTGGGGTCCCTTCGTCCAAATGAAGAAGGCGATAAATCGTTTCAAATAAAACAAATGCGGCAATTAAAAGACTAAAGATTTGTTTTGACGAAACGCCTAAAACACCAATTAAAACCATTAACAAAAGTCTATACTTTAAGAATTTTAAGATTTTATCTGAGGCAGATGAATATTCCTCTAAACACCGTGTGATAAGGAATCTATCATCATTTTCCTTTTTTTCCATAATAAAAGAATAAACAAGTTCAAAGACAGGGTATAAAAGAGCAATTCCAACCAAAAGAGAAGTTTGCGGAAAAGTAAGGGTGAAACCCATTTCAAAACATAAAAAGAGGACCAATCCTGAAAGGTAAAATTCCTTTCCTCTTTGTAAGATGAAAAGACTGGCTATTAACGCCAATGGAATGAAGGCCATTTCGCCCAACATTTTAAGATCTGGAACAAAAATAGAAAGCAATCCTAATCCAAGAGAGAAAATAACCGTTTCATAGGTCAGTAAAATGCGTTCTCTTTTGAAAGAAGAAAAAAAGCGGTATAAAAGATAAATTAAAATTCCAAAAGTAAGTTTATCTAGAAAAAGAGGAACCATTCCATGGAAAAGGGAGAGCTCTTTTGGAAGGAGAAATCCTCCAATAATTCCAGCAAGTAAAACTAAAACGGCCTGATTTTCCTTTTGAAGTTTTGGAAAGGCAATCACCCCGAGAAAGAAAAAGGGCAGAAAGTAAAACAGATAGTTGCTAGGCATAAAAAAGCCAGCAAATACAGCCGTATCAATAAAAAAGAGAATGTTCAATAAAGATTTCTTAAAAGAAGAAAACTTTGGAATAAATTTAATAGGCAAAATAAAAAGGAAATTAACAGCTAAAATCCCTAAGAAAAAAAGTGTTATTTTATTTAGAAAAAGAGTCATTTTTGCTCCATAAAAATTTTTCAAAAAGTAAGGCCAAAGTCCTAAAAAAATATCTAAAAAATTTCAAAAAGTGCTATTTGCAATATTTTCTCTTAAAAATACTTCCAATTTAAAAGACTTTACAAAAAGAAATTTAAGTTGAAAGCTTGAAAAAGCAGTTTTTTACATCTTATGGCGGAAAGAAATACGCCCTTTTGTTAGATCATAAGGAGTCATTTCAATATCAACTTTATCACCGACCATAACACGAATGCGGAATTTACGCATTTTTCCAGCCGTATGAGCTAAAATTTCATGACCGTTTTCAAGTTGAACGCGGAAAGTTGCATTTGGAAGTTTTTCAACAACAGTCCCAGTAAATTCAAGAAGTTCTTCTTTGGACATTTATACCCTCTATTAAAATTAAATAATGGTTCTTTATAAAACCCTTTTTAATTTTTTGCAAGGAAAAACAATAGCTTTTTTAATTTTTTTAAAAATCAAGAAAGCTTATTTTATAAAACAAATAAAGAAGGTCAGGCTTCTTGCTGTTCAAAAGCACTTTTCGGTTCTAAACAAACAGGACAAACGTAATCTTCTGGAAGTTCTTCGAAAGGAACATCGCCATCGTAAACGTATCCGCAAACAGAGCAGACCCAAATTGTTTTTTTATCCATCGTTTTCTCCTTTTTCTTGGATTGTTTTGATTTAAAAGCTTGAATAACTTCATCTTTTAAGTCTTTTTGATACTGCCAATAAGTAATACTTTCAAAATTATCCTCAAGGGCCAAAAGAACTTCACACTGAAATAAGATATGGGTTGAAAGTTCTTCTGTTTTAAGGACCTTACATTTTAAATAGGCCGAAGAATTTGGCACAAAGGGAAAATCCCACTTTTCCTCTTTTTCAATCAAGTCCCATTTGGAAATGGTTTTTCCTGATTGAAATCCAAAATTTGCAATAACATAAGGATCAACCTTTTCAGAAAGAACAGAAAGGGAAAATTCCTTTTGCTGTTTTAAGCAGGTTGTTGTGTAATTTTGCTTGTTGCATGAAATAAAAATTGTCACAGGCGTTTGAGTGGCTTGCATAATGGAATCCACCGTGCATCCTGTCCATCGTTCTTTCTCAACATCTTTTACCCCAATGACGTAAAGGCCGTGGGATAAACGAAATAAAGCCTTTTGAGAAATCATAAGCTCCCCTTTCTTAATCTTCCTTTAGTCTTGCCCTTTTTTGGAAAGATGTAAAGTGATTTTTTCTCTTTTTTCTTTCAAAAAGTCTTCTTTTTTAAGTTCAGGATTTGAAGACGTTTCTGTTTCTTGAGTGACAATCTTAAGGCCCTCTTTCGTATCCAAATGTAAAATACGTTGAGGGAAAGGAATTGAAATTCCTTCCTCGTTGAAGAAAGTATAAATTCTTTCCCGTAGTTGTGTGCCGACAGAAAGTTGTTCCATCAAGAAAGAAAGAACACATCTTAGTTCAAAATCCAATCCGTCGTTTCCAAAGTTTGAAAAAACAACATATGGAGCAGGCGTTTTTAGGATTCTATCGTCTTCTGAAGCAGCTTTTAAAAGAAGCTCTTTCACCTGTTCAACATTGCTACCATAAGCAACGGAGACCTTCACAATAATACGCGCATTTAAATTCTGATGCGTCCAGTTGGTGAGAGGATTGGTTAAAATCTCAGAATTCGGAATGATAAGAGTGGCTTTATTAAAAGTTTCAAGCTCAGTGGAGCGGATGTTTATCTTTTTTACAATTCCTTCATTTCCATTGACAATAACCCAATCGCCCACCTTTAAGGGTCGTTCAATAAGGATAATTAAACCAGACATAAAATTATTAACAATATTTTGAAGCCCAAACCCAATTCCAACGGATAACGCCCCGATGATAACCGTTAAGTTCTTAAAACTGACACCTAAAACCGAGATGGATAACAAAAAGGTAATAGCGACCCCAATATAACCTATCCCAGAGACAACAGAATTTTGAACCCCGCTATCCAAATCTGTATAAACAAAAACGTGCTTTTTCAACAAAGATTGGAAGGACTTAACAAGTTGACTACAAATGATAAAAGTTAAAATCGAAAGTAAAATTGCTGTCAAAGAAATCTTAATTTCCCCAAGTTGAAATCCTGTAAAAAGGGCTTTAAGAAAATGCATATAAATTTCTCTTGGTAAACCAAAGAAAGGAAAGAGGATATAAATGCCAAATAAGATTAACGCAGGAATTAAAATGGCTTGGATTAGAAGGGTAATTTGAGGAATTTCTTTATCTGACTTTGGGTGAAAATTTCGTTTAAGAAGAAAAATCAAAAACTCTTTAATTGTTAAATAAACAAACATTAAAAAGGCCCAAACGAACCCAACCAATGTTAATCTGTTGATAGCAAAAGATCCAAAGACATGATACCCAAAAAGGGTGGCGCCAATAACGCAAATGATAAGAAGTCTAACGCTAAAGGTAATGCCAATCCAAAAGTTTTTTCGCTCTTTTGAAACAAGGCGGCCATTTTTCCATAAAATTGGATTTGATATTTTCCAAATGAAATAGGCTTTGCATAAGTTAAATAAAGGCGTTGAAATATCTGAAACGGGAAGGAATTTTGTATTCTTATGAATAAAGGCTAGCAATCCCAAATCAATAAGGAAAAAGGTTAGAAGCCCTGTTAGGTAAAAATCCAATTTCTTAGCATTTTCGTCCCGCAATAAAAGAAGTCGTTTGGGTTCAAAAAGTGGGGAGAAAATATTTCTGGTAAAAGAAATAATCAAAAAGAAAACAAAAATAAGCTGAACCGAGAATTGTAAGAGCAAAAAGAAGTCGTTGTTTTTAAGGCCTAAATTTGAATTTTTAAAGATAAAAAAGGCAAACAAAAACACCATTGCCGGCACAACCCCTGACAAGATAAAGTCTCCAATGATAAGGCCGACTCTATTTAAATAGGAAATCGGTAGGGCAAGTTTAATGGCCTTGAAATGCCTAAGGGCAAAGAAACGCATAAACCGGGCAAGCATAACAGATAAAGTAAAGAAACCAATAAAAATCCAGAAATACTGAACTTTTTGATAAAAGAGTTTGAAAGAATTTGAAAGGCTTTTGATGAAATTTTGAAAAGTCAAAAGAGCATTGTTTAACAAACTCGGGTTTAAAAAATTGTTTGAATGTTGACTTAAAAATTCAAAAAACGTGTTAGGGTTAAAGGCAAAAGGTTCCTCCTTTGTCTTTTTATTGGTATGGACAAGAAGAGGGACGGGCTTTGGAGAAAAGGTTAAGACCTCGGAATTTGAAGCGGGTTGATTTGCCATTTCTTGAGGTTTTGCCTCAACAACACTAAAGGAAACGGTGAAGAAAAGAAGGACTAACGTCAAAATTTTAGAAAAAGACATATAAAACTCTCCCTTTAATAAAAATAAGCATTAAAATAAATATAAAATATTTTGAAATAAAAGCAAGGAAAGAAACAAAAAAACAGTTGCATATTTATAAGAGACTGTATAAACTTAGCCCCAAGTAGTGGTATATTATTAGTTAAAAGGTCCAAAATGAAAAGATTTTTAAGGCTTTTAAATGCAATTTCCTTTGCAGTTTTTATGATATCTTCAAATCAAGTTTTAGCGGGAGGAAGTCCTCCGGGTGGGGACTATATCAATGATATTTTAGCCCCTCAACTTGGTGCACAATATTATCAACCAAAAGACGTTACAGGATCGCATGTTTATGAACAGGCAGGCGTCTCGGATGGAAATACGGCCAATTGGATGAATGGGGTTGTTAATGTTAGTTATACAAAAACTTGCACATCGTCTGACCCTTGTGACAAGACTATTAACGTTTCTAAGGGGAATACATATGGAAATCTTATTGTTCCTGCAGACTATGATTCAAACAAATATTTGGGGCCAACAGCAGGGGAAGTTAAAAATACAATTTACTTAACGACCGTTTGTTCAAATACAACATCGGGGACCTGTACTTATACGGGGAAGGGGATTTATCTAGGGCCTGTTATTTTAGATACCTCAACAACCAATGGCGAATTGCAGATGAAGAGCACCCAGTCTTTGGTGCCTATCTATCGGAAAGATTTGGTTCTAAGCCTTGTGATGGATGCCTCTGGAACTTTTAAATTTAATGGGAAAACATCAGATACAGGCGTTTTTAAAGAAGGTTTTATTGTAGATAGTGGCTCAAGTGTTGTGTTTAATAATGGTTCTGGGGCGACGGTTAATCCTGCTTTGCAATTTTATCAATTCACGCGTGCTGTTAAGGTCAATTCAGCAACATCTGTGACTTTCAATATTAAAGCACAATTTTACAATAACGCTTCTGATTTAGAGGGCGTTGGCCTTTATGTAGCTGCCCCACCAAGTGAGAGTTCCACAAACCAAGTTATTTTTAATAAAGAAGTTGACTTTAATTCCAATACCTCGACTTCAACAGGGGGCGGGGCGGTTCACAACTTAGGGACAATTTCTGTTCTAAATGGCTCAGGGATGACGCTTTCTGGAAACTCGGCTGTAA
>SAAU01000029.1 GCA_009929265.1 Alphaproteobacteria bacterium
GTGTAGAGGACTAATAACAACGGGAACGCGCAAGCTTTCAAGATATTCAAAAGTATTTTCGGGCATACTTTCAGGGTATAGAACAAAAGTCCAATAGCGCCCCCTAGTATCTGATTTTTTTTGTTTTAAATTTGAGCCTTTCGGCATATAATAATACTCCGATATATTTTAAATTAAACCGTATGACTTTGCAGAGCCATACGGATTTTTTTTACAGTTTAACCTCAGGACATTCTTTTTTAAGCCATTCTAAGCAATCAAACATAGAACTAAAAGATGGGCTGAGGGGCTCATTATCAAATTGTTTGACCCCATAAAAACCCTTTTGGTTAGAAATATGAACCATACCATATTTTAAAGTAACCCAATAAAAATGCTCTCCTGTAATATAAGCACGGACGCACTCATCAACAAAAGCGCCTTTATTGCTTGCAATCGCATTTATAACGTTTAAAGTATCGGGGTCGATTGTAACGGTAAGTTTTTTTCTATAACGCCTTATCTCTGACATCTTATTTCCCTCCGGTGTTGTTTGTGTCTCCCATAATAACACAGAAAAAACTTTATGTAAAGCACTTAAAATCACCTGAAACCCCAGTGTTAATCATCGAACCGTAGAAAACGAGAGAAAACACAAGAAGACATATAGAAGATTACTCGATAATTGGGTTTAAATGACTTTATTCTCCTTAAAACGCCCAAAATCGTGGACGTCCTAAGTCTTCAAAGGTATATATGTCGTAGTATATATACCTTTTTTCAACCTCATTCATCGAATATTTTTTAATGCTACCTCTGCTCAAAAAGGACTTTTTAAAAAAAGCCCTTTGCCGCATGGCTAAGACCCAAAAAATTCATTGAAAAATTAGGGCAAACGCAAGCTATCGGACGGGCATAATCTTTCGCCCGCCGTTTGCCCGAAGTTATTATATTAAGTCCCGCTTTTTGTGAAAAGCTTACGCAAAAACTTTCGCTAATAAAAAACCCCTTGCATTGCCAAGGGGTTTTCTAGCCGCTAGGGCATACTTTCCCTAGGCTAGGCTTTATGGGGGCACACGACGCTTTAAAACGCTTAGACGCTCGGAGCGTGGAGAATATTTATACGTCCATAGCGTCCCGGCTTTTAAGAATTTCAACCGCTTTAGCAAGAACGGCCTCGAAAGTTTCGCCGTTAGACATCTCGAATTCCTTCGCCAGACCAGCACGACGGCAAATCTCGGCAATAAGCTCGGGATTATGGAAGTCGGCGACGCTCTCAATTGATAAAAGCTCATCAGTAGATAAATGTATGTATTTGAGGTTTCTCATTGTTTCTTTTTTCCTTTTTTTGTTTTTTGTTTTTTTCGGATCCAAAAAATTAGTCGTATTTTTTTGAGCTACCGAAACAACGCGACTTTATATAAGCTTGAAGTGAATAAGCGAACCTGTTCAAAAAAATGGCTTTATCGGGGAAGATTTCAAGCACTACATTAACAAAAGTATGCCACTCTCTTATATCGCTACCAGTAATAAGCTTAACAAAATCAGTATAGACAAAGCCATACTCTTCAGGAGCTATTTTAAAAGCTTTGGCAACTTCTTTATCTGCACCAGAAAAAACTTTTATATCTTCTTTATAATACTGAGCTTTTTGCGGGTTGTCCTTATG
>SAAU01000030.1 GCA_009929265.1 Alphaproteobacteria bacterium
ATTTTTCAATCTTAAAATGCCGAACCAAAATATGAACGATCAAGAGATCAAAGATATTATCGAGTATTTTAAATGGATAGACGAAAACGCCGATCTTTTCTAAATATAAGAGAGGAGAAACATTGATTTTTTTGTTTCTCTTCCCAAAATGGATATGAACGAGAGCCATATAAAAGGAGTCGGAGCTAAACTTTTAATTTTTGAAATTTCATTTTTTTACATGTAAAGACATAAAAAGTCAACTTCTCAAAGTTTAGCTTCTGTATCATAAAACATAGCAAAGACGTTATAATACAAAGCAGTCTAGGATACAGCAAAGGGAAAAGTACCGCATCGAAGAGATCTGTCAAGCGGGATGTCTTTCTTGGAACCGTGAAAACACCCTAACATTTTACGACGCAAGGCGCGAACAACTAAGCTCCGTCACACCCAATGCCGCGCACTACGCTCTTTCTAAACTTCAAGAAAAATACCCCAACGACATCGCACTCATCACCCAAAACGTCGACGATCTTTTCGAGCGAGCAGGGTGCAAGGACATTTTACATTTGCACGGCTTTTTACCACGCCTTCGCTGTGAACAGTGTGGTACAACCCAGCTTATCGGTTACGCCAAACAAGATCGAACCTTTACATGTAAAAACTGCGGTGGCTCCTTTCGCCCCGACATCGTCTTCTTCGGCGAACCCGCTCCCATGTACGAACACCTCTATGAAGCGATGGAAGAGTGCCAATTTTTAGTCATCATCGGCTCAAGCGGAAACGTCGTTGCAATGGATCATTTTGCTTTACATGTAAAAGTTTCCATCCTCAATAATTTAGAGCCAAGTGATGCCATAAATGAGCGGGTTTATACGAAAGTGTTGCATTAAAAGGCTACTGAGGCTGTGGATGAGATAGTTGGGGATGTGGAGAGGTTTTTAGAAAGAGCTGAGCTTTTACATGTAAAAAGCGTCAAAAGTTAAAAGTAAATCCAGCCTCTTCTTCTGTTCATAAATGTGATATAATCATTTCGTACGCAAAGAACTTTTAGGATATATCATGAAAAAAGAAGATGTACTTAGCTACCTCAAATTACATAAAAGAAAAATGCAAGAAGAATATCATGTTGAAAAAATAGGGCTTTTTGGTTCTTATGCACACGATAGCGAGCACTTTAGCAGTGATATAGATTTGGTTTTGAAATTTGAAAATGACTACATAAATTCATGTGACCCTTGGGATTATTTTAATACATTGACACATATAAAAAACGATGTATCAAGCTATTTTGCTTTACATGTAGATATCGTCGATGAGCAAAGTGACTCACCTTACTTGTCTCAAATACAAAAAGAAGCTATCTATGTTTAATCCTGAAGATGTTCAAAAACTTGAACGAATTGCAGAAAAAATAAATCTTATTAACGAAATCACCAATGATTTTGGCTCAATACAAAGTGCGCTTAAAGATAAAAAGAGCGGAAAGACTCAGCAGGTGCAAAAGGAAAAGACCTACCCTGTCGAGCGAGGCAAAGATTATAATGGATTCTATATCTGCCAGTCAGTGCAATT
>SAAU01000031.1 GCA_009929265.1 Alphaproteobacteria bacterium
GTCCCAATGTCCACGCCCAAACTCGTCCGGCGTTTTCTTTTGATAAAAACCATGTTTTAAATATTATAGCATTTTTAAAATAGTTGACAAATGCTATACTGATATAATAACACTTTTCGAAATGCAATGGAATATCTGGGACGTCATTTTCCCCAAAAAATGCATCAACTGCAAAAAAGAAGGGCGCTATCTCTGCGAAGATTGCTTTTCTTTGATTGAAATCAACCCTTATCGATATTGTCTTTGTGAAAAAATGGAAAAAAGGGACAAATGCGAAAACTGCAAAAACAGACACTTGGATAAATTGTTTTCAGCCTCTTCTTTCAAAAATAAAATAGTCAAAGAAGCTGTCCATAAATTCAAATACGGATACATCAAGGATTTGGCAGGACCCTTATCCTTATTAATCTTAACCCATCTTCAAAACATTGGGGCGGAAATAGACAAATCATTCGTCATTGTTCCCGTTCCCCTGTCCGACAGAAAGAAAAGGCGGAGAGGATTCAACCAATCCGAAGAAATAGGCCTGATTATTTCCAAAACGACGGGTATTCCCCTCTTCACGGACACCCTGATAAAAACAAAAGAAACCAAACCGCAAACGGAATTAAACAAAGAAGAAAAACCGGAAAACCTAAAAGATTGTTTTAAAATAAAAAAGGATATAAAAGACAAAAATGTGCTTCTCCTGGACGATGTCTACGCTACCGGCTCAACAATGGAAGAGTGCGCCAAAATTTTAAAACAAGCCGGAGCCGGAAAAATTTGGGGGATAACCGTTGCCAGAGAAGTTGACCAGGAGCACTATTTTGTATAGAATGACCTCATTGTTGGAGAGGTGCCAGAGCTGGTCGAATGGGGCACCCTGCTAAGGTGTTAGTTGCGAAAGCGACTCGAGGGTTCGAATCCCTCCCTCTCCGCCAAAACCATGACCAAGAAAAAATACTACGCCTACTCTATAAACGGAAAGGAAGGAATAGCCGACGACTGGCCCCGATGCCAGAAACTCGTTTCGGGCATGGTTAATGCCAGATACAAAGGATTTGAAACCAAAGGAGAAGCGGAAAGATGGCTCAAGGCCGGAGCCGATTACGGCGTAAAGCACATTGCCGGGGAAAAAGGAATCTATTTTGACGCCGGGACCGGAGCAGGCAAAGGAGTGGAAATCAGCGTCACCGACGAAAACGGAAACGGCCTTTTGGATAAAGTATTGAAAAAGAAGGAAATAAACCACAGAGGCAACCATTGGATTCTCAATGGCTCAACCAATAATTTCGGAGAATTGCTGGCCTGCAAATACGCTCTGGAAATAGCTTTAAAGAAAAAAATTAAAAAAGTCTTTGGGGATAGCAAACTGATCCTTGACTACTGGTCAAAGGGATACATCAAAAAAACGACGAACGGGGAAACCGTTGATTTAAGCAATGAAGTTAAAAAATTAAGGTACGAATTTGAAAAAAAGGGAGGAGAAATGAAGCACATTTCCGGAGGAAGCAACCCGGCCGACCTGGGATTCCATAAAGATTGAATTGACATCCTC
>SAAU01000032.1 GCA_009929265.1 Alphaproteobacteria bacterium
CCAACAAAGGGCAGTGAGTTTGTTTTTCTTGGGAACTATCCAGATTATAGTGCTAATGGTAAAAAAGATACAAGTAGCTTTGCGCCAAAATATAAGGAAATGAGCGAGCCGTTACTTAGAAAAAGAAGAAAAGAAGAGGGAGGTAAGATTGTTGGCGAGATGAATAGAATAGTCTCGCAAGAAGCATATTCATATTTTGTTGGCATAATGGACAAGTATGTTGCAAGCGGTTTGAAAATTAACACAAAAAAAGAAGCCCGTGAAAGTGAAATAAAAATAAGCACTGGTGAACAATATAAAAATCAGGTTTCAGAGCAAATAAGAAAAATAGCACCAAAATTTGTTTCAAAGAAGCTTAGAACTGTAACAAAACTTGAAGATTCTATTTTTGATTTATTTAATCAAGTCAGAAACATTAGAAATAAAACAAAGAATAAATGGTTTAACGAGGGTCAAAGTTTAATTATGCGTGAAATTCTTGCAACATCAAAATACACAATGAAGCTCGCAAAAGATACAAACTTAAACGTATCAAAAGAAATAGATGAAATAATTGTTGAACTAAGAAACTTTGGTGGATATGTTGCCCCTGCAAAAAAGAGACCAGCACGAAGGAGAAGATAAAATGGCTGAAAACAATACTGAATATAAGTTAAAGATAAATGTAGAGGGTCTTGGCGAGCTTAGCAATGACCTCAAAAAATTAAAAGGCTCAAAGGGTGCAGTTAACGAACTTGTCAAGGTAATTGGCTCGCTGGCTGCTGTGCAATCCATGATTGACGACCTGGCAAAAAGCGGTCTAAACAAAACAGCAAAACAGGTGTTTTCTGGCGTTTCTGATGCTATTTCTGGACTTTCTTCAATCAAAGCTCCAGACATGAAGCAAAAAAGAGATTCACGAGGCAGATTTATTCCAAGAACACAAGAAGAAAAGGCATTTAATTCAGACATTTTCACGAAGCTTTCGTCTGAGTTCAACAACATTTCAGGCTCAATTGTTGGAATGATTAAAGAATTGCAAGCTCTTGGTGATGAGTATGATAGACAAAAAACTCGTCTCAAGGAAGAAGGCAGCATAGAAAAAGCTGTTAGGGAGCGTGAAGCCGAGGACTTGAGAAGAGCCAAGAAGATAGGAATTTCTGGTATTGAGTCAAATAGAAAAACACCAAACTCCGAGCAAAGACTTACAGGCTCAAGCTTACAGCTTTATGAACTTGATTTAGATGAAACTCAAACCAAAAAAAGAATAGATTTTCACAATAATGAACTTGAGAAAATGAAAATAAAGCTCAAGTTGCAAAAAGAGTTGGTGCTTGAGGCAAAAAATGAAGATGAGTTAAATCAAGAACTTGCCAAATTTCAGGAATTGTCTAATGAATCCGATAAATTAAAGCAAAATGTTTTTACCCTTAAAGAAATACTTGCAATAAAAAAAGAAGATTTTGTTGCAGAAAAGGCAAAACAAAAAATAGAAGAAGATGCTCGCAAAAAAGCCGAAAAAGCAGCCCAAGAAAAACTCAAGCAACTCGC
>SAAU01000033.1 GCA_009929265.1 Alphaproteobacteria bacterium
GGAGGCGTGCTAGCCGGTGATGTCAAAGATGTTTTGCTTTTGGATGTTACTCCTTTGACTTTGGGAATTGAGACAATGGGGGGAGTTTCCACTCCGCTGATTGAAAGAAACACTACTGTGCCGACCAAAAAATCTCAGATTTTTTCCACTGCGGCTGACAATCAACCCAGTGTGGAGATCCATGTCTTGCAAGGCGAAAGAGAAATTGCGGAGGGTAATAAAACTTTGGGTCGATTTATCTTGGACGGAATCGCGCCGGCACCGCGGGGAATTCCGCAAGTCGAGGTGACTTTTGATATTGATGCCAACGGAATTTTGAATGTAAGCGCTAAAGACAAAGCCACCGGCAAAGAACAATCAATCCGAATCGAGGCTTCCAGCGGAGTAAGCAAAGAGGAAATTGAGAGAATGAAGCAGGACGCTCAAGCGCATGCCGAGGAGGACAAGAAGCATAAGGAAAAAGTGGAGGCCAAAAATATTGCCGAAAGTTTGGTTTACTCGACCGAAAAAGCAATAAAAGAAGCCGGCGACAAAATCAGTGAAGACAAAAAGAAACCGGTAATGGAAAAGATGGAAGCGCTCAAAGAGATTTTAAAAAAAGAAGAATCCACCACCGAGGAAATCAAAAAAGCGACCGAAGAGTTTTCGACTGAAGCGCAAAAGATCGGTGAGGAACTTTATAAGGCCGCCGCTCCTCAAGACGGACAACCGACTGGTCCCGAAGCGGGCGCCACCTCCGAGGAACGAAAAACCGAAAGCAAAGAAGGGGAAGTAAAAGACGCCGAAACCGAATCGGGAAAAGAGGAAGATTCGTCTGATAAGAAATAAAGCATAGTCCATATAAAAAGCGAGGTGAAATACTTCGCTTTTTTAATTTCAAATTACCAATTTAAAATTTCAAATAAATTTCCAATCTTAAAATTTAAAAACCATCTCTCGTTTGTCATATAAAGGAATTAAGAGAAAGAGTATATAATTGAGGCAGGAAGGAGAGGCCAGCTTGTCAAAGGCTAAAAAAGCCACTCGAAATGCGATAGTCTCTTCTTGCCCCAGTTGTATTGTTCTGTTGCCACTTAAGCTACGTTGTTTTTAAAAAATAGATCCAGTCCTTTCAGCTTTGTTGAAATTTCATTGAGGCAAACAAGTGGGAATTTTGCGTAAGACTGCCACGTAAATTTTGATTACAAAATTTACTCGCAGAGACGATTATATATTCTGTCATTGCGAGGAGGTACTCCGACGTGGCAATCTCGTTAATACTAAAATATTTTTTTCTTGTTTTGGATAAATTTTTTATGTTATAATTAAGTTGATTTTATTTTATCTTTTTTGAAACAAAAAATAAAAAGAAAAAAATCGAGAGGGAAGTTTTTTACGGTACCTTGAAAATAAAGCGCTAACAAAGAGAGGAGGATTGGGGTATTTACAAATTAAGATTTTTGTGCTATAATTAAAAGTTAGCCAAGTTTTTTATCAAACTCAAGTCCCATAGGAGGGCGCCATGAAAAAGATAATTTTTTCCTT
>SAAU01000034.1 GCA_009929265.1 Alphaproteobacteria bacterium
TTTGCCGACGTGGCATTTGATCATCCTGTATATTCTTCATGTAAAAATCTTTTAAAGATCAAGGGAATTGGCTACAGAAAGTTTTTGAAGCTTGCGCCATATGAAAAAATTTCGCTTGCCGAATGGAATTATACGGTCAAAAAGGCTATAGAGTTTCTTAAAGAAGGTTCGTTAGAGGCCCTTTATATTGACAAAGAAGAGGATATGAATAGGAACGAAATAGTCAGAAGGTTTAAGAAACTAAGTTTGCCGGCGGATTTTACCGAAGATAATTTAAGCAGAATAACAGCTTTTGTTTGTTTGGAAAAAGCTTTGTTTGAAGGGGGCGCATGAGAATGAAGCGAACAATATATCTCATATATTTTATGATACTTATGTCTGCTATTTTTTATAGAACCGCAAAAGCCGATTCAACTTTAGTAAACAATAAAACAATAAATAAGATTGCAGTTAACAGGGTTAAAGACGGAACAGAGGTTGTAATCGGTTTAAATGCCGAAATAAGGCCCAAGTCAGTCTTTTATCCAAAAGAAAATTCATTGGTATTGGATTTTTCAGATACAAAACCATTAAAAAACATGCCTGAGGCATTTGTATCGGAAAACCTTAAGCTGGGTTGTTTGACAACTTCAGGCAATAAGACAAGAGTTAAATTATACGCTAAGGACAATAATAGGATGTCATTAGTTTATTCCGGAAATGATGTAATTGTCAGAGTAAAGTCAAATTCTCAAAAAAACGTGCCTGAAAGTGCTTTATTAGTTCATCCATCAGAAAAAAAGTTTTCTCAGGCTGTTTTAAGTTTGAATGATTCGTTGTTTGAACCCTTGGTTAAAGAACTTGCCTGTGAGGCCGAAATTGAGCTGAGGCTTGGAAAAGCTGTTCCTGAGAGAATTAGCGCGAATTTTGAAACTTCTACGCCCCTTGAGGCGTTGAGAAATATAGCTTACGAAAACAATTTAAAGTTCTACAGAGACGGCAGTGTGTGGTATTTGTCGGGAACATAAGATGATAATCAATAAAAACACAAATAAATTGTTAAGCTTTGCCATATTGGTGGCGGCTTTTTTTGTGTTTAGCGCATTTAAAATTTCTGAACCTCAAAAAATAACCAGATACGATTTTGCTGTGCTGGTCGAAGATTTGCTAACCACTGAAGGGGTTAGCAAAAAGAAAGAGAAGTCTGAGTTTTTTAAAGATTTGCAGGGAGAAAAGTATTCACAAATATTGAGAACAATCGACTCAGAAATAATGTCGGGCTTCCCGGACAAAACATTCAGACCGAATGAAAAACTCAGAAATATCGAAACTGTTTCTTATTTACAAAAGCTTTCAAGGCTATTTTTTGAGTATAAACCGAAATCACATGCTTCAAGGCAATTGATGAGGCTATTTGCTTATCAAGTCGAAAACGATAGCCTTGGCGGGCTTCCTAAGGGAGTTTTTCCTAAAAAGCTTATGGACAGCGGGGAAATTACCGAACGAAAAGCGATTGAAGATGTTTTTTATGCCTTAAAAGAAG
>SAAU01000009.1 GCA_009929265.1 Alphaproteobacteria bacterium
CACAGCCTTTATTTATACCTCTATGATTTCGAATCATAAGAACTTTACGGGTTTTACTATCTTCAATAATAGAAAGTGAGGCTTCTTTTTTCATTTTATGCTCCTTAAACTCTCAATTTTTTCATTATAAAAGAACATATTTTAAAAATAAAGAAATCATTTGCTTTTTTATTTTATATGATGTATAAGATTTGTGTTGATTTTATTTTATCTATCTTTGAACATTTCTTCCGACTATTTGTAAGATTCTCCAAAGTTTTTAAGAAAAAAGAATCTTCCATATTCTATAGTGGTTATAGAGTGTGTCATTACAAAAAAAAGGAATTTTAAATGTTAAAAGGTACAGTTAAGTGGTTTAACTCCACAAAAGGTTACGGATTTATTCAACCAGAAAATGGTGGAGAAGACGTATTCGTACACATCACAGCTTTAGAAAAAGCAAACTTAAGAACTTTAGATGAAAATCAAAAAGTTTCTTTTGAAATCGTTGAAGAAAAAGGCAGAAAATCTGCTTCTGACATTCAACTTATCTAATTCTTTTAGATAAAAAAAGCCCCGCTTTTAAGCGGGGTTTTTTATTGCCTTTTTTCAAAAGAAAGCCTTAAAAGCTTATCCTTTTTTCATAGCTTTTCTTCTTTTAAAGCCAGATAGTTTTGAAACGTTCTTTTCAAAGCCTTTTTTTACTGAAAATTTTCTATCTTTTGCAAAAGATTTTTTCTTTGCAAACGTGTTTCCTTCTTCAAAGGAATTTCCTTCTTTTGCTTTTCCAAATCTTTTCTTGTCAGAAAAACTCTTATCTTTTGAAAAGGATTTTTTCTTTGCAAACGTGTTTCCTTCTTCAAAGGAATTGCTCTCTTTTGCCTTTCCAAATCTTTTCTTGTCAGAAAAGCTCTTATCTCTTGAAAAAGATTTTTTCTTTGCAAACGTGTTTCCTTCTTCAAAAGAATTTCCTTCTTTTGCTTTTCCAAATCTTTTCTTGTCAGAAAAGCTCTTATCTTTCGCAAAAGATTTCTTTCTTGAAAACGTACTTCCTTCTTCGGAGGAACTCGCCTCTTTTTCCTTTCCAAAACTTTTCTTATTCCCATATTTTTTTGACGAAGCAGATTCGTAATTTCTTCCAAAGGATCTTTTCTTTTCTTGTTTTTTGCCTTTATAAGACTTTTTATCCTTTGAAGTGGTTGATTGACTCTCTGCCTTTTTGTTCTTTTTAGACTTCAAAGAAGGGCCTTCATTTTCAAATCTTTCCTCAATAAGAGATTCTTCCGTTGAACAACCAGGATTCATCATCTTATAAATTCTTTTCCACATTTGTTTGTCTTTGTTAGAGCTGATAAACGTGACGGCACATCCATCTGCGCCTGCTCTTGCTGTCCGTCCTACACGATGGATATAATCCTCTGGACATTGTGGTAAGTCATAGTTAATTACATGACGAATATGGGGAATATCCAAGCCTCTAGCTGCAATATCTGTCGCGACAAGAACAAGCGTCTTTTTATTTCTAAAATCCCGAATCGTTCTATCTCTTTGTCTTTGTTTTAAATCTCCATGTAAAGCATCTACAAAATGGCCCAATGCCAACAATTTTTCTGAAAGTTTATCTGCGTCTCTTTTTGTTTTAGTAAAGACCAGAAT
Source organism: Alphaproteobacteria bacterium (assembly GCA_009929265.1). Classification (GTDB taxonomy): domain Bacteria; phylum Pseudomonadota; class Alphaproteobacteria; order CASFRQ01; family SAAU01; genus SAAU01. The sequence goes on from SAAU01000009.1 coordinate 1,636, forward strand.
AGATCCTTCTCTCGTATTTAACTGATTTAAAAGCTCGTCATATTTTTTATCTTTTTGAACGGCAAGAATCTCTTGCTTGATATTTGTTGCAACAGAAACAACATCTCCGATTGCAATACGAACAGGGCTCTTAAGATACTTTTGAGAAAGTTTAACAATCTGCTTTGGAAGCGTTGCAGAAAACATTAAAGTTTGTCTTTCTTCTGTTAAATATTTTTTAATTTCATCTAACTGAATGCCAAACCCCATATCCAGCATTCTATCTGTTTCATCAAGAACCAAAAATTTTACTTTTTCTAAATTTAATTTCTTGCGCTTTAAAAAATCGTTTATCCGTCCCGGAGTCCCAACAAAAACCCGTTGAGTTTTTCTTAATTTTTGAAGTTGGTTGGAAATAGAAGCGCCCCCAATTAAAAGGATACTCCGCATTTCAAGATTTTCACTTATTTTTTGAAGAGCATCTAAGACTTGTTGAGCGAGCTCTCGCGTTGGAAGCAAAATCAGGCCTTGCGCCTCTTTATCTTTCAAAAGCGAAGCTAAAAGAGGAACGACAAACGCCGCCGTTTTCCCTGTTCCGGTTTGAGCTGTCCCTAGAATATCCTTGCCTTCTAAGGCAACAGGAATTGCTTTTTCTTGGATAGGAGTCGGGGTTTCAAATCCAATTTTGGTTAAAGAATTTAGAATTTTTTCTGGAATACCCAGAGATTTAAAGTCAGACATTTTTTTCTTTCATTTGTTATAATTTATGGCTTTACGCCAATGCATGAGTACTTTTATCGCAGAGAGAATCCGCGAGAACTCTTGCCAATATCAAATGATGAGATTTATAGAGTTGTAAAGAACTTCCAAGCAAGATGTATACTTTATTTTTCTTAAAAAAGCAAGTCTTATTTCATTTATGAAAAAATTTTACTTTTTAAATTCTCTAAAATAAAATGGGTTTAAAGAAAATAAACTTTAAGGAAATTATTATGAAAACAAAAGAAGAACTTTCAGCCCTTGTTTCATCCGAGATGCCTTTTGCAAAAACATTTGTTAAACAGGCTTTTGTTCAGGCAACTCAATGCACAAAGGAAGAGACTCTAACAACTCGCCTTTCTGACGGAATGGCAGAGACCGTAAATACAGCTTTTCCAGGAAATTGGATTGTGACAAATCCTTCAGGGGAACAATACATTTTAACAGAAGAAAAATTCAAAGAAAAATATATCCCAGCAAAACAAAAAGGGGTTTACGTTTCAAAACCTATTCCTCAAAAATTTATTCAAATTAAGGAAGATATTGAGTTTATGGCCCCCCCTCAATTTATTAAAAAAGGAGGCTTTTTGAATGTGAGTGATTTAGAAAATGTTTATGGGGTTGCTCAAAAAGAATTTTTAGAAACTTACAGCCCTTTTAATCCCGTTCTTTTAAATAAAAAAGCCCATTCACTATAAAAAACCGTTCATTATAAAAAAAAGGGGCTTTTGCCCCTTTTTCTTAATATTTTAAGCTTTACGCCAATGGATCCAATCCAAATCGATTGCTTCCTTTATTTCCCTTAACAAAAATCATAATAATTGGCACAATAATTGTTAAGATCCACCATCCACGCATATTGACATCATGCAAACGTCTGACAAGGACAGAAAGCCCTGGAATAATCGTGTAAAGGCTATAGAGCAGATAGATTGAAAGAATAAATCCAGAACCTGTCATAATAAGCAGGGCATAAAGCAATAAGGAAAAAATATAATTCCATAAAACAACACCCCAATATTCTTTCCTACGGGCCCGTTTTGAAAAATTAAAATAATCTTTTGTTAAGGCTCGTTTGAAATAAAACCAAGTTGATTTATCTTTACAAGCTTTAAGCAAAGTTTCCTTTTGAGTGCTAAATTCATCTTCCGATAAAAGGCCTTTTTTCTTTAATTTTGCAAGTTTTTCTAATTCATCCACATTCATATTTTTATCCTCCCTTTTTTTAACAACAACTTACCGAACACTTTGATCGACAATATCCTGTTGACGAACTAATTGTTCCAGAATTTATTGTTGTGCAGTTAACAGATCCTGTAGAGGTTATCGTCCCCCCATTGATCACGCCATAACTTATATACCCAGAACAAGAATCACGATCACGATCATCACAAACTGTATGACAATTACATTCATAGGGCGTTGGAAAACATGGGTAACATGTCGCATGACTTACACAGCGACCTGTTACATCATCACACTCCCATTCACGATCACAACAAGTAGAATATTTCTGACATGTATCACATTCTCGATGAGATTCACAACATCTTGAACAGGAATTACTCGAAACAACAGCTCCTCTAACATTTCCAGCGATTGCCCCGCCTGTCACACGACTATACGGGCCAATGGTTCCGCCTGTAATAGTTGGAGAGCCACTGATTTGAATATCTTCCCCTTGAACAGTTCCACCTGAAATATTCCCACCAGAGATTTGAACGGAAGACACCGAACAACATTCTGACGTTGTCTTTTTACATTCGGTTCCATCTAAAACATACCCCGCCTCACAAACATATGTTGCAGGTTCTGTCATAAAAGAAGAACAAGTAGAACCACTTAATGTATATCCATCTGGACAAACATAACCAATATTTTGAGTCTCAGTTTTTGTGCAAGTTGTCCCTTCCAATGTATAATCCAATGGACAGGTATAAAAAGCTGGCAACGTCGCCCCCGTTGTTGTATTTGTACACGTTGACCCACTTAATGTATAGCCATCTAAACAAGTTAGGGTCGCCGGCTCAGAATAATCTTTTTGACAAACATCGCCTTCAGGCATCCAACCAGAAGGGCAACTTTCTGTTGCATCTGTTGTTTCTGAATAAGAACAAATCGCGCCGCCCCCTAATGTCCAATTTGTTGGGCACGTGGCCGTTGCAGCCAAAGTCACAATTTCTGTTGATTGAAGGACTGTTCCACTTGGGCAAGAGGATCCTTCAACCGTTGTGCATGAACTTCCCAAAGTGCCATTGATAAGGGCGCTTCCTGAAATAGAACCTCCTGTAATAAAGCCTCCATTAACAGTCCCCCCAGAGAAAGAGCCGCCTTGGATGGTGCCGTTATTAATTGTGGCACTTCCAGAAACGGAAATATTACTTTCAGCAACGAAAGAGCCGTTGTTAATCGTTCCACCTGAAACGTAAATCGAATTTTCTCTATTCTTTGCCGTAAAGGTGCCGCCGTTAATTGTGCCCGATGTCACATAGATAGATTTGGAAACGGTTCCTGATGTAAATATTCCGCCTTTTATGGTGCCCCCAATCGCCTGTATTGAATAATAGGCTGCCTCACTAGTTGGTACTGTAAAGGTCCCGCCTTCAATATGGGCCCCTGCAATATGAATTCCAGCCCAAGCCCCGTTATTTGTCAACGTGCCCCCAGAAATAGAGCCGCTAGAAATGTAAATATTTTTAATTACAGGCGAACCGGAAATTGTCCCGCCATTATATTGCCCCTCTGTAATGGTTCCGCCGTAAACGGTTGTTCCCGAACTGCTACCCCATGAGCCCCCGGAAATCGTTCCCCCATAAATTTTTGTATTTCCCCCCATTAAAGAACTGTTGACGGATCCGCCCGTTATGGTAAACCCGGAAAGAGCCTCAAAATAGTTGCTTGTATGTGGATGCCCTACTCTTATATTTGTAATCGTTGGGTTGCCAGAAATCGTCCCCCCTCTGACCGCAGAAACACTTGAGGTAGAGATAAGTTTTGCTGTTCCAGAAATATCTGTTGTTTTGGCCACCCAATCGCCATTATATCTCTTATAAGCACCTGTAATTTCCCACTTTGCCGAAGAAGAAGAGTTTGTCTCAATCTTTCCTTCCCCCTCTAAAGCAACTATCACTTTTCCAGCTTCCGTTAAAACCGTCGTTCCCGAAGCATAGTTTTTGTTTTGGATAAGAATACTTCCCGTTGTTGCCGTAATTTTCCCACTGACAAGTTTCATTGTTGGATCATTTAAGTTGATTTGATCCCGTTGAGAAGTGGTATAAGCACTTAAATTGATTCTATCTTTATCAATTCCGTTGATGACAACAGAAGCCCCAGAAGCGGCTGTAATATCGGCATCCCCAATGGAAACTGCACATTCATCTTGACCTGCCAAAATTTCAGACGTAAAGGCCTCTGTGGAAGCAGTTTTTACCTCCGTCCCGTCTGATTTAATTTGGCAAATCCGAATATCTCCAGTAGGAGAAGCTTTTGTAGCGCCACCAATACTGCCTCCAATTGTTGAATTTTTTATAATATTTTTACTGGCCGGATTAAAATACGTATTGTCCCCTGTCACTTGGGCATTGCCACAAATGATAACATTGGAGCCAATCCAAGCTGTATCAGCCAATTTTGTTGGGTCAGAAATATAGCCCCCCTTAACGCCTCCCGTGCAAGATTCAATCCGATAAAGAGGTGTTAACCCATTGCCACAGTTTTTATTTCTAATCGTGGCATAGATTTCATAATCCGTTGTATCAGAAGACGCCCCTGGATTTCTCCATGTATCTAAAGTCGTCCGACTTAACATCAACCGCCATGTCCGTGAACTGTCCGAACAAGTGCCGTAATCGTCATAATCTGTATCTCTTGTGCATTTGCGAATTCCTGTTGTGCTATCTTCTTTTGGAGGAGCCCAATCTGGACAATTCACACAATAAGACCTATCAATCTCGGAAAGTTTAATCCCATCCATTCCTTTTAAAATACCGATGGTTTGGGTTTGGCTGTAATATCCTTTTCCGTCATCCCCTCCACTTGGCGCATAGTTGCTGCCCAGATTGCTACATTTAACACATCCATTTTGGTTGAGGCCACTCCAATCATCTCTCACTCCAGAACTTGGAGCAGATGTGCTGATACACGTGACCGCGGTCCCTGCGTCATTCAATTCGGCTTGAGGGCAATAGCTATACCTTGATCCACTTTCAAATTCAGCTGATGTATTATTTTTATAGTAAGAGCTAAGGGCCCACCCTGAGGCCGACTGTCCATTACAAGAAGCACAATACCCCCAAGACGTAATGCCATCGCCTGTTGCGGAAGGTTTGTACTTTCCTTCAGAGCAAACAAATTTATGACATTTCACCCCTTCTGTCGTATCGTAAGTTGAGGTTTCTTCTGCCAAACAGTCATAGCAACTCAATCTTGAAATATCTCGACCAGTCCCCGAAATAAACTCATTTTTTCTAATTTTAACCCCGTCGATTGTCACAATGGATCTATCAAACTTAAAAACCGTCCCATTTACACAAGTTTGGCAATAGCCTCCATTTAAATTCATGCCACTGTAGGCACTTGGGACAAACTCCCCAATCAATGGATTTTGTGTCTCATCTATCCGTTTATAATTTAATTTCATCGTGCAAGCGATACATTCGTTTTTAGCAATATTTGGATAGGTTGGGATGTTTATTGCCTCTCCCTTTGTAATATAAATATTAGAGGCTTCCATATAAGGATAAGTTGAACAATTTTGACAGGTGTTATCTTTTACAATCTGGTTTGGTCCGCAATACGCACATGTATCCGCCCCATTTGTTGCCAAAGCGCCCCCATCTGTTCGTTTTGAAACAGAACCTTTTGGACAAGGATGACACGCATCTTCTAACCCATTTGCGGTATTATAGACGCTCCCCTTTGAGTAATATCCTTGAGGACAAACCGTGCATTTCTTTTCTTCTTCCGTTGCCGCATAGTTAGGTTGTTTTCCTGCATCACACGAAATCCCAACAAGGTCTGTCCCTTTTGTTGTATCAACCCCGTTTGTATAGCAAAGAGAGGTATCCGAGCTTCCTGGATATAAACGCGGGGATTTGGAAAAAGATCCCATCCCCGTTCCTGTTTGCATAGATCTATTGGTTTGGGAAATCTGAACCGCCTTCTTTTGAAGAGACGATAAAGAGTTTAATGCTTTATCTTCTGGCGTCTTATCGGCTTTGACTTTTACAAGAACCGCATTTGCCGAAAAAGAAGCCGCGCAAGTTGATACCAAAACCAAGGATGCTGATAATCTGTTGCTCATAAGAACCCCCTAAAATATAACGCTTTTTAAAAGGATACCTTCTTTTTAAGAGAAAGACAATATAAAATTAACCTAAAAATAAAAAAAGAGTGAGGAAACGCCCACTCTTTTTTGCTGTTTACTTATGGATATTTTTAAGTTAACGTCTCCGACGCATTTTTTCCATATGTTTTTGTTTAATCTCATCCATTTTTTCTTTTTGCTCTTTAGTTAAAACGCGTTCGAATTCAATCATATTTTCTTTTCTGATTTCATCCATTTCCTTTCGAATTGTCTGCATTTTTTCAAAGAGCGGTTTAATTTTTATTCGGGCTTTTTCTCTTGATTCTCGCATAACTTTAAGCTGCTCGGTCGTTAAATCCAAATCCTTTGCTAAGCGTTTTTCATGACGTTTATCTTCCTCTGGAGAAGGCTCGCCCCGAGGAATCCCCATTCTTCGCGAATATCTTTCCTTTTTTGAAAAACGATAGGAATGGCCTCTTTTTGAAAACGTCTTTTCTTGAGGAGCAAAGACCTCTTCTTGTTCCGAAACAGGGGCATCCATAGCCTCTTCTGCCTTCAAAAGGGTGGGTAAAGAAATCACACTTGCCATTAACAGCATATACATATATTTTTTCATAAGTTCTCTCCTTCAAATTCTTTTAGATCTTCTTTTAAGTGTTTTTTTGCATTAAAGAGACGGGATTTAACTGTGCCAACGGGAATTCTCAAGCGCTTTGCAACTTCTTCTAGGGAGTTATCGTGAAATTCGGATAAGACAAGGACTTCTCTCATTTTTCTTGGCAAATTTGAAACCGCTTCTAAAACCTTTTTTTGGCGTTGTTTGCGAATAATGGCCTCCTCCTGCATCGCTTGAACTGAAAGCGTTTCTAAGACCTCTTCGCCTGCCGTAATCGCTCTTTGTCGTTCTCCTTTAGATCTCTTAAAATCCCGACACATATTCCGAGCCACCGAAGAAACCCATCCCTTAAACTTTCCCTGCTCTTGGTATTTATGTAAATTCTGCCAAGTTTTCAGGTAAATTTCTTGCGCCAGGTCCTCGTTCTTTTGTCCTGTCATTCTCTCCACAATAAAGGAGATTCGCTTGCGATAAAGAGTAAGTTCATTTTCCATCAGCTGACCTTTAATAAGCCGTATTCATCCACTGGAAAGCCCATATCCTCTATCACAGAGCCATTTTCCACCTGATAAATCTGTTGATACAAGTTTATCGTCTCTGTCTTAGGTAAAAAAGATGTTCCCACCAAAAACGTCAAAAGGAAGATAGAAAAAACACCCCCTGTTGCTTCAAGAATCCTCTTACGCCTTTCTCTTTTGAGATAAAGGGGTTTAGCCTCTTGCAATAACATTGAAATTTTATCCATTTTTTCCTCCTTACACTAAAACTAAACGATTTTATTTTAAAAAAGTTCATTTTTTTAAGAAACAGGGACTTTGAAGAAAGAATACCACATCTTAAAAAAAGAGGAAAGAAAATCCCCTTGTCTTTCTTTTTTTAAGAGCATATCCTTTTTATAAAGCACTCTTAAGAAAGGACTTAACATGAGGACGATTGTGGCCATCGGGGGCGGCGAAATTGGGGGATCTATTTTCGACAAGGAGCATAAGATAATTGGCTTTCATGACATCGAAACCACAAAAATCGACCAAGAAATCATAAAGCTTAGTCAAAAGAAAACCCCAAATACCCTCTTTATCCCAACCGCATCTTGGGATAATCCGGGATATTGTGCTTCCTTTCAAAAGCAATACGGGGAAATTTTGGGCTGTAAAGTCAAAGACCTTTTGCTTTTAAGCGCCCCTTCAAAAGAGAAAATTAAAACCGCTATTTTAGAAGCCGACATTATTTATGTCGGGGGCGGAAATACTCAGTTTATGTTAGAAACTTGGAAAAAATTCGGCCTTCTTCCTCTCTTAAGAAAAGCTTATGAAAAAGGAACTATCCTTTCAGGCTTAAGTGCGGGAGCAACCTGTTGGTTTGAAAAATCAAGCACGGATTCTTTTTTAACTAAAGAAGATAAAACCGATTTTGAAAAAGCAAAAGAAAAATTGGCCATTATGGATGGCTTAGGGTATTTAGAAGGAATTATCTGCCCGCATTACCTTAAGGAAGCCTATAGACGCCCTGCTTTTCTCTATCAAATGAAGAACATCAATCTAAAAGGGTATGGTGTCGATAATAACGCCGCACTTGTCTTTATAGACGAACAGTTGAAAGGCATCATCAAAAGCGCTCCCATGGCAAAGGCCTTTGAAATCTTTTCAAATAACGGCATCGTAACGGAAAAAGAACTTATCTTATAAAGGCGAATACAACCTCCCAATTATAGAACTTGAAAAAATTTTGTCTTAAAAAGCTAGTCTAAAGGGCCATCAAAAATCTGTGTTGGAAGCTTGTGCTTTTGACGTTTTGGAAAGGATGCATCAAAGGCTTTCACCTCTTCCGAAGGTAAATTGAATAAATCCTCGTCGACAAACACACCGTCTAAACGTTCCGTCTTTTCATCCAATTTTAAAACGAGCAAAGCATCAAAAAAGCCCTCTGATGTTTTGAGTCCATAGCTTTCAGCGTGCTCAAATCCAAACCTTTTATAATAGTCAAAATCGCCATAAATAACGACAGCTTTTGCCTTTGTCTTTTTTACCAAGTTGAGCGAGTGATTTATCAACTGACTTCCAATGCCTTTTCCCTGCTCTACAGGCAAGACAGCAACTGGGCCAAAGGACAAGACATCCATCTGTCCGTTTGCTGTTTCAATTTTTCCTTTTGTATAGCAAATCATTCCGACAATCTTGTTTTCTTTTTCAGCAACAAAACTTAATTCAGGAATGAAAATTGAACTTGTCCGCATTTTGTGAGTCAACAAATGCTCACTACACCCCGGCATATATTTATCCCAAAAAGCGTCACGCACCAATTCTTCAACTTCGCGCGCCTCTTCTTGTCTTTCTTTTCTTATTATCAAATCTGACATCATTCTTCCTCATTTTATAAATTTCTTGCCCAGGATTATAGTCCTAAAAATTTTAATTAAAAGAGGATTTTCAATAATTTTATGAAAAAAATAAGGGGAAAATCCCGTTTCATATTCTAATCTTTTTCGTTGTATTTTATGCTCATTTTTTCTATACTTACTTTTGTTAGAAGTGGAAGGAAAATCAAATAAAAGATAAATTTGTCGAGTTTGTCGCCCTTGATAAAGGCTATAAAATCTACCCCTGTGATACCTTTTAAAAACTGTTATCTAGAATTAAAAAATGGCTGACATAGAAGATATTAAAGAATTTTTACTTGGATCTATTTTACAAGTCACTTATCTTACTAAAGATAAAGACCCTCTTTTATGGAGAAAAGGGAGTTCTTTTATTATTTCATATAAAAACAATTTCTTTATAGCCACAGCCTCTCATTGCATTGACAAAGAATATAAAGATCAATTGTTTTTTTCTAACTTTTCAAATTCGTATCAAAACAAATTTTTTTCTATTCCTCTTTCTAAAGAGATAATTTCTACCGACAACACAGGAGAAGATAGAGATTTTAGACTATTTAAAATAAATCTAGAAGAAATGGCTGAAATTATTCAAAGAGAAAAAGGAATTCCAACAGCTGAGGAAATCTATAAAAAAATATCAAATATGCCTTTGATATCAAAGATACGAAAACGATATAAAAATAATCAGATAAAATGTGCAAAAAAAATAAAAGAAACAAAAATTTTTCAAAAACATTTTTCAGAACAAGACTTTCTCTTTTACAAGACTTATAAATCTAAAAATTGTCCTTTTTCTAAACTAAAAACGCTTAAATTTCCTTTAAGTAATTTTTCGTTTTTAGAAGGAACAGAATGTTCATTTTGTGGATATTCTTATGAAAAAAGTGAAATAAAATACATTGATACATCTTGTAGTGATACACTCCGCACCGAAGAGATTCATCAACACTTTCAAAAACATTCAGGCATATTAACGGGAGATTATAATAAAAACAGTGATTCTTATTCTTTACGTTATTCTACAGATGAAGATCTAAATGGACTAAGCGGAGGACCCGTTCTTTCAAAAAAAGGCGAACTTATTGGCATTATTTCATTTATTGAAGCAAACAATAAAATTTTAAAATTTACACCATATACAAAAATTCAAAATATTTTAAAATCACTTTAACTTCACGACATTTTTCTCCCTGCATAAAAAAGTCTCTTTAAATTCCGATGAAAAAGAATATTGCTTTACATCATCCGAAAAAGAACAGTAATTTCCTTTACCTATATCCGGCAAGAAAATCAAAAGAAAACATTCATGACAGTTTTTCAAATACGACTTATATTTTCGGTTTTTTTTATCAATTTTTTCTTGTAAATTTTTAAAAGGATCTTTAACTGGAAAACTTTCATTATTCACAAAGCAATCATATTTTCCATTTAGATTTGGAAATCCACTTAAAATTATTTTTATATATTCCCCTTGAATTTGTATAGTTTCTTGCACTAAAGAGGGCCACTTTATTATTTTATCTATGTTGTTATCAATAAGTTCTTCTATTTTTGGTTTAATATCATTTTCTTTAAAAAGGAAACAAAAACCTGGGTGACAATGAAGATCTATATAATCCTTCCAATAAAGGCTCCATAATCTTGATTCGAATTTATCAATGAGAATTGAAATATTTAATTTATATTCCTCTTTTGCATAACAACAGGCTTTATTTCCTATCCTTCTTAGCTTTTGTAAGACCTTTCCATTTTTGGTTTCTTCTATATATTGCGTTATTTCCAATCCTATAGTTTTATTATCTTTAGACCTAAATAAAAAATCAGGAGATTCGTTTTTTTGATACCCTTCTCTTATTTTATATTTTTCTTTCCACAATTTTCCTTCAGGAGAACTTAAAAATATGTTTAAGAATTCTTCCTCTTCCGATTTTTTATCTTGGCTCATCATTCCCCTTCCCAACATTATCCAAAAATAATATTTTTCTTCAAAAAAAAGGCCTTGTCAATTGACAAGGCTTTTGTGGTGGGTCCGGTAGGACTCGAACCTACGACCAGACCGTTATGAGCGGCCGGCTCTAACCAACTGAGCTACGGACCCTTACAGGGTATGAATTTTATACACATTCTTCTTATAAAAATCAACCCCTCTTTTTTAAGTTTCCAAAGTTTCTTTTACGAGTTATCCAAGAAACTTTTTAATTTCTTCGAACGTGTTGGGTGCTTTAATTTTCGAAGAGCTTTTGCCTCAATTTGACGAATTCTTTCCCGTGTCACAGAAAATTGTTGTCCCACTTCTTCCAAAGTGTGATCGGAGTTCATTCCAATCCCAAAACGCATTCTTAAAACGCGTTCTTCCCTTGGTGTTAAAGTCGATAAAACCGCCGTGCACGTTTGTCTTAAATTCGCTTGAATAGCCGCTTCCAAAGGTTGCGTGATGTTTTTATCTTCAATGAAATCCCCAAGATGACTATCATCCTCGTCCCCAACAGGGGTTTCAAGACTAATCGGCTCCTTGGCAATTTTCATCACTTTACGCACTTTATCCAAAGGCATATTTAACCGTTGAGACAATTCTTCTGGTGTTGGTTCACGGCCAATTTCGTGCAAAATCTGACGCCCTGTTCTAACAAGTTTGTTAATCGTTTCAATCATATGAACAGGAATCCGAATTGTTCTAGCTTGATCTGCAATAGAGCGCGTAATCGCCTGACGAATCCACCATGTGGCATAGGTTGAAAATTTATACCCGCGACGATATTCGAATTTATCCACCGCTTTCATCAAACCGATATTTCCCTCTTGAATCAAATCCAAGAATTGAAGGCCCCGATTCGTATATTTCTTTGCGATAGAAATCACAAGACGCAAGTTCGCCTCAATCATCTCTCGTTTAGCTTTGTTGGCTTCTTGCTCGCCTTTTTTCGTTGTCGACACAATTCTGCGATATTCCATAATAGGCATTTGAGTTTCGCGCGTTAAAGCTTCCATTTCATCACGAATTTCGCAAAGCTCTTTGCCATATCTATCCGCTAAATGCTTCCAATTCTTGCCCGCTTTTTTGGAAATAATCTTAATCCAATCGCGTTCAACCTCGTTTTCCTTATAAAAAGTGATGAATTCTTCTCTATCCACTTTACTGTTTAAGGCCAAACGTAAAAGACGCCCTTCAAAGCCCATGAGCTTTTTATTCAGATCGTTTAATTCCCCGATGAGCTGTTCAATCCGTTGAGGATTAAATCGAACCCCTTCAAGCAAAGAGATCAGATTTTTACAAATTTTTGTATATTTATTTTCAAGCGTTTCAGGGACCTCTTTGCCTTTAATGACATAAGACATCCGTTCATTTTGCGTCTTTTTAAACCGTTGATAAGATTCCGTAATTTTCTTAAATGTCTCTAAAACTTTTGGTAATAAAGAGGTTTCCATTTGGGCCAAAGAAACGGACGGTGTTTCATCCTCATCTTCGTCTTCGTCATCTTCTTCATCAATATCTTCATCGTAAGAATCTGGAGTTTTTTCTTCCTCTGGAGAGGGGATATTTTCTTCCTTTTCGATTTTAGAAAGCTCAATAGAGGCTTCTTTTCGTTCTTTTTCGGCTGAAGAAAGCTCGGATTGGTTTGGTTCCAAATCATAGGTCGCATCTAAGTCAATAATATCCCGAAGAAGCATTTGACCGGCCAATAAATCTCTATTCCATTCAGAAAGTCTTTTATAAGTTAAAGCACTTTGGCACAACCCTTCAATCATAAGGTCATAGCCGGCTTCAATTCGTTTAGCAATAGCAATTTCCCCTTCTCTTGAAAGAAGTTGAACCGCCCCCATTTCCTTTAGATACATCCGAACAGGATCACTTGATTTTCCTTCATCAGATGCCGTTTCTTTCTTCTTTTTAGCAGAAGGTTCCACTGTTTCTTCATCTTCAGAAGCATCTTCTTCAGATTCCACAAATTGAATATCGAGACTTGATGTCAAACTGACAAAGTCTTCAATAATTTCGGCAGCTTCCTCTTTTGACGGAAGAGCTTTATTTAATTCGTCAAAGGTAATAAATCCCTTCTTCTGTCCCTTCTCGACCAATTTCTTAACCGAAACAGGTAAAGAAGCATAAACAGAATTCTCGGCTAAATCATTTTGCACCATAACACCATCACTTAGATTATAAAAACGCTCTTGACTTTAAACTATTACAAGTTCCTGCAACTTTTTACTTCTTTTTCAAGAAATTGTCAAATCTTTCTTCCCGTTAGTCCGACAATTTTTGTAAAAGAGACTCTTTCTCTGTTTTCAAAAGGGTATATCTTTCAAAAAGTTCTTGATTTGAAGGATCTTTAATCAATTTTTGGCATAAAGAATCAAGCTCTTCTTCCAATGCTCTTAAGGAAATTCCCTCCAAAAGAATCTTAACTTCCTTTCGAATTTCATGCTCTTGCCTGAGTGATTTTAAAAGCATCTCGACATGATTTTGAATTAAATCTTTTTCAGGTAAAGTTTTGAAAAATTTTAACATCCCCTCTTGATGAGCTTCTTCATTTTCAAGGAGGAATTCTACCATCTTATTTTTTAAATTTTCAAGACGAACATCTTCAAGAGCTAAAGTCATATAGTCTTCTAAAAAATCCTTAATAATCAAAGGATAACACGCAAAATAAGAAAGCAAGAGAAGCATGTCTTCGCGCCCTTTAAAAGACACAGGAACACTTTTAAGTAAGAGTTTACTTGAAAACCCTTTAGAAGATGATTTTTTCCATTTTTCCTTAGAGGAAGAAAAATTTTCCCGACAAAGGCGATAAAATTCATCTAAAAATTGATGAAGATAAAAAGAGCTCACTTGTTTGTCTTTTATTTCCTCTGCCAAAGCGGTCAATTCTTTTTTAAGACCTGCTTTTCGCTCTGGCGTATTTAAGATTTTCCCTTCTAATGCTTTATTCAAAACAACTTGAAATAAAGGAAGTGCATTGGAAATAAGCGTCCAAAAAGCCTCTCCCCCATACATTTTAATGTAATCATCTGGATCCACCCCCTCTGGCATCCAAACAAATTTTAAAGACTTTCCAGAAGTTAACAAAGGCATGGCCTTATCACATCCACGGTAAGCTGCCCGAATACCGGCGCCATCCCCATCAAAGCATAAAGTGGGCTCCGACACCATATGCCAAAGAATGTTCAAATGGCTTTCCGTTAAGGCCGTCCCAAGAGGAGCCACTGCAATATCTACCCCAGCTTGATGCAAGGAAATCACATCCATATACCCTTCAACGACAAGAACATTTTCCTTTTTATAAATGGCATCATAGGCTTGCTTTAGACCATATAATACATCACTTTTATGGAACAGCTCCGTCTCTGGTCCGTTTAGATATTTAGGTTCACCTTCACCTAAAATACGCCCCCCGAAAGAAATAATTTTTCCCGTTTTATTCATAATGGGGAAAATCAAACGATTGCGGAAATATTCATGCGGCGCTTTGGCATAATCAGACTTCTTAAAAAGACCAACCGCCACCGCATCATCCAAAGAAAACCCTTCCTTTTTAAGGAAAGAAGCCAATTTTCCAGAAGATGAATACCCCAATCTAAATTTTGAAATCATCTCCTTTGAAACCTGACGCTTTTGCAAATATTCACGCGCCTGGGCCCCTTCTAGAGAACTTAACCCCTCTTGATAAAACTGGCAGACCTTCTCTGTCAAATCATACAAAGATGTCCTTTTTTGAACCGCTTTAACTTGATTTTCTGTCATTTTAGGAAGCGGCATATGTGCTTCTAACGCCAAAGACTTAACCGCCTCGACAAAGCCTAGATGTTCGTGATTCATCACATAATCAATCACGTTGCCATGGGCCCCACATCCAAAGCAATGATAAAACCCCTTTGATTCATCCACAACAAAAGAGCCCGTCTTTTCCGAATGAAACGGACAAAGACCGACATAAGAATGTCCCCTTTTTTGCAATTTCACAGATCTAGAAATGACTGAATGAAGGGAGACCCGTTGCTTAAGCTCTTCTAAAAATCGAGAATCAAAAAACAAAAATTTTATCCTTATATTTTAAACATTTTCCTTTAAATAGGTTTTTCAAAACTTATTTAACCTAAAAGATCTTTAAGCATTTTTGATGCCTTTGAAAAGTCCATTTTTCCAGCATATTCACCTTTAAGAGTTCCCATGACTTTGCCCATATCGCGCATCGTTGTCGCCCCCATTTTTTCAATAGCTGACTGAAGGACTGTTTTAATTTCCTCTTCTGTCATTTGAACAGGCATGAAAGATTGAATAATCTCAATTTCGGCTTGCTCTTTGGCGGCTAAATCTTCCCGTCCGCCCTTTTTATACATCTCAATGCTTTCGTTTCTTTGTTTAACCATTGATTGAAACATTTGCAAGATTTCGTCATCAGAAATCCCATCCATTGTCCCCTTTGAACGGGCCGCAATATCTTTATCTTTAAGGGTGGCATTGATAAGGCGTAAAGCGGATGTTTTTTCTGCTTCATGGGCTAGCATAGATTCTTTTAATGCTTTTTTTAAATCTTCTCTTAACATAATTTCCTCTTTTATTTAGTTTATTTTATTTAAGTTCTACGAATAATATAGGTTTTTTGGACAATTTACAAGACCTACTCTTCCGAAGAAGATTTGTTTTTGGGAAAAGGCAAATCAGAAATTTCATCAATAGGCGGCTTGCTTTCCAAATTTTGTCCTTCAACATCATTCAAGCGACGCTCCACAGCTCGCGTTCTTCTATCAGCCATATCTAACGTTTTAACAACGCTTCCTAGTTGGTTCTTAACCTTATCTACCCAATCGCCATATTTTTTAAATTCTTGTTGAGCCTCAGAAAGGACTTTCCAAACTTCCCCTGATCTTTTTTGAATAGCCAAAGAGCGGAATCCCATCTGCAAAGAGCTTAAAAATGCCCCCAGAGTGCTAGGCCCTGCAATCACAATGCGTTCTTTATGTTGAAGTTCTTGCGCTAAACCTGGCCGTTTCATGACTTCGGCATATAACCCTTCTGTTGGTAAAAACATCAAAGCAAAATCCGTTGTTGTCGGTGGAGAGATATATTTACTGGAAATTTTATGGGCCTGCGTTTTAATACTACGTTCAAGCTCTACCGCGGCGCGTTCAACCCCTGCAGCATCAGCATCCTCTGAGGCCTTCATCAAGCGTTCATAATCTTCCATCGGGAACTTTGAATCAATCGGGATAAGGACTTCCTGTCCTTCAACCGTTCCCGGCAAAACAATGGCGTATTCGACAACCTCTGTCGTTCCTTGTTTAATCTTGACATTATGGCGAAATTGGTCGGCGGTCAACACTTGTTCTAACAAAGAAGCCAGTTGAATTTCACCCCACGTTCCTCTTGTCTTAACATTTGTTAAAACCCGTTTTAAATCCCCCACACCAGAAGCCAGGCTTTGCATTTCGCCAAGACCTTGGTGCACTTTTTCCAACCGCTCACTGACTTGAGCAAAAGACTGTCCAATCCTTTTTTCCAAAGTGTTATGCAGATTTTCATCAACTGTTTCCCGCATTTTTTCAAGTTTTTGTGCATTTTCAGATCTGATTTTCTCAAATTGAGCATCCACACTTCCCTTTAAGGAATTATTCAACGTTTCAATCGTTTTAAGCAAATCTTGACGCAAAGTGGAAGCATCTTCATGGGATCTACGCTCCATTTGTTCTAGATTTTGACTTAAAAAATTTTCTTTTTGCAGGTGAGCTGTTTTTTCCAATTTGTAGATTAAAACAAGAAGTAAAAGAACCCCCAAAAGGGCTATACCGCTCAAAAGATAAATCATTTTTTCATTTCCTTTCTTGACTAAGAAGAGTATATCTAATTTATAAAAAATATGCAAAAATTTTTTAACCTTAAAAAAAAGGAAAAGCTATGCGTCTTATTTCTCATCTGTTAGATACAGCCCTTTACTTTTTAAAATGGCCTATTGGCATTTTATCCCTTTTCCTTCTTTTACCAAGTCTTCAAACTTTGCACTTTTATTATCTTTATGAACTCTCGCTTTCTTCTCTCTTTCCTTTTCTTGGCGGATTGGTTGCTTATGGCGCCATTTTCTTTGTGATTATGCAAGGGCAACACTCTATCTTCTCAACGGCAGAGCACGAAATCACCCATATGCTATTTGCGCTTTTAACAGGGCATAGACCCCTTGATATTGATATCGGAACACAATCAGACGGGGGCGGCTTTTTTGCCTTCAAAGGGCGGGGAAACTTCCTCATTACCCTCGCGCCTTATTTTTTCCCCACGTTTGCTTTTTTCTTGATGCTTGCCACGCCTTTTGTGCTTAAAAATAACCAAGATTATGCCCTTATGCTTCAAGGGGCTTTGGGCTTTTTGACCTCTTATCATTTTTTCAATATGGCTCTTGAAATTCACCCTGACCAGACAGATCTTCAAAAAGAAGGATTTTTATATGCGTTCTTTTTGCTTCCAACCTTGAATATTTTGACATTGGGATATATTTTAAGTTTTGCGATGGAAGGGCAAAATGGTCTTCTTTTCTATACAAAAATTCTTTACAAATATACGAACTCTTTTTATAATATGTTCCTGTCTTTTATTTGAGACAGTTTTTTATTTTTAGATTATTATTTATGGAGTTAAAAATGAATCGTTATCGTACACATACTTGTGGAGAGCTCTCCTTTAAAAACGAAGGGGAACAGGTCCGCCTATCCGGATGGATACATCGTAAAAGGAATCATGGAAATTTACTTTTTGTTGATCTTCGAGATCATTACGGCATCACTCAATGTGTTTTAGATTGCGATAACGATAATTTTGATTTACTCTCCAACACGTCTCTTGAAAGTGTCGTCACGATTGAAGGAAAAGTCGTCGTTCGGGCAGGTAAAACGGTTAATGAAAAACTTTCAACGGGTCAAATTGAACTTCAAGTTTTAAAAGCAGAGGTTTTATCCACTGCTGCCCAACTGCCTTTTTCTATTTTAAGTGATAATTCTGACCTTTCAGAAGAAGCGCGCTTAACTTACCGTTTCTTGGATTTACGGCGTGAAAAATTGCATCAAAATATTCTTCTTAGAAATAACGTTATTTCTTTTTTAAGAAAAAAGATGTGGTCTTTAGGCTTTAATGAATTTCAAACCCCAATCTTAACGGCTTCTAGTCCAGAAGGGGCGAGAGACTTCTTGGTCCCAAGTCGGGTGCATCCAGGAAAATTCTTTGCCCTTCCTCAAGCCCCACAACAATTCAAACAGCTTTTGATGGTTTCTGGCTTTGATAAATATTTCCAAATCGCCCCTTGTTTTCGGGATGAAGATAGCCGTGCCGATAGAACGCCTGGTGAATTTTATCAGTTGGATGTTGAGATGAGCTATGTGGAACAAGAAGATGTTTTAAACACAGTTGAACCTGTTATTCTTTCCTTGTTTGAAGAATTTAAGGAAGAAGGCAAAACCGTTTGCGCTTCTCCTTGTCCACGCATTACTTATCGCGACGCCATGAAAATCTATGGAACAGATAAGCCGGATTTAAGAAACCCTCTTTTAATTGAGGATGTGACGGAAATCTTCAAAACCGCTGGATTTTCAATTTATGAAGAAAACACCAAAAATCAAATGTGGGTGCGCGGGATTAAAGTTCCAGGTTTAGCCGAAAAATCACGTTCTTTCTTTGAAAAATTAGGAGAGTTTGTTAAAAAAGAAGGGTTTAGTCCTTTAACTTACTTAACATTCTTGGAAAATGGCGAGATTAAAGGCTCCCTTTCAAAATCTTTAAAAGAAGACGCTGTTTCTGCTTTAATTTCTAAAATGGAAATCAAAGAAAATGACGGCCTTGTTTTCGTTTCTGGAAAGGGCGAAAAAGCCGAAAAAATTATGGGCGCTTTAAGAATGCTTCTAGGTAAAGAAATGAACCTTATTGACGAAAGTCGTTATGAATTTTGCTGGATTGTTGATTTTCCTATGTTTGAACTAAACGAAGAAACAGGAAAAGTTGAATTTTCACATAATCCGTTCTCTATGCCTCAAGGGGAAATGGAAGCTTTAGAAACAAAGGATCCTTTAGACATTTACGCCTACCAATATGATATGGTTTGCAATGGCTATGAAATTTGCTCGGGCGCTATTCGAAATCACAGAGACGATATTATGTTCAAAGCTTTTGAAATTGCAGGATACGGCCATGAT
This sequence comes from Alphaproteobacteria bacterium, assembly GCA_009929265.1. Taxonomy (GTDB): domain Bacteria; phylum Pseudomonadota; class Alphaproteobacteria; order CASFRQ01; family SAAU01; genus SAAU01. The sequence continues at coordinate 20,842 of SAAU01000009.1, forward strand.
GTTGTTGAAAAGAAGTTCGGCGGGATGCTTCATGCCTTTAAGTTTGGCGCCCCTCCTCATGGGGGATGTGCCTATGGGATTGACCGCTTGGTTATGATTTTAGCAAATGAAAGTTATATTCGCGAAGTAATCGTCTTCCCCTTCAATCAACAAGCTCAAGATTTAATGATGGATGCCCCAGCTGAAGTGACGGAAGCTCAACTTAAAGAACTTCATATCAAAGTTGACATCAAAGAAAAAGATAAAAAATAAATTTTTACCCTAAAAGAAAAAGCACGGCTTAAAACGCTGTGCTTTTTTTATGAGTTTAAGTTTCTAAAAATTTTTCTTAAAAACGATTATCTTTGATATCTATCATTTTCAAAAATGCGTGCTTTGAGGAAATCTTTTTGATCTGAAGTTTCTTCTTTACCAAACGAAAAAGCCTCCGTTCCTTTTTGAAGAGATTTATCTGTCACAATGTCTTTAAAATATTTATCTCTTAACATTGATAATTCATAAAATAAATGCCTTCTTTTTGAAGAAAAGTCATCTTCTCTTTCGTCAAGATCCTCTGCACGTAAATTTTTTTGCAATCTCAAGCTTGGGAATGCTCTTGAAAGATATTTATCAACTTCTTCATTCATTTTTTGAATATAAGGATTGTCTTTTATAAAGTCATAAATAGGTTTTTCTTGTGTTGAGATTTTGTAAATATTGATTTCTTTTAGTTCTTCTTGCGTTAAAAGGAACCCCACGCGAATAAATAAGAAAGAATTGACGACATTTCTTGCCCGAACTTCATAAGAGGTAGAAAGGTTTGATATCCGACCCAAATAGCGATCCATCACATCTTCTAAATCTGGTGAATTCCCAGTCTTTTTGATAACCTTTTTTTCTTCCTTACTCATTTTCTTAAGAAACTCTTCTTGCGATAAATTTTTCATTTTCAATCCTTTCCGCTTTAACTGCGAATCTGTATTCCCCCTTATACTTTATCATTTTATAATTTTTGTCAACTTATTTTTTTAAGCTCTTTTTTATGAATGTCTAGATTCTTTTCCTTTTACGTTAAAAAACGTTTTTTTCATAATTTTATCCCTTAAAAGCGCATTCAATCCCCGCCTCTTTTCCTTCTTTTTCTCATCTGGGAAGAAAGCATCTGCAAAAACTTTTAAGTTAAAATCTAAATAAAATTCATTTGTATATTTTTCTCTTAAGGCTTCCACTTCACTTAAAAAAGCCTCTCTCTTCTTTTTATCTTTTTTAAGGATTTCAATAGCCTCTCTTTTTTTCAGATGAACCCCAAACATTTTAAGCAGGAAATCATCTTTCTTTTCTGTTTGCTCATCTTTTTGTGGCACATTTTTCAAAAAGAGCGCTGTAATCTCTTTTTTCAACTCACGCACAAGTGGATTTTTTGAAAACATTTTTTCTATTGAATTGATTTTATCAAAATCAAAAGTTTTCTCTTCAACCACTTCACAAATCGCAGAAAAAAGGAAAATTTCGACCATTTTTTGGGACTTTTCTTTCGAAAAAGAAGGCGCTCTATCTTCAAAATAAGAATGAATTTCATTAAAAAAATCTAAAGGAACATTTAATTGTAAAAACTGTTCTTTTTCAAGCTTATTCATAAACTCTCCTAAAAATCAAATACTTACCAAAAAAGCCTTTTGGCTCTAAATTTCTTTAGCACAAGAATAATCTGTTTTTACTTTTTTTTCAAACTCTAAATAAAAAAAGAGGGAATTTCTTCCCCCTTTCTTCTTTTCTTTTTTTTAGAAATTACGCTTCTGACACTTCTTCAACAGGACACGCAATCGTAGGTTCTAAGAAATCAGAAGTTTGATCTTCAATCTCTTTATCCTTCTCTGCGGCCTTCACACGAAGACGGTTGATAAGAGCCCCTGTTCCGGCTGGGATTAAACGCCCAACAATCACATTTTCCTTTAAGCCCATCAAAGAGTCTTTCTTACCTTCAACAGCAGCCTCTGTTAAGACACGTGTTGTTTCTTGGAAGGAAGCGGCCGAAATGAATGAATGCGTTTGAAGAGATGCTTTTGTAATCCCAAGTAAAACTGGAATTGTTTCAGCAGGTTCTCCGCCATTTGCAATCGTTCTTTCGTTTTCTTTTTCAAGATCCACATGATCGAGTTGTTCCCCAATAAGGAGCGTTGTATCTTTTGGAGCAATGACTTCAACTTTTTGCATCATTTGACGAACAATCACTTCGATATGCTTATCATTGATACGAACCCCTTGTAAACGGTAAACAGCTTGAATTTCTTTGACCAAATAGTGAGCCAAGGCTTCAACGCCAAGAATTCGTAAAATATCATGAGGAACCATTGGTCCATCAATAATGATTTCACCTTTTTCAATAAGATCGCCTTCATGAACAGCAATTGTTTTTCCTTTTGGAATTAAATATTCAACTGTTTGATCATTTTCTCCAACGATAACAACCCGACGTTTTGCTTTATAATCTTTTCCGTATTCAATACGTCCAGAAATTTCGGCAATAATAGCCCCTTCCTTAGGACGACGAGCTTCAAAGAGTTCCGCAACACGAGGCAAACCACCTGTAATATCCTTTGTCTTAGAGCTTTCACGAGGAATACGAGCCAACGTATCCCCATTTTTAACTTCAGCCCCATTTTCAACGGAAACAACAGAATCAATAGAGAGATAGTAAACAGCCTCGGCTCCATTTGTAAAGGTGACCGTTTCGCCATTTTCATCAATCAATCTGATGTGAGGCTTACGTTCAGCGCCTTTAGCTGTTTGCTTCCAATCAATAATAACCATGGAAGACAACCCTGTAGCTTCATCAGTGACCTGACGCATTGTTTCCCCTTCGACCAAATCAACAAAGGCAACACGCCCTGATTTATCGGCCAAAATAGGCATCGTATATGGATCCCAAGAAGCAATTTGTTCTCCTTTAAGGATAGCTTGGCCATCTTTAACTTTCAAAATAGCCCCATAAGGCAATCTATGCCGTGCTTTTTCACGTCCCGATCCGTCAATTAAGGACACATCACATTTACGTGAAAGAACAATGGTTTCGCCTTGAGAATTGACAATCGTATTGGCGTTCATCAAACGGATTTTAGCATCAAAGACAGCTTCAATACTGGATTGTTCAGCCCCTCTTTGCGCCACACCACCGATATGGAACGTTCTCATCGTCAACTGTGTTCCAGGTTCACCAATGGATTGTGCGGCCATAACACCAACGGCTTCGCCCATTCCAATTGGATTTCCATTTGCCAAGTTTCGACCATAACATTTAGCACAAATTCCTTGCTTGCACTTACATGTCAAAACGGAACGAATCTTAACGCTTTCAACACCAGCTTTATCAATAATAGCGACATCATTTTCATCAATCAAGCGTCCGCTTTCAATTAAAACATTGCCGTCTTTATCTTTGATATCTTCTGCAGCTGTCCGACCTAAAATTCTTTCCCCAGTTGTTGCAATAACATCGCCCCCTTCAATAATTGGACGAATTGTAATGCCATCATCGGTTCCACAATCTTCTTCAGTGATGATAACGTCTTGCGCCACATCAACCAAACGCCGTGTTAAGTATCCAGAATTTGCCGTCTTCATAGCTGTATCTGCTAACCCTTTACGAGCCCCATGGGTAGAGTTAAAGTATTCCATCACCGTCAAACCTTCTTTAAAGTTTGAGATAATAGGTGTTTCAATAATTTCCCCATTTGGCTTGGCCATCAAACCACGCATTCCTGCAACCTGTTTCATCTGAGCGGCAGAACCACGAGCCCCAGAGTGAGCCATCATATAAACAGAGTTAACAAGCTTTCCTTTTTCAACCTTTGAAATTTCTTTCATCATGGCGTCAGCAACAGCATCCGTACATGTTGACCAGCTATCAATAACTTTGTTGTATTTTTCACCCTTTGTAATCAACCCATCTTGGTATTGACGTTCAAATTCGCGCACTTTAACTTCGGTATCCTTGACCAATTTTTCCTTTTCTTTTGGAACAATCAAGTCATCTTTACCAAAGGAAATTCCAGATTTAGCAGCTTCCTTAAAGCCTGTAGACATAATCTTATCTGTAAAGATACACGTCGTTTTAGGCCCACAGAAACGGTAAACAATATCAATAATTTCAGCAACTTCCTTCTTCCGAAGCAATCTGTTGAATAAGCTAAACGGAATGTTTGGATCATCTGGTAAAATTTGGGAAAGTTTAACCCGTCCAGGTGTTGTATCCACAACCCGTGTCACTTTCTTTCCATCTTCATAGAAAGTCATTCTTACTTTAACTTTAGATTGGAGCGTCACTAATTTTTCGAACAAAGCATATTCAACTTCGGCAATATTCCCGAAAATCATTCCTTCGCCCTTTTCGCCATCCAAAGCCAATGTCATATAGTAAACACCTAAGATCATATCTTGAGAAGGAACAATAATAGGCTTCCCACTTGCAGGGGAAAGAATATTATTTGTTGACATCATCAACACACGAGCTTCCATTTGGGCTTCAATAGAAAGAGGAACGTGAACAGCCATCTGATCCCCATCAAAGTCAGCGTTAAACGCAGGACAGGCAAGCGGATGAAGTTGAATAGCTTTTCCTTCAACAAGGATAGGTTCAAAAGCTTGAATCCCAAGTCTATGAAGTGTTGGAGCACGGTTCAAAAGAACTGGATGTTCGCGGATAACTTCTGAAAGGATATCCCAAACTTCTGGTTTTTCTTTTTCAACCATTTTCTTGGCCGCTTTAATTGTTGTGGCCATTCCTCTAGCTTCAAGCTTTGAGTAAATGAAAGGCTTAAATAATTCTAAGGCCATTCTTTTTGGCAACCCACATTGATGAAGCATCAATTCTGGTCCCACGGTAATCACAGAACGTCCAGAATAATCAACCCGTTTTCCGAGCAAGTTTTGTCTGAAACGACCTTGTTTCCCTTTAAGCATATCAGCCAAAGATTTAAGAGGACGTTTATTTGTCCCCAAAATAGCTCTGCCCCCTCTGCCATTATCAAATAAGGCGTCAACAGATTCTTGAAGCATTCTTTTTTCATTGCGAACAATGATATCAGGCGCTCTCAATTCCAAAAGTCTTTTCAAACGATTGTTTCTGTTAATCACACGACGATATAAATCATTCAAATCAGAAGTTGCAAATCGGCCACCATCTAATGGAACCAAAGGACGAAGTTCTGGAGGAATCACAGGAATAACATCCATAACCATCCATTCTGGTTTTGATCCAGAGTCCATAAATGCTTCAACGAGTTTTAATCTTTTAATAATTTTTTTACGTTTTGCTTCTGATTTAGTGCTTTGAAGTTCGGCTCTTAATGTTGCGGATTCTTTTTCCAAATCCATTTGACTTAAAAGTTCTTTTAAGGTTTCTGCCCCAATTCCTGCACGGAAAGCATCTTCCCCATATTCTTCAAGCGCTTGTTGATATTGGTCATCTGTCAACAAATCATATTGCTTTAATGGTGTTAAACCAGGTTCAATTACCATATATCTTTCAAAGTAAAGAACAGCTTCCAAATTTTTTAATGTAATATCAAGAAGAGTTCCAATTCGACTAGGTAAAGATTTTAAAAACCAAATGTGAGCAACAGGAGCAGCCAAATCAATGTGTCCCATTCTTTCACGACGCACCTTAGAAAGAGTGACTTCAACGCCACATTTTTCACAAGTGATTCCTCTGTACTTCATTCTCTTATATTTACCGCATAAGCATTCGTAGTCCTTAATTGGTCCGAAAATCTTAGCACAAAACAGCCCATCTTTTTCAGGCTTAAAGGTTCTGTAGTTGATGGTTTCAGGTTTTTTAACTTCTCCATAAGACCAGGATCTAATCTTTTCAGGAGATGCAATTGAAATCCGAATATCATCAAAAGATTGGACACTTGGTCCCATTCCATTCAACACTTTTACAAGTTCGTTCATATTTTTTGCCCCTTAAATTATGCTTGAAAGGGGGAAGGATTTCCCCTCCCCTTAATTTTCCTTCTGATTAAGTTCAACATCCAACCCTAACGATCTCATTTCTTTGATAAGAACGTTAAAGGATTCTGGAATACCTGCTTCAATATTATCATCTCCACGAACAATAGATTCATACATCTTTGTTCTTCCAGAAACGTCATCTGACTTAACAGTCAACATTTCTTGCAAGGTATAGGCTGCGCCATAAGCTTCCAAAGCCCAAACTTCCATTTCCCCGAAACGCTGTCCACCAAATTGAGCCTTTCCTCCAAGAGGTTGTTGTGTCACCAATGAGTAAGGACCAATAGAACGTGCGTGGATTTTTTCATCGACTAAGTGATGCAACTTAAGCATATAAATAAACCCAATTGTCACAGGTCTATCGAAAGGTTCCCCAGTCCGTCCATCATAAAGGATTTCTTGACCAGAAGGACTTAAATCAGCTTTTTCAAGCCAGTTTGTAATGTCTTTATCTCTTGCTCCATCGAAAACAGGTGTTGCAATTGGAACACCCAACTTCAAATTTTGAGCCATTTCGATAAGTTCACTATCACTTAAAGATTCAATGTCTTCTTTGTAAACATCTTTTCCATAAACAGATTCCAACATAGATTTCAAATCATCCATTGTCTTTTTTTCTGCTCTGATTTGCTTAACTGTTTCGGTGATTTTATCCCCTAATCCACGGCAAGCATACCCCAAATGAGTTTCCAAAATCTGCCCTAAATTCATCCGAGAAGGCACCCCAAGAGGATTCAAAACGATATCCATTGGTGTTCCATCTTCCGTATAAGGCATATCTTCAATTGGAAGAATCCGTGAAACAACACCTTTGTTTCCGTGACGTCCCGCCATTTTGTCACCCGGTTGTAATTTCCGTTTAACGGCTAAGAAAACCTTAATTGTTTTCAAAACGCCTGGCAACATTTCATCGCCTTCTTGTAATTTTGAAACTCTGTTTTCAAATTTGGCTAAAAGCTTTTTCTCATCTGCATTCATTCGTGCTGTCATTTGTTCAATGAGGTTCATCACCTCATCGTTATCAACAGCAATTTCTCTGTAAGAAGCAACTGGAACGTTTTCAAAATCTTTTTCTTTCAAAACAGTTCCTTGAGCCACAATCTCGCCGCCAGAAACCGTTTGACCGATTAAAAGGTCTTTCACTCGTTTGTAGTAGTTATTTCTTAAGATCTTCTTCTCGTCATCTCTATCTTTTGCAAGTCTGTCAATTTCAGCTTGGTCGATAGAACGCGCTCTTTCGTCTTTTTCAATTCCACGACGTGAGAAAATACGAACATCAACAACGGTCCCTTCTACTCCAGGAGGAACGCGCATAGAAGTATCGCGCACATCAGCGGCTTTTTCACCAAAGATAGCTCTTAACAATTTTTCTTCAGGTGTCATTGGAGATTCACCCTTAGGGGTCACTTTTCCAACCAAAATATCACCAGCTTTTACATCAGCTCCGACATATACAACGCCTGTTTCATCCAATTGTTTTAAGGCTTCTTCCCCAACATTTGGAATATCTCTTGTGATTTCTTCTTGTCCAAGTTTTGTATCCCGCGCCATGACTTCAAATTCTTCAATATGAATAGAAGAGAAGACATCTTGAGCCACAACTTTTTCAGAAATCAAAATGGAATCTTCGTAGTTATATCCATTCCAAGGCATAAAGGCCACCAAGACATTCCGTCCCAAAGCCAATTCACCCATTTCCGTTGCAGCACCATCTGCGATCACATCGCCTTTAACAACTGTATCTCCCACTTTTACCAAAGGTTTTTGGTTAATACATGTGTTTTGGTTTGACCGTTGGAATTTTTGAAGCGTGTAAATATCAACAGGAGAAGAAGACGCCGAAACATCTTCCGTTGCGCCAATAACAATACGCGTTGCGTCAACTTGTTGAACAACCCCAGCGCGTTCTGCCAAAACAGCCGCCCCAGAATCTTGGGCTACAACAGCTTCCATCCCTGTCCCAACGAGTGGCGCTTGAGGATGAAGAAGTGGAACCCCTTGTCGTTGCATGTTAGAGCCCATCAAAGCACGGTTCGCATCATCGTTTTCTAAGAATGGAATTAACGCGGCGGCAACAGAAACCAACTGACGTGGAGAAACATCCATATAATCGATTTCTTCAGGTAAAGACATAACAGCCTCCCCTGCACAACGCGCTGACACTAAATCAGCCTTAAAATGTCCTTTAGAATCGATTAAAGCATTCGCCTGAGCAATTGTATGACTGGCTTCTTCCATCGCAGACATATAAACAACATCTTTTGTCACTTTTCCATCAATAACTTTACGATAAGGTGTTTCGATAAATCCATATTTATTGATACGGGCGTAAGAGGCCAAAGAGTTAATCAACCCAATGTTTTGACCTTCAGGTGTTTCAATCGGACAAATACGACCATAATGTGTTGGATGAACGTCTCGAACTTCAAAGCCAGCTCTTTCACGTGTCAATCCACCAGGCCCTAAAGCTGATAAACGACGCTTATGTGTAATTTCTGAAAGTGGGTTTGTCTGATCCATAAATTGAGAAAGCTGAGATCCGGCAAAGAATTCACGAATAGCCCCTACAATTGGTTTTGCATTGATTAAATCGTGAGGCATAATGCTGTCGATATCAACTGAACTCATTCTTTCACGAATAGCTCTTTCCATCCGAAGCAATCCAATACGGTATTGATTTTCCATCAATTCCCCAACGGAACGCACACGACGGTTGCCAAGGTTATCAATATCATCAATTTCGCCTCGACCTTCTTTAAGGTTCACAAGCTCTTTAACGATAGCCAAAATATCTTCTCTTCTTAAGACACGAACACTATCAGGAACTTCCTCAGAGGAAAAGCCCAATCTGGCGTTCATTTTAACCCGACCAACATCGGATAAGTCATATCTATCACTTGAGAAAAACATCCCTTGGAATAATCTATCTGCTGTATCAACGGTAGGAGGTTCACCTGGGCGCATAATCTTATAAATATCAATTAACCCGTCTTCACGTGTTGTGTTCTTATCAGCGGCAATCGTATTTCTGACGTAAGGACCGACATTCACATAATCAATATTCAAAAGAGATAAGGTTTTGAGCTTCAATGTCTCAATTTGTTCCATAAGCTCTTCTGTGATTTCGTCGCCAGCTTCTAAAACGATTTCCCCAGTATGTTCATCAATAATATCTTCTGCGCTGAACATCCCTGTGATTCTTTCTGTAGAGAAGCGAACTTCTTTAACCCCATCTTTTTGAAGTTTGACGGCTTTTCCAACGGACATTTTCCGTCCGGCAGGCGCAAGAACTTCACCAGATTTGGCATCAATCAAGTCTTCTTCTAATTTGATTCCTTTATAATGAGCTGGAATAAATTCTGTTTTCCATCCCTTTTTATCCTTCGTTAAAGAAATTTTTTCGTAGAAATAGTTAAGAAGGTCTTCTTTACTCATCCCGAAAATCTCTGACATTGGAAGCTCTTCATTTTTATCCAAAGCTTCTTGTCTTTTCTTTGCCGTTTCGTCATTGTCTAATGCATAAAGGAAAGAGGAAAGAGGAAGTTTACGACGTCTGTCAATACGGACATACATTAAATCTTTAGCATCAAACTCAAAATCGACCCAAGACCCACGATAAGGAATAATTCTTGCAGAGAATAAATATTTCCCTGAAGAATGTGTTTTTCCGCCATCATGATCAAAGAAAACACCTGGAGATCTATGCATTTGTGAAACAACAACACGTTCAGTTCCATTTACAATAAATGTCCCCGTGCGTGTCATCATTGGTAAATCACCCATGTAAACATCTTGTTCTTTAATATCGCGAATAGAACGTGCTTGAGTTTCCTCATCAATGTCCCAAACGACAAGACGTAATGTCACACGAACCGGGGCTGCATAAGTCAACCCCCGCTTCATGCATTCATCAACATCAAACTTAGGTTCATCAAGTTCATATTTAACAAATTCCAAATCCCCGCGAGACGAAAAATCTTTAATCGGGAAGATGGATTTTAAGGCTTCTTGAAGTCCCGTTTCTGTTCTTTTATTAAACAGGACATCTTTTTGTAAAAACTGACTGTAGGAACTCTTTTGAACTTCAATCAAATTTGGCATTTCAGCCACTTCAGGGATTCTGCTAAAACTCTTTCTAATCCTTTTGCGTTTGATAAAAGACTTCATCTTTGTCATGGACATTGCCCTTCCTTTTTCCTCTTACTTACTACAAAAGCTCACTTAAAAAATGAGCGATTTTATAGCCCAAAATAGGCTATCTTTATAAACCACTTTAAGGTCAAGGGAGTAATTCATCCCTCGACCCTTAAATGGTTCCAACTTAGAGCTTATTGCAATTCAACTGTTGCACCAGCTTCTTCGAGTTGTTTTTTAATTTTTTCAGCTTCGTCTTTGCTGATACCTTCTTTAACAGCTTTAGGTGCAGATTCAACGAGATCTTTAGCTTCTTTTAAGCCCAATGCTGTGATAGCACGAACTTCTTTGATGACGTTGATCTTGCTTGAACCAGCAGCTTGAAGAATAACGTTGAATTCTGTTTTTTCTTCAGCAGCGGCAGCACCGGCAGCAGGAGCAGCGGCAACTGCAACTGGAGCAGCAGCAGAAACGCCCCATTTTTCTTCTAACATTTTTGATAATTCAGCAGCTTCTAAAACTGTGAGTGTAGATAATTCTTCTACGATTTTGACTAAATCAGCCATTATAATTTCTCCTAAAATAATATTGTTATCAATTAAAGCCTATCGCTAGGCGATTATACGTTGTATCCAACTCTTATTTTGCACTGTAGGCTTGCACCACGCGAGCAACTTGACCCGCAGGAGCTTGAACCACACGAGCAATCCTTGAAGCAGGAGCTTGAAGCACTCCCAAAATTTTTGCTTGAAGTTCTGGAAGAGATGGTAAGGAAGCTAAGACTTTTAATTCATCTACAGTAAGCTTCTTTCCGCCCATTACAGCGCCAACAAGTTCAAATTTATCGTTACCCTTTGCAAATTCCACTAAAGCTTTAGAAACGCCGACAGGTTCTTTTGCATAAGCAACACCTGTAGGACCAGTCATTAAGCTTGCGAGTTCTTCACAAGGAGTCCCGGCAAGAGCTAGACGAGTTAAACGGTTTTTCGTGATCTTATAACTTGCACCGTTTTCGCGAACTTTATTTCTCAATTCAGTCGTTTCAGCTACTGTAAGACCTTTATTCAAAGTCACAACAACCAATTCATTTTCCTTGAAAACATCAGTCAACGTGGCGACAAGTTTTTCTTTTTCTGTCCGTTTCACGTTTGTCTTCCCTTCATTTATTTAAGGCAGATTGCCTTCGTTTAATAAACGAGATATCTCTTAAAAAAACTTTCTCAAAATATCTCACCTAAAACCTGCCCAGTCATGATAACAACTTGTCTATGTCGGCGGACGTTATGTCCTTTAAATCCTAAAATAAGACACCTACAGTCTTGGACAGGAATTCTTTTTAGAAGCTCTCCTCTCTTTTGAAAAAAGAGCTTCCGAAATCTTTTATCCTTCTGTCACAGAAGAAAGAGCAACATGCACCCCAACTCCTTGAGTAGAAGAGATCGTAACTTTTTTTAAGTAGTTTCCTTTTAACCCTTGAGGCTTTGCTCTTAAAATAGCTTGAACAAAAGCTGCAATATTTTCTTTTAACTGTTCGTTTGAGAAACTTGCTTTTCCAACACCAGCGTGCACAATTCCATTGCTTTCAACGCGGTATTGAACTTGGCCACCTTTAGCGGCTTTAACAGCTTGTTCAACATCCATTGTGACTGTTCCCAATTTTGGGTTAGGCATCAAACCTTTTGGTCCCAAAATTTTACCAATACGACCGACAATTCCCATCATATCAGGTGTTGCAATACATCTGTCAAAGTTGATGTTGCCGTTCATAATGTCATTCATTAAATCTTCATCACCGACAATATCTGCCCCAGCTTTTTCAGCTTCTTCCTTCTTAGGTCCTTTAGCAAAAACAGCAACCTTTAAAGTTTTTCCTGTTCCGTTTGGTAAAGAAATAGCCCCACGAACGAGTTGATCTGTTCTTTTTGGGTCAACCCCTAAGTTAATAGAAATTTCAACAGTTTCATCAAACTTGGCTGTAGCCCCTTGTTTTACAAGCTTCACAGCATCTTCGAGCGAATAAAGAGTGTTTTTATCAACGCCTTTATAAGCTTCTTTTAATCTTTTTCCTTGAAAAGCCATTTTCTTACTCCACTACCTCAAGACCCATAGATCTTGCTTGACCTGCAACCATTTTTTCAGCAGCTTCAACACGAGCGCAATTTAGATCTGGCATCTTTTTGGTTGCAATTTCATTGACTTGAGCTTTCGTCACAGACCCAGCTTTTGACTTTCCTGGTTCTTTTGAAGCCTTTGCCACCCCAGCTGCTTTTTTAAGAAAGTAGCTAACAGGAGGAAGCTTTGTTTCAAAAGAAAAGGACTTATCTGAATAAGCTGTAATAACAACAGGAATAGGCATCCCTGCTTCCATTTCTTGAGTCTTTGCGTTAAAAGCTTTACAAAAATCCATAATATTCAACCCTCTTTGCCCTAAAGCAGGACCAACAGGAGGAGAAGGATTAGCTTTCCCTGCAGGAATCTGCAGTTTAATATATCCTGAAATCTTTTTTGCCATTTTAATAACCTCTTTTTCTTATAACAAAAAACCAACCTTTTTAACTTAAAGAAGTCCCGTGGTACGACATAGGCGTATCTTCCACGAACTCATAAAGAATAGGAAGGATGGATATCCTCTTCTTTATATTTTTTCCACTTGAGTAAACTCAAGCTCAACTGGGGTTGCCCGACCAAAGATAGAAACAAGCACTTTTAATCTGGCTTTTTCTTCATCGACATCTTCAATCACACCAACGAAAGACGCAAAAGGCCCCTCGCTAACACGAACTTGCTCACCCACTTTAAAGGAAACAGCAGATTTTGGACGCGCTACACCTTCTTCCATCTGATGCAAAATTCTTTCTGCCTCAGAATCCGTAATTGGAGTAGGCTTTTTTCCGCCCAAGAATTGAGAAACTTTTGGTGTATGGCTAACCAAATGCCATGTTTCATCCGTCATTTCCATTCTAATCAAAACATATCCTGGGAAAAATTTACGGCTAACCTGAACTTTTGTCCCTTTACGAACATCAATAACGTTCTCCATAGGAATAATAACTTGTTCAATTTTATCTTCCCATCCCTTCTTCGCAATCTGTTCTTTTAAAGAATCATTTACTCTTTTTTCGAAACCAGAATATACATGAAGAACATACCAACGCATTGCCATTGACTATCTCCCAAGTCTTAAAATCATTTTAACAACAAACGCACAAATTTGATCGACAAACAAGAAAAAAACAGACGCCAAAGCGACCATAACAATCACAACAAGAGCAACTTGAAAAATCTCTTTACGAGTCGGCCATGTGATCTTAGAAACCTCTTGCTTTACCTGACGAAAAAATTGAGCTGGAGTTGTTTTTAACATAAATAAAATCCTATTTTATAAACCATTTGCCGTTTTTTTATGGCAGGGGCGATAGGAATCGAACCCACAGCCCTCGGTTTTGGAGACCGATGCTCTACCAATTGAGCTACACCCCTTTCGTTCGAATCCCGCAGAAACAGTTAATTTCAAAGGATTCGTCATCCAAAGGTTCACGACAAAGAACCTAAAGACGAAGCATAATACCTTACTTTCGAGACAAAAATCAAGTCTTTTTTTAAGTTTTGCTTTGAAAAAGTTATACACGAAACGAATACATTTCTCAAGGAGAAAATAAAATATTTTCAAAATGTTTTTTTAATATTTCTTAAAGCGGCAAAAACACCCTGTAAATAAATTAGGGACATTTAAAAAGACTTTTTATTATTGGAAAAGAAAAAATCTTACGAAAAAGAAGCCCCCTTTCTTGTTAAAGGGTTATTTCTTGCTTCATCTTTTCCCCTTTATCTTTCGTTGGAGTTATCCATCTTCCTCACACCAATCACATTTGTGTTTTCGCGTGAATCCATATCCTTTTCCTGCCATATGGCGCTGATATTTTTAACCACTTCTTGACGGGAAACTGTTTGCCCTTGATCAGCTTCATCTAACCATTCTTCCAAAGTGTTTTTATCTACACCACGATTATCAAACGCTGTATAAATATAATCCCATGATTGCCCCCGTGCCCCAGCAAGTCTTTTAGTTTCTTCATTTCTTTCCCCACCAGTTTTTAACAGTTCTAGCTCTAACAAATAACTATTGTAATACGCGTTTTGAACAGCATAACGGAAGCCATCTTCGGCATCAGAAATCCCCTCAATTGCTTTTGCAGAAGGTTTTTCAATCACGTCCTCTGGAGCGATTTGATTTTCTGGTGGAAGTTCCCGCGTGATTCTATTTTCTTTGGTTTTCGCATTTTGCGTTGTTCCATCAGCCTTTGAACACCCCGTCAAAATCACCATCAGTATTGAAGCCCCTAAAAGACCTTCCACGACTTTCCGTTTCATACTCTTTTTCATCTTTTCCCCTTTTCTTAGAATGACTTTTTCTCTTTTCTACTTTCTTTTTTTCATTTTGTCAAGTATTTTTATATAAAAATACAATCAAAAAAAGAGCCCTGATTTCTCAGAGCCCTTCTTTCATAGAAAATCGGTAAATGTTTACGCGATAACTTTAGAAACGACACCGGCACCAACCGTATGACCGCCTTCACGAATAGCAAACCGAAGTCCTTCTTCCATTGCAACTGGAGCAATCAA
>SAAU01000035.1 GCA_009929265.1 Alphaproteobacteria bacterium
ATTTTTTAAAATATAGGCAAAAATGTGGATAAAATCGAGAAAAACGCTAAAAATAGCCCACTTTTTAGCATAAAATAGCCCTCTCAGGATTTGTAAAACGACAAGTACAAAAACAAATGTTTCACGTGGAACATAAAATTATGCAAATTTATTGCTAAAAAGTAATCCTTTTTCTGCTTTTTTTAAGAGATATTTTTCGTTATTTTGTTAAGAAAATGTTCTAGAAGGCAGTGCAATAATTTGGTGTATTTTACTTTTGAATTTCTTTTTTTATCTTTCTCTCTGGTTTTAGTGTTCTAATAGAATTAATATCCAAAAGATTTCTGTTGTTCCGATTTTCCTTTGCTGTTATTTTGTAAGAATTCATTTTACTTGATTATTAAAATCAATAACTTTAGAAAAAGCTGAATTTGATTTTTCTTATCTATTTCCAAGATTCTCTCTTAAAAACAAAGATTCTTTATTGCCTCGTAATAAATATCAATAAGCTTGTAGAAATCATCTATAGCTATGTTCTCATCGGGTTGGTGAATCGTTGGGTTTGACCCAGGGAACTCTGGCCCGAAGGCAACACCATGCTTTAAGAATCTTGCGTAAGTTGCCCCACCTATTGCAATAGGTTCACTTTTAGTTCCCATTACTTTATCGTAGGCAGCTAGTAGTGTTTGGACAAGAGAGCTGTTCGGGTCTACATAGAGAGGGTCGTGAGAATCAATTATTGAAAAATTATTAATCTCCGGAAGTGCTTGCAGAATCCTGTCTTGCAGGACTTCCTTTGTAGTAATCGCAGGATATCTTATATCTAGGTCGAAATATATGTTTTTCTCATCCGTTGATACTTTTCCAACATTGAGAGTAAGATCTCCTTCTTTGCCTCCGTAGGTTTTAATGTTAAGTCCGTTTCCATCGCTGCTACTAAAAGCCTTGTATAGTTTTGAGATCGTAGGATCTTCATCTGCGATTGTAAGACATTCAAGAATTTTTAAAAGGGCGCTTTCTCCCTTATGCGGAGTGCTGCCATGAGCACTCTTCCCATTTGCATCAATTATAATGTAGTCTCCCTCCCGGGGATTTTCTGTTTGTGTTTGAAGTTTTTCTTCTAGTCTGTCCGCAAGATCCTCGAGCATGCTTTTCCCAGAAAGAGAGGTTGGAAGACCCATTCTTAAAGCAGCCTTTAAAACATAGTCTGAAAAGACTACTGAGACTTCACAGAAATCAGGAACCATGTTTACCGCGCTTCCTCCTTTCATCGAGTAAATAGAGTCTGGTTTTTTGAGTGATATTCTTGCGTGCAAAACACCTTTTTCTGCATATATCACTGGAAAGTCTGCGTCTGGAGAAAACCCTGAATCAGGGACTTCTTCTGTTTCTATATATCTTTTCAAGTCAAGCCAGCCACCTTCTTCGTCACAACCAAAAATAAAACGGATTCTTTTTTTAGGAACTTTTCCCTCTTGAATGAGCTTAACAAGAGAATAGATACAA
>SAAU01000036.1 GCA_009929265.1 Alphaproteobacteria bacterium
TGAGTTGCTTTATACCAAAGGAATAATAGTTTAAAAAAATTGAAAATTTAGCTTTGAATTTTTTCTTGCAAAAGGTTAATGTGTGATGTGGTTAATATACGGTTTAGGGATTTTTATAATACTTTTTATTGCAAAAAGAATTTTTGAAGATTGGTTATATGGCTATAAAAGAAAAGGTAAGACAGAGGTCTCTTTTGTTGAATTAGGTGAAAGACTTTTGACGCGAAAACAACTTCATATTTATATTGAATCTATATCAACTCATCGTGATGTTTTAGAGCCTGATAAGAATACAATTGAAATTAATGGATTTATAGAATTGTGTGAAAAGTGTATTCCTCAATTTGTCAATGTAAAAATAAATGTTTTTAATTATGATACTGAGCGTTATCAATTTGGCTTAATTCGCTATAAAAATGATGGTTTTAGGTATGAATTTTACGTGGATATTCACAATAAATCAGCCTATGAAGAGATTGTACATTTAGTAGATATTCCACATATTTCTTATCAAAAAAAAGTGTTAGATACGAATATCTCGAGAACATTAATGACGATGAAGTCTAAAAGAACAGTTGATATTTTTTATATAAAAGATGAAAATGGAGATAAAAACAGAGAAGAAATACGAGAAATGCTTCAAATGGATGAAAAATCACCTAATGAAATGTATTTTTTAATTACCAATATTTGTGTAAATCAAAAAATAGACTAAGTCTATATTAGTACCCTGCCAACTCTTGCATCAACGCTTGAACATCGCTCTTATCGAAAAAGAGGTTGAACTCTAACTCTTTAGAAAATGCTTTAAGCAGAGCGATTTTTTTGCTTTGGCGCTCGCTTGGATCGTCGATGGTTGAGAGTTCTGTTTTCAGTCGTTCGCGGTATATTTCACGAATCTCTTCTTGTTTTTGAGGGCTTGGTTTGGCTTTAGTGCGCGGTTTGAGCCAAAAATAGACGAAAACGAGGAGCGAACTTAACAGCAGTATTTGAGGTAAAAAATCCATCACTCACCTTTACATGTAAACATTTTTTCATTCAACAGTATATCCAACCAAGAGCGATAAAATTTAGACTTCTTTCATTTCTTAAACCTCTTTTGTGTAAAATCTCTTAAACTAATACACAGAGGAATCCCATGAATTTTACAACTCCCCTTAAAAGTAACAGTACGAAAATCATGCTCGTAGGTAGTGGCGAGCTGGGTAAAGAGGTCGTTATTGAAGCCTCACGTTTGGGTATTGAAACGGTAGCGGTGGATTCATATCCGCAAGCACCGGCGCATTTGGTTGCCAATAAAAGCTATGTTATCAATATGAAAAACAAAGAAGAGCTTTTAGAGGTGATTCGCCGTGAAAAGCCGACCTACATTTTGCCGGAGATTGAAGCGCTGAGCATTGAGGCACTTATTGAGGCGGAGAAAGAGGGCTTTTGTGTGATTCCCAATGCGGACGCGGTTAAAAAGACGATGAACCGTAAAA
>SAAU01000037.1 GCA_009929265.1 Alphaproteobacteria bacterium
ATTCAACAGTAAATCAACATTCTGTTTTCTTAACGCTAAGATAATATTTCCCAAAGGAACCCCGACCCACAAAGAAAAAAAGAAGATAGAGCTTAAGACAAAACCAAAAGAAAAAATAAAAGACATAAGAAAATATCGTTCCTTTTGCTTTTGCAATAGAGCAATAAAATGATCTGTCTTCTTGCTCTTAACATAAGAAACCACCCTATTATCCAAGTCTAAAAGAGGTTCATAAACAACAACTTGGTTTTGGTTTTGGTTTTGGTTTTGGTTTTTCCGCCTATTCTCCTTGAAAGACTCGATCTCTATGACATTCTGCAGTGTTACATGGCTAGCTGTAAGAGATTCTAATTCATTTAACAATTTCTCATCCCAAAGCCTAAAAGCAAAGAAGTATCCTTTTGGACTCTTCTTTTGAGGATCAGCCGCTTGATGAACAGTCGCCCCGCGAGCCTCTATCAGATCCTCTCCTAACATAAAGAAAAAATGACAATAATTAGGGTCTTCTTCAAACAATTTCTCTTTGGGTATTTTCTTTAAGAAAGCATCAAGCCCAAGGTCTTCATCTTCATCATTATCAACAGAAAAAAACACAACATCATAATCTAAATTAAAAATAGCCGTAGCATAAGACTTATATGTTTCCATCGCAGGGGGAATATACTCAATAGCCCATTGTTCTTGCTCAACAGGTCTTTTAATGAAATCCACCATTTCATCCCAATAGCTATAATCAACCGTAAAATTTCGAAGAGGTTCGCCATAAAGTTCTAAAAGTTTTTTAAAT
The DNA here is from genome assembly GCA_009929265.1 of Alphaproteobacteria bacterium. Lineage (GTDB taxonomy): Bacteria > Pseudomonadota > Alphaproteobacteria > CASFRQ01 > SAAU01 > SAAU01. Next base: position 788 of record SAAU01000037.1, read on the forward strand.
ATCCTTTGAGATTCTTCTTCTCTCTCCACAAAAAGATCTTTGAACATTTTCTCGCCAGAATTCTTTTGAAAAAAAAGACCTGCAATAAAAAAGAAGAACAGGACTATAAAAAAAACTATTATTTTCTGTCTGATCCTCATTGTTTTTCCTTTTCTAAAATGATATCCACTTATCCTTTTATCGGCAACTGCACCATAAACGTTGTCCCTTCTCCTATTTTTCTTCTTTTATAACTTGATCAATGGCGCCTAACAATTCATTGGCAGATTGATATTCCACAAAAGAAAAAACACCGGTCTTCTTCTTTAAATTATCAATGACCGCTTGTTTATGTTCATAATTACGATGAACATATAAAATACACTTAATAAATGACGTCTGCGCCATTCGATTAAGACGTAACGTAACGAGATCCCCGGACAGGTCTGTTAATCCTAACTTTATTAATGCCACATCCGGCTGAGAAAGCATCATCTTCTCAATAGCTTTAGCGCCACTTTCTGCGGAATCGACTTTATACCCCGCCTTTAAAAGAGCCACCGAGATCTCTGCGAACTCATTGCTGTCATTTTCCACGATAAAAACAGTTTCAACCCCTTTGACTTTCTGCTGAGAAGGAACGGTTAACCGTTCTTTCTTGTTAATAATATTCTGGGCTTGCTTGATAAGATCATGGAC
>SAAU01000038.1 GCA_009929265.1 Alphaproteobacteria bacterium
ATTTTTCCAAATCTTGCGTATCGCACGTTGGTGTAAACTTTTTAAACGCTTCTGGGTAACGCTGAAAATAAGTAGGTCCGTGGCTTCCCTCTTGATGCAGGACAATAAAGGTATCTTCATAGGTTTTATCCACATTCTCTTGAAAATCTTTGAGCAAAACCTCATCAAACTCTCTCCCTTTATAATAAACCGCATCCCTCACTCTTTGGGCAACGTTTTTATCACGACCTGAATTATTATCTCTCCAAATCACCCTTACCCCTGTTTTCATCAACACATCCACAAGATTTTCATACTGCTCTTTCTCGCTCTCCCACGCCTTGCGCTCAAATTTTGAGAACATGCAGGGCAGTGAAATGGCTGTTGCCGTACCACATGAGCTCATATTGGAGAGATAGACCACATCTTCTCTTTTTCCTAGGAGAGGATTGGTTGGTTTTTCATACCCACCCAATGAAAAGTTTTTCGCCCGTGCTGTCTCACCCACGACAAAGACTACCAGCTTTTTTTTCGCCTCACTCTGTTTTTTTGCATCATCTGCGATGGTTTGAAAGGTGGGTTTTGGTTTTAAACTCGCATAAGCCAGTTTCGATGCGGAGGCAATCGGAAAGAAAGGGTTGAGGTACATTTTAAGCTCTTTATGGTTTCTAAAAAAAGAGCTATACGATTTGCTTAATGCCATGTAAACGCCACCAATAAGTACAAAACTCACCAATACAACCAATGCCTTTTGTACCAACTCCACCTTATAGTCTCGAAAATGAATACGCACACGAAAGAGCATCCAATAGGCACAAAAAAGCGCTAATCCAAGATAAAGGAAGAGTTTAGGCGTTACAAGTCCCAAGGCTTCTTCTGTGTCGGTTTGAAGGACATTGATGAGCATATCTTTATCAATCACCGTACCAAAGGAGTCGATAAAGTAGCTACTCACAATGCTCACCACCACCAAAAGCGCTACTGTGATGCGAAAGCTCATACGGTGGGTTAGGAGTAAGAGTACATTTAAGGCAAAAATATACAAAAGCACCATCACAAAAGGTGCGCTAAACGCAATGATGTAATTTTGTTCCGCCAACGCAAAGTCATAAAGCTTTGAAAAAAATGTGAAATTAAACAGCGCACTTAACGCAAGCGCTAATAAAAAAATAATTTTTTGGGTTTTAAAGTAAATAAGTATGGCACCCATAATGTAGAATCCTTTTTATATTGGACTTCTTGCATACCCCTTGGAAAGATAAAGAGTTTGCTTAGAGTGCGTTAATTTTTAAAACTCAAAATTGAGTCATAGTCAAAGCTATGGCGATGTTTTTAGTTTTAAAAAGTGATGTGCTATAAGCGATACTCTTTTTTCAATGGGTTATGAAAGAAGTCCATTAATTATAAAAAGAATTCTAAAGGATGAAAATGAACGTGAAATGAATTAGAATTGAACGCTTACGATGGTACGTGTACCCTCTTTTGA
>SAAU01000039.1 GCA_009929265.1 Alphaproteobacteria bacterium
AACAAAACAATTCCAAAAACAATTAAGCAAAAATTGATTGACACTGCAACAGTAGAAACAATAGAGTCTATTCAAATTGTTAAGAAAGACACCAATCAAATAATAACAGGCACACAAAATCGTCCCAAAAGAGTCATTGATTCTATGGATGAGTACCAAAGTTACATTGAAAAATTTCCAGATCATGCCATGGTTAATCTGTCTGAATATATTCCAAAAATCAGCATTGATTTAAGATATGCACATTACGATAATATTTTTAATACTGTTTTGTACACCCAAGAAGAGGTTTTTTTGAATATTAAAGCAGCGGAAGCTCTTAAAAACATTCAACAAGAAATTGCAAATGACGGATACGAACTCGTAATTTGGGATGCCTATCGCCCCTATTCTGTAACTGTAAAAATGTGGAATTTAATACGAGACAAGCGATATGCTGCCACCCCACAAAAAGGGTCGAGGCATAACAGAGGCATGGCCGTTGATATTACTTTGAAAGAAATAAATGGAGAATATCTTGAAATGCCAACTACGTTTGATGATTTTTCAAAAAAAGCCTCTCCACTTTATCAAAATCTTCCCAAAAATGTAAAAAAGAACAGAGATTATCTAATTTCAAAAATGGAAAAACATGGATTTAAAGTCCTAAATTCTGAATGGTGGCACTTTGACTATCAAAACTGGTATTCAATGCCGATTTTAGATATTCCTTTTGAAGAGATGAAGAGAGTTGAAAGCAGGTAAAAGGGAAAAGCAGGTAAAAGGGAAAAGGGAAAAGGGAAAAGAAGAAAGGGAAAAGGGAAAAGGAGAAAGGGAAAAGGGAAAAGGAGAAAGGGAAAAGGAGAAAGGAGAAAGGGAAAAGGGAAAAGCAGGGAAAAGGGAAAAGGGAAAAGGGAAAAGGGAAAAGAAGGTAAAAGGGAAAAGGAGAAAGGGAAAAGGGAAAAGGAGAAAGGGAAAAGGGAAAAGGAGAAAGTTTCCTGACGGCAAACAAAAGAGGTGACCGAGTGACCAAGTAGCCAAAGGAGACTGAGCGACTAAGTGACCAAGAGCCTAGCGGCAGAGTAAAGAGGTGACCAAGTAACTGGTTCCGAATTACAACTCGTATCTTTTCGAGATAAAAAAAATTCGTCCGTCCACAAAGAACAGTATGAATGCAAGTTTTAAAACAGTCTATGACTACAGATTAAAACAATAAAAAACTTTATAAGAGCATTTCAAAAAGAAGAAACCATGACCTGACGACTAATCCTAAAAAATTCATGTTCCATTAAAAAAAACATTCAACAACAAAAAAGCCACATACAGAAGTCCCTAATTCTAAAAAAAGAGGCTGTCCAAACGGACAGCCTCTTAAAGAATTCTATGAAACAGCTAATTATTGTTGTTTAATAATTCTAATCGTTTTGATTTGGCTTTCGCTAATCAAACGAATAAAATAAACACCCGTATTAAAT
>SAAU01000040.1 GCA_009929265.1 Alphaproteobacteria bacterium
TTTATTTCTTTCTTTATATCTGGGTTTGTATCTTTATCTTCTATGGTGGCGGCCATTGTTCTTCCTATATTTATGATCTTAACGAATCAATCTTTTGCGATCGTTTTATTGGGGGTTGTTTTTTGTGTTTTTGTTGTTGTGCGCCATAAGCCTAATATAAAAAGGCTTCTTTCTGGTCAAGAACCAAGAGTTTTCCATCCTTTTAATAGAAAATCTTCAAAATAAATCGAAAATAAACAAAAAGTCATAAAAATGAGGCTTTTTTGAGAGAAAATGTTGTCTTTTTTCTTGAGAAAGTCTTTCTTTATTTTTTGTATATAAATAGACTTATGTTCTTTTTGATTTGTTTAATTCTTATTATTGAAAAATATTAATAAATAATAATTTTATAAGATATCTTTTGCTATTGGTTCTGTCTCGTCGATAGAAGAAAAGGAAGCGATTTCTTTAAAGGTCTTGGGGACTCTTGTTAGTCACTTGAGCAATGGTATACTTTGAGTGAAAGGAAGATAAGACACATTATGAAAAGGCTTATATTTAAAAATAAGAAAGATTTTCAGAAAGGGACAAAAGAATTGTCTCTTTGTCAGAAAATAGAAGACAAAGAGTCGATCACGCATATAAAGAAAGCTTTTTCCTATTCTATTGTTGAATCATTAAGGACATTGAAAGAGTCATCAGAAGAGCCTCAAGTACATGTGATAAAAAATATTGATTCAAAAAAGAAGATTGAGAAGATTGATATTAAGTGTGTAGGGAACTTTTATTTTCCTTATGAAAGGTCTTTTTTAAAGATAAAATTCGAGCATTCTTTGAATGTGCAGATATATTGGAAAACAGATATCTTCTCCCCCAAAAAGTCAGCGATTCTGACTTGACCATGTTCGTGATGAGAAACACGGACAAAAGCGGTGAGGCTTAAACCTCACCGCTTTTTTTTGACGAATTTGCTTGCATCTCAAGGCCTTTTTTTGTTAAGCTAAGGCATCTTTCAAAGCATAATTTATTATAAAAGATATCTTTATTAAAGAAGGGGGAAGAGAAATGGTTTTAAGAATGGTCTTTGTTTGTGTCCTCGCTATTACGCTTGTTGGATGTTCAACAACAAAACAGCCCATGTCGTATGATCCAGGGTTGCAAAAAAAAGTCTTAACTCTAGAAGAAAGTGTTGCTGAAAAAGATAAGCAGATCAGCGACCTGAAATATCAAGTTGATGATCTTAGTTTTCAAATGAAGAATTTGAAGAGCGCTCAAGAACCGCAGGATAGTTTGCCTTCAGTTTCTATGAAAAAAGAGGAAACGTCAAAGTCCGGGAATATTGTTCGCGTGAACGCTGACCCTAAAGATATTCAGAACGCAGGTACAAACAACAACGAAGGTCTCGAAGAAGTTCGCGGCGAATAGTAGTTATTTTAAATATGGTTATTTGAAAACTA
>SAAU01000041.1 GCA_009929265.1 Alphaproteobacteria bacterium
ATTTCTTACTTTACTTTACCCGAGGTTAGATAGTAAAGATAAAGGTGCGCGAAAACATCTGAAAGACTGGCACCTTCCAACTCCATCTCTTTCATGAAATCAGACAATTCTTCTTTACTGATAATCAGGTTGGCTAATTTATAATAATCTCCCAAAGGATAGACATAGATGACGTTCTCCGGTGTCTTCCGTCCGAATGGGTGAAAGAGATTTTTAATGGCGGTTTGATAGAAGGTGTTGTTTTTCCCTGTAGAGAAATTTCTCGCTGCCATTTCCTTGAAATCAGCTAAATGGATCGGGATACTGGCATTTTTCCTGAAAAGAAAAAGGTCTCCGGACCCGCTCACCATAGCTTTCTCCAACAGATCTTTTATGGCTGCCTGGTAGCCTGCTTGATAGTCGTCGCTTGTCTGTTCAGTGGTTTGGGTGCTTGCAGCTCCTTCTTTTTTCTTTGCAATAAATTCATCGAGGTCTGATTGTTCTATCTGATAGCCTATTTTTCTGGATTCTTGTACAGCTGGCAAGTCCCCATGACGAATCCAACGTAATACAACTTGTCTAGAACTCGTAAGGCCTTCTTTTTCTAGGATCGTGAGCACTTCAGATACGTTTAACATGTGACTCCCCCTCTCTTTCTTTACTTTACTTAATTAAACAGTAAAGTAAAGATAAAGTAAAGATAAAAGGTCTATCAGATAAGGTTTATATAACGTTAATAGACAGGTGTCTATTTTGGAGGTGGGACTGCCGATCTTGCGGCTTCAATTCTTTCCTCCCAGGGAATCCAATAAATGGGCATTTTTAAAGGAAAAAAGGTTTTTTCGACTTTGGCAGGAGAGGCTCAGGGGGATAGGGGGGGAACCCCTCCTAGGTTTTGCAGCGCAGCGTTTGCGAACGGTTTTTGCCGTACACTGGAATACCGACAGTCGAGAGGATTTGATGAATTGGATCCTTTGGCGAGTGTCGGCAAAGCCAAATCACGGCAAAAAATAAAGGTGTCAATGCAGGAAGGTGGAGATTTTTTGCGGGTTTCAGCAAAAAATACTACCTGGGCGTTGACTCCTTTATAGTTCTAACAAATATTATTGGAATAAAAAAATTTTATAAAAGGTGCTTCATTTTGAAAATAGAATTCTACTTTTTATATTGCTATACTAACCTAGTTAAAAGTAAAATGGTAAAAACAGAGTTTTTTAAATTAGCTCAAGTTGTATTTAAATTAATATTTTGATTATAAAAAAATAAATTTTTAGGAGAGGATTTAGATTATATGGATTTATTCGGATTAAATTTATCGAAAGAAGAAAATGATCAAAAGAAAGCGGATAGACTCCAAAAAAAAGAGAACAAGGAAGTACAGTTACAGCAAGAGAGGAAAGTTAAGCAAGAGATTGCTATAAGGAAAGG
>SAAU01000042.1 GCA_009929265.1 Alphaproteobacteria bacterium
AGAGCCACCATTTTTTCTTTACCATTTAAAACCATGCGGTCATATTTTTCTTTAATAATTGGGTTAAAACGAAGAGAAACCATTGCGGACATATAGAGAAGTTTTCTAACTAAAGAACTTCCTCGTTTAGAAATTCTCTCTTTTTTATAAACAGACGAACCACTCTCGAAGATACGAGGCGAAAGACCTACAAAACTTTGAAGTTGTTTTAAAGTGTAGCCTTTGGAATTAAGAAAAACGGGAATAAGCTCTAAAAGAAGAGCATAACCAACGCCTTTCATGTCATTTTTGATTATCTCAACGTGAGGATAAAGCTCAATAAGAACCTTTTGAGCTTCTTTTTCAAGTTGTTTTTTTAAATCTTTAAACATAGAGAGAAGAGATAACAAAGCCTTATCAAGATAAGGCTTTGTTATCTTTTTGAGAATGTGTAAAATTTTTTAATTGAGTATCGAGTTTACGGATTAATTCGATAGAGGAATTATACTTTTTAAGTGTCTTTTGAGATTGATTAAACGTGGTTTTAAAATCATCTTCATTTAATGTTTGAATATATTTTGTGATACCTAAAGAGTCAATAACATCATTTTTCTTACGTGAATTTAAGTGTTTTAAGTAGTGGTGCATTGTATACGGATTAATCATAATTTGAGAAAAATGATGTTCATGTAAAAGCTTTTGCAGAACGTGCATATAGTTTGAAGTTGCCTCATACCCAAAGAAAAAAGAGGATTTTTTATAGGTATTTTTAAGATAATCAAAAAAACCTAAGATAGAAGATTCATTGTTAAAAATAGTCATGCTATCATACTTTGAACCATCAAAAGAAAAAGAAATATCTAAAGTATCTTTAGAAACATCAACACCTACAAAAACTTTACTCATAGTAAACCCCTTTTTTAAGTATAATGTGCACTTCTTTTTACTTGTAAACGTGCTCAAAGGCACTAGATTATTATTAAAAGTTAGTACACGCTTTCCCTTATCTTGCGTTAAAGGCTCAAAGACCTTAGTTTAAATACAGGGAAAACGCATATCGGAATAACGAGGGAATATTACAAGTTTAAATATTCTTTCGATAAAATGAGCCCTAAATCACAGTGAAAGAAGTTTTTAATGCGTGTTGATAAATTTTTAAACAGTGTAAATATTACGAAACGTCGAGCCGTCTCTGAAGATATGTGCAAGAATGGCGTTGTAAGCGTTAATGGTGTGGTTGTCAAGCCTGCTAAAGATGTTAAAGTTGGGGATATTATTACCATTGCCTATTTAGAAAAAAGTATGAAATACGAAGTCTTACAAATTCCTGCGACAAAAACGATTCCAAAAACACAACAAAATGATTATGTAAGGGAAATGCAATGACTTATCAAGAAGCTTATGCAAAGTTTGATGCACTTTTTG
>SAAU01000043.1 GCA_009929265.1 Alphaproteobacteria bacterium
GAACTTGAATCAGATGTTCAATTTTGGAAACATCAAGTTGACAGTTTGAATACAACCATTCCGTATGAAGATTATATGAATGCGAGAAGAATGGAAAAGGTCAAGTATTATATTTCAATCTGTGAAAAAAAACCGAGCAATAAAAAATTTTTTTACGGATGGATAAAAAGAACCATGTCCGAAAAGTAAGCAAATTACAATTGACAGTTATTAAGAGGTCAAAGGTTCGGAACTTTTGACCTTTATTTTGTAAAATTATGGCAAAGATAGAAGATAAATTCAAATTTTGGTGCCCGATTGAAAAGGCTCAAGAAACTATTATTGACCCCACTACTGGAGAAGAGGTGATGCGTTTAGGCGGTATCGCTTCAACATCTGATGAAGATAGTGATGGAGAGTTTCTTGACCCCAAAGGGTTCGATATCAAACCGTTATTAGAAAGCGGAATGGTAAATTGGCACCATCAAGCAAAAGGTCAACCCGCCACTATTATAGGAGAGCCTTCAAAAGCAGAAATTCGTCCAGAAGGATTATACATTGAAACTGATTTGTACCCTTCAAGTAAAATAGCTTGTGATGTTTGGGAACTTGCTCAAGTTCTTGAAAAAGATTCAAAAACGAGAAGGCTTGGTTATTCTATTGAAGGTAAAGTTTTGAAACGTAAATCTAATGATAAAACTTCTCCTGATTATAAAAAAATCATAAAAGCCGTAATCACTGGAGTTGCTGTTACTCATCAACCGAAAAATCCTCAAACCTTTGCTAATATAATTAAAGGAGAGATTGACGATGACTTTGATGAGGATGAAGTAGAAGAAGCAGTCGATACAGAAAATGCAAAAGCGTTGAAGAAAGAGTCAGTTGATAAGAAACTTAAAAAACAGACTTTTTCAAAATCAGAGGTTATCGAAAGGCTTTTCAAAGACATTCCAGGTATAAGTATTGAGAAAGCAGAAAATATTCATTTAATGTTAAAAAAGTTTGCGAATATGAAAGGTAAAAAAACAATCACTGAACATGATATCACAAAAGCATACGAAGCTCTTGGGCTTGACGTAGAGCCTAATGATATTGAAAAGGGTGAAGGTTGTGACGCTAATGGCGGACAAACCAAAAAAGAGCCTATCAGCAAAGCAAAGTCTAAAACTAAAGAAGCTGAGAAAACATCGGAGGAATATGAAACCGATGAAGAGGAAGCCGAAGAAGATGAAGACGATGTAGAAGTTGAAGAAAAAGGCAAAATGAAGAAAGGTGGTACTAACCGCTTTGACCGTATTGAAAAGGCAATTGCTACTTCTCACGCCAATCAAACTAATTTCATCAAGGCTCTTGGTGTTATGGTTAAAGATGTAGCTCAGAAAGCAACTGCTATTATGTCTGAAAACGCTGAATTGAAAGAAAT
>SAAU01000044.1 GCA_009929265.1 Alphaproteobacteria bacterium
AATAAGATTTTAACAGAACTCAAATAAACGCGACCCCTCGTTGGAAGTATGTTCTTGCGACGATCCATCAGGTACTGCTGTAGTATTTTATATCAAAAAAGCTCCTATTAAAAATTTCCCGGCACACAAGATGATATTGCCATGTAAAAAACTCCCGTGATTTTTTCAAAATAACTTGGTAGCATTTTAGTTTTATGATAATATTGGGCACAGAAAAATTTTTAAAAAAACTTAATCTTTATTTTTAGTTTTAAAATCCATGAAACTTAGTGCATATTTTGCTTTTTACGGACTCTTTTTAAATGACCTAATAATATAACAGAGGTGGGTATGATGAAGGACCTGATTTGCAAAGAATACTGCAAGGCCTTTTTTGAGTCCAGTTTTGATGCGATTTTTTTGACAAAGCCTAACGGAGAGATAATCAGGGCAAATCCTGCAGCGTGTGAGATGTTCGGCAGGACGGAGGAAGAATTTCGTAAATTGGGAAGAAACGGAATAATCGACAACGAAGACCCCAGGCTTGAACAGGGCCTGAGTGAGCGCGAAAAAAACGGGAAGATCAGGATCGAACTTAATTTTTTAAGAAGAGACGGGACGAGATTCCCCGTTGACCTCTCATCGACCATAATCAGGACAAAGGATGAAGAGACACTCAGCCTTATCATCATCAGGGATATCTCGATCTGGAAAGAGGCAGAGGAGGCTTTAAAGAGGGAAAAGGAACTGCTCGAAAACATTTCCGTATTTGATTACCTTACAAAGATCCTCAACCGAAGGGGCCTGATGAAGCGCATCGAAGAGGAAATAGTAAGGTGTAACAGGTCGGGCACCGCGCTTACTCTGGCAATGGTCGACATGGATTTTTTGAAAAAGATCAATGATGCCTATGGGCATCGCTGCGGTGATGAAGTCCTTTGCAGGGTTGTTGAGGTTTTTAAAGAAAATATCCGCCCATATGATATTTTAGGCAGATTTGCCGGGGATGAGTTCATCTTTTGCTTCCCGGCAACGGGGCTTGCTGAGGGAATAATCATCGCGGAAAGGCTGAGGAAAAGTCTTGAAAACGCTGAGATAGAATATGAAGGATCAAAGATAACAGTAACGGCAAGCTTCGGACTGACGGAATATCAACCCGACTCCAATATGAACGTAGACAACCTCTTTTCAAAAGCAGACGACCAGATGTACCTTGCCAAAAGGAGAAGGAATTTCGTCTGCTTCCCTCAAAACTAGCCTAAAAAGACAAAGTCGGTATCAATAAAGCAGCGCTCTCACCCGCTTTGGGAGATGATCTTTCAAAGGGGTTGCAATTTATAGATGAGAATGGTACTATTTCGCGAAATACATCTGAAGTTCGGGGGAAGCTGTATGAGATCATTTACCGACCTCACGAATAAGA
>SAAU01000045.1 GCA_009929265.1 Alphaproteobacteria bacterium
ATTATGGGGCGGATTCGTCAAAAAATAGGCGATGACCCCAAAAAACCACGCTTTATTCTCTCGGTGCGAGGGGTGGGTTATAAGTTTGTCAATGCGTAAGATTTCTATTATTACCCTTATTTCTACTTTTTTTGCGCTTTGTTTGGTGGTGATTAACATCGCTTTAGCGCTGGAGTATAAACGTCAAAAGAGTGAGCTAAGTTACTTTGCGTTTCAGCGTTTTGTAATGGCGGTGCGACTTTTAAAGGATGTTCCTTTGGAGCGTTTTAATGAACACCTCAAACCTTTACATGTAAAGATAAGTTCCATGCCCGTACAAACGCTTTATGACGTGGGTGAATCCCTTTTGGAAGACCCTTTGTTTGAGATGATGCGTTATGGAAAAAAGCTCTATTTTGTGCCTAAAAAAGATTTGCCGCCACCCCCGCCACCGCATGTTTTTGGAGGGTTTGGGATGCCACCCCCGCCACCTCCTTCACCTATGCGTTTGGTGCACAAAAAAATAGTGTTAGAAGATGAAGGACTTTTTAGTCCCTATCGGGTGTGGATTTTGGGTGGGGTGATTAACCTTTTGATGTTGCTTTTTTTTGGCGTAGTGCTTAAAAAGTTGCTTAGATTGCGCCATCTTAAAAGTGCCATTGAACACGTGGGCGATGCACAAACCTTTCAAGCCATTGGCGTTGAAAGCGAGGATGAACTAGGAGAAATTGCGACCGAATTTAACCGTGCGGTGGAGAAGATTCACCACCTTAAAGAGGCTCGCACGCTTTTTTTACGCAATATTTTGCATGAGCTTAAAACGCCGATTATGAAAGGTAAAATTGTCTGCCATAGTTTGGAAAATGTCAAACACCAAAGCCAAATGGAGCGCATTTTTGAGCGGTTAGAAACTCTTTTAGAAGAGATGGTGAAGGTGGAAAAACTGAGCTCCAACGAATGGGTTTTAGAGCCAAAGGCGTATCGGATGATCGATGTGCTAGACCATGCGAGGGATTTGTTGCTGTGCGATACGAGTCGCATCGAAGTACATTCACAAGCGTTTGTTCCTTTGATAGCTGTTGATTTTGAGCTCTTCGCCACTGCTTTGAAAAATCTTCTAGATAACGCCCTGAAACACTCTATGCAGAAGGTGGATGTGGTGATAGAAGAGGGAATGGTGAGCATTGAGAGTGTGGGAGAGGCGATTGCCAAAGAGAAGATGGACTTTTTACGTCCGTTTAACCGTGCGGTTGAGGGCTCTAGTGCGGGTTTAGGGCTAGGGCTTTACATTGCCAATGCGATTGTTGTGAAGCATGGCTTTGCTTTGGAGTATTTACATGTAAAGGGAAAAAACTGTTTTAGGGTTCGTTTTTAAGCGTTTACATGTAAACGTATTTTTTTGCTATGATATAAAAAATCGTG
>SAAU01000046.1 GCA_009929265.1 Alphaproteobacteria bacterium
TTCGCAGGATAGCTCCCGTGAAAAGATCGTTTTCCTGCAAGAAAACATAAGCAAGTTTATATCCTTGGGGATCTCTTAATTGGGTGTCAAATTCAAGACGAACGGTTTTCCCTTCTAAAAGCTCCTTGACATAGAAAAAAGCTTTTTCGTTGATCGGGGTCTCTGGGGTCGGGATCTCTTGAATAATGAGACCATTTTTATCGCGTTCAAGACGTTTTCTTTTGGGGGCTTCAGGACCTTTAAGCCCAATAAGTTTGATGCGTTCTTGCCCGCCATCAACAATAATACGGATCATATCTGTTGTTAAGACTTGCTCGACCGTGATATTTTGATATCTTGCGTCATCAGAATTTAATAATGAACTAAAGAATGTTTCCCCTATCGCAAGGTTCGTTAAGAGAAAGAATAAAAAGATGGTGTTTAAGGTTGTTTTCATATTTCTTTATTTTGGTAGATCAGGTTGTTGTGTTAATAGAGATTGGATCTCAAAAAACATGGTCCTATAAAAATGAAAAATCGGCTCATAGCTGTATAAAGGGAAAGAATGTGTAAAATCGTTAAAAGGCATGCCTCCCCAAAAAACATTTTTAATGAAATGATATAAGGTTGACAGGATCAATGGCAAAATAAAAAGGATAACAATGCTTCCCCAAATAATATCAAAAAAGATCTGTCGTGGTGTGCGATACTCTTTTCTTTTTCTGGAGTTCATTGTTGAGGAGCCTCCAAATCCTTTTTGAGCGATAAGAAAAAAAGGCAGGCATATTCCCACAAATAATAAAATAGCGCCAAATATAAGAAGATTCTTAGGTGTTATTTCCATTGTTTCGATCCTTTGGATACGGGTTGTTCTTAGCCTTCTTTAAAATTATTTTAATAGGGTTTTTAAAGAATACAAGATGAAACATGAACTTATTTATTTTGTTCGAGCGGCATTTCGGATCTGGTCATCAAGGCTTCTAACGAATTGTTTTAATCGGCTAGGCGGCTCTTTTTCTTCAACGGCGCCTTTTGGGTCAGGCTGAATTGATTTTTCAGATCGACGAGGTTTTAAGAATTTAGAGGAGAATATCTTCCCTACTTTCTTATTCCATAATGTGAGTTTTGGTTTTTTAGGCATGGATCAAGGTTGGTAGCGAGGGACGGACTTGAACCGTCGACACTGCGGGTATGAGCCGCATGCTCTAACCAACTGAGCTACCTCGCCACATGAGAAAAAATTATAACATAGTTTTTTTTAATTTCTATAGAAATTTAGTTATGCTTTCTAAGAAATATTAAGCCTTTTGTTTGGCCTTGGTATAGACTTCAATAAAGTATTCAATGGAGCGATCGTATGTCTTTTCCGCTTCTGGAGGAAAATAACACGCGGGTAGAGCCCCTTTCTTTCGATGATA
>SAAU01000047.1 GCA_009929265.1 Alphaproteobacteria bacterium
ATCAATATAAAGATGAAGTGAACGCTCTTAAAGAGAAGTTGGAAAATTTGCAGGAACAAATCAAAGATCAAAAAAGGATAGAAGAACAAGAAAAACCAAGAAAATGGTGGGGACTATGGCGAAAATAGATGATTCAGTTAAAAAGAAAGTTCCAGAATTAAGGTTTCCGGGATTTACGGATGATTGGGAAGAGCGTAAGTTAGGGGAGATTGGAAGTTTTAAGAATGGTATGAACTTTGGGAAAGATGCTATGGGACATGGAAGTCCTTTTGTTAATTTACAAAATATTTTCGGGAAAAACATTGTTGATGATACAACATTAGAGTTAGCCGAGAGTACAGAAAAGCAAAAAGTAGAATATTCCTTAATAAAAGGCGATGTGCTATTTATTAGGTCATCGGTTAAACCAAGTGGAGTTGGAGAGGCAGCGTTGGTTGACAGTAATTTGCCAGATACTACTTATTCTGGTTTTATAATACGTTTTAGACCTAAAATAGATATTGATAATAACTTCAAAAGATTTGCATTCGGTACAAAATATGTTAGAAATCAAATTATGGCTCGAGCCACATCTAGTGCGAATACGAATATAAACCAAGATTCTCTTTCACTAATTCAAGTTGGCTTGCCAAATCTAAAAGAACAAGAAAAGATCGGTTCATTCTTCAAACAATTAGACGCCACTATCGCTCTTCATCAACGTAAGTTAGATTTGTTGAAAGAACAGAAAAAAGGCTTTTTACAAAAGATGTTCCCTAAAAATGGGGAAAAAGTTCCTGAATTGCGATTTGCGGGGTTTGCTGACGATTGGGAAGAGCGGAAGTTCAAAGACATTCTAAAAACACACTCGTTCCGTTCGTACTTAGCTGGTGTTTCAGAGAATGGTGAGTACGAAGTTATTCAACAAGGTGATAAGCCAATTGTTGGATATTCTGATGGTGAACCTTTTACTGATTACAAAGATGTAACTCTGTTTGGGGACCATACAGTTTCATTATATAAGCCCAAAAGCCCCTTCTTTGTTGCTACTGATGGCGTAAAAATTTTAAGTGCAGATAATTTTGAAGGTAATTATCTGTATACAACTTTAGAACGTTATAAACCTGAACCACAAGGATATAAGCGTCATTTTACAATTTTGAAAAATCAAGATGTGTGGTTTACGGAAAATATGGAAGAACAACAAAAAATAGGTTCATTCTTTAAACAGCTAGACGAGACTATCGATCTTCATCAACATAAGTTAGATTTGCTCAAGGAACAGAAAAAAGGCTTTTTACAAAAGATGTTTGTTTAGGGTCTATAATTAGATAATAACCCCTAAGAAATCAAATAAAAACAGCCCCTATAATCTAGA
>SAAU01000048.1 GCA_009929265.1 Alphaproteobacteria bacterium
AGCAACGCCATCCATAAAGAGTTCTTTGAGCATAGCGACTAAATCATAATCGTAAAAATCAGGCTTTTGGGTTGCTTCACGTGCCATATCCACCGCATCGCTCATCAAAAATATTTTTACTTTTTCACCTTTTACATGTAAAGATTTTGCAAGGCGCAACGCATTGTAGGTTTTATCGCCTCCATCGTAAGGTTGGTTGTTGAAAATAAAAAGTATCATTAACTTCCTTTAGTTTTATATTTAGCTATTTTGCTAAATAGCGTTATTATGGTACAATTTTTTAAAATGATTGTCAATGAGGTAAAAATGACGTTGGAAGAGAAAGCAAAATTTTTTAAAGCCTTAGGAAGTGAAACACGGTTGAAAATTTTTCAAAATATTCTTCATTCCCCTTACGTTTGCGATGTCAATGCAGAGGTTAGAAGTTTAGATTTAATTAAACAAGCAACGTGTGTTGGAACGATTGCCCAAGAGTTTGATTTTTCATTGCCAACAATTTCTCGTCATCTCAAAGAGCTTAAAGAGGCACGAGTCATTAAAATGAATAAAGTAAGTAATAAAATTTATGTAGAACCTGATTATGCCTTCCTTAAAGAGATTGCTGAGTGCTTAAATCAAATTATTCAGGAGGGACTTCATGCAAGAAAATGAGGATGCTTTTAGTGTATATGCCAACGAGTATGATGCGTGGTTTGATAAACATACTACGTTTTATAAAAAAGAGATCGCTTGTGTTAAAAAACTTATAGGGAGTACTTTAGGAGGTCTTGATATTGGCGCTGGAAGTGGGCGGTTTAGTTTAAAACCTGCTATTGCGTGTGGGGTTGAACCCTCATTTTCAATGCGTCTTCTTGCCGAAAAAAGAGGTATCCACGTAGTTGATGGTTTTGCAGAAAAGCTTCCCTTTGAAGATATACTTTTCCCTTTTGCTTTGATGATTAATAGCTTGTGTTTTATTCAAAATCCTGAAAAAGCATTGCAAGAGGCTTTTAGAGTTTTACAAAAAAATGGATTTTTAGTGGTGGGTTTTATTGATAAGTTATCGGATTTGGGTCAATCCTATGAGGCTAAAAAAGAGACGAGCCGTTTTTACCGTAATGCTACGTTCTTTTCGTGTGAAGAAGTTATGAATTTAGCGTTAAACGCAGGGTTTGATGCGTATTGTGTTGAGCGTGAAGAGACAGATTTTGGAATGGTGTTTTTAAAGTTTTTTAAACCTTCGTGATATCTTACATGTAAAAAGAATTAGAGAAAGAATACCAAGCTTATCATCGCATCAATCCCAATATCCACAGGCTCTTTGCCAATTTGTTTGGCACTACTTTTTACTTCATCAATCATTTG
>SAAU01000049.1 GCA_009929265.1 Alphaproteobacteria bacterium
TTCCTTATCCAACAACATTGAGTTTGCTTCTAATCGCACATAGTAAGACGCATTGTTTGTTTTGTCGGGGTAAAGATTGTCATTGATCCATTCTTCATGAAAATTTTCCATTTTATGTTGTTTCGGTCAAAAACTGTGAGGCAGACGACTTGATTGCAGCGTTTGCTTATAAAGCGGATTCTCCTGTGTGCATCGTTTCAAAAGACAAAGATTTTTATCAACTTCAAAAAAATCCACTTGTGAAGCAGTGGGATTATTCTTCAAAGGATTTTATTGAAATCAACGAACCGGATTACTTCCGGAATGAACTTATAATTAAAGGTGATTCTGGAGACGGTGTTCCAAATATTCTTTCGGATGACGATACTTTTGTGACTGAAGGAAAGAGGCAAAAGCCGATTACGAAAAAACGTCTTCAAGATTTAATGATCCACACAAAAGATGATTTTGTTTCTGCTCCGGTTGAAATCCGAAGAAATTGGGAACGAAACAAAAAATTGATTGACTTACTTGAGCCAGTTGATATTGCTTTTGAAGGTATTGAAAATTTTAACGAACAAAAGCTAAATAAAAATGTATCGCAGGGCGACACAATGAAATATTTGGCAGAAAACAAAATGGTTGTCTTGCTTGGAAAGATGACAGATTTTTACCGAAAAGGAGAAAGAAAAGAAAATGGATCCACACCTTTACCACGAAATGTTGACGAAGAAAATTCTGGACGAAAAGTTCAAGACTGGTCACTTGAACAATTTATCAATTCCTGAAAAACTGGAAACTATTTCAAAAATCAACCCGTTCGGCGAAAGAGTAAAAGCCCTTCAAGCGAACTCCGAACGGTCGCTTAACACGATTCTTTTGTATACTTTCGGAGATTATAAATGGAAGTTCACAAAAGAAGATATTGACAAACTTGAATACAAAGAGCCTCCTGCGGATGAAGATGTTTTCATTCAAGGAACAAATCTGAATCAAGAGGCAAAGCGACTTTATATTTTCATGGAAGGAGAGAAAGCAAGCAAAGAAAAACTTTCTGAAATTCTTTTGGTGATGCTTGAAAATCTTCACCCAGACGAAGGAAAAATTCTGAAAGGTATATTTGAAGGAAATTCTCCTTATAAGAATATCACAAAAAAACTTGTCGCAACTGCATTTCCTGATCTTTTTCCTGATTATAAGGAGGAGGAGAAAAAGCCTGAGGGAAAGTCAAACCCTACGCCAAAGCCATCAGGTGGATCAAAGAAAAAATCAACGAAGCAAACGGAACCTACTCCGGAGAAGACTGAAGAGAATAAGGAGGAGCAAAATGCCGACTTATCTGTATAAGTGCGATGATTCGTAT
>SAAU01000050.1 GCA_009929265.1 Alphaproteobacteria bacterium
GATAGTTGTTTTGTTGTTGGCTAAAATTTATAAAATAAATCTGATGTTTTGCTTTTCTTTAAATTTGGAGTGCCTTTTTATTTGGCTTATCTTCTTTTTCTTTCGTTTTATGTTTTTCTGGGGTCTGTGGGGATATATCTTTTGACGCGCCGGTTAACTGCCGATATTTCTTCCGCGTTTCTTGCGGCTGTGCTTTTGCTTTTCTCAGCTTTTAGTACCAGGATTTTTGATTCTTATATGCTTTTTGTCAGTGTTCCCATAATATGGTTTTTTTACTTTGTGGTTTCATTTTTTCAGAAGTCTGGGCGTTTTCATGTTTTGGGGGTTACGTTTTGTTTGATGCTGCTTATGACGACCTATATCCCATTCTATTTTCTTGTCGCCTTGTTATCATTTCTTGTTGTTTTTGCTCTGGTTTATTTTTCTGCTCTTGTTGTTATTTGGAATCGCTTTGTTACTTTTTTTTGTTCGCATAAATTTTTTGTTTCAGCCTGCGCGCTCACGGTTCTTCTGGTTACCCTGCCAGGGGCTTTGTTTTTCCTTGAGGCTGGCAAGGGAAAGATTGAGGTCTCAGGGCGTCATTACAACACAAAGGAAACGCATGGTCTGGCTGTTCAGAATCAGGCAGAAGATTCCTGGGCAGTTCCGGAGGAATTTTATTTCTCTGCGTATTATAGCGATCTGAGACGTATAGTATTGGCTATTGTCTATGTGCCGTGTTTTGCGTTTATTCCTCTTATCCTGGGGGCTGGCATAAGGATTTCGCGTTTAATGATCTTTCTTGCTCTTTGGTCAGGGGTAATTTTTTTATTTACTTCACCGTTTGCTTCTCCTCTATATGTTTTTTTGCGTACTCATATTTTTCTTTTTAAATATTTTCGCAATCTTCATTTTTTTCTGTGGTTTGTTCTAATCCCGATCTTTGTGTTATTTGTCGCGGAACAGTTTCGTCTTGACGTTCTTGCGGCAGATTTTCGAGAGTCCATTGCTAATGAGGTTATTCCTTTTGGAATGTACTTCAAGTTGACAGGAATTGTTAATTCTGACAGGGGATTTCTTGAACGGGCGTATGAGTTTCTTGGTCAGTATTCGGGGGTCTGGGTAGTTCATAGTTCCCAAGGTATTTTTCGGATACATTCTCATGAGCATAAAGGTCATGAAGTCGCAGACATTTGTAACTTTATGGAAAAGCTTGCCAGAGAATACCATGTAAAGGAATTATAAAAAAGGGAATTATTCCCTTTTTTCTTTTGTAAGTTATTAGACGACGTTCGTCTAGTTGTTATAAAAAAAAAGAGGAAATTTATCCCTCTTTTTTCTTTAATTTCCAGAAGCCGGTATG
>SAAU01000010.1 GCA_009929265.1 Alphaproteobacteria bacterium
AAGCTTTTTATTGCAGCGTATTCCATTGACTGCTTTTTTAAGCTTCCTAAAGCAAAACAGCAGTTGGTTTTTAGCTATGCTGACTAGCAATTTGGGTTAGGATATAAATTTTATAACAAAAAGGTATAAAGATGTTGCGTTATGTAAAAATCAACATCATTCTAGGAGATCATCGAGAAAAACCTTTGGACTTTCTTGGCTCAACTCTTAGGGGTGCGTTTGGAATAGCCTTAAAAAAAGTTGTGTGTATCAACCCAAAATACGAATGCCTGGATTGCTTTGCATTAAAAAATTGCCTATACTACGATTTTTTTGAGCAAAAAAATAAACCGCATGCGTACCGTTTTTCTAAACCTCTCAAAGAAGATAATTTTAATTTTTCTCTCTATCTTTTTGAAGAGGCGTGTGAAAAACTTCCTTATGTTTTGAGTGCCCTTGTTAAAATGGTCACCGAACTTGGTCTGGGTGTTCAACGCCAAAAATTTATCATAGAAAATATTTTATGCAATGATCTACAGGTTTATAAAAATGGTGCGTTTGACTTTTCTCATGTAACACCAAAAACATTTGAAAGTGATGAATATACTTCAAATATTACTCTGCATTTATCAACCCCACTTAGAATGAAACATGATAATAAACTCCTCAATACTAAGCCAAATTTAGAACTTATCTTAACATCGGTTATGAATCGCCTCAACGAAATTAAAGATTTACCCCAAATTCGTTTACCCTACAAACCATTGTATCGCGAAACACAGAGCAGCATTGTTTTTACAGATCTTACACGCTACTCCAATCGTCAACACACAAAAATGCAACTAGGCGGGATTAGAGGGTATATTTCCTACGAAGAACTTGATGAGCAAAGTTACATACTTTTAAAACTGGGAGAAATTTTAGGTGTTGGGAAACAGACAGTATTTGGTTTAGGAGAGATAAAAATAGAAAAAAGTTGACTATTTTTGTCACGATATAGAGTTATACTCGCACAACAAAAGGAGTGCTAATGACAGAGATTAATTTAGTTGCAACTGCCGCATTGCTGCATGATATTGGAAAATTTGGGCAACGTGCGGACATTTTTAAACACAAAAGCAGTCTTTACCGGGAAAAGGAGTACACCTACACCCACGCTGCGTACAGTGCACAAGTTTTCCAAGAACTAGGCTTCAATTTGGGTGACACGTTAAGTGATGATGCTTCGATGCATCATAATCCTCAAAACGATACACAATGGATTATAGCTTCAGCCGATCGCATGGCAAGTGGATTTGAACGCGAAGTATTTGAGTCTTACAATAGTGTGGATAGTGAGGGGTTTAAGCAACAACGACTGTGGCATATGTTTGATGAAAAAAAGCAGTTTAAAATTGATGTTTTATCGCCCAATGCTATTTTCCCAGAATCCGAAAAAGCACTCTTGAACGAATACAATGCTTTATGGGAAAAATTTGTTAAAGATTTTGAGCAGATTAAAAAACATGGAAACAGCATTGTAGATTTTTTCACGATTGATTATTTGATGAAAAAGTTTACATCTTTTATTCCTTCAAGTACCAGTTTTGAAAAAAATGGCTATAAGGCGGTCAAGGCAAACATCCCACTCTATGAGCATTCTAAGGCAAGCTCAATTTTTGCAAGTGCTCTTTGGAAACTCCACGAAAATAAAAATACAAATATTGTGAATTATTACAAGAAAGAGTCAGCCAACATAGAGCAAAATGATTTATTGATGATATGTGGTGATTTTTTTGGGATTCAAAAGTTTATCTTTGATTCTGTTCCTGCTGCAAAAGCATCGAAGATACTGAGGGCAAAATCAGCCTATATCCAACTTTTGACCAAAATCGTTGCTTTTCATGTTGTTGAAACGTTAGGGCTAAGCTACCAAAGCATCATCTCCACCAGTGCTGGAAAATTTGAGATATTGGGTGTGAATGATGAAGAGAGTCAGACAAAATTAATGAGAATTCAAGAGGAACTCAATACTTTTTTTGTCAAAAATTATTTTGGAGAAACTGGGATTGGGCTTAGCGTCACACCTTGTTCATTGGCTGATTTCATCGTTCCAAATCAATACAAAATGCACTTAAGACCACGCATTGATGAAGCCGTAGAAGCTGTAAAATTTAAGAAATTTGATCTTTTACATGTAGCTCCCATAATGCATTATGATGACGATATCGACAATGAAACACTCTGCCCTTTGTGTAGCAAGCGAAAAAAACACAATGACTATTGTGATGAATGCAGTACCTTTGTAACCCTGGGCGAAAAACTAGCTAAAGATACTTTTTTAATTATCTCTAAAAACATAGGACAGATGCCTATTTTCGGTGATTTCTATGTCTCATTTTCCTATGAACCACACGTCTATGAAAACAACGATATCGCTATTTTTGATATTGCCAATGATGAAATATTTAGAGGTTATGCAAAATGGGAATTAGCGAGCTATGTTAAAAAAGAGAAAGAGCAGGTCGCTACGTTTGAAGATTTGGCAAATAACAGTTGTGGTGGCAAAGAAAATAATGTCGGCATCAAAGCTATTATGAGCCTCAAAGGCGATGTGGATGGCATGGGAAACTTTATCAAAACATCAAGCGTTACAAATTCGTTTGCACGGTTTAATTTCTTTAGCCGAATGGTGGACTATTTCTTTAGCGTCTATGCCAGTGAACTTATGAAAGAGAAAAACATCTACACGGTTTTTGCTGGAGGCGATGATATCTTTGTGCTAGGTGCGTGGGATGAAGTGATTGATTTTGCTAAGGCACTAAGAGAAAAATTTATGGAGTTTTCCGGTGGAAGTGGGTTGAGCTTATCTATGGGTCTGGTGCTTACTAAACCCAATAAGCCTATAAATTTCGTAGCCCATATGGCTGAAGAGGGATTGGAAAAAGCAAAAGGGCTAGAAGGGAAAGATGCCATTAGCATGTTTGGTGAGTGTGTTAAGTGGCATTCCTATTTGGATGAAGACAACGCGCTATACCTTATGGAAGAATTTGAACGCTTTAACCAAGATACTTATGAGCTTAATACCGCCTTTTTATATCGTTTGTTAGAATTTATTCATATGAGCAAAGAGGTTAAAAAAGGGGATATAAAATCAACCATGTGGAAATCAAAACTTAGCTACTCGTTCGCTCGAAACATATTGGAAAAAGTTGGCAGCAATGAAGCAAAATTAAAAGATGCCTTAAGTGTTTTGGCATTGACAGATCAAGTTCTAGAAAAATATCCCCAAGAGTTAAAAATGGCATTAAGCGAATACATATACAAAAGGAGAGATTAAAATGGCAATAGTATTAGATTATATAAAAGATGCTGAACTTTTTAACAAAACAGCTGAACACTGGGCGGGAAAAATAGTTGGTACAAAGTCTACGCAAATTCGAAATTTTTATGAGTATGTTTTAGAACTCAATCAAAGAGCTGAAAATGAGGTATGGAATGAAGTTTTGCCTTTTGTAAAGATGCTTAATTCCAAAGTAAATTATGCCCAAGAGCGCAAAGTTGCTAGTAGAGAGTTTGTTGAAATGATCAATGAATGTGTCAATCAGATCACGACAAAAACTCAACTCAATGTGTTTAAATTATTTTTTGAGGCTGTTATCGGTTTCGCAAAAAAAGGAGAAAGAAGATGAAAATTAATAAACTAAATGGACACATTGAAGTATTGACTGGTTTGCACATTGGTGGGGGTGATGATGTTATGAAAATTGGTGGCATCGACAATCCTATTATTAAAGATTCTAACACAGGGTTTCCTTATATCCCAGGAAGTAGCATTAAGGGAAAAATGAGAAGTTTACTTGAATGGCACGGAAAACTCGTCGCTCCTTTTGAAGGCAAACCTTTTGGTTCAGACAAATTAGATAAAATCTTAGATCCAAACGATAAGCTAAATGCTATCAATCTTATTAAACTTTTTGGAGACAGTAACGCTAAAAATAAAGGGGAATACGGCTTTACGCGCATAAGTGTCAGTGACTGTAAACTCAGTGTTGATAGTGAAAAGATGGAACTCTCCGAAGCAAAATATGAAAATACCATTGATAGAAAAAGTGGAATGGCTTCAAACCCTCGTCAAACAGAGCGCGTTCCCTCAGGTGTCAAATTTGATTTTGATATCAGAGTTAAAATTTTAGACGATGACGATGAAGAGGCGTTAATGGCTATGGTTCAAAAAGGGATAGAGCTTTTAGAGGCAGATTATTTAGGTGGTAGCGGAAGTCGCGGGTATGGAAGAGTAAAATTTCATTTTGCAGGCTAAGCCATGAAACTCTATAAAACAACGCTCATTCCAGAATCAAACTTTGCAACACCGCTTAAAGGCGATACGCTGTTTGGACAAATGTGTTGGAGCATTCGGCATCTTTTGGGAGAAGAAAAACTCAAAGAATTGCTCTTTGATTATGAAACATCTCCTTTTTTGGTGGTTAGTGATGGTTTTGCGAGTGGCTACTTGCCTAAACCAAAACTCCCTCGTGCTTTTCTTGGGGAAAACCCTGATGAAAAAAAAGCCAATCGTAAGAAAAATTGGCTTCGTTTAGAAGATTTGCAACACGGCAATTTTTCAAATGCTATAGAAGTAACCAAAGACAAAACGTTTACCGTGATGCGTAATTCGATTAATTATAAAACATTTAGCACCGACGACTCGGGAGCATTTTCTCCTTATGGGGTAGATGAGATGCATATAGAGCCTAAGGATGTTTATTGTCTTATCGATGAGGAACGATTTGCTCTAGATGTGCTAAGCCATGTTTTTGATTTTTTACGTAACCACGGCTACGGCAAAGATACGACTATTGGGAAAGGAAGGTTTGCCTTTGTAAGCTTTGAAGCGGTTGATGTTGGAAAGAGTACAACAACCGTGATGGCTCTTAGCCCTTTTTGCCCTGAAGGTTTAGTGTGCGAAAAACTTTACTATGAACCCTTTACGCGTTTTGGCAAAAAAGGGGGAGATAGAGCCCATCAAAATCCTTTCAAAAAACCTCTTTTGCTAGCAGATACGGCAAGTGTTATACGCTTTGCCCAGCCTTTGCAAAGCTTATTTGTAGGAAAAGCGATTTTGGGGCACTCAACTCATAGCGATATTGTGCACCAAGGTTATGCCATCGCACTGCCTATAAAGGAGCTTTTATGAAAGAGTTAACAACCTATAAACTAAAGCTAACAACACTCAGTCCCGTTCACATTGGCACAGGAGAAGATTTTGAGCCAACAAACTATGTGATTGATGCTGGTACATTGTATGAATTTGATGAAGTAATTTTTTATAAAAGCTTATCCGATTTGGACAAAAAAGCATTAGACACTAAGCTAGGAAGCGGATGGCTTGAAATTATAGAATTTTATAAAACGAAAAAAGAAGAAGGTAAAAAAGTAGCTATCTATGAATGCACTGTCTCAAAAGAAATTCAAGATAAATATAATGCACGCAACCCAAATCAGCTGATGATCAATAAGACATTTAAGGACCCTAATACCTTTAGAGCTATTATACCGGGAAGCAGTATTAAAGGAATGCTTGATACTATTTTTAAAATTTATCCTCCAGAATCGAGTAACGAAGAGCGTCAAAAACTTATCATTTCTGATGCATTAATGCTTGAGGGAAAAACCGAAATAGGATACAGCAATCGAAAGCATCGCTATAAAGACAAAGATGGCAAAGGCATACCTCAAATGTTAGAAGTTGTCAGTGCTCACTCAACATTTATATTTACGCTTAAGAGCCCTTACCATTTTAAAGATATTCAAACATTGATGCAAAAGTACCATCAAGATAGAGAAAATTCTCGGCATAAGCAAGACGAAAAGAGTTTTATAGCAAGAATTGGAAAATACAGTGGAAAAGAATATATGGTTTTCAATGGTAAAAATGTTACAAATAAGGATGGGAATCCTCTTGCAACACACTCACTCTTTAGTTCAGATACTTTAAAAAATGAACAATTTGGCTGGGTTAAAATAGAAATAATAAACGATGAGAACTACCAAAAAGCTTTTGTAGAGATAGAGAATTCTATTCAAAGTTACCATAAATTGAAAAATGAAAAACTCTCAGAAACACTCAAAAAAATTGAACAAAATAAAAAGGAAAGGGAAGAAAAAGAAAGAGAAAAAATACGCTTAGCCGAAGAAGAAAAATCACGAAAAGAGAAAGAAGAGTACGAAGAAAAAGTTCGACTCGCTAGTATGTCGCCTTTTCAAATCTTAGTTGAGAATATTATTCAAGAAGGCAAAAAGCAATCCATGAGTGAGATAGCTTCTTTGGTAAAAGCACTCACAGTAGACAATGCTTTTGAAAATGATAAGTGTGAAGCAGCACATTATATTAAAGTAAAGATGGAAGCAGCAAAAGGTGAATGGTTACCAGACGGCAATCCAGCGAAAGATAAAGCTACAAAAAGAACACATGCGGTGATGAAAATACTTGAAGAGTGTAAAAAAACGTGAAAGAAATCTTTAAGGTTAAAGAGAAACTTAAAAGCCCTAAATTTAGGGCTTTTAAAACTGAGACTTTGCTGAAAATCAACGTGAAAGAAAATCTTAAGATTCAGAACATCGATTTTTAGGGTAAAATAGCTATTACATGTAGACCCGATTTTAAGGGGATTGAAACTGCTACATAGACTATATATAACAATTTTCATATTACATGTAGACCCGATTTTAAGGGGATTGAAACAATTTGGGCATTAGTTTTATTCCACTTGCTAATCGCATTACATGTAGACCCGATTTTAAGGGGATTGAAACTTCCGCTACCCAGTAGCAAGATCCATTGTTTCTGAATTACATGTAGACCCGATTTTAAGGGGATTGAAACCCACCTCGCAATCTTTATTAATAAAATTCATCAATTACATGTAGACCCGATTTTAAGGGGATTGAAACACCAAAATTTTCTATTCTCTTGGCAGAATATTTTCATTACATGTAGACCCGATTTTAAGGGGATTGAAACTCTCCCTGTCACAATAGCGCAGAAACTTAAGATTACATGTAGACCCGATTTTAAGGGGATTGAA
>SAAU01000051.1 GCA_009929265.1 Alphaproteobacteria bacterium
GACCATAGGTTTTTCTTGTGGAGTTCTTTTCTTAAAGACCATTGATAAAATACTTCCTCATTTACATCTTGGATTCCCAACAGATGAGGCCGAAGGGATCAAAACATCTTGGAAACGCAGCATTCTTCTTATTCTCGCTATTACATTACATAACATCCCAGAAGGATTGGCTGTTGGGGTTGCTTTTGGAGCGCTCTCATCAGATCTATCCTCTTTAACACTACCCGCAGCTATTACCTTAGGCGCGGGAATTGGGATACAAAACATTCCTGAAGGATTTGCTGTTTCTGCTTCTTTACGAAGAGAAGGGATGTCTCGTCTAAAAAGTTTCTATTTTGGATCTCTTTCTGGGGCGGTTGAACCTCTGTCGGCGATGATAGGTGCCGCCGCAGTATTTTTCATCAAACCTTTATTGCCCTATGCCTTAGCCTTTGCGGCTGGCTCTATGATGTTCGTTGTTGTTGAAGAAGTTTTACCAGAAACGCAAAGAAATAACAATACCGATCTAGCCACATTAAGCGTCATGGCAGGATTCTTGATCATGATGATCTTAGATGTCGCTTTAGGATAAAAAAAAGAAGACTACTATGAAATATCTTATTATTTATGCTCATCCCAATCCAAAAAGTTTTAACCATGCCATTAAAGAAGAAATTGTTAAAAAGATCAAAGAAGAGGGACATTCTTTTGAAATACGCGATCTTTATGCCCTAGGATTCGATCCTGTCTTAAAAGGAACTGATTTTATTGGATTTAAAGAAGGAAAAATTCCTTCCGATATCGCCCAAGAACAAAATTACATCAAATCCGCAGACATTATCATTCTCATTCATCCGATCTGGTGGTTTGGCATGCCAGCGATCCTCAAAGGGTACATCGACCGCGTTTTTTCCTATGGATTTGCTTATGAAGCTGGAAAAGACGGCATCAAAGGACTTTTAACAGAAAAAAAAGTTTTTATCCTTAATACAACCGGCGGGACAGAAAAACAATACATCCAATATGGATTTAAAGACGCCATCAGTAAAATCTTTCAAAATGGCATTTTCAATTTTTGTGGAATGGAAATCATCTTGCATCAATTCTTTTTTGCTGTGCCAACGGTCACAGACACAGACAGAAAAAATATTTTAAAACAAATTTCAACAATAACTTTCTAAGAAAAGGAGGCCACGTATGCCAGAATTTGCCAATCCATTTTCAGGTTTAGCCAAAGATAAAAAAATCACAAAAGAAGAACTCATTCGAGCGATTCGTTTTATGGTTGCGGCTGAATATGAAGCCGTCCAAATGTATATGCAACTCGCCGAATCAACGGATCACAAACTTTC
>SAAU01000052.1 GCA_009929265.1 Alphaproteobacteria bacterium
TTGAGGAAATTGGCAAAAATGCTCAATTTTCTGTAAAAGTAATTCAATTTACATAATCAATATCTGATTTTCACAGCCCTGCAATCGCGGGGCTTTTTTGTTTAAAATAATTGTTGATATATTGTTAAGGTTTAATTATGATGATAACATCAAAGTTAAAAAGGAGTTTTAAAAATGGAAAACTTAAAAGAAGCAAGATTAAAGGCCGGGATTACTCAAATGGAGCTTGCCCGCAAGATAGGCGTTAGCCTGACAACGCTTTGCAAATGGGAAAATGGCGTCGGAAAGCCAAGCAAAGAAAATGCAGAAAAGCTGGCCAAAGCATTGAAAAAAGAGCAAAACATTGAAAACATCGCCTTTGCGCTTCAGGAAATTGAAAAGTTCGCCGAATCAATCGAAAGAGGAGAGTATGAAGACAAGCCATCTGCTGTAATTTACAACGCGATGCAAATAACTGGATATACCGAATCAATTCGAGAAGAGTTAAGATTGTTAAAAATCAACCTATAATTTCTCGTTTTAACCAAAATAACCTAGAAAAAACCTAACTTTTTCTAGGTTATTGGGTTTTAACCTAGATTTTAAAAATAACCCAGCTTTATTTATTTCTTTATTTATTTAGTTTATTTAGGATATTATATTAGACGTGCGAAAACAACACAAAATAAATAACTTTACTTTTTATTTGAAAACTGTTAAAGTAAGATAATCAAATTTTTGGAGGTATTATGTTTTATACGAGAAAAGAAACTCTTGATATTTTGGAGGTAACGCCAACCGCGTTATATGATTTCATTAAAAAGGGCTTGCTAACAAAATACAAGCAGCCGAAAGGAAAAGGCGGCGCGGCTTTCTTTAAAAAAGATCAGGTTGATTCTCTTGTTGCGACCAGAAATGAAATTAAGGCGGTGGAATAATGGCCGGGGACTATTTTTCGCATGACGCATCTGCGTTTCGTGACCCAAAGATTGCAAAGCTGAGAAGAAAATACGGGCTTGAGGGTTATGGCGCTTTTTGGGCGGTTGTTGAGGCTCTGAGGGTTTCTGATGGGTATAGAATGTCGCTGCAATTTATACAGGATTTTTTGGATGATATTGGCGCCAAAAGAGAGATATTTGATTACTTTTTTGAATGTGGCCTATTTGAAAAAGAAGATGGTTATTTTTTCAGCAACAGCCTTTTCGATAGAATGGAAAGAATGACGGCCAAGGGTAGGGCTAGCAGAGAAAACGGCAAAAAGGGCGGCAGACCCCCGGCGGATAGCGATTCCGGTAACGGACAATCTGGCAAGGCCGCCATTTCTGGCAAAGTTCAAGATGTAAATT